>NZ_JAFLRF010000099.1 GCF_017315705.1 Trinickia mobilis | reverse complement strand
TGCAGGAGCTTACGCTGGAGCAAAGGAGTGAACGTGACACTACGTAAAGTTACCCTCGACGACAAGTATGCGCTCGACGCTGGACGGATCTTCCTCACCGGCATCCAGGCACTTGTCCGGTTGCCGCTGATGCAACATCGCCGCGACACAGCCAAGGGGCTGCATACTGCCGGCTATATATCGGGGTATCGCGGCTCGCCGCTGGGCACCTATGACTCGGAGCTGGGCAAGGCGAAGCAATTCCTCGCCGAGGCCGACATCGTATTCGTGCCGGGGGTGAATGAAGATCTGGCGGCAACTGCCGTGTGGGGCACACAACAGGCGGAAATCGGCGGAGAAGGTAAGTACGACGGGGTGTTTTCGATCTGGTACGGCAAAGGTCCGGGGGTCGATCGGAGCGGCGATGCTTTCCGGCACGCCAATCTCGCGGGCAGTTCGAAGCACGGTGGGGTTCTCGTGTTGATGGGCGATGACCACACGTGTGAGTCGTCGTCGACGTGCCATCAGTCCGAATTCGCGCTGGTCGACGCGGCGATTCCGATTCTCAGCCCGAGCGGGGTGCAGGAAGTCCTGGACTACGGCTTGTATGGTTGGGCGTTGTCGCGCTATTCGGGATGCTGGGTCGGTCTGAAGTGTGTGAAAGACACGGCGGACGCTTCAGCGGCCATTGAAGTGGATCTGGAGCGCGTGAATGCTGTCTTGCCCGATGAGGTGGAAATGCCGTCGGGTGGATTGAATCTGCGACAGCCGGACACGCCGCAGGAGCAGGAATACCGGCTGCACAACTACAAGCTGGACGCGGTGCGCGCTTTCGTCCGTGCCAATCGGCTCGACAAGGTCGTGCTCGGCAAAGCCAATCCGCGCATCGGCATCGTCACGCACGGCAAGAGCTATCTCGACGTGCTGCAGGCCATCGACGATCTGAACCTCACCGAGGCGGAGCTGGAGTCCATGGGCGTGGCGATCTACAAGGTCGCGTGCACCTGGCCGCTCGAGCCCGAAGGACTCCGGGAATTCGCCAACGGGCTGGGTCTGTTGATGGTGGTGGAGGAAAAGCGCAGCCTGCTCGAGTCGCAGATCAAGGACATCCTTTATCACGTGCCGAACGCGCCCGCGGTGATCGGCAAGTTCGACGAGCATGGCAAAAAGTTGTTTCCGGTGGAGATGTCACTGAACTCGGTGCAGGTCGCCATCGCGCTCGGAGAGCGCATTGAGCCTCTCGCCGAGGGGAACCGGGTCGCCGAGCGGGTGTCGTTCCTGAGCGAGTTGAGCAATGTCGTGTTCGCTCCCGAGGCGATGCAGCGCAGCTTCTACTTCTGCAGCGGATGTCCGCACAATTCGTCGACGGTGATCCCGCAGGGCAGCAAGGGATATGCCGGCATCGGATGCGGTTGGATGGCGCAAACGATGGACCGCAATACCCTTGGCTATACCCAAATGGGCGCAGAAGGCATGACCTGGGTAGGCGAGGCGCCGTTTTCCAAGCGTGCGCACATGTTCCAGAACATGGGCGACGGCACGTATTTCCACTCGGGGCTGCTCGCCATCCGAGCCGCAATTGCCGCGAAGACCAACATCACCTTCAAGATTCTTTATAACGATGCGGTTGCGATGACGGGGGGGCAGCGTCACGACGGTCAGTTGAGTCCGATGACGGTCACCACGCAGGTGCACGCTGAAGGAATTCGCCGCATTGCGGTCGTCTCGGACGATCCGTCGAAATATCCGGCGGATGCTGGCTGGGCGCCGGGCGTGACCATTCATCACCGCTCGGAGCTCCAGAAGGTGCAGGAGGAGCTGCGCGAGATCCCGGGCGCGACCGTGCTCGTCTACGATCAGACGTGTGCCGCCGAAAAGCGCCGGCGCCGCAAGCGCAAGCAGTTTCCGGATCCGGCAAAGCGTCTGGTGATCAATGATCTCGTGTGCGAGGGATGCGGCGATTGTGGCGTGAAATCCAATTGCGTGTCGCTGGTGCCGCTCGAGACCGAATTCGGACGCAAGCGGGAGATCGATCAGTCGTCGTGCAACAAGGACTATTCGTGCAACAACGGTTTTTGTCCGAGTTTTGTGACGGTGCACGGCGGGAACTTGAGGAAATCGGGCACGTTCAAGCCTGATGTGACGGTGTTTCCTGCGTTGACCGAGCCGGAGCTGCCGTCGCTGGAGGAGCGGGTGTTTTCGATGATCGTGACCGGAGTCGGCGGAACCGGCGTGGTGACGATCGGCGCGATTCTCGGCATGGCCGCGCACCTGGAGGGCAAGGGGTGCGGCATCCTCGATATGGCCGGCATGGCGCAGAAAGGGGGTTCGGTGTGGTCGCATATGCGCTTCGGCAAGAGCCCGGCGGCGATCAAGGCGATCCGAATCGCGGCGGGGGGCGTGGATGTCGTGCTCGGGTGTGACATGGTGGTGGCGGCAAGCCGCAAGACGCTCGCGACTACCCGCCGGGGCACGACTCGTATGCTGGTCAACACGCACGAGGTCATGACGGGCGAGTTCACGCGGCATCCGGATCTCGAGTTCCCGGCGTCGGACTTGCGCGCGGGCATTGCCGAGGCTGTGGGTGAGAATCACGTCGAATTCGTCGACGCGACGAAGTACGCGCTCAACCTCTTCGGCGACACCATTGCCGGGAACATGTTCATGCTGGGCTACGCGTACCAGCGCGGCCTGATTCCGATCAGCGCGGACGCGATCAACGCGGCGATTGAACTCAATGGTGCGGCGGTGACTTCGAACCAGGAGGCGTTTCTGTGGGGTCGCCGGGTAGCGCTTTCGCCCGCGGCGGCGGAAAAGGCGCTCGCGGTCAAGCCGGCGCGCGAATCGCTGCGGATCTCGGAGACGCTTGACGAGATGATCGAACGCCGTGGCGTATTCCTGACTGGATACCAGAGCGCCGCCTATGCGCAACGCTACCGATCGCTGGTGAGCCGGGTCCGGGAGTGGGAGCGGGGCGTGACGCCGAAGCACGATGCCGTGACGCGCGCGGTCGCGAGCGCGTACTTTAAGTTGCTTGCCTACAAGGACGAGTACGAAGTGGCGAGACTGCATTCGTCACCGGAATTCGTCGAGAGCCTGAAGCAGCAGTTCGAAGGTGGCTTCCGGATTGCATTCAATCTTGCGCCACCGTTGCTGTCGGGCAAGGACGAGCTGACTGGCGAGCCGTACAAGAAGGAATATGGCGCGTGGATTCTCCCGGTGTTCAGAGCGCTCGCCAAACTGAAGTTCCTTCGCGGCACGCCGTTCGATGTATTGGGCTATACGGCGGAGCGCAAGATGGAGCGGGGCTTGATCACCCGCTATGAGCAGAGCGTCGACGAGATCCTCCGCCACGGGAATGCAAGCAACCTGCAGACGGTGTTGCGCGTGGCGTCGATGGCCGAAAAGATCCGTGGATACGGGCACGTGAAGGAGCGGAATTTCCAGTCGGTCGATGCCGAATGGAGCAACGCCTTGGCGCAGCTTTCCCGCCCCGCCGTCATTGA
>NZ_JAFLRF010000098.1 GCF_017315705.1 Trinickia mobilis | reverse complement strand
GCGACTTCCGGCCGGGGCGGAATGGCTTGCGCCAACGCGCCGATCGGCATTGTCGCTACCCCGGTGAGAATCCATGTCCTCGGTATGTTTCTTAGTGTGCGGTACGTTTTCACAAAATTCTTTGAATCGTTATCCTAAAAATAATACTGGTGCCGTTTCGAATTCTTTCCAGGCTTCGAAAATGCGAGTTCCAAGCCGAGCTGCGACGCCACAAGCTGGCTTACGTAGCCATCTAATCACATCTTCTGCCCGTTCGAATTTGCAGGAGGAGTCATAGACCCTGCTGTTTCCTGGCCCATTGCTGCTGGCCGTTCACGGACACGCCCATGATGCGCATCTGCTCTTCGATCTGCGCTGGCGTGTACTTACCGTCGCTCTTGTCCACCAACTGCTTCGCAAGCGTCTTTTCCTCGGGATGCAACTGCCGGTTGAACCGAACGCCGGGTTTGTCGTTACTGCTCTTCGCTCTTTTGTTCCTCTCGCTTCAAGGTGCGTAGCTCCTTGATGAATTGGTACGTGGCACCACCTAACAGAACTAAATAAATCGGTATCCCAGGGACAAGCCCAGCCAAACCCGCACCTTTATGGAGAGAAATCGCCATAATCATTAGCGGAACAGCAAGTAAGCATAAGTAGCCAACCAAAAATTTACGATATAGAGCTTTTCGCTTCATAGAGGTTGTGACCACGTTATTTTCCTTTCTTGTTGTTCTGCTCAATTACAGCTTGCGCTGGACCTGGAAGTATTTGCATCCATATATCAAATGCGTTCCCTATAGGACCTGGCAAGATGGTTTTACCTCCCATACCAAACAGCGCACTAGCCGTACCAATACCTGCCGACAAATTCGGGCTGCCACTTGGATTGGTCATCGCGGTCGTGCCGAACGCGCCGACCCCACCGACCAGCGAGTCATAGATCCCAACGGCAATTTTGCCGGCGCTTGCGCTGCCTAATGCATCCAATGGCAACAGCAACGGCGACATTCCCGCCGCGACCCCGCCCGCAATTGCCGTGTTCTTATAGCTCGGTTGATCCGGCGACAACTTGTATTGGTAACTAAATGCGTCGCCGGCGTAAGTAAAGGCGGTGCCAACGCCCCAGGCAGCAACCAGCCCACCCGCAACTGAACCCGCCAGCAAGCTGCCGCCGGCTCGTGCAATTGTGTTTCCAAGCGGGTCTTTGTCGTAGTTCGACGCGACCAGCCCGTCATACGTTAGCCCTGTGCTGATCTGTTTCTGCCCCAAGTCATACGCACTTTGATTCCGTGCAATGTACTGGCTATTGAAGTCGTGATTCGCATACTGCGGATCATTCTTGTAGCCGTCGCAGTTCAGGTTCTGACAACCCACGATGCTCCGGATTTCGTAATCGTGCTTGCCGCCCGACGCTTCCGCCGTCTGCTTATCCGAATTCCTCAGAATCTCCGCAACGATCCGGCCTTCGGCATCCTGCACGCTAATGCCGAGTTTTTCTGCAACGATCTTCGCGTCCTTTTTCGCTCGCGCGTATTCCTCCGGATGCAACTGCCGATTGAACCGCTCGTTGTTAATCCCCGCCCCCGCGCCAGCCAGCGCCCCCTGCCCACCCCCTCCGGCCAACGCCCCGGCCGCATACCCCCCTGCTGTCGCCACCACCTCGTTCAACGCATTGCGTGCCGCCGGCTGCGCCTCAACCGGCAACTGCTCCGCCGCCTGATCGATAATCGGCTGCGCCAGCGATTGCAGCACATCCCCAGCCAACGAACCCGCCGCCGCTCCCGCAACGTTTCCGCCCGACAGCGCCGCCCCGATCGCAGCAACCGCCGCGTGCATCGCATCCCGGCCAGCACCGCCCTCGCCGAACAGCGCCTTCATCTCCGGACTGCTGTCGGCCAGCTTGCCCGCCGCTTCCGCAACCGCAAACGTCGCCACCTTGCCGAAGGCCTGACCAAACGCCAGATCGTTCTGCACCTTCTGCAGATTGAACGTGTTCTCGACCGTCTGGTTCGCGTTCACCGTATCGCGCGACAACCCCGCCGTGCTGTCCTGTCCCGTCTCCTGATCGGACTTCACCGTGATGGTCGCCGGACTCACCGCCGCGTGCGTCGTGCCGCTCGCGCTATCGCCCGTCTGCGCAAAGCTTGGCCCCCCCCTGCGAGAACCCTTCCGATGAGGCCGAATACGACATCGTGTTCTGCACGTCCGAGAAGCCGAAGCTACCCGTCGTCAAGGTGTTTGCCTCCGCCGGTGCCGCGCTCGCGACCATCGCGCCGTTCAATTGCGTATGCCCCTGCACATTCACGTCGAAGCCGCCCGGGCCGGCCGTCAATGCGGTCTGACGGTTCGCCGAGGCGTAGTCCGCGTCGATTCCGGTATGGCCGATCGCCAACGCCGGCGCGACCACCCAACTCATCGGGCCGATCCCCATGCTCAAGCCAGCGCCGACGTTATGTTGATTGCTCGAATAAGTCGACGTGTCCTGCACGCTCGTCATCGTCAGGTCCCGACCCACGTCAGCCTTTACCGTGTCGCCCGACGCCTGTGCGCCGGTGAGCGTCGTATCGCGCCCAGAGTAGATCGTCAGTTCCTTGCCCGCCGCCACTGTCGTATTCGTGTGCGTCACGCTGTCGCCGTCGCCCTGGCCGTGCCCGGCATATCCGCTCGCGGACACCGAGAGGCCCGAGGTCCCGATCGCCGCCCCCGCCGACCAACCGCCAGCACGGTTCGAACTGTGGGTCGATTCCGTGCTGCGCGCGCCCTCCAGCACCACATCGCGATTCGCCGCGAGCGTCACGTCCCGGCCCAGCACGTTTGCGCCCGCCATCTTGAGGTCCCCCGCGCCGTCCTGACCGCTGCCGGTTGCCACAATCGCGACATTGCCGTTACCGATGATCGAGGCGCCCTTCGCGATCTGCGCCGAGGTACTGGATTCGCTGCGGCTATGGCTCGATCCCACGCCCACCTGCAACTGCACGCCCGCCGCAGCCACCGGGTTTTGTCCGTTCGAGATCGCGCTTGCCGTGCCTTGGATCGCCCCCCGGTTCTGGTAAGCCATCTCCGCTGCGGCGACACCCTGCACCGCTGCGAGCCGCGCATCGCCCGAATCCGTCCCCACCTTCACGACGCTGCCCATCGCCTGCCCGAGGCCAACCAGGCCGCCGCCGATACCCACCGTCAAGCCGGACTGCTTCGTCTGCTGGATGATGCGCTCGTCGTAGGTATCGGTGGCCGCATTCACCGTCACATTGCGCCCGGCGATGCCGATGTCCTGAGCGGCCACGACCTGCGCTCCCGTCAGCGTCACATCCTGACCCGCGCCGATCGACACGCTACCTTGAGACGAACCCACCACGCTTGCGTGGTTCGTGATCATGCTCGACTGGCCTTGTTGCGCGAGCGAGCGCGAGCCGACCGTGCCAGCAAGACCGCCGCCTGAGAGCAATCCCGATTCCTGCTTGTTGTAATAGGTCGACGACCCGGCCGTATCCTGCGACGTCGTGATCTTCACGTCACGCGCCGCGTTCAGCGTCACGTCGTTCGTCCCGACGAGGGCGCT
>NZ_JAFLRF010000097.1 GCF_017315705.1 Trinickia mobilis | reverse complement strand
GAGAGCCTGCTGGGCAAGGCGATCAGCTATTGCCGAAACCAATGGCCTTACCTGAGCCGCTACGCGACGGATGGCCCAAGGACGAATCTGATTTTCCAGCCAATTATGCCGATTCCCCGATTATGCCGCGTCATGCATGCGCGTGACGGTGGGTATGGTCTTTCGTGATTGCTGTGTCGGCATAACCGTATGATTTCTCAGGCTGGCTATCTCGCTGGCCAGGAGAGATCAAATGAAGGCGACACGCACAGTCAGCGAATCCGGCGGGCTGCCGGCCCATCACATTGATGCATTTCTTGATCGTCTACGCGCGGCACACTATTCCGAGGTAACGCTTCGCAAGAAACGAAGAGCCCTGTGTACGTTCTCTGGGTGGATGAAGAGCAGGAACATCGACCTGATTGATCTCGACGAGTCTGCCGCGACTCGTTTTATGACGCGCCTGATCGACGCCCCACGAGACCGCGTCCAGCGCGAGCGTGCCACATTACGGCAGTTCCTCGCCTATCTGCGCGCCGAAGCCATCGTGCGCTCGCCGACGTTGGGCGGCCAATCCGCGATTGCGCACATCTATTGCCGATACCTGGATCATCTGAGGCAGGATCGTGGACTCGCGAAGAACTCCCTGCTTGTCTACGGGCCTTTCATTCGCGACTTTCTCGACAGCCACGCGGCCGGCGACGGAAGTATATTGCCCGATGCATTTGACGCGGTAACGATCCGGAATCACCTTCTTGCCCGCAGCAAAGGGCGGTCGTCGGAGTACACGCGGCTGATGGCAGTTGCGCTTCGTTCGTTCTGCCATTTCCTCTTTCTGCGCGGCGATACGGCACGAGACCTGTATGAGTCAGTGCCATCAGTTCGTAAGTGGCGACAGTCAACTGTGCCGACGTTCCTCACGCCTGAGCAGCAAGAAGCTCTTATTGCAACTGCAGACCGGTCGACTCCGTGCGGTCGCCGTGACTATGCAATCCTGCTGTTGCTAGCGCGGCTCGGCCTACGTGCCGGAGAAATCGTCGCAATCGAGCTTGACGACATTCACTGGCGTTCGGGAGAACTCGTCGTTCATGGCAAGGGGAGAATGGTCGAGCATGTCCCCCTTCCATCGGAGGTTGGAGAAGCAATCGCAATATACCTCCGCGATGGTCGCGGAGCGAGCGCATCGCGGCGCGTCTTTCTTCGCATATGGGCACCTCGGGTTGGTTTGGCCGGACCGGCGGCGATTGGCAAGATTGTTCGTCTGGCCTTCGCGCGTGCCGGTTTCAGCCCCGCGTGCCGGGGCGCCGCACATCTATTCCGTCACGGTCTGGCGACGACGATGATTCGCCACGGTGCCTCGATCGCGGAAATAGCCGAGGTCTTGCGACACCGCTCGCAGGACAGTACCGCGATCTATGCAAAGGTCGCGTTTGAGGACCTGCGTGGGATCGCGCGCTCATGGCCCATGGCAGGAGGTGCAATATGACTGCGATCCGCGACTCTCTCGCACGGTACGTGGCGGTCCGCCGTGCTCTCGGGGCGTCATTCTATGAACCTGCGTTGGCACTCGGTCATTTCGTTGATCTTCTGGAACGCGAAGGCGCCGAGTTCATTACCACCGATCTGGCGCTGCGCTGGGCGACGACTCCCGTACTCGTCGAACGTGCCACCTGGGGGCGGCGCCTCTCCCAAGTCAGAGGATTCGCCAGATGGATGAACGTCATTGACAGTCGAAACCAGATTCCTCCAGCTGGACTCCTGACTGCCCGCAGACGGCGCAATGCCCCGCATATTTACACTGAGCAGGAAATTGACCTGCTTATGACCCGGGCCGCTCAACTGCGCTCCCGAACCGGCATGCGAGCACTGACCTATTCGACGCTCATAGGGCTTCTTGTAGCGACGGGCCTCAGGCCAAGCGAAGCGCTTCGACTCGACCGGTCCGACGTTGACCTCGTTAACGGGATACTCTCCATCCGGGAGTCGAAGTTCGGCAAGTCTCGCTTTGTTCCTGTACAAGAGTCGACCCGGGTGGCACTCGAACACTATGCCCAGAAGCGCGATAACGTCTATCTTTTACGATTGAGCGAGGCGTTCCTGGTTAGTGAGCGCGGCAATCGGCTGAAGGCCTGCACTACGCGAAGCATGTTCGTCAGAATGTCACGCGCGATCGGTCTGCGACCGGCGACAGAGGATGGGCGCGATGGTTACGGCCCGCGACTCCAGGACTTCCGGCATAGCTTCGCGACTGGAAGGCTGGTCGAGTGGTATCGCGCCGGTCTGGACGTAAGTCGGGAATTGCCGAAACTTGCCGCCTACCTCGGGCATGTCAACATCGGTCTTACGTACTGGTACATCGAAGCGGTTCCTGAGTTGCTTGAACTCGCGGCAGCCTATCTCGACAAGAACTGTCCGGGAGAACGGCCGTGAGCGCCGCCGGCCTCCCATCCCTCGTTCAGCGGTTTTTTACCCAGCGCCTGCTCGAGCAGCAAGGTCTGAGTTCGCATACGGTGGCAAGTTACCGTGACACGTTCCGGCTGCTGCTAGCGTTCGCCACGAAGCATATCGGGCGCGCGCCGTCAAAGCTGCGAATCGAGGACTTCGACGTGTCGTTGATCGAGGAATTCCTGCAGCACCTCGAACACGGCAGAGGCAATTCGGTGCGGACACTCAACACGCGGCTTGCCGCCGTGCATGCCTTCTTCCGGTTCGTCGCGGTCAGCGAGCCTGCGTTGTTTCTGCAGTGTCAGCGCATTCTTGCAATTCCATCTAAACGCTGCGAGCACGGCCCTGTTGAGTTCCTGACCGAAAGCGAGGCCGCCGCTCTGATAGGGGCGCCTGACGTACGAACGTGGATCGGCAACCGCGACCGAACGCTGCTTCTTGTAGCGGTTCAAACGGGTCTGCGCAACAGCGAATTGACCACACTCCGGCGTCAGGATGTGATGCTCGGCACAGGCGCCCACGTCCGTTGCCTTGGCAAAGGCAGAAAGATGAGATGCACTCCGCTGCGACCGGATGTCGTTGCCGTCCTGAAAGAATGGCTGTTGTATCAACCAGGCGAACCAGGTGATCCGGTCTTCCCCAGTTCGCGCGGGGGTCATCTCAGTGCCGATGCTCTTCAGCGACTCGTGTCGCGCAACGCCGAAATCGCGCGTCTCTCGTGCCCCTCGCTGAAGAAAAAATCAATAACGCCTCACACGCTTCGGCACACGGCCGCGATGAGCCTGATGCATCACGGCGTCGACCTAACCGTGATCGCGCTCTGGCTCGGTCACGAGTCCTCCGAGACTACTCAGATCTACTTGCACGCCGACATGCAACTCAAGGAACGCGCGCTCGCGCACGCCACGGCGAGCGGCGTCGCGCCGACACGCTACAAACCTCCAGATCCGTTGCTCGCCTTCCTGGAGGCTCTCTGATAATGCCGACAATCCGAGCGACCGGGAACAGAGATCCGCCCAACCGTTGTGTGCGTGGACTCATGACGCGGCATAATCGGGGAGTCGGCATAACGTACTCGAGCGCGACATCAGGCCATTCGTCACCGGAAGAAAATCGTGGCTGCATAGCGACACGGTTGCCGGCG
>NZ_JAFLRF010000096.1 GCF_017315705.1 Trinickia mobilis | reverse complement strand
CGCAAATCAACCGCGGCGATGCAATCCGCAAGGTACACATCGGCCGGCCCGTCGGTAACACGCAGGTGTACGTGCTCGACGGGCGGCTGCAGCCGGTACCGGTGGGGGTGGCGGGCGAGCTGTATATCGCCGGGGCGGGGCTCGCGCGCGGCTATCTGGGCCGGGCGGAGCTGACGGCCGAGCGCTTCGTGGCGAACCCGTTCGGCGCGCCGGGCAGCCGGATGTACCGCACGGGGGACGTGGCGAAGTGGCGCCCCGAAGGGGTGCTGGACTATCTGGGACGCGCGGACGACCAGGTCAAGCTGCGGGGGTTCCGCATCGAGCTGGGCGAGATCGAGACGGCGCTCGTCGCACAACCGGGCGTCGCGACGGCGGCCGTCGTCGCGCGCGAGGATCAACCGGGAGACCAGCAACTCGTCGCGTACGTCGTGCCCGCAAACAGCGAAGGTGCACGCGACATCGAGCACGAAATCGCCCAAGTCGAGCAGTGGCTGCAGATGTACGAGTCGCTTTATCACGACTCGGAACACGCGGTGTTCGGCGAGAACTTTGACGGCTGGACCAGCAGTTACACCGGTGCGCCTATTCCGCTGCCGGAGATGCGCGCATGGCGTACAGCGACGGTGCAGCGCATCCGCGAACTGAATCCGCGCCGCGTGCTTGAGATTGGCGTCGGCAGCGGGCTCTTGCTGTCGCAACTGGTACCCGCATGCGATGCCTACTGGGCCACGGACTTCTCGAGCGAAACCATTGCGGCCGTCAGCCGCCACGTCGCGCGCACGAACTGGGGCGAGCGCGTGCAGTTGCGCACGCAGCCCGCACATCGCTGGGACGGACTCCCGGAAGGCTCGTTCGATACGATCGTCATCAACTCGGTGATCCAGTATTTTCCAAGCGCGATGTATCTGCTGCACGTGATCGAACAGGCGCTCGAACGACTCATGCCGGGTGGTGCGCTCTTCATCGGCGACGTGCGCAACCTGCATCTGCTGCGCGCGTTCGTCACCACGACGCAATTGCACAAGACGGCGCCGCACAGCGGCATCGACGTACTCCGGCGTGACGTTGAGCGCGCGCTCGCCGCCGAAAAGGAACTACTGCTCGCACCGGAATTCTTCGCGTCGCTGCCGGCGCGCTTCGCATCGATCGGAGCCGTCGACATTCAGGTCAAGCGCGGCGGCTACGTGAACGAACTTAGCCGCTATCGCTACGACGTGGTGTTGCGCAAGACACCGGTTCGCACCGTCGATCTGCGCAACGTGCCGACGCTGCAGTGGGGTGCGCAGATCGCGGGGCTGGACGCGCTGCACGAACATCTGGGCACGCAGCGGCCGGACGCGATCCGCGTCGCGAATATCCCTCATGCGGGGCTGATACCGGAGCTCGATCTGGTGGCCAAGCTCGCCGGCCTATCCGACAATCCGTCTGCCGGTGACCTTCGGGCGACGCTGCAACGCATCACGGTCAATGCGAGCGACCCCGGCGTCGACGCCTTCGATGCACTCGCCACGGAGCTCGGCTATCGCTTCGCGATGAGTTGCGAGAGCGGCATGAGTGGCGTGAACGGCCACCTCGAAGCGGTATTCTGGCTCGCGGAGACCGCAACCGCCGCGCCCGCGCCGCACGGCACGTTCCGCACGGAAGATGTTCCGCACGAGCTGTCGAACTACAGCAACGCACTGCTGCGCATCAATCCCACCGCATTGCGCGGCGCGCTCGCCGTGACGCTGCCCGACTACATGGTCCCCGCGGCGATTGTCGTGCTCGACCGTCTGCCGCTGACGCCGAACGGGAAGCTGGACCGTCGCGCACTGCGGGCTCCTGAATGGAGGAGCCGCGAGTATGTGGCGCCGGAGGGCGAAACGGAAACGCTGATCGCGCAGATCTGGGAGCAGGTGCTGGGCGTTGAGGGCGTGGGCCGCCAGGACAACTTCTTCGAGCTGGGCGGGCACTCGCTGCTGGCGACCCGCGTAGTCAGCCAGCTGCGGCAGCACCTGTCGATCGAGTTGCCGCTGCGGGCGCTGTTCGAGGCGCCGACGCTCCATCTACTGGCCGATCTGGTTGAGCAGGCGCAGATTCAATGCATCATCGATCAATCGGAAGCCGATCGGATCGAAGCCGAAATTCGGTCCCAACTGGACAAGCTCTCTTATGCCGAACTTCAGGCTATGGCGTCGGAGAAAGGCGTTGTAATGGAATAGTCTAAATCTGATTGTGGTCGGTTTGCCGTGCTGGCACGCAGTGGCGCGGAAGGCGTCGCCCGAAGCGTCAGTGCGTGCCGGGAACCGCCATGAGTCAGCCATGAATCAGGAGCAGAAGGTCATTCGCGCCACGGTCGGCACGTTCGAACTGGCCCGGCAACTGGGCAACGTCAGCCAGGCCGGCCGCGTGATGGGATGCTCCCGCGACAGGGGGCGTCGCGCAGGAGCATCCCAATTTGATAAGAAAGCGCTGAGGTGGCGGGGAAATGCTGACCACAAAAGTCCCGCCTCCTCAGCCAGTTGCTCAAGAGTGCAATTCCATTTGGGAAGTTCGCGCATTCGAGTGACAACTCGAGACACGTATCCGCGTCGAAACGCCCGGAATACGCTGCACTTTCTTGATCGTCTGATAGAAGAAATGCCATTTTCAGTCCAGCGTATCCGGACCGATCGCGGTGGGTAGTTCATTGCCGAGGCTGTGTATCGCCGCATCATGAAAGAGTGCATCAAATTCCGGCTGATCTCGCCGCGCTCGAGATGCCTCAATGGCAAGGTCGAGCGTTCACAACTCGCCAGCCTGAATGAATTGTGGCCGCGACACCGAGACCGGTCGCTCCTTTTATTCCAATGTCGCGAGTTTTCCGATATCACCTTTCGCAATCGAGAAGTCTTCTCATGCGACAGGTGAGACAGCGAATCGACGACGAGGATCGGAACTTTTTGGAGCCGATTGTCACGAGAGCCGAGGGGCGCGGCGTTCCTGGGTGCCAGGGTGATTGGTGCTCTAAGGGTGTTTCGCATTGGCAGCCTCATTTTCGCTTTTGATCGACGACAGAGTGCGTACGACTGCACCATGCCAAACGCCATTGGCGCGATCGTGTGACCGGCGAAGTCGATGTGCGGACTTTAGGTGCGCGTTGGGTCCGTGACTGGCTTTTCTAGATTGGTCACTAAATATTCGAGAATTCTGATGGAAGACGTGTACGCGGGTCTATGTACCTGTGCGATGTTCATAGGAAGAGCGCGTGATATTGATGTCGGCGCGGATGCTCCAGGTGGTTGCCCTTCCTTTTTTCAAGGGTGTAGGCGTTCGGCGTGAGCCTTTAGTCGGTTAAAACATGGGAGTCGCAGGTATGAAAACGCTCGACGCGCAAGGGGCCGCCTTATCCCCAGAGCAGGTGCTGCGGGAAGAACTTGTTGGCCGGCTTATGCGTGAACGTCTTGGTGGTCACGCCGGCGGTGGAATATCCATGCTCTCGAATCGAACGCCGGAGCTGCAACCTCAGGATCGTCCGGGACGGCTGCCGCTGTCGTATGCGCAGGAGCGGTTGTGGGTGCTGGAGCAGATGGGGTTGCCCGGGGGCGCCTACACGATCCCGGGTGCGGTGCGGC
>NZ_JAFLRF010000095.1 GCF_017315705.1 Trinickia mobilis | reverse complement strand
GCGTGGAGCGCTCGCTGGAGATGGTGGTGGGGCTGCTGGGGATCCTGAAGGCGGGCGGGGCGTACGTGCCGCTGGATCCGGGCTACCCGGCCGAGCGGCTGGCGTACATGCTGGAGGATGCGCAGCCGGTGTGCGTGGTGAGCGCGGGGTCGGCGGCACAGGTGCTGCCGGCGGGCACGGCGTTGCTGAGGCTGGACGAGGCGATGACGCAGGCGTTGCTGCACACGCGTGATGCGCACAACTTGACGCGAGAGGAAGTGGGCCTGAACGCGCTGCACCCGGCCTATGTGATCTACACCTCCGGTTCGACCGGGCGGCCCAAGGGCGTCATGACGCCGCATGCCGCGGTAAGCAATTACCTGAGCTGGTTGCGGGCGAATTTTTATGGGGACGGGGACTGGGGCTCCCCGAGTATTCTGAGACTTGGCTTTGACGGCGCGGTGATTCCGCTGTACGGACCGCTGGTCAGTGGCCAATGCCTCGAATTGCTGCCGGACGGTGCGGAATGCGAAGAATTGTCTTCGATTGCCCGTCGGCCTGTTCATGCGCTGATCAACATTACGCCGTCGCACCTGAAGCTGTTGAACCAGGGACTGGAGGCGAGTGGGGCTGACAGCCCGACGCGAACGCTGATGGTGGGAGGCGAGGCATTGGTGCCAGCCGATATCGCGTTCTGGCAGCAGCGCTACCCGGCGGTGCGGCTGGTCAACCACTACGGGCCGACGGAGACGACGGTGGGCTGCGTGAGCGGGGAGATTACGCAGGACGTATCCGGGGGCGATGCGGTCCCGATCGGCCGGCCGATCAGCAACATGCAGGCGTATGTGCTGGACGAGCGGCTGCAGCCGGTGCCGGTGGGGGTGGCGGGCGAGCTGTATATCGCGGGGCTGGGTCTGGCGCTCGGCTACCTGGGCCGGGCGGAGCTGACGGCCGAACGCTTCGTGGCGAACCCGTTCGGCGCGCCGGGCAGCCGGATGTACCGCACCGGCGATATCGCGAAGTGGCGCCCCGCAGGGGTGCTGGACTTCCTGGGGCGGGCGGACGACCAGGTGAAGATCCGGGGCTTCCGCATCGAGCTGGGCGAGATCGGGGCGGTGCTTGCGCGTCAGCCCGGCATCGCGCAGGCGGAGGTGCTGGTGCGCGAGGACCAGCCCGGCGAGCGCCGGCTGGTGGGCTACGTGGTTGCGCGGGACGGTGTGGTGCTGGATCCGCAGTCGCTGCGCCGCGAGCTGGGCGGAGAGTTGCCGGAGTACATGGTGCCGGCGGCGATCGTGGAGCTGTCGGCGTTGCCGCTGACGCCTAACGGCAAGCTGGACCGACGGGCGCTTCCGGCCCCGGAGTGGAAGAGCCGGGAGTACGAGGCGCCGCAGGGTGAGACGGAGACGCTGATCGCGCAGATCTGGGAGCAGGTGCTGGGCGTGGAGCGCGTGGGTCGCGCGGACAACTTCTTCGAGCTGGGCGGGCACTCGCTGCTGGCCGTGCAGGTCGTCGCGCGGATGCGGCAACGTGGACTCGAGTTACCAGTACGTGTGCTGTTTGGCAATCCGACGGTGGCCGAGCTTGCGGTCGCACTCAATTTGGTCAGCGACATCGCGACCGTGCCGGCGAACAAGATTCCGCACGCCTGTGACGCGATCACGCCGCAGATGCTGACACTGGTCAAGCTTGACGAAGCGCAGATCGAGCGTCTGGTCGGCACGGTGCCAGGCGGAGCCCGTAATGTTCAGGATATCTATCCGCTCGCGCCGCTTCAGGAGGGTGTGCTGTTTCATCACCTGATGGGCGGAGAGGGAGATCCTTACCTGCTTGCGGCGTTGCTCGGGTTCGATAGCCGCGATCGGCTTGATGCGTATCTGTCGGCGATGCAGTCGGTCATCGCGCGGCATGACGCGTTGCGCAGCGCGGTCCATTGGGAGGGGCTGCCCGAGCCGGTGCAGGTGGTGTGGCGCGACGCGCCGCTGCCGATCGAGGAGGTCGGGAACTTCGAAGAGGGTGCCGGCGTCGCTGATCAGCTATACGAGCGATTCAACCCGAGGCACTACCGCATTGACGTGAGGCAGGCGCCGTTGCTGCGCGGCCTGATCGCGCACGACGAGGCCAACGGCCGGTGGCTGCTGCTGCTGCTCTATCACCACCTGACGAGCGACCACGTGACGCTGGAGGTGCTGCAGCAAGAAATCCAGGCGTACCTGCAGGGCACGGCGGACCGGCTGCCGGCGCCGCTCGCATTCCGGGAGATGGTGGGCCAGGCGCAGATGGGCATCAGTTCGGCCGAGCACGAGGTGTTCTTCCAGGGGATGCTGAGCGACGTGCAGGAGCCGACCGCGCCGTTCGGTTTGATGAACGTGCAGGGGGATGGCCAGGGTGTCGACGAGGCGCGTCTGAGCGTGGAGCCGGACTTGGCGCGCCGGCTGCACGAGCGCGCGCGGGTGTTGGGTGTGAGTGCGGCGAGCCTGTGCCACGTGGCGTGGGCGCGGGTGATCGGACAGCTGTCGGGGCGCTCGGACGTGGTGTTCGGCACGGTGCTGCTGGGTCGCATGCAGGGGGTGTCGGGTTCGGACCGGATGGTGGGTCCGATGATCAACACGTTGCCCGTGCGCATTGCGGTGGGGCAAGTGGGCGTGCGCGCGAGCGTGCAGCAGACGCACGAGATGCTGACGCGGCTGATGCGCCACGAGCAGGCGCAGTTGGCGCTGGCGCAGCGCTGCAGTGGGGTGCCGGCGGGCACGCCGTTGTTCACGGCGTTGCTGAACTATCGCCATTCGGTCTTGGGGGACGAGGCGGGCTGGGAAGGCATCGGGCTGCTGCGTAGCGAAGAGCGGACGAACTACCCGTTCACGCTTTCGGTGGACGATCTGGGCACGGGCTTCCGGTTGACGACACGGGTTACGGCGCGACTCGATGCGAAGCGCGTGGTGCGCTACGTCGAGGCGGCGCTTGCGGGGCTTGTTCAAGCCCTCGAAGCGGAGCCCGAGAAGGCATTGAGCAGCATAGGAATTGTCTCGGAACAGGAGCGCGAACTCGTACTCAAGACGTGGAACGAGACGGCGGAGGAGGTAGCGGAGCAGACGCTGGTGGAGCTGTTCGAGGCGCAGGTGCAGAAGGCGCCGGAGGCGGTGGCGATGGTGTACGAGGGCGAGTCGCTGAGCTACGGCGAGCTGAACGAGAGATCGAACCGGCTGGCGCGGGAGCTGCGGGCGCGAGGGGTGGGCGCGGAGACGCTGGTGGGGATCTGCGTGGAGCGTTCGCTGGAGATGGTGGTGGGGCTGCTGGGGATCCTGAAGGCGGGCGGGGCGTATGTGCCGCTGGATCCGGGCTACCCGGCCGAGCGGCTGGCGTACATGCTGGCGGATGCGCAGCCGGTGTGCGTGGTGAGCGCGGGGGCGGCGGCACAGGTGCTGCCGGCGGCCACGGCGCTGCTCAGGCTCGATGAGGCGGCCACCGAGGGCTTGCTGCAGGCGCACGAGGCGCACGACCTGTTGCGCGCGGAAGTGGGCCTGAACGCGCTGCATCCGGCCTACGTGATCTACACCTCGGGTTCGACCGGACGGCCCAAGGGCGTGCTCGTGACGCATCAGGGTCTGGCCAACTACCTGC
>NZ_JAFLRF010000094.1 GCF_017315705.1 Trinickia mobilis | reverse complement strand
GCGGGACGGCTGCGCCGTCTGCGCGGCTGGCGCGGCCGGAGCCGCTTGGGACGCCGGTTGCGCCGGCGGCATCAACTGCGGCTCACGCGGTGCCGGCTGGGCAAGCTGAGCGGGCCGCGCCTGCGCCTTCTTCGGCGCAGGCAGCGCGCCCATCGCCGCCCGGTTCGCGACGGCGCGCGGCGCCGCACGCGTTGCACGCGCCACCGGCTGCACCGCGTGGACCGCATCGCCCGCGACGCGCCACGCGCCCACCACCGCCTTCAGCTTGCGCGTCTGCTCTTCGAGCGACGCGGCCGCAGCCGCCGCCTCTTCGACGAGCGCCGCGTTCTGCTGCGTCACGTCGTCCATCTGCGCGACCGCGCGATTGACCTGCTCGATCCCCGTCGACTGCTCTTCGGATGCCGCGCTGATCTCGCCCATGATGTCGGTCACGCGGCGCACGGCCTGCACGATCTCTTCCATCGTCGTGCCCGCGCGGCCGACGAGCGCCGTGCCGTTTTGCACCTTGCCGGCCGAATCGCCGATCAGCGCCTTGATTTCCTTCGCCGCCGAAGCGCTGCGCTGCGCGAGGCTGCGCACTTCGCCCGCGACCACCGCGAAGCCGCGGCCCTGCTCGCCCGCGCGCGCTGCTTCGACAGCCGCGTTCAGCGCGAGGATGTTGGTCTGGAACGCGATGCCTTCGATCACGCCGATGATGTCGACGACCTTGTTCGAGCTCGTCGAGATGTCCTGCATCGTCTCGACGACCTGATGCACCACTTCGCCGCCGCGCATCGCGATATCGGAGGCGTTCACGGCCAGCTGGCTCGCCTGGCGCGCGTTCTCGGCGTTCTGGCGCACGGTGCCCGTCAGCTGCTCCATGCTCGCCGCGGTTTCCTGCAGCGACGCGGCCTGCTGCTCGGTGCGCTGCGAGAGATCGGTGTTGCCCATCGAGATTTCGTGCGCGCCGACGTCGATCGATTCCGTCCCGGCGTGCACCGACTTCACCATCGCGGTGACGCTGTCCTGCATCCGCTTGATGCCGCCGAACAGGTGGCCGATCTCGTTCTTGCTGTACACGTGCACCGGACGCGTGAGGTCGCCCGCGGCGACGAGGTCGAAATGCGCGATCGCGTCCTGCAGCGGCTGCACGATGAGGCCGCGCATCGCGAAACGGATCAGCACCACGAGCACGAGCGCGAGCGCCGTCACCGCGACGATCAGCATGCTCATCAGCGAAATGTGCGCTTGCGAGCGCGCGTCCAGCGCCTCCGCGTGCTGCTGGCGCGCCTTGATGACGAGCGCCGCGGCGCTGTCGAAGGCGACGAACATCGGGCTGATCTTGGTGTCGGCGATCGCGTGGTAGCCCGCGAGGTCGCCCGCGCGCGCCGCCGCGAATTCCGGCTCGACGCCGTCGTGCAAGAGGCTCGTGTGCTTCGCGTTCAGGTCGTCTAGCAGCGCGCCGTCCATGTCGGCCTTCGGCGCATCCAGGTACGCCTGCCACGCCGTGTTCGACATCGTGAGCAGCTCCTGCGTGCGGTCGAGCACCTTCTTCGCTTCGTCCGCGTTGTTCGCCTCGGTCAGCGCGCGAAAGCGGTCGAGCGCGACGCGCGAGCGCAGCAGGTAGGAGCCGGCGTCGTCGAGCGAATGGATGGCGGGCAGATCGCCGCGCGCGAGCGTCGCGAGCGACTGGCTCGCGCCGTTGAGCGCCGACAGACCGAGCGCGCCGACGGCGACCGTCAGTGCAAAAAGCACTACGCCTATCGCCGTCAGCGTCGTGCGGATCGACCAGTTGTGCAGCATTGTGAATGTCTCCGTGGACCAGGATCAGTGCGCGAGGTTCTCGATCAGCGCCATCTCCTTGCTGGCCATCAGTTTTTCGATGTCCATCAGGATCAGCATGCGGCCGTCGACGGTGCCGAGGCCCGTCAGGTACTCGGCCGTCAGCGTCGCGCCGAATTCGGGCGCGGGCATGATCTGGTCGACGGACAGCGTGAGCACGTCGGACACGCCGTCCACCACCATCCCGACCACGCGATGCGCGATGTTCAGGATGATCACGACCGTCTGATGGTCGTACTCGACACGGCCCAGATGGAACTTGATGCGCATGTCGACGATCGGCACGATGATCCCGCGCAGGTTGATCACGCCCTTGATGAACTCGGGGGCGTTCGCGATGCGCGTCACGCTGTCGTAGCCGCGGATCTCCTGCACTTTGAGGATGTCGATGCCGTACTCTTCCGCGCCGAGCGTGAAGACGAGGAACTCCTGCCCGGCTGCGTCGCCTTGCAGCGCATCGCGGCGGCCGGCGGCGCCGGCGGAATGGTTGGATTGGACTTCTGCCACGTTAGCCCCCAAGCGGTTGGGAATTACGAAAAGTTCAGAGCGCCGTGCGACGCACGGGACTCACGGTTGAGCGCCGCCACGTCCACGATCAGCGCGACGCTGCCGTCGCCGAGGATGGTCGCGGCCGAAATGCCGTGCACCTTGCGGTAGTTCGTTTCGAGGTTCTTCACGACCACCTGCTGCTGGCCGACCAGCTCGTCGATCAGCATCGCGAAGCGCCGGCCCTCGGTCTGCATGATCGTGACGATGCCCTGCGTCGGCTCGGTGCGCGCCTCGGCGACCGAGAACACTTCGTGCAGCGCCACGAGCGGCAGATACTCGCCGCGCACGCGCACGACGCGCTCGCCGGCGGCGACCGTGTAGATGTCTTCGGCGTTGGGCTGCAGCGACTCCATCACGAAGTTCAGCGGCAGGATGAAGATCTCGCTGCCCACCTTCACCGACATGCCGTCGAGAATCGCGAGCGTGAGCGGCAAGACGATGCGCGTGGTGCTGCCCTTGCCCGCTTGCGACTGGATCTCGACGTGGCCGCCCATCGACTGGATGTTGCGCTTCACGACGTCCATGCCGACGCCGCGGCCCGACACGTCGGTCACCTGCTCGGCGGTCGAGAAGCCCGGCAGGAAGATCAGGTTCCACACTTCCTCGTCGCTCATCGTTTCGCTGACCTGCATGCCCTGCTTCGCCGCCTTCGCGAGAATCTTGTCGCGGCGCAGGCCCGCGCCGTCGTCGCTGACCTCGATCACGATGTTGCCGCCGTGGTGCGCGGCCGAGAGCACGAGCTGGCCGGTCGAATCCTTGCCTGCCGCGCGGCGCGTCTCGACGGTCTCGATGCCGTGGTCGAGGCTGTTGCGCACGAGGTGGGTGAGCGGATCGATGATGCGCTCGATGAGGCTCTTGTCGAGTTCCGTGGCCTGACCGAACGTGACGAGCTCGACTTCCTTGCCGAGCTTCGCGGCCAGATCGCGCACGAGCCGCGGGAAGCGGCTGAACACGTAGTCCATCGGCATCATGCGGATCGACATCACCGCTTCCTGCAGGTCGCGCGCGTTGCGCTCGAGCTGCGCCATGCCGTTGTAGAGGCGGTCGTGCAGCGCCGGGTCGAACGTGCTCGTGGTCTCGGCGAGCATCGCCTGCGTGATGACGAGTTCGCCGACGAGGTTGATCAACTGGTCGACCTTTTCGACGCCGACGCGAATCGAGCTGCCTTCGCCGGCCGCGGCTGCGGCGGCGGGGCGGCTCTTCTTGTCTTCGGATGCCGACGCGGCCGGTGCGGCTGCGGGCTTCGGCGCGGCCGGCTGCGGCTCGTCCGGCTGTGCAGGAGCGAGTGCCGCCGCCGCGGGCTGGGCCGCTGCGCTCGCCGCGTGCGGCGCGG
>NZ_JAFLRF010000093.1 GCF_017315705.1 Trinickia mobilis | reverse complement strand
GTCGTACATGACGAGTCATCTGGGTTTGCCGCGACATACGGTACTGTTTGCCATCCTGATCGCCGCGGCACTTGAGTTGGGAACGAGCCCGTTGTTTGGCGCACTTTCGGACAGGATCGGCCGCAAGCCCGTCGTCGCCTTCGGCGCGCTCGTGGCGGTGATCGCGCCCTTCCCATTCTTTTTCATGGTGGGCACCGGCGACCCTAAACTAATCCTCCTTGCCGAGATCTTGGTTCTTACGATCGCCCACGCAGCGGTGTTTTCGCCCATGGCGGCCTGGTTCGCCGAGATGTTCAGTCCGGAAGTCCGATATAGCGGTGTCACGATCGGCTTTCAGCTGGGCGCGCTCTTGGCCGGAGCACCGACACCGCTGATCGCAACGGCTCTCCTCGCCAAGTATGGAGGATTCACGTCCGTGGCAATCTTTGCGATGGTCGCCGCAGGAATCACGCTCGTCTGCACCTTTATAGCGAGTGACTCTGCGCGAGGGCAAGTTGGTGCTTCGGCCGTCTCCCCGTCAGTCGGAAGGAGCGGAATAACAGAAGCATAAGTCATCAGGTATCGCGTGTGATTTATAGCTGTAGATTCGCATGCTATTCCGGCCGGACAGACGTGATGCCCGCTACCGGCATACCTGGCAGCGATACCCGCTGGTAGCACGCGGCGAAGCAAGTCCGCGCCGCCACCTCCCCCAATTCGTCTACCCTGAAGGAACCCAATCATGTCCAAGATCATCCTGATCACTGGTGCCAGCACCGGCTTCGGCCGCGACACGGCGGAAACCTTGGCTCGCGCCGGCCATAGCGTGTTCGCCTCAATGCGCGATCCGGAAGGAAAGAACCGAAAACATGCGGAGGCGCTCCGTAAACAGACCATCGAGGTCGTCGAACTCGATGTCAGCAGCGATGCCTCGGTCGACCGTGGCGTGCAGGAGGTGCTGAAGCGCGCCAAGCGCATCGATGTGCTCGTCAACAATGCGGGCATCATGTCAGCCGGTGTCACCGAGGCCTTCACGTCGGAGCAGGCGAAGATCGTGCTCGACACCAACGTCGTGGGCGTGCTGCGTACCGCCCGTGCGGTACTGACCGCGATGCGCGGACAAGGCGAGGGATTGATCGTCAACGTGGGCTCGATCCTTGGCCGCGTGACGTTCCCCTTCTTCGGCATTTACGGCGCCAGCAAGTTCGGGGTCGAGGCGCTCACCGACAGCCTCCGCTACGAGGTGTCGCAACTCGGCATCGATGTCGTGCTGGTGCAGCCGAGCGCCTATCCAACCCCGCTGTATGAGAACCTTCAGTTGCCCGCCGATACCGACCGGGTGGCGGCTTACGGTGCGGTCGGTGAGATTCCCGGTGCCATTTTCAAGCACGTCATGACAACGTTCCAAGCCCCCGACGCTCCCAATCCCCACGACGTCGCCGAGGCAATCGCCAAACTCGTGGCGCTGCCCAAGGGCAATCGCCCGGCGCGTACCGTGGTCGGGGCGGCGTTCGGTTCCGATCTCGTCAACGCGCAGACGGCGCCCGTGCAGGCAAATGTCGTCGAGGCGCTCGGCTTAGGTCATCTCGCGAAGGTCGTCTGAGCAAGCCATGCCGGATCGGCGGCGCCACGCCGCCGATCCGGCAGTGCCATGGTTCCTCATTCCTAATAGATTCGGAGGCTTTCATGACCACGCCAGTGGATACCGTGCGCCGCTTCTACGACGCTCTGGGCAACGGCGACGTCCCCGCCGCCCTCTCACTTCTGGATGACCAGGTCGAATGGACGGTGGCGGAGCGTTTTCCGTACTACAGCGGCGCCTGGAAGGGGCCGCAGGCTGTTCTGGATAACCTCCTCAAACCGCTTTCCGGCGACTGGGTCGGGTTTTCCGCTAAGGCGCACGAGTTCATCACCGAGGGTGACCGCGTTGTTTCGCTTGGAACCTATTCCGGCAAGTTTAAGAAAACCGGGCGATCATTCTCGGCCGCCTTCGCCCACGTCTGGACAGTGCGTGGCGAGATGCTTGCAAAGTTCGACATGCATACAGACACAGCCAAGCTCCTTGAAGCGGTGGAGGATTGATGAAAATGGGGCGTTAAAAGCCTGCAACAGTCCTCCTGAAGACCTGCGACTCATTTTGCTGTTCGTCTCAGCAACTGGCCCTCTCGGACTTGGGGGAACGGGAACGCTTGGCCGGCTCTGGTCCAGCGATTCCTGTTGCTGCGTCGTTTTCCGAAGGCGCACCGCTGTGGCGTTGCTCCCCCAAGCTAGTGGGGAGCAAACAGGACGCGCCGATCTTCCAGGGCAGTTAGAACTCCTCCGATGATTTGGTGCTTATCGATTGGTGGCGTCCACTGAACGCCAAAAGCCGGCGAGCCAACTAACTTACGAGTGGTGTACTCGGCGGGGTAAGGTCATCGACCCCAACGTTGGCGATGCCGGCTCGGTCAGACCAACGATGTAATCAGAAGCCGTCAAGCACTGGCGAGGCCCGGATTCGGCCTCGTTTGGCGGCAGACTTCAATACGACTCGGCGTAGGGGCGCAAATCCAGCTCCTGAGTCCAGGCTGAACGCTCCTGTCGGTGAATGGCCCAGGGAGCAATCGGCAATCGAATCCGTATTTAGTAACCCATCCCGGCCCGCCGCAGCGAACCGTTCAGGTTGTGCAGCTTGGAGACGCTCCCCGTCTATACAGCCATCAATTACGACGTGGGCAACATGAAGGCCCATCGGTCCAAATTCTCGCGCCTTACTTTGGCTCACCATCCGCAGTCCAGCTTTCGCCGAAGCGAAATGGGCGAATCCCGACTTGCCACGAAGGCTGGCTGAAGCACCGGTGAAAATGATCGTTCCCCTTCCCAACGGGACCATCCAGCGAGCGGCCTCGCGCCCGACAAGAAATCCGGCAAAGCATCCAACTCGCCAAAACTCTTCAAAGTCGTGCACCGTCGTCTTCAAAAATTTCATACGCCTGTTGTTACCGGCGTTGAAGACGATTAGCTCTGGAATATAGGTATTCGAATTGAACGCGTGATTGAATAAATGCGTAACGTCGCTTTCGCTGCACGCATCGGCGACCATCGCTTCCGCGGATCCTCCCTGAGAAGCAATCGACGCTACAACCGCGTGCACTTTGGCTGCAGTACGCCCGACGACAACCACATGGTATCCCTCTTTAGAAAGGCGCTTACAAAGGGCTGAACCCAATCCTCGCGCTGCACCCACCCCAACGATCACTGCGCAAGGGCGTTTCCTATCTTCCGTCATACGAGGCTCTCCTGCCGGCGAACCAAACATTAATCTGGCCGCCGCGCACGTAGCATCGACGTCAGGTCCTGACTACTCTATGGAACCACAATTCCCCCTGACGATTTATGACGCATAGTCATAGGTGTATTGCGAAATTTCGACTTCAAATCAGCTAGCGCTTCCCGCTCATATTGATGGATTACGAGACGGAATTCGACGTTGCAGTCCTGCGCATGTCCATACCTAGGTCATTCCCGAGCATATCCATGCGCGTGGGTCACGATTGTATTGTACTTAGACTGCTTTGGCCGCACCAACCGGCTGGCTAAGATCACCTCTTGAGATCGTCGAGTACCGCCGTTCTTCAACATTTGGCTGATTGTTGAATTTCTAGCACAAGCTGCCAAAAGACAGACGATTGAAGGGGCAAATGGGATGAACCGCGCACGTTTGCAAAACAAGTAGTTCTGCCAGATTGGCATAATTGACGTCCTCCCCGCCCTCAGCCTGCGGCTGCCGCGCGAGGCGCGGGAAGGACGGGGATTCCTACTGCTAGACGGCGACGTCCCGCCGCGAGAATGTTGTCTGCCGCATTGATGTCGCGATGATGATACGCGCCACATTCGAAGCAGGCCCATTCCCTTATTCCAAGACCTTCCAGGCCCTTCG
>NZ_JAFLRF010000092.1 GCF_017315705.1 Trinickia mobilis | reverse complement strand
GCCGTCGCAGCGGCAGGCGCGGACGCGTCGTCCGCAAGCGCTGCCCCGATGCCGCCCGCAAGCAGCGACCCGGCCATCAGCATGGACATCAATAATTTGCGCATCTTTCGTTTCCTCTTGTCGCTGTCTAATTATTTACAGGGCGTCCGCGCCGGTCTCGCCGGTGCGGATCCGAATCACTTGCTCGATCGGCGTGACGAAGATCTTCCCGTCGCCGATCTTTCCCGTGCGCGCCGCCCGTTCGATCGCTTCGATCGCCTGGTCGACGAGATCGTCCGTCACAGCGGCCTCGATCTTCACCTTCGGCAGAAAATCGACCACGTACTCGGCCCCGCGATACAGCTCGGTATGCCCCTTCTGACGCCCGAATCCCTTCACTTCCGTCACCGTGATGCCCGAGACGCCGATGGCCGACAAGGCTTCGCGCGCCTCATCGAGCTTGAACGGCTTGATGATTGCGGTAATGAGCTTCATAGAATCCTCGCTTTAGTTTGCGTAACCTTTATTGCGTAACCCGTGCGGATGCCTTGTGCATCGGCCGCGGCCGTACCGGTCGGCCACGCCGATTCGCTGAACGCCGCTACAATGCGCGCCGGCGAGTGCCGGCCAACCACAGCAACTCGCGTGCCATGTGCTGCGGCAAGGGCGGACGAACGCGTAAAACAGGAGGCGGAAAGCGGCATCGGCCTGATGGCTAACGCCGGGCGGATGCGCTGGCGTGGTGTCGGGATCGTTGCTAGAGTGTTCAGACGCCTTCCACGCCGGAGCACGCACCAAACGCGCTCACGCGCGTGGCAAAGAAAGCCTGTCGCGCACCAAATTCGCTCATCCGTGCATGCAGTGCGTAGTCGAAACGAAAGATGCACGTTTTTCGTGCACCCAAGGGGAACATATGAAGCAACCGAACGATGTCTTTAACGACTTTCAGGCCCGCATGAGCGAGCTCCTCAAGAACTCGCCCGCCAAGGATGTCGAGCGCAACGTCAAGGCCATGCTGTCGCAAGGCTTTTCGAAGCTCGATCTGGTCACGCGCGAGGAGTTCGATACGCAAACCCAGGTGCTCGTGCGCACCCGCACCCGGCTCGAAGAGCTCGAGCGGCGCGTTGCCGAACTCGAGCAGAAGCTTTCCACCTCGCAAGACTCCTGATGTCCTGATTGTTGATTGAGCGACCCCAGACCTGTCGCTACGCGTCAGCCCCCCGCAACTTGGGGCGGCCCGGCGTTTTCTTGAGAGCCTCACCGGCAAGCGAGCCGTGAAGTCGTCAGCAACGAAGAGGCGGCTGTAGCAGCGCCTCTTTAGCAGGGAGAAGACATGTCGCTCGCCGTGGTGCGCTCGCGCGCGCCGGCCGCTAGCCGTGCGCCTGAAGTTACCGTCGAAGTCCATCTCGCGAACGGGCTGCCGTCGTTCTCGATCGTCGGCCTGCCCGACCTCGAAGTTCGCGAAAGCCGCGAGCGCGTGCGCGCCGCGCTGCAGAACTGCGGTTTCGATTTCCCTGTACGACGGATCACCGTCAATCTCGCGCCAGCCGATCTACCCAAAGAATCCGGCCGCTTCGACTTGCCGATTGCGCTCGGCATCCTGGCCGCCAGCGGTCAGATTCCGGCCGAAGCGCTCGCGCACCGCGAATTCGCAGGCGAGCTGTCGCTGACCGGCGCGTTGCGGCCGATGCGCGGAGCGTTCGCCATGGCGTGCGGCACAGCGCGCGGGCATGGGCGCGACGCGCCCTCGTCTGGCGAGGCCGTCGGCGTCTTAAGCGCCCCCGCCGAGCCTGACGACACACGCGCACCTGAACTCTACCTGCCGCTCGACAGCGCCGGCGAAGCCGCCCTCGTTCCAGGCGTCGACGTCTACGGCGCAGTGGATTTGCCGTCGCTCTGCGCGCACCTTGCAGGCACGCAAGACGGGCGGCTCTCGCCGGTCGCGGCGCCCTCGATCGACAGCGCGCCGCCCGCCGAGCAGCCGGACATGGCCGACGTGATCGGCCAGAGCGGTGCGCGCCGCGCGCTGGAAGTCGCAGCGGCTGGCGGCCATCACGTGCTGATGGTCGGGCCGCCGGGCGCCGGCAAGTCGATGCTCGCGGCGCGGCTGCCGAGCCTGCTGCCGCCGATGAGCGACGACGAAGCGCTCACGTCCGCCGCGATGCTGTCGGCCAGCATGCTCGGGTTCTCGCCGGCCCAATGGCGGCAGCGGCCGTTTCGAGCGCCCCATCATTCGTCGAGCGCGGCGGCCTTGGTCGGCGGACGCAACCCGCCGCAGCCCGGCGAGATCACGCTGGCCCATCTCGGCGTGCTCTTCTTGGACGAACTGCCCGAGTTCGACCGCCACGTGCTCGAAACGCTGCGCGAACCGCTCGAAGCCGGCCGCATCACGATCTCGCGAGCCGCGCTGCAAGCCGATTTTCCCGCCGCCTGCCAGTTGATCGCCGCGATGAATCCGTGCCCGTGCGGCTGGCGCGGCGATCCGAACGGCCGCTGCCGCTGCACGCCGGAGGCCGCCACGCGCTATCTGCGCAAGCTGTCGGGGCCGCTCTTGGACCGGATCGATATCCAAATCGAAATCCCCGCGCTGACACCCGCGGAGCTGGCGGCGCGCTCGTCGGCGGCTGGGGAGTCGAGTGCATCGATCGCAAGACGCGTCGTCGCGGCGCGCGAGCGGCAACTTGTCCGGCAAGGAAAGACGAACCGAGAATTGAGCGGGCGCGAGGTGGACGAAGTCTGCCGCCCGGACGCCGCGGGCGAGGCACTTTTGCGTGAGGCGGGGGAGCGATTCGGCTGGTCGGCGCGCGCTTACTACCGCGTGCTGAAAGTCGTGCGCTCGATTGCCGATCTGGCCGGCAACGACACCCCAAATGCCGCACAGGTCGCCGAAGCGGTGCAGTATCGGCGGGTTTTCTCACCTTCGTAAGCGGCGGCGCGGCGGTCAATCTGCGCTTTGGTACATCCCGAACGCGGGCCAACTTGCGAAAGCGGCATCGCAAAGGCCAGTCTTACCGGCCCGCGAACGGCAAAACGCGGCTGTCAAGACTTGACTTATGCACATTTCCCGGCATGGCTGCTTCAATTGCCCGTTTGAAGGCATTGCCCGAAGGACTTTCTACAGCACATTGATTTATTTGACTTTTTTGCGTTGCCGCGATTCAGGGCAATTTAAGGAAAGGCCCGCAGGACGGGCATCCGGGAACGGTGCGGAGGAGTTTTCAACAAAGTTATCCACAGGAGCTGTGGATAGCTGGAAAACTGTCGAAAAATCCGGCAATTAGCGCCACATCCTCTGAAGGAACTTTCACTTCGATACACGATCTTAGGCGCGCTTTTCCGCGCGCCCGCGTGCCGAAGATCAGTAGAGCTTGAACGACTGGAAGAACTGATCGACTTGCTCCTGAGGAGGCGCCTTGTCGGCAATGATGGTCGCCTGGTACACGTGCCTGCCGCGAGCAACAAGCCAAACCTGGATCGTCCTGTGCTCCCGCTTTTCGCCCGCGTCGCCGCTGACGCTCATCTCGAGGCCCGGCACCTCGCCGCCCGCGGCAAGCGGCACCTGCGTCGTACGCGCCTCAGGAGCCGCGCCCAGGTTGCGCGCCAGTCCTGTGCGCAGCGAGTCGAGCACCGTTTGCCGCAGTTGCGGATCGTCGCTCGGCAGAATCACGGTGCCGACCGCGAAAACGGCACCCTCGGCATGCGCCGACTGCATCTTCATCTTCATTCGCGTGCCGCCGATGTCGACGTCGCGCTCATCGAGCATCGGTTTCGCCGGCAGGTCGATCGTGTAGCCGTCGGCGTTGTTCATGATCGTGCGCCAATCGTAGTCGGGCGAGCACGCGGCGAGCGCACAACCCAATATGGCGGCGCCGACGGTCACGCGCAGCGCCGCAACGGCGGTGCTGGCGAGGGCGGAGCCACCCCTGAACGAACGGATACCGGAGCAGAAAGCGGCACGAGCAACCAAGCGATGAGTGGAACCCAACGACGCAAGAACACTTAAAGCGGACCGAAACATAAGACTGATGAGGTGAAAACGGGAACTGGGCAAAAAGCGCGTCGCCGCGATCTTATCTTACGAGGCGAAGCGATGCCGATGCGGCCAGTTCTGCGCACGCCGCGCCAGCCCGCTCGAATCCGACACGACGTGCGCGGATCAGTTCTGCCGCATCGCGAACGACGTCGAGCCAAGTCACATCGCTCACACATTTTTACAAGTCACTTTCGCTTCGACTGCTACACTGGCGCCCGCCATCTCAAAACCACGGGTAAACCAGATGTTGAAGAAAATTGCGGGAATTACGATTGTCGCAGCTGCGGCTATAGCGTCGCTGCCTGCCGTGGCGGGCGACTTGAATAACGCGCTCGGCCGCGCGCTCGGCGGCGTTGCCGGCGCGGCGGTCGGCAACGCGCTGGGCGGCAGCACCGGCGCGGTGATCGGCGGCGCCGTGGGCGGCGGCGCCGGCGCGGCCGTGAC
>NZ_JAFLRF010000091.1 GCF_017315705.1 Trinickia mobilis | reverse complement strand
ATCGAGCGCCGCGAGGATCGCACGCCGCATGCGCGGCTCCCAGAAACGGCGAATGTGATCGGCGACGCCGGCGAGCGCTTCTTCGCGATCGGGCATCGACTCGAAGAATTCGCCGATCTGATTGGCCATGACGATCAAGTGTTCTTGGTTCATCGTTGCTCGCTCATCCGTTCAGTCGCGGGGCCCGGTCATGCGGACCACGGGCCCCGGCCTCGACGCTGTCATTTCCCGCTCGCGGCATTCGCGGCATTCGCGGCTTCGCGCCGGCGCAGCAGATCGAGCTGCTCGGCATTGAAGCGCGAATAATCCTGCTGCCATCGCGACGGTTGCTCGACCGGCGTGACCTGCACCGCGGTCACCTTGTACTCGGGGCAGTTGGTCGCCCAGTCGGAGCTGTCGGTCGTGATGACGTTCGCGCCCGATTCGGGGAAGTGGAACGTCGTGTAGACCACGCCCGGCTGCATCCGCTCGGTGACGAGCGCGCGCAGCACCGTCTGCCCGGCGCGCGACTCGATGCCGGCCCAATCGCCCGTCCTGATGCCGCGCTCTTCGGCGTCGTGCGGATGGATTTCCAGCCGGTCCTCGTCGTGCCAGCGCGAATTTTCCGTGCGCCGCGTCTGTGCGCCGACGTTGTACTGCGACAGGATGCGCCCCGTCGTCAGGATCAACGGGAACTTGCGCGTCACCTTCTCGGGCGAGGCGACGAACTTCGTGATCACGAACTTGCCCTTGCCGCGCACGAATTCATCGACGTGCATGATCGGCGTGCCCTCGGGCGCGTGCTCGTTGCACGGCCACTGGATGCTGCCGAGCTGGTCGATCCGCTCGAACGACACGCCCTCGAAGGTCGGCGTGAGGCGCGCGATCTCGTCCATGATCTCCGACGGATGCGCGTACTCCATCTCGTAGCCGAGCTTGTTCGAGAGCCGTTGCGTGACTTCCCAGTCGGCGTAGCCGCACAGCGGCGGCATCACGCGGCGCACGCGCGAGATGCGGCGCTCCGCGTTGGTGAACGTGCCGTCCTTTTCGAGGAACGACGAACCCGGCAGGAACACGTGCGCGTATTTCGCGGTCTCGTTCAGGAAGATGTCCTGCACGACGATGCATTCCATCGACGACAGCGCCGCCGACACGTGCTGCGTGTCCGGATCGGACTGCACGATGTCTTCGCCCTGGCAGTAGAGGCCCTTGAAGGTGCCGTGCACGGCCGCGTCGAACATGTTCGGGATCCGCAGGCCCGGCTCGGACTGCAGGCTCACGTGCCACGCGTCTTCGAACAGCGCCCGCGTCGCCGCATCGCCGATGTGGCGGTAGCCGGGCAGCTCGTGCGGAAACGAGCCCATGTCGCACGAGCCTTGCACGTTGTTCTGCCCGCGCAGCGGATTGACGCCGACGCCTTCGCGGCCGACGTTGCCCGTCGCCATCGCGAGGTTCGCAATGCCCATCACCATCGTCGAGCCCTGCGCATGCTCCGTGACGCCCAGGCCGTAATAGATCGCGGCATTGCCGCCCGTCGCGTAGAGGCGCGCGGCGGCGCGCACCGCCTCGGCCGGCACGCCGGTCACTTCGGCGCTCGCCTCAGGCGCGTTCTCCGGCAAGGCGACGAACGCCCGCCATTGCTCGAACGCGCGCGCCTCGCAGCGCTCGGCGATGAACGCCTCGTTGAGAAGCCCCTCGGTCACGATCACGTGCGCGAGCGCGTTGACGATCGCGACGTTCGTGCCGGGACGCAACTGCAGGTGGTACTGCGCTTTCACATGCGGCGTATCGGCGAGGTCGATGCGGCGCGGATCGACGACGATCAGCTTGGCCCCTTGCCGCAGACGCCGTTTCAGGCGCGACGCGAACACCGGGTGGCCGTCGGTCGGATTCGCGCCGATCACCATGACGACGTCGGCGTGCCGGACCGACGCGAACGTCTGCGTGCCCGCCGATTCGCCGAGCGTCGTCTTCAGGCCGTAGCCGGTCGGCGAGTGGCACACGCGCGCGCAGGTGTCGACGTTGTTGTTGCCGAACGCGGCACGTACGAGCTTTTGCACGAGATAGGTTTCTTCGTTCGTGCAGCGCGACGACGTGATGCCGCCGATCGAATCGCGTCCGTACTTCGCCTGAATGCGGCGGAATTCCCCCGCCGCGTAGGTGAGCGCTTCGTCCCAACCGACTTCGCGCCACGGGTCGGTGATCTTCGCGCGGATCATCGGCTTCGTGATGCGGTCCTTGTGCGTCGCGTAGCCCCAGGCGAAGCGGCCCTTCACGCAGGCGTGGCCTTCGTTCGCCTCGCCGTTCTTGTTCGGCACCATCCGCACGACCTGGCTGCCCTTCATCTCCGCCTTCAGCGAGCAGCCGACGCCGCAATAGGCGCACGTCGTCACCACCGAGTGCTCGGGCTGGCCGAGCACGGCGACGGTCTTTTCGTGCAGCGTCGCGGTCGGGCAGGCGGCCACGCACGCGCCGCACGACACGCATTCGGAATCCATGAACGGCTGGCTCTCGCTTGCCGCCACGCGCGATTCGAAGCCGCGCGCGGCGATCGTCAGCGCGAACGTGCCTTGCGTTTCCTCGCACGCGCGCACGCAGCGGTTGCAGACGATGCACTTCGACGGATCGTAGGTGAAGTACGGGTTCGACTCGTCCTTCTCGTCGTGCAGGTGGTTCGCGCCGTCATAGCCGTAGCGCACTTCGCGCAGGCCGACGACGCCCGCCATGTCCTGCAGCTCGCAATTGCCGTTGGCAGGACACGTGAGGCAGTCGAGCGGGTGATCGGAGATGTACAGCTCCATCACGTTGCGGCGCAGCGACTGCAGGCGCTCCGTCTGCGTGCGGACCTTCATGCCGGCTTCGACCGGCGTCGTGCACGAGGCCGGATAGCCGCGCTTGCCGTCGATCTCGACGAGACACAGCCGGCACGAGCCGAACGGTTCGAGCGAATCGGTCGCGCACAGCTTCGGCACGTTCACGCCGGCCTCGATCGCCGCGCGCAGCACCGACGTGCCCGCGGGCACGGTGACCGCGCGGCCGTCGATGTCGAGCGTGACGTCGGTGTCGGCGTGGACGAACGGCGTGCCGTAGTCGGTGTCGTCAAACGGCGAGCGGGCGCAGGCGGTCCGCACCAGGGCTTCGGACTTGCCCCCCAAGGGGACTTCCTTCGGGGCGCAGGCGCAATTCGCGGAGCCGCAGCCGCCGGCGTTGGCTTGAGAGGAGGAGACGAGCGCGTCGGACATGGAAGGCTCCATCAAGCCGCAGCCTGCTTGGGCTGGGCCGGGCGAAGACCGAAGTCTTCGGGGAAATGGTCGAGGGCGGAGAGCACGGGGTAGGGCGTCATGCCGCCCATCGCGCAGAGCGAGCCGGACACCATCGTGTCGCACAGGTCGCGCAATAGCTGCACTTGCTTTTCCGAGGTGTCGCCGCCGCGGATGCGTTCGATCGCTTCGACGCCGCGCGTCGAGCCGATCCGGCACGGCGTGCATTTGCCGCACGATTCGAGCGCACAGAAATGCATCGCGTATTGCGCGAGTTCCGCGAGGTTCGACGTGTCGTCGTGCACGACGAGCCCGCCGTGGCCGACCACCGCGCCGACTGCCGCGTAGGCTTCATAGTCGAGCGGGATGTCCCACTGGCTTTCGGGCAGGTAGGTGCCGAGCGGGCCGCCCACTTGCACGGCGCGCGCCGGCCGGCCGCTCGCGGTGCCGCCGCCGTAGTCGAACAGCAGCTCGCGCAGCGTGACCCCGAACGCCAGCTCGACCAGCCCGCCTTGCTTCACGTTGCCGGCCAGCTGGAACGGCAGCGTGCCGCGCGAGCGGCCCATGCCGAAGTCGCGATAGAACGCCGCGCCGCGCGCGAAGATGATCGGCACGGTCGCGAGCGTGATGACGTTGTTGATGACGGTCGGCTGGCCGAAGAGCCCGGCGAGCGCGGGCACGGGAGGCTTGGCGCGCACGATGCCGCGCTTGCCTTCGAGCGATTCGAGCAGTGCCGTTTCTTCGCCGCACACGTAGGAGCCTGCGCCCTTCGCCACCGCCAGCTCGAACGCGTGCGCCGAGCCGAGCACGCTCGCGCCGAGCCAGCCCGCGGCGCGCGCCTTGCCGAGCGCGGCTTCGAGCGTGGCGATCGAATGCGGATATTCGCTGCGCACGTAGAGGTAGCCTTGCGTCGCGCCCGTCACGATGCCGGCGATGATCATCCCTTCGATCAGGCAAAACGGGTCGCTTTCCATGACGAGGCGGTCCGAGAACGTGCCGGAGTCGCCTTCGTCCGCGTTGCAGACGATGTATTTCTGCGCCGCCTGCGCGTTGCGCACCGTGCGCCATTTGATGCCGGCCGGGAACGCCGCGCCGCCGCGCCCGCGCAGGCCGGAGTCGACGAGCGCCTCGCAGGCGGCGGCGCCGTCCATGGCGAGCGCGGCCTTCAGGCCGGCGAGGCCTTCGTGCGCGAGGTAGTCGTCGATCGACAGCGGATCGGTAATGCCGATGCGCGCGAACGTGAGGCGCTGCTGGCGCTTCAGGTACGGAATGTCCTCGACGACGCCGACGCGCAGCGGATGCTCGCCGCCGGCGAGCCACCCGGCGTCGAAGAGCGACGCGACGTCGGCTTCGTCGACATTGGCATAGCCGATGCGCCCGCCCGTCGTCTCGACTTCGACCAGCGGCTCGAGCCACAGCAGGCCGCGCGTGCCGTTGCGCACGAGTTCGACGGCGACGCCGCGCTTAGCGGCTTCACGGACGACGGCGTCGGCGAGCGCATCGGCGCCGAGCGCGAGCGCCGAAGAATCGCACGGAACGAAGATGCGCGTCGTCAGTGCGCGTGGGGGCGGTTTCATGCCGGCTCCTTCGCACGCTCGGCCGCGGCAGCGAAAAGCGCATCGAACTTCTGCGGCGTGACTTTGGCGTAGAGCGTGTCGTTGATCGTCATCGCCGGCGACAGCGCGCATTGCCCGAGGCAATACACCGATTCGAGCTCGATGTCGGCGGCGTGCGCGGCCTCGTGACGGACGTCGAAGCGGCAACCCGTGCGCGTCTCGATATGCCGCGCGAGCGCCTCCGTCCCCATGCTGCGGCACGACTCGGCGCGGCAAAGCTGCACGGTCACGCGCGCGGCGGGGCGGGTGCGGAAATGGTGGTAGTAGGTGATGACGCCGTGCACCTCGGCGCGCGAGAGGTTCAGCGCGCGCGCCAACGGCGCAACGGCTTCCGGCGGAATGAAGCCGGCTTCGTCCTGAATCGCGTGGAG
>NZ_JAFLRF010000090.1 GCF_017315705.1 Trinickia mobilis | reverse complement strand
TGGGGCCAGAGTAAGCGCTGAAGCACAAACTCTGGCCGACATAAGGAGCCTGACGATTACCTACTTTCACACGGGCGATCCGCACTATCATCGGCGTGGAGTCGTTTCACGGTCCTGTTCGGGATGGGAAGGGGTGGTACCAACTCGCTATGGTCATCAGGCATGACTTGTTGCTGGGGCGCGCGCGTTTGGAGGTGGCGCGACCAGCCAATCTGGGAAGAAGTAGGGGGGTAAAGAGGGGTTGTGGTTGTGTGGCACGACGCGGGCTCAACCCGAGCTTTGCCTGGGTCCAGAGCAAGCGCTGAAGCGCTAACTCTGATCGACAAAACGCACTGGTTATAGGATCAAGCCGTACGGGCAATTAGTATCGGTTAGCTTAACGCATTACTGCGCTTCCACACCCGACCTATCAACGTCCTGGTCTCGAACGACCCTTCAAGGGGATCAAGTCCCCGGGGATATCTCATCTTAAGGCGAGTTTCCCGCTTAGATGCTTTCAGCGGTTATCTCTTCCGAACATAGCTACCCGGCGATGCCACTGGCGTGACAACCGGTACACCAGAGGTTCGTCCACTCCGGTCCTCTCGTACTAGGAGCAGCCCCCTTCAAATATCCAACGCCCACGGCAGATAGGGACCAAACTGTCTCACGACGTTTTAAACCCAGCTCACGTACCTCTTTAAATGGCGAACAGCCATACCCTTGGGACCGGCTACAGCCCCAGGATGAGATGAGCCGACATCGAGGTGCCAAACACCGCCGTCGATATGAACTCTTGGGCGGTATCAGCCTGTTATCCCCAGAGTACCTTTTATCCGTTGAGCGATGGCCCTTCCATACAGAACCACCGGATCACTATGACCTGCTTTCGCACCTGCTCGACTTGTCGGTCTCGCAGTTAAGCACGCTTATGCCATTGCACTATCAGCACGATTTCCGACCGTACCTAGCGTACCTTCGTACTCCTCCGTTACACTTTGGGAGGAGACCGCCCCAGTCAAACTGCCTACCATGCACTGTCCCCGACCCGGATCACGGGCCAAGGTTAGAACCTCAAACAAACCAGGGTGGTATTTCAAGGACGGCTCCACCGAAACTAGCGTTCCGGTTTCATAGCCTCCCACCTATCCTACACAGATCGGTTCAAAGTCCAATGCAAAGCTACAGTAAAGGTTCATGGGGTCTTTCCGTCTAGCCGCGGGGAGATTGCATCATCACAAACACTTCAACTTCGCTGAGTCTCGGGAGGAGACAGTGTGGCCATCGTTACGCCATTCGTGCAGGTCGGAACTTACCCGACAAGGAATTTCGCTACCTTAGGACCGTTATAGTTACGGCCGCCGTTTACCGGGACTTCAATCAAGAGCTTGCACCCCATCATTTAATCTTCCGGCACCGGGCAGGCGTCACACCCTATACGTCCACTTTCGTGTTTGCAGAGTGCTGTGTTTTTATTAAACAGTCGCAGCCACCAGTTTATTGCAACCCCTTCACCCTCCTGGCGCAGGCCAGTCAAGCTACAGGGGCGTACCTTATCCCGAAGTTACGGTACCAATTTGCCGAGTTCCTTCTCCCGAGTTCTCTCAAGCGCCTTAGAATACTCATCTCGCCCACCTGTGTCGGTTTGCGGTACGGTCACTGTTAAACTGAAGCTTAGAGGCTTTTCTTGGAACCACTTCCAATTGCTTCGCGGCCTAAGCCACTCGCGCCGCACCCTTGAATTACGCGCCCGGATTTGCCTAAGCGCCTTCTCCAATGCAGCGACCGGGACGTCCAACACCCGGACAACCTTCCGCGATCCGTCCCCCCATCGCATTTAACAATGGTGCAGGAATATTGACCTGCTTCCCATCAGCTACGCATTTCTGCCTCGCCTTAGGGGCCGACTCACCCTACGCCGATGAACGTTGCGTAGGAAACCTTGGGCTTACGGCGAGGGGGCCTTTCACCCCCTTTATCGCTACTCATGTCAGCATTCGCACTTCCGATACCTCCAGCACGCTTTTCAACGCACCTTCGCAGGCTTACGGAACGCTCTCCTACCATGCACATCACTGTGCATCCGCAGCTTCGGTATATGGCTTAGCCCCGTTACATCTTCCGCGCAGGACGACTCGATCAGTGAGCTATTACGCTTTCTTTAAAGGATGGCTGCTTCTAAGCCAACCTCCTGACTGTTTTAGCCTTCCCACTTCGTTTCCCACTTAGCCATATTTGGGGACCTTAGCTGGCGGTCTGGGTTGTTTCCCTCTTGACACCGGACGTTAGCACCCGATGTCTGTCTCCCGTGATTGCACTCTTCGGTATTCGGAGTTTGCTATGGCGAAGTAATCCGCAATGGACCCTTCAACCATGACAGTGCTCTACCCCCGAAGGTGATACACGAGGCACTACCTAAATAGTTTTCGGAGAGAACCAGCTATTTCCAAGTTTGTTTAGCCTTTCACCCCTATCCACAGCTCATCCCCTAACTTTTCAACGTTAGTGGGTTCGGTCCTCCAGTACGTGTTACCGCACCTTCAACCTGGCCATGGATAGATCACTTGGTTTCGGGTCTACGCCCAGCAACTGAACGCCCTATTCGGACTCGCTTTCGCTACGCCTGCCCTAATCGGTTAAGCTTGCTACTGAACGTAAGTCGCTGACCCATTATACAAAAGGTACGCCGTCACCCCTTGCGAGGCTCCGACTGTTTGTATGCATGCGGTTTCAGGATCTATTTCACTCCCCTCCCGGGGTTCTTTTCGCCTTTCCCTCACGGTACTGGTTCACTATCGGTCGATCACGAGTATTTAGCCTTGGAGGATGGTCCCCCCATCTTCAGACAGGATTTCACGTGTCCCGCCCTACTTGTCGTACCCCTAGTTCTTCCTCGCTGTTTTCGCCTACAGGGCTATCACCTGCTAGGGCCGCACTTTCCAGAGCGTTCGGCTAACAACAAAGATAAAAGGTACAAGGCTGATCCCATTTCGCTCGCCACTACTCTGGGAATCTCGGTTGATTTCTTTTCCTGCGGTTACTTAGATGTTTCAGTTCACCGCGTTCGCTTCGCTAGACCTATGGATTCAGTCTAGGATGACCCATACGGGCCGGGTTTCCCCATTCGGACATCTTCGGATCAATGCTCGTTTGCCAGCTCCCCGAAGCTTTTCGCAGGCTACCGCGTCCTTCATCGCCTGTGATCGCCAAGGCATCCACCACATGCACTTGTTCGCTTGACCCTATAACAAGTGCGTCTCCAAAGCTTCACGCTTCGTCTTCGCACCCGCCATAGGCTGAGTTTTCGCGTTGTGCCGTATTCCAAACCCGTCTTCACGACGGTCTTGAGATACTTCGATACAATCACAACCCAGATAGCGTCCACGCCCATCTCTAAGCGCTTTCGCTATCCATTACTACTTCTTCCAGATTGTTAAAGAACGACAGCCGATAAGCTTTCCAACTTACCGCTCTGACTGGCTCAATCGCCAATGCCAAAGGCTCGTTTATCCCTCGAATCGCTTCGAGTCAAACCCTTCGCATTGGATATTGGTGGAGGATGACGGGATCGAACCGACGACCCCCTGCTTGCAAAGCAGGTGCTCTCCCAGCTGAGCTAATCCCCCCGACCTGACACCCCAAGGCTGCCCACCTTCACTCAGCGCTTGCAGCCACCGCAGACAATTGGTGGGTCTGGTTGGATTCGAACCAACGACCCCCGCCTTATCAAGACGGTGCTCTAACCGACTGAGCTACAGACCCCTTAAGCCTGTCTTTATCTACAGCCGATAAGCGTGAGCGCTTAACTTGTGACGCACTTAAGCTCGAGAAAGGAGGTGATCCAGCCGCACCTTCCGATACGGCTACCTTGTTACGACTTCACCCCAGTCATGAATCCTACCGTGGTGACCGTCCTCCTTGCGGTTAGACTAGCCACTTCTGGTAAAACCCACTCCCATGGTGTGACGGGCGGTGTGTACAAGACCCGGGAACGTATTCACCGCGGCATGCTGATCCGCGATTACTAGCGATTCCAGCTTCATGCACTCGAGTTGCAGAGTGCAATCCGGACTACGATCGGTTTTCTGGGATTGGCTCCACCTCGCGGCTTGGCAACCCTCTGTTCCGACCATTGTATGACGTGTGAAGCCCTACCCATAAGGGCCATGAGGACTTGACGTCATCCCCACCTTCCTCCGGTTTGTCACCGGCAGTCTCCTTAGAGTGCTCTTGCGTAGCAACTAAGGACAAGGGTTGCGCTCGTTGCGGGACTTAACCCAACATCTCACGACACGAGCTGACGACAGCCATGCAGCACCTGTGCGACGGCTCTCTTTCGAGCACCCCCAGCTCTCACCAGGGTTCCGTCCATGTCAAGGGTAGGTAAGGTTTTTCGCGTTGCATCGAATTAATCCACATCATCCACCGCTTGTGCGGGTCCCCGTCAATTCCTTTGAGTTTTAATCTTGCGACCGTACTCCCCAGGCGGTCAACTTCACGCGTTAGCTTCGTTACTAAGGAAATGAATCCCCAACAACTAGTTGACATCGTTTAGGGCGTGGACTACCAGGGTATCTAATCCTGTTTGCTCCCCACGCTTTCGTGCATGAGCGTCAGTGTTGGCCCAGGGGGCTGCCTTCGCCATCGGTATTCCTCCACATCTCTACGCATTTCACTGCTACACGTGGAATTCTACCCCCCTCTGCCACACTCTAGCCCGCCAGTCACCAATGCAGTTCCCAGGTTAAGCCCGGGGATTTCACATCGGTCTTAGCGAACCGCCTGCGCACGCTTTACGCCCAGTAATTCCGATTAACGCTCGCACCCTACGTATTACCGCGGCTGCTGGCACGTAGTTAGCCGGTGCTTATTCTTCCGGTACCGTCATCCCCACGAGGTATTAACCCACAGGATTTCTTTCCGGACAAAAGTGCTTTACAACCCGAAGGCCTTCTTCACACACGCGGCATTGCTGGATCAGGGTTGCCCCCATTGTCCAAAATTCCCCACTGCTGCCTCCCGTAGGAGTCTGGGCCGTGTCTCAGTCCCAGTGTGGCTGGTCGTCCTCTCAGACCAGCTACAGATCGTCGCCTTGGTAGGCCTTTACCCCACCAACTAGCTAATCTGCCATCGGCCGCCCCAATAGCGCGAGGTCCGAAGATCCCCCGCTTTCCTCTCTCGAGCGTATGCGGTATTAATCCGGCTTTCGCCGGGCTATCCCCCACTACTGGACACGTTCCGATGTATTACTCACCCGTTCGCCACTCGCCACCAGGGTTGCCCCCGTGCTGCCGTTCGACTTGCATGTGTAAGGCATGCCGCCAGCGTTCAATCTGAGCCAGGATCAAACTCTTCAGTTCAATGCCTGTTACTGTTTTCGGTTCTTCACGAACCGGTCGCTCACTCAACGTACTGACAGTTCACATCATCTCTCGATGACGAAAACCTTCCTCAATACTGTGTGAGACTTGATGCTTTCGCTCTCCGGCAGGCTCCGAAAAACCCGCCTCGCGTCGCCATCAAGCGCCCACACTTATCGGCTGTAAATTGTTAAAGATCGCCCCGCAACACCGCTCCAACTTCCGCGCCGTCTTGCGTCGCTGCACTCGCAGCAGAGAAACGAGATTATGCAGACTCTTT
>NZ_JAFLRF010000009.1 GCF_017315705.1 Trinickia mobilis | reverse complement strand
GACCGGCCAGCCCCTCACCCCCAACCCGCATGCTCGCACGCGCTGTGCGCGCCGCGTTTCGCGTCTTGGCGCAAGCGGACCGACATGGCCAGCCGCCTTACATCGATTCTCCATCGAAGGGTCGACGCACCGATCGGCCGTTGACCACCATCGCTTCTATCGGCGCGGATTGTCGCAACGCCCCTTAGCGCCCGCTACACTCGTTCCGCAGACAAAAAGCGCTGAGCGAGTCTCACCCAATACGTCGAACCAATCGGAAGTAATTCGTCGTTGAAATCGTAGCTCGCGTTGTGCAGCATGCATGGTCCGGCACCGTGACCAATTTCTCGGTGCGTCCCCTCGCCATTGCCGATAAAAGCGTAGCAGCCGGGCTTCGCCAACAACATGAAGGCAAAATCCTCCGCGCCCATCGTTGGTTCAACGGCGCCGTCGACGTGATCGGCGCTCGCAATTTCCCGCATGACTTCAGCGGCGAACTGCGTTTCCTTCGGGCTGTTGATTGTCGGCGGATAGTTCCGGTGGAACGTCACGTCGGCAGAACAATCGTAGGCCGATGCCGTGGCCTCGACGATCTTTCGCATACGCGACTCGATCAAATCGAGCGTCTCGGTCGTGAACGTGCGTACTGTTCCTGCGAGCCAAGCGTCGTCCGGAACGACATTCACCGCATCGCCAGCATGAATTTGCGTGACTGAAAGGACCGCCGTATCGAGCGGTTTCTTGTTCCTCGTGATAATGCTCTGCAGGGCGTTCGCGATCTGCACCGCGGTGAACACCGGGTCGCGGCCGTTGTGCGGCAATGCGGCATGCGCGCCCACGCCCTTGATCTCGATGCGAAACTCGTTGCTCGACGCCATGATCGGGCCTTCGGTCACGCCAAAATAACCGGCAGGCATGCCCGGCCAGTTGTGCATGCCAAATACCGCTTCGATGGGGAATTTCACAAACAGGCCGTCATCGATCATGGCCTTGGCGCCGGCGCCGCCTTCCTCGGCCGGTTGAAAGATGAAGACGATCGTTCCATCAAAATCGCCGTGCTTTGCAAGAAATTGCGCGGCGCCGAGGAGCATCGCCGTGTGTCCGTCGTGGCCGCAGGCGTGCATCCTCCCCGCGTGTTGCGAGCGATGTTCGAAGGTGTTGAGCTCTTGAATCGGCAGCGCATCCATGTCGGCGCGAAGACCGACCGAGCGCGTTCCAGTGCCGCGCTTCAGGACACCGACCACTCCCGTTTTGCCGAAGCCGCGGTGCACTTCGATGCCCCATTCAGTCAGGCGTTGAGCAACCAGGTCGGAGGTCTGAACTTCTTCGTAGCGCAGTTCGGGATGGGAGTGGATCTGTCGTCGAAGCGTTTGGATTTCGCCTCGCGCGGCTTGAATTTCGGGGATGAGTTTCATGATGCGTTCGGCTTTGTTGTGCGTTACGTCCTGAGGACGGAGGGGATGCTTGCCGTTTCATTCTACGCCGAAGTGCTTTTTGGGCGATTCGACGTCAATAACGGCTCGGGGGCGTGGCGCGCCCAGGCGTAATAAAATTGCAACGCCCTGTCGCGATAAAAGTAGCGACTAAATCAATTCGCTACGACCATTACGGACACCGACGATGAACGCCCCCACCGAATTCGCTCGCGCCGTTTGCCCGCACGATTGCCCGGACACTTGCGCGATGAGGGTCACGGTAGAAAACGGCCGGGCGATCAACGTGGTCGGCGACCCCGATCATCCACCGACGCAAGGGGTGCTGTGCACGAAAGTCAGTCGATATCCCGAGCGCGTTCACCATCCGAAGCGTCTGACGACGCCGCTCAAGCGTGTTGGCTGCAAGGGCGAGGGCAAGTTCGAACCGATCAGTTGGGATGAGGCGTTCACTCTCGCGGCTTCCCGGCTGTCCGAAATTACGAAACGCGAGCCGCAAGCGCTTTTGCCCTACAGCTACGCGGGCACGATGGGGCTCGTTCAGGGCGACAGCATCGCCCAGCGCTTTTTTCATAAGCTGGGAGCGTCGCGGCTGGATCGCACGATTTGCGCCGCGGCCGGAGCGGCTGGCCTCAAGTATACGTACGGCGCAAGCATCGGCATGCACAGCGAGTTCTTCGAAGAGAGCGAGCTGATTTTGATTTGGGGTGCCAACCCGATCGCGTCGAACCTGCATTTCTGGACGCGTGCGCAAGAGGCGAAGCGCCGGGGCGCGCGGCTTGTCGCGATCGATCCTTATCGCTCGCTCACCGCCGAGAAGTGCCACCAGCACATCGCGCTGCGCCCGGGCACGGACGGCGCGTTGGCATTGGGGATGATGCACGTGCTGATCGTCGAAGACTTATTGGATCACGCTTATATTGCCGCGCATACGCTGGGATTCGACGAACTCAAGGCGCGTGCGCTCGCGTATCCGCCGTCGCGGGCTGCGCAGATCTGCGGCGTCGAGGAGCACGAAATCGTCGATCTGGCGCGGCTCTATGGCAAGACGCGCAGGTCCGCCATTCGCCTGAACTACGGCATGCAGCGCGTGCGCGGCGGCGGCAATGCAACGCGCGCGATCGCCTGCCTGCCGTCTTTGACCGGCGCGTGGCGCGATCGGGCGGGCGGCCTGCTGATGTCCTCGTCGAGCTGGGCGCCGGTCGACGGGCACGCGCTTCAACGTCCCGATCTGATACCGGGATGGCCGGCCAACCAGCCGCGCATCGTCAACATGAACGTGATCGGAGACGCGCTGCTGCATCCCGGCGACGCCGCGTTCGGGCCGAAAATAGAAGCGATCATCGTCTATAACTCGAACCCGGTCGCGGTCGCGCCGGATTCGGAGCGGGTGGCGGCCGGATTTGCGCGGGAGGATCTATTCACGATCGTCCTCGAGCATTTCCAGACCGATACGGCCGACTACGCCGATCTGCTGCTGCCGGCCACGACTCAATTGGAGCATTTCGATCTTCACAAGTCTTACGGGCACACGTATGTAATGGTGAACGAGCCCGCGATTCCGCCGGTTGGCGATGCATTGCCGAACACGGAGATCTTCCGCGGCATTGCCCGCTCGATGGGCTTGCAGGAGCCGGCGCTGTACGAAACCGACGAGGCGGTCGCACGTACGGCGTTGCGCTGGACCGATCCGACCATCGACGGGACCGATTGGGACTCGCTCAAGAAGACTGGCTGGATCAAGCTGAAGCTGTCCGATGCGCCTTTCGCCAATGGCGGTTTTCGCACGCCGTCGGGGAAATGCGAATTCGTGAGCCCGAGGCTTGCCGCCGAAGGAGTCGATCCGGTGCCCGACTATCTGCCGCCGTACGAATCCGCCGACGGCGCGCCGGAGCTGGCCGCGCGCTATCCGCTCGCGATGATTTCGCCGCCCGCGCGCAATTTCCTGAACAGCAGCTTCGTCAACGTGGAGAGCCTGCGCTCGACGGAAGGCGAGCCGCATCTCGACATCCACCCGGCCGATGCGGCTCCCCGCAACATCGGAGAAAACGACCTCGTGCTCGTCTTTAACGATCGCGGCTCGATGCAAGTGCGGGCTCGGGTGACGGAGCGGGCGCGGCAGGGCGTCGTGGTCGGCTTGTCGATCTGGTGGAAGAAGCTCGCTCCTGACGGACGAAACGCCAATCAAGTCACGAGCCAGGCGCTTACCGACCTAGGCGGATCGGCGACTTTCTACGATTGTCTTGTCGAAGTCGAGCGCGCCTGACAATTCGGAAGCACCTCGCGGAAGCACCTCGCGCAAGCACCGCGGCACAGGCCGCCTGAGACCTCAGTCTAAATTCGAGGAGGTGTTCGAGAACAGTGTCTAACCCGGTTGTTTCCGCGCGGGTGAGCGGCTAGGATTCGTCGTTTAGCACGACCATTCTAAAATCAGAGGAGACGCCCGATGGAAAAAATTTGGCTGAAGTCATATCCGCCTGGCGTCCCCGCCGAGATCGATCCCGCTCAGTACGCTTCCGTCGGCGAACTGCTCGAAGAGAGCTTCGGCCGATACCGCGCAAAGCCCGCGTTCGTGTGCCTGGGCAAATCGATGACCTACGGCGAGCTCGACGAGCAATCGCGCAAGCTCGGCGCGTGGTTTCAGTCGAAAGGGCTCGCCCGCGGCGCGCGTATCGCGATCATGATGCCGAACGTGTTGCAGTATCCGGTGGCGATCGCCGCAATCCTGCGCGCGGGCTACACCGTCGTGAACGTGAACCCGCTCTACACGCCGCGCGAACTTGAACATCAGCTCAAGGACAGCGGCGCCGAAGCGATCATCCTGCTCGAGAATTTCGCGGTGACTCTGCAGGCTGTCGTGCGCAACACGTCGGTCAAGCATGTGATCGTGTCGTCGATGGGCGACTTGCTGGGGGCCAATGGGCTGCTCGTCAATTTCGTCGTGCGGCGCATCAAAAAGATGGTGCCCGCGTGGAGCCTGCCGGGCCACGTCAAATTCAACGACGCCGTCTCGGAAGGCGGCCGTCACCCGTTCAAGGCGGTCCAAGTGGGACCGGGCGACATCGCGTTCCTTCAGTACACCGGCGGGACAACCGGCGTCGCCAAAGGCGCGACGCTCACCCATCGGAACATTGTCGCGAACGTGCTGCAGTCCGCGGCGTGGCACGAGCCGGCGCACGCGTTGCGAACCGATGTCGACCAGGTGATCAACGTCATCGCGCTGCCGCTCTATCACGTATTTGCACTGACGGTCTGCGGGTTTCTCACGCTGCGCACGGGCGGCCTCGGCATCCTGATTCCGAATCCGCGCGATATCGCTGGAATGATCAAGCAGTTGAAAGGCTATGCGATCAACACGCTGCCAGCCGTCAACACGCTCTACAACGCGATGCTCAACCACCCCGATTTTTCGAAGTTGAACGTCTCGAAGCTCATGGTCGCGAACGGTGGGGGGATGGCGGTCCAGGAGGCGGTGGCGAAACGCTGGTATGCGGCCACGCATTCTCCGATTGTCGAAGGCTACGGTCTTTCTGAAACCTCGCCGTGCGTGACATGCAATCCCGTCACCGCGACGGAATACAGCGGCACGATCGGCGTGCCGCTGCCTTCGACGGAAGTCTCGATTCGCGACGACGACGGCAACGCGCTGCCATCGGGCGAAGCAGGCGAGATCTGCATTCGCGGACCGCAGGTGATGGCGGGCTACTGGAATCGTCCGGACGAAACGGCGAAGGTCATGACGGCCGACGGCTTCTTCAAGTCAGGCGACATCGGCGTCATGGACGAGCGCGGCTTCGTGAAGATCGTCGATCGGAAGAAGGACATGATTCTGGTATCGGGCTTCAATGTCTATCCGAACGAGATCGAGGATGTGGTCGCGAAGCACCCGGGCGTCTTCGAAGTCGCGGCGGTCGGCGTGCCGGACCAGCATTCGGGGGAGGCCGTGAAGCTTTTCATCGTCAAGAAGGACCCGGCGCTCACCGATACCGACGTCTTCGCCTTCTGCAAGGAGCAACTGACCGGATACAAGCGTCCGAAGCTCATTGAGTTTCGCAACGAGCTGCCGAAGACGAATGTCGGCAAGATCCTGCGTCGCGAGCTTCGCGACGGGAAAGCTTAGCGAGGCGTGCCGATGCTCTGGGTGCGCCGCGCGAACTGCGGCGTACTTGCAAAACCCGACGGTGTGCCCGAGGGCTTTTTACGTTTGCCGGGCCGCCCGTTTTCGCGGGACGCGGCATTGCGCAAAAGACAAGGCGCCCGAAGGCGCCTTGTCTGTCAAGCCGGTTGCGCTTTCGTCTATTAGAACTTGTGGCGAATTCCGACCGTCGTCACCACCTGGTTTTGCGTGTTCGACGGCGTCACGCCGTTGATCGCCGCCACGGCCTTCGTGTTGGTGGAGTCATAGCCGGAGGCGTGCTGCCATGCGCCGATCAAATAGACGTCGGTGCGCTTCGACAGGAAGTAGTCCGCGCCCACGTTGACCTGGTGACACCTCGCGCCGCTGCCGGCCGGCATCGACGGGCCGTGCGTGTACTGATAGGCGACCCCGGCGAGGAGCATCGGCGTCAACTGATACTTGAAGTTGACTTCGGCGTTGTTGAATGTCGCGGTGCCGGCAAAGCTGTTCGGATTGAGGTTAACAAACGCGGTCTCGTCGAACAACATGACGACGGGCGGGGGCAGGCCGCCGAAATTGGGGCTTGTGTACTTGACCGCGTTGTTCACCCGGTTCCGGTTGTTCATATTGCCCAGATCGCCCGGGTGTGCGCCGGTATAGCCCGCCCATTGGCTGCCGCTCTCCAGGGCACCGACCATGTCGACGACGGAGTCGTATTGGCGGCCCAGCGTGAGCTTGCCGTACGCGTCGCTCGACAGGCCGACGAACGCCTGGCGACCGAACTCGCTGCCGCCTTGGCCGAGCTTGCCGCTCTCGACGACGAAGCCGTTTTCCAGCACGAACAGCGCCTTCCATGCGCCGCTGAGGTCTTCGCTGCCTCTCAGGCCGAAACGGTTGCCTTGCATGCCGCCTCCCGATTGGCGGTACTCCTGGTGCCCACTGCTGTTGTTGTTGAGCATGATGCCTGCGTCGACAACGCCGTATAGCGTCACGCTGTTTTGGGGGTAGGCGGTGGCGGCGAACGCACTCAGGCAGCGAGCGCGAAAAGCGATTTCTTCATCCGATGTATCTCCGTAGATTTGCCTGTCTTTTTTGAGAATTGAGAAATCGATAATTTTGGATTACTAACCATCGAGTGGTTTTGGCTTCGCGAAAAGCCGAATGTAATGTAACAAAGTGAATAGGTATGACAAACAAAAGAAAGCCGTTTGGAAGCTTTCTGTTTCATTTGTGCGACATCGTCTAGACTTAAGGGTTTACCGCCCTTTTAATGTCGAGCGAAGGTGCTCGAGAGGCATCGCGGCACCGAGCGCCGACGATGCGAGTGGGATGCATGCACCGTGTGGACCATGCGAATCAGGGAGAAATGGATGACGCTAGACGAATTGATCACCGAATTTGACCGGGGTTTACGGTCGATGACAGGCGTTAGTCGCATGAGCCGTCCCGTTCCGACGCCTCCCGCTGCGGAAAGCGAACCCGCTGAGCCAGCCCAGTTGACTCCGGCGGAGCGCGCGCATTCGGCCGGGCTGATGCGCGTCAATCATGTCGGCGAGGTTTGTGCGCAGGCGCTTTATCAGGCGCAAAAACTGGCAACTAACTCGCCCGTGCTCAAGGCGGCCTTCGAACATGCGGCAAGCGAGGAGGAAGACCATCTGGCGTGGACCGCAAAGCGGCTCGCTGAACTCGATTCGCGTCCGAGTCTGCTGAATCCGTTCTGGTACACGGGTGCGCTGGCCATCGGATTTGCGGCGGGCAGCCTCGGCGATAAGGCGAGTCTCGGCTTCATGGCGGAGACGGAGCGCCAGGTCGAACGGCATCTGGAGAGCCATCTGAAGAAGCTGCCGGAGGCCGACCGAGAGTCGCGCGCGATCGTCGATCAAATGCGAATCGACGAGATATCGCACGGCAAGACCGCGACGGAATCGGGCGGCGTCGAGCTGCCCTTTCCGGTTCGCGCGCTGATGCGGGCCGCGTCGAAAGTCATGACCCGCACCGCCTACTACGTGTGAAAACGTAAGCACGGGACGATGCACGCCGCATCGTCCACTCTCGCCTTCGAAATTCGCCTAGCCTCCGCCCCTCCCACCCCGCAGAACGCTTTTCGCCCACGCCTTTGTCCCGAGCTTTTCACGTATCACCTTCACAACATGCAGTAGCTCATTCATTTATAACGTTTTTCGGTATTTTCGCGTGACATGAAAGACCGAACGTAAGTCCTTGTTCTAACTAACAAAATTCGTCAAAAAAACGGGTTTCTCCCTTGACCGGCCTTGGGCGCTACTCTAAAGTGGGAGGCAGTGTGAGAAAGTGTATTTTTGTGTGATTTATCGGGCTGTTTCGGCTAGATTTTCTAGATCGCGCGAGGGCAGCACGACGCGCTGAACGGGGAGAGGAAAGTGTTCCAAGGGGCGTCGGCGCTGACGCTCGATGCGAAAGGGCGGATGTCGGTTCCGTCTCGCTATCGGGAAGCGCTGCAAGGACAGGCAGAAGGACGGGTGACGCTGACCAAGCACCCGGACGGCTGCCTGTTGCTGTTTCCGCGCCCGGAGTGGGAGCTCTTCCGTCAAAAGATCGCCGCGCTGCCGATGGACGCGCACTGGTGGCGCCGGATTTTCCTCGGCAACGCGTCGGATATCGATCTCGACAGCGCCGGCAGGATTCTCGTTTCGCCGGAATTGCGTTTGGCCGCCGGGTTGGAGAAAGAAGTCATGTTGTTGGGCATGGGCAGCCATTTCGAGCTGTGGGATGCGCAGACTTACGCCGCCAAGGAGCAGGCGGCGATGGCGCAGGGCATGCCGGATGCGTTGAAGAATTTCACGTTCTGATCGCGGTTTAGATATAGGGCACCTGCGATGGGAAACGAATTGCAGCATCGCACGGTGCTGCTGGAAGAGGCGGTCAATGCGCTCATCACGCGGCCGGACGGCGTCTACGTCGACGGGACGTTCGGGCGCGGCGGGCACAGCCGGGCGGTGTTGGGCCGGTTGAGCGAAGCGGGCCGGCTGATTGCATTCGATAAGGACCCGCAAGCCATCGCCACGGCGCAGGCGATCGAAGACAAGCGCTTTGAGATAGTGCACGAGAGTTTTGCCGCGCTGTCCCGCGAGGTTGCGGCGCGCGGGGTAGGGCGGGTGTCGGGGGTGTTGCTGGATCTGGGCGTGTCGTCGCCGCAAGTCGACGATCCGGCGCGGGGCTTCAGTTTTCGCGCCGATGGCCCGCTCGACATGCGGATGGACCCGACGCGCGGCGAGTCTGCGGCCGACTGGCTCGCGCGGGCAACGCAGCAGGAACTGACGGAGGTGATACGAGATTATGGGGAAGAACGGTTTGCTGTTCAGATTGCAAAGGCGCTTGTTGCTCGCCGGGCAGAGTCCGACCGTCTTGGGCCTCTCGTCACCACGGGGGAGCTTGCCCAAATCGTGGCTCACGCCGTCAAAACACGTGAGAAGGGTAAGGACCCGGCAACCCGCACCTTTCAGGCTATACGGATTCACGTCAATCAAGAGCTTGCGGAGCTGCAAGTCGTACTAGAGGCTGCATTGTCGTTGTTGGAGCAAGGGGGGCGGCTGGTGGTCATCAGCTTTCATTCGCTCGAGGACCGGATCGTCAAGCGATTCATGCAGGCGCACGCGAGTGCGCCTGTGGTCGATCGCCGCCTGCCGATCCGCGCCGTCGATCTGCCCAGCCCGCCGCTCAAGCTGCTCGCCCGCGTGTTCGCGAGCGACGCCGAAGTCGAGGCCAATCCGCGCGCCCGCTCGGCGGTGATGCGCGTCGCGGAGCGCGTCGCGCCATGAGCCGCCTCAACATCTTCCTGCTGATCGTCGTCCTGGGTTGTGCGCTGTCGGTCGTCAATGCGACCAACCAGCAGCGCCAGATCTTCATCGAGTTGCAGCGTGCCCAAGCGCAGGAGCGCCAGCTCCAGCAGGACTACGCGCAGCTTCAATATCAGCAGAGCGCCTTGTCGAAGACGTCGCGCATCGAGCAAGTCGCCACCGATTCCCTCAAGATGCAGACCGTCACGACCGGCCGCACGCAGTATCTGACGCTCCCTTCGGGCGCCGCGACGGCCGAGGATGCCCCCGTGCCGACCTCCGCGCCTGCTGCGGCGCCGGTCGCATCGCGCAGCGGAGGCACGCGATGAAAAAATCTCAGAACCGCAAGAGCGTGTCGTATTCGGCGAGCCCGGTGCTCTCCGTGCGCCTGCCGATGTGGCGCTCGAAGCTGGTCGTGTTTCTGCTGTTCATGGCGTTTGTCGCCCTGGCCGGCCGTGCGTTCTGGATTCAGGGGCCGGGCAACTCGTTCTATTTGAAGCAGGGCGAGAGCCGCTATCAGCGCACGATCGAAATGCCGGCCACGCGCGGCAAGATTCTCGATCGCAACGGGCTCGTGCTCGCGACGAGTCTGCCGGTGCGCGCGATCTGGGCGATTCCCGAATCGGTGCCGGATGACCTCGGCGCCGACAAGCTCGCGCAGCTCTCGAAGCTGCTCGACATGACGCAAACTGAACTGCGCGCGAAGCTCTCCGGCGACAAAACTTTCGTCTACATCAAGCGGCAGGTGCCGGTCGATGTCGCCGACAAGGTCACGGCTCTCGACATCCCGGGCATCTACCAGCGCCCGGAATACAAGCGCTTTTACCCGGAAGGCGATATCACCGCCCACCTGATCGGCTTCACGAACGTCGAGGACGAGGGCCAGGAAGGCGTCGAGCTCGGCGATCAGAAAGTCCTGGAGGGCACGCCGGGCATTCGTCACGTGATCAAGGATCGCATGGGGCGCGTTATCGAGGACGTCGACGAGACCGTCGTGCCGCATAACGGCCAGGACGTCGAATTGTCGATCGACAGCAAGATCCAATACATTGCATACGCGAACCTGAAGGCAGCCGTCGAGAAGTTCAAGGCGAAGGCGGGGGCGGCGATGGTGATCGACGTGCGGACCGGGGAGGTGCTTGCGCTCGTCAACTATCCGACCTACAACCCGAACGACCGCTCGCGCCTGACCGGCGAGCAGCTGCGCAACCGGATGCTGACCGACGTGTTCGAGCCGGGCTCGATCATGAAGCCGTTTACCATCTCGCTCGCGCTCGATTTGCATCGCGTGTCGCCGAATACGCTCGTCGATACCGGCAACGGCCACTTCACGCTCGACGGCGCGACAATCACCGACGACAGCGCATTCGGCGTGCTGACGGTCGGCGGCGTGATTCAGAAGTCGAGCAACATCGGCGCGACGAAGATCGCGATGACGCTCAAGCCGGAAGAGATGTGGAATATGTATACGAGCATCGGCCTCGGCCAGGCGCCGAAGGTCGGTTTCCCTGGCGCGGCGCCCGGGCGCCTGCGTCCGTGGAAGAGCTGGCGGCGCATCGAGCAGGCGACGATGTCGTACGGCTATGGCTTGTCGGCATCGCTGTTCCAGCTCGCGCGCGCGTACACGGCGATTGCGCACGACGGTCAAATCCTGCCGGTCTCGATCTTCCGGACGCCGGGCGATCAGCCGGTCTCCGGCCCGCAGATCTTTGCGCCGACCACCGCCCGCGAGGTTCGCGCGATGCTTGAATCGGTGGTGTCGGCGCAAGGCACGTCGCCGGATGCGGCAGTGCCCGGCTACCGCGTCGGCGGCAAGAGCGGCACCGCATACAAGCACGGTGCGCACGGCTACGACAAGTCGAAGTACCGCGCGTCGTTCGTCGGCATGGCGCCGATGCCCAATCCGCGCATCGTGGTCGCCGTTTCGGTCGACGAGCCGACCGCCGGCAGCCACTTCGGCGGCCAGGTTTCGGGGCCGGTGTTTTCGGCGATCGTCGGCGATACGCTGCGCTCGCTGAACGTGCCGCCCGATATGCCCGTCAAGCAGCTTGTCGTGTCCGACGATCCGGCGCAAGCGGCGCCGGCCGCTGCGGCTTCGGCCGTCGCCGCACAAAAGACGGCTGCGGTTCGCGGCGGCGAGAAGCAAACGACGGCCGCCAACCACGGCGGCGTCAAGAAGCTCGACGTATCCGACAACGCAAAGATTCGCCCAGGAGTCGTCCGATGAGCGCTGCTCGCCGTCAACATCCGGCGCACCAGCAGATCGCCGATGTGCTCGACTGGCTGCGCGCGCACGTCGCGCCCGGTGCGAACCTGCACGCCGACACGCGCACGCTTGCCGCTGGCGACGTGTTTCTCGCCTACGCCGTCGACGGCGCCGACAGCCGGCCGTTCATCGACGGCGCCATCGAGCGCGGCGCCGCCGCCGTGCTGTTCCAGCCCGAAGGCTTCAACGGCAACGTAGACCCGACGCTGACGCTCGCCGTGCCGGCGCTGAACGAGCTGGCCGGGGCCATCGCGAGCGGCTGGTACGGACGCCCGAGCGAGGCGATGCTCGCGGTCGGCGTGACCGGCACGAACGGCAAGACCTCGTGCTCGCAATGGATCGCGGCGGCGCTGACGGCCGCCGGAAAACCGTGCGCGATCATCGGCACGCTGGGTAGCGGCATGCCGGGGCACCTCGTGCACACCGGCTTCACGACGCCCGACGCCCCCCAGTTGCAGCGCAGCCTCGCGCAGCTTCACGCCGCGGGCGCGCGGGCGGTGGCGATGGAAGTGTCGTCGCACGCACTGCATCAGGGGCGCGTGAACGGCACCGCGTTCGATATTGCCGTCTTCACGAATCTTACGCAGGACCATCTCGACTATCACGGCACCTTCGCCGCATACGAGACGGTGAAGGCGCGCTTGTTCGACTGGCCGGAATTGCGCTGCGCCGTCATTAATCGCGACGACGAAGCGGGCCGGCGCCTGATCGCGAAAACGCACGGCCAGGTGCGCACGATCGCCTACGGCATCGATGCGGCGATCGCCGATGCTCCGAAGGCCGACGCGCTGCTGCTCGCTTCGCGCGTTCACGCAACGCCGGTCGGCACCGCATTTCATCTGTCGTCCGACTGGGGCGAGGCCGATGTCGAAGTCGCGACGCTCGGCGCCTTCAACGTCAGCAATCTGCTCGGCGTGCTCGGCGCGCTGCTTGCCGCCGACGTGCCGTTTGCGGCGGCGCTTGCCGAGCTGTCGAAGCTCGAACCGGTGAACGGCCGCATGCAACGGCTCGGCGGCCGGCTGCAGAGCGACGAGCCGCTCGTCGTGATCGACTACGCACATACGCCCGACGCGCTCGAAAAAACGCTCGACGCGCTGCGCCCGATCGCGAGCGCGCGCGGGGGCGAACTCGTCTGCATGTTCGGCTGCGGCGGCGACCGCGATGCGACGAAGCGTCCGCTGATGGGCGCGATCGCGGAGCGGCTCGCGGATGCCGTCGTCGTGACGAGCGACAACCCGCGCAGCGAAGATCCGCAGTCGATCATCGATCAGATCGTCGCCGGCATGACGGATGCAGGCAAAGCGCGTCGCATCGAAGACCGCGCGAGCGCGATCCTGCAGGCCGTGCGCAGCGCGGCGCGCGAGGACGTCGTCGTGCTGGCCGGCAAAGGTCACGAAGCCACGCAGGAAATCATGGGTAAGAAGCGCGCCTTCTCCGATCAGGACCACGCTCGTCTCGCGCTCGCCGCGCGGGCGACGCACACTCGTGGAGGCGGCGAATGACCATGTTTTCGCTGAACGAAGCGGCTCGGGAAATTGCCGGCGCAACGGTGCTGGGCGACGGCGCGACCACGTTCGAGCGCATCGCCACCGACAGCCGCACCGCCGGCCCCGGCGATCTATTCGTCGCGCTGAAAGGCGACCGTTTCGACGCGCACGACTTCCTGCCGGAAGTTGCCGCGCGCGGCGTGAGCGCAGCGCTGGTGTCGCGCAGTCCCGGTGAATGGCGCGTGCCGGCGCTGCGTGTTCCCGACACGCGCGTGGCGCTCGGCGCCCTGGCGCGCGCGTGGCGCCGGCGCTTCGCGATTCCGCTCGTCGCGGTCACGGGCAGCAATGGCAAGACGACGGTCAAGGAAATGATCTCGTCGATTTTCGCGGCGGCGGTGGGCCAAGAAGCGCGGCTCGCGACGGCAGGCAATTTCAACAACGAGATCGGCCTGCCGCTTACGCTGTTTCGTCTGACCGAGGCCCACAAGCTTGCCGTCGTCGAACTCGGAATGAACCATCCCGGCGAAACCGATGTGCTCGGACAGATCGCCGAGCCCACCGTCGCGCTCGTGAACAACGCGCAGCGCGAGCATCAGGAATTCATGGCGACCGTCGAAGCGGTCGCGCTGGAGCATGCGAGCGTGATTCACGCGCTCGGCCCCACGGGTGTCGCGGTGTTCCCCGCCGAGGACGCCTACGCGGCCATCTGGCACATCGCGGCGACCGGCAACCGCATCGTCGATTTCGCGCTGAACGCGGCTGATCGCAAGACGGCTGCGGCGGTGACGGGCGAACTCGATGGCAACTGTTTGCGCGTCGCGACGCCTGCGGGAACGTTCGAAGCCGTGCTGCAAGTGCTCGGCGAGCACAACGCGCGCAACGCGCTGGCGGCGGCGTCGGCGGCGGTCGCGGCCGGCGTGTCGCTCGATGCGATCAAGCGCGGCCTCGAAGCGTTCGAGCCGGTGAAAGGACGCCTGCAAGTGAAGCGCGCCGCGCTCGGCTCGCTCGCGGGCGCGACCGTCATCGACGACACCTACAACGCGAACCCCGATTCGATGCGCGCAGCGATCGACGTGCTGGCCGCCCAGGCGGCGCCGCGCGTACTTGTGATGGGCGACATGGGCGAGGTGGGCGACCACGGCCCGGCGTTTCATCGCGAGGTCGGCGCCTACGCGTGCGAGCGCGGCATCGACGCGCTCTATGCGCTCGGCGACGCGTCGCGCGACGCTTGCAGCGCGTTCAACGCGAGCGGATCGAGCGGCGGGGGCGCGGTTCAAGGCGCACACCATTTCGACGATGTCCCGTCACTGGTCGCACACCTGCTGCAAGCCGGAGTCGGCGCTCACGCGACGTTGCTCGTCAAAGGCTCGCGCTTCATGAAAATGGAGCGCGTGGTGGAAGCGGTGAACGCTTCGCAACTGCAACCTGCCGCACCGGGCACAGCGCCCGGCGCACACTGAAAGAGAAGGACCCCGCAATGCTATTGGTACTGGCGCAATGGCTGCAGAATGACGCAAGCTTCTTGCGCGTGTTCAGTTACCTGACGTTTCGCGCGGTCGCGGCGAGCATCACCGCGCTCGTGATCGGGCTCGTCCTGGGCCCGTGGGTGATTCGCAAGCTGACCGCGATGAAGGTTGGCCAGGCCGTGCGCAAGGACGGCCCGCAGACGCACCTCGTCAAATCCGGCACGCCGACGATGGGCGGCGTGCTGATCCTGATCGGCATCGCCATCTCGACGCTCTTGTGGGCCGATCTCACGAACCGCTTCATCTGGATCGTGATGCTCGTCACGTTCGGTTTCGGCGTGATCGGCTGGGTCGACGATTACCGCAAGGTGGTCTACAAGGACCCGCGCGGGATGCCGTCGCGCGAAAAGTATTTCTGGCAGTCGGTGATCGGATTGTTCGCGGCGGTGTATCTCGCGTTTTCCGTGTCGGAGGCGAGCAACGTGCGCGTCGTCGACCTGTTCATGGATTGGGTGAGAAGCGGCCTCTCGATGGGACTGCCGCCGCACGCCGACCTGACGCTGCCGTTCCTGAAGTCGATCAGCTACCCGCTCGGCGTCTGGGGCTTCATCGCGCTCACCTATTTCGTGATCGTCGGCGCGAGCAACGCGGTCAACCTGACCGACGGTCTCGACGGCCTCGTCATCATGCCGGTCGTGCTCGTGGGCGGGTCGCTCGGCGTGTTCGCCTATGTGATGGGCAGCTCGATTTACTCGAAATACCTGTTGTTCCCGCACATCGCGGGCGCGGGCGAACTGCTGATCTTCTGCTCGGCGATGGGCGGCGCGGGTCTCGCATTCCTCTGGTACAACACGCACCCCGCCCAGGTGTTCATGGGCGACGTCGGCGCGCTGGCACTCGGCGGTGCGCTCGGCACCATCGCGGTGATCGTGCGCCAGGAAATCGTGCTCTTCATCATGGGCGGCATTTTCGTGGTGGAGACGCTGTCGGTGATGCTGCAGGTCACCTGGTTCAAGTACACCAAACGCCGCTATGGCGAAGGGCGCCGCATCTTCAAGATGGCGCCGCTGCATCACCATTTCGAATTGTCGGGTTGGAAGGAGACGCAGGTGGTCGTGCGTTTCTGGATCATCACGTTGATGCTGTGCCTGTTCGGTCTGTCCACCCTCAAGCTGCGGTAAAGGAAAGCAAGCGATGTTTGGCGAGATGTTTGTCGATCGGCAAAGTCCGATGGTGCTCGTGCTGGGGCTCGGTGAATCCGGCCTCGCGATGGCGCGCTGGTGCGCGCGGCACGGGTGCCGGCTGCGCATTGCCGATACGCGCGAGGCGCCGCCGAACCTGTCCGAGCTCGAGGCGCACCGGATCGATGCTCAGTTCATCGGTGGCGCGTTTTCGCCTGCGCTGCTCGACGGCGGTATCGAACTAGTGGCGATCAGCCCGGGGCTTTCGCCGCTGGCTGTTGACTTGCTGCCGCTCATCGCGAGCGCGCGCGAGCGTGGCATTCCGGTGTGGGGCGAGCTCGAATTTTTTGCGCAGGCGCTCAAGAAGCTCGGCGAAAGCGGCTACGCGCCGAAAGTGATCGCGATCACCGGCACGAACGGCAAGACCACCACGACGAGCCTCACCGGCCTCCTGTGCGAACGCGCGGGCAAGAAGGTGGCGGTGGCCGGCAACATCAGCCCGGCCGCGCTCGACAAGCTTACCGAAGCGATCGACAACACGGCGCTGCCCGACGTGTGGGTGCTCGAGCTGTCGAGCTTCCAGCTCGAAACCGCGCATACGTTCGCGCCGGATGCGGCGGTCGTGCTGAACATCACGCAGGATCACCTCGACTGGCACGGCGGGCTCGATGCTTACGCCGCCGCGAAGGGCCGCATCTTCGGTCCGCAGACGGTGCGCGTGCTGAATCGCGACGACGCGCGCGTGATGGCGCTTGCGCCTGCCGCCGCCCCGAAGGAAGTCCCCCGCCCCGAAGGAAGTCCCCTTGGGAGATTGGGGGACGCAGCGAAGCACGCCTCCTCGGGCGATAGCGCCGCGCAGGTGGTCACGTTCGGCCTGAACGAGCCGGTGCACGAAGGCGACTACGGGCTGCTGCGCGAAAACGGCATGAACTGGCTCGTCGAGGCGCACGATCGCGATCCCGCCGACGAGGCGACGCCGACCCGCCGCCGCAAGCATGAGCCCTCCGCGCCGCGCGACCTCGCGTTGAAGCGCCTAATGCCGGCCGACGCGCTGCGCATCCGCGGCCTGCACAACGCCGCGAACGCGCTCGCCGCGTTCGCGCTGGCGCGCGCGATCGGCCTGCCCGCCGCGCCGCTGCTGCACGGCTTGCGCGAATACCGCGGCGAGCCGCATCGCGTGGAGCTGATCGCGTCGATCGACGGCATCGATTATGTCGACGACAGCAAGGGCACGAACGTCGGCGCGACGGTCGCCGCGCTCGACGGCCTCGCGCAGCGCGTGATCCTGATCGCGGGCGGCGACGGCAAAGGCCAGGATTTCGCGCCGCTCGAAGCGCCGGTCGCGCGCTGGTGCCGCGCGGTGATGCTGATCGGCCGCGACGCCCCGCAGATTCGCGACTCGCTCGCCGGCGCCGGCGTGGCGCTCGGCGAGCACGCGACGCTCGAATCCGCGACGCGCGCAGCGGCCGCGCTCGCTCAGCCAGGCGACGCCGTACTGCTGTCGCCGGCCTGCGCGAGCTTCGACATGTTCAAAGGCTACGCACATCGCGCCGCGGTGTTCCGCAGCGCCGTGGAAGACATTGCCGCGGAACGGGGGACGATCCTATGAGCTGGTCCGAACGCTTCGGCTCGCGCTTGTCGGAAAAACGCCGGGCCGCCCGAAGTTTCGCCGACCCCGTCGGGAGGGCTGGCGCGCAGCGGCAGGTCTGGGGGCTCTCGAGACAACGCGGCTCGGTCGGCAAGGCCGAAGACAGCGCATCGGGAAGCGGTCTTGCGAGCGCGGTGAGCGGCATGCGCCCGATGCGCTCGCGCATGCTCGACTACGACCACTCGCTGCTGTGGGTCGCGATCGCACTGCTCGGGCTCGGCGTCGTGATGGTGTACTCGGCGTCGATCGCGATGCCGGATTCGCCGAAATACGCGGCGTACCACGACTACGCGTTCCTCGTGCGCCACATCGCGTCGCTCGGGGTCGCGACCGTCGCGGCCGTGATCGCGTTCAAGGTGCCGATCTCCGTCTGGGACAAGTACGCGCCGAAGCTCTTCCTGATCGCGCTGCTCGGGCTCGTGATCGTGCTGATCCCGCACATCGGCAAGGGCGTGAACGGCGCGCGCCGCTGGATTCCGCTCGGAATCACGAACATGCAGCCGTCGGAAATCATGAAGCTCGCCGTGACGATCTACGCGGCGAACTACACGGTGCGCAAGCAGGAGTACATGCACAGCTTCGCGAAAGGCTTCTTGCCGATGGCGTTCGCGGTCGGCGTGGTCGGCGCGCTCCTGCTGCTCGAGCCGGACATGGGCGCGTTCATGGTGATCGCGGCGATCGCGATGGGCGTGCTGTTCCTCGGCGGCGTGAACGGCAAGCTGTTCGGCGGTCTGGTGGCGACGGCGGTCGGCACGTTCACGATTCTCGTCTGGGCGTCGCCGTGGCGGCGCGAGCGGATCTTCGCTTACCTCGATCCGTGGGATGACCGCTACGCGCAAGGCAAGGCTTATCAATTGACGCACTCGCTGATCGCGTTCGGCCGCGGCGAGTGGTTCGGCGTGGGCCTGGGCGGCAGCGTCGAGAAGCTCAACTATCTGCCGGAAGCGCACACCGACTTCATTCTCGCCGTGATCGGCGAGGAACTCGGTTTCGTAGGCGTGCTGGTCGTGATCCTGCTGTTCTACTGGATCGTGCGCCGCTCGTTCGAAATCGGCCGCCAGGCGCTCGCGCTCGACCGCACGTTCGCCGGTCTCATGGCGAAGGGCATCGGCCTGTGGTTCGGCGCGCAGACCTTCATCAACATGGGCGTGAACCTCGGCCTTCTGCCGACGAAGGGCCTGACGCTGCCGCTCGTGAGCTACGGCGGTTCGGGCATCTTGCTGAACTGCGTCGCGCTGGCGGTGCTGATGCGCGTGGATTACGAAAACCGGGTGCTGATGCGCGGGGGGAAGGTATGAGCACCACCCCGCAGCGCACGCTGATGGTGATGGCCGGCGGCACCGGAGGACACGTGTTCCCCGGGCTCGCGGTCGCGCACCGGATGCGCGCGTGGGGCTGGCGCGTCGTGTGGCTCGGCAGTCCCGCGGGCATGGAAGCGTCGCTCGTGCCGAAGCATGGCATTCCGATGGAATTCGTCCGCTTTGGCGGACTGCGCGGCAAGGGCGTGCGCACGAAGCTCGCATTGCCGCTGAATCTGCTGCGCGCGTGCCTCGAAAGCCGCCGCGCGCTGCAGCGCGTGAAGCCCGACGTCGTGCTGGGCATGGGCGGCTACATCACGTTCCCGGCGGGCGTGATGGCCGCGCTGTCCGGCCGTCCGCTCGTGCTGCACGAACAGAATTCGATTGCGGGTCTCGCGAACAAAGTGCTCGCGAAGCTCGCGCGGCGCGTGCTCGTCGCGTTTCCGAACGCGCTGCCGCACGCCGAATGGACCGGCAATCCGATTCGCGAGGAACTTGCTCGCGCTTTGGCGCCCAAAGAGCGCTACGCAGCCCGCAGCGGTCCGCTCAATGTGCTGGTCGTCGGCGGCAGTCTCGGGGCGGCGGCGTTGAACGAAGTCGTGCCGCGCGCGGTCGCGCTGCTCGCGTCGAACGAGCGTCCGCGCATCGTGCATCAGGCGGGCGCGAAGCATATCGACGCGCTGCGCGCGAATTACGAAGCCGCTGGCTTGCAGCCGGGCGACGACTTGCAGCTCGTGCCGTTCATCGACGACATGGCGAAGGCTTATGAGACCGCCGACCTCGTGATTTGCCGCTCGGGCGCGATGACGGTCGCGGAGATCGCGGCGGTGGGCGTGGCGGCGCTCTTCGTGCCGTTCCCCTACGCGGTCGACGATCACCAGACGACGAACGCTCAATTCCTGTCGGAGCAGGGTGGGGCGGTGCTAGTGCAGCAGCGCGATCTGTCGGCGGAAAAGCTCGCCGACTGGCTGCGCAGCCAGTCGCGCGAAACGCTCGCGGAAATGGCGGAGCGCTCGCGCGCGCTGGCGAAACCGGATGCCACCGATCGTGTCGCGCAGGTCTGCGCGGCTGTGGCGCTTGCGCGCCAGGAAGGAACGAAATGAAACACATCGTCAAACACATCCATTTTGTCGGGATCGGCGGCGCGGGCATGAGCGGCATCGCCGAGGTGCTCGTCAATCTCGGGTACCACGTGAGCGGGTCCGATCTGACGAACAACGGCGTGACCGACCGCCTCGCCACGCTGGGCGCGCGCATCGCGATCGGCCACGACGCCGCGAATATCGAGGGCGCGGACGCGGTCGTCGTGTCTACGGCCGTGCGCAGCGACAACCCAGAAGTGCTCGCCGCGCGCCACCGCCGGATTCCGATCGTGCCGCGCGCCGTGATGCTCGCCGAGCTGATGCGCCTGAAGCAGGGCATCGCGATTGCCGGCACGCACGGCAAGACCACGACGACATCGCTCGTCGCGAGCGTGCTCGCCGCGGGCGGGCTCGACCCGACCTTCGTGATCGGCGGGCGCCTGATCAGCGCGGGCGCGAACGCGCGGCTCGGCACGGGCGACTTCATCGTCGCCGAAGCGGACGAATCGGACGCGTCGTTCCTGAATCTCTTCCCGGTGATCGAAGTCATCACGAACATCGACGCCGATCACATGGACACCTACGGCCACGACTTCGCACGGCTCAAGCAGGCGTTCATCGAGTTCACGCACCGGCTGCCGTTCTACGGCATCGCCGTGCTGTGCGTCGACGATCCGAGCGTGCGCGAGATCCTGCCGTTCGTGTCGAAGCCGATCATCCGCTACGGCTTTGCGTCCGATGCGCAAGTGCGCGCGGTCAACGTGTTCGCGCGCGACGGCCGGATGCATTTCACGGCGATGCGCGAAGACGCGGCGCCGCTCGACATCGTCCTGAACATGCCGGGCACGCACAACGTGCAGAACGCGCTCGCGGCCATTGCAATCGCGACTGAACTTGAAGTCTCAGATGCCGATATCCAGCGAGCGCTTGCTGAATTCAACGGGGTCGGCAGACGTTTTCAGCGCTACGGCGAAGTTGCCGTCGCGGGCGGCGGCAACTACACGCTGATCGACGACTACGGCCATCACCCGGTCGAAATGGCGGCAACGATCGCCGCCGCGCGTGGCGCGTTCCCCGACAAGCGCCTGGTGCTGGCGTTCCAGCCGCACCGCTTCACGCGCACGCGCGACTGCTTCGAGGATTTCGTCAAGGTGCTCTCGACGGTCGACGCGCTCGTGCTGACGGAAGTCTACGCAGCGGGCGAGGCGCCGATCGTCGCCGCCGACGGCCGTGCGCTCGCGCGCGCGATTCGCGTGGCGGGCAAGGTCGAGCCGGTGTTCGTCGAAACGGTGGACGAAGTGCCGGAGGCGCTGTCGACGGTGGTGCGCGACGGCGATGTGGTGATCACGATGGGTGCGGGCTCGATCGGCGGTGTGCCGGGCCGGCTCGCGCAATAGACATAGGTGTGACATGACGCAATCCCAACGCTCAATGCATTCGCTGCCCCCCGAGGGGGCTGTCAGTACGCTTGGGACGGCCGCGCGCGTACTGACGAGCCGTATCGATCCGAAACTCTTTGGCAAGGTGGCAGTGCTGCTCGGCGGGGTCTCCGCCGAGCGCGAGGTGTCGCTCAATTCCGGACGGCTCGTGCTGCAGGGCCTGCGCGACGCGGGCATCGACGCGCATCCGTTCGATCCGGCCGAGCGGCCGCTGTCGGCGTTGAAGGACGAAGGCTTCGTGCGCGCGTTCAACGCGCTGCACGGCGGCTATGGCGAGAACGGCCAGATCCAGGGCGCGCTCGATTTCTACGGCATCAAGTACACGGGCAGCGGCGTGCTCGGCTCGGCGCTCGGTCTCGACAAGTTCCGCACGAAGCTTGTGTGGCAGCAGACGGGCGTGCCGACGCCGCCGTTCGAAACGGTGCTGCGCGGCGACGACTTCGCGGCGCGCGCGGGCGCGATCGTCGCGAAGCTCGGCTTGCCGCTCTTCGTGAAGCCGGCATGCGAAGGCTCGAGCGTCGCGGTGGTCAAGGTGAAGAGCGCCGACGCGCTGCCGGCCGCGCTCGAGGAAGCCGCGAAGTTCGACAAGATCATCGTCGTCGAGAAGAGCATCGAGGGCGGCGGCGAGTACACGGCATGCATCGCGGGCCATCTGGATCTGCCGCTGATCCGCATCGTGCCGGCGGGCGAGTTCTACGACTACCACGCGAAGTACATCGCCAACGACACGCAATACCTGATTCCGTGCGGCGTGTCGCCGGACCAGGAAGCGCGCCTGAAGACGCTGTCGCGCCGCGCGTTCGACGTGCTCGGCTGCACCGACTGGGGCCGCGCCGATTTCATGCTCGACGCCGCCGGCAACCCCTACTTCCTTGAAGTCAACACGGCACCGGGCATGACGGACCACTCGCTGCCGCCGAAGGCGGCGCGCGCGGTCGGCATCAGCTATCAGGAACTGGTCGTCGCCGTTTTGGCGCTGACCTTGAACGACTAACGCAAGAACCGACGCGACCAGGATCGACGCAGCCCATGTGGAATAACGTTCGCCAGCTCAACTTCGCCGCCAACGCGCTGTACGCGTTGCTGGCGCTCGTGCTGCTGGCGGCGGGCGGTTACTGGCTGATCCAGCGCCCGAACTTTGCGCTGCGCGAGATCCAGATCGACGGCGATACCGAGCACATCAATTCGCCGACGGTGCGTGCGAGCGTCGTCGGCCGCCTGAAGGGCAATTTCTTCACCGTCGATCTCGACGCCGCCCGGCAGCAGTTCGAGCAGATGCCGTGGGTGCGCCGCGCGAGCGTGCGCCGGGTCTGGCCGAATGCACTGGCTGTCACGCTCGAGGAGTACAAACCGCTTGGCACATGGGGCGTCGATCAACTGGTGAGCGTCGACGGCGAGCTCTTCACGGCGAACCAGGGCGAGCTCGACGAGGAGCTGCCCGCGTTCGACGGCCCGGACGGCACGGCGAAAGAGGTCGTCGCGCGTTATCAGGACTTCAAGAAGTGGTACGCGCCGCTTGGCGCGACGCCGGAAGAGGTGACGCTGTCGCCGCGTTACGCGTGGACGGTGAAGCTGTCGAACGGCACGGAAATCGAATATGGCCGGGAGCGCAACCAGCAGACGCTCGCTGACCGAACCCAGCGCCTCCTCGAAGCCTGGGCGGCTGTGACGCAGCGCTGGGGGAAGGATATCGAATACGCCGACCTGCGTTATCCGAACGGGTTTGCAATTCGCGCGGCGGGCATGCGTTTCATCAGCGATACCGACAAGGCCAAGAAGCAATGACATCACACGCACACGCAATGAGCACGCTATGAGCAAAGACTATAAAGACCTGCTGGTTGCCCTCGACATCGGGACGGCGAAGGTGGTGGCCATCGTCGCCGAGTTGAAGGGCGAGGGCCATTACGAGGTGATCGGCCTCGGCCAGAGCGAGTCGAAGGGTCTCAAGAAAGGCGTGGTGGTCAACATCGAAGCCACCGTGCAATCGATCCAGCGCGCGCTCGAAGAGGCCGAGCTGATGGCCGACTGCAAGATCACGAACGTGTTCACGGGCATCGCCGGGAGCCACATCCGCAGCTTCAATTCGAGCGGGATGGTCGCGATCAAGGATAAGGAAGTGACGCAGACGGATGTCGCGCGCGTGATCGAAACCGCGAAGGCGATCAACATCCCGACCGATCAGCAAGTGCTGCACATCCTCACGCAGGAATTCATCATCGACGGCCAGGAAGACGTGCGCGAGCCGATCGGCATGAGCGGCATACGGCTTGAGGTGAAGGTGCATATCGTGACGGGTGCCGTTTCTGCGGCGCAGAACATCGTCAAGTGCGTGCGCCGCTGCGGGCTCGAAGTGAACGACCTCATTCTGCAGCCGCTCGCGTCGTCGCTTGCGGTGCTGACCGAGGACGAAAAGGAGCTGGGCGTCGTGCTCGTCGACATCGGCGGCGGTACGACCGATATCGCGATCTTCAGCGAAGGCGCGATCCGCCACACCGCGGTGATTCCGATCGCGGGCGACCAGATCACTAGCGACATCGCGATGGCGCTGCGCACGCCGACGCCGGACGCCGAGGACATCAAGGTGAGCTACGGCATCGCCAAGCAGGCGCTCGCCGATCCGGACGAGATGATCGAAGTGCCCGGCTTGGGCGAACGCGGTCCGCGCACGCTGTCGCGCCAGGCGCTCGCGGCGGTGGTCGAGCCGCGCGTCGAAGAGCTGTTCTCGCTCGTGCATCAGGTGGTGCGCGAGTCGGGCTACGAGGAGCTGCTGAGCTCGGGCGTCGTGCTGACGGGCGGCGCGTCGATGATGCCGGGCATGGTCGAGCTCGGCGAGGACATTTTCTTGAAGCCGGTGCGTATCGGCGTGCCGGAGTACGCGGGCGGTCTCGCGGACGTGGTGCGCAATCCGCGCTATTCGACGGCGATGGGTCTGCTCGTCGAAGGGCGCTCGCAACGGATGCGCGGCCGCAAGGTCGCGGTGCAGTCGGGTTCGATGGGCCAGGTCTTCGTGCGCATGAAGGACTGGTTCCTGGGCAATTTCTAAACGGTTTTCGAAATTCGCGCCGGTGCCGGCGGCTGGCGCGCGACAAGGGGTTGCCCGATCTCTTGTCGAATAACGGCCGAGCAGCAGGTCTTTTTTCTTGACGGAGGCAACATGGAATTCCAGATGCTGGAAACGGAAACCAACGGCACCATCATCAAAGTGGTGGGCGTCGGTGGCGCTGGCGGCAATGCCGTGCAGCACATGATCAATCGCGGCGTGCAAGGCGTCGATTTCATCGTGATGAACACGGACGCCCAGGCGCTGTCGCGCTCGCGCGCAACGAACGTGATTCAGCTCGGCAACACCGGTCTCGGCGCAGGCGCCAAGCCGGAAATGGGCCGCGCGGCAGCGGAAGAAGCGCGTGAACGCATCGCCGACGCCCTGAACGGCGCGCACATGGTGTTCATCACCGCAGGCATGGGCGGCGGCACTGGCACGGGTGCGGCTCCGGTCGTCGCGCAGATCGCGAAGGAGATGGGCATTCTGACCGTCGGCGTCGTCAGCAAGCCGTTCGAGTTCGAAGGCGGCAAGCGCATGCGCGTCGCAGAAGCAGGTTCGCAGCAACTGGAGGATCACGTCGACTCGCTGATCGTCGTTCTGAACGACAAGCTGTTCGAGGTGATGGGCGATGACGCCGAGATGGACAAGTGCTTCCAGTGCGCAGACGACGTCCTCAACAACGCCGTCGCAGGCATCGCCGAAATCATCAATGTCGACGGTCTCGTGAACGTCGACTTCGAAGACGTGAAGACGGTGATGGGCGAGCAAGGCAAGGCGATGATGGGCACGGCGACGGTCGCCGGCGTCGATCGCGCGCGCCTCGCGGCCGAACAGGCCGTGGCGAGCCCGCTGCTCGAAGGCGTCGATCTGTCGGGCGCGCGCGGCGTGCTCGTGAACATCACGTCGAGCCGTTCGCTGCGTCTGTCTGAGACGCGCGAAGTGATGAACACGATCAAGAGCTACGCGGCGGACGACGCCACGGTGATCTTCGGTGCCGTGTACGACGATGCGATGGGCGACGCGCTGCGCGTGACGGTGGTCGCAACGGGCCTTGGCCGCGCGGCGAAGAAGCAGCAGTCGGCACCGATGACGCTCCTGCGCACCGGCACCGACAACCAGCCGATCAGCACGATGCAGCACAGCTACGCGTCGACGCATGCGAACACCGCCGATTACGGTGCGCTCGATACGCCGGCCGTGTGGCGCAACTCGCGCGAAACCGCGGCATCGCACGTGCAGGCGCTGCAGGAAAAGGGCGTCGACACGTACGACATCCCGGCGTTCCTGCGCAAGCAGGCGGACTGACCGCGCAAGGTTCGGGCGTTCGCTGCGGCGCGCGGTGGTGATCCGGCGTGCCTGCGAACGAAGAGCGAGGTGCGGCGAACGGCAACGGCGAATCAGGCCGCGTCCTCTCGGACAGGCGGCCGGGACAGGTGCCCGCAGCGTAAAAGCATGGCGGGCGGCCGGTGTGCCGCCGCTACTTTGACGACGCACCGAGCGCAATGCGGGAAAACGCGCAATAATGCGCGCTTACGAGCGGCAAGTGCGGCAACGAGCAGGTCGATGAGCACAGCATCGATGTGAAGGATCGAGCATGATTCAAGTGGGCGACAAGCTGCCTGGCGCGACGCTCTTCGAGTTTGTCGAAGACGAGCGTGCGGGCTGTACCCTCGGGCCGAACGGCTTCGAGGTGCAGGCACTGACGGCGGGCAAGCGCGTGGTGATCTTCGGGTTGCCGGGCGCGTTCACGCCGACGTGTTCGGCCAAGCACGTGCCGGGTTATGTCGAGCATGCCGAGCGCTTTTTCGCGGCCGGCATCGACGAAATCTGGTGCGTGTCCGTCAACGATGCATTCGTGATGGGCGCTTGGGGACGCGATCAGCACACCGCGGGCAAGGTGCGCATGATGGCGGACGGAAGCGCAGCTTTCACTCGGGCGCTCGGTCTGGAGCAGGATTTGTCGGCGCGCGGCATGGGAATCCGTTCCCAGCGCTACGCGATGGTGGTCGACGACGGCGTGGTCAAGGCGCTCTTCGTCGAAGCACCTGGCAAGTTCGAAGTCAGCGATGCGGCCAGCATGCTTGCCACGCTGAGCCCGTCATGAAGCCGTCTGGCGTTGCTCTTGGGCAACGCTTGGTCTGACCTTTATGACAGGCCGTAATACGGGCCGACACCGGAAATGCCTCCATTCCGGGTGTCGGCCCGCTCCGCATTCTCGCGCGGGTAATTAGAAGAAACAGTTTGAAACGTCCATTCCGCACTGCAGCGGAGCGAATGGAGTATAATCCGATCTATGGCGTTAAAATCCCGATTGGGATTATCAATCGAATAGAAATCACCATGCTGAAGCAACGCACTATCAAATCGATCGTCAAGACGGTCGGCATCGGCCTACACTCCGGCCGCAAGGTCGACTTGACGCTTCGCCCCGCCGCGGAAAACACGGGCATCGTGTTTTCGCGCGTCGATCTGCCTACGCCCGTGGATATCCCGGCGTCGGCCATGTCGATCGGCGATACGCGCCTTGCTTCGGTGTTACAGAAGGACGGCGCGCGGGTCTCGACGGTCGAGCACCTGATGTCGGCTTGCGCGGGTCTCGGCATCGATAACCTCTATGTCGACGTGACGGCCGAGGAAATCCCGATCATGGACGGCAGCGCGGCATCGTTCGTGTTCCTGATCCAGTCGGCAGGCATCGAAGAGCAGAACGCGCTGAAGAAGTTCATCAAAGTCACGAAGCCGATCGAAATCCGCGACGGCGACAAGTTCGCGCGTCTCGATCCGTACTTCGGGTTCAAGCTCAAATTCACGATCGACTTCCGCCATCCTGCCGTCGACAAGACCGGTCAGGCGCTCGAAGTCGACTTCGCGAATACCTCGTATGTCCGCGACATTGCGCGGGCGCGCACGTTCGGCTTCGCTCATGAAGTCGAGATGATGCGCGAGTTGGGCCTCGCGCGCGGCGGCAGCATGGATAACGCGATCGTGCTCGACGAGTACCGTATTTTGAACAACGACGGTCTGCGCTACGACGACGAGTTCGTGAAGCACAAGATGCTGGACGCAATCGGCGATTTGTACGTGGTCGGTCATCCGCTGCTGGCGTCGTACACGGCGTACAAGTCGGGACATGGCCTGAACAACGCGCTGTTGCGCGAGCTGCTCGCGCACGAGGATGCATACGAACTCGTCACGTTCGAAGACGTGAAGCATGCGCCGCGCGGCTTCGGTTACGAAGCACAGACGGCGTTTGCCTGATGGCTCCACGTAGTCGGGCGCGCGAGGTTCGAGCAGCGCCCCTGATGTAGATCAAAAAATGAGCGGTCCTAGCGGGTCGCTCATTTTTTTTCGCCGCGCGGTTTCTGATGGCGCGCGGCCATTTTCGCAAGCGCGGCCTGCAAGGGGGACGGAGCGAGCGTATCGCTCAATTCGCGCAGCGCATCGGCCCCTGCCGGCGTCATGCGCGCTTGCTTGATGGGCGGCGGCTCTTTCGCCGGCAGCGGCCGGACCCGCACCTTCAGCGCATTGACAGCCCAGCCGCGCTGTTGCAGGTCGGCCAGAAGGGACGGCTCGAGATGCCGCAGGCGCGCGGCCAGCGCGTTGTGCGCGGCAAAGAGAGACAGGACGCCGTCCTTGATGAAGCCCGGCTCGACGCTTGTCGCCAGGTAGTCGGGCAGCAATTGCTTGAGATCGCGCTCGAGCGCGGCAATCTGCTCGACGCCCGCGCGCAGGGCGGCGAACGCATCGGTGCGGGTCAGAACCTCGGCGAGCGGTTGCGGCCGCGGCGGGCCAAAAGGCCTTGAAAACGACGAAAAGCGGCTCATTTCACACTCGTGTCACCCAGTCGCGGCGTATGCGTGCGACGATGCGCGCATTGTACCGCGCGCAGGGCGCGCAATCGCTGGCGCCGTGGCGCCCGCAAGGGCGCCGGCGAGGGCCGGCGCGTACCGTGCTGTCTAGCCGCCGACACAGGCGGAAGCAGCCCCGCGTGATAAAATGCCCGATTCGAATTCACTTATGGAATAAGCCGCCGAGGCCCTCCGAACCCGGGCGCACCCGTTGTGCTCCCGCCGAAGCCGCGACGCAAACCCGATCCGATGACCACCGGTTTTCTCCAAAAGATCTTTGGCAGCCGCAATCAGCGCCTCGTCAAGCAGTATCAAAAGACCGTCGCGACGATCAACGCGCTCGAGACGCAGATCGAGCAGCTGACGGACGATCAATTGCGTGCAAAGACGGGTGAGTTCCGCCAGCGCGTCGCAAGCGGCGAATCGCTAGACAAGCTTCTGCCGGAGGCGTTCGCCGTCTGCCGCGAAGCGAGCCGGCGCGTGCTCAAGATGCGCCACTTCGACGTGCAGTTGATCGGCGGCATGGTGCTCCACTACGGGAAGATCGCCGAAATGCGCACGGGCGAAGGCAAGACGCTCGTCGCAACGCTCGCCGCCTACTTGAATGCGCTGTCGGGCCGCGGCGTGCACGTCGTGACGGTCAACGACTACCTCGCCCAGCGCGACGCCGAGTGGATGGGCAAGCTTTACAACTTCCTGGGCCTTTCTGTCGGCATCAACTTGTCGCAGATGGACCATGCGTCGAAGCAGACAGCCTACGCGGCGGACATTACGTACGGCACGAACAACGAGTTCGGCTTCGACTACCTGCGCGACAACATGGTCTACGAGACCGAAGCGCGCGTGCAGCGGCCGCTCAATTTCGCGGTCGTCGACGAAGTGGACTCGATCCTGATCGACGAAGCCCGCACGCCGCTCATCATTTCGGGCCAGGCCGAAGACCACACCGAGCTCTATGTGCGCATGAACGCGCTGCCGCCGCTGCTCGATCTCCAGATCGGCGAAGAGAAGGCCGATGGCACGGGCGTCGAGAAGCCGGGCGACTACACGCTCGACGAAAAGGGCCGTCAGGTGTTCCTGACTGAATCCGGCCACGAAAAGGCGGAGCGCATGCTTTCCGAGTGGGGCCTGATCGGCGAAGGCGAAAGCCTGTACGCACCGCAGAACATCACGCTGATGCACCACGTGTATGCCGCGCTGCGCGCGCACACACTGTTCTTCCGCGACCAGCACTATGTCGTGCAGAACAACGAAGTCACCATCGTCGACGAATTCACGGGCCGTCTGATGGCCGGCCGCCGGTGGTCGGACGGTCTGCACCAGGCGGTCGAGGCGAAGGAGCACGTGAAGATCCAGAGCGAAAACCAGACGCTCGCCTCGATCACGTTCCAGAACTACTTCCGCATGTATTCGAAGCTGTCGGGCATGACCGGCACGGCCGATACCGAAGCGTTCGAATTCAACGAGATCTACGGGCTCGAAACGGTGGTCATCCCGACCAACCGGCCGCCCAAGCGGATCGACAAGCAGGACCAAATCTACAAGACCGCGAAGGAACGCTATGACGCCGTGATTCGCGATATCCGCGAATGCTATGAGCGCGGGCAGCCGGTGCTGGTCGGCACGACGTCGATCGAGAACTCCGAACTGCTGTCGCACCTTCTGACCAAGGCCGGCTTGACGCACGAAGTGCTGAACGCGAAGCAGCACGCGCGCGAAGCGGCGATCGTCGCCGAAGCGGGCCGTCCGCAGCGCGTCACGATCGCGACCAACATGGCCGGCCGCGGTACCGACATCGTGCTCGGCGGCAACGCCGAGAAGCAGGCAGCGTTCATCGAAGCCGACGAGTCGATCCCCGCCGAAGAAAAGGCGAGCCGCATCCAAAAGCTGCACGACGAATGGCAGACGCTGCACGACCAAGTGAAGGCGGCAGGCGGCCTGCACATCATCGGCACCGAGCGTCACGAATCGCGCCGGATCGACAACCAATTGCGCGGCCGTGCCGGCCGTCAGGGCGACCCGGGCTCGTCGCGCTTCTACCTGTCGCTGGAAGATCCGCTCTTGCGCATTTTCGCGGGCGATCGTGTGCGCGCGATCATGGAGCGCCTCAAGATGCCGGAAGGCGAAGCGATCGAAGCGGGCATCGTCACGCGCTCGATCGAATCGGCGCAGCGCAAGGTCGAGGCGCGCAACTTCGATATTCGTAAGCAATTGCTCGAATACGACGACGTGTCGAACGATCAGCGCAAGGTGATCTATCAGCAGCGCAACGAATTGCTCGAAGCGCACGATATCGCGGAAACGATCGGCGCGATGCGTCATGCCGTGGTAGGCGACGTGGTCCACGAGTTCATCCAGGCTGGCAGCATCGAAGAACAGTGGCAGGCGCCGGAGCTGGAAGAAGTGCTGCGCAACGACTGGCAGCTCGATCTTGCGATTCAGGAAATGATCAACGAATCGCAGTCGATCAGCGCGGACGACATTCTCGAATCGGTGGTCGCCGCGGCCGAAGAGAACTACGAAACGAAGGTCGCGCTGGTCGGCCGTGAATCGTTCAGCGCGTTCGAGCGTTCGATCATGCTGCAGACGCTCGACCGCTGCTGGCGCGAGCACCTCGCCGCGCTCGACCACCTGCGCCAGGGCATCCACCTGCGCGGCTATGCGCAGAAGAATCCGAAGCAGGAGTACAAGCGCGAGGCGTTCGAGCTGTTCGAGGCGCTGCTCAATATCGTGAAGACGGAAGTGACGCGGATCGTGATGAACGTGCAGATCCAGTCCCCGGAACAGCTGGAGCAGGCCGCCGAGCAGTATGAAGAACAGGGCAGCCATCTGGAGAACGTCGAGTTCCGTCATGCCGAGTTCGCCGAAGCGGGCGCCGCGGCGGCAGGCGGCGCAGTCGCGGCCGACGCCGCGACCGAGATGATCAGCCAGGCCATGAGCCACGGCGCGCACGCGCCTGCCGGCGCCACGCCGTCCGCCGACGGCATGCCGAAAGTGGGCCGCAACGATCCATGCCCATGCGGCAGCGGCAAGAAGTACAAGCTGTGTCACGGCAAGCTTGCGTAACAGCGAAAACGGCGCGCATAATGCGCGCCGTTTTCGCTTGTGCGCGGCCTTTTGCGCGAGCGATCGATCACGGATCGCGCGCGCAACGAGCGTCCGTGATTCCGTGGCGGTTCGGCTGTTTGACGAGCCGCCAGCCTCGACCAATCGATGCCGGTTCTCTCCGCATTCTCGCCATGAGCCGGCATTTCACCGTCCGATAGGTCCCGACCATGGCTGTCAATTTCCCCTCGATCGCTCCTGAGCAACTGCATCCCGTCGCCGGCGTCACGCTCGGTTGGGCGGAAGCGAATATCCGCAAGCCGAATCGCAAGGACATCCTCGTGATTTCCGTCGATGAAGGCGCGGCGGTGGCAGGCGTATTCACGTCGAACCGCTTCTGCGCGGCGCCGGTGACGGTGTGCCGCGAGCATCTCGAGCGCGTGCGCGCGGGCGGCAAGGGCATTCGCGCGCTCGTCGTGAACACCGGCAACGCGAACGCGGGCACCGGCGAACCGGGCCTCGCGAACGCGCATGAAACTTGCGCGGAGCTCGCGCGGCTCGCCGGTATCGCGCCGGAGCAAGTGCTGCCGTTTTCGACGGGCGTGATTCTCGAACCGCTGCCGATCGACCGCCTCAAGGCGGGCTTGCCCGCCGCGCTCGAAAATCGCAAGGCGGCGCACTGGCACGACGCCGCGCAGGCGATCATGACGACCGACACGCTGCCGAAGGCCGCCTCGCGCCAGGTGACGATCGACGGCCATACGGTCACGCTGACCGGCATCAGCAAGGGCGCCGGCATGATCAAGCCGAACATGGCGACGATGCTGGGCTTCCTCGCGTTCGACGCGGCCGTGTCGCAGCCGGTGCTGGACGCGCTCGTGAAGCACGTCGCCGACCGCTCGTTCAACTGCATCACGATCGACGGCGATACGTCGACGAACGATTCGTTCATCCTGATCGCGTCGGGCAGGTCGAGCCTGCCGGCCGTGACGTCGTCCGATTCCCCCGCGTACGCCGCATTGCGCGACGCCGTGACGGAAGTCGCGCAGACGCTCGCCCAACTGATCGTGCGCGACGGCGAAGGGGCGACGAAATTCATGACGGTGCAGGTCGAAGGCGGCTCGAGCGTACCCGAATGCCGCCAGATCGCGTACGCGATCGGCCACTCGCCGCTCGTGAAGACGGCTTTCTATGCATCCGACCCCAACCTCGGACGCATTCTCGCGGCGATCGGCTACGCGGGCGTCACAGATCTGGACGTCGAGAAAATCGACCTCTATCTCGACGATGTGCTCGTCGCCAAACAAGGCGGCCGCAACCCCGACTACCGCGAAGAAGACGGCCAGCGCGTGATGAAGCAAAGCGAGATCACGATTCGCGTGCTGCTTGGCCGCGGCGATGCGCAGGCGACGATCTGGACCTGCGACCTGTCGCACGATTACGTGAGCATCAACGCCGACTACCGTTCCTGATAGATCGCGGGCGCCGGTCCGCTCGGACCGGGCGCCCCGACCGCATGCCACCATGGATAAACTCGAACATTTCCTGACGCGCGCCGAAGCGCTGCTCGGGCGCCTCGAAGCGATGCTGCCGCCGGGGTCGCCGCAAATCGACTGGTCGGCAGCGGTCGCGTTCCGCTGGCGCAAGCGGCAAGGCCGCGGCTACCTGCAGCCGGTGCCCGCCATTTCGAACATCTCGCTCGACGACCTGCAAAACATCGATCGCCAGAAGGCGCTGATCGAACAAAACACGCGCCAGTTCGTGCACAAGCAGCCGTCGAACAACGTGCTGCTGACGGGCGCGCGCGGCACCGGCAAGTCGTCGCTCATCAAGGCGTGCCTCAACGCCTACGCGGCCGACGGCCTGCGTCTGATCGAAGTCGACAAGGACGACCTGCACGATCTCGGCGACATCGTCGACCTCATTTCGCAGCGTCCCGAACGCTTTATCGTGTTCTGCGACGACCTCTCGTTCGAGGAGGGCGAATCGGGCTACAAGGCGCTGAAAGTGGCGCTGGACGGCTCGGTCGCCGCGCAGTCCGACAACGTTCTGATCTACGCCACGTCGAACCGCCGCCATCTGCTGCCCGAGTACATGAGCGACAACGAGACGTACAAGCACATGCCCGACGGCGAGATTCATCCGGGCGAAGTCGTCGAAGAGAAGATCTCGCTGTCCGAGCGCTTCGGCCTGTGGGTCAGCTTCTACCCGTTCAAGCAGGACGACTATCTGGGTATCGTCGCGCACTGGCTGCGGCATTTCGGCTGCGACGACGCCGAGATCGAAAGTGCGCGCGGCGATGCGCTCGTCTGGGCGCTGGAGCGCGGGTCGCGCTCGGGACGTGTCGCGTGGCAATTCGCGCGCGACTGGTCGGGTCGCAAGGCGCAGGCATGACGGGCGACGTGAAGACTCAGGACGGCGCGGCTGCGCCGTCGCGTCCGGTGACCGAGGTAGCGGTCGGCGTGCTCGTGCAGCCGGACGGCCGCTACTTGCTCGCGCAACGTCCGGCAGGCAAGCCGTACGAGGGCTACTGGGAGTTTCCGGGCGGCAAGCTCGAGCCGGGCGAAACCGTCGAGGCGGCGCTCGAGCGCGAATTGCACGAGGAGTTGGGCATCGTCGTCACCGAGTGCCATCGCTGGCATACGCTCGAGCACGACTATCCGCACGCTTACGTCCGGCTCTATTTCTGCAAGGTGACGGGCTGGAGAGGCGAGCCGCACGGCCGCGAAGGGCAGGCATTCAGTTGGGAGCGGCTGCCTGCCGCCGTCGAACCGCTGCTTCCGGCGACGATCCCGGTTCTGGCGTGGCTGGCCGCCGATTGATGCGGCCGGCCGGTTTCGTTTCCGAAAGCCGTGAAGCTGACAGCGCAACGCCGCCAGCGTGACGAAGAGCGTGTTCTCGTCTAGTTGAGGTCGCCGCGCGAGGTATCGTCGGAAGGCGGTTCCTCGTCGGTGCCGCCGATCTTGTACTTCTCGTTGGCCCAAGCGCCAAGATCGATCTGTTTGCAGCGCTCCGAGCAGAACGGGCGAAAGCGGTTTTCCGGTACCCAGCGGACTGGCTTGCCGCAAGTCGGGCATTTCACGACGGTGGTCATACGTTCAGGCGTTTTCTGGCGATTACAGGCTGCAGAGCGTGAGTTGGAACGGCACGTCGACATCGACCGCACGCGGCCGCAAGTTTCCGTCCTGCACCGTAAAGCGCACCCAAAGCATGTACTTGTTGGCGCTTGCTTCGGGGATCATCCGCATTTCCGGCGAAACACGTACCTGCATCAATTGATAAGTCCGGCCGGACAACATTTGCTGATAGCTGCCTTGCATCGCCATCACTTTCGATGCTTGGCCCGACTCGCGTGCGAGGCGCAGCACGATCGTCGCGGCATCGCGCAGCGGCAGCAGCGGCATGATCCACTTGGCGATATCTTCGCGGCGCTGATCGGGATGCGTCTGCTGCCAGGCGTAGTACGACGGCAGGTCGAATTTGCAGGTGCCGCCGGGAATGATCGCGCGGCTACGGATGCTCGCGAGCCATTCGTTGTCTGCTAAATGCTGACCGGTCTTGCCTTGCATTTGTGCAAGGCTTGCAAGCGTCTGCTCGATTTCTCCGAGCACCGCTTCAAGTGCGTTTTGTTCGATGCCGGGATTGCCTCGGAACGGCGCAAGCGTTTGGCGCTGGCGTTCGAGTTCCTTCATCAGATCCGATTTCAGGTCTGCGCGGCCCGTGACTTCGGCGATTTCGAACAGCGTAGTGAGCGCGACGTGATGTTCCCTCGCGTCGTCTTGGGTCAGGAAGAACGTAAAGCGCTCGAACAAGTCTTCGAGGCGCAGCAGGGTGCGGATTCGTTCGTTGAACGGATACTCGTAAAGGATCAAGCGCGCTCGCCCCTGGCGTTGTCGGTGAAGGAATTGCAGGACATTCTAATGCCGCAGGACTACCCCCGCAATCACGCACTTTTTTGCCATCTTGCCGGCAGATGTCGAATCTGGCGTGACTGTTCAGAACATTTATCGGCGCACGGGGGCGTTGTCTTTAGACGATGCTAGGCAGAGGGCGTGCCCGCAAGCGCGAGATATCGGCGATGCAAGCGTTCGACTTGCGCCGCGAGTTCGTCGAGCGCGGCGCATTCGTTGACTATCAGGTCGTCGGCTGCGGCGAGGCGCGCGTCTCGCGTGGCTTGCTTGTCGATGATTGCGAGCACCTGTTCGCGGGGGAATGCATTGCGGCGCATCACGCGCTCGATTTGCGTATCGACGCTGCAGTCGACAGTCAGCACGCGGTCGACCCGCGACTTCCACGTGCCCGATTCGACGAGCAGCGGCACGACGACGATGAGATACGGGCCCTTTGCCGCGTTGCGCTCGCGTTCGGTTTCGGCGCGAATCAACGGATGGGTGATCGCTTCGAGCCGCGCTTTCGCGGTGTCGTCGCTGAATACCAGTGCGCGCATTTTGGCGCGGTCGAGGGCGCCGTCGGCCGTGACGAACTCAGCGCCGAATTCCTTTGCAATCGGCGGCATCGCGGCGCCGTTCGGCCCGGTGATGCGATGCGCGATGAAATCGGTGTCGACGATCGGTACGCCGCGCGCCGCGAACAGGTCGGCGACCGTCGTCTTGCCGCTGCCGATGCCGCCGGTCAGCCCCACAGCAAACATGGTTCAGCCTCCAAACGCGTGATAGAGCGGGGTGCCGAGAAAGAGCGTCGCGGCGCCGCCGGCAGCAAGGAACGGACCGAACGGCAGCGGCTCCTCGAAGCGCATGCGGCCGCTCAAGGTCGCCGCGATCCCGACGACGGCGCCTGTCACCGCTGCGATCAATACGACTTGCGGCAGCGCAGCCCAGCCCAGCCAGGCGCCGATCGCCGCCAGCAGCTTGAAGTCGCCGTAACCCATGCCCTCGACGCCGCGCACGAGTTTGAACAGCCAATAGACGCACCACAGAAAGAGGTAGCCCGCGATTGCGCCGATGACTGCGGTTCGCAGGCTCGCAAAGGTATCGGCGAAGTTCACGATGAGTCCGGCCCACAAGAGCGGCAGCGTCAGCGAATCGGGCAGCAGGCGCGTGTCGATGTCGATGGCGCTCATCGCGAGCAGTGTGGCGCAGAGGCCGAACGCGGCGAGCGCCGCGAACGACGGTCCAAACGACCACAACGCGAGCGCCGCGAACGCCGCGCTCGCGAGTTCGATCAGCGGATACCGGATGCTGACCGAAGTCTTGCAGTGCGAGCAGCGCCCGCGCAGCAGCAGATAGCTGACGACGGGGATGTTTTCCCACGCACGCAACACGTGGCCGCAATGCGGGCATGCACTGCGCGGCACGCACAGGTTGTAGCGGGCGGGCAGGCCGTCATCGGCGCACGGGACGCCTGTCGTGTCGCTGACTTCTGCGCGCCACGCGCGTTCGAGCATGATCGGCAGACGGTGCGCGACGACGTTCAGAAAGCTGCCGATCACGAGGCCGAGGGCGATGGCGAAGGCGAATTGCACGCCAGCCGGCAATGCGCCGAAGGCGGCGCTCAAGCCGTCCACATGGCGGGCGAGCGGATCGCTGAGGGAGAGATCGTACACAGGCTGGATACCGGTCGAAACTTACGATTGGGTTGGGCTGGATGCTACACCACGTTGCCGAGTTGGATGATGGGGAGGTAGAGCGCGACCACCAGCCCCCCGACCAGCGCGCCGAGCACGATGACGATCAGCGGTTCGCAAAGGCTTGCCAGCAACCCGATTTTTTCGTCTACCTGACGATCGGCGAGCGTGGCGACGTCGAGGAGCATCGCGTCGAGCGCCCCTGATTCCTCCGCGACGGCGATTGGCTGCACGACCTGGAGCGGAAAGCAGTGCGACGCGCGCATGGCCGCCGCGAGCCGCTCGCCGCGGCGCAGCCGCGCTGCGATATCGACGGTTGCCAGGTCGAATACCGTATTGCCGGTGGCGTGCGTGAGCGAATCGAATGCATCGGCAAGCGGTGTGCCGGCTGCGAGCAGCGTGCCGAGCGCCCGGCTCCAGCGGGCGGCAGCCAACGTGGCGAGTAACGGACCGACAATCGGGAGCCGAAGCGTCATGCGATCGAAGGCGGCGCGGCCGGATGCTGAACGACGCAGACCGTTGGCGACCGCGAATGCGATCGCAGCGACGACGGCGAGCACCGGCCCGAACCACTGTGCCGCTGCATCGGAGAGCGCTAGCACCAGTTGCGTCGGCGCGGGTAACTGGGCGCCGAAGCCGTCGAAGATCTGCTTGAACGTCGGCACGACCCAGACCAGGAGCGCGGCGGTGATGGCGAAGGCGAGCAGCAGCACGGCGACTGGATAGGTCAGCGCGGCGCGCACTTTCGCGCGCTGGACGGCGGCGCGCTCGCGGTCGTCAGCGATGCGTGCGAGCACCGGCGCGAGCGCGCCCGAGGTTTCGCCCACCGCGACGAGCTGGCAGTACAGCGCGTCGAACTGCTTGGCGTAGTGGGCGAGCGCCACGGAAAAGCTCGAGCCGGAGACGATTTGCCGGACGAGGCCGCCGACGATGCGTGGCATGCCGCTGCGGCTGGGTGTCTGTGCGATCAAGTCGAGCGCGGGGGCGAGGGGCAGACCCGCCCGAAGCAGGCTCGCCAGTTGCCGGGTGAACGACGTGACTTCGCTGGCTTTTGCTTTCGGCGGGGCGGCCTGGCCGCGTGCTTCGATTTCGAGCACTACGATGTGGTCGCGCTTGAGCGTCGCGCGAGCGCCCGCGGCATCGGGCGCGACGATCGTGCCGCGTTTGCGGATACCGTCGGCTTGGACGCCGCGCCAGGAAAAGCGCAGTTCGGATGCTGCGTTCGGAGCGGGTGCGGTCATGGTGCCTCCCGTCCCCCAAGGGGACTTCCTTCGGGGCGCCGGGCCGCCCCAAGGGAGGCGTCCGCCCCCTTGGGGATTTGCGAACGAATGTGAGCGTGGGGGCGGTTCATGACGCCTCCGTCGCGCTAAACGCTTCGGCGAGGCTCGTCGTGCCGTCGCGGACACGTGCGAGCGCCGCCTCGCGCAGCGTCAGAACACCATCCTGCCGCGCCTGCCGTGCAATCTCGTGCGCGCTCGCCCGAGCGACGATCAAATCGCGCATTGCATCGGTTACTGGCATCACCTGATGCACACCGATTCGGCCGCGATACCCGATGCCGTGACACGCAACGCAGCTTTTCGCGGCGAACGGCGTCCAGCCGCTCAGATCGTCGCCGGCGAAGCCCGCTGCACGCAGCGCTGCCGGCGACTCCGGCGCCGGTATCCGGCAGCGCGCGCACAAGCGCCGCACAAGCCGCTGCGCGGTCACGATCCGCAATGCCGCCGCTAGGTTGTAAGGCGCGATGCCGATATCGATCAGCCGCGTGATCGCGGCCGGCGCGTCGTTCGTGTGGAGCGTCGAGAGCACGAGGTGGCCCGTCTGCGCGGCCTTTAGTGCGACGTCGGCGGTTTCCTCGTCGCGGATCTCCCCGACCATGATGACGTCCGGATCCTGCCGCAAGAACGCCCGCAGTGCGACGGCAAACGTGAGCCCGGCCTTTTCGCGCACGCTGACCTGGTTGATGCCGGCGAGCTGGATTTCGGCGGGATCCTCGACCGAGCATATGTTGCGCGATTCGGCGTTGAGCATTTGCAGGAAGCAGTACAGCGACAAGGTTTTGCCGCTGCCGGTCGGCCCGGTTACGAGCATGAGGCCGTGCGGCGCGCGGATTGCGGCGTCGACGAGTGCAGCTTGTCGCGCATTGAGGCCCAGCGATTCGAGCGAGAGGTCTGGAGGGAGTCCATCGAGACGGCGCAGCACGAGCTTTTCGCCAAACAGCGTCGGCAGCGAGTTGACGCGATAGTCCTCGACCTTGCCGGGCGTGACCGCGAGCCGCAAGCGTCCGTCCTGCGGCACTCTACGCTCGGCGATGTCGAGCCTGGCGAGCACTTTGATGCGCGTGACAAACGCGTCGCGCAAATGGGGCGGCGGCCGCGCGATTTCATGCAGCACGCCGTCGATTCGCAAGCGGATGCGCCAGCCGCTTTCGGCGGACTCGATGTGGAGGTCCGAAGCGTTGCGCCGCGACGCGTCCTGCAGGATGTCTGCCAGGAGCCGAACGGCGGGTGCGCTGTCGGCGTCGCTCAGTCGAGACGACGACTCTCCCGACTCTGCAGACGCGGATGCGACCGGCGGGGCCCTCAGGGCAGAGACGAAATCAGAAGGTCTCTCCGTCGCAGGAGCGGCAGCTGCGCTGGACGTTTGCGACGCCGATTCGCTGACGGCGCTGAATTCTGCCGCACGAGAGCGCGCAGCACCGAGGCTGGATGACATGAGAAGCCGGCAATGCGCCGCCTGTAGAACACGATGAATCCATCATCGCGCGAGCGGTTTGGGCCCGGCAGTCGGCCGAACGGCTAATGGAGCGTCGATTTGGCGGGCTTCGCGGAATTGGGCGCGGTCGGCTTGAAGATTTTGACGGTACGAACTGCTTGATCGTCGCTGCGCAGCACTTCCAGCCGCACGCCGCTGACCTGCAAGCAGACGTCGCCCTCCGGAATCTCCTCGAGCGCTTCGAGAATCAAGCCATTCAGCGTTTTCGGTCCGTCGGTCGGCAGGCTCAGATGCAGCCAGCGGTTCAGTTCGCGCAACGGCATGCTGCCCGCGACGATGCATTCGCCGTCCTCGTTCCAGCCGCTTCTCGAACTGGCGCTGCGCGGAATCGACGTCGTGAACTCGCCGATCAGCTCCTCGATGATGTCCTCGGGCGTGACCAGCCCTTGCAGTTCGCCATATTCGTTGACGACGAGCGCCGTGCGGTGCCGGCTTTCCTGAAAGTACTGAAGCTGCTGGAACACGGGCGTGCCCGACGGCACGAAATATGGCTCGGCAAGCAGCTCGCGCAGCGTTTCCCGTTCGAGTTCCTGGTTGTGCAGCGAGGCCAGCGTCTTGCGCACGTGCAACACGCCGAGCACCCGGTCGATGTCGCCCTGATAGACGATCAGCGTGTTGTGATAGCAAGTTTCGAGCTGATGGAGGATGTCGTCGAACGGCGCGTCGAAATCGATTGCTTCGATCCGGCGGCGCGGAATCATCACGTCGTCGACGGAAATGTTCTCGAGGTCGAACAGGTTCAAGAGGATGCTGCGGTGCTTGGTCGGCATGAAGCTGCCGGACTCGAGGACGATCGTGCGCAACTCCTCGGTCGATAGGCGCTGGTCGCGTCCGCCCTTCGTATTGATGTGCAGCACGCGCAAAATCGCGTTCGCGAACAGGTTGACGAACCACACGAACGGCCGCAGGAGGCGCATCAACGGCGCGATGATCAGGCTTGCCGGCAGCGCGATCTTTTCCGGGTAGGTTGCGCCGACGATCTTCGGCGTAATTTCCGCAAACACGATGATCAGGAACGCGACGATGCCGGTCGCGATCGACAGCACGAGGTTGTCATGGCCGAACGTGTGCAACGCGATCGACGTCGTCAGGACCGGGATGATCGTATTGAACAGGTTGTTGCCGATCAGGATCACGCCGAGCAACTGGTCGGTGCGCGACAGCAGGTTTTGCGTGGTTTTCGCACCAAGCGCACCTTTGGTCGTCAGGTACTTCAGGCGGTGGCGGTTGAGCGCCATCATCGCCGTCTCGGAGATCGAAAAGAAACTTGAGCAGAAAAGCAGCAGGAAGACGGCGCAAACCTGCGCCCATATCGGGAATTGTTCCACGCGGTGTCGAGGAAAGAGGGGATGGCGAGAATATAGCAGAGCAGGGTGGCGAGCCAAATCGGCCGAACGGCCAGCGCGGGCGATGCGCTGCGACGCCGTTGCGGCTAAGGGAGCGCGAGCCCGCTGGGCGAAAAAAAACCGCGCAACGCGTGCGCGGTTTTTCAAAATCTGGTCGGGGTGAGAGGATTCGAACCTCCGGCCTCTACGTCCCGAACGTAGCGCTCTACCAGGCTAAGCTACACCCCGATTTGGACTCCGGCGACCATTCAGTCTCATTTAAGACTGCCTCGTCGTCGAGTAAGAGCATAATTCTAGCAGGCTTTCTTTGTATATGGAATCCGGAAACGACGAAATTGCCGCCGCGGCTGCCTGTGCTTCCTGGCGGGCGCTTTGAAGCGTGTGATCGAGCGCGCCGGAGCGCGTGATCGCTTCAAAAATCGTCTCGAAACGGGCTGTGCCGCCTTGCTCGATCGCTTCGCGCGCCAGCGCCGACTGCTCGGGCGTGCCGCGTTCGATCAAGTAAATGAGCGGCAGCGTGGGCTTGCCTTCGCGCAGATCGTCGCCGGCATTCTTGCCCATCGACTCCGGCGTGCCGGTGTAGTCGAGCCAGTCGTCCATGATCTGGAACGCCGTGCCGATCCGGCGGCCGAATTCCGCGGCTGCCGCTTCGATCGTGGCGTCGGCGCCCGAGAGCACGGCGCCAAGCTGGGCTGCGGCCTCGAAGAGCTTGGCGGTCTTGTAGCGGATGACCTGCATATAGCGCGATTCGTCGACGTCGGCATCGTGCATGTTGAGCAACTGCAGCACTTCGCCTTCGGAAATGATGTTGGTCGCTTCCGAGAGGATTTCCATCACGCGCATCTTGCCGACGCCCACCATCATCTGGAACGAGCGCGAATACAGGAAATCGCCGACCAGCACGCTTGCTGCGTTGCCGAACAGCGCGTTGGCCGTCTTGCGGCCGCGCCGCAAGTCCGATTCATCGACGACATCGTCATGCAGAAGCGTCGCGGTGTGGATGAATTCGACGACGGCAGCGAGTTCATGCCGGTGGCCGGTCGCGTCGCCGAGCGCGCGGGCGACCAAAAGTAGCAGCGCAGGGCGCAGCCGCTTGCCGCCGGCGCCGATGATGTATTCCGAGATCTGGTTGATCAGCATCACCTCGGAGGCCAAACGGTGCCGGATCACCCGGTTCACCTGCTCCATGTCCTGGGCGATCGGAGCAAGCAGGGTGGCGGCGCTGGGGGGAGAGGTGGCGGTCGACGACATGATGAAAAATATGGGTAGTGCCGCGGATTATAAGGCGAATCGCCCGCGCGCCGTGAGTCGGCCGGTGGGGCGAGAGCGCATCCTCGGCCGATCGGCCGGCTTGGCGCGCCTGCCGCTGCGTCGCGCCGTCGCGCCGCGCCGCAGCGTCGATCAACGGCGAGTTTTGACCGCGAAGCTAACTCTATGTATAATCACAGGTTTCCGCGCGCGCTATGCACGTGGGAAATCGGAAAAATGAACACAGAGTGAGGTTCTCAATGTACGCGGTCATAAAAACCGGCGGCAAGCAGTACAAGGTTGCCGTTGGCGAAAAACTTAAAGTAGAACAGATACCGGCAGACATTGACGCTGAAATCACGCTCGACCAGGTTCTCGCAGTAGGCGAAGGCGAATCGATTAAGTTCGGTACGCCGCTGGTGAGTGGGGCTTCCGTCAAGGCTACCGTCGTCTCCCACGGTCGTCATGCCAAAGTGACCATCTTCAAGATGCGTCGCCGGAAGCACTACCAAAAGCACGGCGGCCACCGCCAGAACTACACCGAACTGCGCATCGACGCGATCAACGCGTAAGCGCACCGGTCAAGGAGCAATCAGATGGCACACAAAAAAGCAGGCGGGTCTTCCCGCAACGGCCGCGATTCCGAGTCGAAGCGCCTCGGCGTCAAGGTCTATGGCGGCCAAGCGATCAACGCGGGCGGCATCATCGTGCGTCAACGCGGTACGCGTATGCACCCGGGCGATAACGTCGGCATCGGCAAGGATCACACCTTGTTCGCGCTGACGGACGGCCACGTCAAGTTCACGACGAAAGGCGCCGGCAAGAAGCATCTGGTCAACGTGATTCCGGCTGCGGTCTGAGCTTACTCAGACACGGCGGAACCGACCGGAACAAAGGCCCCGCGATGTTTGCGGGGCCTTTTTTATTGGCGTAACTGCGCGTATTGGCGGTTCGGCCGATTGGTCAACGCTCGCAGGGCGCGGCAAAATAGCGAATACACAGCAATAAGCACGGGACGGAGCAACGCATGAAGTTCATTGACGAAGCGAGGATTGAAGTCATCGCCGGCGACGGAGGCGATGGCAGCGCGTCGATGCGCCGCGAGAAATTCGTCCCGTTCGGCGGTCCGGACGGCGGCGACGGCGGCCGCGGCGGCAGCGTCTATGCGGTCGCAGACCGCAACATCAACACGCTGATCGATTACCGGTACGCTAAGAAACACCAGGCGCGCAACGGTGAAAATGGGCGCGGCTCGGATTGTTACGGCAAGGGCGGCGACGATATCACGTTGCGCATGCCCGTTGGTACGGTCATCACCGATATGGACACAGGCGAACTCATCGCCGATCTGACCGAGCACGATCAACAGGTGCAAGTCGCCAAGGGCGGCGCAGGCGGCCTCGGCAACTTGCATTTCAAGTCGAGCACGAACCGGGCGCCGCGTCAGAAGACCGAAGGCAAGCCGGGCGAGCGGCGGATGCTGCGCCTCGAATTGAAGGTGCTGGCCGACGTGGGTCTCCTCGGCATGCCGAACGCGGGCAAGTCGACGTTCATTTCGTCGGTGTCGAACGCGAAGCCGAAGATCGCCGACTACCCCTTCACGACGCTCGCGCCGAATCTCGGCGTCGTGCGCGTCGGGCCGAGCAAGAGCTTCGTCGTCGCGGACATTCCCGGGCTGATCGAGGGCGCCGCGGAAGGGGCGGGCCTTGGCCACCAGTTCTTGCGTCATCTGCAGCGCACCGGCGTGCTGCTGCATCTGGTCGACCTCGCACCGTTCGATGAGAATGTCGATCCGGTGGCGGAAGCGAAGGCGATCATCGCGGAACTGCGCAAGTACGATGACGCACTGTTCGAAAAACCGCGCTGGCTCGTATTGAACAAGCTCGACATGGTGCCCGAAGACGAGCGCGAAGCGCGCGTTGCCGATTTCCTCAAGCGTTTCGAGTGGGACGGCCCAGTGTTCGAGATCTCGGCGCTGACCGGCCAAGGCTGCGAGAACCTGTGCTACGCGGTGTACGACTACCTCGCCGAGCACTCGGACGCGCATCGCGCGGCACACGAGGAAGACATTGCCGCCGATGTTCGCTTTCGCGATGAGGCGCAGCCGGGCGCCGCGAGCGACGCCGCCCCCCAGGATTAAGCTCGACTCATCCTTCATTCGCATGCCGCGTCGAACGGCGGGCTATCGCGCCATCGATGCATTACTGGAGACCGCGCACGATGCGTTCTGTCATCGCCGATTCGAAACGTTTGGTAGTGAAAGTAGGGTCCAGTCTCGTGACGAACGACGGGCGCGGTCTCGATCACGCGGCCATCGGCCGCTGGGCTGCGCAAATCGCGCAATTGCGCGCGCAAGGCAAGGAAGTGGTGCTCGTCAGTTCGGGCGCGATTGCCGAAGGGATGCAGCGCCTCGGCTGGACCAAGCGCCCGCGTGAAATCGACGAGTTGCAGGCCGCCGCCGCTGTCGGCCAGATGGGGCTCGCGCAGGTGTACGAGAGCCGCTTCGCCGAGCATTCGATCCGCACGGCGCAAATTCTGCTGACCCACGCGGATCTGGCCGACCGCGAACGCTATCTGAACGCGCGCTCGACGCTGTTGACGCTGCTGCGCCTCGGCGTCGTACCGATCATCAACGAGAACGACACCGTCGTCACCGACGAAATCAAGTTCGGCGATAACGACACGCTCGGCGCGCTCGTGGCGAACCTGATCGAAGGCGACGCACTGGTCATTCTCACCGATCAGCGAGGCCTTTACACGGCCGATCCGCGCAAGGACCCGAACGCAACGCTGGTCGAGCAGGCCGACGCGGGCTCACCGGAACTGGAGGCGATGGCTGGCGGCGCGGGGTCGAGCATCGGCCGGGGCGGGATGCTGACGAAGATCCTCGCCGCGAAGCGCGCAGCGCACAGCGGCGCCGACACCGTGATCGCGAGCGGGCGCGAAACCGAGGTGCTGGCCCGGCTGGCCGCTGGCGAGGCGATCGGCACGCAATTGATCGCGCGAACGGCGCGCATGGCCGCCCGCAAGCAATGGATGGCCGACCATCTGCAAGTGCGCGGGCACGTCGTGATCGACGACGGCGCGGTCGAGAAGCTCACCGTGGGCGGCAAGAGCTTGCTGCCGATCGGCGTTGTCGACGTGCAGGGCGCGTTTGCGCGCGGCGAAGTGATCGCCTGCTTGAACGCCGCAGGCCGCGAAGTCGCGCGCGGGCTCACGAACTACAGCAGCGCCGAAGCGAAGCTGATCCTTCGCAAGCCGAGCACCGAGATCGAGTCGATCCTCGGCTATATGCTCGAGCCCGAGTTGATTCACCGAGACAATCTCGTGCTCGTTTGAGTCGAGCGCCTAAGTCGGACGCGCGAAAAAAGCCGCTGATCGACAGCGGGCTCTTTTGTGGTCGCGCTGGGGCGCTCGCGCGTCAGCGGACGCCGTCCGAGGCGATGCGCCTCATGCGGATGTTGTTGACGATCGTCTTCGCCGAACCGGTCGGCAACTTGTTCTCGCAGAAGTAGTCCTGATAGAGCGACGCCTGGTACGCATTCAGGTTGCCGTTCTCGATGCGTTGCCACGAGTTCGCCACTGAGCGGTCCCAGTCGTCGTGGTCCGCGTTCAGTCCTGCGTAGAGGCGCCACTCGTACGTATCGCAACGAATTCCTTCGTAGTTGACGTTGCGCGCGCCTGCCGGACTCGTCACCACGACCGTATAGCGCACGACCCCGTCCGAACCCACCGTCAGCGACTTCGAATCGATGGAGAATTTCAGCGGCGTGTTTTGCGACACGTCGAACGACAGCAGGTCGCCCGCTTGCGGCAGCGGCGGCAAGGTGTCGACCTTGTTTTCGACCCAGTTCCCCTTGCGGTCGAGCAGATAGGTGAAGGCGCTGTCGTCCTTGTTGCTGGGCGTATTCGAGCAGCCCGCCAGTAGGGCGCCGGCGGCAGCGCAGGCCGCGGCGAGAGCAATCGCTTTCAATATGACATCCTCGAAAAAACGGGCGCGATGCCGTGTGAACGGCTCAGCGCCCGCGGTTGCGGCATAGGCGGTAAAGCCGCCGCGTGTCGATTACCCGCGCAGAATGCGCGTTTGCTCGTCGGAAGCTTCGGGTGACAGGCAATCTGCGCCGTCCTCCGAGCCTATCGAGTTGACCGTGCCGGCAGAACCCATGGTCTCGATCGTCGCTTCGATCGTCACCTGCGCGACGGTTCCCATCGCCGACGCCGTCACCGAGGCCGCAATGCGCGGATACCGTTGGCCATGGTGCCCGCGCGGCCTCTCCGCTCGCGGTGCCGGCCGGCGCAGGAACCGCGACAACTCCGTCAACGCCAACTGATACACATCTCTCTTGAACTCGATCACCGCGTCGAGCGGTACCCAGTACTCGTTCCAGCGCCAAGCGTCGAACTCCGGGTGATCGGTTGCGCGCAAGCAAATATCGCAATCGCGTCCGATCATCCGCAGCAGAAACCAGATCTGCTTCTGCCCGCGGTAATGACCGCGTACTTCACGCTTGATGAACTTGTCCGGCACCTCATAACGCAGCCAGTCGCGCGTGCGACCGATGATCTTGACGTGCTCCGGAAGCAAGCCGGTTTCCTCGTGTAACTCCCGATACATCGCTTGCATGGGGGTCTCACCGTACTTGATGCCCCCTTGCGGAAATTGCCAGGAATGTTCACGCAGCCGCTTACCCCAAAACACCTCGTTGTGCGCGTTCAAGAGGATGATGCCGACGTTCGGGCGAAAGCCTTCACGATCCAGCATACAACCACCTTCGAATCCTTTAAAATTGCTTTGATTATAAACAGATAACGGGTCTTACGCACCGCCATGCACCAGGACGGGCCGATTTGCAGCAAGGTGCGTGCCGAGAGCAGACTCAAGATTTGTCTGGCAATCCGGCATACACGGTGCCGCTGCTGCACCTTGCCTCATGTGGCCCCGTAAAGCCGCTGCGACCCTATCACCTATACTCATACGTTCTACTTCTTTCGGGCGGCTCGCCCAGGGCCGCCGTTTTTGGAAAATTTTGAATGAAAGCCTCCCGTTTCTTTATCGGCACCTTGAAGGAAGCTCCGGCCGACGCAGAGATCGTCAGCCACCAACTGATGGTGCGCGCGGGGATGATCCGCCGCGTCGCCGGCGGCATCTACAACTATCTGCCGATCGGCCTGCGTTCGATTCGCAAGGTGGAAGCGATCGTGCGCGAGGAAATGAACCGGGCGGGCGCGCTCGAACTTCTGATGCCGGCCGTGCAGCCGGCCGAGCTGTGGCAGGAGTCGGGGCGCTGGGAGAAGTACGGTCCCGAGCTGCTGCGCTTGAAGGACCGCAAGCAGAGCGACTTCGTGATCGGGCCGACGCACGAAGAAGTCGTGACCGACATCGCGCGCAACCAGATCAAGAGCTACCGGCAGATGCCGGTCAACTTCTACCAGATCCAGACGAAGTTCCGCGACGAGATCCGTCCGCGCTTCGGCGTGATGCGCGGCCGCGAATTCACAATGAAGGACGCCTACTCGTTCGACAAGGACCAAGCCGGGCTGCAGGAGTCGTATCGCAAGATGTACGAGGCATACGTGCGCATCTTCACGCGCATCGGCCTCGAGTTCCGCGCGGTGGCGGCCGATAACGGCTCGATCGGCGGCAGCGGTTCGCACGAGTTCCACGTGATCGCAGAGACCGGCGAGGATTCGATCGCCTATTGCCCGACGTCGGATTTCGCGGCGAACGTCGAAGCGGCCGATGCCCTGCCGTTGATCGCCGAGCGCGCCGCACCGCAGGAAGCACTGAGGAAGACGTCGACGCCCGGCAAGGCGAAGTGCGAGGCCGTCGCCGAGTACCTGAACCTCCCGCTCGAGCGGACGATCAAGTCGATCGTGCTCGCGACGGAAAATGAAGGCGCCGAGCCGACCATCTGGCTCTTGATGCTGCGCGGCGACCACGATCTCAACGAGATCAAGGCGAGCAAGCTGCCGGGCCTTTCCGACTACCGCTTCGCGACGGAGCAGGAAATCGTGGAGTGGTTCGGCACGCCGCCGGGCTACCTCGGCCCGCTCAATACGAAGAAGCCGGTCAAAGTGATCGCCGACAGCACGGTTGCGAAGATGAGCGATTTCGTCGTCGGCTCGAACGAGGTCGACTTCCACACGACCGGTGTGAACTGGGTGCGCGACCTGCCGGAGCCGGTCGTCGCTGACATCCGCAACGTGCGCCGCGGCGATCCGTCGCCGGACGGCAAGGGCACGCTCGAGATTTGCCGCGGCATTGAAGTCGGGCACGTGTTCCAGCTCGGCACGAAGTATTCGGTAGCGATGAACGCGACGTTCCTCGACGAAACCGGCAAGCCACAGCCGATGATCATGGGCTGCTACGGCATCGGCATCACGCGCATTCTCGGTGCGGCGATCGAGCAGAATTTCGACGAGCGCGGAATCATTTGGCCGGAAGCGATCGCGCCGTTCGAGGTCGTGCTTTGCCCGATGGGTTACGACCGCAGCGAGGCCGTCCGTGAACAGGCCGACAAGCTTTACGCGCAACTGGTCGAGGCCGGCATCGATGTGATTCTCGACGACCGCAGCGAGCGGCCCGGCGTGATGTTCGCAGACTGGGAGCTGATTGGCGTGCCGCACCGGCTCGTGATCGGCGATCGCGGCCTCAAGGACGGCAAGATCGAATACCAGGGCCGCCGCGACGTGGAGCCGACGCTGCTGCCGGTAGACGAAGCCGCCGTGGCGGTGACGGAGAAAGTGCGCGCCGTGGTCGCCCGCTAACCGAGTGCCGCGTTGGAATACAACTTTTTGTCGGCGACGGTTCTGCTGCTTCTGATCACCGATCCGCTCGGCAACATTCCGCTCTTCATCTCCGCGCTGAAGAACGTGCCGCAGGATCGGCGGGTCAAGGTGATTCTGCGGGAAGTGGCGATCGCATTTGTGATCCTCCTGATCTTCATGGTGATCGGCGACCGCTTCTTGCGGATGATGCATCTGACCGATCTGTCGTTGCGCATCGGCGGCGGGATCGTGCTTTTCCTGATCGCGCTGCGGATGGTCTTCCCGCATCCGGATGGGGCGCTCGGCAACGATCCGCGCGCGGGCGGCGAGCCGTTTATCGTGCCGCTCGCGATCCCCGCACTGGCTGGCCCGTCGGCGCTCGCAACGGTCATGCTGCTGACTTCGCAATCTCCGGGGCAGGTGCCTGAGTGGATCAGCGCGCTGACGGTGACGATGATCGTGTGCGCGGCGGCGCTGGTGCTCGCGGAGCGGATTCAGCAGTGGCTCGGCGAGCGTACCGTGATGGCGTTCGAGCGGTTGATGGGGCTGGTGCTGGTCGCGATCTCGGTCGAGATGATCTTGGGCGGGATTCGAGTCTTCGTGCATCAGCTCTAGCCGGACGCGCCGTGATTTGGCGCAGGGCGGAGACGAAAAAAAGCGGCCGGCGGGCCGCTTTTTTATTGAGCTGAATCACTGCGAGAGCGCTCGGCGGGAGCGCGTCACGCGCCGTCGGTCAGCGCGCGGATCGTCGGCAGGTTGCGCCAGTAGCCCTTCGCGTCCATCCCGCAGCCGAACACGTAGCGGTCGGGCACTTCGAAGCCGCAGAAGTTGGGGCGCAGCGGCTTGTCCTTCTGAATCAGCTTCTCGCACAGCACGGCCGACAGGAAGCGCTTCGCGCCCATCGCCAGAATGCGGTCGCGGATCGCGGCCATCGTCTCGCCTTCGTCGAGGATATCGTCGAGCACGAGTACGACGCGATCCTTCACCGACTCCGCCGGCGCGACGCGCCACTGCATGTCGCTGCCGCCCTTCGTGGTGTTGCGGTAGCGGGTCAGGTGGATGTAGTCGAACTCGAGCGGGAAGTCGAGGTGCGGCAGCAGCATGCCGGTGAACACCGCCGCGCCGCCCATCACCGACAGTACGAGCGGGAAGTCCTCGCTCATTTCGGTGCGGATGGCCTGCGCCATCTTCTCGATCGACGCATCGACCTCGGCGGCCGATACGATCTCTTCGGAGTGGCGGAAAATGTGGAGAGCTTCTTCGCGATTCATGACGTCTGACGGACAGTGTCTGTATACATTAGTGTGGGAGAGAACGGCGGCGCACGCTACAGCATAATCCCGTGCGTCACCATCCTGGGCGACGGCCAGGAGACGGCGCTGTTTCGACCGCCTTCCGCCGCCTCGAACGGACCGATCAGCGCATGCCCGGCAGCATGCCCTTCATGCCGCGCATCATCTTCTGCAGGTTGCCGCCCTTCAGCTTCTTCATCATCGTGCGCATCTGCTCGTACTGGTTCAGCATCCGGTTCACTTCCTGCACCTGGACGCCTGCGCCCGCCGCGATGCGGCGCTTGCGCGTCGCCTTGATGAGCTCGGGTTTCGCGCGCTCCTGCGGCGTCATCGAATTGATGATGCCTTCCATGCGGCGCATCTGCTTTTCGGCCTGACCCATGTCGGCGCCGGCCGCGGCTTGCTGGAACTGCGCGGGCAGCTTGTCCATCAGCGACGACAGGCCACCCATATTCTTCATCTGCGATAACTGCGCGCGGAAATCGTTGAGATCGAAGTCGCCGCCTTTCTTGACCTTGTCGGCGAGCTTCTGGGCGGCTTGAACGTCGACGCCGCGCTGCGCTTCCTCGACGAGCGCGAGGATGTCGCCCATGCCGAGGATCCGGTTCGCCATCCGGTCCGGGTAGAACACTTCGAGGCCGTCGAGCTTTTCCGCGACACCGGCGAACTTGATCGGCTTGCCCGTCACGTGACGCACTGACAGCGCCGCGCCGCCGCGCGAGTCGCCGTCGAGCTTGGTCAGCACGACGCCGGTGAGCGGTAGCGCGTCGTTGAACGCCTTCGCGGTGTTGACGGCGTCCTGGCCGAGCATCGCGTCGACGACGAAGAGCGTTTCCGCGGGCTTCAGCTCGGCGTGCAGCGCGCTGATCTCCTGCATCATCAGTTCGTCGATGCCGAGACGGCCCGCCGTATCGACGAGCAGCACGTCGTGGTAGTGGCGCTTCGCCCAGTCGACCGCGGCGCGCGCGATGTCGACGGGCTTCTGGTCAGGCTCGGACGGGAAGAAGTCGGCGCCGACCTGTTCGGTCACCGTCTTCAACTGCGCGATTGCGGCAGGGCGGTAGACGTCGCAGGAAACGGTGAGCACCTTCTTCTTGTGCTTCTCGCGCAAGAGCTTGGCGAGCTTGCCGACCGTCGTCGTTTTACCGGCGCCTTGCAGACCGGCCATCAGGATGATCGCCGGCGGTGTGACGGCGAGATCGAGCTCGACGGCCTTGCCTTCGTAGTCGCCGCCGATCACGGCGGTCAGCTCGCGCTGCACGACACCGACGAGCGCCTGACCCGGCGACAGACTCGAGAGCACTTCCTCGCCGAGCGCCTTTTCCTTCACCTTCGCGATGAATTCGCGCACGACGGGCAGCGCCACGTCGGCTTCGAGGAGCGCGAGGCGCACTTCGCGCAGCATCTCCTGCGTGTTCGCCTCGGTGAGCCGGGCTTCGCCGCGCAGCGTCTTGACGACGCGCGCCATCCGTTGGGTGAGATTGTCGAGCATGGGGAGCGATGGACAGTGCGGGCACCTGGCGCGCGGCGGACGAAACGGGAGACGTCGCGGGAGAGGGCCCTAGTGTAAACTTCGGACATGGATATTGTACTGTATGCCCTCACCGCGCTTCTTTACGGCGGCCTTGCCGTCGCAGGCTGGCGCGCCCATCGGCGCGGCGGGGCGCAAACGATGCTCTCGAGCGTGCCGCGGGTGCCGGCGGGCCCGGAGGTGCGCGCGTCGGTGTCTGCCGCGTCGGGCATGAGCGTGCAGGGGCGGGCGCTGCTCTTTGTCGCGCTGCTCGCGCACGGTCTGCTGCTGCACACGACGATCTTTCCGCAGAGCGCGATGGTGTTCGGCTTTGCGTTCGCACTCTCCGCGATGTTCTGGCTCGGCGCCGGCATCTACTGGATCGAGAGCTTCTTCTTCCCGCTCGACGGCCTGCGGCTCCTCGTGCTGCCGCTCGCCTGCGTCGCGTCGCTGATGCCGCTCGCGTTCGGCGGTGTGCGTGTGCTGTCGTATGCGGCCGCGCCGATGTTCAAGCTGCATTTCCTGATCGCGAACATCGCGTACGGTCTCTTTGCGATCGCCGCGCTGCACGCGGTGCTGATGCTGTTTGCCGAGCGGCGCCTGCATGCGATGCGCGGCGCGGTGCACCGAAGCAGCGGCGCCAACGGCGACTGGCTCTCGAGCTGGCTCGATACGCTGCCGCCGCTTCTCACGCTCGAAAAGCTGCTGTTCCGCCTGATCTCGGCCGGCTTCGTGCTGCTCACGCTCACGCTCGTGTCCGGCATCCTATTTAGTGAGCAACTGGTGGATCGCGCGATCAAGCTCGATCACAAGACTGTCTTCGCGATCCTGTCCTGGCTGATGTTCGGCGCGCTGCTCACGGCGCGCAAGGTGTCCGGCTGGCGCGGCCGCGCGGCATCGCGCTGGGTGCTGGCGTCGTTCGTGGCGCTGCTCCTGGCTTATGTCGGCAGCCGCTTCGTCTTCGAGGTGCTGCTGCACCGTCCTGTGGTTTGACCGTTTCATGCGACAACTTCTTCTTCTAATTCTGCTGTTCTTCGCCGGCCAATGGCTCGTGAAGGCACTGCGGCGCGCGGGCGATGCCGCCGACGCGCCGCGCAATGGCCCGTTCGACGCGGCCGGCCGGCCCGGCCCGAACAGCGGCAACGCTGGCGCTGCCGGCGGCGCGCAAGCGCAATCGCGGCAACTCGCCGAGCCGATGGTTCGCTGTGCCACTTGCGGCGTGCACACGCCGCAAAGCGAGTCGGTCGTCGTCGCGGGGCAGCGCTTTTGCTGCACCGAGCACGCCGAGCGCTACGCGGCGCGGCCGACGGGGCGCACCGCCCGATGAGCGCAGGGTTGAGCGTCGGCGCCGGCGGCTGGGTGAGCGCGGCGCGCGCACTGCCGTCGCCGAACTTCGAGGCGCGGCCCGATGGCGCCGTGCCGACGCTGATCGTCATCCACAACATCAGCCTGCCGCCCGGCGAGTTCGGCGGCAGCGCGGTCGCGGATCTCTTCCTGAACCGTCTCGACTGCGACGCGCACGCGTACTACGACACGCATCTGCGCGGCTTGCGCGTGTCGTCGCATTTCGTGATCCGGCGCGACGGCGCGCTAGAGCAGTACGTCTCGTGCAACGACCGTGCGTGGCACGCGGGCCTCTCCAGCTTCTTCGGACGCGAACGCTGCAACGACTTCTCGATCGGCGTCGAGCTGGAGGGCAGCGACGATACGGCGTTCGAAGCGCCGCAATACGAGACGCTGGCTGCGCTCGTGAAGGTGCTTGTCGACCGCTATCCGGTCGATGCGCTCGCGGGCCACTCCGACATTGCGCCAGGTCGCAAGACCGACCCCGGTCCGCACTTCGATTGGCAGCGCTTCGCGCAAGACACCGCATTGCCCGCTCGGTACTTTCCCTATCGGCACGGTTGACGCAGCCGTTTCGCGGGTCCGCGCACGTTCGTTGCTCATTGCGTAGGCAAGGCGAAGAACGTTGCAGCGCCTTGCTTTCCGGGCGATGCCTTGTCTCGTCTAGGCGTGTGAAAAGTCAAGCGTCCGACACCAAATAAAGCCTTTTGAGATCAGATGTAAGTCCACTATACTTGGTGCCAGTCAGACGCACCTGCACAATATCTTGTGTCTCTGGCCCGGCGGCACCCAGCCTCGACAGTTCGGTGCCGCAAGCATTGCCAGCGTTGCAATCAAAGAGGCGCTGCGACGGGACATCCAATCTCGCGCAGTGCTGTCAAAGAAGAAAAACGCAGTCGGGGAATGGTGATAGCCAAGATGAAAACGTTCATCGTCGAATCAACGTTGTCCCGTGCGGCCGTTCTGTGCCGCCGCTTTTCTTCCACCTCATCGTTCGCGCACGGGGTTGCGCAGCGAGTGTTTTAACCCGCGGGTCTCTCTCCGCACCATCCAACAAGACCAGGAGCTTTGCACATGCAAACGACCGACAACGTGACGAGCCAGCACGAAGGCGCGCCTACCGGCCGCACCCTCGGCGGGCAGGCACAGAGCGCCCAAGCGCTCGCGCCACAGGCGACCTTCGCGGATTACAAGGTGATCCGCCGCAATGGCAGCGTGGTGTCGTTCGAGCCGTCGAAGATCGCGATCGCGGTGACAAAGGCGTTTCTGGCCGTCAACGGCGGACAGGGCGCAGCGTCCGCACGCGTGCGCGAGCTCGTCGAGCAGCTCACGCAGAGCGTCGTGCGCGCGCTCTTGCGCAGCCGTCCGAACGGCGGCACGTTCCATATCGAAGACATCCAGGACCAGGTCGAACTGGCGCTGATGCGCGGCGGCGAGCACAACGTCGCACGCGCTTACGTGCTGTATCGCGAGAAGCGCAATCAGGAGCGTCACGCGCACGACGAACAAGGCGCACCGAGCTCTGGCCTGAACGTCGTCGATAACGGCCTCACCCGTCCGCTCGATATGAAGGCGCTCACGGGGCTGATCGAGTCGGCCTGCGCGAACCTGGGCGATGCGGTTTCCGCCGACCCGATCGTCGCCGAGACGGTGAAGAACCTCTACGACGGCGTGCCGATGAGCCAGGTCTACGACTCGGCCATCCTCGCCGCACGCACCATGATCGAGAAGGACCCGGCGTACAGCCAGGTCACCGCACGCATCCTGCTGCACACGATCCGCCGCGAGATCCTCGAAGAGGAAGTCACGCAAGGCGAAATGAGCGAGCGCTACGTCGAGTACTTCCCGCAGTTCGTGAAGCGCGGCATCGAAGCCGAGCTGCTCGACGAGAAGCTGCTGCAGTTCGACCTCAAGCGCCTGGGCGCCGCGCTCAACGCCGAGCGCGACCTGCAGTTCGGCTACCTCGGCCTGCAGACGCTTTATGACCGCTACTTCCTGCACGTCGACGGCACCCGTATCGAGATGCCGCAGGCATTCTTTATGCGTGTCGCGATGGGTCTCGCGCTGAACGAAATCGACCGCGAAGCGCGCGCGATCGAGTTCTACAACGTGCTGTCGACCTTCGACTTCATGAGCTCGACGCCGACGCTCTTCAACTCCGGCACGCGCCGCTCGCAGCTGTCGTCGTGCTACCTGACGACGGTCGCGGACGACCTCGACGGCATCTACGAAGCGCTGAAGGAGAACGCGCTGCTCTCGAAGTTCGCCGGCGGCCTCGGCAACGACTGGACGCGCGTGCGCGCGCTCGGCTCGCACATCAAGGGCACCAACGGCAAGTCGCAGGGCGTCGTGCCGTTCCTGAAGGTGGTCAACGACACGGCGGTCGCCGTGAACCAGGGCGGCAAGCGCAAGGGCGCGGTCTGCGCGTACCTGGAGTCGTGGCACCTCGACATCGAGGAATTCCTCGAGCTGCGCAAGAACACCGGCGACGACCGTCGCCGCACGCACGACATGAATACGGCGAACTGGGTTCCCGACCTCTTCATGAAGCGCGTGATGGAAGGCGGCGACTGGACGCTGTTCTCGCCGTCGATCTGCCCGGATCTGCACGACAAGTTCGGCGCCGAGTTCGAGGCCGCTTACACGGCTTACGAAGACAAGGTCGCGCGCGGCGAGATCAAGCTGTTCAAGAAGATCCCGGCGGCGCAGCTATGGCGCAAGATGCTCGGCATGCTGTTCGAGACCGGCCACCCCTGGATCACGTTCAAGGACCCGTGCAATGTGCGTTCGCCGCAACAGCACGTCGGCGTCGTCCACTCGTCGAACCTGTGCACCGAGATCACGCTGAATACGAGCGACACCGAAATCGCCGTCTGCAACCTGGGTTCGGTGAACCTCGTCGCGCACCTGGCCAAGCAGGCCGACGGCAGCTACGCGCTCGACCACGACAAACTCAAGCGCACGGTCAGCGTCGCGATGCGCATGCTCGACAACGTCATCGACATCAACTACTACGCCGTCGCGAAGGCGCGTAACTCGAACCTGAAGCACCGTCCTGTCGGTCTCGGCATCATGGGCTTCCAGGACTGCCTGCACCTGCTGCGCACGCCGTACGCATCGGAGGCGGCCGTCGAGTTCGCCGACCGGTCGATGGAAGCGGTCTGCTACTACGCGTACTACGCCTCGACCGAGCTGGCCGAAGAGCGCGGGCGCTATTCGAGCTACCGCGGCTCGCTGTGGGATCGCGACATTCTCCCGCAAGACACGCTGAAGCTGCTCGCCGACGCGCGCGGCGGCTACGTCGAGATCGACGCGAGCGAGTCGATGGACTGGCCGGCGCTGCGCTCGCGCATCTCCACCTACGGGATGCGCAACTCGAACTGCGTCGCGATCGCGCCGACGGCGACGATCTCGAACATCATCGGCGTGTCCGCGTGCATCGAGCCGACCTTCCAGAACCTCTATGTGAAGTCGAATCTGTCGGGCGAATTCACGGTGGTGAACGACTACCTGGTGCGCGACCTAAAGGCGCGCGGCCTGTGGGACGAGGTGATGGTTGCCGACCTCAAGTATTTCGACGGCACGCTCTCGCGCATCGACCGCATTCCGGCGGACCTGCGCGCGATCTACGCGACCGCGTTCGAAGTCGACGCGACGTGGCTCGTCGAGGCGGCGGCGCGTCGTCAGAAGTGGATCGACCAGGCGCAGTCGCTCAACATCTACATGGGGGGCGCATCGGGCAAGAAGCTCGACGAGGTCTACAAGCTCGCATGGCTGCGCGGCCTGAAGACGACGTACTACCTGCGCACGATGGCGGCGACGCACGTCGAGAAGTCGACGGTCGCGCACGGCGCGCTGAACGCGGTGCCGTCCTCGGAAGGCGGTGCGGGCGGTGCTGCCGGCGGCTTCGGCGCGGGCGGCGCGATCGGTGGCGCGATGAGCGGCGTGTCGTCGTCGGGCGGCTTGAATGCGGCAGCGGCGGCAGGCGCGGCGGTTGCTGCTCAACCGGAAGCGGACGGTCCCGTTTGCATGATGCGTCCGGGCGACCCGGGTTTCGACGAGTGCGAAGCCTGCCAGTAACCGCGTAAGTGCCGTAGCGCACACACGCGATGAGACGAGCGGCGCGCAACATGAAGTCGAAGTGCGCGCCGCTCTTCCCGGACAGCCGTCACACGATGTAACGAAGCAACGAAGAAGTCTGTCGCCGGTCAAGAAGAAGGTGCAGCGCAGCGCGGATTCTTTGAACTTCGCCGAGCCGTTGAAACCCTAACGATAAGGACCAGGCAACACAGCAGGCGACGTTGCCGGATGGTCATCAAGGGTCGTCGAAGCGCACGCACGAGGTATCGAGAACACCTCGCTTCGATACCCACTCGGCAATGCGAAGCACCTCTAAGACACACGCTTCGAACACATCACGCGAAGTGTTGAAGACGACGTGAAGATCAAAGTGTTGTATGTAGGTCGCAACGCGAATCGAAAACAGGATTTTTCGTGAGCGAACCCTTTTATCGCTAACGAAAAGATGGTACAAACCGATCTAAATTGATGGTGAGAATTTATGCTCAACTGGGATGACGAGATCACTGCCGCAATTCCCTCGAGTGGTTCGCAACAGAACGCGTTGCGCAACTCCGCGGGATCGGCTGCCGGAGCGCAAGCAGCGACGCGCGCCGCCACTCAAGCTCCCTCGGCGAAGGATATTTTCGCAGGCGACTTCGCAGTCGCTCCATATGCCGACGACGCAGCAACGGCTGCGGCACCGGCGGGCGCTTCCGAAGCGCGCGTGAATGTCGCCGACAAGCGCATCATCAACGGCAAGACTGACGTCAATCAGCTCGTGCCGTTCAAGTACAAGTGGGCGTGGGAGAAGTATCTGGCGGGTTGCGCAAACCACTGGATGCCGCAGGAAATCAACATGTCCCGCGACATCGCCCTGTGGAAAGACCCGAACGGCCTCACCGAAGACGAGCGCCGCATCGTCAAGCGCAACCTGGGCTTCTTCGTGACGGCCGATTCGCTCGCCGCGAACAACATCGTGCTCGGCACCTACCGCCACATCACGGCGCCCGAGTGCCGGCAGTTTCTGCTGCGCCAGGCGTTCGAAGAGGCGATCCACACGCACGCCTACCAGTACATCGTCGAGTCGCTCGGTCTCGACGAGGGCGAGATGTTCAACGCGTATCACGAAGTCAAGTCGATCCGCGACAAAGACGAATTCCTGATTCCGTTCATCCACACGCTGACCGATCCGGCCTTCAAGACCGGCACGCTCGAAGCCGACCAGAAGCTGCTCAAGTCGCTGATCGTATTCGCCTGCGTGATGGAGGGCCTCTTCTTCTACGTCGGGTTTACGCAAATCCTTGCGCTCGGCCGGCAGAACAAGATGACGGGCGCGGCGGAACAGTACCAATACATCCTGCGCGACGAGTCGATGCACTGCAACTTCGGCATCGATCTCATCAACCAGATCAAACTCGAAAACCCGCATCTGTGGACGGCCGAATTCCGCGAGGAGATCCGCGAGATCTTCAAGCACGCTGTCGACCTCGAATATCGCTACGCAGAAGACACGATGCCGCGCGGGGTGCTCGGCCTCAATGCGTCGATGTTCAAGAGCTATCTGCGCTTCATTTGCAACCGCCGATGCCAGCAGATCGGCCTCGATCCGCTGTTCCCGAACGAAGAAAACCCGTTCCCGTGGATGAGCGAGATGATCGACCTGAAGAAGGAGCGCAACTTCTTCGAGACGCGGGTCATTGAATATCAGACTGGCGGTGCGCTGTCGTGGGAGTGACCCCGCGCGTGCCTCGACAACGAATTTGATGGGGATGCCGGCGGCGAGCGCCCCGGCAAACAAGCTAGGAGCAGAAACGCCTGATGCAAAGCGTGCCCAGTGGCTTAGCGGTGCGATCCGCAGCCCACAAACATGAAAGGCACTTTGCGAACCCTTCAGTGGGATGGGCAAACTTCCCCCCGGAAAAAGCCGGCGGCCAAGCCGTCGGCTTGCTCAAACGATTGCCGGCATTCGAGAGCTGCTTGATCGCTGAAAAGCGGGCAAATAAGCGCCTCGAAGCCGACTGGACTTGGCGTGCGGTGCCCGCTGGCACGGCGCGCCTTACCGTATTCATTAGCGTAAGCAAGCGGGAAGCGCGTACGCCGATGAATAGCCCGCTTCGCAGCGCACGCCCTGATAGGTGTGCAGCGGGAAGCGGGTTTTGACGAAGGGTGTAGTTTGAACTAACTCTCATCTGAAAACCTGAAGGAGAAAATGATGGCACTCGCCAAGAAAAAACCTGCTGCTAAAAAAGCCGCGGCAAAACCGGCCGTGAAGAAGACCGCAGCGAAGAAGGCTGCTCCGGCCAAGAAGGCTGCTGTGAAGAAGGTTGCAGCGAAGAAGGTCGCCGTGAAGAAGGTTGCTGCCAAGAAGGTTGCAGCGAAGAAAGTCGCGGTGAAGAAGGTTGCTGCCAAGAAAGTCGCAGCGAAGAAAGTCGCGGTGAAGAAGGTTGCAGCCAAGAAAGTCGCCGTGAAGAAGGTTGCTGCGAAGAAGGCTGCACCGGCGAAGAAGGCCGCTGCGAAGAAGACCGTCGCGAAGAAGGCCGCTGCGAAGAAGGCCGCTGCGAAGAAGGCGCCTGCTAAGAAGGCTGCGGCGAAGAAAGCCGCGCCTGCGAAGAAGGCTGCCGCGAAGAAGGCTGCCCCTGCTGCCAAGAAGGCTGCGCCTGCGAAGAAGGCCGCACCGGCGAAGAAGGCTGCTGCGAAGAAGGCCGCTGCGGCGCCTGCTCCCGCTGCAGCACCCGCTGCGTCGACGGCTCCTGCTGCTACGGTGAAGACCGCGTTGAATCCGGCTGCTGCATGGCCGTTTCCGACCGGCAGCCGTCCGTAACAACTCGATGCAGTAATCTGGGCACGTCGCGACGTGCCACACGGTTGAGTAGTGCTACTCAACCCGAATCCCGTCACCGGTTCCCGGTGGCGGGATTTTTTATGCCGATCCGAGTTAGCGCTTCAGCACTTACTCCGGGCCCATGCAGAGCACTTGCTCGGGTCCCATGCAACGCTGGCGTGCGAGGCGTGCTGAAGACGCGTTTCATCCGGCATGGCACGCCCGCGCCGAGCGGCGGCGCAGGCGCTCACGGGGATGAAAAAGGAAAGGCCAGGAACGGCCGAGAGACGTTCAGTGCGTGACGCGGGTAACGCCGCCGCTTGAAAGCAGCCGGACGCGGTCGCCGGCCTGGAAGATTTCGCCGTTGGCGCTCTGGGTGATGGCGCGCAGGTCGCCGTTGTCGAGCCGCACGGTGACTTCCACGCCGTTTTGCACCGCGACGCCGTTCTCGATCGCGTTGCCCGCCACCGCACCGGCGATGCCGCCGATGATCGCGGTCGCGATCGAGCCTTTGCCGCCGCCGATCGCGCTACCTGCCACCGCGCCGAGCGCGCCGCCGCCGACTGCGCCGAGCCCGCTCGGCTGACCGTTGTTCGAGCTGATCTTCACGGCGCGCACGCTTTCGACGGTGCCGAAGCGCACGGTTGCCTCGCGCTGCGCCTGCGAGGCCGTGTAGACGTCCGACGAGCTGCTGTTGTACGCACACCCGGTCATCGCCAGCGAACCGACGACCATCATTGCCAGTACCACACGGGTGGTTGTTCTCATTTTTGGTTGCTCCCCTGAATTACTGCAGGCTGTATCCAAATGCCTGCTTGAATCGTTCATCGATTTCGCCGCGTGACGGCGCGTAGTTTTGCGGTCCTTGCTGCTCGATCTTGAGTGCGCCCATCAGGCTCGCGAGACGGCCCGTCGTCGCCCAGTCGAGCCCCTTCTCGATCCCGTACAGCAGGCCGCCGCGGAAGGCATCGCCGCAACCGGTCGGGTCGAGCACGCGCGCAGCCTGGACGACGGGAATCGCTTCGCACTGACCCGCATGGTGAATCTGCGAGCCGTGCTCGCCGCGCGTGACGATCAGCGCTTTTACATGGCCGGCGATTTCGTCGATAGTCCAGCCGGTCTTGTTGCTGACCAGTTTTGCTTCGTAGTCGTTGACCGCCACGTAGGTGGCAAGTTCAATCATGCGCCGCAACTGGGCGCCGTCGAAGAGCGGCAGGCCCTGGCCCGGATCGAAAATGAACGGAATACCGGCGGCCGCGAACTGTTCGGAGTGCTGGATCATGCCGTCGTAGCCGTCCGGAGCGACGATGCCGAGCTTGACGCCGGGCGCTTCGTCCGCGCGATTCAAGTGCGATTCCATCATCGCGCCCGGGTGGAACGCAGTGATCTGGTTGTTGTCGAGGTCGGTCGTGATCATCGCCTGCGCCGAATAGGTATCCGGCAGCACGCGCACGTGCGCTTTCGAGAGGCCGAGGCTGTCGAGGCGGTCGAGGTAGAGCTGCGCGTCGACGGCGCCGAGCGTCGCCATGATGCGCGCGTCGCCGCCGAGCAGCTTCAGCGCATAGGCGATATTGCCGGCGCAGCCGCCGAATTCGCGGCGCATTGTCGGCACGAGGAAGCTCACATTCAGGATGTGCACCTGCTCGGGCAGGATGTGGTCGCGAAAGCGGCCCTGGAAAGTCATGATGTTGTCGTAGGCGAGCGAGCCGCAGATCAGCGTAGCCAAAGCGAGGTTTCCTATGAACGTGAGAGTGGAAGGGCCGGTGTCGATGCAAAAACGCCGCGCGAAGGGCGCGGCGCCTTGTGACGCTTGTCCTGCTTACTTCAGCGCGGCCAGCGCTGCGTCGTAGTTCGGCTCGTCCTTGATTTCGCTGACGAGCTCAGCGTGCAGCACCTTGTTCTGCTCGTCCAGCACGACCACGGCGCGTGCCGTCAGGCCGGTGAGCGGGCCGCTCGTGACGTCGACGCCATACGCCTTCGCGAACTCGTGGCCGCGGAAGGTCGAAGCCGTCACGACGTTTTCGATGCCTTCAGTCGTGCAAAAGCGCGTCGCGGCGAACGGCAGATCGCCCGATACGACGATCACCGACGTGTTCGCAAGCTTGCCGGCGGCTTCGTTGAACTTGCGGGTCGACGTGGCGCACGTCGGCGTGTCGAGGCTCGGCACGATGTTGAGCACCTTGCGCTTGCCGGCGAAATCGGCGAGCGAGACCGGCTTGAGATCCTTGCCGACGAGCGAGAACTCGGGGGCTTGCTGGCCCGCGGACGGGAACGTGCCGCTGACTTCGATCGGGTTGCCACCCAGCGTGACTTGACTCATGTTGTGCTCCGAAGATTCGTCTGAGATTGAGGCGATTGACTGCGAAGGAGAGCGCGCCCGGCCTCCATCAGCCGGGACGCGCTCGGCGTGCGCTACGGGTAAAAGATCTGAACGCGGAAATTGCTGGCGACGGCGCTGCCGGTGTCGAGCCGCACGATCATCGTCTGCGTGGTGCGGGCGGGCAGCCCAGCGGCGATCGGCGTGCCTGGGCGCACATAGTCCTGCGGCCACAGCACGCGCCTGATCGCAACGTTGTTCTTGTCGTCGAGCAGCGTGAGCTCCATCGCCGGGTACGCGAGCGCGACGTTGTAGCGATTGTGCAGCGGCACTCGCAACTCGAGGCGGTGCGGGCCGTCGATCTGGCGCAGATCCGATGCTTCGACTTGGAGGCCGTCGATATCGCGCGGCGGCGAGATCTGGCAGCCGAGCTGCTCGCAAACCTGAGCGAAGAGCGCTTGTGAGCCTGGCCAGTAGACCATGACCGTTTCGCGGCGCCACCACGCGAGTTGCGCGACCAGCACCACCGCCAGCACGAGTGCGACGAGCGTGCCGATGATGCGCCAGACGATGCGGCTGGGTTCAGGAGCACGCTCCTCGCGCGTGACCGCGAAGCTGCGCGCACTCGCGGAAAAGGGGTCGGCTGCGAACGGTGCGCCGGTGCTGCGTTGTGCGACGGATGGCCCGGCGCCGGAGGGTTCGGACGCCGTCGACTGAGCTGCCGGCGCTTCCGGCTCGGGCGTGCCGAAGTGCGGTTCCGGATCGGTACCCCAGGAAGAGGGCATCGTGTTCGGCAAGATCGGCTCGTCCGCCTGGGCGGGCGCTGCCGCCGATGCGCGCTCTTGCGGCTCGGCGCGCATCTCGGGATGAGGCCACGCCGTGAAGCTCGGCTCCCGCATCCCGGCGGATTCGGCAGACGGATGCACGGCACCGTGTGCTGCATGCGCTGACGCCGGCTGCGCCGCTCCGGGCGACGGCTCATGCGCCGCTCCGGGCTCCAACGCGCCCGACTCCAGCGCGCCCGGCACGGCGACCTGCCGCCGAGCAATGGTTTCGACGTCGTGACGCAGTGCCGGGTCGATCTGCGCATCGGCGGCGGGCGCCCACATATCCCACGCGCCGGAGCCGAAATTCGGCGCGGGTTGCGATGGTTTATTTTGTGCGGGCGCTTGCGGCGCCGCGGCTTCGGGAGCCGGCGCTGCAGCAGCGGCAGCAGGTTCCGGTGCGCTGGGCGTCTCGGCGGGCGCGCCGCTGTCTACTGGCTTCGCGCCGGCTTCCGCATCGACGAGATTTTCCGAGGCATTGAACACGGACTGGCAATGCCCGCAGCGCACGAGCCCCCCGCGCAGCGCAAGCTGCGTCTCTTGAAGGCGGAAGACGGTATCACAGTGGGGACAGCGCGTCGCAAGAAGCATAGTGAGCCGAATGGCGTGCGGGCCGGTGCGTGACGATACGCACTATTCTAATGGCTTTCCCGCCGGGTCCCGGCAAGACAGACCCAACCCTCGTGTTCGCGCCAGACGCCGATATCGATCCAGGTCTGGTAGACGCGCGCGACTTCTTCGGCCTGCCGCGCGAGGACGCCTGACAGCGCGATGCGTCCGCCCGGCTTCACCTTCGACGACAGCATCGACGCCATCAGCTTGAGCGGATTCGACAGAATATTGGCGACGACGATATCGAACTCTCCGGCCGGGCAGTCGTCCGGCAGGCCGTAGGTCACGTCGGCGCGATTGCGCTCGCTGTTGTGGCGCGCGGATTCGACTGCCTGGGGATCGATGTCGATGCCGAACACCGGATTCGCGCCGCATTTTTTCGCGAGGATCGCGAGGATGCCGGAGCCGCATCCGTAGTCGAGCACCGACTGGCCCGCTTGCACCGACGCTTCGAGCCATTCCATGCAAAGGCGCGTGGTCGGATGGCTGCCGGTGCCGAACGCGAGGCCGGGATCGAGTTCGAGCACGAGCGCGTCCGGATCGGGCGCGTCGTGCCACGACGGCACGACCCAGATGCGCTGGCCGATCGGAATCGGCTCGAATTGCGATTGCGTGAGCCGCACCCAGTCCTGTTCCTCGACGTCGCGCACCGTGAACGGCGGTGTCGCCGCAAGACCGGCTTCGTTGGCCGCGGCAGCCGCCAGCATGCTGGGCTCCTGCTCGGGCGCGAGCAGAGCGACGACGCGCGAGCGCTGCCATGCGGTGCGATCGGGCGTGAGACCGGGTTCGCCGAAGAGCGGTTGCTCGTCGGGCGTGTCGGCGTCGGCGTCTTCGACCGACACCGACAGCGCACCCAGTTCGATGAGCGCGTCGGAGAGCGCCTCCGCGTGCTCGCGATCGAGTTCGACGACCAGTTCCCGGTAGCTCATTGCTTACGCTTCTTCCGGTGCGACTTGCTGTTTTGCGGCAAGCCGGTTCTCGAGATAGTGGATGCTCGTGCCGCCTTCGACGAACTTCCCGTCGAGCATCAGCTCGCGGTGCAGCGGAATGTTGGTCTGGATGCCTTCGACGACCATCTCGGAGAGCGCGATGCGCATCCGCATGATCGCCTGCTCGCGCGTGACGCCGTATGCGATCAGCTTGCCGATCATCGAATCATAGTTGGGCGGGACGAAATAGCCGTTGTACGCGTGGGAATCGACGCGAATGCCCGGGCCGCCCGGCGTGTGCCACGACGTGATGCGTCCCGGCGACGGCGTGAACTTGAACGGGTCTTCGGCGTTGATCCGGCACTCGATCGCGTGGCCGCGGAATTCGATGTCGCGCTGACGGTGCGTGAGCTTTTCGCCGGCAGCAATGCGGATCTGCTCCTGCACGATATCGACGCCGGTGATCAGTTCGGTCACCGGGTGCTCGACCTGCACGCGCGTGTTCATCTCGATGAAGTAGAACTCGTTGTTCTCGTAGAGGAACTCGAATGTGCCCGCGCCGAGGTAGCCCATCTTCTTGCAGGCGTCGGCGCAGCGGTCGCCGATGCGCTCGATCAGGCGGCGCGCGATGCCCGGGGCCGGCGCTTCCTCGATCACCTTCTGGTGGCGGCGCTGCATCGAGCAGTCGCGCTCGCCGAGCCAGAGCGCGTTCTTGAACGAATCGGAGAGCACCTGGATTTCGATGTGGCGCGGGTTCTCGAGGAACTTCTCCATATAGACCTGCGGATTGCCGAACGCACGGCCGGCTTCCTCGCGGGTCATGTTGACCGCGTTGACGAGCGCCGCTTCCGTATGCACGACGCGCATGCCGCGTCCGCCGCCGCCGCCCGTCGCCTTGATGATGACCGGGTAGCCGACCACGCGCGCGATTTTCACGATCTCCTTCGGGTCGTCCGGCAGCGCGCCTTCCGAACCGGGCACGCACGGCACGCCGGTCTTGATCATCGTCTGCTTGGCGGTGACCTTGTCGCCCATCATGCGGATCGTGTCGGGGCGCGGGCCGATGAACGTGAAGCCCGATTGCTCGACGCGCTCGGCGAAATCGGCGTTCTCCGCCAGAAACCCGTAGCCCGGGTGGATCGCTTCGGCGTCGGTGACTTCCGCGGCGCTGATGAGCGCCGGCATGTTCAGGTAGGAGAGGTTCGACGGCGCGGGCCCGATGCAGACTGCCTCGTCGGCGAGCTTCACATACTTGGCTTCCTTGTCGGCTTCGGAATAGACGACGACCGTCTTGACGCCCAGCTCGCGGCACGCGCGCTGAATCCGCAGCGCGATTTCGCCGCGATTGGCAATGAGGATTTTTTCAAACATAGCGTTATTCGACTCTTCGATGGGCGCGGCGCTCGCTAATTAGGAGAGACATCGGCGGCGCGCCTCAGAGGATCGGCGGCGCACAGCTCGTAGACGCTGCGCGCCGGGCGGCACGAGGGGACGGGTTCGCGCGCTTAGCCGATCACGAACAACGGCTGGCCGTATTCGACCGCCTGGCCGTTTTCGACGAGGATTTCCTTGATGACGCCGGCCTTGTCGCACTCGATTTCGTTCAGGAGCTTCATCGCTTCGATGATGCAGATCGTCTGGCCTTCCTTAACCGTGTCGCCCACTTGGACGAACGGGTCGGCGCCCGGCGACGGAGCGCGGTAGAACGTGCCGACCATCGGCGACGTGACGACATGGCCTTGCGGCGCGGCGGCAGCGGAAGCAGCGGCGCTGGCGGCCGCCGGCGCTTCGCTCGGCACGGCGGCGGCCGGCGCGGCCGCGGTGATTTGCGGTACGTAGGAGGGGGGCGATTGCACGTAAACCGGCGGGGCATTCTTGACGATGCGAACCTTGCCCTCGCCTTCGGTGACTTCGAGTTCCGAGATGCCGGACTCGGAGACGAGGTCGATCAAAGTTTTCAGCTTACGTAGATCCATCGGGAATTCCCCTTTCAATGCGTGAAGTGCCGGCGCGAAGCCGGCGCTGAATTGGTGTTTTGGAAATCAGCGCGCGCTGCCCGTGTCCGGCGAAAGCCGGTCGAGGGCGAATTCGAGCGCGTACAGATATCCCTTCCAGCCCAGGCCGCAGATGACGCCTTCGGCCTGGTCGGAGAAGTAGGAGTGGTGCCGGAACGGCTCGCGGCGATGCACGTTCGACAGGTGAATCTCGACGAACGGAATGCCGACGCCGGCCAGCGCGTCCCGTATCGCCACGCTCGTATGCGTGTACGCGGCGGGATTGATCAGAACGAAGTCGACTTTTTCCGCGCGGGCAGCCTGGATGCGGTCGACGAGCGCACCCTCATGATTGCTCTGAAAAGAAGTCAGTTCGGCGCCGGCCTGCGCCGCTCGCGCGGATAACGCCTGATCGATTTGCTGCAACGTGACGCGCCCATAGACCTCGGGTTCCCGGGTGCCGAGAAGGTTGAGGTTGGGGCCGTGTAGTACCAGCAGTCGTGTCATGGTCGCTTCGTTTTCCGCGGAATTGCGCGCACTTTAGCGCTGTTTAGAGAAACTTGTCTAGCAGCGCATGCAGGAGGCCGGGGAAAACGCGGTAAAAATCGCCCGCTTGGCCATATGAATCTTATTAAATCCCGGGAAAACGCGCGCAACGCAGCTCAAATAGACGTTATCTGAAGCGGCTTCGTCATATTAAATCAGAGCGCGTCGAGGGTCTTTTTGAGCTCGGCTGGTTGAATTTGACCTAATTTTGTCGACCGTACGGTACCTTTTGCGTCGATCACGACGGTGAAGGGCAGGCCGCCCTCCGTATTCCCGAAATTGCGTGCCAGATCGGCGCCGCCAAAGCCGCTCACGTAAACGGGATAGCCCACCGGCACCTTTTGCAGGAACGCCTTCACGTTCTTTTCCGAGTCGACGCCGATGCCGATGAACTTCACGCCTTTCTTCGCGTATTCGTCGTTGAGTTGGGAGAGCGTCGGCATTTCCTCGACGCACGGGCCGCACCATGAGGCCCAGAAGTTGACGACGACGGTCTGCCCCTTGAAGGCGGCAAGCGACTTCGGCTTGCCGTCGGCGTCGTGCATCATCGTGGAGTCCCAGAGCGCTTCGACGGCGTTGGCCTGCGACGAGCCCGTTTCCGGGGCGCCGGCCGCGGTGACAGGGGGTGCGTCGTCGTGCCGCAGCCAGTGGCCGGCGCCGATGCCGCCCGCGACGGCAACGATCGCGATGGCGGCGACCGCCAGAAGCCCTTTCGTGTTCATCGTCTGATCAATTAGTCGTTGGTGTCTCGCCGCTCTCGCTTTCGTCGAGCAGCGCCCGGACCGCTTGCGCGTTGGCGCGCGAAAGCCGGCCGCGCGCATCGGCGCGCACGGCGCCGCGCAAGTCATCCGTGTCGTAGAGGGCAATATGCATGCCGACCGGCTCCTCGCCGCGCGACGGACGCCACAGGAAGCTCAGCGTCTCGATCATGCCGCGGCCGGCGAAGTGCCGGGTCTCCGACACGTCATATTGGATATTGGCGTTCAGCAGGTAGATCGCGACTTCCTTGGGGTTGTCGCAGAACACTTGCAGATGGACGTCCGAATGCTCGCCCGCCGTGCCGTTGAGCACCGCGCCCGTCAAATATGGATTGAAAGCGCCGAGCCGAACCATCCATTCGACCGCGATTTCGCGCAGGCGGCGCAGCATCGCCGGCTGGCTGTCGCTTTGAAAGAGCGACTGGTATTCGCGGATTTCTTCTTCGATCTGGTCGTTATCGGGGAGCCAATCACCGGCGATGCGCGTCTCCCCGACGACCTGCCGCGCAGCCTTGCGCTTGGCGGTCGAGTAGTCGAGACCGTCCTCGGCGATCATCCGCGCGGCGGCGATCGCGATTTCTTCCCGCACCCGCTGCGGATCAAAATGAGATTTGCGAACCATCCGGCAATCATACAAGAGAATGGTTACGCGCCTTTTGGGGGGGGCGCCTAGGGGGCTGCCTAGGGAGGTCCGATGCGCCCGGCAGCGGGCGGCAGCCAGAGGGACGGGCCTGTTCGCAACACGTATTGGGTGAGGGCGTCGGTTACAATAGCGGCCTTTCCGTACGCGCCTCGCCTCGCTTTTATGCATATCCATATCCTCGGCATTTGCGGCACGTTCATGGGTGGTCTGGCGGTGCTCGCACGCGGCGCAGGACACAAGGTGACCGGCTGCGACGCCGGCGTCTATCCGCCGATGAGCACCCAGCTCGAGGCGCAGGGCATCGAACTCATCGAAGGCTACGGCGCCGAGCAGGTCGATCTGAATCCCGATCTCTTCGTGATCGGCAACGTCGTGACGCGCGGCAATCCGCTGATGGAGGCGATTCTCGATCGCGGCCTGCCGTACGTGTCGGGCCCGCAGTGGCTCGGCGAGCACGTGCTCAACGGCAAGTGGGTGCTCGCGGTGGCCGGCACGCACGGCAAGACGACGACGAGCTCGATGCTCGCGTGGCTGCTCGAAGACGCCGGGCTGAACCCGGGCTTCCTGATCGGCGGCGTGCCGCTCAATTTCGGCGTATCGGCGCGGCTCACCGATTCGAGCTTCTTCGTGATCGAAGCCGACGAGTACGACACGGCGTTCTTCGACAAGCGCTCGAAGTTCGTTCATTACCGGCCGCGCACCGCGATCCTGAACAATCTCGAATTCGATCATGCGGACATCTTTCCCGATCTCGCCGCGATCGAAACCCAATTTCATCACCTTGTGCGGACGATGCCCGGCGTCGGGCGGCTCGTCGTCAACGGTCGCGAGGACGCGCTCGAACGCGTGCTCGCGCGCGGCTGCTGGAGCGATGTCGAGCGCTTCGGCGTGGCCGGCGGCTGGGAAGCGCAGCCCGCGGCGGACGGCGTGCCGGTCGACGAGCAGTTCGCCGTCTACTGGCAGGGCGAGCGCGCGGGCGTGGTCGGCTGGCAGGTGCAGGGCGAGCACAACCGCATGAACGCGCTCGCCGCGGTCGCGGCGGCTCGGCACGTCGGCGTGCCGCCCGCGCAGGCGGCCAAGGCGCTCGGCGCGTTCCGTAACGTGAAGCGGCGAATGGAAGTGCGCGGCAGCGTCGAAGGCGTCACTGTCTACGACGACTTCGCCCACCATCCGACCGCGATCGAAACCACCATCGCGGGGTTGCGTGCGCGAGTCGGCCGTGAAAATACGCGGATTCTCGCCGTGCTCGAGCCGCGCTCGAACACGATGAAGCTCGGCGCGATGAAGGCGCAATTGCCGGGCAGCCTCGCGGACGCCGACCTCGTGTTCGGCTACGGCGCGTCGTCCGGGCGCGACGCGCTCGGCTGGAACCTCGCCGAAGCGCTCGCGCCGCTGGGCGCCAAGGCGCAAGCGTTCAACGACCTCGACGCGCTCGTCAAGGCGGTCGCCGCGGCGGCGCTTCCGGGCGACCATGTGCTCGTGATGAGCAACGGCGGCTTCGGCGGCGTCCACCACAAGCTGCTGGATGCGCTCGACGCGCGCCCCGCCGCGCGCGAACGGGGCGTCGCGTGATTCTCTATCTGCACGGGTTCCGTTCGTCGCCGAATTCGTTCAAGGCGCGCGTGCTCGCCGCTCGGGTCGCTGAACTGGGCAAGAGCGCCGAATGGTGCTGCCCGATGCTGCCCGTGTCGCCGTTCGAGGCGATCGCGCTCGCGAAAGCACAAGTGAAAGCGGCCGGCGAGAAAGACGTCACCGTGATCGGCAGCTCGCTCGGCGGCTACTACGCCACGCATCTCGCCGAAACGCACGGCTGGCGCGCGGTGCTGCTCAATCCGGCGACGGTGCCGCAGCGCGACTTGTCGGCGTATCTCGGCGAACAGCCGCTGTGGCATGGCGGCGGCAGCATCGTCGTCGAGCCGCGCCATCTCGACGAATTGCGCGCGCTAGGCGTCGGCGCGATCACGCGGCCCGAACGCTATTATTTGATGGCTGCCACCGGCGATGAAGTGCTCGACTACCGCGAGATGCTCGCGCACTACCCGGGCGTGCACACGAAGTTGATCGACGGCAGCGACCACGCGATCAGCGAATTTGAAGACTATGTCGACGACGTTCTCGCCTTTTGCGGGATGAAGCAGCCGGCGCGGCCCTGACTGAACCGTCAAAGCGGCATGTGCCTCCTCCCGCCTGAAGGCAGGCGAACCTCAGGCAAGCCGCGGACGCCCCGCGCGGCCAGCGCGGCACACAACACCTATCACACTGCAGGCGCACGGATTGCGCGCGCCCGCAGTGGCAAGTCAGAACGAGAGTATTGAGTGAACGTTTTCTTTGAGGAATCGGGCAGTTTCAAGGCGGGCAGCGTGCTGTCGCGGCAAGGCGACGCGTTTCAGGTCGAGCTGCCGGGCGGCCGTCGCGCGAAGGTCCGCGCCAAGGACGTGCTGATCGAATTCGAGAAGCCGAGCGCCGCCGAATTGATGCAACAGGCCGATGAAGCCGCGCAGCAAATCGATCTCGATTTCCTGTGGGAATGCGCGCCCGCCGACGAATTCCCGTTCGCGACGCTCGCGAACGACTATTACGGCGAGTCGTACGGCCCGATCGAGCGCGCGGCGCTCGTGCTGTGCATGCACGGCGCGCCGGTCTACTTCCGCCGCAAAGGGCGCGGACAGTATCAGCGCGCGCCTGAAGATCAGTTGAAGATGGCGCTCGCGTCGCTCGAGCGCAAGCGTCAGCAGGCGCTCGTGCAGGCCGAATACGAAGAGGAGCTGAAAGCCGGACGCCTGCCGGCCGCGTTCGACGGCAAGGCGCTGTCGCTCCTCACGAAGCCGGACAAGAACTCGATCGAATACAAGGCGCTCGAAGCGGCCGCCGCGGCGCGCGGGATTTCCACCGCGCGCCTGATGCTGGAATGCGGCGGCATCGCGTCGGCGCGCGCGCTGCACGAGGCCCGCTTTCTGGCCGAGTTTTTCCCGCACGGCACGGGCTTTGCGCCGGTCATGCCGGGCGCGCTGCCCGACGACCTGCCGACGGCCGATGTCGAAGCCTTCTCGATCGACGACATCACGACGACCGAAATCGACGACGCGTTCTCCGTCGAGCATCTGGCCGATGGCCGCGTGCGGATCGGCGTGCACATCGCGGCGCCGGCGCTCGGCATTGCGCGCGGCGATACGGTCGACGCGATCGCCCGCGCCCGGCTGTCCACCGTCTACATGCCGGGCGACAAGATCACGATGCTGCCCGACGACGTCGTCGACGCGTTCACGCTGAAGGAAGGCGGCCTGCGCCCGGCGCTGTCGCTCTACATCATCGTCGATCGCGCAACGCAGGAGATCGTCGCGAACGAAACGCGCGCCGAACTCGTGTTCGTGAAGAACAACCTGCGCCACAACACGCTCGATGCGTGCGTGACCGAAGAGGCGCTCGCCGAGGGCAGCGGCGACTATCCGCACAAGGACGACATCGCCGTGCTGTGGCCGCTCGCGCAGGCGCTCTTCGAAAAGCGCCAGCAGGCGCGCGCGGGCTATGGCCTGAGGCGCGAAGTGCAGAGCAACACCGATTTCAACTTCTACGTCGAAGGCGAGCATGTGACGATCACGCCGCGCCGCCGCGGCTCGCCGCTCGATTTGATCGTCGCGGAGCTGGCGATTCTTGCGAACTCGACGTGGGGCGCGTTCCTGCACGACCACGGCGTGCCGGGCATTTACCGCTCGCAGCGCGCGTTCGCGGCCTCCGGCCCGAAGCGCACGCGGATGCAGACGACGGCCGCGCCGCACGAAGGTCTCGGCGTCGCGCAGTACGCGTGGAGCACGTCGCCGCTGCGCCGCTACGTCGACCTCGTCAACCAATGGCAGTTGCTCGCGTGCGTGAATCACGGCGTGGCGGCCAAGCTCGTCGCGCCGTTCAAGCCGAAGGACGCCGACCTTTACGCGGTCGTGCAGGGCTTCGACGATACCTACAGCGCCTATGCCGATCATCAGCGGCGGATGGAGTACTTCTGGTGCCTGCGCTGGATTACGCAAGAAGCCAAGAAGCAGGTGGTCGCCTCGGTGGTGAAGGGCGACCTGGTGCGCCTCGACGAGGTGCCGTTGTTGCTGCACGTGCCGGGGCTCGGCGTGCATGCGCGCGGGACGAAAGTGATGCTCGAGGTGATGTCGGTCGATGAGTTGACGGTCGAGGCGTCGGTGCGTCTGTTGCACGTGGTCGACGCGCCCGCGGTGACGAGCGGCGAGCAGGCCGAAGAGGAAGAAGACGAAGTCGAAGAGCTGATCGACGCGGCCGACGAATCTGCAGAAAGCGAAGCCGAAACGCAGGCCGAAGCCGACAGCGCGGAGAAAACCGCCGCGGACGGCGAGGCAGGCGCCCCCAGCACCGAGCGCGGCCCGAACCCTGCCGCCCACGCAACGGAGTAAGCGACGCCCATGAGCACGACCACCGCGCCGCGCGATTTGTACGCGGTCATCGGCAACCCGATTGCGCACAGCAAGTCGCCGTTCATCCATGCGCGCTTTGCCGAGCAGACGGGCGAGCCGCTCGAGTATCAACACCTGCTCGCGCCGCTCGACGGATTCGTCGCTCACGTACGCACGTTTATCGCGGAAGGCGGCCGCGGCCTGAACGTGACGGTGCCGTTCAAGCTGGAAGCGCACGCGCTCGCGGATACGCTCTCGCCGCGCGCTGCGGCGGCCGGTGCGGTGAATACGTTGCGCTTCGACGCCGAGGGCCTCTTCGGCGACAACACGGACGGCGTCGGACTGGTGCGCGATATCGAAGCAAACCTTGGGGTGAGGCTGAAGGACGCGCGCGTGCTGCTGCTCGGCGCGGGCGGCGCGGCGCGCGGCGTCGTGCTGCCGATGCTCGGCCGGGCGCCGCGGGCGCTTACGATCGTGAACCGCACGGCGGCGAAGGCCGAAGCGTTGGTCGAGCAGTTCGCAGCCGCTGCCGGGGAGGCGGGCTGCGAGTTGACAGGCGGCGGCGCGCACGCCGCGGGGCCTGATCGATACGACGTAATCGTGAACGCGACCGCGGGCAGCCTCGATGCGTCGCTGCCCGAGTGCGGCGACAGCGCGTTCGGTGACGGCACGCTCGCGTACGACATGATGTACGGCGCGCAGCCGACCGTCTTCATGCGCCACGCGCAGACGCTCGGCGCGCGCACGGCCGACGGGCTGGGGATGCTGGTCGAGCAGGCGGCCGAGTCGTTCTTTATCTGGCGCGGCGTGCGGCCCGACGGCGCGCCGGTGCTGGCGGCGCTGCGCGACATGCTGTTGGCGACGGTCAAGCACTGATTCATAGTCGCGCTTTCAGACGAGTAGGCGGCAATGGCATTCCGATTGAGCGAGCCCGGATCGGCCCGGCGCGTACCGACATGACGAAAACGAACAGCGCAAGCCGGCCGGGACTGGCCCGGTGGGTTGTCTACGTCGGATCGGTGTTCGCGCTCGCGTGGTTTGCGACGCAGGTCTATTACTTCGCGCAGATCGGCGTGTGGACGTTCGTGAATCCGCGCACGACCGCGTTCATGCGCTCCGATGCGTGGCGCCTGGCGCAGGACCGCCCGGATCTCGAGATTCAGCACGCGTGGGTGCCGTATGACCGGATCTCGCGGAATCTGAAGCGGGCGATCATCGCTTCCGAGGACGCCAACTTCGTCAACAACAACGGCTACGAGACCGACGCGATCCTGCAGGCGTGGGAGAAGAACAAGGCGCGCGGCAAGATCGTGGCGGGCGGCTCGACGATCACGCAGCAGCTTGCGCGCAATCTGTTTTTGTCGCGGCAGAAGAGCTATATCCGCAAGGGGCAGGAGCTCATCATCACCTGGATGCTCGAGACGCTGATGGACAAGGAGCGCATCTTCGAGATCTATCTGAATTCCGTCGAGTGGGGCAATGGCGTGTATGGCGCGCAGGCCGCCGCGCAGTATTACTACAAGAGTTCGGCGAGCAAGCTTTCTGCGTGGCAGTCGGCCAGGTTGGCGGTCATGTTGCCGCGGCCCAAGTATTTCGATGAGCATCGCGGGTCGGCGTACCTGGCGCAGCGGTCCGCGGTGATCGCGCGGCGGATGGGGGCGGCGGAATTGCCGCACTGACGGTTTCTGCCCATTGCGCCGAGTTGGCTACTGCGTCACGAGCGAGCAAGACAACGTGCTCGCTTTGCGGGCCTGAAATCCGATGCCTTTGTCGTCGAGGTAGTCCCCGAGCGACACATAACCGATAACGTGCCAGTCGATATCCGGGTTCGCCGTGTTGCCGAGAAAGATGTGGAGGACGGAGAACCGAGGCGCCGGCATGCGACAATCCCAAAATATGAGCGGGCAACTCAAATGTTGGAGATCTTGGGGCCCCGCCCTACAATCCAGACCAACAAAGCGCCGCAATCGCGGCCACTCGATGCGAAGCACGATTCGCACGACAACGGAGACACCGTCAAATGACCTCGAATCCTTGGCAAGCCGCAGGCACCCGTTCAAACGAACGCATCGCGCTACATTCGTCCGCGAAGCGCGCTCCGCAGCGCACCCAGCACCGCGATTAATCGGCCAACGGCCACTTAAACCGGATGAGCGCCATGAACAAACCCCTGGCTGAGCACACCGAAGCGCCGCAGCATCAAGCCCCGCAATCCACGCAAAACGGCAAAACGGGCGCGCAAGCGAATCCGCCCGCCGTCGACGGCATTGCCCTGCCCAGCACGCTGCTCGACATCACGCCGCAGCAAGCCGGCACGCAGACGCTCTTGCGCGGGCTCGCGATTCTCGAAGCGGCGGCGTCCGGGGCGCGCGACCTGCGCAGCTTCGGCGCCGCGCTCGGCACGACGCGCAGCACGACGCACCGGCTCGTCAGCAGCCTTGTTCAAGCGCGCTATCTGCGTCAGGTGCAGGGCGGCTATCTGCTCGGCCCGAAGCTGATCGAGCTCGGCACCATCGCGCTCGAACAGATGCCGCTCACGGCCGTCGCGCGCCCGCACCTGGAACGGCTCGCGGAGGCGACGCTCGACACGATTCACCTCGGCGTGCGCGACGGCGACGACGTGCTCTACATCGACAAAATCCCCGGCACGCGCGGCCTCGAAATGCGCTCGCGCGTCGGACACCGGATGCCGCTCGCCTCGACCGGCATCGGCAAGGCGATGATGCTCGATCTCAAGCCCGACGCCTGGCAGACGCTCTTCGACGCGTCGCGCCGCGCGCTCGCATCGGTCAGCTTCAAGCCCGACAACCGCCTCGATGCGGCCACCTTCCTTCAGCGCATGACGACCTATTCGGCCGGCGGCTTCACGCTCGATCTCGAAGAAAACGAGGCGTCGATCCGCTGCGTGGCCGCGCCGGTGCGCGATGCGTCGGGTTCGATCGTCGCGGCTGTTTCGGTCGCGAGCACGATTCCCTACATGCCGCTCGAACGGATGGACGAGCTCGTGCCGGTCGTGCAGCGCGAAGCGCGCGCGATTTCCGAGGAGCTCGGCTGGCGCGCACCGCAGACCACTCGCAGGATCAAACGATGACTTTGCAGCACTCCGCCTCGACATTTACCGTCGCCGATACGGCCTTCGAGCACGCCGCACTGATTGCGCTCGATTGGGGCACGACGTCGCTGCGTGCGTACCTGTTCGACGCGATCGGCAACGTGATCGCGAACTGCGCGTCGACCGCCGGCGTCATGAATCTGCCGCGTTCGGTGAGCGCGGGCGGCTTCGATGCCGCGTTCGAGGACGCCTGCGGCGTCTGGTTCGACCGCGCCCCCCGGGTGCCGGTGATCGCGGCAGGCATGGTGGGCAGCGCGCAAGGCTGGGCGGAAGCGCCGTATGTCGATGCGCCCGCGGACGCGAATGCGCTCGCGGCCGGCATCGTGCGCGTCGGCACGGACCGCGGCATCGCGCTCCATATCGTGCCCGGCGTGATCCAGCGCGGCGACTTGCCGAACGTGATGCGCGGCGAAGAAACGCAGATCGTCGGCGCGCTCGCCGACGACGCCGCGCCCGGCAACGGCAGCGCGAGCGCGCTGATCGGCCTGCCCGGGACGCACGCGAAATGGGCTGTCGTGCGCGGCGGGCGCATCGAGCGTTTCTATACGTTCATGACAGGCGAACTTTTCGCGGCGCTGCGCGACCACACGATTCTCGGCCGCACGATGGCCGAACCGGAAACGCCGAATACCGCAGCATTCCTGCGCGGCGTCGCGGTCGCGAAGCGAACGGACCATGCGGGCCTCCTCGCGACGATTTTCAGCACGCGCACGCTGGGATTGACCGCACAGCTGTCCGCCGAAGAGCAGTCGGATTATCTTTCCGGACTCCTCATCGGCCATGAACTATGCGGACTTGCCGCCGTGCATCCGCAGTTCGCGGACGAGCCGCTCCGGCTCGTCGGCAACGAAGCGCTGTGCGACCGCTATCGCCTCGCGCTCGCGGAGCTTGGCCGTCCGCAGACGACGCTCGTCAAAGACGCGACCGAGCGCGGGTTGTGGCGGATTGCGACGCTCTCCGGGCTGGTCGGCGAGGCGCGTCCGGCTGTTGCGCAGTCGGCGGGTTAAGGCCGGCCGACGCGCGCCCAAGCCGGCGCTGCACGGATAGAACACGAAGGATTTCACGGAGCCGACATGCAACCGCACATCAACCTGCCTGCACCGTATCAGCCGCACACGGGCCTCGCCGCCGCGTTCGCCGCGTGTGGACTGATCGCGATTCTGCGCGGCGTGACGCCCGCCGATGCCGCCGATCACGGCCGCGCGCTGTATGCGGCGGGTTTCCGGATCGTCGAAGTGCCGCTCAATTCGCCGCAGCCGTTCGAGAGCATTGCCGCGATTCGCGAAGCGCTGCCGGCCGACGCGATCGTTGGCGCGGGGACGGTGCTGCATCCGAGTGACGTCGACGAGGTTAAGCGCGCGGGCGGCGAGCTGATCGTGATGCCGCATAGCGACGCCGACGTCGTGCGAGCCGCGAAGGCGCAGGGCCTCGCGTGCGCGCCTGGCGTCGCGACGCCGAATGAAGCGTTCGCCGCACTCAAGAACGGCGCGGACGTGCTGAAGATGTTCCCGGCCGAACAGCTTGGCCCACAGGTCGTCAAGGCATGGCGCGCGGTGATCGCGGCGCAGGTGCCGCTCGTGCCGGTCGGCGGCATCGCGCCGGACAACATGGGCCCGTTCCTCGCGGCCGGGGCCAACGGCTTCGGCCTGGGTTCGGCGCTTTACAAGCCGGGGCAGAGCGCAGCGATGACCGCGGCGCACGCGAAGGCGTTCATCGACGGCTTGCGGGCGGCATCATGAATCGACTGGCGAACCAGGTCGCGCTGATCACCGGTGCCGGGCGCGGCATCGGCGCAGCGATCGCGCACGCGTTCGCCAGGGAGGGAGCGTCGGTCGTGCTCGCCGAACTCGATATCGATGCCGCGCGCCGCACTGCCAAGGAGATCGAAGCGGCCGTGCCGGGCGCACGCGTGCTCGCGGTGCAAACGGACGTGACGCAAGCCGCGTCGGTCGAACAAGCGGTGAGCGAAGGCGAGCGCGCCTTCGGCCCGCTCGACGCGCTCGTGAACAACGCCGGCATCAATGTGTTCTGCGACCCGCTCACGATGACCGGCGACGACTGGCGCCGCTGCTTCGCGGTCGACCTCGACGGCGTCTGGAACGGCTGCCGCGCGGTGCTGCCGGGCATGGTCGAGCGCGGTCGCGGCAGCATCGTGAACATCGCGTCGACGCACGCGTTCAAGATCATTCCGGGCTGCTTTCCGTACCCGGTCGCGAAGCACGGCGTGATCGGTCTCACGCGCGCGCTCGGCATCGAATATGCGGCGCGCCAGGTGCGCGTGAACGCGATCGCGCCGGGCTACATCGAGACGCAGTTGACGCTCGACTGGTGGAACGGCCAGGCCGACCCGGCCGCCGCGCGCCAGGCGACGCTCGATCTGCAGCCGATGAAGCGGATCGGCAGGCCTGACGAAGTGGCGATGACGGCGGTGTTTCTCGCTTCCGACGAAGCGCCGTTCATCAACGCAAGCTGCATCACGGTCGACGGCGGTCGCTCGGCGCTTTACCACGATTAGCGTCTGTTTCCATATGGAAACAGACGCTAAGGGAAATCGGATGGCGCACCGGCCGCGTGCGTTATCCAGCCAATAGAACACGCGGCCGAACTTTTTCATCCAGACAGGAGACACGCATCATGAAGCGACGAATTTTCCTCACGTTGGCCGCGGCGGCCACTGCGGTGCTGTTCAATGCGCCGGCGGCGCAGGCTGCCGACCAGGTGAAGATCGGCTTTCTCGTCAAGCAGCCCGAAGAACCCTGGTTCCAGGACGAGTGGAAGTTCGCTGAAATCGCCGCCAAGGAAAAGGGCTTCACGCTCGTGAAGATCGGGGCGCCGTCGGGCGAGAAGGTGATGAGCGCGATCGACAACCTCGCCGCGCAAAAGGCGCAAGGCTTCATCATCTGCACGCCTGATGTGAAGCTCGGGCCGGGCATCGTCGCCAAGGCGAAGGCCGACGGCCTGAAGATGATGACGGTCGACGATCGCCTCGTCGACGGTTCGGGCAAGCCGATCGAAGCGGTGCCGCACATGGGCATCTCCGCGTACAACATCGGCAAGCAAGTCGGCGAAGGGCTCGCAGCCGAAATCAAGAAGCGCGGCTGGGATATGAAGGATGTCGGCGCGATCGACGTCACCTACGAGCAGCTGCCGACCGCGCACGACCGCACGACCGGCGCGACCGATGCGCTCGTCGCCGCGGGCTTCCCGAAGGCGAACGTGATCGCCGCGCCGCAAGCGAAGACCGATACCGAGAACGCGTTCAACGCGGCCAACATCGCGCTCACCAAGAATCCGCAAATCAAGCACTGGATCGCCTACGGCCTGAACGACGAAGCCGTGCTCGGCGCGGTGCGCGCAGCGGAAGGCCGCGGCTTCAAGGAGGACAACATGATCGGCATCGGCATCGGCGGCTCCGACTCGGCGCTGAACGAGTTCAAGAAGCCGCAGCCGACGGGCTTCTACGGCACGGTCATCATCAGCCCGAAGCGCCACGGCGAGGAAACGTCGGACCTGATGTACGACTGGATCACGCAAGGCAAGACGCCGCCGATGCTGACGCTGACGACCGGCATGCTCGCCACGCGCGACAACGTGGGTGAAGTGCGCGAGAAGATGGGCCTCGCGGCGAAGTAATCGATCGTCCTGAACCGCGCGCTTCACGGTGCGCTCGCGCGTACCGTGAAGCGGCAAGCAGAGCGACGAAAAGAACAGGGGTGGTTGAGACGGTTCGCGTTGCGATCCACGCGGCGCGCAACGCAACGCACGCAACAGGCGAACCGTTCATACGGAATGATGGGAGGCGATGTGTCAGCGACGCTGCGTTTCGACAATATCGGCAAGGTGTTTCCAGGCGTACGCGCGCTCGACGGTGTGTCCTTCGAGGTCAACGTCGGGCAGGTGCACGGCCTGATGGGCGAGAACGGGGCGGGCAAGTCGACGCTCTTGAAAGTGCTCGGCGGCGAGTATCAGCCCGATTCCGGCCGCGTGATGATGGACGGCAACGAGGTGCATTTCCCGAATGCGGCGGCGTCGATCGCGGCTGGGATCGCGGTGATCCACCAGGAGCTGCAGTACGTGCCGGATCTCACCGTCGCCGAAAACCTGATGCTCGGGCGCTTGCCGAATACGTTCGGCTGGGTGAAGAAGCAGGACGCGAAGCGCTTCGTGCGCGAGCGGCTTGCCGCGATGGGCGTCGATCTCGATCCGAATGCAAAGCTGCGGCGGCTGTCGATTGCGCAGCGGCAGATGGTCGAGATCTGCAAGGCGCTGATGCGCAACGCGCGCGTGATCGCGCTCGACGAACCGACCAGCTCGCTCTCGCACCGCGAGACCGAGGTGCTGTTCAAGCTCGTGCGCGATCTGCGCGCCGACAATCGCGCGCTGATCTACATCTCGCATCGCATGGACGAGATCTACCAGCTCTGCGATGCGTGCACGATTTTCCGCGACGGCCGCAAGGTCGCGTCGCATCCGACGCTCGAAGGCGTGAAGCGCGAGACGATCGTCGCCGAGATGGTCGGGCGCGAGATTTCGGACATCTACAACTACCGGCCGCGCGAACTCGGGCCGGTGCGCTTTGCGGTGCAGAACGTCGAGGGACACGGGCTGAGCGCGCCTGCGAGCTTCGAGGTCCGCTCGGGCGAGATCGTCGGCTTCTTCGGGCTCGTCGGCGCGGGGCGCAGCGAATTGATGCACCTTGTCTACGGCGCCGAGAAGAAGAAGGCCGGGCATTTGATGCTCGACGGCAAGCCGATCACCGTGAAGAGCGCCGGCGAGGCGATCCGCAACGGCATCGTGCTGTGTCCCGAGGACCGCAAGGAAGAGGGGATCGTCGCGATCGCGTCGGTCGCCGAGAACATCAACATCAGCTGCCGGCGCCACTATCTGCATGCGGGCCTTTTTCTCGACCGCAAGAAGGAAGCCGAAACGGCCGACCGGTTCATTCAGCTCTTGAAGATCAAGACGCCGAACCGCCGCCAGAAGATCCGCTTCCTCTCGGGCGGCAACCAGCAAAAAGCGATTCTGTCGCGCTGGCTTGCCGAGCCGGAACTGAAGGTCGTGATTCTCGACGAGCCGACGCGCGGCATCGACGTCGGGGCAAAGCACGAGATCTATCACGTGATTTATCAGCTCGCGGAGCGCGGCTGCGCGGTCGTGATCGTGTCGTCGGAATTGCCGGAGGTGCTGGGCGTGTCGGACCGCATCGTCGTGATGCGCCAGGGGCGCATTTCCGGCGAGCTGCCGCGCAGCCAAGCGAGCGAGCATGCGGTGCTGAGCCTTGCGCTGCCGCAGAGTTCGACGCCTCATGCGGCCGCGCAAGCGGCGTGACTCCGGAGCGCGGCCACGACGAACCCAACCTCGAGAGACGCAACGAAAGACTGTGAATGGGCCGCTCGGATATCGACCGGCCGAATGCATAAAACCCCGTGCAGCACGGCAGGAGCCATCAAATGCAAGCCAGAGAAAACCTAGTGCAGTCGGCAGCGAAGAGCGCCGCCGATGCGCTGACGCCGCAATCCGCCGACAAGCAAAAGTGGTGGCAGCAGATCACCGAATACAGCTTGATCCTGATCTTCGTGGCGATGTTCATCACGATGTCGCTGACGGTCGATCACTTCTTCTCGATCGAGAACATGCTCGGCCTTGCGCTGTCGATTTCGCAGATCGGCATGGTTGCGTGCACGATGATGTTCTGTTTGGCGTCGCGCGATTTCGACTTGTCGGTCGGCTCGACGGTCGCGTTCGCGGGCGTGCTGTGCGCGATGGTGCTGAACGCGACCAACAACACGTTCATCGCGATCCTCGCCGCGGTCGCCGCGGGCTCGGTGATCGGCTTCGTCAACGGCGCGGTCATCGCCTATCTGCGCATCAACGCGCTGATCACCACGCTCGCGACGATGGAAATCGTGCGTGGACTCGGGTTCATCGCGTCGCACGGGCAGGCCGTCGGCGTGTCGTCGGATACGTTCATTGCGCTTGGCGGCCTCACGTTCTTCGGCGTGTCGCTGCCGATCTGGGTCACGCTCATGTGCTTCATCGTGTTCGGCGTGCTGCTCAACAAGACCGTGTATGGCCGCAATACGCTCGCGATCGGGGGCAACCCGGAGGCGTCGCGTCTGGCAGGCATCAACGTCGAGCGCACGCGCGTCTTCATCTTCCTGATCCAGGGCGCGGTGACTGCGCTGGCGGGCGTGATCCTCGCTTCGCGCATCACGTCGGGTCAGCCGAACGCAGCGGAGGGCTTCGAGCTGAACGTGATCTCCGCGTGCGTGCTCGGCGGCGTGTCGCTGCTCGGCGGGCGCGCGACGATCTCGGGCGTCGTGATCGGCGTGCTGATCATGGGTACGGTCGAGAACGTGATGAACCTCATGAACATCGACGCGTTTTATCAGTACCTCGTGCGCGGCGCGATCCTGCTCGCGGCGGTGCTGCTCGACCAGTTGAAAAACCGCGGCGGGCGCGATTGATGCGCCGCTTGTCCATTGCTCACCGATAGGGAGCCAGAACGATGACGTCTCCTGCCAACTCGGCCGACGCCCACGCCGGCGGGGCTTACGCGCGCTATCCGAGCCTTGCCGGCCGCACGGTGCTGATTACCGGCGGCGCGACAGGCATCGGCGCGTCGTTCGTCGAGCATTTCGCGGCGCAAGGCGCGCGCGTGGCGTTCTTCGATATCGACGTGCCGGCGGGCGAGGCGCTCGCAGACCAGCTCGGCGATTCGCGCCACGCGCCGCTCTTTCTCGCGTGCGACCTCACCGACATCGACGCGCTCAGAAAAGCGATCGCCGACGTGAAGAGCGCGCTCGGCCCGATCTCCGTGTTGGTCAACAACGCGGCGAACGACAAACGCCACTCGATCGCCGAAGTCACGCCCGAGTCGTTCGACGCGGGCATCGCGGTCAATCTGCGGCATCAATTCTTCGCGGCGCAGGCGGTCGCGGAAGACATGAAGCAGATGGGCGGCGGCTCGATCATCAACCTGGGTTCGATCAGCTGGATGCTCAAGAACGGCAACATGCCCGTGTACGTCACGTCGAAGGCGGCGATAGCGGGGCTCACGCGCGGTCTCGCGCGCGACCTCGGCCCGTTCGGGATTCGCGTGAATACGCTGCTGCCGGGCTGGGTGATGACGGAGAAGCAAAAGCGCTTGTGGCTCGACGAAGCGGGCCTGCGCGCGCTGAAAGCGGGGCAGTGCCTCGAGGGTGAGCTGCTGCCGGAAGACCTCGCGCGGATGGCGCTCTTTCTCGCCGCCGACGACAGCCGCATGGTGACCGCGCAGGATTTCATCGTCGACGGAGGATGGGCTTGAACATGCCGGCAAACGAAGCTGCGCTCGCCGTCGATGCCCAATGCGTGCTCGGCGAAGGCGCGACGTGGTGTCCGCGCAGCGGGCAACTCTATTGGACGGACATCGAAGGCGCCCGCCTGTGGCGCTATTCCCCGGTCCTGGGCGACAGCCGCTCGTGGGCGATGCCGGAGCGGCTCGCGACGTTCGCGCTGACCGCCGATCCGCAGCGCCTGCTGCTCGGGTTGGCGACGCATCTCGCATTCTTCGATCTGACGACGGGGGTAACGCAATCCATCGTCGACGTCGAGCCCGGCTTGAACACGCGCGTCAACGATGGCCGCTGCGACCGCCAGGGGCGCTTCGTGTTCGGCACCAAAGACGAGGGCGAGCCCGCGCGGCCGGTCGGCGGTTTCTACCGGCTGAATCGCGATCTGTCGCTTGAACGCCTGCCGCTGCCGGCGCCCGCGATTTCGAACAGCATCGCGTTCAGCCCCGACGGCGCGACGCTGTACTACTGCGATTCGCCCACTCGCGAGATTCGCGCCTGCGACTACTTCGCGGACGGCCGCATCGCCGGCGACCGCGTCTTTACGCGGCTTGCTGATGCGGACGGCGAGCCCGACGGCTCGACCGTCGACGCCGACGGCGGCCTCTGGAACGCCCAGTGGGGCGGCGCGCGCATCGTGCGCTACGGTGCGGACGGCGTGGAAACCGAGCGCGTGAGTGTGTCGTCGATACAACCAAGCTGCGTTGCGCTAGGCGGCGCGGGGCTCGATACGTTATACATTACGACAGCGCGGATCGGGCTCGCCGGCCGCGCGCTCTCGCAGGACCCGTACGCAGGCGGCGTATTTGCCGCAAGCGTCGCGCGGCGAGGCTTGCCGGAACCGCTGTTCCTCGGCGAGCCTGCCTAGGCAAGGCCAGCAGGATTCGACGCCCCGCAGCTGGACGCCGGATCTCGCGTTTTCCCAGCCGTTTGCAGCATGCAACATGACAATTCCAGCGGCGGCGCCCATAGCCGCCCGATAGCGCCTCAAGTCATCCGGTCTGCACGACGACGTCTACGCCTCTCGATGGAGCGAACCATGACCGCTGCGAATGTTGATGTCGCACCCGTATCACCTTCCGAATCGCGTCGCGCCAAACTGGCGGGGCTGACCCAACCCGTACGTCCCGGGCCGAGCACCTCTGCCGTTGCGCGCGGCGCGGCGGCGTCGGCCAACGCGGAGCTCGTCACGCTCGCCAACGCGGATTTGCGGCTCGACCTCGCGCCGGGCCTCGGCGGCGGGATCGCGCGCTTCGACTGGCGCGACGACGACGGGGTGCTGATCCCGATCTTCCGCCGCTGCGAGACGGTGCGGGCGAATACCGATCCGAACGCGCTCGCTTGCTATCCGCTCCTGCCTTATTCGAACCGGATCGGCGGCGGCCGCTTCCGGTTTGCGGGGCGCGACGTGCAGGTGAGCGCCAATCGCGCGACCGAAGCGTGCCCGATTCACGGCGACGGCTGGCTCGCGCACTGGCGGCTCGAACAAAGCGACGACGCGAGCGCGCGGCTCACGCTCGACCGCAGCCGCGGCAAGCCCTATGCGTATCGCGCGGCGCAGACCTGCTCGCTCGACGGCCCGACGCTCACCGTCACGCTCGTAATCGAAAATGCGGGGCGCGAGCGGCTGCCGTTCGGTCTCGGCCTCCATCCGTTTCTGGTCCGCGACGAGGACACCGAGCTGTCCGCCGGTGCGGCCGGCCTCTGGCTCTCGGGCGACGACTGGCTGCCGGTGCGCCGAGTGCCGGCGCCGCCCGCCTGGCAGTTCGGCGTCGCGTATCCGCTGCCTGCAGCGATGGTGAACCACGCGTTCACCGGCTGGAGCGGCTATACGTCGGTCGTGTGGCCGAAGCGCCGGCTGTCGCTCACGATCGCGGCGAACACCGATTACTACGTGCTGTACACGCCGCCGGGAGAGGATTTCTTCTGCTTCGAGCCGGTCGACCATCCGATCAACGCGGTAAACCTGCCCGGCGGCGCCGCGGCGAACGGCATGACCGAACTGGCGCCGGGCGAGCAGCTCGTCAGGCAGTTCAGCTTTACGGTCGAGCGCATGGGCGTGCGCGCGAGCGCCGATGGGCGCGGCGCGCGGCGCTGAACCGACGTGCGGCCGGCGTGCGTGCCGGCCGCTGCGCAGCGACGCGGCGTTGCAGTCGTGCTGACACGCTGTGCAAGAGCGCGTACTGCGAGCACGGCGGCCGCATCGGCGACGGCTTGCACGCCGCCCGCCTGCGGGCCAGATAAAATACGGCCTCTTCCGTTACCGGCACCGTCATGTCTTCCACCCCTTCTTTTATCGATTCGCTGAAGAGCGCCTGGCAGCGCACCCACTCGCTGCTGTGCGTCGGCCTCGACCCGGAGCCGGCCAAGTTTCCCGGCTCGCTGGCGAACCGCCCGGACGCGATCTTCGATTTCTGCCGCGCGATCGTCGATGCAACGGCGCAGTACGCGAGCGCGTTCAAGCCACAGATCGCCTACTTCGCGGCGCATCGCGCCGAGGATCAGCTCGAAGCGCTGATCGCGCACATTCATGAGCGGCACCCCGGACTGCCGGTGATCCTCGATGCGAAGCGCGGCGATATCGGCAGCACCGCCGAGCAGTACGCGCGCGAAGCGTTCGTGCGCTACGGCGCCGACGCGGTGACGGTGAATCCGTACATGGGTTTCGATTCGGTCGAGCCCTATCTCGCGCATGCCGGCAAAGGCGTGATCGTGCTGTGCCGCACGTCGAACCCCGGCGGCTCGGACCTGCAGTTCCTGGAGACGGGCGGCCGTCCGCTCTATCAGGTCGTCGCGCAGCTCGCGGCCGATAAATGGAACGCGAACGGACAGCTTGGGCTCGTCGTCGGCGCAACCTTTCCGAAGGAAATCGAAATCGTGCGGCAGATCGTCGGCGACATGCCGCTTCTGATTCCCGGCATCGGCGCGCAGGGCGGCGACGTCGAGGCGACGGTGCGCGCCGGCCGTACGGCGGCGGGCACGGGGATGATGATCAACTCGTCGCGCGCGATTCTCTACGCGGGCAAAGGCGACGATTTCGCGGCCGCCGCCGCGCGCGCGGCGCAGGAGACGCGCGACAGGATCAACGCGTATCGGTAACGCGTTTCAGCGCTCTTTTTCGTCGAGCAGCGTCAGCAAGCCGCGCAAGGAATGCGCGGCGGCCTGCACGCGAATCTGCTCGCGGTCGCCTTTGAACACGAGCGTCTCGACGGCGGTGTGCAAGCGATTGCTCCACGCGAACACGACCATGCCCACGGGCTTTTCCTTCGTCCCGCCGCCCGGCCCGGCGATGCCGGTGATCGCCAGCGACACCTGCGCGCGGCTGTTGCGCAGCGCGCCTTCGGCCATCGCCCGCGCGACCGGCTCGCTGACGGCGCCGTGCTTGTCGAGCATGTCGGCGGGCACGCCGATCGTCTCGTGCTTCGCCTGATTCGAATACGTGACGAAGCCGCGCTCGAACCAGCCGCTGCTGCCGGAAATATCGGTGATCGCCGTTGCCACCATGCCGCCCGTGCACGATTCGGCGGTAACGAGCGTCAGGCGTTCGTCGCGCAGCTTGTTGCCCACGCGAATGGCGAGTTGATGGACGACGGAATCAGTTGGCATTGCAAAACCCGAAAACGTGTTGGGATCAGATGGTCATGCGCCACAGGGCGATGACGAGCAACGTAAAGAACGCCGCCACCAGATCGTCGAACATGATGCCAAAGCCACCTTTCAATCGGCGGTCGAAGTAGCGGATGGGCGGCGGTTTGAGCATGTCGAAGAAGCGGAAGACGACGAACGCCCAGAGCTGGCCCGTGAAGGTCTCGGGGGTGACGAAGAGGAGCACGAGCCAGAACGCGACGATTTCGTCCCAGACCACCGGCGACGGATCGTCGGTGCCGAGCTTTTTCGCGGTGAAGCCGGTGATCCAGCAGCCCGCGACGAAACCGACGACGATCAGCACGGCCCAGTCGACGACGGTCAGATGGCGGCTCAGCACCGCGAACGACGCCCATGCGAGCAGTGTGCCGACCGTGCCCGGCATGATCGGCGACAAGCCGCTGCCGAAGCCGAGCGAGACGATGTGGAACGGATGCGTGAGCATGAAGCGCGAGGTCGCGCGCCGAGGTTGGGACGCGCGCGGTGCCTCGCCGGCGCCGCCGAGCGTGGGGTCAGTCTGCATTGAAATGATCGAAGCCTTGCAACGTCAGGGAAAGCGGGGCGCCTGCCGAGTCGTGCCAGGCAATCGCAGGGCGGTCCGCCGGAGCTTGCAAAGCGCTTATTGTACCGATGCGTGTCAGCGGCACGTTCACTTGGGTGCTGATCGCTTCGATCGCATCTCGGTTCGCGGCGGGGGCGCTGAAGCAGAGTTCGTAGTCGTCGCCGCCGGTGAGCGTGCAGCGGCGCTGCACGTCGGCGGGCAGCCGGCGTAGCGCGGCGGAGCGGGGCACGGCGTCCGCGTTGACCGAGGCGCTCGCGCGCGAGCGTTCGAGGATGTGCAGCAAATCGCCTGCGAGGCCGTCGGAGATATCGAGCGCCGCGCGCGCGACGCCGCGCAGGCCGATGCCGAGCGCGACGCGCGGCTCCGGGCGTTCGAGCGCGTGACGAAAGGCGGCGGCATCGCGGGCTGCGTCGTCCCCCGCCACGGACCATTCGCCGCGCGCCACGCCCAACCCGGCGCGCGCATCGCCTAGCGTGCCCGAGACCCAGATGTCGTCGCCGTCGCGCGCCGCGTCTCTGCGCAGCGCGGCGTCCGGCGGCACGTCGCCGAACACGGTCACGCACAGATTGAGCGGCCCGCGGGTCGTATCGCCGCCGACCAGCTCGCAATCGAAACGCTCGGCCAGCTCGAACAAGCCGTCGCTGAACGCGGCGAGCCATGCCTCGCGCGCGTGCGGCAGCGCGATTGCGAGCGTGAAGGCGCGCGGCTTCGCGCCCATTGCGGCGAGATCAGACAAATTCACGGCAAGCGTCTTGTGCCCGAGCGCATGCGGATCGATATCGGCAAAGAAATGCCGGCCTTCGACGAGCATGTCCGTCGATATCGCCAGCATCTGGCCGGCGCGCGGCGCGATCAGTGCACAGTCGTCACCGATGCCGAGGGCCGCGCCTTCGGCATCGCCCGCCGGACGGTTGCGCGCGCGGCGCTCGAAAAATCGCTCGATCAGCGAGAACTCGGAAAGGGAAGTCTGGCTCACGGGAGTGGTTCGAAGGCAACCGTTGAAGGGCGTTGAAAAAACAAGGCGCTGACCGCGAACGGCGCGCCGAGGCAATGGCTGAGACCGACCGCTCGAGTCTGGCCTTGGCCATATTTCAGTCGCAGCAGTTGTACCCGAATTGAAGGAATTGGCCCGGGGATTGGCGCTACAATGCGACCGAATAGCTATTCTAATCCGCCCTCAAGACCGACCGCCTCATGTCAACCAATCCCGCCAAATCCAAACTCCGCGAAGCCGCTCTCGATTATCACGAGTTCCCGACCCCGGGGAAGATCGCGATCGCGCCGACCAAGCAGATGATCAACCAGCGCGATCTCGCGCTCGCTTATTCGCCGGGCGTCGCGTTTGCCTGCGAGGAGATCGTCGAGAACCCCCTGAACGCGGCGCGCTTCACGGCGCGCAGCAATCTCGTCGGCGTGGTGACGAACGGCACCGCGGTGCTCGGTCTCGGCAACATCGGGCCGCTCGCGTCGAAGCCGGTGATGGAAGGCAAGGCGGTGCTGTTCAAGAAGTTCGCCGGCATCGACGTGTTCGACATCGAGCTCAACGAGTCCGACCCGCACAAGCTCGTCGACGTGATTGCCGCGCTCGAACCGACCTTCGGCGGCATCAACCTCGAAGACATCAAGGCGCCGGACTGCTTCATCGTCGAGCGTGAATGCCGCAAGCGGATGAAGATCCCGGTCTTCCACGACGACCAGCACGGCACGGCGATCGTCGTCGCGGCGGCGGTGACGAACGGCCTGAAGGTGGTCGGCAAGGACATCCGCGAAGTGAAGCTCGTTGCATCGGGCGCAGGTGCGGCCGCGCTCGCGTGTCTCGACTTGCTCGTAAGCCTCGGCCTGCCGCTCGAGAACATCACCGTGACGGACCTGGCGGGCGTGGTCTACAAGGGCCGCACCGAGCTGATGGACCCGGACAAGGAGCGCTTCGCTCGCGAAACCGGCGCCCGCACGCTGGCCGAAGCCATGCCGGGGGCGGACGTTTTCCTGGGGCTGTCGGCGGGCGGCGTGCTGAAACCCGAGATGGTCAAGGAAATGGCGGCCAAGCCGCTGATCCTCGCGCTCGCAAACCCCACGCCGGAAATCCTGCCGGAAGTCGCGCTCGAAGTGCGCCCGGACGCCGTGCTCGCGACCGGCCGCACCGACTATCCGAACCAGGTCAACAACGTCCTGTGCTTTCCGTTCATCTTCCGCGGCGCGCTCGATGCGGGCGCGTCCACGATCACGCGTGAAATGGAAATCGCGGCGGTCAACGCGATCGCCGACCTCGCGCGGCAGGAGCAAAGCGACATTGTTGCGACTGCTTACGGCATTCAGGATCTGTCTTTTGGCCCTGAGTATCTGATTCCGAAGCCGTTCGACCCGCGCTTGATCGTCAAGATCGCGCCGGCGGTTGCCCAGGCGGCGATGGATTCGGGCGTCGCGACGCGCCCGATCGAAGACATGGAGGCGTACAAGGTCCACCTCCAGCAGTTCGTCTATCACAGCGGCACGACGATGAAGCCGATCTTCCAGCAGGCGCGCAACGTCGCGCCGGAGAAGAAGCGCGTCGTGTTCGCCGAGGGCGAGGAAGAGCGCGTGCTGCGCGCGGTGCAGATCGCCGTCGATGAAAAGCTCGCGACGCCGATCCTGATCGGCCGCCCGGCGGTGATCGAGCACCGCATCGAGCGCTATGGCCTGCGTTTGACGCCGGGGGTCGACTTCACGGTCGTCAACACCGAGCACGACGAACGCTACAAGGATTTCTGGCAGACCTACGCGAAGATGATGGCGCGCAAGGGCATCAGCGAGCGCCTCGCGCGCGTCGAAATGCGCCGCCGCACGACGCTGATCGGCGCGATGCTCGTAGAGAAGGGCGAAGCCGACGGCATGATTTGCGGCACGGTCTCCACGCCGCACCGGCACCTGCACTTCATCAACCAGGTGATCGGCAAGCGCGAAGGCTGCAAGGTGTTCGCAGCGATGAACGGTCTCGTGCTGCCGGGCCGCCAGATCTTCCTGGCCGATACGCACGTCAACGTCGACCCGACACCCGAAGAACTCGCGGAAATCACGCTGATGGCGGCCGAAGAAGTGCGCCGCTTCGGCATCGAGCCGAAGATCGCGCTGCTCTCGCATTCGAACTTCGGCACGAGCAATGCGCCCTGCGCTCAGAAGATGCGCGACACGCTGGCACTCCTGAGAGAGCGTGCGCCCGACTTGCAAATCGACGGCGAAATGCACGGTGACGTTGCGCTCGACGCGAACCTGCGCAAGGAAGTGCTGCCCGAGTCGACGCTCGAAGGTGATGCGAACCTCTTGATCCTGCCGAACATCGACGCAGCGAACATTTCGTACAACCTGCTGAAGACGGCGGCCGGCAACAACATCGCGATCGGGCCGATCCTGCTTGGCGCCGCCAAGCCGGTGCACGTGCTGACCGAGTCTGCGACGGTGCGCCGCATCGTCAACATGACGGCGCTGCTCGTGGCTGACGTGAGCGCCGCGCGCTAAACAAAAAGCCAAGCTAAAAAAACGGCGTGCCCGCAATGGGCACGCCGTGGAGCATATTGGGGACTGCTGCTCCTAATTGAGTCATACCAACGGCGTACGTTTTGCAAAAAGCAAAAAGACGAGGAGGCAATTGCTCGTCACAAGCGAACACCGTCATCGTCATTTTATCTCGGTCAGGATAAAAAAATCCTGATCGACCACTCGGTTGGGTGCGTAAAACTGTCGCACCGGCGGCTCTCGCCATGGCCGCAAAACCTTTCGTTTCAATGACAAACGTTGCTTCCGGGTGCCATTAGCGATAACCTTACGTCTTTCGTGGTCGTCAACTTCATCCAATCAGCGGGAACTCTGGTTCATGGCACGCAAGTGGCTCCGCAACGGCGCGCTCGCGGCCGTCCTCGCGATCGGCAGTCTTGGAAGTATCGGCATTGTCACCGGGGGCTTCGTCCCCGACGCATTCGCACGCGACTATTCGAAGTCCGGTTCACCGGCCGGGCAGGTTGAGGTCACGATCGCGGCAGGGCAATTACCGCCCGAAGCCGCCAGAACGTTGAACTTGATCGCAGCCGGCGGACCTTATCCGTATCCGAAAGATGGCGTCGTATTCGGCAACTTCGAGCGGTTGCTGCCACGGCAGCCGCGCGGCTATTACCACGAATACACTGTTCCTACGCCGCGTGCGAAGAATCGCGGCGCCCGCCGCATTGTCTGCGGGGGACCGCCGAGGCAGGTCGACAATTGTTTCTATACTGACGACCACTACAACAGTTTTAAACGCATTGTTGAATGACATTGGGATGAACGGCATGAGCGACAACATCTACGCGCACGACCCCGCGGTCGCGACGGATCTTTTCGCGGCCGGCGACGGCAATCTTTTCCAGCGCGTCATGCAGATGCGCATGGCCGAGCACGGCCAGACTGCCTCTCACGAAGCCAGCCCCGGGCTTTCATCGAAAGAGGAGCCTATGAGTCTTTTCAAGACGGTGCGGCCGAATATCGTGCAGTCGATTCGCGCGTTTCGCGTGCAGGATCTGCACGACGAAGCGCTCCAGCTTCAGCAGCATTTTCTGTATGCGTACTGCGGTAGTGCACAGACGAAGCAGGAAGTGCTGGAAACGATCGCAACGTCGTTTCTGTTTCCGAAGCATTTCGGCAAGAACTACGACGCGCTGTACGACTGCTTGACCGATCTGGTGCAGAAGGCGGGTTCGCAGCCGGGTTTCGTGATCGTGCTCGAGGCGTTGCCGATCGCGCAGAAGTTCGACAAGGAAGGCCGCGAAACGCTGCTCGACGTGTTTCGGGAAGGGGCGGAGTTCTGGGCTGAGCGCAAAGTCGCGTTCCGCGTTTTCTATTCGTTTGCGTGATCGTTTTCCAGCCGGGCGCTGCGCGTTGTCCCGGCTGTCATCGATCGAAGACAAAGAAAGGCCCGCCGGTTGTGCGGGCCTTTTGCATTGATGCGCTTCTTTTAGAAGGACTGTTCTGGTTCTTACCAGCCGCCCCATCGCGCCGCCAGTGCCGCCAATACCGCGATGCCGGCCGTTTCCGTGCGCAGCACGCGCGGGCCGAGCCCTAACGGCAGGAAGCCCTGGGCGGCCGCCGCGTCTTCTTCGGAGGGCGTCAGGCCGCCTTCGGGTCCGATCAGCAAAGTCACGTTCCCTGGCGGCGCGTTGTCGGGCAGTGCGGCGAACGGGACGCTCGCGCGCGGCGACAGCATCAGGCGCAAGTCGCCGTTCTCTGGCCGCTCGGGCAGGCTTGCGAGCCACGCTTCGAGTTCGATAGGCGCTGCCACTTCCGGCAGCCGGTTGCGCCCGCATTGCTCGCACGACGCACGCACGATCCCTTGCCAATGCGCGTGGCGGCGTTGCGCGCGATCGCCCGTGAGACGCACGACGCTGCGCGCCGCCGCCAGCGGCACGAATCCTGACGCTCCCAGCTCCACGGCTTTTTCGATCAGCCAGTCCATCTTGTCGCCGCCGGCGATGCCTTGGGCGAGCGTGATGCGATAGGGCGGCTCGGCCTCGACTTCGGCAAACTCGCCGATTTCAACGAGCGCGTGACGCTTGCCGATATCGGCGAGCCGTGCGGCGTTCTGGCCGCCGCGTCCGTTGAAGACCACGAGCGCGTCGCCGACCTGCAAACGCAGTACCTGCACATGACGCGCGACCTCGTCGGACAGCGTGACGACATCGCCGGGCGCATAGTTCAAATCGATAAAGAAACGGGGCATGACGATAGTAGGTTCGGCGGTTCAGGTCGACAGGTGGCGGGCGAGCGCCCAACGGTATCCGTCGAGGTCTTCGACCTGCGCGAAGCGGTCGCCCCAGAACTGGTCCTGCGGCGCCGAGAGCGACTTCGCCCCCGCGGCTACCGCGCGCGCGTGCACTTCGTCGACGTCGTGAACGTACAGATAAAACGACTGGGGCGCGATCGCGCCGGCGTTCTTCGGCGTCTTCGCCGTCGAGCCGAACGCGCCCTCGGGCGCGAACATCACGATCAACTGTCCTTGGTAGGTCATCTCGGCGTGCATGATGACGCCGTCGTCCTGCACGCTGTCGCGCAGCTCGAAGCCGAACGCCGCTTCGAAGAACGAGATGGAAGTGCGCGCATTGTTCACCGTCAGGTAGGGCGTCAACCATGAAACGTTGGCTGGTCGCGGGGCGGTCATGCGTTTCTCCTGTGTCGGCCAGAGTTAGCGCTTTAGCGCTTACTCTGGGCCCATGCAACGCGGTCGGCCAGAGTTAGCGCTTTAGCGCTTACTCTGGGCCCATGCAGCACACGGGCAATGGGGTGAAGTTGGATTGGAGCCGGCGCGAAGCGTTCGATTCTCGTTGCCGGCAATGCGGGCAATGCCGGCGGTGATGCCACGGCGGCGCTGAAAAATCGGTCCCGATCGCCCGATTATAAAAGCGCGGGCCGCGCCTTTGCGCAAGGCCCATGGCGGGATCGCGCGGCGGGGGGCGAAGCCCGCCATCTGCTAGAATGACAGGCTTTGCAGCCTTGTCCGTTTGCTCTGCCGCTTGGGCACGTTCCGCCGCCGTTCGCTGCCAAAGAGGGCGCGCCCGAATTGGCGAAAGCCGCTGAAAAACGAGCAACCGGTCCGCCGCCCGCCCCGCTTTTTGGACTCGTTCTCCGGACTCGACATGACGACCCCGTCTCCCGCCCCGATCTTCCTGATGGCCAACGCGATCCGCGCGCTCGCCATGGATGCCGTTCAACAAGCGAACTCCGGCCACCCCGGCATGCCGATGGGCATGGCTGAAATCGGGGTTGCGCTGTGGTCGCGCCATCTGCGCCATAACCCGGCCAACCCGCAATGGGCCGAACGCGACCGCTTCGTGCTGTCGAACGGCCACGGCTCGATGCTGCTGTACTCGCTGCTCCATCTGACCGGCTACGATCTGCCCCTCGTCGAGCTGAAGAATTTCCGCCAGCTCCACTCGAAGACGCCGGGCCATCCCGAATACGGCATCACGCCGGGCGTCGAGACGACCACGGGCCCGCTGGGCCAAGGTCTCGCGAACGCCGTCGGCATGGCGCTCGCCGAGGCGCTGCTCGCCGCCGAGTTCAACAAGGCCGATGCGAAGATCGTCGATCACCACACCTACGTGTTCGTCGGCGACGGCTGTCTGATGGAAGGCATCTCGCATGAAGCCTGCTCGTTCGCGGGCACGCTGAAGCTGAACAAGCTGATCGCCCTCTACGACGACAACGGCATCTCGATCGACGGCGACGTCGTCAACTGGTTCCACGACGACACGCCGAAGCGCTTCGAAGCCTACGGCTGGAACGTGATTCGAGATGTCGACGGCCACAACGTCGATGCGGTCGACGCGGCCATCGCCCAAGCGAAGCTCGCCGACAAACCGACGCTGATCTGCTGCAAGACGGTGATCGGCAAGGGCTCGCCGAACAAGGCCGGCGGCCACGACGTGCACGGCGCGGCGCTTGGCGCTGCAGAAGTCGCCGCGACGCGCGAGGCGCTCGGCTGGAAGTGGGGGCCGTTCGTCATCCCGCAGGAAGTCTACGCAGCGTGGGACGCGAAGGAAGCGGGCGCGAAGCGCGAAGGGGAGTGGAATACGGCGTTCGCGCAATACCGCGCGAAGTATCCGGCCGAAGCGGCCGAGTTCGAGCGCCGCGCCTCGAAGAAGCTGCCCGCTGATTGGGCACAAAAGGCGCAAGCGATCATCGACGGCGCGAACGAGCGCGGCGAGACCGTCGCCACGCGCAAGGCCTCGCAGCAGGCGATCGAAGGTCTCGCGGCAGTGCTGCCCGAACTGCTCGGCGGCTCGGCCGACCTGACCGGCTCGAATCTCACCAACTGGAAGGTCTCGAAGCCGGTACGCGCGGCGAAGCCTGGCGAGACCGGCATCCAGTGGGGCAACCACATCAACTACGGCGTGCGCGAATTCGGCATGAGCGCAGCCATCAACGGCATCGCGGTGCATGGCGGCTACAAGGTGTTCGGCGGCACGTTCCTGACGTTCTCCGACTACAGCCGCAACGCGCTGCGCGTCGCCGCGTTGATGAAGTCGCCGTCGATCTTCGTGTTCACGCACGATTCGATTGGCCTCGGCGAAGACGGCCCGACGCACCAGTCGATCGAGCACGTCGCCAGCCTGCGTCTGATTCCGCACCTGCAAGTGTGGCGTCCGTCTGATACTGTCGAAACGGCGGTGGCCTGGACCCAGGCGGTCGAGCACCACGGCCCGTCGTGCCTGATCTTCAGCCGCCAGAACCTCGCGTTCGCACCGCGCACCGACACGCAGATCGCCAACATCGCGAAGGGCGGCTACGTGCTGCGCGACTGGAACGACGATGTCCCGGCCCGCAAGCTCATCCTGATCGCGACCGGCTCCGAAGTCGAACTCGCGCTGAACGCGATCGAGCCGCTTGCGCGCGAAGGCATTGCGGCGCGCGTCGTGTCGATGCCGTCGACCAACGTCTTCGACAAGCAAGACGCCGAGTACCGCGAGCGCGTGCTGCCCACGGGCGTGCGCCGTGTCGCGATCGAAGCGGGCGTGACGGACTTCTGGCGCAAGTACGTGGGCCTGGAAGGCGGCGTGGTCGGCATCGACACGTTCGGCGAATCGGCCCCGGCCGGTGTGTTGTTCAAACATTTCGGCTTTACCGTCGAACACGTGGTCGCGACGGCGAAGGCCACGCTCGCCTGACGAAGCACGAATGGCGTTCGCTCGAGAGCTGCATGCCCCGCGCCTCGAACGAACGCCCAGCAGGCAAGCGACAAGTTTTTTCAGCCAGGTATCAGGAGATAAACATGACGATTCGCGTTGCAATCAACGGCTATGGCCGGATCGGCCGCAACACGCTGCGCGCTTTCTATGAAAACGGCAAGAAGCACGACATCGAGTTCGTTGCGATCAACGACCTCGGCGATGCGAAGACCAACGCCCACCTGACGCAATACGACACCGCGCACGGCAAGTTCCCGGGCAAGGTCGCGGTCGACGGCGACTACCTCGTCGTGAACGGCGACAAGATCCGCGTGCTGGCGAACCGCAATCCGGCCGAACTGCCGTGGGGCGACCTGGGCGTCGACGTGGTGATGGAGTGCACGGGCTTCTTCACGACGAAAGAAAAGGCGAGCGCGCACATCAAGGGCGGCGCGAAGAAGGTCATCATCTCGGCGCCGGGCGGCAAGGATGTCGACGCGACCATCGTCTACGGCGTGAACCACCACACGCTGAAGAAAGACCACACGGTGATCTCGAACGCCTCGTGCACGACGAACTGCCTGGCGCCGCTCGTCAAGCCGCTGAACGACAAGATCGGCCTCGAAACCGGCCTGATGACGACGATCCACGCGTACACGAACGACCAGGTGCTGACCGACGTCTATCACGAAGACCTGCGCCGCGCTCGCTCGGCGACGCACAGCCAGATCCCGACGAAGACGGGAGCCGCATCGGCGGTCGGCCTCGTGCTGCCGGAGCTGAACGGCAAGCTCGACGGCTACGCGATCCGCGTCCCGACGATCAACGTGTCGATCGTCGACCTGTCGTTCATCGCCAAGCGCGATACGACCGTCGACGAAGTCAACGCGATCATGAAGGAAGCGTCGGAAGGCGCGCTCAAGGGCATCCTCGGCTACAACTCGGCGCCGCTCGTGTCGATCGACTTCAACCACAACCCGGCTTCGTCGACGTTCGATGCGACGCTGACGAAGGTGTCGGGCCGTCTCGTGAAAGTGTCGAGCTGGTACGACAACGAGTGGGGCTTCTCGAACCGCATGCTCGATACGGCCGTCGCGCTCGCGAACGCGCAGTAAGCGGCGATCGCCCTTAGTTCCGGCGTCGGCTCTCGGCACGTCGCGCTGCGCCGGCGCAAAAAAACCGCTCCTCGGAGCGGTTTTTTTATGTCGGCCCGAGCTAGCGCTTCAGCACTGACTTGCGGGTCCCATGCAACGCTGCGCGCGGCGTTTTTTTCCAAAGTCGATCAGCGCGAAGCCGAAGCCGATATCAGCGATTCGCCGTTCGTCTCGGCCGATCGCGGCGGCGTCGGAAAATGCACACCCGCGCGCTGCGCCGCCGCTGCGATATGCGCTTCGATCGCGCGCCCGGCGCCCTCGCTATCGCGCGCTTTCAGCGCGTCGAGAATCGCGCGATGCTCGTGGTACGTCGACAGCAGCAGCTCGCGCTGATAGAACGGCAGGCGCTGGCTTTCCTTCATGATCTCGGCGCTGCCGCGCAGCACCGTATCGATCGCCGAATTGCCCGCGATCCCGATGATGCGCATATGGAACTCGAAGTCGAGCTGCGAGGCTTCGTCTAAGTCGCCGTTCGTGAGCGCGGCGTGCAGCGCATCCATGTTTTCATCGAACCAGGCGATGTCGGCATCGCTGATCGCGAGCGCGGCCATGCGCGCGGCAAAGCCTTCGAGCGCGTAGCGCATCTGGTACGTGTCGGGCAGCGACGACTGATCGGCGAAACGCCAAGCATGGCCGTTCATCGCCTTCGCGCTTTCCACATAGACACCCTTGCCGGCGCGGATCGTCAGCATGCCGAGCGCTTCGAGCGTCGATAGCGCTTCGCGCAGCGATGCGCGGCTGATCTCCAGCTCTTCCGACAATTGCCGCTGCGCCGGCAGCAGGCTGCCGACCGGATAGATCCCGGACTCGATGCGCTCGCGGATCGTCGCGGTGGCGGCGTCGGTGACGGTATGCATGACGTTCTTCATCTGGCAAAAACTCCAACTGGTCTGACCACCATTGTAGTCGTCCGCCGGCAGCATGCAACTCGAACTGGTCTAACCGGCCTGGACTGCAACGGGAATGCCTGATTCGGCGCGGGTAAACACCGTCGCGGCGCGGCTTGACGCCACTATATCGGCTTCCTACTATTCACCATAACTGCTCTGGTCCGACCAGTATGAACAGTTAAGCCGATTCCTTCTCTTCTCATCAGGAGAAAGCCGTGTTGAAGTTCCTCAATTCGTTGTTTGGCCGGGTGATGATCGCGCTGGTCGCGGGCATCGTGATCGGCGCGTTATTTCCGCACTTCGCCCAATCGCTACGGCCCCTCGGCGACGGCTTTCTCAAGCTGATCAAGATGGTCATCGGACCGATCGTGTTCTGCGTCGTCGTGAGCGGCATGGCTAGCGCGGGCAATCTGAAGAAGGTCGGCCGGGTCGGCACGAAGGCGGTCGTCTATTTCGAGTTCATGACCTCGATCGCGCTCGTGATCGGTGCGGCGCTCGCGTACTTCCTGAAGCCTGGCGTGGGCATGAACATCGACCTGCACTCGCTCGACGCGGCCGCGCTCACCACTTACACGGAGCACGCGAAGAGCCTGAAGGACGTGGCCGGCTTTCTGCTGAAGATCGTCCCGGACACCGCCGTCGACGCGTTCGCGAAGGGCGACATCCTGCAAGTGCTCGTGTTCTCGGTGCTGTTCGGCTCGGCGCTGTCGCTGCTCGGCGAGAAGGCGCAGAAGGTCAACACCCTGATCGAAGAGCTCTCGCACGTGTTCTTCCGCATCATGGGCTTCATCATCAAGCTCGCGCCGCTCGGCGTGCTCGGCGCGATCGCGTTCACGACGGGCGCCTATGGCGTCGGTTCGCTCAAGCAGCTCGGCGTGCTGGTGCTCGTCTTCTATGCGAGCTGTTTCGTGTTCGTGTTCGTCGTGCTCGGCGTCGTGATGAAGCTCGCGGGCTTCAACATCTTCAAGCTGATCCGCTACCTGCGCGAAGAGCTGTCGATCGTGCTCGGCACCGCTTCGTCGGACGCCGTGCTGCCGCAAATCATGCGCAAGCTCGAATGGATGGGCGTCAAGGATTCGACCGTAGGCCTCGTGATTCCGACCGGCTACTCGTTCAACCTCGACGGCTTTTCGATCTACCTCACGCTCGCCGTCATCTTCATCGCGCAGGCCACCAATACGCCGCTGTCGATGCATGACCTCGTCGTCGTGGTGCTCGTGTCGCTCGTGACGTCGAAGGGCGCGCACGGCATCCCCGGCTCGGCGATCGTGATTTTGGCCGCCACGCTCTCTGCGATTCCCGCGATTCCGGTGCTCGGTCTCGTGCTGATCCTGCCGGTCGACTGGTTCGTCGGGATTGCCCGGGCGCTCACGAACCTGATCGGCAACTGCGTCGCGACGGTGGTGGTCGCCGTGTGGGAAAACGATATCGACCGCGTGCGTGCCCGCCGCGTGCTGAACCAGGAGCCGGACGTGCGCTTCATTCCCGGCGTCGACGAAGGCGGCGCGACCGAAGGCGTGCACGTTGCGCCGGCCGCTTCGGCCGTCTGAGCCTGCGCGGCGCCGGTGCCGGCTTAACCGCTTCCTATTTGTCCCGACGGACAGGCTGTGGAGCCTGTCCGCCGAAATTCACCGGAGATTCAACTGCATCATGGCTATCCCGACTCTCGACCCCAACGCCCCGTCATTCACGCGCCGCTACCTGAACCTGGCCGACCCGCGCCTTGGCGCGAAGCCGATCTTCGCGAGCGACGAATTCTTCGCGCCGAAAGAGCGCATGCTCGACCCGCAGCCGGCGGTCTTCATCCCGGGCAAGTACGACGATCACGGCAAATGGATGGACGGCTGGGAGACGCGCCGCAAGCGCACGACCGGCTACGACTACTGCATCGTGAAGCTTGCCCGGCCGGGCACGGTCTACGGCATCGATGTCGATACGAGCCACTTCACGGGCAACTTCCCGCCGGCCGCCTCGATCGACGCCTGCTACGCCGATACCGAGACACCGCCGGACAACGCGCAATGGCGCGCGATCGTGCCCGCGACGACGCTGCAAGGCAATCAGCACCACTATCTCGACGTGACAGATGGGCGCCCGTACACGCACCTGCGCGTGAACATCTACCCGGACGGCGGCATTGCGCGGCTGCGCGTCTACGGCCAGCCGACGGTCGACTGGAGTCGCGCGGAGCGCGGCGTCTCGGTCGATCTGGCTGCGGCCGAGAACGGCGCGTATCTGGTCGCGGCGAACAACCAGCACTTCGGTCTGGCCTCGACCATCCTGATGCCGGGCCGCGGCGTGAACATGGGCGACGGCTGGGAGACGCGTCGCCGGCGCGAGCCCGGCAACGACTGGGCGATCGTCGCGCTGGCGCATCCCGGCGTGATCCGGCGCGTCGAAGTGGATACCGCGCACTTCAAGGGCAACTTCCCTGACCGCTGCTCGCTGCAGGCGGCGCGGGTGACGGGCGGCACCGACGAGTCGCTCATCACGCAGGCCATGTTCTGGCCGGCGCTGCTGCCCGAGCAGCCGCTCAAAATGGACAACGTGCACACCTTCGAGGCCGAGCTGGCCGCGCTCGGACCGGTGACGCACGTGCGCTTCAACATCTTCCCGGACGGCGGCGTGTCGCGCCTGCGTCTGTGGGGCGAAATCGAGTAAGTCGAGTCAATCGAGTAACGAGGCAGCGATGAATACCCTCCATGTGGAACGGCTTACGCGCGAAGCGTTCGCGCCGTTCGGCGACGTGATCGAGCTCGCGGGCGCGCGGCACTTCCCGATCAACGGCGGCACGACCGAGCGCTACCACGATCTGGCGGCGGTCGACGTGACGGAAGCCGGCGGCCGTCCGCTCATCAACGTGTTTCGCGGACAGCCGCGCAGTCTGCCGCTCGACGTCGCGCTGATGGAGCGTCACCCGCTCGGCAGCCAGGCGTTCATTCCGCTTGGCGACGTGAAGTACCTCGTCGTCGTGGCGCCTGCGGGCGAGTTCGATCCGTCGCGGCTGCGCGCGTTTGCGGGCGAGGGCTTCCAGGGCGTGAACTACGCGCGCGGGGTCTGGCACCATCCGCTGATCGTGCTCGACCGGGAAGGGGACTTCATCGTCGTCGATCGCGGCGGGAATCAGCCGAATTGCGACGAGGTGAAGTTGGCAGAGCCGTATCGGCTGGCGTTCGGCGAAGCGCTGGTAGCTTGAGCGATCAGAGGTTGCCGCCGCCGACCGCTAAAGCGCTGACTCGGGTCGACCGCCTTGCATGGGGCCGGAGTAAGTGCTGAAGCACTAATTCCGGCCGACACAAAAAGAAAGCCGCCCGGTTGGGCGGCTTTCTCACATTCAGCCTAGGCTGCGCGGGCTCAATGCTTGCGGTGCGGGCAGTTTTCCTTGATGCACGCGCCGTACAACGCCAAGGCATGCTCTTGCAGCTTGAAGCCGCGCTCCTTCGCGATCGAGTGCTGGCGGCTTTCGATTTCGGGGTCGAAAAACTCCTCGACGAGCCCGCAGTCGAGGCACACGAGGTGATCGTGGTGCGTGCCTTCGTTGAGTTCGAACACCGCCTTGCCGGACTCGAAGTTGCTGCGCGACAAAAGTCCCGCCTGCTCGAACTGTGTCAGCACGCGATAGACCGTGGCGAGCCCGATATCGAGCTCTTCATGCAGCAGGCTCCGGTAGACATCTTCAGCGGTGAGGTGGCGCACAGGACTGTGCTGGAAAATCTCGAGAATCTTGAGGCGCGGTAGGGTCGCCTTGAGCCCGATATTCTTGAGATCGGTCGGATTGGTCATCGGTAGGCATCCCTAGAGTACAATGCTGGGTTCTAATAGTAATGTGTTTTTGCTGTTCCGGTCATCTTCGGTGTAACTCGCGCGGCCTCGGAGCCAATCCAGGCGGGCCCGCACGGTGAGTGAAATGATTCCAAATTTTCTTTTGAACCGGGGGAGCCGCGTGCGGAGTACCTTGATCGTTGCCGCTGCGGCGGCGGCCCTTGCGGGATGTTCGAGTTATAACAGCGTCACGCAGCGCATCGCGCAAACCATCACGCCCTACCGGATAACCATCGTCCAGGGCAACTTCGTCTCGGCGGAAATGGCCGCGAAGATGCAGGTCGGCATGTCGCGGGACCAGGTGAAGGCGCTGCTCGGCACGCCGCTGCTATCAGACCTGTTCCATGCGGATCGCTGGGACTACCTGTTCTATTTCAAGCGCGGCTCGACGTCGATCGTCCAGCAGCGCGACTTCGTCGTGAACTTCCAGAACGACCGCGTCGCGAGCTGGTCGGGCGGCGACAACCTGCCGTCCAACCTTGAATTGCTCGCCGACATCGACGGCGACAAGCTCGGCAAGAAGAAGGCCGCGCAGGAAAAGGCCGCGGAAGCGGCGCTCGCGGCCAGTGCGGCCGCCACGGCAAGCGGCACGAGCGCGGCGGCGTCGCCGGCGCCGGTCGCGACGGTTGCTTCGCCGACCGACGAGGCCGCTCAGGCAGGCGCGCTGCCCCCGTCGGCCGCGAACGCCCAGGCTGCGCAGGCGGCGAATCGCGCAACGGGCCAGGTCACCTCGACGCCGACCAATAGGCCGTCCGTGACCGTGCCGCCGTCCACCGCGGGTTTGCCGCCGGGCGCCGCGCCGCTGCAGGGCCGGCCCCAGTTCCAGTTCCACCGGCCGCCGGCAAACGAGCCGGATAACAGCAACCCGGTCGGTCCGGCGGGCTCGCAAAGCAGCGACGGCTCCGCCGTGCATAACCCGCCGCTGACGTCGTCGCCGCAAGGCGCGCCGGGAACGGGTGGCTGAGCGCGCGGCGAAGCGACAGGCGGGCGCACATCACGTGCCGCCCGCCTTCGTTCTTTGTGCGGTGCCGTGATTCCCGACATTCGTCGTAACTCGTCGTTTTATTACGCGTATTGCTCATGAAAATTGCCATTGCTGGCGCATCGGGCCGGATGGGCCGGATGCTGATCGAAGCGGTCCTGAACGACCCGGACCTCACGCTCGCCGGCGCGCTCGATCGCGCGGGCTCTCCGCAGCTCGGCCAGGATGCGGGCGCGTTTCTCGGTAAAGAGACGGGCGTCCGGCTGACCGGCGATATCGACCGCGTCTTCGCCGCTGCCGACTGTCTGATCGATTTCACGCGGCCTGAGGGCACGATGGCGCACGTCGAGGCGGCGCTGCGCCACAACGTGAAGCTCGTGATCGGCACCACCGGTTTCGACGACGCGCAAAAAGCGCGGCTCTACTCCGCCGCCGAGAAAATCGGCATCGTGTTTGCGGCGAATATGAGCGTCGGCGTGAACGTCACGCTGAAGCTGCTCGAATTCGCCGCGCGCGCGTTCGCCACCGGCTACGACATCGAGATCATCGAAGCGCACCATCGCCACAAGGTCGACGCTCCGTCGGGCACCGCGCTGATGATGGGCGAGGTGGTCGCGGGCGCGCTCGGCCGCGATCTCAAGGATTGCGCCGTGTACGGCCGCGAGGGCGTGACGGGCGAGCGCGATCCGTCGACTATCGGCTTCTCGGCGATTCGCGGCGGCGATATCGTCGGCGATCACACGGTGCTCTTTGCCGGCATCGGCGAGCGCATCGAGATCACGCACAAATCGGCGAGCCGCGTGTCGTACGCGCAAGGCGCGCTGCGCGCGGTGCGCTTCCTCGCGGGCCGCGAGACCGGCCTCTTCGACATGCAGGACGTGCTCGGCCTGCGTTGAGCGTGTCCCGCGTTTATTCCTGACCGCGCCCGACAGCGCTTCGGCCCCGATGGCAAACACAGGCATTCTTCACTACCTGCAAACGAGCGACGCCGTCACGCACGGCGTCGCGTATCTGTTGCTGGCGATGTCGGTGGCGAGCTGGTGCTTTTTGATCGTGAAAAGCTGGATGCTCGCGCGTGCGAAGCGCCAAGCACCGCGTGCGCTGACGCTGTTCTGGCAGGCGCCGACGCTCTCCGACGGCGTGCTCGCGCTGCGCTTCGCCGATAAGGAGCGCGTGTTCGCGCCGCTCGCCGAAGCCGCGCTCGAATCGGCCGAGGCGCACATGCCGGGCGCGCTGCTCGCGCGCGTCGAGCGCAGCGAGCGGGTGCTGCGCGCGCTGCGTCAGGCGCTCGCCGCGTCGCAGCGGCGGCTCGAATTCGGGCAGGTGCTGCTCGCGTCGGTCGGCAGCACGGCGCCGTTCGTCGGCTTGCTCGGCACGGTCTGGGGGATCTATCACGCGCTCGGCAGCATTGCCGCGAGCGGTCAGGCGATGATCGAGAACGTTGCGGGGCCCGTCGGCGAGGCGCTCATCATGACGGCGTTCGGTCTGGTCGTCGCGATTCCCGCCGTGCTCGCGTACAACGTGCTCGGGCGCATGGCGCGGCAATTGTCGGAGGAGCTGGACGGTTTCGCGCACGACCTGCACGCCTACGTCTGCGCGCCGCAGGACGCCGCGCCCCACGAGGCGGCCTCGTCGCGCCGCGTCGAGGCGTCCTGAGCGCTAACTGAGCAACGCGGAGCGCAACCATGGCATTCGGCGGACTCGACAAGAAGCAGACTGCCGCGCCGATGGCGGACATCAACATGACGCCGCTGATCGACGTGATGCTGGTGCTGCTCGTCATCTTCATCATCACCGCGCCGCTCTTCACACACGCGATCCGGCTCGATTTGCCGAAGGTCGCTTCCGCCCCGGCACGCCAGACGCCGACGACCATCTCCCTATCGATCGACGCCGCCGGCAAGATCTACTGGAACGGCCAGCCGATTTCGCTCGACGCGATGCGCGCGAAGTTCGCCGAGGCGGGCAAGCTCGCCGAGGCACCGGAGATTCATCTGCGCGCGGCGCGTGCGACCCGCTATGAGGTGATCGCGCAAGTGATGGGCGCGGCACAGCAGGCGGGGCTCGAGCGTATCGGCTTCGTCACCGAACCGCCGGGCGCGAGCGCGCCGGCCGCCGCAACTCCATAGCGGCAGAGCGCTACGGGTAATCCGGCGCGAACGGTATAATCAGCCCTTTCCCCGCGCCGGCCGGGCGATGGGGAACCCGCTTCTCGACCGCATTTTCGTCATTTACAGCCACGCCCAACGCGCCCGGCGCCGCCCGCACGGTCAGGCGTCAAAGGGTGCGAACGCACAGCCAGCCCGAACCACACACCATGCAAGAAAGATACTTACCCGCCGACGTCGAAGCCGCCGCCCAGCAAGACTGGCGCGCCGCCGATGCCTACAAGTCCACGGAAATCGCCGGTAAGCAGAAGTTCTATTGCGTCTCGATGCTGCCGTACCCGTCGGGCAAGCTGCACATGGGTCACGTGCGCAACTACACGATCAACGACGTGATGTACCGCTATCTGCGGATGAACGGCTACAACGTGCTGATGCCGATGGGCTGGGACGCGTTCGGCATGCCCGCGGAGAACGCAGCGATGGCGAACGGCGTGCCGCCCGCGAAGTGGACCTACGACAACATCGCGTACATGAAGGGGCAGATGCAGTCGATGGGCCTCGCGATCGACTGGTCGCGCGAGTTCGCGACCTGCAAGCCCGAGTACTACAAGTGGAACCAGTGGCTGTTCCTGAAGATGCTCGAAAAGGGCATCGCGTACAAGAAAACCGGCACCGTGAACTGGGACCCGGTCGACCAGACCGTGCTCGCGAACGAGCAGGTGATCGACGGCCGCGGCTGGCGCTCGGGCGCGCTCGTCGAAAAGCGCGAGATCCCGATGTATTACATGCGGATCACGCAATACGCCGATGAATTGCTGAAAGACCTCGACGGCCTCGGCTGGCCCGAGCGCGTGAAGATCATGCAGCAGAACTGGATCGGCAAGAGCTTCGGCGTGAACTTCGGCTTCCCTTACGAGCTCGACGGCGAGCAGAAGCTCTTGCGCGTGTTCACGACGCGCCCCGACACGATCATGGGCGTCACGTTCTGCGCGGTGGCCGCCGAGCATCCGCTGGCAACGCATCTCGCGAAAGGCAAGCCGGAACTGCAGGCGTTCGTCGACGAATGCAAGCGCGGCGGCGTCGCGGAAGCCGACGTCATGACGATGGAAAAGAAGGGCATGGCGACGGGCTTTTACGTCAAGCATCCGCTGACGCAGGAGCCGATCGAGGTGTGGGTCGGAAACTACGTGCTGATGAGCTACGGCGAAGGCGCGGTGATGGGCGTGCCGGGGCACGACGAGCGCGACTTCGCGTTCGCGAAGAAATACGGCCTGCCGATCAAGCAGGTGATCGCCGCCGAGGGGCAGCAGTTCTCGACCCAGGCGTGGCAGGAGTGGTACGCCGACAAGAAAGCCGGCGTTTGCGTCGCAAGCGGCAAGTACGACGGCTTGAACTACGAGCAAGCGGTCGATGTGATCGCCGCCGATCTCAAGGCGCTCGGCCTCGGCGACAAGCAAGTCACGTGGCGCCTGCGCGACTGGGGCATTTCGCGCCAGCGCTATTGGGGCACGCCGATCCCGATCATCCACTGCCCGAGCTGCGGCGACGTGCCGGTGCCGGAACAGGACCTGCCCGTCGTGCTGCCGGAAGACCTCGTGCCGGACGGCACAGGCAACCCGCTCGCGAAATCGGCGGCATTCGTGAACTGCACGTGTCCGAAGTGCGGCGCGCCGGCCAAGCGCGAGACGGACACGATGGACACCTTCGTCGATTCGTCGTGGTACTTCTACCGCTACGCGTCGCCCGACGCGCCGACGATGGTCGACGCGCGCACCGACTACTGGATGCCGATGGATCAATACATCGGCGGCATCGAGCACGCGATCCTGCACCTGTTGTACTCGCGCTTCTGGGCGAAGGTGTCGCGCGACCTGGGGCTCGTCAAGTTCGGCGAGCCGGCGAAGAACCTGCTCACGCAGGGCATGGTGCTCAACGAGACCTTCTACCGCGAAGACGCCGCGGGCAGGAAAACCTGGTACAACCCGGCCGACGTCAGCGTCACGCACGACGACAAGGGCCGCCCGATCGGGGCGACGCTGAACGCGGACGGCCAGCCGGTCGAGCTTGGCGGCATCGAGAAGATGTCGAAGTCGAAGAACAACGGCGTCGATCCGCAGCTCTTGATCGACCAGCACGGCGCCGATACCGCGCGCTTGTTCGCGATGTTCGCGGCGCCGCCCGAGCAGCAGCTCGAGTGGTCGGGCACGGGCGTCGAGGGCGCGAGCCGATTCCTGCGGCGCGCATGGGCGTTCGGTTTTGCGAACCAGACGGTGTTGCGCGAGCGCGGCGCGTTCGACGCAGCGGCGCTTGCCGATGCCGACAAGACGCTGCGCCGTGAAATCCACAGCGTGTTGAAGCAGGCCGATTTCGACTATCAGCGCCTGCAGTACAACACGGTGGTGTCGGCGGCGATGAAGATGCTCAACGCGCTCGAAGACGCGAAAGGCGCGCAAGGCGCGGTGCTGCGCGAAACTTACGGCATCCTGCTGCGCGTGTTGTACCCGGTCGTGCCGCACGTCACGCATCAGTTGTGGAGCGAGCTCGGCTACTCGGGCGAATTCGGCGGACTGCTCGATGCGCCGTGGCCGAAGGTCGACGAAAAAGCGCTCGAGCAGGCCGAGATCGAACTCGTGCTGCAAGTGAACGGCAAGGTGCGCGGCGCGCTGACGGTCGCGAAGGACGCGCCGCGCGAGGCGATCGAGCAGGCCGCGCTCGCGCATGAGATGTTCGCGCGCTTCGCCGAAGGCCGGCCGCCGAAGAAGGTCATCATCGTGCCGGGCCGCCTCGTGAACGTCGTGGCATGAGAATGAGCCGGGCGCCGCGCGGCCGGCTTCACCGCGCGCGCCTCGTCACTGCGAACCAAGGAGGTCATGTGACTCGCAGATCGTTTTTGACGCTTGCGTGCAGCGTGATGATGCTGTCCGCATGCGGCTTCCAGTTGCGCGGTCAGCAGGACTACGCGTTCAAGCGGCTCGCCATCTCCGGCGCCCCGGCACCGGTCGCGGCGCGCCTGACGCGCATGGTGCAGGGCGGCAGCGATACGGTCGTCGTCGATTCGACGGCCAACGCGGACGCGATTTTGACGATGTCCGAAGGGCGCGGGATCAGCACGTTGACGATGAACTCGCAGGGTCTCGTCGAGGAGTATCAGATCAGCTATTCGCTCAGCTACCAGCTCGTCGGTAAGGACGGAACCTTGTTGATTCCGCCGAGCGTGATTTCGTTGAATCGGGCGATGACCTATAGCAACCAGTACGCGACGGCGAAGGTGCAGGAGGCCGATCTGTTGTTCGCCGACATGCAGAACGACGCGGTCGATCAGCTTACGCGGCGACTTTCCCTCGTGCGTTCGCTGCATCCGGCTCCAGGACAGCAAGTGCCGGGTGTCGCGCCGCGCATCCCGTTGCCGTCGCCGCCGCTTTGATCGCTTCGTCCCTCCCGCTTTCGGTAATCGCACGCCCTCATGCAACTGCGACTTGACGCTCTCGAACCGCATCTCGCGAAGGGACTGGCGGGCCTGTACGTCGTGTATGGCGACGAGCACCTGCTCGCCCAGGAGGCGTGCGACCGCATTCGTGCGGCGGCTCGCGCCGCAGGGTTTACCGATCGCTCGGTGTTCACCGTCGAGCGCGGATTCGACTGGAGTTCGCTGCTCGGCGCCAGCCAGTCGATGTCGTTGTTCGGCGAGCGACAGCTCGTCGAGCTGCGCATCCCGTCGGGCAAGCCCGGCAAGGAAGGCGCCGACGCATTGAAGACGCTCGCGTCGGCCGGCAATCCCGACGTGCTGACGCTCGTCACGCTGCCGCGTCTCGACGCCGCGACGCAGAAAGCCGCCTGGTTCACCGCGCTCGCCGACGCGGGCGTGGCGTTCAAGATCGATCCTGTCGAGCGCGCGCAACTGCCGAACTGGGTGGGGCAGCGCCTCGCGCAGCAGGGCCAGCGCGTCGCCGCGGGCGAAGAAGGGCGGCGCGCGCTGCAATTCATTGCGGAGCGCGTCGAAGGCAATCTGCTCGCCGCACACCAGGAAATTCAGAAGCTCGGCTTGCTCTATCCGCAAGGCGTGTTGAGCTTCGAACAGGTGCAGGACGCCGTGCTCAACGTCGCGCGCTACGACGTCTTCAAGCTCAACGAAGCGATGCTTGCGGGCGACGTCGGCCGGCTTGCGCGGATGCTCGACGGGTTGAAGGGCGAAGGCGAGGCGACGGTCCTGGTGCTGTGGGCGATCGTCGAAGAGCTGCGCACGCTGCTTCGCATCAAGCGCGGCGTCGAGGCGGGCAAGCCGCTCGCGATGCTGCTGCGCGAAAACCGTGTCTGGGGGCCGCGCGAGCGGCTCGTCGGGCCGGCGCTGTCGCGCGTGACCGAACCGGCGCTGGAGCAAGCGCTATCGCTTGCCGCGCGCCTCGATCGCCAGGTCAAGGGCTTGTCCGGCTCGGCCGCCGACCGCCGCAACGGTCCGCCGCCAAACCCATGGGACGGGCTGTTCGAACTGGCGATGACGGTCGCGGCGCCAGGCAGATCGGCGCCGCGCCCCCCACCGGGCACGCCGTCGCAACAGCCGGCGCGTCGCGCAGCCTGATCGAGCACCGGCCGGCGACGCTAAGCGGAGCGCGTCACGCCACGCTACAATCGACTGCTGTTCGGGTTCAAATGCGGAAGTGCCGATGTATGCAGCAGGTTTGCGCAGCATCGCTTGGCCGTTCGCGTGTTCCGGCATTTCCGCCATTTTGTATGCACGTGCCTTTATGCATTCGCGCGGCACGACGAGAATCACCATGGATATCGACGAATACATGACCGGCCTCGGCCGCAGAGCGCGCCAGGCGTCGCGTGCGATGGCGCGGGCCAGCACCGCTGCGAAGAACGCCGCTCTCGAGGCGGTCGCGCAAGGCATCGAGCGTGATGCTCAAGCACTGACGGACGCCAACGCCCGCGACGTTGCGCGTGCGCGCGACAACGGCCACGATGCCGCTTTCATCGATCGCCTGACGCTTTCCGACAAGGCGCTGAAGACGATGATCGAAGGTCTGCGCCAGGTTGCGGCGCTGCCCGATCCGATCGGCGAGATCAGCAATCTGAAATACCGCCCGAGCGGCATCCAGGTCGGCCAGATGCGCGTGCCGCTCGGCGTGATCGGGATCATCTACGAGTCGCGCCCGAACGTGACGATCGATGCGGCCGCGCTGTGCTTGAAGTCGGGCAACGCGACGATTTTGCGCGGCGGTTCAGAGGCGCTCGAATCCAACACGGCGCTCGCGAGGCTGATCGGCGAGGGGCTCGCGGCAGCCGGCCTGCCGCAGGACGCGGTGCAGGTGGTCGAGACGGCGGATCGCGCGGCGGTCGGCAAGCTGATCACGATGACCGAGTACGTCGACGTGATCGTGCCGCGCGGCGGCAAGAGCCTGATCGCACGGCTCATCGAGGAAGGGCGCGTGCCGATGATCAAGCACCTCGACGGGATTTGCCATGTCTACGTCGACGATCGCGCGGACCTCGCGAAGGCGCTGAAAGTCTGCGACAACGCGAAGACGCATCGCTATGGCACCTGCAACACGATGGAGACGCTTCTCGTCGCGCGCGATATCGCGGATAAGGCGCTGCCGCCGCTCGGCGCGATGTATGCGCAAAAGGGCGTCGAGCTGCGTGTCGATCCGGCGGCGCGCAAAGTGCTGAGCACTGCTGCGGGGATTTCGCCGGGATCGCTGGTCGATGCGACCGAAGAGGACTGGCGCACCGAATATCTCGCGCCCGTGCTCGCGATCAAGGTCGTCGACGGCCTCGATGACGCGATCGGCCATATCAACACATACGGCTCCGCGCACACGGATGCAATCGTGACCGAAGACCACGACCGCGCGATGCGATTTTTGCGCGAAGTCGATTCTGCGAGCGTGATGGTGAACGCATCGACGCGTTTCGCGGACGGCTTCGAATACGGCCTCGGCGCGGAAATCGGCATTTCGAATGACAAGCTGCATGCGCGCGGGCCCGTCGGGCTCGACGGGCTCACCTCGCTGAAGTACGTCGTGCTTGGACATGGCGAAGCACGTCAATAAGGAAAAACAAACCTAGGCCGCCTGATGCTCTGGATCAAGACTTTTCACATTGTTCTTATCGCCTCTTGGTTTGCCGGTTTGTTTTATCTGCCGCGCATCTTCGTGAATCTGGCCATGGAGACCGAGCCAGCCGCGCAGCGGCGCCTTCTCACGATGGCGCGCAAGCTGTATCGCTTCATGACGTTCATCGCCGTGCCGGCGCTCGCGTGCGGCCTGTGGCTGTGGCTCGCGGTCGGGATCGGCCGCGGACAGGGCTGGATGCACGCGAAGCTCGGCGTGGTCGTGCTGCTGGTTATCTATCACGCCTATTGCGGACACTTGCTGGCGGTATTCGAGCGCGGCGAAAACCGACGCTCGGACAAGTGGTATCGCTTCTTCAATGAGTTGCCGGTGCTGGGCTTGCTCGCAGCGGTTGCGCTGGTGGTGCTCAAGCCGTTTTGACGTGTTGCCGCGCGCTCTGATTGACGGCTGACAGTTGATGAGCAGAAACAAAACGGGCTGCCGATTTCGGAGCAGCCCGTTTTGCATTGAAGTCGGTCCTGGCAGGGCCATTTTAGAAACGAGGCGCAGCCGCCTAGGTTCCCGTTCCAATCCGCCGGCGCGTAATCGTTTCCTTCGCCTTGCCCAGCTTGTCGACGAGATCGGGGCCGCGCTGCAACGCGACGCCCACTGCCAGGATGTCCCCGATCGCGAGATGCGACATGCGCGACGTCATCGGCGAAAACACATCCGCTTCCTCGGCGATGTTTGCTGAAAGGCTGACTGTCGCGATCTGCGCAAGCGGCGAGTTGCTGTGCGTAATCGCAATGACTTTTGCGCCGCAGGCGAGCGCGGAGCGGGCGGCGTCGACGATGTCGCGCGTGCGGCCGGTGTTCGAGATCGTCACCACGACGTCTCCGGCGCCCAGCAGCGCTGCGGACATCGAATAGGTGTGCGGATCGGCGTAGGCCACGCTCGGGATGCCCAGCCGGAAGAACTTGTGCTGGATATCCTGCGCGGCTATCCCGGAGCCGCCTGCGCCGTAGAACTCGATGCGCGACGCGTGCGCGAGCAAGTCAATCGCTGCCGCGATGCTGTCGGTTGACAGGCTGTTGCGCACTTCGATCAAGGCCCCGATTGTCCGGTCGAACACCTTGGCGACGACGCCCGGTGCCGGCTCGTCGGGACGCACGTCGCGATACACCGACGGCACGCCGTGCGCGATGCTCTGCGCGAGCCGAATCTTGAACTCGCGAAATCCGCTGCAGCCGAGCGCATGACAAAAACGGGCAATGGTGGGCTGACTCACGCCCGCGCGTTGCGCAAGCTCGGTCATCGCGAGATCCAGCACTTCGCGCGGCGCGTCGATCACATAGTCGGCCAGTTTGCGTTCGGATGGGCGCAATTGCGCGCGCATCGATTCGATTCGAGAGAGCATGATGGGCGTGGCCGCGGCGCGCGGCATGGCGAAATCGTTCGATAGAGTATCGCCGTTTGCGTGTAGAAAATCTACATTTTCGTGTGTCGCCACCGTCGCAAAACTGTGCGGGGCTGGGTGCCGAACAGTGCGCCGCAGCAATTTGACCAGGCGTTGTGTAAGCCCATATGCAGTATGGATGCCGGTTCCGTTCCTTTCCGCAATTCACACTCCTCCTGATTGATTGTCTGTAGTTTTTCTACTAAACTCGCGTCGTCCGGTCGAACTTGCGGCCGTCCCCACGATCCCATCTACTCGCGCGCCTCGCTGCCGCGCGGTTCTTCAGGAGCGTCTGTCCATGGCCTCGCTGCATTCCACGCTGACCACCGTCACCAAGCGCATCGTCGAACGCAGCAAGCCGACGCGCTCGGCCTATCTCGCGCGCATCGACGCCGCGCAAGGCCGGTTCCCGGCGCGCGGCGCGCTCTCGTGCGCGAATCTCGCGCACGGTTTCGCGGGCCTCGAAGGCAACGACAAGCTCGTCATCAAGCAGATCCGCCAGCCGAATATCGGCATCGTGTCCGCGTACAACGAAATGCTGTCGGCCCACGCGCCGTACATCACGTACCCGGACATCATCAAGCAGGCCGCGCGCGAAAACGGCGGCGTCGCGCAATTCGCGGGCGGCGTGCCCGCGATGTGCGACGGCGTCACACAGGGCAACGCGGGCATGGAGCTGTCGCTCTTTTCGCGCGAAGTGATCGCGATGAGCACGGCGGTCGCGCTCACGCACAACATGTTCGACGCGGCGCTGTGCCTCGGCATCTGCGACAAGATCGTGCCGGGCCTCTTGATCGGCGCGTTGCAGTTCGGCCATCTGCCGACGATCTTCGTGCCCGCCGGTCCGATGACGAGCGGCCTGTCGAACGACGACAAAGCCAAGATCCGCCAGCAATACGCGACGGGCCAAGTAGGGCGCGATGCGCTCCTCGAGGCGGAATCGGCGGCTTACCACGGTCACGGCACCTGCACGTTCTACGGCACCGCGAACAGCAATCAAATGCTGATGGAGGTGATGGGCCTGCATTTGCCGGGCTCGGCCTTCGTCCACCCGCACACGCCGCTGCGCGACGCGCTCACCGCCGCGGCCGCGCGCCGCGTGCTCGATCTCACCGCCGAGCGCGGCCACTACACGCCGATCGGCCACGTGATCGACGAGAAGGCGGTCGTCAACGGCATCGTTGCGCTGCTCGCGACGGGCGGCTCGACCAATCACACGCTGCACCTCGTCGCGATTGCGCGCGCGGCCGGCATCCTGATCGACTGGGACGACTTCGACACCCTCTCGCAAGCGGTGCCGCTCCTCGCGAAGATCTATCCGAACGGCAAGGCCGACGTGAACCACTATCACGCGGCGGGCGGCATGGCGTTCCTGGTCCGCAATCTGCTGGAAGGCGGCCTGCTGCACGACGACGTCACGACGGTCGCCGGCAAGGGCCTTGCGCACTACACCGAAGAGCCGAAGCTGATCGACGGCCGATTGACGTGGGTGCCGGGCGTCGCCGAGAGCGGTGACGCCAATGTGCTGCGCCCGATCGGCGAGCCGTTCCAGCCGGACGGCGGCCTGCGCCTGATGCAAGGCAAGCTGGGGCGCGGCGTGATCAAGATATCGGCAGTCTCGCCCGATCATCGCAAAGTGACGGCGCCCGCGGTCGTCTTCGATTCGCAAGAGGCCGTGCAGGAAGCGTTCGACAACGGCGAACTGAAGCGCGATTTCGTCGCCGTGGTCCGCTTCCAGGGCGCGCGCGCGAACGGCATGCCCGAGCTGCACCGTCTGACGCCGCTTCTCGGCGTGCTGCAAGATCAAGGTTTTCATGTCGCGCTCGTCACCGACGGGCGCATGTCCGGCGCGTCGGGGAAGGTCCCGGCAGTGATCCACGTCTCGCCCGAGGCGCTGCTCGCCGGGCCGCTCGGCAAGGTCCGCACCGGCGACACGATCGTGATCGATGCCGAAGCCGGCGTGCTCGACATCGATATCGAACCGGGCGAATGGGCCGCGCGCGAGGTGGCCGCCCCCACGCACCAGGCGGAAAACGAAGTCGGCTTCGGCCGCGAATTGTTCGGCGTCTTCCGTTCGGCCGCGGCGCCGGCGGAAATGGGCGCTTCGGTGTTCGGTCCGCTCGTCGGCGAGACGGCCGAACGACTTGCAGATGTACGCCAATGAGGCACACCAATAAGGAGTCTTGCAAATGAAGACGGTCAGCGAAATCGTACGACTGGGTCCCGTGATTCCGGTGCTGGCATTCGACTCGGTCGAGCAGGGCGAGCACGTGTCGCGCGCGCTCCACGCGGGCGGCGTGAAGGTGCTCGAAATCACGCTGAGGACCGAGGCCGGGCTGCAGGCGATCGAGCGGGCAAGCCAACTGGCGTCCGATATCGTGGTCGGCGTCGGCACGATCACGAAGCCTGAGCAATGCGCGCTCGCGAAGAAGGCCGGTGCGCAGTTCGGCGTGTCGCCAGGGCTCACCAAGGAAATGCACCGGGCCGCGCAGGATGCAGGACTGCCGCTCCTGCCCGGCGTGATGACCCCGACCGACATCATCGTCGCGCTCGAGCTCGGCTACGAAATCGTCAAGTTCTTCCCGGCGCAGCAGGCGGGCGGCGTGCCGATGCTGCAAGCGTTCCACGGGCCGTTCCCAACGCTGAAGTTCTGCCCGACGGGCGGCATCACCGCCGAGTCGGCGCCGACGTTCCTCGCCCAGCCGAACGTCGTCTGCGTCGGCGGATCATGGCTCACGCCGAAGGCGGCGCTCGCCGCTCAAAACTGGGACGAAGTGACCCGCCTCGCGCATGCCGCGACCGAACTGGCTGCGCATCGCAATTGACCCCGCGGCGCTACCGCCAGCCGGGTTCTATCTCATAACCCTCGCCAAACACACTTTTTGCCCCGTTCGGTGAGGGTTTGTGCTTATGGAACCGGTTCTATCTCGAAAGAATAAACAAAAGTAAAATTCAGCGTCTTTGCGTACGCACTGCAGACGGCTTTGCCGAGTCGTCGGGAGGCGCGGCACGTTGTACGCTGGGGATCGATGCACCCGCCGTTTCGTGCCCTGGTCGAATAATCACAAGGAGGAGCTTCATGGGAGCTGTCCAAGGCAGCATGCTGCTGGTCTATACGGTGATCGCCATCGCGGCGCTGATTCTCTTGATCGCCCGCTACAAGGTCTACCCATTCCTGGTCCTGATCATCGTGTCGCTGCTGCTCGGTTTGGCGGTCGGCATGCCGATGGACAAGATCGTGAAGTCGTTCGAAGCCGGCACGGGCGGCACGCTCGGCCACATCGCGATCGTGGTCGGCCTGGGCACGATGCTCGGCAAGATGATGGCGGAGTCGGGTGGCGCGGAGCGCATCGCAACCACGCTGATTAGCTGGTTCGGCGAAAAGAACATCCACTGGGCGATGATGTTCGTCGCGATCATCGTCGGCCTGCCGGTGTTTTTCGAGGTCGGCTTCGTGCTCTTGATTCCGATCGCGTTCAACGTCGCGAAGCGCACCGGCAAGTCGCTGCTGCTGGTGGGCTTGCCGATGGTGGCGGGGCTCTCGGTCGTCCACGGGCTGATTCCGCCGCACCCGGCCGCGCTGCTGGCGGTGCAGGCGTACGGCGCCGATATCGGCAAGACGATCGCGTACGGGCTCATCGTCGGCGTGCCGACGGCGATCGTTGCCGGTCCGCTCTTTGCCTTGCTCGTACACCGGCAGGTGAAGCTGCCCGAGAACAATCCGCTTGCCGCGCAGTTCGTGGAAACGCACGCACAAGGGAGCCAGCGCGAGCTGCCGGGCTTCGGCGTCACGCTGTTCACGATTCTCTTGCCGGTGATTCTGATGCTGATCGGCAGTTGGGCCGATCTCGTCTTCACGCCCAAGACGCTGCCGAACAATCTGCTGCATTTCATCGGCAATTCCGACGTCGCGCTCTTGATCGCGGTGCTCGTCAGCTTCTGGACGTTCGGCACGCAACGCGGCTTCAATCGCGACCAGATCCAAAAGCTCTGCGGCGAATGTCTCGCGCCGATCGCGGGCATCACGCTCATCGTCGGTGCGGGCGGCGGCTTCGGCGGCGTGCTGCGCGACAGCGGCATCTCGACCCAGATCGTCGAGACGGCGAAGCACGCGCATCTGTCGCCGCTGCTGCTCGGCTGGCTCGTGGCCGCGCTGATCCGGCTTGCGACAGGCTCGGCCACCGTCGCGATGACGACCGCTTGCGGCGTGGTCGCACCGATCGCGTCCGCGAGCGGCATCGTCGTGAAGCCAGAGCTGCTCGTGCTTGCGACCGGCTCCGGCTCGCTGATCTTCTCGCACGTGAACGACGGCGGCTTCTGGCTGATCAAGGAGTACTTCGGGATGACGGTGGGGCAGACCTTCAAGACCTGGTCGCTTTGCGAAACCATCATCTCGCTGTTGGGTTTGGGTCTGACTTTCGCGCTCGCGACGGTGCTGTAACGCGTTTTAGCTTTAGGAGTGGGAGATGATTTTGATCGTGATGGGCGTGTCGGGCGCGGGCAAGACGCGGATTGGCGAGATGCTCGCGGAGCGCCTGTCGTGCAGCTTTACCGATGGCGACGCCTTCCACAGCGAAGCCAACAAGGAGAAGATGCACCGGGGCATTCCGTTGACCGATGACGACCGCTGGCCGTGGCTCAGGACGATCCGCGCCGCGATCGAGGAGAAGGAGCGCGCGGGGGCGACGGCGGTGTTGACGTGCTCGTCGCTCAAGCGCTCGTATCGCGACATCTTGCGCGGCGGCGATGACAATGTGCGCTTCGTCTACTTGAAGGGCACGTTCGATGTTCTCAAGGCGCGGCTCGGTGCGCGCAGCGGGCATTTCTTCGACGCGTCGTTGTTGCAAAGCCAGCTTGATACGCTCGAAGTGCCGGGGCCGGACGAGGCGATCGAGGTCAGTATCGAGCTGACGCCCGAGCAAATTGTCGAGAGCGTGCTGGTGCAAATCCAGCGGTGTTGAGCGATGGCGGATGACAACGGCCTGCGCGGTTGAGAATGACAAAAGGCGCTCTGAGGGGCGCCTTTTGTCTGTGAGCGGTCTGGCGCGTGCTGGACCAGCCTCTTAAGCCGTCAGCCGATCCGCTTCGCCAATTCCACGGCCTTGCCGACATACGAAGCGGGCGTCATCGCAAGCAGCCGTTCTTTCGCGTCGGCCGGAATCGCCAGGCCGCCGATGAACTGCTGCAGCGCCTCGCGCGTGATGCCCTTGCCGCGCGTCAGCTCTTTCAACTGCTCGTACGGATTCTCGATGCCGAAGCGGCGCATCACCGTCTGCACCGGCTCGGCCAGCACTTCCCAGCAGTTGTCGAGGTCTTCGTTCAGGCGTTGCGGATTCACTTCGAGCTTGTCGAGGCCGCGGTTCAGCGCGTCGTAGGCCAGCAACGAATAGCCGAACGCGACACCCATGTTGCGCAGCACGGTCGAATCGGTGAGGTCGCGCTGCCAGCGCGACACAGGAAGCTTGTCGGCCAGGTGACGCAGCGTTGCGTTCGCGAGGCCGAGGTTGCCTTCGGAGTTCTCGAAGTCGATCGGATTGACCTTGTGCGGCATCGTCGACGACCCGATTTCGCCGGCCTTCGTCTTTTGCTTGAAGTAGCCGAGCGAGACGTAGCCCCAGACGTCGCGGTCGAGATCGAGCAGGATCGTGTTCGCGCGCGCGATCGCGTCGAACAGCTCGGCCATGTAGTCGTGCGGCTCGATCTGGATCGTGTATGGATTGAACGTGAGCTTGAGGCGCGTCTCGACGACGTCGCGCGAGAACGCCTCCCAGTCGAACTCGGGATACGCCGACAAGTGCGCGTTGAAGTTGCCGACCGCGCCGTTCATCTTGCCGAGCAATTGCACTTGCGCGATACGGTCGATCGCGCGCGCGAGGCGCGCGGCGACGTTCGCGATTTCCTTGCCGAGCGTCGTCGGGCTGGCGGGCTGGCCGTGCGTGCGCGAGAGCATCGGCTGCCCGGCTTGCGCATGCGCGAGCGCGACGAGGCGCTGGTGCACCGAGCGCAGCGCCGGCAGGACCACGTGCTCGCGCGCGCCGGCGAGCATCAAGCCGTGCGACGTGTTGTTGATGTCTTCCGACGTGCAAGCGAAGTGGATGAATTCGCTCGCGCGCTCGAGTTCCGGCTGGCCCTTCACCGATTCCTTCAGCCAATATTCGACGGCTTTCACGTCATGGTTCGTGACGCGCTCGATTTCCTTGATGCGCGCGGCGTCGTGCGCGGTGAAGCGCTCGACGAGCTGCAGCAGGAACCGCTCGGACGCGTCCGAGAAGCGCGGCACTTCGGCAAAGCCGGCATGCGACAGCGCGATCAGCCAATGAACTTCGACCGTCACGCGATGGCGCATGAACGCGGCTTCGGAGAGCCAGTCGCGCAGTGCTTCGGTCTTGGCGGCGTAGCGGCCGTCGAGCGGCGACAGGGCGGTGAGGGCGAAGAGGGTGTCGGGGCGGGTGTCGGACATGATGAGGGCGGGACGGCTCGCTAGCCGGTTAGAACGGGGGAGAACCGCGAATTTTACCACTGGTGCGGGTCGCTTTCCCCCGCATCCGCGCCGGTAAAATGCCGGCTTCGCTGCCTTCGGCATCGCTCGCACTCGCAAAGGTCCGCATGGAACTGAAATGGCTCGAAGACTTCGTATCGCTCGCGGAGACGCGCAGCTTCAGCCGCTCCGCGGAGCTGCGGCATGTCACGCAGCCTGCGTTTTCGCGGCGCATCCAGGCGCTCGAGGCGTGGCTCGGCACCGAGCTCATCGATCGCTCGGTGTATCCGACGCGCCTCACACCGGCAGGACAGGTGTTCTACGAGCAGGCGCTCACGATGCTGTCGCAGTTCCGCGAAGCGCGCACCGTGCTGCGCGGACACACGGGCGCGCCGGCCGCGACGATCGAATTCGCGGTGCCGCATACGATCTCGCTCACGTATTTCCCGCGCTGGCTGCAGCGCATCGAAGCGCAGATGGGGCAAGTGCACGTGCGCCTGCGTGCCCTGAACGTGCACGACGCGGTGCTGTCGCTCGTCGAAGGTGGCTGCGACCTGGTGATGGGCTATCACCATCCGAGCCACCCGGTCGCGCTCGACCCGGCACGCTATGACATGCTGACGCTCGGCACCGAGCCGATCAGCCCGTTCTCGGCGCCGTCGCGCCCGGGGCGCGCGCGCTACACGCTGCCCGGCACGCCGGACGCGCCGGTGCCGTACCTCTCGTACACCCCGAACGCCTACCTCGGCCGCATGACGGAATTGATCATCGCCAATGCGCCGGCGCGGCTCTATCTCGATCGCGTCTACGAGACCGACATGGCCGAAGGGCTGAAGGCGATGGCGCTCGCCGGTCACGGCGTCGCGTTCCTGCCGCACAGCGCCGTCGAAGACGCGGTGGCGGGCGGCACGCTGATCCGCCTCGATCGGGCGGCTCGCGGCGCGGGCGCGAATCCGTTCACGCTGACGATGGAGATCCGCCTGTACCGCGACAAGCTCGCGGCCAACGGCGACGACCCGCGGCAAGCGCTCGTGCGCCGGCTGTGGGACGTCGTGACGCAGGAACTGGCTCAGCAATCCGCGTAGACTTCCGGCCCGCTCGATCCCGAACCGCGCGCCGCTCCGGACGTGCGGCTCGCGAGCCGAACCCGCACCATTGCCGTTTGGCGCGGGCGCGTACCACGCCCAACGCCCCAAAACGGCGTTATGCACGATATGCATAATGGGATAATGAATCGGCATTGGATTTCGGAAATGGCCTTCCCGACAATTGCAGTCACCTGTTGACCGTCGGAGATTTCATGTCCTCGCAATTGCAGTCCTCGCCCGCTGCGCAATCCATTCCCTCGTATCTGCACAGCGACGATCTCGGCCCCTGGGGCAACTACCTGCAACAAGTCGATCGCGTCGCGCCTTACCTCGGCTCGCTGTCGCGCTGGCTTGAAACGCTGAAGCGTCCGAAGCGCATTCTCATCGTCGACGTGCCGATTGAACTCGACAACGGCACGGTCGCGCACTTCGAGGGCTACCGCGTGCAGCACAACGTGTCGCGCGGCCCGGGCAAGGGCGGCGTGCGCTACCACCAGGACGTGACGCTCTCAGAAGTGATGGCGCTCTCCGCCTGGATGTCGGTCAAGAACGCTGCAGTGAACGTGCCGTACGGCGGCGCGAAGGGCGGTATCCGCGTCGATCCGCGCAAGCTGTCGCGCGGCGAGCTCGAGCGCGTGACGCGCCGCTACACGAGCGAAATCGGCATCATCATCGGACCGAACACCGACATCCCCGCGCCGGACGTGAACACGAACGAGCAGATCATGGCGTGGATGATGGACACCTACTCGATGAACCAAGGCCAGACGGCCACGGGCGTCGTGACCGGCAAGCCGATCTCGCTCGGTGGCTCGCTCGGCCGCAAGGAAGCGACCGGCCGCGGCGTGTTCACCGTCGGTACGGAAGCGGCGCGCCGCGTCGGCGTCGAGATCGAAGGCGCACGCGTCGCGGTGCAGGGCTTCGGCAACGTGGGCGGCATCGCAGCACGCCTGTTCCAGGAGGCGGGGGCGAAAGTCATCGCCGTGCAGGACCACACCGGTTCGCTCTGCAAGTCGTCGGGCATCGACACCGCGGCGCTGCTCGAGCACGTCGCCAAGACGGGGGGCGTGGGCGGCTTCGCAGGCGCTGAGCCGCTCGCGAACGACGAGTTCTGGACCATCGAGACCGACATCCTGATTCCGGCCGCGCTCGAAAACCAGATCACCGAAAAGAATGCATCGAAGATCAAGACGAAGATCATCGTGGAAGGCGCGAACGGCCCGACCACGACGGCCGCCGACGACATCCTGCGCGACAAGGGCGTGCTCGTGATCCCCGACGTGGTCGCGAACGCCGGCGGCGTGACGGTGTCGTACTTCGAATGGGTTCAGGACTTCTCGAGCTTCTTCTGGACCGAAGACGAGATCAACCATCGTCTCGAACGCGTGATGCGCGAAGCGTTTGCCGCGGTGTGGCAAGTGGCGAGCGAGAACAACGTGTCCGTGCGGACGGCGGCGTTCATCGTCGCGTGCAAGCGGATTCTGATGGCGCGCGAAATGCGCGGCCTGTACCCCTGATCCCCTGCTGATCGAAAGATCAGATCCTACCGGCGCGGTCCACAAGACCGCGCTAGCATCTGAGAGACGGGCGGCATCGATAAGATGCCGCCCGTTTGCGTTTGTGGAACGGGCGCGTTCTCGACGAAGCCGCCTTGCTTTCGATTTGCCATTTCACTTCTTTCACAATAGTTGTGCTGCACTTACGCGATTCCACTTACTCCGGCCCCATGCAGAGCCCACGGCAACGAATATTGGCGACCGGGACGGCTCGATCGTCGAAATGATACTGTTCGCCGGTGCGTGTTATTTCGTGAGTTGCATGATCGCATCGGGCCTCGTCAAAGGTCTTCAGAAAAAGGTCGCAAGATGATTTCCATTAAGAACGTGTCGAAGTGGTACGGTCACTTTCAGGTGCTGTCCGACTGCACGACGGCGGTGAGAAAAGGTGAGGTGGTCGTGGTGTGCGGGCCGTCGGGCTCCGGCAAGTCGACGCTCATCAAGACCGTGAACGGCCTCGAGCCGTTCCAGCAGGGCGAAATTTTGATCGACGGCCAGTCGGTCGGCGACAAGAAGACGAATCTGTCGAAGCTGCGCTCGAAGGTCGGCATGGTGTTTCAGCACTTCGAGCTGTTTCCGCATCTGTCGATCGTCGAGAACCTGACGCTCGCGCAGATCAAGGTGCTCGGCCGCTCGAAGGACGAAGCCACCGAGAAGGGGTTCAAGCTGCTTGATCGAGTCGGGCTCAAGGCGCATGCGGAGAAGTTCCCGGGGCAGCTCTCGGGCGGCCAGCAGCAGCGGGTGGCGATTGCGCGCGCGCTGTCGATGGACCCGATCGCGATGCTGTTCGACGAACCGACCTCGGCGCTCGACCCCGAGATGATCAACGAAGTGCTCGACGTGATGGTCGAACTCGCGCAGGAAGGCATGACCATGATGTGCGTGACGCACGAGATGGGCTTTGCGAAGAAGGTCGCCCATCGCGTGATCTTCATGGACAAGGGGATCATCGTCGAAGACGATCGCAAGGAGGATTTCTTCGCGAATCCGAAGTCGGACCGGGCGAAGGATTTTCTGGCGAAGATCCTGCATTGAGCGTGGCGCGCCGTCCGTTGGGGCGGCGACCCGATGGCCGACTGCCCTGTATGGGACACCGAGGCGGCCTTTTTGCATGAGGCGTTCTGCTAGCGCGTCGATGCGCCGTCACGACTCGCACGCAGCGGTATCGTCCGATTCGATATCGAGTTCCGCTGTCGCCGGCAGCATCGACGCCGATGCTGTTTCGTCGCACTCCGGATTGCGCGCTTTATCGAGTACGAACTGCGGCACCGGGATATGGGTCCGCGCGACCACGTCGCCATGCTGGAACATCAGCAGATCGCCAGGCACGAAGGCGCTCCAGATTTCGTTATCCGTCAGCGGCTGTGTGGCGATCACGGCGACGCGATCTTCCGGTGTCGTATATTTCGCGAAATCGATCGACATGTCCGCGTCGATCAGATGCGCGGTCGAGAACGGCCAGCTTCGCACGAGGTAGTGCAAATGCGTCGAGCAGTGTGCAAAGAGCGCCTGTCCGTTCGACATCAGGAAGTTGAACACGCCGAAGTTCGTAACTTCGCGCGTAAGGGTGCCGAGCGCGTCGAACAACTCGTCAAGCGGCGGCTGCGAGCCGGGAAACGCCGTGCGCAAGCCTTGCATCAAGGCACAGAACGCGAGTTCGCTGTCGGTCGTGCCGACCGGCTGATAGACGCCGTTCATCGCCGGGCCATAGTCTTTCAAGTCGCCGTTGTGCGCGAAGATCCAATGGCGCCCCCACAACTCGCGCATGAACGGATGGCAGTTTTCGAGCTGGATGTGCCCTTGCGTCGCCTTGCGGATGTGCGCGATCGTGTTCTTCGACTTGATCGGATAGCGCTTGACCATCTCGGCGATCGGCGACGTGGCCGACGATTGATGATCGATGAAGAGACGGCAGGCTTTGTCTTCGAAGAACGCGATGCCCCAGCCGTCGGCATGGTGATCGGTGACGCCGCCACGCGCCGCAAAGCCGGTGAAAGAGAACGTGACGTCCGTCGGCGCGGCGCAGTTCATTCCGAGAAGTTGGCACATGGTGCAGATAAAGCGGAGCGTGTGTGGCGGCCGGACCAGCGGGCGAACCAGCGGGTGAACCCGCCGCTGAGTCGCTAGGCGAACCCGTTACAATATGTTTTTTGAAGCATATCACCGAGCCCCAAGCGGCAAAAAGCGAAATTCCGGGTGTCGCGGCGCGCACGTTGCAGTTTTTCCACGTCGCGAGCCGGGTTATTCGCCGAAGCTTTGCTGCGCATGGGGCGCTGCGCTTGCCACTCTCGTTACACCCTCGCCATGACCGCTTCCATTCCTTCTTCCATCGCCGCGTCGGCTGGCGCGGCTCAAGACACGCTCACCTTCGCCCGTCCCGACGACTGGCACCTGCACGTGCGCGACGGCGCGATGCTCGCCGCGGTGCTGCCGCATACCGCACGCCAGTTCGGCCGCGCGATCATCATGCCGAACCTGAAGCCGCCCGTGACGACGACGGCGCAGGCGCAGGCGTACCGCGGGCGCATCCTGGCCGCGCTGCCGGCAGGCACGAAGTTCGAGCCGCTGATGACGCTCTATCTCACCGACAACACCCCGCCCGACGAGATTCGCCGCGCGCGCGAAAGCGGCTTCGTGCACGGAGTGAAGCTCTACCCGGCGGGCGCGACCACGAATTCGGACGCCGGCGTGACGAACCTCCTGAAATGCGCGAAGACGCTCGAGGCGATGCAGGAAGCCGGCATGCCGCTCTTGATCCACGGCGAGGTGACGGACCCGTCTATTGATTTGTTCGATCGCGAGAAGGTCTTCATCGATCGCGTGATGACGCCGCTGCGCCGCGACTTCCCGGCGCTCAAAGTCGTGTTCGAGCACATCACGACGAAGGACGCCGCCGACTACGTACGTGATGCGGGCGTCGCGCCGGGGCTGCTGGGGGCGACGATCACCGCGCACCACCTGCTTTTCAACCGAAACGCGATCTTCCAGGGCGGCATTCGCCCGCATTACTACTGCCTGCCGGTGCTGAAGCGCGAGACGCATCGCGTGGCGCTCGTCGAGGCGGCGACGTCGGCCAATCCGCGCTTCTTCCTCGGCACCGACAGCGCGCCGCATCCGAAGGGTCTCAAAGAGCACGCGTGCGGCTGTGCGGGGTGCTACACCGCGCTGCACGCGCTCGAACTTTACGCGCAGGCGTTCGACGAGGCGGGCGCACTCGACAAACTCGAAGGCTTCGCGAGCTTCTTCGGCGCGGACTTTTACGGGCTGCCGCGCAGCGAGGAGCGTGTGACGCTGCGGCGCGAGACGTGGACGCTGCCCGCCGAGATCGAAGCCGGCGGCGCACCGGTGGTGCCGTTGCGCGGCGGCGAGGAAATCGGCTGGCGGCTGGTTTGAGCGTTTCGGCAGGAAGCTGACGGTGGCGGTGCACACATCAAGCCTCGACGCGGCGAGCGCGTCTCTTTCAGGCGACGGCATGTCGCCGGACGAAGTCCGAGCGCCTTCGAGCGCTCGCATTTCCGCAGCCGACGCATCGGCCTTCGAACACATCGATTGGTCCAAGCCGTGGTTTGCGCCGCTCGCCGAGCGCGGCGCGCGCTGGCAGCGAGCGGCGCTCGAGAGCGAAGCCGCCTATCTCGCCGAACTCAATCGCGACGCCCGCGCAAGCGGTCAAACGACGGGCCGCGGCAAATCGCTTGCGTTCATCGAGCAGGACGACCTCCCGCCCGGCGCCGCGTACGAGGCGCATATCGGCGCCACCGGCTGCGTGCCGACGCGGCACAACCTGCACGACTTTTTCAACGCGCTGATGTGGTTCGCGTTTCCGCGCATCAAGGCGGCGCTGAATGCGCGGCAGTCGGAGGCCATCGATCAGCTCGGCGTCGGACCGACCCGCGGCGGCGTGCGCGATACCCTTACCTTGTTCGACGAAAATGCGCTGCTGTTCGCGACGGCCGATCCGGCGCTCGCCGCCGCATTGCGCAACTTCGACTGGCAGACCTTGCTGGTGGCAAATCGCGCAGCCTGGGGCGAGCGTTGCGAGGTTCGCTCGTTCGGCCACGCGCTCCTGGAAAAGCTGATCGCGCCGTACAAGGCGTGCACCGGACACGCCTGGATCGTCGAGGTGTCAGGCGAGTACTTCTCGCGGCCCGATGCGCAGCAACGGGCGCTGCTCGACGAGACCGTCAGCGCATTCATAGCGCGCGAACCGCTTGCGAGCCGAATGTTCGCGCCGCTGCCTGTGCTCGGTATTCCCGGCTGGTGGCCCGCGAACGACGATCCCGCGTTCTACGACGATAAGCAGGTGTTCCGCTTAGGGCGTCGCGCGCGCTGAAGGGCGGCAACGGCGCCGGTCTATGGCCCATGGGTGCTCAAATCCCGCATGATAGAATCACCGCTTGCAAAGCGGGCCAGGCAGTCGCGGCTTTTCCGGCTTTAAGCCGGGGAGGGCGAGGAAAGTCCGGACTCCATAGGGCAGGGTGATGGCTAACGGCCATCCGTGGCGACACGCGGAACAGGGCAACAGAAAGCAAACCGCCGATGGCCCGGCTCAGCCGGGATCAGGTAAGGGTGAAACGGTGCGGTAAGAGCGCACCGCGGCTGCGGCGACGCAGTCCGGCACGGTAACCTCCACCCGGAGCAATTCCAAGTAGGCAGGCGTGCATCCTCGCGATGCAGGACGGGGCCCCCGTCTCGTCTGCGGGTAGGAAGCTTGAGCGCGTCAGCAATGGCGCGCCTAGAGGAATGGCTGCCACGCGCGCGGCGCTCTCGGAGCGCTGGGCGTGCACAGAATCCGGCTTATCGGCTCGCTTTGCCGCGCAATCAAAAAAGCCGGCGTCTTGATCGACGCCGGCTTTTTTTTGTTGCGCTTGGCTGGATTCAGTCCGCGACGATATCGAACGAATGCGTGAGCTCGGCCGTCTTCGCCATCATGATCGACGCCGAGCAGTACTTGTCGTGCGAAAGATTGATCGCGCGCTCGACAGTCGACGGGTTCAGGTTCTTGCCGGTGACCGTGAAGTGGAAGTGGATCTTCGTAAAGACCTTCGGGTCTTCGCTCGCGCGCTCCGCTTTGAGTGTCACCGAGCAACCGGAGATTTCCTGGCGGCTCTTCTTGAGGATCATCACGACGTCGTAAGCGGTGCAGCCGCCGGTGCCGAGCAGGACCATTTCCATCGGACGCGGCGCGAGATTGCGGCCGCCGCCCTCGGGCGCGCCGTCCATCACGACCAGGTGGCCGCTGCCGGTTTCGGCAGCGAACGACATGCCGTCCTGTCCCATCCAGCTCACTTTGCATTCCATGCTTGCACTCCAGCAAATCGGTAATTCGAGACGGGCATTGTAGCCCGCTGACATGAGCTACGCCGGACGCGATCGAAGGCGAGAGCCGTAGTCTTGACGGAGCGGGCCGATGTCGTTTTGCGTCTTCTCGGGATTCTTTAGGGATTCCCCGCTCCCATTAGGGGTTTTACTCTAGTTTTTGCGGCATCCTGCGTGCGCCTGATTTGCCTACATCGTTGATCTTTAATCATATTTTGCCTATTTGAGGTTGCGTTTTTAATTTCACAATATGAAGTCATATTTCGCAATATAAATCCTCTTGCGTCGTGCAAGGGGCGTTCGTATAATGCGACGCATTGGTTGTCGTTGTTCGGCAACCTTCGCATGTCTCCTCCACCCTCCTCCTTAGGTGGATTAAGCCCGAACCGAGCGTTCGGGCTTTTTTTCGTCTGTTCAATACGGTCGGATCTACCGATGCGCGGGTCGTCCGGCGCGTTGCGGGGAGTTTTTGACTTGCGCGCGGAATTCCCTTTATAATTCAGGGCTTTTCCGCATCAATGCCCGCGGAAGAAGAACAGGGAGAGCCTGCACCGACGCCTCGATGCGCCAACTCAAGCAGGAAAAAACACAGGGCACAGCAATTTTATTGGATCGATCATGAAGACATTTTCCGCAAAAGCCCATGAGGTGACGCGCGAATGGTACGTGATTGACGCGACGGATAAGGTTCTCGGCCGTGTCGCCAGCGAAGTGGCACGCCGTCTTCGCGGCAAGCATAAGCCTGAGTTCACCCCGCACGTCGACACCGGTGATTTCATCATCGTCATCAACGCCGGCAAGCTGAAGGTCACGGGCAACAAGACCACCGACAAGAAGTACTACCGTCACTCGGGCTACCCGGGCGGCATCTATGAAACGACGTTCGGCAAGATGCAGGAACGCTTCCCGGGCCGTGCGCTCGAGAAAGCGGTCAAAGGCATGCTGCCGAAGGGCCCGCTCGGCTACGCGATGATCAAGAAGCTGAAGGTCTACGCCGAAGCCACGCACCCGCATTCGGCACAACAGCCGAAAGCGCTCGAGATCTAAGGGGAGCCCACATGATCGGTAATTGGAACTACGGTACGGGCCGTCGCAAGAGCGCAGTCGCTCGTGTCTTCATCAAGGCAGGCAAGGGCGACATCGTCGTCAACGGCAAGCCCATCGCCGACTACTTCTCGCGCGAAACGTCGCTGATGATCGTGCGCCAGCCGCTGGAACTCACGAACCACGCCACGACGTTCGACATCAAGGTCAACGTGACGGGCGGTGGCGAAACGGGCCAGGCAGGTGCAGTTCGCCACGGCATCACCCGCGCGCTGATGGACTACGACGCGACGCTCAAGCCGGCACTGTCGAACGCCGGCTTCGTGACGCGCGATGCACGTGAAGTCGAACGTAAGAAGGTCGGCTTCCACAAGGCACGCCGCAGGAAGCAGTTCTCGAAGCGTTAATCGCTTTGGCGTTGCGCCCGCTTTACGGCGCAACCGCTGTACGAAAAGCCGCCACGCGCATATGCGCTGGCGGCTTTTTCGTTTCTTGCCACTCGTGGCTCAACGCGCGGTCTACTGCGAAGAACCTATTGATTTCATGGACTTCGGCACGATATCGAGATCAGCCCTACAATAGCGTCTAGAAGCTTTTTTGGAGAGTTCGAATGAACGCTGTCACCGACACCCCCGTGACCGAGATGCCGAGTCCCTTCGTCTTCACCGACGCAGCGGCCGAAAAGGTCAAGCAACTGATCGACGAGGAAGGCAATCCCGACCTGAAACTGCGCGTGTTCGTGCAGGGTGGCGGCTGCTCCGGCTTTCAGTATGGCTTCACGTTCGACGAGGCCATCAACGAAGACGACACCGTGATGAACAAGGGCGGCGTCCAGTTGCTGATCGATTCGATGAGCTACCAGTATCTGGTTGGCGCTGAGATCGACTACAAGGATGACATCAACGGCGCGCAGTTCGTCATCAAGAATCCGAACGCGACGACCACTTGCGGTTGCGGTTCGTCGTTCTCGGTCTGATAGGCCGGGACGTCTGTTTGCCGGCTTTTGCCGGAAATCGATGCAAGAAAACGGGGCTTCAAGCCCCGTTTCTCGTTGGTACCTTCAGCGCGGATAGATCGCGCCCAGCACGCGGTCGCCCGACGCGCCCGTGACCGCCGGTAGATTGCCAGGCGCGCGGTCCACGCAGCGCATCGCCAGCCACGCGAACGCCAGCGCTTCCACATGATGCGGCGGCACGCCGAGCGCATCGGTCGTCTTCACCGGCACGCCGCAGACGCCGCTTTGCGCAAGCGACGTCTCGAGCGCCTTCATCAGCTCGGGATTGCGCGCGCCGCCTCCACAAACGTAGACCGCTCGGCAGTCCGATGCGTGACGTTCGATTTCGCGTGCAACGGTCGTCGCCGTGAGTGCTGCGAGTGTGGCCTGCACATTGGCAGGGCTCACGGTGGAAAATCCGCTGAGTTTGGCGTCGAGCCACAGCGCGTTGAACAGGTCGCGGCCGGTGCTTTTCGGCGGTGCGGCTTCAAAGAAAGGTTCGTCCAGAAGCGCGTTCAAGAGCGGCTGATTCACGTGGCCGCTTGCCGCAAGCCGCCCGCCTTCGTCGAAGGGCGTGCCCAAATGCCGGTGCGCCCATTCGTCGAGCAGCACGTTGGCCGGGCCGCAATCGAAGCCGCGCACGTTGACTGCGCTGCCCTGGCCGCTGCCGGCGGGAAGGATCGTGATGTTGCTGATACCGCCGAGATTGCAGACGACCCGCGTCTCATCCGCCGCGCCGAAGACCGTCGCATGGAACGCGGGCACGAGCGGCGCGCCCTGGCCGCCCGCGGCGACATCGCGGCTGCGGAAATCGGCGATGACGTCGATATGGGTCATCTCCGCGAGCAGCGCCGGGTTGTTGATCTGGCGCGTGTAGCCTTTTTCCGGCCGATGCCGCACGGTCTGTCCGTGTGCGCCGATCGCCCGCACCTGCGACGGCGACAGATTCGCCGCACGCTGCAATTCATGGCAGCAGACCGCATAACGCGCGGCGAGCGCCGTTGCGGCCAGCGCCTCGCGTTCGATTTCGTTCTCGCCCGGCTGCTGGAGGCCGAAGAGCGCTTCGCGCAGCCCTTCGGCGAAACCGACGAACGCTTCCGCCAGCACAACGGGAGGCTTGCCTGCTGCGAATTGGACCGCGACGCCGTCCACGCCATCCATGCTGGTGCCGGACATCAGCCCGAAATACACGCCGTCCGCCGGGTTCTTGACCGTGCTGTGCGCCACGTTTGGCTCCTGTCTGTCGTTGTCGGCGAGGGCGGGGGCAGACGGCTCGTAGCCGTCCGTTGCCGCTGGTCGCCGTTGGCTTGCGTCAGATTATCCTTGTTAGCGCGGCAATCGTTAAGCGCGAACAAAGGGGCCAGCCGCGAGATATGGGACAATCTTACTTTTTGCAACGTCCCGATTACCCGTTCAAAGATGAGCACCGAGTCCACCTCCGCCATGCCCGCCTCGCCATTCCCGATCACCGACGAGGTCCGTCACGCACTGGCCGTCACCAAGCGCGGCGTCGATGAGCTGCTGATCGAAGAGGAGTTTGCGCAGAAGCTCGCGAAGAGCGCGGCGACCGGCACGCCGTTGCGCATCAAGCTCGGGCTCGATCCGACGGCGCCCGACATCCATATCGGCCACACCGTCGTGCTGAACAAGATGCGCCAACTGCAGGACCTAGGGCACACGGTGATCTTCCTGATCGGCGATTTCACGTCGCTGATCGGCGATCCGTCGGGCCGCAACGCGACGCGTCCGCCGCTCACGCGCGAGCAGATCGAATCGAATGCGAAGACGTATTTCGAGCAGGCCGCACTCGTGCTCGACCGTGAGAAGACCGAGATCCGCTACAACAGCGAATGGTCGATGCCGCTCGGCGCCGATGGCATGATCAAGCTTGCGTCGCGCTACACGGTGGCGCGGATTCTCGAGCGCGAAGACTTCACGAAGCGTTTCCAAGGCGGCGTGCCGATCTCGATTCACGAATTCCTCTACCCGCTGATGCAGGGCTACGACTCGGTCGCGCTCAATGCCGACCTCGAGCTCGGCGGCACCGACCAGAAATTCAACCTGCTCGTTGGCCGCGAACTCCAGAAGCAGTATGGGCAGGAACAGCAGTGCATCTTGACGATGCCGCTGCTCGAAGGGCTCGACGGCGTCGAGAAGATGTCGAAGTCGAAGAACAACTACGTCGGCATCAGCGAGAGGCCCACCGACATGTTCGGCAAGCTGATGAGCATCTCGGATGTGCTGATGTGGCGCTACTTCGAGCTGCTGTCGTTCCGTCCGCTCGACGAGATCGCGCAATTCAAGCGCGAAATCGAAGAAGGGCGCAACCCGCGTGACTTCAAGGTGCTGCTCGCGCAGGAGATCGTCGCGCGTTTCCATTCGCAGGCCGATGCCGAGCGCGCGCTCGAAGACTTCAACCACCGCGCGAAGGGCGGCGTGCCGGACGACATTCCGTCGGTGACGCTCGCGGGCGCGCCGGTCGCGATCGGGCAGCTGCTCAAGCAAGCGGGTCTCGTGCCTTCGACGAGCGAAGCGCTGCGCAACATCGAGCAGGGCGGCGTGAAGATCGACGGCGCGATCGTCTCCGACAAGGGGTTGAAGCTCGAAGCCGGCGAGTACGTCGTGCAGGTCGGCAAGCGCCGCTTTGCGCGCGTGACGGTGTCGGCGTGAGGATGGTCGCGGCGATCTGGTTGGCGGCGCCGCTTTCCGCGCCGTTGTGTCCTCGCGGCGGGTGCTGCGCATGATCGCGCTGATTCAGCGCGTGAAGTGCGCTGAAGTGCGCGTCGGTGAGCGCGTGACGGGCGCGATCGACGCTGGCCTGCTCGCGCTCGTCTGCGCCGAGCGCGGCGACACCGATGCGAGCGCCGACAAGCTCCTCGCTAAAGTCCTCGGCTATCGCGTCTTCAGCGACGCAGCGGGCAAGATGAACTTGCCCGTCACGAACATCGACGGCGAGGGCCGCGCCGGCGGCCTGCTGCTCGTATCGCAGTTCACGCTCGCCGCTGACACCAACAGCGGCTTGCGGCCCAGCTTTACGCCCGCCGCTCCGCCCGACGAGGGCAAGCGCTTGTTCGACTATTTCGTCGCGGCAGCGAGGGCGAAACATCCAGTCGTCGAGACTGGCGAATTCGGCGCGGAGATGCAGGTTTCGCTCGTCAATGACGGCCCTGTTACGTTCTGGTTGCAGACGCGCGGCTAGGGTCTGTTACTAGCGGTGCGAACGGGGGACGTCGGGCTTAGATCCTGCGATGGCGCTGCAGGCCCTGCCGGCGCGATCCTCTAACTCGTCTGGGGATCGTTTTTGCGACAATGACGGTTCTGCTCTTCGCCCCTGGCACCCCATGCCCACCCAAGTCCTTTTCATCCGACACGGCGAGACCGACTGGAATCGCATCAGGCGTATCCAAGGCCATATCGACATTCCGCTTGCGCAGAGCGGCGTCGCGCAAGCCCAGCAGCTTGCCGCACGTCTGGCGCGCGAGGCGCAGTCGGGCGCCAGGCTCGATGCAATCTATTCGAGCGATCTGCAGCGCGCGCAGCAAACCGCGCAACCTGCTGCGTCCGCGCTTGGCCTGCCGCTGCGATTGAAGCCCGGCCTGCGCGAGCGTGCGTACGGCGTCTTTCAAGGTCACGACAGCACAGAGATCGAGGCGCGCTTCCCCGACGAATACGCGGTCTGGCAGACGCGCGATCCGGGCTTCGCTCCGGAGGGCGGCGAATCGTCCCGCGCGTTCTACCATCGCGTGGTGCACGCGGTGGAGTCGATCGTCACCGAAAATCCGGAAGGACGTATTGCGTGCGTTGCGCACGGTGGCGTGCTCGACTGCGTGTATCGCTTCGCCAACGGCCTTCTGCTCGACGCGCCGCGCAACTACGCGTTGCTCAACACGAGCATCAACACAGTGGAATTCAACGGCGGCCGCGCGCGGGTGCTGGCTTGGGCTGATATCGACCACCTCGCCGGCAATAGCGATGACGACGGGTACGTCAAGGATCCGGCGTTGTTCCGCTGATCGACCGTTGCTGCTCTTCAGGCTGCCGGTCGCGCGTCCCGCTGGCGCAGGCTCGATTGTCAAGACTGGCGAGCTGCCACGCGCCGCCGTGCGCGTTTCGAGACGCCGTTCACGAGCGCCCAGCGAATCACCGGGGCAATGATGTGCACACCAGGCCGCACCAGTACACGGCGCGCGCCGGCAAAGCGCTCGAAGCCGAGCATTTGCTGCGCCCAGTCCGGCAGAAGGTCGACGCCGGCGTTCAGCATCAGCGTGCCGGCGGGCCGCATTCGCGAGCCGGGCGGTGGCGCGTTCATCAGAATCTTCACGATTTCATGGGTGCGCGGCCCGGCTTCGAGTTCGGGCCGCATCGACATCAGGTACGCGTCGATTTCGGCCTTTGAGCTCGGCACGTGCGTCGCGCCGAGCATCCGCGCGATGCGGGCGGTTTCCGCATAGTACTGATCCTGCGCCGCGACCGGCAGCGACGGACTCACGTAGCGCAGATGGGCGGTGAGAAAACTCGACACTTCGGCGACATGCACCCAGGTCAACAGCTCCGGGTCGCTTGCCCGGTACGGCCTGCCGTCCGGCGCGGTGCCGCTGATGCCGAGATGGATCTGCTTGACTCGCTCGATCAGCGCCAGCGCATCGCTGCGGCTGCCGTAGGTGGTGCCGGCGATGAACGTTGCGGTGCGGCGCAGACGCCCGAGGATATCGGTGCGAAACGACGAATGATCCCAGACGCCCGCGAGCGCCAGCGGATGCAGCGCCTGCAGCATCAACGCGCTGATGCCGCCGACCATCATCGACGTGAAATCGGCATGGACTTTCCAGCAGACGGCGTCTGGCCCGAAGAGGCCAGGGTCTCCAGGCGGAGAGGAATAGTCGAGCTTCGGGCCGCTGCCGGTGGTCAGGTGCGTGACGCTTTGCGCGAGTTTCGAACGCAGCCGCTGGAGGACCCGATGGCCGGGACTCGCGCGCTCTTCGTGGGGGCTGCTTGCGTGATCGGACATCGTTGAGCGTCTCCGTGCGCGGACGGCCGATCAGGTGTTGCCCGCGCCCCAGAGATCGCGTACCGGGCTCGACGAATCCGGAGCCGCGAGGCCGAAGTGCCGGTAGGTCAGGAGTGTCGCCACACGGCCGCGCGGCGTGCGTTGCAGGAAGCCTTGTTGAATCAGGTACGGCTCCAGCACGTCTTCGATCGTGTCGCGCTCTTCGCCGATGGCCGCAGCCAGGTTGTCGACGCCGACGGGGCCGCCGTCAAACTTGTGGACGATGGCCTCGAGCAGTTTGCGGTCCATCAGGTCGAAGCCGACCGGGTCGACATCGAGCATCGCGAGCGCGGCGTCGGCGACTTGCGCGGTGATGTTGCCGTCCGCCTTGACCTCCGCGTAGTCGCGCACCCGGCGCAGCAGGCGATTCGCGATCCGCGGCGTGCCGCGCGAGCGCTTTGCGATTTCGAGCGCGCCGTCGGGATGGATCTGTGCGCCCAGGAGCGTTGCCGAGCGGCGCACGATGCGCGATAACTGCTCGGCATCGTAGAACTCGAGACGCGCGACGATGCCGAAACGGTCGCGCAGCGGATTGGTCAGCATGCCGGCGCGCGTCGTTGCGCCGACCAGCGTGAACGGCTGCAGGTCGAGCTTGACGCTGCGCGCCGCCGGCCCTTCGCCGATCATGATGTCGATCTGATAATCCTCGAGCGCCGGATACAGAATTTCCTCGACGACCGGCGACAGCCGGTGGATCTCATCGATGAAGAGGACGTCGTTCGCTTCGAGGTTCGTCAGCAGCGCCGCGAGGTCGCCGGCGCGCTCCAGCACCGGCCCTGACGTTTGCCGCAAATTCACACCCATTTCACGCGCGATGATGTGCGCGAGCGTGGTCTTGCCGAGCCCTGGCGGGCCGAACAGCAGCACGTGGTCGAGCGCTTCGGAACGGCGTTTGGCCGCCTCGATGAAGATCGCCAGTTGACCGCGCACTTTTTCCTGGCCGACGTACTCGTCGAGCTGACGGGGGCGCAACGCGCGCTCGAACGCCTCTTCGTGCGACGACGCGGGCGTGGCGGCAATGATGCGTTCGGCGGCGAGTTTGTCGGTTTCGATCATGCAGGCATTGTACCGCGCAGGGCGCCCTGACAAAGCTGGCCGACTGGCCTAAGGCGATTGGCGTGAATACGCCCTAGGCCGAATGGCCGAATCGCGCCGCAGGTCGCCGCGTGCGAAAGTCGGTTCGTTGGTGCGGTTGCCGCGCAGTGCGGCTCAGGCGAGGGCCGCCGCGCGTTCGATGCGCGTCAAGCCTTCGACAGGGCCTTCAGCGACAGCTTGATGCCCTCGGAGACCCCCGTGCCTGCCGGCACGTTCTTGATAGCGGCCAGCGCCTCTTTTTCGGAGTAACCCAATGCGAGCAATGCGTTCAGGATATCGGTCGCATGGCCGGATGCCGACGCGGCAGCGGCCATCGTGCCGAGGTCGGCGCCCAATTTGCCCTTCAGCTCGAGGAGCAGCCGTTCCGCCGTTTTCTTGCCGATGCCGGGCACGCGCGTCAAGCGAGCCGCATCCTGCAGCGTGACCGCCTGGGACAGCTCATGCACGCTCATGCCCGACAGCACTGCAAGCGCCATCCGTGCGCCGATGCCGGTGATTTTCAACAGCTCGCGGAACGTCGAGCGTTCTTGCGCGGTGCCGAACCCGTACAGAAGGTGGGCGTCCTCGCGCACGATCAACTGCGTGAGCAGCACCACTTTTTCGCCGGTCGAGGGCAGGTTGTAGAACGTGCTCATCGGCACGTCGACTTCGTAGCCCACGCCGCTGCAATCGACGAGCAGATGAGGCGGATTTTTTTCCAGCAGGACGCCGGCGATGCGACCGATCATGGCGGATTCAATCGTGAAGGAAGCGGTGAAAGAAAGCGCGAGTGTAGCGCAACGCTCACGCACTCAGCCGATAAGCCGCCCGCGCCGCACCCGCAACCCTTTTTTCGCGAGCGCGGGCGCAATGCCGCCCAGCGTGCTGAGCGTATCGCCGCCGTGCGCGTGACAGATCGCCATGCCGAGGGCGTCGGCTGCGTCGGTGCTGGGCACGCCGGAGAGGTTCAACAGGCGTACGACCATCTGCTGCACCTGCTCCTTCGTCGCGCGGCCATAGCCGACCACCGCCTGCTTCAACTGCAGCGCCGTGTATTCGGCCACCGGCACGCCGCCCGCGACAAGCCCGCAAATCGCCGCGCCCCGCGCCTGGCCGAGCAGGAGTGTCGACTGCGGATTGACGTTGACGAATACTTTTTCGATGGCCGACTGATCGGGCCGGTGCTCGCGGATCAGCGTCGAGATTCCCTCGAAGATCGTGCCCAAGCGCTCGGGCAGCGAGGCATCGGCGGTCTTGATCACGCCGCTCGTCACGTACGTGAGCTGGTGGCCGGTCTGCTCGATCACGCCGAAACCGGTCACACGCAAGCCGGGGTCGATGCCGAGAATTCTCATGGGAAACGGGGGAAAAGAGTGCTTGCGATACTACAACGAATAGGGCGATCGGCGATCGGCGACGGGCGACGGGCGACGAACGCGAGCGTCCTGCAAAAGAAAGCCGTGCGATATGTCGCACCAACAGCGGTGCATGAGACCCGAGTAACCGCTAAAGCGCCAACTCGGGTCGACAAAAAACCCGGCTGCCGCAAAGCCGCCGGGTTTCTCGGCAGACGCCGCAAGCGCGCCGGACTCAGTGACGGAAGTGCCGCACGCCCGTCACCACCATCGCGATGTTGTGCTCGTCGGCGGCGGCGATCACTTCGTCGTCGCGCATCGAGCCGCCCGGCTGGATCACACAGGTCGCGCCTGCTGCCACCACGACGTCGAGGCCGTCGCGGAACGGGAAGAACGCATCTGACGCCACCGCCGAGCTGTTCAGCGAGAGGCCCGCGTTTTGCGCCTTGATGCTTGCAATGCGCGCCGAATCGACGCGGCTCATCTGGCCTGCGCCGACGCCGAGCGTCATGCCCTTGCCGCAGAACACGATCGCGTTCGACTTCACGAACTTCGCGATGCGCCATGCAAACAGCAGATCGTCCATTTCCTGGGGCGTCGGATGACGCTTTGTGACGACGCGCAGCTCGTGCGGCTGCACGTTCTTCGCATCGAGCGACTGCACAAGCAGACCGCCGCCGACGCGCTTCAAATCGAACGTGTTGTGGCCTGCGCCCAGCGCGATTTCGAGCAGGCGCACGTTCTGCTTCGCGGCGAACACCTGCTTCGCAGCATCGGAGAACGACGGTGCGATCAGCACCTCGACGAACTGCTTCGCGACGGCCTGAGCCGTGACCTCGTCGACTTCGCAATTGAACGCGATGATGCCGCCGAATGCAGAGGTCGGATCCGTCTGGAACGCCTTCGCATACGCTTCGCTCGCGTTCGCGCCGATCGCCACGCCGCACGGGTTCGCGTGCTTGATGATCACGCAAGCCGGCGCGTCGAAGGTCTTCACGCATTCCCAGGCCGCGTCGGAGTCGGCGATGTTGTTGTACGACAGCTCCTTGCCCTGCAACTGGCGATAGTTCGCGAGCGCTCCGGCCGGCACGGCGATGTCGCGGTAGAACGCCGCGCTCTGATGCGGGTTCTCGCCGTAGCGCAGATCCTGCACTTTCTCGAATGCGAAGTTGAACGTGGCCGGATACGTGTTGCGCTGCGCGTGCTGCAGCTCTTCGGTCAGGCTGGTCAGGTAGTTCGTGATCGCGCCGTCGTATTGCGCGGTGTGCGCGAAAACCTTCGTCGCCAGACGGAAGTTCGTCTCGTAGCTGACCTTGTTGCCGTGCGCGCGCATTTCGTCGAGCACCGTCGCGTAGTCGGCCGGGTCGACCACCACCGTCACGTCGCGATGGTTCTTCGCGGCGGAGCGCAGCATCGTCGGGCCGCCGATGTCGATGTTTTCGATCGCGTCCTCGAGCGTGCACTCGTCCTTCGACACCGTCGCGACGAACGGATAGAGGTTCACGACGAGCAGGTCGATCGTCGGGATGTTGTGCTTTTTGAGCGCCGCCATGTGCTCGGGCAGGTCGCGGCGCGCGAGGATGCCGCCGTGCACCTTCGGATGCAGCGTCTTCACGCGCCCGTCCAGCATCTCCGGAAAGCCGGTGTAGTCGGCGACTTCGGTGACGGAAAGCCCCGCGTCCGCGAGCAGTTTCGCGGTGCCGCCGGTCGACAGGATCTTGACGCCGAGCTCCGACAGCGATTTGGCGAATTCGACGATGCCGGACTTGTCGGAAACGGAGATGAGCGCTTGCTTGATCATGATGAAAAGGCCGAGGAGGGACGGGGGCTTCGCGAATTTACAACAGGCCGTGCTGCTGCAGCTTTTTGCGCAACGTGTTGCGGTTGATGCCGAGATATTCGGCGGCGAGCGATTGGTTGCCGCCCGCTTGCTCGAGCACCACCTCGAGCATCGGTTTTTCGACGCACGACATCACCATTTCATAGACGTCGTGCGGATTCGAGCCGTCGAGATCCTGGAAGTACATGCCCAGGCTGTCGCGGACGCATTGTTCGATGTTGTGCTTGCTCATGCTGCTAATCGGTCGGTTTTGTCCGGCTCGCCGGTTTCGTCGTCGACGTAGACGAGACGATCGGAGAGCGTTTTCTGCTCGTCGAAGAACGCATTGACGGCGAGCAGTTGTTCGCGTGTCGTATCGAGCGTGTTCATCCGGTGACGGAATGCATTGGCGCCCGAAAGGCCGCGAGTGTACCAGCCGATGTGCTTGCGCGCAGTACGCACGCCGGTAAATTCGCCATAGAACGCGTAGTGGTCTTCCAGATGCTCGTTCATGACCTGCTGGATTTCGTCGATGCGCGGAGGCGGCAGCAACTCGCCGTTTTGCAGGAAATGCTCGATTTCACGGAACAGCCACGGCCGTCCCTGCGCCGCGCGGCCGATCATGATCGCGTCGGCGCCGGTGGCCGCCAGCACGGCCTTGGCTTTTTGCGGCGACGTAATGTCGCCGTTCGCGACGACCGGTATGCGCACCGCGGCCTTCACCGCGGCGATCGTCTCGTACTCGGCTTCGCCGTGATAGAGATCGGCGCGGGTGCGGCCGTGCACGGTCAGCATCGAAATGCCGGCGTTTTCGGCAAGCCGCGCCACCTTGACGGCGTTCTTGTTCTCGCGGTTCCAGCCGGTGCGGATCTTCAGCGTGACGGGGACGGCGTCCGGCCCGATGCCGACCGCCGCGACGACGGCCTCGACGATCCGCACGACGAGCGGCTCGTTTTGCAAAAGCGCCGAGCCGGCCGCGACGTTGCAGACCTTCTTGGCTGGGCAGCCCATGTTGATGTCGATGATCTGCGCGCCGTTTGCCACGTTGTAGCGCGCGGCTTCGGCCATCATCGCCGGGTCGGCCCCCGCGATCTGGACCGCGATCGGCTCGACTTCGCCTGCGTGGTTCGCGCGGCGCATCGTCTTCTCGCTCTTCCAGAGCTGCGCGTTCGACGCGACCATCTCGGACACCGCGTAGCCCGCGCCAAGCCGCTTGCATAGCTGGCGGAACGGCCGGTCCGTCACACCGGCCATCGGGGCGACGAACAGGTTGTTGCGCAGATTGTGGGAACCGAGCGTAGGCATGGCTGGACGGGCGGGCGCGCCTGAGGGCGGTTAAGCGAGGTGCTACGGGAAACGCATATTTTAGCGTTAACGGGCCGGCCTTCGCCCACGTCTCTCGGCGTGGCGTGCCTGTCTACGTGATCCTTCTATGTTGCCTCGGATGCGGACGTACTGGCGCGTTATGCGCCCGACCCACAGAACTGGCCCGGGTCGGCGCGCTGCGACGACAGGGACATCCCGCTCTGATTTAGGAGTTTGCTGATTTATTTCCAAGCCCCTTTGGGCGCTGATGGAGGGCTATCAACTGAAACGGAGGCTGACACTGTGGCTGGCAACAACGAACAACTTCCCTACTACACGCCGGGCTTGCTCTTGCCGTGGAAGTGGAAACGCAATGAGAGTTGCACGCCTTTGAACATTGAAGAGTTTGCACTCGCCAGCGACAAACTCGCGCTGCCCTTGCGCGACCAACCGCCGCCGACCCCGGTGCCGGAGAGGCCGCCCGAACCCAAGCGCTCGCCCAAGGATCCATGGGTGAATCTGATTGAACTCGGGCTGGATTTTCGCGATTGGCTGAATACACCGTCGCCGCCCAAGCCCCCGCCTGCCGCCGCAGCACCAGCCGTCAAGAAGCCGCGCGTCAAGCCGTTCGATTTGCAAGACATTCCGGACGCAATGGAACGAATCGGCTGGCCGATGTCGGCCAAAGTCATGCGCAAGTGGTTTGCCGGGGAATTGAACTACGCCAATACCGACGACGGAGCCAGGTTTGGCATCAATCAGAATGGGAAGCCGTTTCCGCCAAGCATGATTGATACAAACATGTTCAAGCTGGATTGGATATTGGGTTTTCCGCGTGCAAAAGAGAAGTATGATGAGCTAATAGATGTGGAGATCCACTCGAACGCGGCAAGGCGAGAGATCATTAGAATGTTTGGGCGCCACAATCCGTCACCCTACTATCGCGACGGATGGAAATTAAGCGAAAGAAATATGCATCAGTACCATAAGGAATTTCAATTTCAGTTAACGAAGGTGGATTCCGGTTTTTCGGATAAATTATTCATGTTCTTGAGAGGTGCTGCTGCGCCAAATGGCCTGTTCATGGATGATCTATATGGATCACTTGGTGCTTTTACTCTTAATGCTGCAATTGGTGGCCACTATTTTTATGGGAGGCAAGGCGGGCGCATGCGCGTCGAGGTGCACGACATCGCAATCTACATGCGAGATGTTTTTACATTCCATGATCGCAATAATTCATACCTGCACGGCGCTATCAAGAGCGGTTCGCAATACTTGGGGCATTGGAATAAAAAGGGATTTATCATCGTGCCTGGGGCCACTCTCGCCGGAGAGATGACAACGTGGGATTGGCCTATGTTTCCCGTTGCCAGGGACGGCATGATTTCAGACGGCAACATCTATTACCCCGTCCGCAATAAGGATTATCGGCAATGGCAACTCAAGCACGGGCAAGGTGGCGATCTGGTTTTGTACTCGGATAAAAGGCTGCTCAGGTTGAAAGTGCCACTAATTGTCGAGTTTGACCTATGAGGGATCCCAAGCCAAGGCGAGTGCGACTTTTCAGACTAGCTGTGTTGGCAGTGGTAATTGCGAGCATGCCATATTGCTATGATGCGCTGAACCGGTCCGGGGCGCGTGAGTGCCGGCGCGAAACCGTCGAAAACTACATCGGGGAAACGTGCTATTTGCCGAACGAGTGGGGTGTAGTGTTCCGGCTCTATGACGCGCGTAGTGGCGAACTGCTGGCGGAGCGAAGCTATGTCGACCCCGAGGTTCCACGCTTGCTTTGGATAGGCAACGATGTGCAATACGACTTCAACGCCAAGGACGGGGAAGGATTCGTAACGCTGCCCCCAACATGGTTAGACAAGCTGCGGGCCAAACTGCCGTAACCCAAGTAGCGGTGCTTCCACCAGTGTCGCTTTTTTCTGATGAACTGCCCCTACCTCTACGACTCGTAAGCTCGGATGAGCGGGGGAGCGGAACGTCAGCGACGTTGCCCGAACATCATTTGTCGCGCGAGCGCCGTCTTGGCCGCGGGCATCAGTTCGAGCGCCGCCAGCGCCAGCCCGCGCAGCGTCGCGAGCGGCGCGAAGTCGATCGTGAAGAGGCGGGCGAGCGTGTCGGTGGCGCCGATCGTCAGGCGCCGGTCGAGCGCGCGGCGTTCGGCGAACGACGCCAGCGCAAGCGGCGTCGCGCCGAATTCGGAAAGCGCATCGGCGAGCGCATGCGCATCGCGCAAACCGAGGTTCAGCCCTTGGCCTGCGACCGGATGCAGCGTTTGCGCGGCATTGCCGATGGCGACGATGCGCCCTTTGACGAGCATGTCGACGGCATTCAGTCCGAGCGGGAACGACGCCCGGCCGGTGATCGCTTCGAAGCGCCCCATGCGCGAGCCGAACGCCGTGCCGAGCTCGGCGAGGAACTCGGCGTCCGGAAGCTGTGCCCGGCGCGCGGCCTCGTCGGGATCCGAGCACCAGACGAGCGAGTAGTCCGCGTTGCGCGGGCCGCCCATCGGCAAGAGCGCGATCGGCCCTTCGGACGTGAAGCGCTCCCACGCGACATGCGGCTGCGGCGCCGACACGGTGACGGTGCCGACAAGCGCGGTCTGCTTGTAGTCGCGCGTGCTGCCGGCCTGGCCGCCGTCCGCGCGCTCGAGGCTCGAGCCGGTGCGGCGCTGGTCGTGATACACGCCGCCTTCCGCGTTCACGAGAACGCGCGTGCGCAGGCTGCGTGCGCCCTGTGCGTTCTCGATCGGCAGCGTGACGCTGTCGTGTCCGCGCAGCGGCGGCAGGGCCGACGTCGATGTGAACCAGCGGACGTGCGTGCCACGCACGGCGCGCGCAAGCGTATTCACGATCGACCCATAGCGCGCGACGTAGCCGAGCGCGGGCAGTTCATGCTCGTCGTGTTCGATCAGCGTGCGTCCGAAGTGGCCGCGCTGCGACACGTGAATGCGTTCGATGGCGGTCGCGTCCGCGGGCCATGCTGCGAGCGGTTCGAGCAGCATGCGGCTGCCTTGCGAGACGGCGATCGCGCGCGGGTCGCCGGACGCGCTTTCGGGTTCGCGCGCGTCGACGAGCGCAATCGACAGCGCCCGCGTCGCGCTGCGCCGCGCGAGCCAGGCGGCGAGCCCGAGGCCCACTGGCCCGGCGCCGACGATCGTCACGTCGAAATCGAATGGCTGCTCGGCAGCGGCGGTGGTTGCCGGGTGCGCGCCGGCCGCGGGTGCGTCTTTCATCGTACGGATTCGCTGTTCATTCGCCCGGCGTGCCGGCCTGTGCTTCACGCATCAGCGCTTCGATCTCGTCGGCCTTGACCGGCACGTCGCGCGTCATCAGCTCGCAGCCGCCGGGGGTGACGATCGCGTCGTCTTCGATGCGAATGCCGATGTTCCAATAACGCTCCGGCACGTTTTCGCTCGCGCGCACGTAAAGGCCGGGTTCGATCGTGAGCGTCATCGACGGTTTCAGCAAGCGCGACGACGGCGTGCCCGTTTCGTCCGGCGCGGCATGCCGTTCGCGGTAGTCGCCGCAGTCGTGCACGTCCATGCCGATCCAGTGGCCCGTGCGGTGCATGTAGAACGGCGCGTAGGCGCGCTCGGCGATCACGTCGTCGACCGACGCGAAGCGCTGGCGGTCGACGATGCCCGTGTCGAGGAGCCCTTGCGACAGCACGCGCACGGCGGCCTGGTGCGGGGTGTCGAAGTGCGCGCCGGCGCGGGTCGCGTCGATGGCGGCTTGCTGGGCGGCGAGCACGATGTCGTACAGCTCGCGCTGGGCCGGGGAGAAACGGCCGTTCGCCGGGAAGGTGCGGGTGATGTCGGACGCGTAGCCGTCGAGTTCGCAGGCGGCGTCGATCAGGATCAGGTCGCCGTCCTTGGCGACCGCGTTGCCGGCTGGGTAGTGCAGCACGCACGCGTTGGCGCCGGCGGCGACGATCGAACCGTAGGCCGGAGCCTGGGCGCCGCGGCGGCGGAACGTGTACAGCAGTTCCGCTTCGAGTTCGTACTCGCGGACTCCCGGGCGGCACGCCTGCATCGCGCGGCGGTGCGCCTCGGCCGATATTCTGGCGGCGCGGCGCATGATCGCGAGCTCGTGGTCGTCCTTGATGAGCCGCATCTCGTCGAGCACCGGCAGCAGGTCGCGCAGCGCGGCGGGCGCCACCACGCCGCTGCGGCTTTGCGCGCGCACCGCGTCGAGCCAGCGGCGCACCTGGTCGTCCAGTTCCGCCGACGCACCGAATCCGTAGTGCAGCGCAGGGGCATCGGCGATCAGGCGCGGCATCTTGGTGTCGAGTGCGTCGATCGGGAACGCGGCGTCGACGCCAAACGTTTCGCGCGCGCCTTCCGGGCCGAAACGGAAGCCCTCCCAGGTCTCGCGCGCCGGGTCCTTCTCGCGGCAGAAGAGGATCGACGCCGGCTCGCCCGGCGCTGCGCCGGCATCGAGCACGAGCACGGCTTGCGGCTCGGCAAAGCCGGTCAGGTAATAGAAGTAGCTGTCGTGCCGGTAGGGGTAGTCGGCGTCGCGGTTGCGCAGCGCTTCGCGCGCGGTCGGGACGATGGCGAGTCCGCCGCCCGCGGCGCGCAGCGCGGTGAGCACGCGTTCGCGGCGGCCGCGGTAGATGTCCTCCACTCCCCGAAGGGGGCTTCCTGCGAGGCGAGGGACTTCCTTCCGGGCGTCCCCCAAGGGGACTTCCTTCGGGGCGCCGGCGGCAAGGGAGAGTTCGGTCGGCTGATTCATCGTGCGATTGTAGCGCTCTCAAGAAAACGCCGGGCCGCCCCAAGTTGGGGGCGCTCCATTCATCAACACTTTTAAGTCGAGCGCGCGCCGGTCATCCGGCGGGCACCGTGCCGCGTTGTCGTTAGAGGGGGGCCCCGCCGGCCGCGCTGTTGCATTCCATCCACATGCCTGAAACGGCCGATATGATGGCGTCTGGCGACCGCCGGTATGATCGTCGGCAACGTATACTCTTCCTCTCAAAATTGAGAAAAGCAGATGATGAAATTAATCGGTTCGCTCAGCAGCCCGTTTACCCGCAAGGCGCGGGTCGTGCTCGCCGAAAAGAAAATCGACTACCAATTGGTGCTCGAGGATGTCTGGGCGCCGAACACGGGTATTCACCAGTTCAATCCGCTCGGGAAGGTGCCGTGCCTGGTGATGGAAGACGGGGAAGCGGTGTTCGATTCGCGTGTGATCTGTGAATACGTCGATACGTTGTCGCCGGTCGGCAAGCTGATTCCGCAGTCGGGGCGCGAGCGCATCGAAGTGCGCTGCTGGGAAGCGCTTGCCGATGGCATTCTCGACGCGGCCGTGCTGATTCGCGTGGAGAGCACGCAGCGTCCGGAGGCGCATCGCGTCGAATCGTGGGTCGAGCGCCAGCAGCGCAAGGTCGACGAAGGGCTCGTCGCCATGTCGCAGGGGCTCGGCGGCAATGCTTGGTGCACCGGCAACCACTATTCGCTCGCCGACATCGCGCTGGGTTGCGTGCTCGGCTATCTCGACTTCCGCTTTCCGGAATCGAGCTGGCGCGACAAGCACCCGAATCTCGACAAGCATTTCGCGAAGCTGTCCCAGCGGCAGTCGTTTATCGATACCGTTCCGGCTTGAGCCGAAGCGCTGCGCGGTAAAGGAAAATATTGCCGCGCAGCCGCCGATAGTCCGACATTCCGATCATCATTCGCCGCGCCGGCAAGCCATTGTTCGTGTCCGCACGGACCCCGTGCGGGCCGACGTGTACGGTGTTCTCAAGAGCTCAGTCAAGGCGGACGGCGATGAATCAACCCATGTCTCATGGCGTGCCGTCTCGCATCGCAGATGCGGGACCCGGGCAAGCCGAACTCACCGGACGCAAGCCACCACGCTCGCGGCGCAAGCTCGTGATCGGCCTGCGCGTCGCGCTGGTGCTGCTGGTGGCGATCGGATGGGAATTCGCCGCGCGGCGCAATTGGCTCGATCCGTTCTTCTATTCGATGCCGTCGGCGATCGCGCTGCAGCTCTTTTATTGGTTTCGCGAAGGCACCGCTCAAGGGCCGCTTCTCGTGCAACTGCAGGTCACGTTCGAGGAGGCCTTGCTGGGACTCGTCGTGGGATCGATCGCGGGGGCGGGGGGCGCGATCGTTCTCGTTCGCAATACGCTGCTTGCCGAGGTGTTCGGCTTTTACATCAGGATCGCCAACGCGTTGCCGCTGATCGTGCTCGGCGCGATCTTCGTGATCGCGCTGGGTTCGGGGATGACGTCGAAGATCGCGCTCGCCGTTGTGATGGCGTTCTTCATCGCGTTCGGGAATGCGTACCAGCGCGCGTCCGAGGTCGACAGCACGCTTCGCGGTGACGGTTCGACGTCTGCGGCGCGGCGCCCGACCGTCCCCGAGGTGATTTCCGCAGCGCTGCGCGGGGCGCTCGCGAGCCTGCGCATGGCGTTTGCGCTGGCGCTCGCCGGAACGCTCGCCGGCGAGTTTCTCGGCGCGACGCAGGGAATCGGGTGCGTGATCGCGAGTTCGCTGCGCGAGTTCAACGCGAGCGGCGTGTTGGCGGCGATGATCGCGTTGGGCGGGGTGGCGTTGATCGCCGACTACTTGTTGGCAGCCCTTCAGCGTTGGTCGCTGATGTGCCGGCCGCAAACTTGAGCGCTTGCCTCGCTCAGGCCGCCATCGCGCCGTCGTCCTTCAACGCAAACGAATCGCTGCGCGCGAGCGGCCACCAATTCTCGTACAGCCAGTAGCGATAGTTGCCGGTCAAGAGATCGTTCGGCTGGAGATAGCACAACAGCTGCGACATCAGCTTCACCTCATGAGACGACACGCGCCGCACGATGTGATGGGCGCGCAGGTCGGACGGATGTTCGAGGCCCGCCGCCTGGATGATCTCCTGCAGCGCGTGCAGCGTGTTGTGATGGAAGTTGAAGACGCGGTCGGCCTTGTCGGGCACGACGATCGCGCGCTGGCGCACCGGGTCCTGCGTCGCGACGCCGGTCGGGCAGCGGCCGGTGTGGCAGGTCTGCGCCTGGATGCAGCCCACGGCGAACATGAAGCCGCGCGCGGCGTTCACCCAGTCTGCGCCGATCGCGAGCGTCTTCGCGATATCGAACGCGGTGATCATCTTGCCGCTCGCGCCGATACGGATCCTGTCGCGCAAACCGATGCCGACGAGCGTGTTGTGAACGAGGAGCAAGCCCTCCTGCAGCGGCACGCCCACGTGGTCGGTAAATTCGAGCGGCGCCGCGCCCGTGCCCCCTTCGGCGCCGTCGACGACGATGAAGTCCGGCGCAATCCCCGTCTCCAGCATGGCCTTCGCGATGCCGAAGAATTCCCATGGATGGCCGATGCAGAGCTTGAAGCCGGTCGGCTTGCCGCCCGACAGGTTGCGCAGACGGTCGACGAATTCGAGCAGGCCGCGCGGCGTCGAGAACTCCGAGTGCGACGCGGGCGAGATACAGTCGCGGCCCATCGGCACCCCGCGCGTCTCCGCGATCTCCGGCGTGATCTTCGCGGCCGGCAGCACGCCGCCGTGGCCGGGCTTCGCGCCTTGCGACAGCTTCACTTCGATCATTTTCACTTGCGGCTCGCGTGCCTGCTTCGCGAACTTGTCGGCGTTGAACGTGCCGTCGTCGTTGCGGCAGCCGAAGTAGCCCGAGGCGACCTCCCAGATGATGTCGCCGCCGTGCTCGCGGTGATATTTCGACATCGAGCCTTCGCCGGTGTCGTGCGCGAAGTTGCCTTTCTTGGCACCTAGGTTCAGCGCGCGGATCGCGTTCGCCGACAGCGAGCCGAAGCTCATCGCCGAAACGTTGAAGATCGACATCGAGTACGGCTGCGCGCGGTCGGCGCCGACGGTGATGCGGAAATCGTGTCCGGCGAGCTGGGTCGGGGCGAGCGAATGGCTGATCCACTCGTGCGCGACGGCTTTGACGTCGAGCTCGGTGCCGTACGGGCGGCTGTCGACTTCGTTCTTCGAGCGCTGGTAGACGATGCTGCGCTGGGCGCGCGAAAACGGTTTTTCGTCGGTATCGTCTTCGACGAAGTACTGGCGGATCTCCGGCCGGATGAACTCGAACATGAAGCGCAGGTGGCCCCACAGCGGGTAGTTGCGCAGGATACTGTGGCGTTCCTGTCTCAGGTCGAAGAGGCCGAACGCGACGAGCGCGAGCGGGAGCAGGACCCACGGCCACGAGATCGAATGCCGCGCCGCGAGGATGGCGCCGGCCACCAAGAGCAGCACGGCGCACCACATTGCAAGATAGCGTCGAGAGAACATAAGGGCTCCAAAGCGGTCACGGGCCGCCGCAACGGCGAGCGCCAAGTCTACCCGCAATAAGTTTCAGCGTGCTGCGAGGAGCGCCGCTTCGGGGCGGCGGGTGGCCGGCTGAGCGGTGGCGGCGTGCTCGATGATGCCGCCGCCGAGGCAGATGTCGCCGTCGTAGAGCACGGCGGACTGGCCGGGCGTGACGGCCCATTGCGCGGTAGCGAACCCCAATTCGAAAGGCTCGCCTTCGGATCCGTTGGAGCCGCTAAAGGCGTCGGCCGTGGCGAACGTGCAGGCCGCGTCGGCCTGCCGGTAGCGGGTCTTCGCGCCGCAGCGCTTGCCGGGCTCGGGTGCCGCACCCGCGACCCAGCTCGGGTTGCCCGCGATCAGCGTTTCCGACAGCAGCCACGGATGGTCGTGCCCCTGTGCGACGTAGAGCGTATTGGACGGAATGTCCTTGCCCGCGACGAACCACGGCTCGCCGCTGCCCGTCTTGCTGCCGCCGAGCCCAATCCCCTTGCGCTGCCCGAACGTGTAGAACGCGAGCCCGATATGCTCGCCGACGGTCTTGCCGTCCGGCGTCTTCATCGGTCCCGGTTGCGTCGGCAGGTAGCGGTTCAGAAAGTCGCGGAACGGCCGTTCGCCGATGAAGCAGATCCCGGTCGAATCCTTCTTCTTCGCGTTCGGCAGGCCGATCTGCGCGGCGATCTCGCGGACTTTCGTTTTCGGAATCTCGCCCAGCGGGAAGAGCGTCTTCGAAAGCTGCGCCTGGTTCAGGCGGTGCAGGAAGTACGACTGGTCCTTCGTTGGGTCGAGCGCTTTCAAGAGCTCGAAGCGGCCGTCGAATTCGCGCACGCGCGCATAGTGCCCGGTCGCGATCGTCTCGCCGCCAAGCGACATCGCGTGATCGAGAAACGCCTTGAACTTGATCTCGGCGTTGCAGAGCACGTCGGGGTTCGGCGTGCGGCCGGCCGAGTACTCGCGCAGGAACTCCGCGAAGACGCGGTCCTTATATTCGGCGGCAAAGTTGACCGCCTCGACGTCGATGCCGATCAAGTCGGCGACCGAGACGACGTCGATCCAGTCCTGCCGCGTCGAACAGTACTCGCTGTCGTCGTCGTCTTCCCAGTTCTTCATGAAGAGGCCGACGACTTCGTACCCCTGTTCTTTGAGCAGCCACGCGGTCACCGACGAATCGACGCCGCCCGACATGCCCACCACCACTCGTTGCTTGCTCATGGATTCACTGACTTTCTGTCTTGGGCCCGACCGAATGCGTGTGCACGAAGTCGAGCGGGAAGCGCCGGCCTGCGAGGTAATCGTCGACGCAATGCATGACGAGCGGCGTACGGTGGCGCTCGGTGCAGGCGCGCAACTCGTCGGCGGTGAGCCACAGCGTGCGGACGATGTCGGCGTCGAGCGCGCGTTCCGCCAGCACCTTGCCGCTTTTCCCGCAGAACGTGAAGCGCAAGTAAGTGGTGCCGCAGCTATCCGGCTGGGCTGAAACAGCCCCCACGCTCACTGCGTTCGCTGCCCCCCGAGGGGGCGTCAGTACGCCTGGGGCGGCCCGGCGCGTACTGAAGAAATGCGCCATGTAGACGCCGACCAGCGCCTCGGGCGTGAACGGATGCGCCGTTTCCTCGAGGGTCTCGCGCACGACTGCTTCGACGAGCGTTTCGCCCGCCTCCAAGTGACCGGCCGGTTGGTTGATGCGCAAACCGTCGGAGGTATGTTCTTCGACGACGAGAAAACGCCCGTCGCGCTCGACGATCGCCGCCACCGTCACATGCGGGGCCCAGGTTTCCGGTTTCATAGACGCGCATTTTACCGTTTGCCCGGCCGGGCTGCCGGACCTGCGCCGGCACGCGACCTGTCGGGTTGGACCAAATTCCAGCGCTCGCGCAGTTTCGGTTAAAGTGACGCGGTGAATCCGTGGCCCTAAGTGGCCGTTACTGTAAGAGCCGGCGTGCTTCGCCGGTCGATCTTCGCTTTACAACAAGAAGGCAGAGGAGGAATCAACAATGCACATCGGAGTGCCAGCCGAGACACGTGCGAACGAAACGCGCGTCGCCGCGACGCCCGAGACAGTCAAGAAATACGTCGGCCAGGGTCATCGCGTCACGATTCAGAGGGGCGCCGGCACCGCGGCGAGCTTCACCGACGAAGCATTCGCCGCCGCGGGCGCGGAGCTCGTCGATGCGGCTGCCGCGTTCGGCGCCGATCTCGTTCTCAAGGTCCAATCTCCCACCGAAGCCGAGCTGCCGCTGATGAAGCGCGGCGCCGTGCTCGTCGGCATGCTCGATCCTTTCAACGCCGAGAACGCCGCGCTGCTGGCGAGCGCCGGGGTTGCCGCGTTCGCGCTCGAAGCCGCGCCGCGCACGACGCGCGCGCAGAGTCTCGACGTGCTGTCGTCGCAGGCGAACATCGCCGGCTACAAGGCGGTGCTCGTCGCCGCCGAGCGCTATCCGCGCTTCCTGCCGATGCTGATGACCGCCGCGGGCACCGTAAAAGCCGCGCGCGTGCTGGTGCTGGGCGCGGGCGTCGCGGGCTTGCAGGCGATTGCCACGGCCAAGCGCCTGGGCGCGGTGATCGAAGCTTCCGACGTGCGGCCCGCCGTCAAGGAGCAGATCGAATCGCTCGGCGCGAAGTTCATCGACGTGCCTTACGAAACGCAAGAAGAGCGCGAAGCGGCCGAAGGCGTCGGCGGCTATGCGCGGCCGATGCCGCCGAGCTGGCTGGCGCGGCAGTCGGTGGCGGTCCACGAGCGCGCGAAGCAAGCCGACATCGTCATCTCGACCGCGCTGATCCCGGGGCGCCCCGCACCGACGCTGATCTCCATCGACACCGTGCAGGCCATGAAACCCGGCTCGGTGATCGTCGACCTGGCGGCCGGACGCGGCCCCGAGTTCGAAGGCCACAATGGACGACGGGGCGGCAACTGCCCGCTCACCGAGGCCGATCAGGTGGTGGTGAGGCACGGCGTGACGATCGTCGGCTTCACGAATCTTGCGTCCATGGTCGCGGCGGACGCCTCGTCGCTCTACGCGCGCAACCTGCTCGACTTCCTGAAGCTGATCGTCACGAAGGAAGGCACGCTCAACATCGATCTCGCGGACGACATCGTCGCGGCCACGCTGCTGGCCCGCGACGGCGAAGTCACGCGCAAGGCTTAAGGGGACGGCGATGGAAATCATCAATCACACGGTCATCAATCTGATCATCTTCGTGCTGGCGGTGTACGTCGGCTACCACGTCGTCTGGAACGTGACCCCCGCGCTGCATACGCCGCTCATGGCGGTCACCAACGCGATCTCGGCGATCGTGATCGTCGGCGCGATGCTCGCCACGGGCCTGACGGTCGGCCCCGGCAAGTTCTTCGGCCCGGTCGCGGTCGCGCTCGCGGCGGTCAACGTGTTCGGCGGGTTCCTGGTCACCCGGCGAATGCTCGAGATGTTCAAGAAGAAAGAGCCCAAAAAGATCGCCGGTCCGAAGGAGGGTGCGTAAATGAGCATGAACGTCGTTACGCTGCTGTACCTCGTGGCATCGGTGTGCTTCATCCAGGCGCTCAAGGGGCTGTCGAATCCGAAGAGCGCGCGCGCCGGCAATATGTTCGGGATGGTCGGCATGGCGATCGCGATCGGCACGACCGTCACGCTGATCATGAAGCAGGCAGCCGCGCTCGGCTCGAATCTGGGCCTCGGGCTCGGCCTGCTGTTCGCGGCGCTGGTGGTGGGCGGCGCGGTGGGGGCGTATATCGCCGCGCGCGTCGAGATGACGAAGATGCCGGAACTCGTCGCGGCGATGCACTCGCTGATCGGTCTGGCGGCGGTGTGCATCGCCTATGCGGTGGTGTCGGAGCCGGCTGCGTTCGGCCTCGTCGATCCCGACAATTCGGTGCCGGGTTTCCTGCCCTACGGCAACCGCATCGAGCTCTTCATCGGCACGTTCGTCGGAGCGATCACGTTCTCCGGTTCGGTGATCGCGTTCGGCAAGCTCTCGGGCAAGTACAAGTTCCGCTTGTTCCAGGGCGCGCCAGTGGTCTACCCGGGGCAGCACCTGATCAACCTGATGCTCGCGCTCGGCATGATCGGCTTCGGCGTGATCTTCTTCCTCACGCAATCGTGGCTGCCGTTCATCATCATGACGCTGATCGCGTTCGCGCTCGGCGTGCTGATCATCATCCCGATCGGCGGCGCGGATATGCCGGTCGTCGTGTCGATGCTCAATTCGTACTCGGGATGGGCGGCGGCGGGCATCGGCTTCTCGCTGAACAACGCGATGCTGATCATCGCCGGGTCGCTGGTCGGCTCGTCCGGTGCGATTCTGTCGTACATCATGTGCAAGGCGATGAACCGCTCGTTCTTCAACGTGCTGCTGGGCGGCTTCGGCACCGAGCCGGGCGCGGCGGCGGCAGGCGGCGCGGCCGAGCAGCGGCCGGTGAAGTCGGGCTCGGCCGAGGATGCGTCGTTCATGCTCGGCAACGCGGAGACGGTGGTGATCGTGCCGGGCTACGGGCTGGCCGTCGCACGCGCGCAGCACGCACTGAAGGAACTCACCGACAAGCTCGTCGAGAAGGGCATCGACGTGAAGTACGCCATTCACCCCGTCGCGGGCCGCATGCCGGGGCACATGAACGTGCTGCTCGCGGAAGCCGAAGTGCCGTACGAGATCGTCCACGAGATGGAAGACATCAACGGCGAGTTCGGCCAGGTCGACGTGGTGCTGGTGCTCGGCGCGAACGACGTAGTGAATCCGGCGGCGAAGAACGATCCGCAGTCGCCGATCGCGGGCATGCCGATCATCGAGGCGTACAAGGCGCGCACGGTGATCGTCAACAAGCGCTCGATGGCGGCGGGCTACGCGGGGCTCGACAACGACCTCTTCTACATGGACAAGACCATGATGGTTTTCGGCGATGCGAAGAAGGTGATCGAGGATATGGTGAAGTCCGTCGATTGAGCGGGTGCAGCGCGCATACCGTTTTCGGTATGCGCGTTTGGCTTGGCGTCAGCAGGCGCGGCGCAGTCTTATTGAGCTGAGCCCTCGTATGGTTTGGTGGCTTTGAATGGGCGGATAGTGAATTTTTCGCCGTGGGCCGCGCAGTCGTCGGCGATAGCGTGCCACCACTTATTCGTGACTAAGGAACCCAACAGTCTATGTGAAAAGTTATACTAATTGAATGCGCAATTTGCCGCTGCTTGTAACGCGCTCAACGCCTGCTTGCAGTTGTATGCAACCGGCATCGAGCTCTTCATCAGCCCGTCAGTTCGAAGGCGCGTTGACGCGCCGCAGATAATCCGCGAGCCGCCTTCCCTCGACATCGGGAAACGGTTCGTGCGGCTCGACGCTCGTCATGCGCGCGATGTCGAAATTGCGGAAGTCCGAACGCAGCTCGCACCACGCGCCGATTGTCCAGCGCCCGCCCCAGTAGACAAGTCCGAGCGGCCATACGCGCCGCTCGGTCTCCTGCCCCAGCCGGTCCCGATACGCGAAGCTCACGACGTGGTGCGTATCGACGGCTCGATGAAGCGCATCCACCTTTGCCGAAAAATCCCGGTCGATATGAAACGACGGCGCGAACACCGCGAGGCGTTCGAGCGTCGCGCGCTTGTCGGCGGGCATCGCGGACGCGATTTTCGCGAGCGCGCTGCGGGCGCCGCCTGCGAGCCCGGCGCCGCCCCAGGTCTCGATCATCCGCGCGCCGGCCGCGAGTGCGGCCAGTTCGTCGGCGGTGAACGTGAGCGGCGGCAGGCTCGCGGAACGGCTCAGCCGGTAACCGATCCCCGCTTCGCCTTCGATCGGCACGCCGGACAACTGCAGATCGCGCACGTCCCGGTACACGGTGCGCGGCGACACGGACAGCCATTCCGACAACTGCTGTGCGGTGGTGAGACGCCGGCCGCGCAACAACTCGGCGATCTGAAACAGGCGGTCGGCGCGGCGGGTCATGTCAGTGCGCGCCGGGCCGCCCCAAGTGCACTGACCGCCCCCTCGGGGGGCAGCGAACGAAGTGAGCGTGGGGGCTGTTTCATGTTAGAAGGACGGCGAACAGTCGAATCGCGGCGATTCCGCGATGATAGCGCCGCGCTCCGGACGCCGCCGTCTACTCACATCACGCGAGCTTCAGCGAATGCAGGCCGACGCGGTTGCCTTCGCTATCGGCGAAGTACGCGATATAGCCGATGTTGTTCGGCAGCTCGACGGCCGGGCCGTGCTTCTTGCCGCCGGCACGCTCGATGCGCGCGAGCGCGCCGGTGACGGTGGGCGTCGCGTCGAGATACACGAGCACGCCATCGGCGGCCGGCTTCGCGTGCTGCGGGTTGAAGACGATCGCGCCGCCCGTGGCGCCTTCTTCGTGCGCGAACACGGCCATCGGCACGCCGCCGAAGATTTCGCGCTGGAGCGGGACGTCGAGCGCGGCTTCGTAGAAGCGGACGGCGCGTTCGAAATCCATCGCGGGAATTTCGAACCAGGACAGCACGCGGGTGGATGCGAGAGTGGCGGCAGACATGACGGTCTCCGAAAAGAGTGGCGGTAAGCCGGACAAAGCGCCGGATGGCGCGTGATTGAAGTCTGCGACGGGCCTGCTGACAGCGTTCTGTCAGCAGCCTGGCTGTCGAGCTTGAAGTCGTTTCTCGAGACCGGGCGTCCGCTGCCGACGACGGCTTCGCGCTCAGGCTGGCCGCCGCGGGATTGAGGTGATGCGCGGCACGCCTTTGCCGCGTGCCGCGTTGGCTCCGCTGCGCTTCGAGCGGGCAACGCGGTGTCCGCGCAGGATCACCCGCGCGGCTCGCAGTTCAAGCCGGCGTATCGCCCGCCGGCCGCTGCTTGACGCTGCCCGTCACCAGATCGAAGCGGAACAGGCGGCATTCGAGCGCGCCGTTGAAAAGCGGCGTCTTCGCCGATTCGCGCAGCCGCAACTGACCGGGCAGCTTGCGATCGGACGTGAGGATGAACGCGCGCCACCCGGAAAAGCGCTGCTTGAGCGCGTCGCCGAGCGATTGGAAGAATTCGCTGTCGGGCGTATCGGTATGCACGCGGCGGAAACCTTCGTTGTCGTCGCCGCGCCGGGGCTCGCGGATCTCGCCGCGCGGGCCGCGGCCGCGCACTTCGATCCGCTCGCCATACGGCGGATTCGCGACGAGGATGCCCGGCGCCGCCGCGGGCGGCGTCATGCCGCGCGCGTCGACCTGCTTGAGCGAGATCGGCGGCAAGCCTGCGCGCTCGAAGTTCGCGCGCGCCTTCTCGAGCATGTCGCCGGAGATATCGCTGCCGAAGATCTCCAGGTCCGCGCGCGGTGCACGGGCCGCGCGCTTCGCATCCATGGCTTCAACCTTGAGCGCCTGCCACGCGGCGACGTCGTATTGCTTGAGTTTTTCGAATCCGAAGCGGCGCTCGACGCCCGGCGCGATGTTCAGCGCGACCTGCGCGGCTTCGGCGAGGAACGTGCCGCTGCCGCACATCGGATCGTAGAGCGGCGTGCCCGCCGTCCATCCGGTGAGCCGCAGGATGCCCGCGGCGAGATTTTCGCGCAGCGGCGCCGCGCCCTTGTCGAGCCGCCAGCCGCGCTTGAAGAGCGGCTCGCCCGAGGTGTCGAGATAAAGCGTGCAGTCGGTCGCGGTCAGGAACGCGAAGATGCGCACGTCGGGCTGCGCGGTGTCGATGCTCGGACGCGCGCCGCTGACTTCGCGCAGCCGGTCGCAGACGGCGTCCTTCACGCGCAGCGTCGCGAATTCGAGGCTGCGCAGCGGCGATTTGATCGCGGTGATGTCGACGCGCAGCGTTTCGTTCGCCGAGAACCACTGTTCCCAGCGCTGCTCGGCGGCGAGTGCGTAGATGTCCTGCTCGTTTCGATACGGGCGATGCGCGATTTTCAGGAGCACGCGGCTCGCGATCCGTGAATGCAGGTTCGCCGCCATGCCGGCTTTCCAGCCGCCGCGAAAATGCACCCCGCCCGGCACTTGCGCGCCCGCTTCGAGCTGACCCGCACCGGCGTGGCGCGCGCCGATCTCCGCGAGCTCGGCGGCAAGCGCGGCTTCGAGCCCGCGCGGGCAGGGGAGGAAAAAGTCGAACGGGGCAGGGGAGGACATGGAGCGGCGCCGATTATTGCAAAGTACGCCATTGTACGCGGCGCGGGCTCCGGCGCCGCCGGCCCATTCGCCGAGCTGGCGACATGGGCCGGGAAGCCGTCAGGCTGCGCGACGTTCGACGACGAAGTCGCGCGGCGAGCGAGTCATGTACGGCTCAATCCGTCTTCAACCCGCTGACCGAGCGCTCATCGCCGGATTTGACCGGCCACACGAGCTGCAGCGGATTCTTCAGCACCGAACTGCGCACGGCACGCACGAGCGAGCGCACGGCCGTGGGACGCAAGCTGCGCGAACGCACGGCCATATGGAACGCGAATGCAAAGCTGACAGCGACGTTCAGGATCGCCATGCTCATCACGCCAGCCACCGCCCACCAGAATTCGCCGGTGTGCAGGATGTCCGTGCCGAGCACGCCGGCCGCGACGCCGATCGAACCCGCGGATAGCGTCACGTGGCGCACTTCGAACGTGAACGCGAACGCGGTGAGAATCGCAGGCACGAGGCCGAGCATCAGGCCGAGGCCCACGTTGCCCACCACGCCCGCAATGTTCGAGCGGCAGAACTTCGCGAGCCGCGCCGCGCCGGCCGCGCCGAGCGTCATCCTCAAGCGCCGGTTGTAGGCGAGCGCGTCGCCTACGCGGTGCAGCACGAACCAGTTGTCGGCCCATCCCGCGATCAGGCTCGACGACCATAGCAGCACGCCCGTCAGCGCAGCGTAGAACGGCGTCGGTCCGAGGAGCGAGAACGATTGCAGCGTGTGATGCGCTTTTTCGTGCGAGATCACGTCCGTATGCAGCACGGCCCTGAACAGTATCTGGACGAGCAGGCAAAACGGCACCACCAGCATCACGTTGCCGAAAATCGCGGCCGACTGCGTGCGGATCAGCGCGATCACCGACGCGACAAACGCGTTGAGGCCGCTCGGCGTGCCCGTGCCGTCGAGCTCGCGCGCGATGGTCGGCGCGGTCATCGCCGGCTGCTTGGTCGCCAGCGTGAAATGCAGGAAGTGCATCAGCGTGAAGCTCGCCGCGTAGTTGATGCCGGCGAAGAGGCCCTCGATCATCGATTGCAGATGCACGCCCGTGATCCCGAATTTCACGCACACGGTCACGACCGTCACGAGGCCGCCGCCCGCCGCCATCCGCAGCATCGTCAGATACTCGCTGCGGTCGCGCGCGATGTAGTGTTCGCCGACGTCCGCGCTCGTCTCGACCACCTTGCGCGCGAGCAGCGCGAAGTTGCTGCGCAAAAGGTGCGATACGCTTTGGCTCGCCTGATTCGCGTCGACGAGCTCGGCGGCGAGGCGCGCTCCTTCGCGCAGATCGTCGCCGGCCATCCAGGCGTCGAGCAGGTGCTCGGCGCGCAGGATGCGCATGCGCATCCGTTCCACCTGGAACACGATGTCGACGCTCACGCCGTTGCGGTACAGATGCGCGAACACCCGGTCGACGGCGGCGCGGCACTCGTCGAGCAGCACGCGCAGATAGTTCACTTCGTGCAGCAGTTGCTGTTCCGGCTCGCCGCCTTCCTCGACGGCGGTATTGGCGGTCTCGACCGCGAGCATCGCGCGCGTCAGCCGGTAGAACGATTGCTTCTCGAGCGGCATGCGGGAATCTTCGTCGTCGAGACGGCTTCTCACCGTTTGCGACAGGCCCGTCGAGCTGATCTGGCAGATCAGGCTGTGCAGCGCCGTCAGCAGATCGCCTGACAGCGCGACAGGTTTGTGCTTGTCGTTTTCCGCCGCCTCGTAGTCGAGCAGCGCGCGCAATTGCGCTAGCAAGTCGAGCGGCAGCGACTCGATCCATTCGGCGTCGTTCTCCGACGGGAACATCAACGTGACGAGCGCGCTCAAGTCGCGCTGATTCGGAGCAGGAGGGATCAGCGACGATTGGAAGCGATCGAAGATCGCCCCGAAAAAACCCGACTGAACCGGCATGCCCGCGTCGCACAGCAGCGAAATGGCGTCGCTTTCGTGCAGCGTCGCCTGCAGGATGGCGGCGACGTTCGCCCTCCATTCAGGATTGCGATCCAGCACGCGGAACAGATGGCGCAGCCGCGTGTGTTCGGATTTGGGGCGCTCGGCGTCGCGTGGCCCGGCGCCGGCATCGTTCGCCTCGCTGCCGGCGGCCTGCACGGTGCCTTTGCGGCGAATCCAGTGTGCGAGTTCGATGAGCCATTCGCTGCGCTCTGCAAATGGCGCGCCGGCATCGGCCGTTGCGAGCAGCGTGTCGAGCTGGTGGCCGGCATTGCGCGAGGCTCGCCATTTTTTGACGAGGGTGGTGAGGGATCGAAACATAAGCTTGCTTTTGGCATCCAGCGGCACGAGGGCCGTGGGATTCCATTCACATGGTTAGGAAAACGAAGATCGGTTCGCAGACCGGCGCAGCGCGCCGGTCAGGAGCCCGAAGCATCGACTCGACCGGATGCGTCAGCCGGCGGCCGGCGCCGTGGCTCCGGCCGTGGGAGCCGGGGAGGGCATCGCCGCGGGGCATGGCACCGCGGCGGGCTGTGCAGTCGCGGTGTCCGAGCCCGCCTTCCCGGGCGTTTCGCGCGCCGGTCGGGCGGTGGCGAGTGCGCGCACGCCGGTGGCGATCTCGTCCGACATCTGATCGACCGCGCGCCGGTGACCGTCGACGAGCGCGTCGATGCCGGGGCCAACCGGCTCGGCGGCGAGCGTGCGGCACGTGAGCACCGAGCGCGTACCGACCGCGCGCACGCTCCACACGGCTTCGAGGACGGCCTGCGACCCGGGCCACGATTCGAAGCGCTGCACGTTGACGCTGATCCGGTAGACGGGCACGCCGCCCGGGTAGGGCGAGCCGGATACGTCGATGGTGCCGAGCCGCCGCGTCAGGTCGCCCGACAGCGCGCGACGGATCTCGTCGCCAGGCAGCGACGCCCAGCGTTCCTGTTCGAGCACGTCGACTTGCGAGCCGTTCGAGCGCACGACGATTTGATTCCTCGCGACCTGCGATGGGACGTCGATAGGCGGCACTTCGATCAAGAGCGCGGGATTCGCCGGAGCCGGCGATGCCGCGGCAGGCGCGGAGGCGCCGACGGGCGCGCCGCCCGCACCGAGCGTGTAGAAGCGGCTGGGCGGCGACGAACAGGCCGCGAGCGCGGCCACGCCCGCGGCGCAAGCGGCGAATCGCAGCGCAGTCTGCAGCGCGGACGTTGGGCCGGACGCACGCGCGGCAGAGGTCAGCCGGTCGACGCTCATGGTTTATCTCCTGGTTTGCCGCGCAACAGCGACTCGGGGTGTCGTTCCAGATAATCGGACAGCGCATTCAGCGACTGCAGCGTGCGCGTGAGTTCGGTGAGCGCCTGATGAACATCGGACTGCAGCGGCGAATCCTGCTCCAGCGTGGCCTGCGCGGCGCCGAACGTCTGCTTCGCGGCCGCCAGCGTGTCGCGCGCTTGCGGCGCCACTTGCGTGTCGAGCTGCTTGAACAGGTTGTCGGCGTTCTTCAAGGCGCTGTTCAGGTTTGCGCCGATTTGATCGAACGGCACCTGATCGAGTTTCTTCGCGATGTCCGCCACTTGCAGCTGCAGTTCGTCGAGCGTGTTCGGCACGGTCGGCAGCTCGAGCGGCGCGCGGTCCGCGTCCACTTTCACGGGCGGCGCCTTCGGGAACATGTCGAGCGCGACATAAAGCTGGCTCGTCAGCAGGTTGCCGGTTCGCAATTGACCGCGCAGGCCGTGCGCGACGAGTTCCGTGAGCAGTGCCTTGCCGGCCGCCGTGCCGCCGCTCTCGACCGATTCGCGGAAGCGCCGGCCGAGGCGGTCGGGGTACAGGTTCATCGTCACCGGCATCGTGAAGTTGCGCGCCTTCGGGTCGTAGTCGACCCCGATGTTCGTCACTTCGCCGAGCACGATGCCGCGGAAATCGACCGTCGCGCCCGGCGAGAGCCCGCGCAGCGACTGGTTGAACTTCATCACGACCGTCAGCGCCGGACCGTCCGGCTCGCGCATCGCCGCGCTTTCGTCGGCCGACAGCCGGAACACCGTGTTGACGGGCGCCGGCTCGCCGACCGCCTGCCCCGGCGGCGACTGGAACGCCAGGCCGCCGACGATCACCGTCGCGAGCGACTGCGTATTGAGCTTCAGGCCGCTCGAATCGAGGCGCAGGTCGACGCCGCTCGCGTGCCACCAGCGCGAGTTGGTGCCGACGTACTGATCGTACGGCGCATTGATGAAGACGCCGATGGTCACGCCGGTGCCGTCCTTGTCGAGCGAGAAGCCCACCACCTGGCCGACCTGCACGCGCCGGTAGAACACCGGCGAGCCGATATCGATCGAGCCGAGCGAATCGCCGCGCAGCGTGTATTGATGGCCCTTCTGGTCGCCCGTCACCGCGGGCGGCGTTTCGAGCCCGACGAACTCGGTCTGGCCCTCGGCCGATTTGCCGGCGTCGACGCCGATGTAAGCGCCCGAGAGCAGCGTATTGAGGCCCGACACGCCGCTCGTGCCGATGCGCGGACGCACGACCCAGAAGCGCGTGTCCTTGACCGCGAAGTTCTCGGCCTCCTTGGTCAACTGCACTTCGACGATGACGCGCGAGCGGTCCTTCGACAGCGTGATGGTCCTCACCGAGCCGATATCGACATCCTTGTACTTGACCTTCGTCTTGCCGCCCGGCTCGAGCCCTTCCGCGCTGGAGAAGCTGATCGTGATGGTCGGGCCGCGGTCGACCACCGCCTTCGCGACGAGCGCCACGCCGATCAGCGCGGCAATGAGCGGAATCAGCCAGACGAGCGACGGCAGCCAGCCGCTCTTGCGCACCTGGATCGGATCGGGAATGTCGGGCGGCAGGCCGGAGCCGCCGCCGGTTCCGCCAGGCTCCGTGCCGCGTGGCGCGTTGTGTGACGGTCCTTGCGGGCTATTCATCGTGTTGTCCTGAGTGGTCCACGTTGTCCCAGATAAGCCGAGGGTCGAATTGCATGGCGGCGATCATCGTCAGCACGACGACCGACGCGAACGCGAGCGCGCCCCAGCCCGCCGTGATGACGGCGAGCGAATTGAAGCGCACGAGCGAAACGGTGAGCGTGATCACGAACACGTCGAGCATCGACCAGCGGCCGATCCGCTCGACGAGCCGATAGAGCTTCGCGCGCTCCAGCGGGCGCCAGGGCGAGCGTCGCTGCGCGGTGATGGTGAGCAGCGTCAGCACGACGAGCTTGAGCATCGGCACGAGGATGCTCGCGATGAAGATGATGATCGCGAGCGGCCAGTCGCCCGACGTCCAGAAGTAGACGACGCCGCTCATGATCGTGTCGTCTTGGCTGCCGACGAGCGACGACGTGTGCAAGACCGGCAGCAGATTCGCCGGAATATAGAGGAGTGCCGCGGCGATCAGGAGCGCCCAGGTGCGCGGGATGCTGTCGAGGTTGCGCTGATGGAGCGGCGCGCCGCAGCGCGAGCAGCGCTGCGGCGGCACGCGCTCGTGCGCGCCGGCCGGCGGGGTGGCGCGCTCGTCGACATGGCCGCACGCATGGCAGGCCATGAAGCCGGCTTGGGCCGCTGTGATATAGGTCATCGACTGTTTCAGCTAGTGCGGCGCGCGACGTGTTCGCGCGCGCGGCGATAGGGCAGTGTGTCCGCGATGTCCCACAGTGTGCGCGGGTCGAACATCACGACGACGGCGAACATCAGCGTGAGCGCGCCGAACGCGAAGAGCGAGGCCTCGGGAATGACGCGCGCGAGGCTCAGCATTTTCACGACCGTAATCAGGATGCCGAGCATGAACACTTCGATCATCCCCCAGGGCCGCACGAATTGAATCGCCCGCAAGACCCGGTTGAAGCCGGGCGGCACGAAGCCCGCACGCACCGGAATCAGCACGTAGAGCAGGGCAAGCAGCTCGGTCAGCGGAAAGAGGATCGTCGAGCAGAACACGACGACCGCGACGATCTCCATGTTCTCGTTCCATAGCGCGACCAGTGCGCCGATCAGCGTGGTCTGCGACGTGATGCCGTTGACCTCGAGTTCGACGATGGGAAACGCCTGCGCGATCAGGAATGTGATCAGCGCGCCGAGCGTCACCGCGCAGATGCGCTCGAGGTGAATCGAGCTGCTGCGATAGAGCGTTGCCCCGCACCTTGGGCAGCGTGCGCTCGTCTTTTTGCTTAAACGCGGTTTGTGCAACAGTGCGTCGCATTCATGGCATGCAATCAGATCGGTTCGTTTCATAGGCGCAAATGTCCGCTTGTTGAGCCGCGCGACAGGCGACGCACATGCTATGTGGCTGGAATCCGCGCCAATGTTATCAAATGGTGCGATGCGGGAACGCTTGGGCGGGGTGGGGCAGACTGCGTTGGATAAAATTCTGAGGATCTCGTGCTCGGTTGCGAAGAGGCCGGCTGTCTGCCCGGTCGGAAAATTTTGCCGCCCGGATCTGTCGGTTTTGCTTGCTTGAGTTAGGATGGCGCCGGTAGAGCCTGTCATGCGCGTACGGAACATTTGCGCTGACCGATCCGTTTACCGCTTACGTACCCGCTGCACCTTCCATGACATATCCCATGTTTGCCGAGTCCGATTCCTACACGCGCACCGCCATTGCGCTGCACTGGCTGATCGCGCTCCTGATCGTCTGCGGCTTCGCGCTCGGCTGGGTGATGACCGACATCCCCGGCTTTACCCCCACCAAGCTCAAATACTTCTCGTGGCACAAGTGGATCGGCGTTACTGTGTTCGCGCTCGCCGTGCTGCGCATCCTCTGGCGCGCAACCCACGCCGCGCCGCCGATGCCGCGCCGCATGCCGCAGTGGCAGAAGGCCGCCGCGAACCTCGTCCATGTGCTGCTCTACGTGCTGATGATCGCGATTCCGGTGTCGGGGTATCTTTACAGCTCGGCGGCGAATATACCGGTCGTCTATCTCGGCATCGTGCCGCTGCCGCGGATCATCGCGCCGAATCCGGAGCTCAAGGTCATCCTCAAGGCCGTGCATGTCGCGCTCAACTACAGTCTGCTCGGGCTCGTCGCGCTGCACGTGGCCGGGGCCGCCAAGCATCAGTGGCTCGACCGCGACGGGCTGCTCACCCGCATGATCCCTTTCCTCAAATAAGGATAACCATGAAGGCCTCGTTTTCCCGCTACATGCTGGCCGCCTTCGCCGCGACCTCGCTCGCCGCGGCAAGCGCTGCGTTCGCTCAGGTCGACCTCGCCAAGAGCACGATCACTGCGACTTCCAAGCAGATGAACGTACCCGTCGAAGGCACGTTCAAGAAGTTCTCGGCGCAGGTGAGCTTCGATCCGGCCCAGCCGGCGGCGGGCAGCGCGCAGATTACCATCGACACCAGCAGCTACGATCTCGGCGACCCGGACTACAACAAGCAGGTGGCGGGCACGGACTGGTTCGACGCGAAGGCGTTTCCGACCGCCACGTTCGTCTCCAGCGCGATCGCGCCGGCGGGCGGCAACCAGTTCAAGGTGACGGGCAAGCTGACGATCAAGGGCAAGTCGCAGAGCGTCACCGTGCCGGTTACGGTGGCGCAGCAGGGCGCGACGCAGACCTTCGACGGCACCCTGCCGATCAAGCGCCTGCAGTTCGATATCGGCATGGGCGAGTGGAAAGATACGTCCACCGTTGCCGATGACGTATTGATCAAATTTCACCTCGTTACCGCCAAACGTTGATTTCGGCTTTGATACTGCCGCCCGTGCGGGCGGCCTGCTTTAGGAGACTGACTTGAAAAAGAACCTGTTGATCGCCGTTGGTGTGCTGGCTTCGTCGATGTCGTTCGGTGCGTTTGCCGCCGTCGACACTTACCAGCTCGACCCGAACCATACCTACCCGAGCTTCGAGGCCGACCACCTGGGCGGCGTTTCGATCTGGCGCGGCAAGTTCACGAAGTCGAGCGGCACCGTGACGCTCGATCGCGAAGCGAAGACGGGCACCGTTGACGTGACGGTCGATCCGGCGTCGATCTCGACCGGCGATGGCAAGCTCGACGAGCACCTGAGGACCGATGAGTTCTTCGACGTCGCGAAGTACCCGACCGCGACCTACAAGGGCACGTCGATCAAGTTCGACGGCGACAGGCCGTCCGAAGTGGTCGGCACGCTGACGATGCACGGCGTGACGAAGCCGCTGAACCTGAAGATCGAGTCGTTCAAGTGCATCATGCACCCGGTGTTCAAGCGCCAAGACTGCGGCGTCGAAGCGAGCGCGGAGTTCAATCGTGCCGACTGGGGCATGGATTTCGGCAGCAAGTATGGCTTCAGCATGGAGACCAAGCTGCACATTCAGGCTGAAGGCATCAAGCAGTAAGCCGGGCTGCGTCATTTTCGGCCTTCTCGCCGGGAATTCCCTGCAAAACCGCTTCAGTCGCTTCGTGACGAAGCGGTTTTTCATCATGCGGCCGCTCGGCGCCGTGGCCAAAGAAAAAGGCCGGTTCGTTCGAACCGGCCTTTTTGCTAGCGCATCGAGCGCGCGTTCAACGCAAGGGCTCAGGCATCAAACCTGGGCGCCCGCGTTGGGATCGTTCGGATCGTGCTGGGTCTTCTTTTCCTTGAGCAGATCCTCGCGCTTCACGCCGAGCCACATCGCCAGCGCTGCGGCCACGAACACCGACGAGTAGATGCCGAACAAGATGCCGATCGTCAGCGCCAGCGCGAAGTAATGCAGCGTCGGGCCGCCGAACAGGAACATCGACAGCACCATCATCTGCGTGCAGCCGTGCGTGATGATGGTCCGCGAGATCGTGCTCGTGATCGCGTGGTTGATGACTTCCATGACGGTCATCTTGCGTTCGCGGCGGAACGTCTCGCGGATCCGGTCGAAGATCACGACCGATTCGTTCACCGAGTAGCCGAGCACCGCAAGCACGGCCGCGAGCACCGACAGCGAGAACTCCCACTGGAAGAACGCGAAGAAACCGAGAATGATCACGACGTCGTGCAAGTTCGCGATGACGCCGGCGACCGCGTACTTCCATTCGAAGCGGAACGACAGATAGATGATGATGCCGACCACGACGGACGCGAGCGCCATCAGGCCATCGGTGGCGAGTTCCTTGCCGACCTGCGGACCGACGAATTCGACGCGCTGCAGTTGCACCTGCGCGTTCTGCGCCTTGAGCCCCGTCATCACCTGATCGCTTTGCTGCGCGGACGTAAGGCCGGCTTTCAGCGGCAGGCGGATCAGCACGTCGCGCGACGTGCCGAAATTCTGCACCAGCGCGTCCGGGTAGCCGAGCGTGCCGAGCGTCGAGCGTACCGGTTCGAGCTTCGCGGCCTCCGGATATTGCACCTCGATGACCGTGCCGCCCGTGAACTCCACCGAAAGGTGCAGCCCGCGATGCAGCAGGAAAAACACCGCGGCAATGAACGTCAGGAACGAGATCGCGTTGAAGATCAACGCGCGCTTCATGAACGGAATGTCTTTATGGATGCGGAAAAATTCCATGTTCTTCTCCGGAAATCAGCGGGACGAATCCGGCTTCTTGGGCGAAACGTTGGGTTGGCCCGGTTGCGAGCGGCGGCGCAACGCCGGCTTGCCGGCGCGCGCAGGTGCCCCCTTCGGCGAGCTGGCCGCCGCGATGGCGCGCCCGGTGTCGGTGGCCGAATCGCCTGCGCCCAGATAGGCGCCGCTTTCGACGGTGGCCGGTTTCCACACCTGGCCGATCGCGAGGGACTTGAGCTTCTTCTTGCCGCCGTACCAGAGGTTCACGAGACCCCGCGAGAAGAACACCGACGAGAACATCGACGTCAGAATGCCGATACAGTGCACGATCGCGAAGCCGCGCACCGGGCCGGAGCCGAACGCGAGCAGCGCGAGACCGGCGATCAGTGTCGTGACGTTCGAGTCGAGGATCGTCGCCCAGGCGTGCGCGTAGCCGTTCTGGATCGCCAGTTGCGGGGACGCGCCGTTGCGCAATTCTTCACGCACGCGCTCGTTGATCAGCACGTTCGCGTCGATTGCCATACCGAGCGCGAGCGCGATAGCGGCGATGCCCGGCAGCGTCAGCGTGGCCTGCATCAGCGACAGGACCGCGATGAGCAGCAGGAGGTTCACCGACAGCCCGATCATCGACACCAGGCCAAACAGCATGTAGTACGCGATCATGAAGACGGCGATCGCGGCAAAGCCGTAGACGACTGAATCGAAGCCCTTGTGGATGTTGTCGGCGCCGAGGCTCGGACCGATCGTGCGTTCCTCGATGATGTCCATCGGTGCGGCGAGCGAGCCGGCGCGCAGCAGGAGCGCGAGATCGGCGGCCGATTGCGGGGTCGGCTGGCCGGTGATCTGGAAGCGGTCGCCGAGCTCCGACTGGATCGTCGCGACCGTCAGCACTTGGCCCTTGCCCTTCTCGAACAGCACCATGGCCATCGGCTTGCCGATGTTGTCGCGCGACACCGAGCGCACCGCGCGTCCGCCCGCCGAATTGAGGCGGAGGTTGACCGACGGACGGTTGTGCTCGTCGAAGCCGGCCGAGGCGTCGATGATGCTGTCGCCGGTGAAGATCACCTGCTTGCGCAGCAGCACCGTCAGGCCGTTGGCATCCTTGAACGCTTCGTCTTCCGGCGGGACCGGATCGGTCGGGTTCGCGAGATAGGTGTTGACCGGGTCGGCGAGGCGCGATTCGAGCGTCGCCGTGCGGCCGATGATGTCCTTCGCCTTCGCGGTGTCTTGAACGCCCGGCAATTCGACGACGATGCGGTCGGCGCCTTGCTGCTGGATCACCGGCTCCGACACGCCAAGTTCGTTGACCCGGTTATGCAGCGTCGTGATGTTCTGCTTGACCGCCGCGTCCTGAACGGCCTTCTGCTCGGCCGGCGTGAACGTGCCGACGACCTGGAAGCCGCCGCCCGGAGCCGGCTGGGTTACCCACTGGAGTTCGGTGGTGTTCGTGGAAAGCTGTTGGCGGGCGGCGTCGGCGACGCTCTGGTCGGCAAAACTGACGACCACGGCCTGGCCGACGCGGTTCACGCCGCCGTCACGGATATTCTTGTCGCGCAGGAAGGTGCGCGCATCCGACGCATCGGAGTCGAGGCGCTTGTTCAGCGCGCCCGCCATGTCGACTTGCATCAGGAAGTGCACGCCGCCGCGCAAATCGAGGCCGAGGTACATCGGCAGCGCGTGGAGCGCGGTCAGCCAGTGCGGCGACGCGCTTTGCAAGTTCAGTGCGACGATGAACTGCGGATCGCTCGGATCGGGGTTCAGCGCCTTTTGCAGCAGGTCCTTCACGCGCAATTGCGTGTCGGTGTCCTTCATGCGCACGCGGATGTTCGCGTTGGTCTGCGAGTTGTCGAAGGTGATGTCGTCGGGCTTGATGTTGTCGGCGGTGAGCGCCGACTCGACTGCGGTGAGCGTCGACGAATCGAGGCGGACGGTCGCCTTGCCGCTCAGCACCTGCACCGCCGGCGCTTCGCCGTAGAAATTGGGCAATGTGTAGAGAAGGCCGATGGCGAGCGCCACGGCCATCACGACATATTTCCAGAAGGGGTATCGATTCATGGGATGGGCCGAACGGGAAAGTTGGCTTGGGAGCGTTGCGTCCGGCGTGGTGCGCGGGTCGATGGTTCAACGCGGGATTCTTCGACCCGGCAAGGCCGGGCCGGACGCAAGAGAGCGGCCTTACAGCGACTTGATCGTGCCTTTCGGGAGAATCGTCGTGACCGAAGCCTTCTGCACGGTGATTTCCGTGCCCTCGGCGATCTCGACGCCGACGTACGCTTCGCCGACCTTCGTCACCTTGCCGACAATGCCGCCGTTGGTCACGACTTCATCGCCCTTCGCCATCGCCGCGAGCATGTTGCGATGGTCCTTCTGACGCTTCATTTGCGGGCGGATCATGATGAAGTACAGCACCGCGAACATCAGAATCAGGGGCAAGAAGCTCATCAGGCTCGATTCGGCGCCGCCGCCGGTTAGGCCCTGCGAGAACGCACTGGAAATGAACGACACGTTGGTCTCTCCGTTATGACGATCAAAAAGTTAGCCGGATATTCTACCACCGCCGGTACCGGCCCCGGCTCGCGACGGTATGGCAAATCGGCTTTGGGATCAAGCTTTTATCGCATGATCCCGGCGGATTTCGAGCGATTTGCCAGCCGCGGAAAACCGTGGCGCAGGCCGATTGTAGGGTCGAAGCGGATGCGGGTTGTGGGACCCTTGGCTTCGTCCGCGCAATCGGGCGGCGAATTGAGATAGTGGAGATAGCGACCATAGCTCGCAAGGACTTAAAAATCGGCGCCGGCTCAACACCTCTGGTTACGCGGCACAGGGCGTTCTAGATGCGAGGTGAGTCCGTCCGATGCACCAGCCGTCTAGTCGATGCCTCGTGCCCGCTCATCCGCAAAGCGTTTCTTGAACGCGTCGAACGTATGGGTCTCGATCGCCGCGCGGATTTCGGCCATCAACTGCAAGTAATAGTGCAGATTGTGGATCGTGTTCAACTGCGCGCCGAGAATTTCCCCGACGCGGTGCAGGTGGTGCAGATAACCGCGCGTGAAGTTGCGGCACGTGTAGCAGCCGCAGGTCTCGTCGAGCGGACGCAGCGAGTTCTTGTGCGTCGCGTTGCGGATCTTGACGTCGCCGAAACGCGTGAAGAGCCAGCCGTTGCGCGCGTTGCGGGTCGGCATCACGCAGTCGAACATGTCGATGCCGGCGGCGACGCCCGCTACCAGGTCTTCCGGCGTGCCGACGCCCATCAGGTAGTGCGGCTTGTCGGCCGGGAGCTTCGGGCCGATGTGGTTCAGGACGCGCATCATGTCCTCCTTCGGCTCGCCGACCGAGAGCCCGCCCACCGCGAGGCCGTGGAAGCCGATATCGGAGAGCCCGGCGAGCGATTCGTCGCGCAGGTCCTCGAACATGCCGCCCTGGACGATCCCGAAAAGCCCGTTCGGATTGCCGAGGCGGTTGAATTCGTCGATCGAGCGCTTCGCCCAGCGCATCGACATGCGCATCGAGCCGGCGGCCTCGTCGCGCGTCGTCGGCACGCCGTTGACCGCGTACGGCGTGCATTCGTCGAACTGCATCACGATGTCCGAGTTCAGCACCTTCTGGATCTGCATCGACACTTCCGGTGACAGGAACAGCTTGTCGCCGTTGATCGGCGACGCGAACGTGACGCCGTCCTCGGTGATCTTGCGCAGGTCGCCGAGCGAAAAGACTTGGAAGCCGCCCGAATCGGTGAGGATCGGCCGCTTCCAGCCCATGAAGCCGTGCAGGCCGCCGTGCGCCGCAATCGCGTCGAGGCCGGGGCGCAGCCACAGGTGGAACGTGTTGCCGAGGATGATCTGCGCGCGGATTTCTTCGAGTTCGCGCGGCTGGATCGCCTTGACCGTGCCGTAGGTGCCGACCGGCATGAAGATCGGCGTTTCGACGACGCCGTGGTTCAGCGTGAGGCGGCCGCGGCGCGCTTGGCCGTCGGTCGTGAGAAGGTCGAATTCGAGGCCGTTTTCGGGGGCTTCGTGCGGGACGTGGGTGCCGGTGGGGGCGTGGGCGTGGCCGCACTCGTTGCTATCGTGGGTATGACCGTCGGTCATGCTTTGGCTCCTATGCCACCGGAATGCGTTGCATGGGATAGGAGTAAGCGCTGAAGCGCTAACTCCTATCGACACAGTCCGGCGCAAACAATAAATGCCGCCGGGCGTAGCCAGGCGGCGATCGAATCTGCGAAATAGTTGTTACGCGCGGATCTTACGCATCCTCGCGCCGCGTGAGCAGCATCGCGTCGCCATAGCTGAAAAAGCGATAGCGCTCCTCGATCGCGTGCCGATACGCGCTCTTGATCGTCTCGACACCCGCAAACGCCGACACCAGCATCAAGAGCGTCGACTTCGGCAAATGGAAATTCGTCACGAGCCGGTCGACCACACGGAAACGATAGCCGGGCGTGATGAAAATATCGGTCTCGGCGGACGTGGCGGCGAGAGGGCGGCCTCGCGCTTCGGCGTCGCGCGCTGCGGCCTCGAGCGCGCGCATCGACGTCGTGCCGACCGCGATCACGCGGCCGGCGCGCGCGCGCGTGGCGGCGATCTTGTCGACGAGCGTCTGCGGCAATTGGTACCACTCGCTGTGCATCTTGTGTTCGGCGATGTTCTCGACGCGCACCGGCTGGAACGTGCCCGCGCCGACGTGCAGCGTGAGCGTCGCGCGCTCGACGCCGCGCGCGTCGAGCCGGGCGAGCAGCGCGTCGTCGAAATGCAGGCCCGCAGTTGGCGCGGCCACCGCGCCCGGGTTCTGCGCGAAGACCGTCTGGTAGCGCGTTTCGTCGGTCGCGTCGGGGTCGTGCTCGATGTAGGGCGGCAGCGGCAGCCGGCCGTATTGCTCGATCAGCGTGAGGCAGTCGCCGGGAAAGTGCAGCGTATAGAACGGGTCGGCGCGCTCGCCCACCGTCACGTCGAACGCGTCGGCCAGACGCAGCGTCGTGCCGGCCGCCGGGCTCTTGCTCGCGCGGATTTGCGCGAGCGCGGTGCACTCGCCGGTCAGGCGCTCGATCAGCACCTCGATCCTGCCGCCGCTCGCCTTCTGGCCGAAGAAGCGGGCCTTCAGCACCTTGGTATCGTTGAAGACGAGCAAGTCGCCCGGCGCGACGCACTCGGGCAGGTCGGCAAACTGGCGGTCGAAAAGTCGCGCGGGCTCGGTCGTGTTGTCCACTTCGAGCAGGCGGCTCGCGCTGCGCTCCTTGAGCGCCGTCTGCGCGATCAGCTCGGGCGGCAGATTAAAATCAAAATCGGAAAGGGTGAACATGCTGCTGCGCTGGTTTGTTGCTGCGGGAGGCACCATCCGATGGTCAGGCTGCCGGAGCGGCCGCTATGATGGCGTGGCGCGTCAGGCGGTCTGGTGTCCGAACCGGCTTGCCCGTTGATCCGCCAACCCTGTTAAAGCCGCTATTGTACTTGCGAAGAGACTCATGCCCTTGCCCGACCGCCGATTGCCCGATGCCGACGACGATGCGCCTGTGAAGCCGAAGCGCCGCGCGGGTCGGGCCGGAGCGGCGGCCGGGCCCGAGGCGCCGCTCGCGCAAGCCGCTGCCGCGAAGCCGGCGCGGGCTGCCGCCAAGCGTGCGCCCGCCGGGCAGGCCAAGCAAGACAAAGACGAAGCCCCCGCGAAGCTCCCCAAAACCGCCGACAAACTCGCAAAACTCGGCCTGAAAAGCGACATCGACCTCGTGCTGCATCTGCCGATGCGTTACGAAGACGAGACGTCGCTCACGCCGATCGGCGAGTTGCTGCCCGGCGAGACCGCGCAGACGGAAGGCGTCGTGTTCGACAACGAGATTGCCTACCGGCCGCGCCGCCAGCTGCTGGTCAAGCTGCGCGACGACGCCGGCGAAGAACTCGTGCTGCGCTTCCTGAATTTCTACGGCTCGCAGGTGAAGCAGATGGCGGTGGGCACGCGTCTGCGCGTGCGCGGCGACGTGCGCGGCGGCTTCTTCGGCATCGAGATGGTGCATCCGGCGGTGCGTCCCGTCGACGAGGACACGCCGCTGCCGCAGGCGCTTACGCCCGTGTACCCGAGCACGGCCGGGGTCTCGCAGGCGTATCTGCGTAAGGCGATCGACAACGCGCTCGCGCGCACCACGCTGCCCGAGCTGATGCCGCCGCCGGTCGCCGACGCGTACTTCCGCCCGTTGAACCTGCCGCCGCTGCTGCAGGCGGTCCGCACGCTGCACCATCCGAGCGCCGGCGCGGATGAAACCGCGCTGATCGACGGCACGCATCCGGCGTGGTCGCGGATCAAGTTCGAAGAGCTGCTCGCGCAGCAGCTTTCGCTCAAGCGCGCGCACGAGGAGCGCCGCACGCGCTCGGCGCCCGTCATGCCGCAGCGCGCGGCGCACGATCCCGAATCGTTGGCGGCGCGCCTCACGCGCGCGCTGCCGTTTGCGTTGACGCGCGCGCAGCAGCGCGTCGGCGCCGAAATCGCCGCCGACCTGACCCAGCCGCACCCGATGCAGCGCCTTTTGCAAGGCGACGTCGGCAGCGGCAAGACGATCGTCGCCGCGCTCGCCGCCGCGCAAGCCATCGACGCGGGCTACCAGGCCGCCTTGATGGCGCCGACCGAAATCCTCGCCGAACAGCATGCACGGAAGCTGCGCGGCTGGCTCGAACCGCTCGGCGTGACGGTCGCGTGGCTCGCAGGCAGCTTGAAGGCGAAGGAAAAGCGCGCCGCGCTCGAAGCAGCGGCGTCCGGCGCGGCGCAGCTCGTGATCGGCACGCACGCGATCATCCAGGACGCCGTCGAGTTCGCGCGGCTCGGCTTCGTGATCGTCGACGAGCAGCACCGCTTCGGCGTTGCGCAGCGCCTCGCGTTGCGAGCGAAGGCCCATCCGCCAGGGGGACTTCCTTCGGGGCGCAACGCGGCTGACGGCGCGGCCGGCTTCCAGCCGCACCAACTGATGATGTCCGCGACCCCGATCCCGCGCACGCTCGCGATGACCTACTACGCGGACCTCGACGTATCCACGATCGACGAACTCCCGCCCGGGCGCACGCCGATCCTGACGAAGCTCGTTTCCGACGCGCGCCGCGACGAGGTGATCGGCCGCGTGCGCGAGGCGGCGCTGACGGGCCGGCAGGTCTATTGGGTCTGTCCGCTGATCGAGGAAAGCGAGACGCTGCAGCTTCAGACCGCGGTGGAAACGTTCGAGACATTGGCCGCTGCACTGCCGGAACTGCGCGTCGGCCTCGTGCACGGGCGGCTCGCGCCCGCCGAGAAGGCCGCCGTGATGGACGCGTTCTCGCGCAACGAAGTGCAGTTGCTCGTCGCGACGACGGTGATCGAAGTCGGCGTCGACGTGCCGAATGCGTCGCTGATGGTGATCGAGCACGCCGAGCGCTTCGGCTTGGCGCAGTTGCACCAGTTGCGCGGCCGGGTGGGGCGTGGGAGCGCGGCGTCGGCGTGCGTGCTGCTCTATAGCGGGCCGCTGTCGCTGACGGCGCGCGCGCGCCTGCAGACGATGCGCGAAACCACCGACGGCTTCGAAATCGCGCGCCGCGACCTCGACATTCGCGGCCCGGGTGAATTCCTCGGCGCGCGGCAATCGGGCGAGGCGATGCTGCGCTTCGCCGACCTGCAGCAGGACGGCTGGCTGATCGAGCCCGCGCGCGAGGCGGCCGCCCGGCTGCTCGCCGAATATCCCGAGGTCGTCACGCAGCATCTCGCGCGCTGGCTCGGCGCGCGCGAGCAGTACCTGAAGGCTTAGCGTCCGCCCGGGCCGCCCGGGCCGGTTTTTTGCCGGTCCGATGGCATAGGGCGCTGCAGGCAACGTGATGGGGACCTTTGAAGGTTGGCGAATCGGCCGCATCGGTGTATAACTTAAACCTATCGACTCCAACGCCTTGATTGGTCCCTCAATGACGCTCACAGAACTGAAATACATCGTCGCAGTGGCCCGGGAGCGCCACTTCGGCCGCGCGGCCGAGGCGTGCTTCGTCAGTCAGCCGACGCTTTCGGTCGCCATCAAGAAGCTCGAAGACGAGCTCAACGTGCAGATTTTCGAGCGCGGCACGAGCGAAGTCAGCGTGACGCCGATCGGCGAGCAGATCGTCACGCAGGCGCAGCGCGTGCTCGAGCAGACGCTCGCGATCAAGGAAATCGCCAAGCAGGGCAAGGACCCGCTCGTCGGCGCGCTGCGTCTCGGCGTGATCTACACGATCGGACCCTACCTGCTGCCGACGCTCGTCAAGCAGATGATCAGGAACGTCCCGCAGATGCCGCTGATGCTGCAAGAGAACTACACGCTCAAGTTGATCGAGCTGCTGAAGCAGGGCGAGATCGACGTCGCGATCATGGCGCTGCCGTTTCCCGAAACCGGGCTGATGGTGCGCCCGCTGTACGACGAGCCGTTCGTCGTCGCGCTGCCGTCGGGGCACGCCTGGGAGACGCGCAAGAAGATCGACGCCACCGACCTGAAGCAGGAAACGATGCTGCTGCTCGGCAGCGGGCATTGCTTCCGCGATCACGTGCTCGGCGTCTGCCCCGAGCTGATGCGCTTTTCGCAGAACGCGGACGGGATTCAGAAGACGTTCGAAGGGTCGTCGCTGGAGACGATCCGGCACATGGTGGCGAGCGGCGTCGGCATTACTGTGCTGCCGCGCATGTCGGTGCTCGAGGTGAAGCCGCATGCGCCGGGCGTGGACGCCGGCCTCTTGAGCTACGTGCCGTTCGAAGAGCCGGTACCGGACCGGCGCGTCGTGCTCGCGTGGCGCAAGAGCTTTACACGCATGCCCGCCATCGAGGCGATCAGCGAGGCGATCGCGTCGTGCGAGCTGCCGGGCGTCAGCAAGCTCGACATGCCGGTTGCGCTCAACTGACGCCGCCGCGCTCTCGAAAGCGCGGCATCGAGCCGTATTTAGGCGCCGCCTATCGCATAGATATAATTAATCAAATTTTAGAAGTCGATAGGTAAAAGTAGACTTTGCTCCATGGATCTCGAATCCGATACTCATGGAGGAAGTCATGAATCAGCCCTTTGTTCCGCTCTCGACGAACCCGGCCCAACCTGGCGTCGCGCCTCAACCCGCCAGCGCCGGCGCCCAGGCTGCCTCGATGTTTCGCGGAGCGCGCACCGTGGCATTCTCTCTTCTGGTCGATCGCGCGCTGTCGGCATAAGCCGCGCAACCGGCCCACTGCTGTCCAACTCTCCCAAGACCCCCCAATAGGAGCTTCGGATGTCCGACCGTACTCTCACCACTGCAGCAGGCGCGCCCGTCGCCGACAACCAGAACTCGATCACCGCCGGTCCGCGCGGCCCGATCGCTCTGCAAGACGTGTGGCTGCTCGAGAAGCTCGCGCATTTCGACCGTGAAGTGATCCCCGAGCGCCGCGTCCATGCAAAGGGCTCGGGCGCCTTCGGCACGCTCGAGGTCACGCACGACGTTTCACGCTACACGAAGGCGAAGCTGTTCTCGCAAGTCGGCAAGGAGACGCCGCTCTTCATCCGCTTCTCGACGGTCGCGGGCGAGCGCGGCGCCGCCGACGCCGAGCGCGACGTGCGCGGCTTCTCGATCAAGTTCTACACGGAGGAAGGCAACTGGGATGTGGTCGGCAACAACACGCCCGTGTTCTTCATCCGTGATCCGCTCAAGTTCCCGGACTTCATCCATTCGCAGAAACGCGACCCGTACACGAACCTGCGCAGCAACGTCGCCGCATGGGACTTCTGGTCGCGCCATCCCGAATCGCTGCACCAAGTCACGATCCTGATGAGCGACCGCGGGATTCCGAAGAATCATCGCCAACAGCACGGTTTCGGCTCGCACACGTTCTCGTTCATCAACGCGAACAACGAGCGCTTCTGGGTGAAGTTCCACTTCAAGTCGCTGAACGGCGTCGAGAACTACACCGACGCCGAAGCGGCGCAAGTGATCGCGGGCGACCGTGAAAGCGCGCAGCGCGATTTGATCGAGAACATCGACAACCGCAATTTCCCGAAGTGGGCGTTCCGCATCCAAGTGATGCCGGAAGCGGACGCGGCCAAGGTGCCGTACAACCCGTTCGATATCACGAAGATCTGGCCGCACAAGGATTACCCGCTGATCGACGTGGGCGTGATCGAGCTGAACCGCAATGCCGGGAACTACTTCGCGGACGTCGAGCAGTCGGCATTCACGCCGGCCAACGTCGTGCCGGGCATCAGCTTTTCGCCGGACCGCCTGCTGCAAGGGCGCCTGTTCTCGTACGGCGACGCGCATCGCTACCGCCTCGGCGTGAACCATCACCAGATTCCGGTGAACGCGCCGAAATGCCCGGTCCACCACTCGTTCCATCGCGACGGCGCGATGCGCACGGACGGCAATCTGGGCGGCACGGTGAACTACGAGCCGAACCGGTTCAGTGAATTCACGCAGGACCGCAACGCGGCTGAGCCGCCGCTCGCGGCGGGCGTGGTCGACCGCTACGACCATCGCGAGGACACCGACTACTACAGCCAGCCGGGCGCGCTTTTCCGCTTGTTCGACGCGGGCCAGCGCGAGCGTCTGTTCGCGAACATCGCGCGCCATATCGACGGCGTGCCGGAAGACATCGTCGCGCGTCAGATCGAGCATTTCCGCCAGGCCGATCCGGCCTACGCTGAAGGCGTGACCGCGGCGATCGCGAAGCAGAAGGCCGCAAAGGCGAAGTAAGCAAGCAGGGCGAAGCGGACAGGGCGCAGCTGGTGGGAAGCGACGAGCGCCCTGTCCGCAGCCAAACTCAAGGAGAAACGATCATGACCCAGGTGATGTTGAGTATCGGCGATGCGTTGTTCGCGCAACCCGCAACGCGCAGGAACGGCATCGCCTTCGCCCAGAAGGCGATCGGGCTCGCGATCGTCGGCAGCGGCTTTGCAGTGATCGTCGCGCACGGGCTGCAATTCGCGCTCGGCCGATGAGTTCGCACAACGTGCGGCCGGCACGCCGCGCGTCATCGTTCCACCCTAAACTGTCCGGCGCCTGAACGGACGCCGGCCGATGCTCGGCGGTCCGTTCCAGCAGGTTCGTTTCACACTTCTCACGGAGTCGTCATGGCGAAGAAAAATACCGCAACGCAAATCAACATCGGCATCAGCGACAAAGATCGCAAGAAAATCGCGGACGGCCTCTCGCGCCTGCTCGCAGACACCTACACGCTGTACCTGAAGACCCACAACTTCCACTGGAACGTCACGGGCCCGATGTTCAACACGCTGCATCTGATGTTCGAGACGCAGTACAACGAACTGGCGCTCGCCGTCGACGCGATCGCCGAGCGCATCCGCGCGCTGGGCGTGGCGGCACCGGGCAGCTATAAGGAATTCGCGAAGCTGTCGTCGATTCCCGAGGCGGACGGCGTGCCGGCTGCGGAAGAGATGATCCGCCAGCTGGTCGAAGGCCAGGAAGCGGTGGTGCGCACGGCCCGCGAGATCTTCCCGGCGACGGAAGCGGCCAACGACGAGCCGACCGCCGATCTGTTGACGCAACGCATGCAGACGCACGAAAAGACGGCGTGGATGCTGCGCGCGATGCTGGCTTAAGCGGCTGGGTTCGTCACTGGCAGCCCCCGGTGCGAAAAGGGCCTCCCCGATCCGGGAGACCCTTTTCGTGTCGACCCGAGTTAGCGCTTTAGCGGTTACTCGGGTCCCATGCAGAGCGGTCGACCCGAGTTAGCGCTTTAGCGGTTACTCGGGTCCCATGCAGAGCGGGAGGCTCTAAAATATCGGCATTGCTTTCACTCGCCCGCCCATGTTCGCCCGACTTCCTCTCTATCTGCGCCTTGTCCGCATGGACAAGCCGATCGGCAGCCTGCTTCTGCTCTGGCCCACGCTCAACGCGCTGTGGATTGCGTCGAACGGCCGTCCGTCGCTCCCGCTCTTGGTGATCTTCGCGCTCGGCACGCTGCTGATGCGCTCGGCGGGCTGCGCGATCAACGACTACGCCGACCGCGATTTCGACCGGCACGTGAAGCGCACCGAGAATCGTCCGCTCACGTCGGGCAAGATCCGGGCGTGGGAGGCGGTTGCCATCGCGGTGGGGCTGTCGATCGTCGCGTTCCTCTTGATACTTCCGCTCAACACGCTGACGAAGGAACTGTCGGTGGCGGCGCTGTTCGTCGCGGGCTCGTATCCGTTCACGAAGCGTTTCTTCGCGATTCCGCAAGCGTACCTCGGCATCGCGTTCGGTTTCGGCATTCCGATGGCGTTCGCCGCCGTGCAGGACCATGTGCCGATGCTTGCATGGGTGATGCTGCTCGCGAACGTATTCTGGTCGGTGGCGTATGACACCGAGTACGCGATGGTCGATCGCGACGACGACATCAAGATCGGCATCCGCACGTCGGCGCTCACGTTCGGCCGCTTCGACGTGCTCGCGATCATGATCTGCTATGCGGTGACGCTCGGCATCTACGTGTGGATCGGCATTGCGCTCGGCTTCGGTGCGCTGTATTGGCTGGGGTGGGCGGCGGCGGCCGGCTGCGCGGTCTATCACTACACCCTGATCCGCGGCCGCGAGCGGATGCCTTGCTTCGCGGCGTTCCGTCATAACAACTGGCTGGGCGGGGTGTTGTTCGTCGGGATTGCCGCGCACTACGCCGCGGCGGGGTTCTGACGCACAGGCCGGGCATCCTCGGCTTACTGCTTGCCCAACTCATCTCCCATTTCTTTCGCTCGCGCCTCGGCGGCCAGCACGCCGCGCACGATTGCATCCTTGACGCCTTGCGCGTCGAACGACGCCAGCGCGGCAGCCGTCGTGCCGCCCTTCGACGTGACGCGTTCGCGCAGCACGCTCGCGGGTTCGCCTGACTGCGCAGCCAATTGCGCCGCGCCGGTGAAGGTCGCGACGGCGAGCGCGCGGCCTTGGGCCTCGTCCATGCCGAGCTGCCGCGCCGCTTCCTGCAACGCTTCGATGAAATAGAACACGTAGGCCGGGCCGCTGCCGGAAATCGCGGTGACTGCGTCGATCTTCGATTCGTCGTCGAACCAGACGGTTTCGCCGGCCGCGCCGAGCACTTCTGAAGCGAGCGCACGGCCCGCCTCGTCGACCCCCGGCAATGCCGCGAGCCCCGTCACGCCCATGCCGACGAGCGCCGGCGTGTTCGGCATGGTCCGCACGACGCGCGCGTAGCCGCCCAGCCAGCGCGACAGGTCCGCACCGCGAATGCCGGCTGCGATGCTGATGACGAGCTGTTTCGACAGATGCGGCGCGAGCGCTTCGCTCACGCTTTTGAGCACTTGCGGCTTGACCGCCAGCACGATCGCGTCATAGCCGCTCAGCGCCGCGTCCGCAGCGGCGCCGGTCTCGACGCCGAACTGCTGGGCAGTCCGTGCGCGCGCTTCTTCGCTGACGTCGATCGCGTAAAGATCGAGCGGCGCAACGCCGCGCTTGATAAGACCGCCGATCAGGGCCGCGGCCATGTTGCCGCCGCCGATGAATGCAATTTTCATGATGTGCGAGGTGAGGGAGTCAATGGAAGAGCGCGAGCGATGCGCTTCGCGCCCAGGGCGTGCTTATTGCGCGTACTGACGCGCGCCGAAAATCGCCGTGCCGACGCGCACGATCGTCGCGCCTTCGAGCACCGCCGCTTCGAGGTCGCCCGACATGCCCATCGACAGCGTGTCGAGCTCGAGCCCCTCGGCGCGCAGGCGCTCGAACAATTCGCGCAGCGCGCGATGCGGCGCGCGCTGCGCTTCGACGTCGCCGGCCGGTTCGGGAATCGACATCAGGCCGCGCAGACGCAGCTTCGGCAGCGCCGCGATCTCGCGCGCGACGGAAGGCACGTCGGCGGGCGCGACGCCGCTCTTCGTGTCCTCGCCGCTGACGTTCACTTGCAGACACACGTTGAGCGGCGGCAGGCCGTCGGGGCGCTGCTCGGCGAGCCGCTGCGCGATCTTCAGGCGGTCCACCGAATGCACCCAGTCGAAATGCTGCGCGACGGGCTTGGTCTTGTTCGATTGCAGCGGGCCGATGAAATGCCATTCGAGATCGGCGCGCAAATCGGCGAGCGCTTCGATCTTCGCGATCGCCTCTTGCACGTAGTTTTCGCCGAACGCACGCTGGCCTGCGGCATGCGCTTGGCGGACATCGTCGGCGGGAAACGTCTTCGAGACCGCAAGCAGTGCGATCGAGGCGGCGTTGCGCCCCGCGGACTGCGCGGCGCGCTCGATGCGTCGATGCACCGAGGCGAGATTGTGAGCGAGATCGGACATGGGAAGCGAGTCGAAAAGCGGCGGCTGAGGCGATGCCTCGAATTATACGGACGCGGCCTGAATTCGCCGGTCCAGCCGTCGCCCGGCGGCGCGAGCCCTGCGCCGGGGCGGCGGCGCCCCGGCCGTGCCGGCGGCACGCGTGCGCAGGCGAGCGCGGTTTCAGCCGAACAGCAAATGCTCGACGAGCTGAATCCAGTGTGCGACGGGCACCGACGTGCCGCTTTGCAGATGCGCGATGCAGCCGACGTTCGCCGACACGATCATCTGCGGTTCGAGCGCGTACAGGCTGTCGAGCTTTTGATCGCGCAGCTTGTAGGACAGCGTCGGCTGCGTCAGCGAATAGGTGCCCGCCGAGCCGCAGCAGAGGTGGCTGTCGGCCGGCAGCCGCACTTCGATGCCGAGCGAATTCAGCAGGTGCTCGACCTTGCCGCGAATCTGCTGTCCGTGCTGCAGCGTGCACGGCGGATGAAACGCGACCGTATGCACGCCGCGGCGGCGTGTGAGCGCGGCGAGTTCGGTTTCGAAGCCGGGGAGAATCTCGGCGACGTCGAGCGTCAGCTCGGAGATACGCCGCGCCTTCTCCGCATACTGCGGATCGTGCCGCAGCAGATGCCCATATTCCTTCACCGTCGCCCCACAGCCCGAGGCGTTCATCACGATCGCCTCGACGCCGCCTTCGACATGCGGCCACCACGCGTCGATATTGCGGCGGATGTCGTCGAGCGCTTCGTCGTTGTAGCCGAGATGCAGGCGGATCGCGCCGCAACAGCCCGCGTCGGGCGCGATGACCAGCTCGACGCCGAGCGCGTCGAACACGCGGGCCGTCGCGATGTTGATGTTGGGCAGCATTGACGGCTGCACGCAGCCGGCCAAGAGCAGCATCTTGCGGTCGTGCGCGGTGCCCGGCCATTCGAGCTGGCGCTGGCGGGCCGGCACCTTGTCGCGCAGCTTGCGCGGCAGGAGCGGCCGCAGGTGCTGGCCGAGCCGCATCGCGGGCGAAAAGAGCGCGCTGTTCGGCACGAAGCTCGCGAGCAGCCGTCGCAGTATCCGCTGACCGGCGGGGCGCCGCACTTGCTCTTCGACGTGCTTGCGGCCGATCTCGACGAGCCGCCCATATTGCACGCCCGACGGGCACGTCGTCTCGCAGCTCCGGCACGTGAGGCAGCGGTCCAGGTGCAATTGCGTGCTGCGCGTGACGGGCGCGCCCTCGACCATCTGCTTGATCAGATAGATGCGTCCGCGCGGGCCGTCGAGCTCGTCGCCAAGCAGCTGGTAGGTGGGGCAGGTTGCCGTGCAGAAGCCGCAATGCACGCACTTGCGCAGGATGGCGTCGGCCTCTTCGCCGTCCGGCGTGTTACGGAGAAAGTCCGCGAGATTGGTCTGCATCGCGTCGCTCAGAAATCAGGGTAGAGACGGCCGCGATTGAATACGCGGGCCGGATCGAACGCGGCCTTCAGGCCGCGGTGGATTTTCATCAGCGGCGCGGGCAGCGGCGTAAAAACGCCTGCGCTGCGGTCGTAGCCGTGGCCGGTGCGGAAGATCGTCGCGTGGCCGCCGGCCTGCTTCGCGCTCATGCGAACGGTCTGCGCGTCGGTATCGGTGATCCACCAGCGCTGCGCGCCGCCCCATTCGACGAGTTGCGCGCCCGGCAATTGAAGCGGTTCGGTGATCGACGGCAGTCCGAGCCGCCACAGCGCGGCCTTGGGCGGGATCGTCGAGAAGAACGGATCGGTTTGCTCGCGCAAGCCTTCCCAGAAGCGCTCGGCCTCGACCGCGTCGACCACTTCGCCGCCGAGCGCAGTGCGCGCCGCCTTCACCGCACTTTCCGCGCCCGCGAGCCGCACGGCGAGCGTGCCGTTGCGCCACGCGCTCGCGGTGATCGGCAGCGGACGGCCGCCCCACTCGTTGAGCTTGCGCACGGCGTCGGTGCCGTTCATGTCGAACTTGATCGTGGCCTCGGCGGCGGGGCGCGGCAGCACCTTCACCGACAGTTCCAGAATCAGCCCGAGCGTGCCGAGCGAGCCCGCCATCAGCCGCGAGACGTCGTAGCCGGCGACGTTCTTCACGACTTGGCCGCCAAAATGCAGCGTCTCGCCCTGGCCGTTCATCAGCACGACGCCGAGCACGAAGTCGCGCACGGCGCCGGCCGCAACGCGCCGCGGCCCGGCGATGCCCGCCGCGATGCAGCCGCCGAAGGTGGCGGCGCGGCCGAAGTGGGGCGGCTCGAACGCGAGCATCTGGTTGTGCTCGGCGAGCGCCGCTTCGACTTCCGCGAGCGGCGTGCCGCAGCGCGCCGTGATCACGAGCTCGGCGGGATCGTACGAGAGGATGCCCCGATACGCGCGGGTCTCGAGGATCTCGCCCTCGAGTGCCTGACCGTACCAGTCCTTCGTGCCGCCGCCGCGAATGCGCAGCGGCCGTCCGTCGGCGGTGGCCGAGCGGATGCGTTCCGACCAACCGGCGACGATGTCGTCCTCTTCCATGGCACTCCGCTTGAATGGGTAGTCAGTGAAACAGCCCCCGCGCTCACTGGCGTTCGCTGCCCCCAGGGGCGCCGGCAGGCATGGGGCGGTCCCGCACAGTGAAGCAGCCCCCACGCTCACTGGCGTTCGCTGCCCCCCCAAGGGGGCGCCAGTACGCTTGGGGGCGGCCCGGCGCGTACTGGGGGGATATGGGGGTCGATTGTACCGGGCGACTCCGGGCAAGCAAGCCGGAGCCGCCCGGCCCGGGTAAATCCGTGTTGTGGGGCGGGCCTTATTGGGGCGTTTGGCTACGGCTTGCCGGAAGCGGATCGGGCGTTGACGTGCGGACGATGCCGGCGGCCGGTCAGCCAGCCGGCCCAGCCGGAACCGCGGGTTGGTTCCGGGCCGCTCAAAAGCGCGGCAACTCCGCATGCGGCAGCAGCCCGCCGCGCACATGCATCTTCCCGTACTCGGCGCAGCGGGACCGCGTCGGAATGCCCTTGTCGGGATTGAGGAGCCCAAGCGGATCGAACGCGCGTTTGACGGCAAAGAACGCATCGCGCTCCTCCGGCGAAAACTGCACGCACATCGAATTGATCTTTTCGATGCCGACCCCGTGCTCGCCCGTCACCGTGCCGCCCAGCTCGACGCACGTCTCGAGGATGTCGGCGCCGAACGCCTCGGCGCGGTGCCATTCGTCGAGATCGTTGCCGTTGAAGAGGATCAGCGGATGCATGTTGCCGTCGCCCGCATGGAACACGTTCATGCAGCGCAGCCTGTACTTGCGCTCCATCGTCTCGATGCGCGCGAGCAGCGGACCGATGCTGCGGCGGGGCACGGTGCCGTCCATGCAGTAGTAGTCCGGCGAGATGCGCCCGGCGGCCGGAAACGCGTTCTTGCGGCCCGACCAGAACTTGAGCCGCTCGGCTTCCGAGCGCGAGATCTGGATGCGCGAGGCGCCGTGCTCGCGCAGCACGGCCGTCATCCGGACGATTTCCTCGGCCACTTCCTCCGGCGTGCCGTCCGATTCGCAGAGCAGGATGGCAGCGGCGTCGAGATCGTAGCCGGCGCCGACGAACTCCTCGACGGCGCGCGTCGCCGGCTTGTCCATCATTTCGAGCCCGGCCGGGATGATGCCCGACGCGATGATGCCGGCCACGGCATCGCCGCCTTTCACCACGTCGTCGAAGCTCGCCATGATGACTTGCGCGGTCTGCGGCTTCGGAATCAGCTTGACGGTGACTTCGGTGACGATCGCGAACATGCCTTCGCTGCCGATCAGCACAGCGAGCAGATCGAGCCCCGGCGAATCGGGCGCGAGCGAACCGAATTCGACGATGTCGCCTTCCATCGTGACGGCACGCGCGCGCAGCACGTTGTGCACCGTCAGGCCGTATTTCAGGCAGTGCACGCCGCCCGAGTTTTCCGCAACGTTGCCGCCGATCGTGCAGGCGATCTGCGACGACGGATCGGGCGCGTAGTACAGGCCGTAAGGCGCGGCTGCATCCGAGATCGCGAGATTGCGCACGCCGGGCTGGACGATGGCGATGCGCGCGTAGGAATCGACTTCGATGATCTTCTTGAAGCGGGCGAGCGACAGCACGATGCCGTTCTTGATCGGCATCGCGCCTCCCGACAGGCCGGTGCCCGCGCCGCGCGGCACGATCGGCACGCCAAGGCGCCGGCAGATCTGCACGATGCGCTGCACCTGCGCTTCGGTCTCCGGCAGCGTGACCGCGAGCGGCAGCCTGCGGTACGCCGCGAGGCCGTCGCATTCATAGGGCGTCGTGTCTTCTTCGCGGAACAGCAGGCAATGCGTCGGCAGCACGGCCATCAGGGCCTGCACGACTTCGCGCTGGCGTTCGGCGAGCGCTTCGGCCGAGAGTTCGGCGGGGTGGTTCATGATGCCTCCCGCCGGGCCGCCCCAAGGAAGGCATCCGCCCCCTCGGGGGGAGCTTTGCATGGGGCCGGAGTAAGCGCCAAAGCGCTAACTCCGGTCGACAGCGAACGATAGTGAGCGTGGGGGTGGTTCATATCTCCTCCTGCAAGGTCGGCGCTCTAGGTCGCTGTTTGTCGCCGGCGGTCGCGCCAGCCCGCGCACTATGCCGCATAGGAAAAAATCTTACCCGGGTTCATCAGATTGCGCGGATCGAGCGCGTGTTTGATGGCGCGCATCGCGTCGATCGCGTCAGGGCCGTGCTCGTCGAGCAGGAAGCCCATCTTGTGCAGCCCGACGCCATGCTCGCCCGTGCAGGTGCCGTCCATGCGCAGCGCGCGCTCGACGATGCGGCGGTTCAGCCGCTCCGCTTCGTCGAATTCTTCGGGCTTGGCCGGGTCGATCAGCATCGCGACGTGGAAATTGCCGTCCCCGACGTGGCCGACGATCGGGCACGGCAGTGGCGAGCCCTTCAAGTCCTGCTCGGTTTCGACGACGCATTCTGCCAGCCGCGAGATCGGCACGCAGACGTCGGTCGTGACCGCGCGGCAGCCCGGCTTCAGTTGCAGCATCGCGAAATAAGCGTTGTGCCGCGCGTTCCACAGGCGGCTGCGGTCTTCGGGCCGGGTGGCCCATTCGAAGCCGCTGCCCGCGTTGTCGGCGGTGATTTGCTGGACGGTTTCCGCCTGCTCCTTCACGCCGGCCGCCGTGCCGTGGAATTCGAAGAAGAGCGTCGGCGACTCGGGCAGCGTGAGATTCGAGTGACGGTTGATCGCGCGAATCGCGAGCGAATCGACGAATTCGACGCGCGCGATCGGCACGCCCAGCTGAATCGTTTCGATGACGCTTTTCACGGCATCGCCCATCGACGGAAACGCACAGACCGCCGCCGACACCGCTTCCGGCTGCGGATAGATCCGCACCGTGATTTCGGTGATGACGCCGAGCGTGCCTTCGGAGCCCACGAAAAGCCGCGTCAGGTCGTAGCCCGCCGACGATTTGCGCGAGCGCGTGCCGGTCTTCACGATGCGGCCGTCGGCGAGCACGACGGTCAGGCCGAGCACGTTCTCGCGCATCGTGCCGTAGCGCACGGCGTTGGTGCCGGAGGCGCGCGTCGCCGACATCCCGCCGATGCTCGCATCCGCGCCCGGGTCGATCGGGAAGAAGAGGCCGGTGTCGCGCAGCGCCTCGTTGAGGGCCTTGCGCGAGACGCCTGCCTGGACAGTCGCCGTGAGGTCCTCGGCGGCGATCGACAGCACCTGGTTCATCGCGGACAAGTCGATCGACACTCCGCCTTCGACCGCGAGCAAATGCCCCTCGAGCGACGAACCGTTGCCGTAGGGAATGATCGGCACGTTGTACTGACCGCAGAGTTTCACGGCGGCCTGCACATCCTCGGTGGAGCGCGCGAAAACGACGGCGTCGGGCAGTTGCGGATCGAACGGCGATTCGTCGCGGCCGTGATGCGCGCGCACGGCTTCGGAAGTCGAGGCGCGCTCGCCGAAGGCGGCTTTCAGCGCGTCGAGCAATTCAGCGGGAACGGGGCGGCGAACGGAGGACGGCGGCACGGGATGATTCACGGATGTCTCCTGGCGGCGGGGTGGAGCGTGTTATGGCGAAGAGGCGTTTGCAGTGCGTGGGCCTCTACGGGCTTTGGCGAGGTTCTGACCGCGGCCTTGACGGACCGCGGCGGCAAGAAAGCCGCAAATGAAGCGAACCGGTGCTTGCAATTGAGGCGAACCATTCTACGCTGAACGTCCCTGCCGGACCCTCGAGATATCCCAAAATCCTATAATGGTGGCCGCTATGCGGCGGCCTGGCCGGCGCCGCTGATCAAAGACGCGCCGGCCAGCGGCCCGGCGCCCCGAAGGAAGTCCCCTTGGGGGACGGGAGGCATCATGGGTCACCGTTTGAGCAAGATCGCCACGCGCACGGGCGACGACGGCACCACCGGTCTCGGCGACGGCAGCCGGGTACGCAAGGACGACGCGCGCATCGCCGCGATCGGCGACGTCGACGAGCTGAACTCCCAGATCGGCGTGCTGCTGTGCGAGCCGCTTCCTGACGACGTGCGCGGCATGCTGACGGCAATTCAACACGATTTGTTCGATTTGGGCGGCGAGCTGTGCATCCCCGGTCATACGTTGGTCGCCGATACGCATCTGGCGCAGCTCGACGGCTGGCTCGCGCAATGCAACGCGGATTTGCCGCCGCTCAAGGAATTCATCCTGCCCGGCGGCTCGCGCGCGGCGGCGCTCGCGCACGTTTGCCGGACCGTTTGCCGGCGCGCGGAGCGCTCGATCGTGGCGCTCGGTGAGGCGCACGCGATCAACGAGGCGCCGCGCCGCTATGTGAATCGTTTGTCCGACCTGCTGTTCGTGCTGGCCCGCGTGCTCAATCGCGCGGACGGCGGCAGCGATGTGCTGTGGCAGCACGATCGCGGCGCCGGTTGAGCCGCGGCGTGCTTGCCGCGGGGCACAGGCGGGCAGCGTAGCTGCCCGGAGCCTGCGCCGACGGCCTGCATCGGCAAACCCTCAATTTCCGCTGCCGCGCGCGACGCGCCGCTGCCTGACGCTTTGCGCAAGCCCTTCGAGCACGCCGAGGCTGTCTTCCCAGTTGATGCACGCATCGGTGATGCTCTGGCCGTACGTCAGCTCGCAGCCTTCCTTGAGGTCCTGCCGGCCCGCGACCAGGTGCGATTCGATCATCACGCCGACGATCCGCTCGTCACCGGCCGCAATCTGGCGGCCGATATCGGCGCACACCGGAATCTGGTTCTCGTGCTTCTTCGAGCTGTTCGCGTGGCTCGCGTCGATCATCAGGCGTGCGGCGAGGCCGGCCTTGCTGATGTCGGTGCAGGCCGCATCGACGCTCGCCGCGTCGTAGTTCGGCACCTTGCCGCCGCGCAGGATGATGTGGCAGTCCTCGTTGCCGGCCGTCGACACGATCGCCGAGTGCCCGCCCTTCGTCACCGACAGGAAATGGTGCGGCTGCGACGCCGCCTTGATCGCATCGACGGCGATCTTCACGTTGCCGTCGGTGCCGTTCTTGAAGCCGACCGGGCAGGAGAGCCCCGAGGCCAGCTCGCGATGCACCTGGGATTCGGTGGTGCGCGCGCCGATCGCACCCCACGAGATCAGGTCGGCGATGTATTGCGGGCTGATCATGTCGAGATATTCGGTGCCGGCCGGCAGCCCCAGCTCGTTGATGTTGACGAGCAGCTCGCGCGCAGTGCGCAGGCCGTCGTTGATCTTGAAGCTGTTGTCGAGGTACGGGTCGTTGATGAGGCCCTTCCAGCCCACCGTCGTGCGCGGCTTTTCGAAGTACACGCGCATCACGATTTCGAGTTCGTTGGCGAAGCGCTTGCGCTCTTCGACGAGCCGCCCCGCATACTCCATCGCCGCCTTCGTGTCGTGGATCGAGCACGGCCCGATGATGACGATCAGGCGGTCCTCCATGCCGTGCAGGATGCGGTGCATCGACCGGCGGGTGTTGAAGATCAGGTCCGACATGGGTTCCGTGCACGGGAACTCGCGGATCAGGTGCGCGGGCGGGGTGAGTTCTTTCAGTTCTCGAATTCGGACGTCGTCGGTATTGTGCGGGGGCATTCTGGCTCTCCTGTGTCGGCCGGAGTTGGCGCCTTAGCGCTTACTCCGGTCCCATGTAAAGCTGCGGTGTGGTTCGCTCAAAGCACGCGTTTCCGGGAAAGCGATGCCGAAGCGGGCGGTATTCAAAAAGCGTTCAAAGATTCGTGGCGATTAAACAGTCGATTGATCGAGGCCAAAGCACGGGGCGAAAAAAAACCGCCAGACTCGCTGGCGGTTTTTTCGGGAATTCTGGGTGCCTTTTCGTGCACTATCACTCCTCTCGATCCGCCAGCGGTCTGAGATGCCAAAAGAAGTAAAAGTAAAACTTGGCGGACATCATGGCTTGGAAAGGAAGTGGCTTGTCAAAAAGGTACTCGGCTTTATAACCCGGGCGGGCGCGGCTGACAACCCGCAAACCCAAAAAATGCGGGATTTCCGCATCGCTTGAGGGAAACGCGCAGGAAATCTGCGCATTTCCCTCGGCGGCAATGCACGCGGGGAGCTCGCGTCAAACGGTGCCGCCGACCGTCATCCGATCGATACGCAGCGTCGGCTGGCCCACGCCCACCGGCACGCTTTGGCCTTCCTTGCCGCACACGCCGACGCCCGTATCGAGCGACATGTCGTTGCCGATCATGCTCACGTACTTGAGCGATTCCGGTCCGCTGCCGATCAGCGTGGCGCCCTTGACCGGATAGGTGACCTTGCCGTCCTCGATCATGTAAGCCTCCGACGCCGAGAACACGAACTTGCCGTTCGTGATGTCGACTTGGCCGCCGCCGAAGTTCACCGCGTACAGGCCGTTCTTCACCGACGCGATGATCTCCCGCGGGTCCTTGTCGCCGTTGAGCATGTAGGTGTTGGTCATGCGCGGCATCGGCAGCGCGGCGTACGATTCGCGGCGCGCGTTGCCGGTGACGGGCATCTTCATCAGGCGCGCGTTCAGCGTGTCTTGGATGTAGCCCTTCAAGATGCCGTCTTCAATCAGCGTCGTGCACTGGGTCGGGTTGCCTTCGTCGTCGATATTGAGCGAGCCGCGGCGGTTCGGCAGCGTGCCGTCGTCGACCACCGTCACGCCCTTCGCCGCGACCTGCTCGCCGATGCGTCCGGCAAATGCCGACGAACCCTTGCGGTTGAAGTCGCCTTCGAGGCCGTGGCCGATCGCCTCGTGCAGCAGCACGCCGGGCCAGCCCGGCCCGAGCACGACAGTCATCGCGCCGGCCGGAGCCGGGCGCGCTTCGAGGTTCACGAGCGCCGCCTTCACGGCGTCGTCGACGTAGCTCTCGAGCACGGCGTCGGTGAAGTAACCGTAGTCGAAGCGGCCGCCGCCACCGCCCGTGCCGATCTCGCGCCGGCCGTTCTGCTCGGCGATCACCGTCACCGAGACGCGCACGAGCGGGCGGATATCCGCGGCGAGCGCGCCGTCGCTGCGCGCGACGAGCACGACGTCGTATTCGCCGGCAAGGCCCGCCATCACCTGCGTGATGCGCGGGTCGCGGGTGCGCGCCATCTGTTCGACGCGCTCGAGCAGCTTGACCTTGGCCGTGGCGTCGAGCGAGGCGAGCGGATCGGCCGGCAGATACAGATCGCGCCCGGCCACGCCCGTGAGCGACGATGCCGCCTTCACCTTCTGCTTGCCGCCGCCCGCCTTGGCGATCGCGCGCGTGGCCTCGGCGGCTTGCGCGAGCGCTTGCGGCGACAGATCGTCCGAGTAGGCGAACGCCGTGCGGTCGCCGGACACGGCGCGCACGCCGACGCCCTGATCGATACTGAAGCTGCCCGATTTCACGATGCCTTCCTCGAGACTCCACGCTTCGCTGCGCGTCGCCTGGAAGTAGAGGTCGGCGTAGTCGACGCGATGCGTGAAGATGTCGGCGAGCGTGCGCGTGAGCAGCGCTTCGTCGAGCCCGTAAGGCGTGAGGAGGACGTCTTTCGCGGTCGCGAGATTGCGGATGCCGGGTTCGATGATGTTCATGCGTGTGTGGGTAGATTCCGGGTAGATTCGAAAAAACGGTTGGGTCGCGGCGCTTCAGTTGATGTCGGGGAGGTAACGGTTTAACGGTGGCCGTGCTTGGGGAGGCGAGTCATGCCAGCACGCGATGCCGCCACGCGGGCAGGCTCTGGCGCACTTCGGCGATGCGCGCGAGGTCGATATCGCCCGCGACGACTCCCGCGCCTTCGTCGCGCACCGCCACGATTTCGCCCCAGGGATCGACCAGCATGCTGTGGCCCCAGGTGCGGCGGCCGTTCTCATGCGTGCCCCCTTGGGCCGCGGCGAGCACGTAGCACTGGTTCTCGACCGCCCGGGCGCGCAGCAGCATCTCCCAATGGGCGCGTCCAGTCGTGTACGTGAACGCGGACGGCACGACGATGAGCGCACAGTCGCCCATCCGCCGATACAGTTCCGGAAAGCGCAGATCGTAGCAGACCGACAGGCCCACTCGTCCGAACGGCGCATCGAACGTCCGGACCGTGTCGCCGGGCCGGATCGTGCGCGCTTCGTCGAACGACTCGCTGCCTTTCTCGAAGTTGAAGAGGTGGATCTTGTCGTAGCGCGCCGCTTCCTCGCCTTCGGGCGAGAAGACGAGCGTCGTGTTGAGCACCCTGGATGCTTCCGGCGCCAAGAGCGGCAGTGTCCCGCCGAGCACCCAGACGCCGTGCCGCCGTGCCGCGTCGGCCAGAAAGCGCTGGATCGGGCCATCGCCGTAGGGCTCGCGCACGGTGAGCTTGTCGGTGTCCTTGAAGCCCATGAAGCAGAAGTACTCGGGCAGCAGCACGAGCTTCGCGCCGCCGGCGGCAGCCTCGGCGATCAATTGGCCGGCAGCGTCGAGATTGCGTTCGCGATCGGGCGTGCTGACCATCTGCAGCGCGGCGACGCGGTAAGGCGTGGAACTAGGGAGTGGCTCGCTCATGTCGTGAACTGTGGCATTCGCTCGAATCGCAGAAACGGCACCGTGGCGGCGACTGATCCGGCCCTGGCGGGGCGGCCGCCCGGCGGGCCGTCACTGACCCGTCGCTTCGGCTGGGGCTGGGGCCGCCTCGGCCGGAGGAAGAATCATCTTACCGCGATCGCCGTGGAGCCGCTCAATGTGCGGATGCGCCCACGAACCGGTGATCGCGTACTGCAGCGCGAAGGCGTGCGCGAGCGATTCCGACAGCGCGAAGTTCGCGACGAGCGCGCCCAGGCCGAAGAGCGGATTGATGATCGTCGCGGCGATCACCGCCGAGCCGGCGCTGACGGTCGGCGTTACGTCGACATGCAGATTCTGCGTCTCGCCCGCGAGATCGACCGTGCCTTTCATGCTGGCGCGGGCGGGCGCGGTCACGATCCGGAAATCGTCGGTGCGGCCGATGCCGTTCTTGATCTGGCCGGTGCCCGTCACGCTTTCGAACGGCAGGCCTTCGCCGATCACATCCTTGAAATTGAGCGTCAGCACGCGCGTGAGGCTTTGCAGGCTCAGCACGCCGAGCAGCTTCGCGACGCCCGGATCGACCTTCAGGATCTGCCCGTGATGCAGGTCGACGGCGACGTTGCCGTTGAGCGTCGGATAGTCGATCGCCGTCGGGCCGCCGCGCCAGCCGACCTTGCCCGAGAGCGATCCGCTGCCCGCCTTCACCGTGCGCGGCAGGCCGAAGCGCTCGAGCAGCGCGCCGGCGTCCGCGATGTCGAGCTTGAAGTCGATCACGGTGCGCCGCGGCGAGTCGTCGGGCGCGCTCGCGCCGAGGCGGCGCGAGGTGCGCCAGTTGGCGGTGGCGGAGAGCTTCGCGGCCGGATTGCTCACCTCGAACTTGTCGAGTTGCCAGACCGGCACGCCATTGTCGTCGAAATTGTGGGCGTCGACTTCGAGCCGGCCGATGTCGCGATTGCGCACGGTGAGATCGTCGACGACGAGATCGATGGCCGGCATTTTCGTCGCGGGCGCGTGGGCGACCTGGCTGACCAGCTCTTTTTCCATCGCGCTGGGGATCACGAGCTTGGCGAGGCGCGCCTGCAGCAATCCCTCGTTGTTGCGGCCGGCGCCCGGCTGCCACGACAGGTAGCCGGAGACCTGATCCGACGCGATGTTCGCCTGCCAATTCGGACCGATACGCGAGGCGCCGACAACCACATTTTCCCAATTGCGATGCATGAGCTTCAACGTGTCGAAGTGCAGCGCGAAGCGGCTCGGCAGATATTGAGCGGGGGTGTTCGTGCCGCTGCCTGCACTTGCGTTCGCCCCTGCCGCGGGCTGCGCGGCAGGGGCGGCGCCGGCGCTGGCGGCGTCCGGCGACGGCGTTTCGTTGGCGGCATGCAGGCCGCCATAGAGCGTGCGCCATGCATCGGCATCGAACTCCTGGACGTCGATATTGGCGATCACGCCCTCGTCGGGCAGGTCCGCCGGACGGTTGAAGCCGATCGCGCCGCGCACGACCGTCGGCGCCTCGTGCGGCGGATGACTGAGCACGTAGGCAGCGACGAGCGGACCGAACGTCAGGTCGGCGCGCTGCAGGTCGGCGCCGTCGCCGGTGTCGAGGGGCTTGAACGTGAACGAGAGCGGCATCGCCGTGCCGAGCGGCTTGTGGTACGGCGCCGGCAGATCGAGCGCGAGGCCGGTCAAGTCGGAGGTCGCCGTAACGTCCGGCAGGCGGCCTTTCGCGCCTTGCACGTTGATCGAGTAGGACGCGCTGCCCGACACGTGCGTCAGCAGCTCTGCGGCCGTGCCGTGCAGATTGAGGTCGCGCGCGGCATCGACGGCGACGCGCCCGGCGACGTTGAGCGCATACGTGCCGCTTGGACTGAGCGCGCCGTCGGCGCGCACGTCGCCGCCGAGCCAGCGTCCGTTGATCCGGTCCAGCGTGACGGAATGCTCGGTAAAGCCGACCTTGCCGGTGAGCTGCGACAGCGGCGGCACATTGCCGGCGGCGAGTTCGTTGCCAAAGAGTCCGATCGACCCCGCGACAGCCACGTGCGGCTTCGGATGGCGCGGAATCGTGAGCGTCAGCGCGAGCGTCGCCGGGCCGCTGCCGCGCACTGTGTCGGCGGCGTGGTTGGTCATGCCGGCGAGCGCGCTGTTGTTCGCGTAGTCGAGCAGGTCCGCGAGCGGGCCGTGCGCGCGGCCTTCGATGATGAGCGGCGAGCCTTCCTTGTTGCCGAGGTCGTCGATGCGTCCGGCCACCTTGGTGACGCGCACCCCCTTGTAGCGCCCCTTGTCGATGTCGAGGCGCAGCACGTTTTCCTTGAGCGTGAAGACGCCGTCGATGTCGTCGAAGGCCGGCCAGATGTCGGGCGTGCCGTTCTTCAGTTTCTTCGGAGGAAACGGCGAGGGGTCGAACTTGCCGCCCGAGAACGGTGCGGTGATGCGGAAGATGCCGGCCTTCGGATCGAGCGAGTAGGGGAACTTGTCGAGGTTGCCGTGCACCTCGATCACGCCGTTCTTCGCCATGCCGCCTTGCAGCCCGTGGCCGAGGTATTCGCGCAGGTGCTCGCTGATGCTCGTCGGCAGATATCGCGTGATGCGCGTGACGAGCGCGTGGTCGATGTTGGCCGTGAGGTCCAGCGTGCCGCGTCCATGGCCGGGATTCGAGTAGTTCGCGACGATGTGGCCGGCCGTGTCGGCATTCGCGACGTTGAAGTCGGATACCGTGACCACGAACGGCTTGTGTTTTTCGCCGGGCTGGGCAGGAAGGATTGTCCAGTTGCCGCGGCCGCTCAGGCGGTCGAATGTGAGACGCGGGTCGTCGAACTCGCCGGGGATCGTGACAGCCGCATGGACCGTGTCCAGCGTCACGGTGCCGTGCGTTTCGTCGGCGTCGACCGTGCCCCATAGATTCTCGAAGCCGGGGACGCCGGCGCGCGGGTGGCCCTTCGGCGACAGGCCCGGCGGCGGTTCCTGCGCGGCGAGGCTGATGCCTTGCAGGTCGGCCTTGAAGCGGTAGTGGATGACCGGCGCCGCGCCGCTCACGCGCTGCTCGCTTGCGGCTTCGTCGTTCTCGGGCTTCGCGCGCTCGATGGACATCTCATAGTTGGCGACGAGCCCGCGCGGATCGAAGCGCACGAGTTCATTCAGGAAGCGCCGGGGAAACGGCAGCGCGCGGCTGAATTCGGCGAGGATGCCGAGGTCCACGCGGTCGCCGGTAACGCTCATGGACTGCCCGCGCTCCACGCTCGGCGCGCGGTAGTGGCCGACGAGCGTGTTGAACGCAAGCGTGCGCGAGATCGGCGTGCCGTCAGGCAGCGGCGGCTGGCCGAGCTCGGCGCGCAGGTTCGACAGCCGCAGCGTGTAGTCGCGCCGCGGGTCGATATCGACCGACCACGAGAAGTGGGCGATCGGCACGTCGAGCTTCGGTTGCGTCGGGTGTACCCGGAGCGCGACGTCGTAGCCTTGCAGGTCGCCGCTCGCCGAATGGATGTGGCCGCCCGAGAAATTCACCCAGATCGAGTTCGCGACGCGCCCGGCGTAAGTTTGGATCGGGAAGCTGACGTAGCGCGCGAGCGCCGGCAGATCGACGAGCCCCGTCGAGATGTAGGCCTGGCCGGTCCAGTTCACCGGCTTGCCGATCGCGTGAAGATGCGCATGACGGAACTGCGCGCGGAAGTCGAGCGGGCCGTGCAGCACCGTGCCGTCGGCGGGCGCCTGCAATGCGATGCGGTGATCGGCGCCGTGGTTCAGGATCGCGAGGCGGATGTCGCGCAACGCGAGTTCCGGCGCGTCGTGCTGCGCATCCTGCCAGCGCAGCGTGCCGCCGCGCAGCACGATCGCCTGCTGTTCGAGGAGCCAGGTCGAAAACGTATCGTTGCCCTTGTGGGCCGTCGGCACCTGCACGCCCGCGACCAGTAACGACCCGTCCGCCGAGCGCTCGACGAGCACGTCCGGCTGATCGACCACGAGGCTCGACAGCGTCGGCTTGAAGTGCACGAGGGAGCGCCACGACACGGCGGCCGTCGCATGCGGGATGTTGAGCGCGAGCTTGCCGTCGCGGCCTCGGATGGTCAGATCGGTCACGTCGATGCCCGGCTGGAAGCCGGACCAGTGCGGCGCGAGCTTGCCGATCCGCAATTGCGCGTGGAGCTTTTCGGAGACGAGGGTTTCGATGCGCGGACGGAAGTCGTCGATGCGCGGCAGGAGCACGTAGCGCAGGCCGACGAGGGCGCCGATCGCGATGAAGTAGAGGACGAGCGCGACAGTCAAAATCGTCCGCAACGCATGCCTGAGCACTGCGTGGTCGTGCCGCGGGGGGGTGGCTTCGGCCGGATCGACGGCTTCCTTGCGGGCGGACATGCTGCGGCGAGTCGGCAATATGGTAGTTTTGCGGTCTAACGACGAAATGTAACACAGGGGCATGCCGCTCAAACCAACGGCTACGCCTTGTTACACGGGCATTGCTTACCGAGTTTCTTACCCAGTTTCGCCCCGGTCACGAGATCGTTGCAAGAGGCGGGCGAAACGCCGAGCAACCCCGTCTTAAACGGGAATCAACCAGCGCTTCCGAGTCATTCATGACTGATGTCTTCCTCCTGAGTTCCAGCTATTCGAACTATGCGGCGCGGGCGATTGCGGCCCGCCCGGAACTGGCTGCGCGCATCGCTGGGTGGGCCAATGAGCCGCTCACGCGGGAGCGCATCGACGCGCGGCTCGACGCGCTCGTCGCCGGGCAAGCGGGCACGTCCGATGCGCCGCTCGCCGAAGACGCGCTGCGCCGTGCGCTGCGCCAGTTGCGCACGGAGGTGTTCGGCGCGGTGATGGAGCGCGATCTCGCGGGGCAGGGGGATGTCGCCGAAGTCACCGGCACGATGACGGATCTTGCCGAAGCGACGATCCAGCGCGCGCTCGCGGTCTTGTCGGCGGAACTCGAAGGGCTCTACGGCGAGCCGCGCGGGCCTGACGGCGAGCGGCTGGCGCTGGGCGTCGTCGGCATGGGCAAGCTCGGCGGGCGCGAGCTGAACGTCTCGTCCGACATCGATTTGATCTTCGTCTACGAGGACGACGGCGAGACGGCGGGCGGCACGCGCTCGCCGATCGCGACGCAGGAATTCTTCACGCGGCTCGGGCGGCGGCTCATCGGCGCGCTCGCCGAAGTGACCGCGGACGGCTACGTATTCCGCGTCGACATGCGGCTGCGTCCGAACGGCGATTCGGGGCCGCTCGTCTGCAGCCTCGGCATGCTGGAAGAGTATTTCTATGTGCAGGGCCGTGAATGGGAGCGCTACGCGTGGATCAAGGGGCGGCTCGTCTCGGAGCACGAGAGCGCCGCCGCCAAGCGCCTCGCGACGCAGCTCGATGCGCTCGTCAAGCCGTTCGTCTACCGGCGCTATCTGGACTTCGGGGTGATCGGCGCGATCCGCGCGCTGCATCTGCAGATCCGCCAGGAAGCGCAGCGCCGCGCGGCGATGCGCCCCGACAAGGCCGACGACATCAAGCTCGGCCGCGGCGGCATACGCGAGATCGAGTTCAGCGCACAGGTGTTCCAACTGATTCGCGGCGGGCAGGATGCCGGCTTCCGGATTCGTCCGACGCTCGCCGTGCTGCGCCACGCGGCGGGGCGCGGACTGATCGCGCCGAAGGTTTGCGCCGATCTCACGCAAGCCTATAAATTCTTGCGCGTGCTCGAACACCGGCTTCAATACCGCAACGACGCGCAGACCCACGCGATGCCCGTCGATCCCGATGAACGCGCGCGCCTTGCCGCGTCGCTCGGTTTCGCCGACTACGCGGCGCTGATGGCGAAGCTCGACGGCCACCGGGAAATGGTCGAATCTCAGTTCGACCAGATCTTCGCGGACAAGGTGAGCGGCAACGGCGGCTGCGGCGTGGCAGGCGACGGCGCGGCCGCCTGGATCTGGAGCAGCGCGCTCGGCGACGACAGCGCCGACGAAGCACTTCTCGAACGCCTCGCCGAACTCGGCTTCATCGACCCGGCCGATTTGCTCACGCGCATGCGCGCGGTCTGGCAATCGTCGCGCTATGCGGGACTGCCGGAGAAGAGCCGCCAGCGCTTCGACACGATCGCACAGCGGGCGCTCGAAGCGGCCGCGTCGCTCGAACCCGCCGAGAAACGCGGCCAGACGATCGCGCGCCTGTTCGACTTGCTCGAAGCGATCGGCCGGCGCGGCGCCTATCTGGCGCTGCTCAACGAATATCCGGCGGCGCTCGATCGCGTGCTCTCGGTGCTCGGCGCGTCGCGCTGGGCGGCCGGCTATCTGATCCGGCATCCGCAGTTGCTCGACGAACTGCTCGACGACGAAGCGATCGCGAGCCCGTTCGACTGGGCGGAGTTCAAGACGTCGCTGCGCGCGCGTCTCGCGGCGGCCGCCGACGTCGAGCAGCAGATGGATCTGCTCCGCCACGCGCAGCAAGCCGAGGTGTTCCGCATCCTGCTGATCGACCTGGCCGGGAAGCTGTCGGTCGAGCATGTCAGCGATCGTTTGTCGGAGCTGGCCGACTCGGTGCTCGACGTGACGATCGAAGCCGTCTGGAAACAGTTGGCGAAACGCCATCGCGAGGTGCCGCGCTTCGCGGTGATCGCCTACGGCAAGCTGGGCGGCAAGGAACTGGGCTATGCGTCCGACCTCGATCTGATCTTCCTCTACGACGACCCGGACGACGCCGCCGCCGACGTCTACGCCGCCTTCACGCGGCGTCTCATCACGTGGCTCACGACGGCCACCGGCGCCGGCACGCTGTTCGACGTCGATCTGCGTCTGCGGCCGAACGGCGAATCGGGCCTCCTGATCACCGACCTCGACGCGTTCCGCCGCTACCAGTTGCGCGAGGGCGATGCGGCGAATACCGCGTGGGTGTGGGAGCATCAGGCGCTGACGCGCGCGCGCTTTTGCGCGGGCGATGCCGAGATCGGCGCGCAATTCGAGGCGATTCGCGAGCAGGTGCTGACCACGCCGCGCGAAGCCGCGCCGCTCGCCGCGGAGATCGCGGCGATGCGCGAGCGCGTGTTCACCGGCCACCCGAACCGCACCGAGCTGTTCGACTTGAAGCACGATCGCGGCGGGATGGTCGATATCGAGTTCATCGTCCAGTACTGGGTGCTGCTGCACGCGCAACGGCATCCGGAGATGATCCGCAATACCGGCAATATCGCGCTGCTGCGCGAGGTGTCGCGTTTCGGGCTGATGAGCCCGGACGAGGCGGAGACCGTGGGCGGCGCCTACCGGACGTATCGGAAGATGCAGCACAAGCTGCGTCTCGATGGGATGGAAACGGCGCGGGTCGTGCCGGAGCGCGTCGCCGACGAAAAGTCGGCCGTGTTGCGGCTGTGGCAGCGAGTGTTCGGGTGAGCAGGGCGCCGCGCGACGCTCGAAGCGAACGCTAGGCCGTCAGCATTTCCTTCGCGTGCTTGCGCGTCGTGGCGGTGATTTCGAGGCCGCCGAGCATTCGCGCGACTTCCTCGATGCGGCTCGCCTTATCGAGCGGCGAAACGGTGCTGACCGTGCCGCCATTCGTATCGGCCGCTTTGGCCACCTGGAAATGATGGTCGCCGCGTGCGGCGACTTGAGGCAAGTGCGTGACGCACAGCACCTGCCGGTCGCGGCCAAGCTGGTGCAAGAGGCGCCCGACCACTTCGGCGACACCCCCGCCGATTCCGGTATCGACTTCGTCGAAAATCAGCGTCGGCGTCGGGCTGGCGGCGCTCGCGATTACCGCGAGCGCGAGACTGATGCGCGCGAGCTCGCCGCCGGACGCGACTTTCGCAAGCGGCCGCAGCGGCACGCCTGCGTGGCCGGCGACGCGAAACTCGATTTGCTCGAGCCCATGCGCGCCGCCTTCAGTGAGAGGCACGAGCGCGACTTCGAAGCTGCCGCCCGCCATCGACAATTCCTGCATCCCCGTTGTCACCGCCGCGCCGAGTGCCTTCGCGGCCTTCGCGCGCGCCTTCGACAGCGCCTTCGCTTCAACCAGATAGGCATCCTTCGCCTTGCCTTCCGCTGCGCGCAGCCCGTCGAGATCGGCGGCGGCATCGAGCGCCGCAAGCTGCGCCCGGCGGGCCTCGTGTTCTTCCGGCAGCGTCTCGGGCTGCAGGCGGAATTTGCGTGCGGTCGAATGCAGTGCGTCGAGCCGTTTTTCGACCTGCGCGAGCCGGTCCGGATCGAGTTCGAGCCTTTGTGCGTAATGCGTGAGCGAGTAGGCCGCCTCCCGCACCTGGATTTCGGCGGGTTCGAGCGACGCAAGCGCGTCGTTGAGCGCCGGGTCGATCTCGGCGAGATCGCGCAGCTTGTTCACGATCGAGCCGAGCCGGGCAACCATCGCGTCGTCAGCCTCGGACAGCGCGTTTAACGCGCCCTGCACGCCGTCGATCAGGTTCGCGGAATGCGACAGCCGCCGGTGCTCGGCGCCGATCTCTTCCCATTCGCCAGGCTGCGGCGCGAGCTTGTCGAGTTCGGCGAGCTGCCAGGCGAGCCGCTCACGCTCCAGTTGCAGTTCGCGGTCGCGCGTTTGCGCCAGTTCGACGGCATGGGCCGCATCGCGCCACCCCCGATGCGCGCGCGTGACGCCTGTCGCGGCGGCGGCGAGCCCGGCGTGCGTGTCGAACAGTTCGCGCTGGGCGTCCGAGCGCATCAGCAATTGATGCGCGTGCTGGCCGTGGATGTCGACGAGCATTTCGCCGACCTCGCGCAACTGCGTCAACGTCGCCGGCGTGCCGTTGATGAACGCGCGCGAGCGTCCGTTCGCGTCGACAACGCGGCGCAGCAGCACGCAGTCCTCGTTGTCGACGTCGCCGTTATCGCCGAGCGCCTGCTCGTCGAGCCAGCGTGCGACGTGCTCGTGCGCGGCGAATTCGGCGGTGATGTCGGCGCGGCTCTGGCCGGTGCGCACGACGCTCGCGTCGACGCGGGCGCCGAGCGTCAGCGCGAGCGCGTCGATCAAAATCGATTTGCCGGCGCCCGTTTCACCTGAGAAAACCGTAAAGCCGCGGTCGAATTCGAGATCGAGCGCGGCGACGATGACGAAGTCGCGTATCGAGAGGTGACGGAGCATGGAGGGTCGTGAGGTTACACGAGCGAATCGTCGTCGAGCGACGGGTGTTCGTTCCAGTGCAGCTTCTTTCTGAGCGTCGCGTAATAGCTGTAGCCGACCGGGTGCAGGAACGGCACCGAATGGCGCGAGCGGCGCACGTCGATCGTATCGTTGAGCTCGAGCGCGGTGAACGACTGCATGTCGAAGTTCACGTTGACATCGCGGCCCGCGATGATCTGAATGCTGACTTTGCTGTCGTCGGGCAGCACGATCGGCCGATTGGACAGCGCATGCGGCGCGATCGGCACGAGTACGATGCCCTCCAGTTGCGGATGCAGGATCGGCCCTTGCGACGACAGCGCGTAGGCGGTCGAGCCGGTCGGCGTCGCGACGATCAGCCCGTCCGAGCGCTGGTTGTACATGAAGCGGCCGTCCACCGACACACGCAATTCCGCCATGCCCGAAAAGCCGCTTCTATTCACCACCACGTCGTTGAATGCGAGTGCGTGATAGATCGGCTCGCCGTTGCGCATGATGCGCGACTCGAGCAGCGTGCGCTCTTCGCGCTCGAAGCTGCCGGCGAGCATCTGCAGGACGACCTGCTGCATGTCGGACGCGGCAATATCGGTGATGAAGCCGAGCCGCCCGTGGTTGATGCCGATCAGCGGCGTCTTGTACGGCGCGAGCTGCCGGCCGATGCCGAGCATCGTGCCGTCGCCGCCGAGCACGACGGCCACGTCCGCGCGCGCGCCGATCTCCGCGGGGGTGAGCGCCGGGTAGCCGGTCACGCCGATATCGTGCGCCGTCTCCGCTTCGAACACGACCTCCAACCCGCACTTTGCGATGCACGCGGCGAGCGTCATCAGCGGCTCGCTGATGGCCGGTGTGTTGCTGCGCCCCACGAGCGCAACGGTCTTGAACTGGCTGCCGATTTCCATGCCGGCATTACACCATAGGTGCGGTTTGAAAAGAACCGTCGTTGCACGTCTCTTGGCGCCCCGGCTTTACGTTTCGTGTATGCGGCCGGCATCGATTTGTCGCTAGAATGGTGGCGCCCTGATGACATTTCAGGCATCCGCGTTCTGCCGGCGCGGGAGCGTCGAGCGGGGCGGGGGCGCGTATCGCGGGCCGCTGACCGGTTGGCCGGTTGGCCCGGCGGCCCGCCAGTGCGGAGCCGCGGCCCGGATTCCGCTTGGCCGCGTCATTGCTGCGCGTTCGCGGGGCAGCCGCCGTTAAGCTAGAATTTTGCGTCATGTTAGATCCACGCGCACAAACCCTCCTCAAGACGCTGATCGAGCGATACATCGCCGAAGGTCAGCCGGTCGGCTCGCGCACGTTGTCGCGCTATTCCGGGCTCGAGCTGAGCCCGGCAACGATCCGCAACGTGATGTCCGATCTCGAGGAGCTGGGTCTCGTGATCAGCCCGCACACCTCGGCGGGCCGGATTCCGACGCCGCGTGGCTACCGGCTGTTCGTCGACACGATGTTGACCGTCGAGTCGAAGGCCGAGGAGGACGCGGTCACCCAGACGGTCAAGACCACGCTGCAGGCGGGCGAGCCGCAGAAAGTGGTGGCCGCTGCGGCGAGCGTGCTGTCGAACCTGTCGCAGTTCGCGGGCGTCGTGTTGACGCCGCGGCGCAGCCACGTGTTCAAACAGATCGAGTTCATGCGTCTGTCGGACAAGCGCATCCTGCTCATCATCGTGACGCCCGAAGGCGACGTCCAGAACCGCATCATGGCGACGCAGCGCGACTATTCGCCGTCGCAGCTCACGGAAGCCTCCAACTACATCAACGCCCATTTCGCGGGCCTCTCGTTCGACGAAGTGCGCCGGCGTCTGCGCGAGGAGATCGATCAACTGCGCGGCGACATGACAACGCTCATGCACGCGGCCGTCACCGCGAGCACGGATGAAACGGACACCGGCGAGACGGTGCTGATTTCGGGCGAGCGCAACCTGCTCGAAGTGGCGGACTTGTCGTCCGACATGGCGCGGCTGCGCAAGCTTTTCGATGTTTTCGATCAAAAGACGAGCCTCCTTCAGTTGCTCGACGTGTCGAGCCACGCGCAAGGCGTGCAGATTTTCATCGGCGGCGAATCGAATCTCGTGCCGATCGAGCAGATGAGCGTCGTGACGGCGCCGTATGAAGTGAACGGCAAGATCGTCGGCACGCTCGGCGTGATCGGGCCCACGCGCATGGCTTATAACCGCGTGATTCCGATCGTCGACATCACCGCGCGCCTGCTTTCGATGGCGCTCAGCCAGCAGTAGTGTCCGCGCGCCGATGCGCGCTGCCAATCGGCCGAACGGCGGGGTATGCGCGTCAAACCGCGCCGCTATAATGATCCGGATCTGAACCGATGCTTTGCCGCTTGCCCCAAGCGGGTTCGAGCGCGCTTTTGCTGCTTGCCTATGCGTTTTGACCTCGAGCTGCCATCGCAGCCTGCCACGTCGCACCGTGTCGCCGTGCTGCTGATCAATCTCGGCACGCCCGATGCGCCCACGCCGTCCGCGGTGCGCCGATATCTCGCGCAGTTTCTGTCCGACCCGCGCGTCGTTGAGATCCCGGCGCTCGCCTGGCAAGTCATTCTGCGTCTGGCGATTCTGCCGCTTCGCGGGCGCGCGTCCGCGAAGAAATATGCGGCTGTCTGGATGCCGGAGGGCTCGCCGCTGCGGGTTTATACCGAAAAGCAGGTCGAAGCGCTGCGCCAGTTGCTGAACGTGAACGAGTATCACGTGATCGTCGAATACGCGATGCGCTACGGCACCCCCAGTATTCCCGCCATGCTCAACCAGCTTAAGCTCGCGGGCGCCGAACGCGTGCTCTTGATGCCGATGTACCCGCAGTACTCGTCGTCCACGACGGCGACCGCCTTCGACGACGCTTTCGCCGCGTTAAAGCGCATGCGCAACCAGCCGGAAATTCGCACGGTGCGCCACTACGCCGATCATCGGGCGTATGTCCGCGCGCTTGCCGAGCAGGTGCGCCAGTATTGGGCCGCGCACGGCCGCCCGAATTTCTCGGCCGGCGATAAGCTGGTTCTGAGCTTTCACGGCGTGCCGAAGCGCACGCTGGATCTCGGCGACCCATACCACGACCAGTGCCAGCAGACCGCCGCGCTGCTGATGGCCGAGCTTGAACTGACGCCGGTGGCGTGCCGGGTGACGTTCCAGTCGCGTTTCGGCCGCGCCGAATGGCTGCAGCCATACACGGCGCCGACGCTCAACGAATTGGGTGCCGCGGGCGTGCGGCGGGCGGACGTCTTTTGTCCGGGGTTTACCGCCGATTGCCTCGAGACCATCGAAGAGATCGGCCTCGAAGTGCGTGACGAATTCCTTCATGCTGGCGGAAAGGAATTCCACCGGATTCCGTGCCTGAATGCATCGCCGGCGTGGATCGCCGCCCTTGGCGAGATCGTCGCGCAGAACCTGCAGGGGTGGCCGGTCTACGCGGCGTCGCCGTTGAGCGCGGTGATGTAACGGGCTGCGGCGAACAACGGCGGGACGGGCAGGCCGTCCGCGCCGATCGACCTATTCTTGCCGGCACGGATGGCCGCACCGGCTTGTTTCCGACGCGATAGCGTCCAGATGAATCTTATGAACTACAAGATTTCGACCGAACCGGGCGCACGATTGCGCATCGACAAGTGGCTCTGGGCCGCGCGCTTTTTCAAGACGCGCTCGCTCGCGGCGGACGCCGTCGAAAAGGGGCGCGTCCGCATCGGCGGCGCGCCCGTCAAGCCGGCAAAAGACGTGCGGGTGGGCGATCTCGTCGAAATCGACATTGAATGGATCGTGTGGCAGGTTCAGGTGTTGGGAATCTGCGAAGTGCGCGGACCGGCGAGCGTCGCGCAGACGCTTTATGCGGAGACGGCGGACAGCCAGGAAAAGCGCGCGGCCGAACTCGAGCGGCGCAAGACGTTTCGTGAGCCGGCGGCCGCGTTGCACGGCAGGCCGACCAAGCGCGACCGCCGCATCATCGACAAACTTTCAGGTGGGGGTTGAACAACTGTTCGAACGTGGCGTGCACGCTGCCATATTCGGTCGTGTTGTCGTTGACGGCCCCGGACATACAGATGGTGGTGGTCCCCGCGATGAGTACCAGCGCGACCACCGCTATTGCAAAGGTCAGTTTCACGGTACTCCCCCTGGGAAAGCGATTCGGAAACGGGAGATTCAGCGGTTTAGCGGCTTCTGGCGGGCTACGGTTGACCTGCCTTTTTCTTGATCCTGGAACGAAGTTTAGGGCAAACCCGAATAGCGCTCAACGTGGATGTGATAGCGAACCGGTAATCAATGTAACGGCCTATTTCGGGCGCCCGCCGCGGGTGCAGAAACTTGCTGGGAAGCCCTTGAAATCGTCCTCTGAGCCCTCATTTGCACCCGCGACACGCAATGATCATGTTGCGTCTTTACAACGCTCAATGGCGGCGAAACGGTGCCTGGCAGATCCCGCACCGTCGCGCCTCGGATTCACTTTTTTAGACGACTTTTCAGCGACATGGAAAACACGCAAGACAATCCATCGACCCAGAACTCCACGACGGCCGACGAGGCCGCTCGCGAGGCAGCCGAGAACGTGACGCCTGAAACCGCCGCCGAGCAGGCCGCGCCGCAGGTCAGTCCGGAGGCCGCGCTGGCGGAGGCTCAGGCCAAGATTGCCGAATTGCAGGAAAGCTTCCTGCGCGCCAAGGCGGAAACCGAAAACGTGCGCCGCCGTGCGCACGAGGAAGTGCAGAAGGCTCACAAGTTCGCGATCGAGAGCTTTGCGGAGCGCCTGCTCCCGGTGATGGACAGTCTCGAGGCCGCGCTCGCCGATTCGACGGGCGATCTGGCGAAGATCCGCGAAGGCGTCGAGCTCACGCTGCGCCAGCTGACGAGCGCCATGGAAAAGGGCCGCATCGCCGTCGTGAATCCGGTCGGCGAGAAGTTCGACCCGCATCGTCACCAGGCCATCTCGATGGTGCCGGCAGAGCAGGAGCCGAACACCGTCGTCGCCGTGCTGCAAAAGGGTTACGTGATTGCCGACCGCGTCCTGCGTCCGGCGCTCGTGACCGTCGCGCAGCCCAAGTAAGCGGCGCTCGCGCATCTCGTCCCCATTGTGCGGACTGCCTCAACTGCGAAATCGCGAAGAAAGCGATGCTCTCGCAGCCGGCCGCGATCCGCGCCCTTGGCGTCGGCGATTGAAAAAAATTAAAGACCGCATCGTGTTGAGGGTCTTGAAAACGAAGCGGGTGCACTCACTTTGAGTGCAGGTTTGAATTTAGCGTGGCGGTCCCTGCCGAGACCTTACCGGACAAGGCCCGCCCCAAAGCGATCAAAAGTTAGGAGATTAGGAAAAATGGGCAGAATCATCGGCATCGACCTCGGCACCACGAATTCGTGCGTGGCGCTGATGGAAGGCAATCAGGTCAAGGTGATCGAAAACTCGGAAGGCGCCCGCACGACGCCGTCGATCATCGCCTACATGGACGACAACGAAATCCTCGTGGGCGCGCCTGCGAAGCGCCAGTCGGTGACCAACCCGAGAAACACGCTGTTCGCGGTCAAGCGCCTGATCGGCCGCCGTTTCGAAGAGAAGGAAGTCCAGAAGGACATCGGCCTGATGCCTTACAAGATCATCAAGGCAGATAACGGCGACGCCTGGATCGAAGCGCACGACCAGAAGCTCGCGCCGCCGCAAATCTCGGCGGAAGTGCTTCGCAAGATGAAGAAGACCGCTGAAGATTACCTCGGCGAGCCGGTCACCGAAGCCGTGATCACGGTGCCCGCGTACTTCAACGACAGCCAGCGCCAGGCCACCAAAGACGCGGGCCGCATTGCCGGTCTCGAAGTGAAGCGGATCATCAACGAGCCGACGGCGGCAGCGCTCGCGTTCGGTCTCGACAAGGCCGAAAAGGGCGACCGCAAGATCGCGGTGTACGACTTGGGCGGCGGCACGTTCGATATCTCGATCATCGAAATCGCGGATGTGGACGGCGAAATGCAATTCGAAGTGCTGTCGACGAACGGCGACACGTTCCTCGGCGGTGAAGATTTCGACCAGCGCATCATCGATTACATCATCGGCGAGTTCAAGAAAGAGCAGGGCGTCGACCTCTCGAAGGACGTGCTCGCGCTGCAACGCCTGAAGGAAGCGGCGGAAAAGGCGAAGATCGAACTGTCGTCGAGCCAGCAGACCGAAATCAACCTGCCGTACATCACGGCGGACGCCTCGGGTCCGAAGCACTTGAACCTCAAGATCACGCGCGCCAAGCTCGAAGCGCTTGTCGAAGAGCTGATCGCCCGTACGGTCGAGCCGTGCCGCATCGCGATCAAGGATGCGGGCGTTAAAGTCGGCGACATCGATGACGTCATCCTGGTTGGCGGCATGACGCGCATGCCGAAGGTGCAGGAAACGGTGAAGGAGTTCTTCGGCAAGGAACCGCGCCGCGACGTGAACCCGGACGAAGCCGTGGCAGTGGGCGCCGCGATTCAAGGCCAGGTTCTGTCGGGCGACCGCAAGGACGTGTTGCTGCTCGACGTGACCCCGCTGTCGCTCGGCATCGAAACGCTCGGCGGCGTGATGACGAAGATGATCAACAAGAACACGACGATTCCGACGAAGCACTCGCAGGTGTATTCGACGGCGGACGACAACCAATCGGCCGTGACGATCAAGGTGTTCCAGGGCGAACGCGAGATGGCAGCGGGCAACAAGCTGCTTGGCGAGTTCAACCTCGAAGGTATTCCGCCCGCACCGCGCGGGGTGCCGCAGATCGAAGTGACCTTCGACATCGACGCGAACGGCATTCTGCACGTCGGCGCGAAGGACAAGGCGACCGGCAAGGAAAACCGCATCACCATCAAGGCGAACTCGGGCTTGTCCGAGGCCGAGATCGAAAAGATGGTGAAGGATGCCGAGGCGAACGCGGAAGAAGATCACAAGCTGCGTGAGCTGGCCGACGCGCGCAACCAGGGCGATGCGCTGGTCCACAGCACGAAGAAGGCGCTGACCGAGTACGGCGACAAGATCGACGCGTCGGACAAGGAAAAAATCGAAGCCGCGCTGAAGGAGCTGGAAGAAACGCTCAAGAGCAATTCGAGCGACAAGGCGGCGATCGAAGCCAAGATCGAAGCGGTTGCGACGGCGTCGCAGAAGCTCGGCGAGAAGATGTACGCCGACATGCAGGCTGCTCAAGGCGCGGCAGCAGGCGCGGCGGGTGCAGCAGCGAGTGCCTCGGCCGGCACGGCCAACGGCGGCGGTGCTTCGGCTTCGGGCCAGCCGGACGACGACGTGGTCGACGCCGAGTTCAAGGAAGTAAAGAAGGACTGAGGCATCAGTCACTGCAGAACGGCGGCCGGCGCTCGAGCGAGTTTCCGGCCGCAATGAACGCGCCTGGCGAACCTTTTTGGTTCTCCGGGCACATTTGTTTTATGGAGGGCGGCGCTTTTTTGCCGGGCAAACCGGTGACGAAGCGGCTGCCAGACGAGTCGCGAGACTCCACAGCATGCGAAAGGAGCGGCCGCGCGAGGTGTGCGGCCGGCGTTGAACCGACATGGCGAAACGGGATTATTACGAGGTTCTGGGTGTCGCGAAGAACGCGAGCGACGACGAGATCAAGAAGGCTTATCGCAAGCTCGCGATGAAGTACCACCCCGACCGCAATCCGGACAGCAAGGATTCGGAAGAGCATTTCAAAGAGGCGAAGGAAGCCTATGAAATGCTGTCGGACTCGCAAAAGCGCACGGCGTACGACCAATACGGTCATGCGGGCGTCGATCCGAACATGGGGGCGGCGGGCGCACAGGGCTTCGGCGGTTTTGCCGATGCGTTCGGCGATATCTTCGGCGATATCTTCGGCCAGGCAGCGGGCGGCGCCGCGCGCGGCGGACGCGGCGGCCCGCAGGTGTACCGCGGCGCGGACTTGCGCTACAGCATGGAGATCACGCTCGAGCAGGCCGCGCATGGCTACGACACGCAGATCCGCGTGCCGAGCTGGGTGTCGTGCGATGTCTGCCACGGCTCCGGCGCCAAGCCGGGTACGAAGCCCGAGACTTGTCCGACCTGTCACGGCTCCGGCGCAGTCCGGATGTCGCAAGGCTTCTTCAGCATCCAGCAGACCTGTCCGAAGTGCCACGGCAGCGGCTCCTACATCCCTGAACCGTGCGCGCATTGCCACGGTGCGGGCAAGGTGAAGGAAACGAAGACGCTCGAAGTGAAGATCCCGGCGGGCATCGACGACGGCATGCGCATCCGCTCGGCTGGCAACGGCGAGCCAGGCATCAACGGCGGGCCGTCGGGCGACTTGTACGTAGAAATTCACATCAAGCCGCACTCGGTGTTCGAGCGCGACGGCGACGACCTCCATTGCCAGATGCCGATTCCGTTCACCACGGCGGCGCTCGGCGGCGAGATCGAGGTGCCGACGCTGGCGGGCCGCGCAAGCTTCTCGGTGCCGGAGGGCACGCAGTCGGGCAAGACGTTCCGTCTGCGCGCGAAGGGCATCAAGGGGCTGCGTTCGAGCATCGCGGGCGATCTCTACGTGCACGTGCAGGTGGAGACTCCGGTGAAGCTGACCGAACAGCAGCGAGATCTGCTCAAGCAATTCGAGAAGTCGCTCGTCGAAGGCGGTCCGCGTCACAGCCCGCAAAGCAAGAGCTGGTTCGACCGCGTGAAGAGCTTCTTCGATTGATCGATAGGGTGGGGCAGGACGCTCGGCGCATGAGGCTGGTGGTGTAGATGACGGCTGATGACGTGAGTGCGGGCACCGCAATGTTCGCGCTGCTCGACGATTGCGACTCGACCGCCGCTGTGCGGTCGAGTCGTTTGTACACGGGCTTCGTGCGCGAGCATGCGTGCAGCGACGGTGCGCGGCTCGACGAAGCCTGCGCCGCTGCTGCCGGCGATGCGCGCCGCGGTCTCCACGCTGTCGTGCTCGCCGACTATGAATTTGGGCGAAATCTGTCCCTGTCGAACGACAAAGGCTTCCTCGGGTCGCAAAGAACGCAGCTAGGCTCCGCCTCGCTGCGTTTTTTAATGTTCTCGCGCTGTGAAAAGCTGTCGCGCGACGAGACCGACGCCTGGCTCGCCGGTCTCGACGGCGGTACGCAGGAGCCGTCCGTGGCGGGCGTGCTGAATGTCACCGAGAGCGTGACCGAGGATGAGTTCAACGCAGCGATTGCCGCTGTCCACGACGCGCTGCGCGACGGCGAGTCGTACCAGATCAACTACACCTATCGGCTCGGCTTCGATGTGTTCGGCTCGCCGCTTGCGCTGTATCGGCGGCTGCGCCTGCGTCAGCCGGTGCGATACGGCGCGCTCGTCGCGCTGCCGGGCGGTGCGTGGGTGGTGTCGTGCTCGCCGGAGCTATTCGTCGAGAAGGCGGGCGCGCGCTTGCGCGCGCGGCCCATGAAGGGGACGACGGCACGCGCCGCGGACCCCGCGGACGATGCGCGCGCTGCCGCGTTCCTGGCAAACGACCCGAAGAACCGCGCCGAGAACGTGATGATCGTCGACTTGCTGCGCAACGACCTCTCGCGTATCGCAACGACCGGGTCGGTCGTCGTGCCGGCACTGTTTTCGATCGAGCCCTATCCGTCGGTTTGGCAGATGACGTCGACCGTCGAGGCCACGATGCGCGCCGGCGTCACGTTTGCCGACGTGCTGCGTGCGCTCTTTCCGTGCGGCTCGATTACCGGCGCGCCGAAGTATCGGACCATGCAATTGATCGACGAGATCGAGACGTCGCCTCGCGGTCTTTACACGGGCGCGATCGGATGGCTGGACGCGCCGCCGCAGACAGAGGTCTTGAACGAAGCGCCGGTTTGCGGCGACTTTTGTCTGTCGGTGGCGATTCGGACGCTGGAGCTCAGCCCCCCTTCGGCGTCGGGGCAGCGTCGCGGGAGGATGGGCGTCGGCGGCGGCATCGTGCTCGACAGCGTCGCGGCCGATGAATATGCGGAGTGTCGCTTGAAAGCACGATTCCTGACGGGAGCCGATCCCGGTCTTCAGTTGTTCGAAACGATGCATGCAGCGCGCGAGGCGGGCGTGCGTTACCTGGATTTGCATCTGGCGCGGCTTGGCGCGAGCGCCCGGCAACTCGGCTTTGCGTTTGACGAAGCCGGAGTGCGCGCTCGGCTTGCCGAACGTTGCGCGGAGTGGCCCGCCGGAGTCGAACACAGGTGTCGCGTCGCGCTGTCGAAGACGGGGCACGTCGAGATCGTCGCGGCGCCGCTTACTCCGCTTGCGAGCGACGTAGTCGGCGTGATGCTCGCGCCCGATCACGGCTTCGCGCCGACGCAAGCCGCCGATCCGCTGCTCACGCACAAGACCACGCGCCGCGCCGAATACGACCGCGGCTGGCGTGAAGCGGAGGCGCACGGCGGCTTCGACATGCTGTTTTTCAACGAGCATGGCGAGCTGACCGAAGGCGGCCGGTCGAATGTCTTCGTGAAGCTGGACGGGCGCTGGTGGACGCCGCCGCTATCGTCGGGTGTGCTGCCTGGTGTGATGCGCCGAGTTCTGCTCGACGATGCGAGCTTTCAAGCGGCCGAGCGCGTGCTCGTTCTGGCGGACCTGCTGAATGCCGAGGCGTTGATGGTCTGCAATGCGTTGCGTGGCGCGTTGCCCGCGCGGGTCACACGGGGTTAGCTGCGGGAAACGAGCCGTGGCGCGGCTGCGCCCGGCCTGCCGTCATGCCAGGCGCTTGGCGTGAAGGCGCAGCATCCAGCCGGCAAAACGGACGCACAGCGCGCGAAAACGGTTTGGGTTCGGTGCGGTGGCGTCTTTGCGAAGTTGCGCCACGTCGATCAGGCAAAAGGGGCTCATGGTGGTCTGTCCAAAGTTAGGCGGCGTTGCCGCAGGTGGACGGACCAAGATAGTCGACCGAGCTGCGATAAGCGATCAGAAAAATCTGAAAAAACTAAGAATTAGTCTGAAGTGGTGTTGATCAGCGGGTATCTGTCGATAAGTATTCCGTCTGAAAACGTTGCTTGAAGGCTGCTCTTCCGTCGCTCCGGACGCTTGCGCTTTCGTGCCGGCACTGGGCCCGGGCTGTCGGTGCGGGCGGGACCCTCCAGTCCCGCCCGCATCCAGACTCAGAACGTATGCTCCGGCCCGGGGAACGAGCCGTCCTTCACTTCGCGCACATAGGCCTCGACCGCGGCAAAGATGCTCGGCTGTCCTTGCATGAAATCCTTGACGAAACGCGGCCGCTTGCCCGGGAAGATGCCGAGCATGTCGTGCAGAACCAGCACTTGTCCCGAGCAATCGACACCCGCACCGATGCCGATCGTCGGAATGTGCAATTGCTTCGTCACCTCGGCGGCGACGAGCGCCGGGACCGCTTCGAGGACGAGCAACTGCGCGCCGGCGTGCTGCATGGCGAGCGAATCGCGGATGAGCTGGTTCGCGCCGGCTTCCGTCTTGCCCTGCACCTTGAAGCCGCCGAACGCATGCACCGATTGCGGCGTGAGGCCGGCGTGCGCACACACCGGCACCGAGCGCTCCACCAGAAAGCGCACCGTATCGGCGAGCCATTCGCCGCCTTCGAGCTTGACCATCTGCGCGCCGGCGCGCATCAGCTTCGCCGCGCTCGCGAACGCCTCGGCGGGCGTGCCGTAGGTACCGAACGGCATGTCCGCGACGATAAGCGCGCCCGGCTGCGCCCGCGCGACGCACGCGGTGTGATACGCAATGTCGTCGAGCGTGACGGGCAGGGTCGTCGTCTGGCCTTGCAGCACGTTGCCGAGCGAATCCCCGATCAGCAGCACGTCGACGCCCGCGCGGTCGAGCAGCGACGCGAAGCTCGCGTCATAGCAGGTGAGCATTGCGATCTTTTCGCCGGCGTCACGCATGGTTTGCAGTTTCGGCACCGTAACGGCCTGCCGGCTCGCTTCCTGCAAATAAGTCATGGGAAGTTCCGTTGGTGAAAAAAGAGGAGGGCGGCGCCGCTGATCACAGCGACGTGCCTTTGACGAAGAATTCCTTGCGCCCGCGCATCGTCTCGATGCGTTCGACCAAGAGCGCAAGATCGTCCGCCGATTCGAGCGGATTCAGATGTTCGGCGCTGACGGTCAGCACGGGGGCGCCGTCGTAGTGATAGAAGAACTCGTTGTACGCGTCGCAGAGCGCGCGCAGGTAGGCGTCCGAGATCTGCAGTTCCGGCGGCCGCGCGCGCTTCTGGATGCGCGCGAACAGCACTTCGGGGCTGGCCTGCAGGTACACGACGAGATCCGGCTGCGGCGCCGCGACGGTATCGATATGCGCGGCGAGCGCGCGATAGAGCTGAAACTCGTCGTCGGGCAGCGTGAGGCGCGCGAAAATGTCGTTCTTCTGCGCGATGAAGTCCGCGATGAGTGAGGCGCCGGCCGCGCGTGCCGCGATCACTTCGCGCGCCTCCTGCGCACGTTGCAGCGCGAACTGCAATTGCGTCGCGAGCGCGTAGCGGGCGGAGTCGCGATAGAAGCGTTCGAGGAACGGATTGTCGTCCGGGCGTTCGAACAGCGGCCGCATCGACCAGCGTTCGCTGAAGATGCGCGCGAGCGACGTCTTGCCGACGCCGATCGGCCCTTCGATTGCGATGTACGGATACGGCGGACGCAAATGCGGCGCGGTGACGGTGAGCGGGTTGGTCGTCATTTGCAGCCATCGCCCCTGGCAGGTCTGGCGGAGGTGTCGTTGCCGCCGCGGAGCGCTTCGAGCAGGCACTGGCAGGGCGACTTCACCCTCTCGATGCGCTGGACCTCGACGGCCGGAAGAAACGCATCCGCCCGGCCGAGCCGCGGAATTTCGAGCGCCGGCTCGATTTCGACGAGCGGCACCAGTGCGAATGCGCGTTCGGTGAGGCGCGGGTGCGGCACGATCAGCTCGGGCTCGTCGATGCACTCGCTGCCGAAAAGCAGGATGTCGATGTCGAGCGTGCGGGGCGCGTTGCGAAAGGGGCGCTCCCGGCCGAAGTGCTGCTCGATCTTGTGACACAGCGCGAGCAGATGGTGCGCGCCAAGCGTCGTTTCGAGCTTCACGGCGAGGTTGAAATAGTCATCGCCGCCCGCGTCGATCGGGGCAGAGCGATAGAGGCTCGACTTTCCGAGCACCGTGATGGCGTGCTGTTGCGCCAGGCACACCACCGCGTCTTTCAGGGTCTGGCGCGCGTCCCCGAGATTCGCGCCGAGGCCGAGATAAGCAACCGTCATGGCATAACTTCCTGCGAAATTCGTCCGACAGCGTCGTCTGGCAGCGCGTGCGGCGGCCGTCTCAGTCTTCGTGTGCGCCGCCGCGGCCCACGTCGTTCGACTGCCTGCCATCGGCCGACCTGCCTGCCTTCGCCCCGGGGGAAGTCCCCGTGGGGGATTCGCCCCCCTCCATCCGTTCGCCCGTCTTGCGGCTTCCGGCGCCACTGCTGCGCCGCCGTCGTTTTTTGGGTGCCCGGTCCCTGCCGCCTTGCGATAGCAATGCTTCACGCGTGGCAGCGTCTGCGTCGATGAATTCTGTCCACCATTGCCCGATCGACGAGTCCAGCTCGCCGGATTCGCAACGCAACAGGAGGAAATCATACCCCGCTCTAAATCTTTGGTGTTCCAGCAGCTTCAGCGCGCTGCGGCCCGAGCGTTTCTCGAGGCGCAACTGCAAGCCCCAGATCTCGCGCATGTCGGCCGAGAAGCGCTTGTGGATCGCGAGCTTTTCGGTCTGCATGTCGAGCACGTCGTCCATCGCGCGATGCAGCGCGGGCACCGCGTATTCGCCGTTGGCCTCGTATTGCTGCCAGCGCTGCTGCATGTCGTGCCACAGGAGTGTCGCGAAGAGGAAGCCCGGCGATACGGGTTTGCCAGCACGCACGCGTTCGTCGGTGTTGTTCAGTGCGAGCGTGATGAATTTCTCGCCGTGCGGCTGTTCGAGCACGACGTCGAGCAGCGGCAGGAGCCCGTGGTGCAGCCCTTCCTTGCGCAGCTGCTTCAGGCACGCGAGCGCGTGCCCCGAGAGCAGCAGCTTCAGCATCTCGTCGAAGAGGCGCGCGGCGGGCACGTTGTTGATGAGATCGGCGAGCTTCTTGACCGGCGCGCGCGTCGCGTCTTCGATCTCGAAGCCGAGCTTCGCGGCGAAGCGCACGACGCGCAGCATCCGCACCGGGTCTTCGCGATAACGCGTGGCCGGGTCGCCGATCATGCGCAGCACGCGGGCACGCACATCGGCGAGGCCGTTGTGGTAGTCGAGCACGGTCTGCGTCGCCGGGTCGTAGTACATCGCGTTGATCGTGAAGTCGCGGCGCGTGGCGTCTTCGTGCTGCTCGCCCCAGACGTTGTCGCGCAGCACGCGGCCGCTCGCGTCGACGGCGTGCGTGCGGCGGTCCAGCTCGTCGCGTTTCAGGCGCTTGGGAGGAGGCGTACCCCCCGGGCCTTCCTTCCGGGCGTCTGCGGGCGGCGGACCCCCCAGGGGGGCTTCCTCCGGGGCGTCGACGAGCGCGCGAAACGTCGACACTTCGATGATCTCCTGCCCGAACTGCACGTGCACGATCGTAAAGCGCCGGCCGATCAGGCGCGCGCGGCGAAAGAGGCGCTGCACTTCGTCGGGCGTGGCGTCCGTGGCGACGTCGAAGTCCTTCGGCGCGACGCCCAGCAGGAGGTCGCGCACCGCGCCGCCGACGATGAACGCCCGGTGTCCCGCCTGCTGCAGCGTATCGGTGACGCGCACCGCGTTGCGCGAGATCAGCTCGGGATCGATGCCGTGAATGTCGGCCGACAGGATGACGGGCGCGCCGGGATCGCGTGCGCCGGCGCGGGCGGTCTTGGCGGCGCTCTTCGTCGTCTTGCGGCGTTGTTTCGCGACCTCTTCGGTGCGCGTTTCGGACGCGTCATCGCGGCTGGCTGCGGCGTCGAACGGTCCGCCGTCCGTCTCGCTCTTTGCCGCCGGTTCTTGTCCGAACAGCTTGCGGATGAGTTTCTTGATCACGACGGTTCAAAGAGATCGAGGATGCGCCAGCCCTTCGCTTGAGCATGGGCGCGCAGTGTGGCGTCGGGATTGGTCGCGATCGGGTCGGTGACTTTTTCGAGCAGGGGGATGTCGTTGCGCGAATCGCTGTAGAAATAGCTGCGCTCGAAATCGCGCCACGTCTTGCCGAGCGAGGCGAGCCATGCCTCGGTGCGCACGATCTTGCCTTCGCGGTAGCTCGGCGTGCCCGTGCCGCGGCCTGTGAACGCCGAGTGCGGCTGGCCGTCGACCGTTTCCACTTCGCAGGCGATCAGCGCGTTCACGCCGAACGCGGCGGCGATCGGCCGAGTGATGAATTCGTTGGTCGCAGTGACGATGCAGCAGAGGTCGCCGTCGTCCTGGTGCCCGCGCACGAGTTCGACTGCCGCCGGGATCAGCGCGGGCTTGATGACTTCGTGCATGAACTGCTCGTGCCATTGCGCAAGCTGCGCGCGCGAGTATTTCGCGAGCGGCGTGAGCATCGCCGTGAGGTACGCCTGGATGTCGAGTTTGCCGGCCTTGTAGTCGGCGAAGAATTTGTCGTTCTCACGCGCGAAGCTCTCGGCATCGACGATGCCGAGCTTCACCATGAAGCGGCCCCATTCGTGGTCGCTGTCAGTGGGGATGAGCGTGTGATCTAGGTCGAAAAGGGCGAGATTCGTCATGAGGGCGCATTTTACTTAAAGCGGATCATTTGAACCGGGCGGCAGCCTCGCCGGGTTCGGGTGCGGCGGCGTTGGCGCTGCCTGCCGCTTCTGGAGACGCCAGCATCGCGCGCAGCAGCGGCAGCGTGACCGCGCGCTTTTGTTCGAGCGAGAAACGGTCGAGCGCGTCGAGCAGCGACATCAGGCTCGGCATGTCGCGCCGGAAGTGGGTGAGGAGGTAGGCGGGGACGTCGTCGGCGAGCGCGATGCCGCGTTCCTTCGCCGCGTGCTTCAGCACGGCGGCCTTGCCTTCGTCGGGCAGCGGCGCCAGGTGGAACACGAGGCCCCAGCCGAGGCGCGTGCGCAAGTCCTCGCGCACGGAGAGTGCGATCGGCGCGGCGTTGCCGGTGGCGACGAGCGCGCTCGTCGGATGCGCGCGCACCTCGTTGAAGAGATTGAAGAGCGCGATTTGCTGCGCGCCCGAGAGCCGGTCGCAGTCGTCGACCGCATAGAGCGAGACGCGCGGGTCGAACGAAAAGGCGGCGAGTGCGCTTTGCGGGCTCAGAAAGCGCGCCTGGCCCGGGGCAGCCTCGTGCACGAGCGCCTGCAGCAGGTGGCTGCGTCCACAGCCGGCGTCGCCCCAGATGTAGAACGTGCGGTCTGCGAGCGGCCCGGCGGCGAGCGCGCCGTCGAGTTCACGCAGGCGCGTCACCAGTTCGGCGTTCGCACCGGCGAAGAAGTTGTCGAAAGTCGACGGCGGCGGGGTGCCGAGATCGAGCGTCAGTTGACGTTGGGCGGTCACAATAAAAACGAATCAGTTCTTGTAGAGCGTGCTCGCCAGATAGCCGCGCTTCAATTCGCGCAGTGCGGTCGAGATGATCGCGCTGACCGGCAGCGCCATCAACACGCCGAAAAAGCCGAACAGCTGGCCGAACGCGAGCAACGCGAAGATCACCGCGAGCGGATGCAGGCCGATGCGCTCGCCGACGAGCCGCGGCGTCAGAAAGAATCCTTCGAGGATCTGGCCGACGCCGTACACGACCGCGACCGCACCGAAGCCGTACCAGTCGCCGAACTGCAGCAGCGCGGCGACGAGCGCGAGCGCGAGGCCGGTCGCGTAGCCGACGTACGGGATGAACACGGCAAGCCCGGTGAACACGCCGACGGGCAGCGCGATCTCGAAGCCCGCGATCGTCAGCGCGATCGCGTAGAACGCCGCGAGCACGCCCATCACGAGCAATTGGCCGCGCAGGTATTGCGACAGCACCTGGTCCATTTCCTTCGCTAGCTGCAGCGTTTTTTCGAGCCAGCGGCGCGGAATGAAGCTCTCGAGGCGCGCGATCATGCTGTGCCAGTCGTACAGCAGGTAAAACAGCACGAGCGGCACCATCACGACATTGCCCACCAAGGTGATCATCACGTTGCCGCTCGTGCGGATCGACTTCCATGCGGTGAGCGCGACCGTTTGCGCGCTGCCTTCGAGCTGGCTTGTGAGCATGTCGCGGATGCTCGCGAAATCGAGCGAATCGGACAGGCCGAGGAGCGCGAGCTTCGGCTGCAGCCAGACGTTCAGCCTGGAGACGAACACGGGTATCTGCTGCTTGAGCTGCGGGCCTTCCTTCTGGATCACGGCGAGCACGAGCAGCACGAGCACCGTGATCATGCACGCGAAGACGAGCATCATGAGCAGCGCCGCGAGGCTGCGCGGCACGCGGTGGCGCACCAGCCAGTCGACGCCGGGCTGCAGCATGTAGGCGAGAATCGCGCCGAGCAGGAATGGGGTGAGGACGGGGCTCAGCACCCACAGCAGAATGCCGAGCCCGAGCGCGACGGCGAACCAGAAGAAGGCCTGGCGCTGGTACGGCGTGAGTAGGGGAGAGGTCTGCGACAAGTGGTGTTCCCTGTGTGGTCGAAACGCGACCCGGTCGAAACGCGACCCGGTCGAAACGCGCTTCCTGAAAATCTGGGACGGCCCGCAGTTTCTCGATCGGGAGAATCCCAGCCAACTGGCCGGCTACGGTGTATGTATGGGGCCAGGGTAAGCGCTGAAGCGCTTACCCTGGATCGACATCGGGTAAAATCGCATTTTACCGACCTTCTCGCTCTTCCCCCAATGAATCAACCGAAATCCGCCCCCGATCGCGAATCCCAAGGCCTGTCGTATCGCGACGCGGGCGTGGACATCGATGCGGGCGACGCGCTCGTCGACGCGATCAAGCCTTTTGCCAAGAAAACCCTGCGCGACGGCGTGCTCGGCGGCATCGGCGGGTTCGGCGCGCTGTTCGAAGTGCCCAAGAAATATCGCGAGCCGGTGCTCGTGGCGGGCACCGACGGCGTGGGCACCAAGCTCAAGCTCGCGTTTCACCTGAACAAACACGATACGGTCGGCCAGGATCTCGTCGCAATGAGCGTCAACGACATCCTCGTGCAAGGCGCCGAGCCGCTCTTCTTCCTCGACTACTTCGCGTGCGGCAAGCTCGACGTCGGCACGGCGGCCACCGTCGTGAAGGGCATCGCTCAAGGCTGCGAGCTGGCGGGCTGTGCGCTGATCGGCGGCGAGACCGCTGAAATGCCGGGCATGTACCCGGACGGCGAGTACGATCTCGCGGGCTTCGCAGTCGGCGCGGTCGAAAAGAGCACGATCATCGACGGCAGCACGATCGCCGCGGGCGACGTGGTGCTCGGGCTCGCGTCGAGCGGCATTCATTCGAACGGTTTTTCGCTCGTGCGCAAGATCATCGAGCGCGCGAACCCGGACCTGTCGGCCGATTTCCACGGCCGCCCGCTCGCCGACGCGCTGATGGCGCCCACGCGCATCTATGTGAAGCCGCTGCTCGCGCTGATGCAGAATCTGACGGTCAAGGGCATGGCACATATCACGGGCGGCGGCCTCGTCGAGAACATTCCGCGCGTGCTGCGCGAAGGCCTCACCGCCGAGCTCGACAAGAACGGGTGGCCGCTGCCGCCGCTTTTCTCGTGGCTGCAAGAGCACGGCGGCGTTGCCGACGCGGAAATGCATCGCGTGTTCAACTGCGGGATCGGCATGGCGGTGATCGTTTCGGCGGCGGATGCCGACGAAGCGGTGCGCCAACTGACGGCTGCCGGCGAGCAGGTTTGGAAGATCGGCTCCGTGCGTGCCAGCCGCGAGGGCGAGGCGCAGACGGTGGTGGTGTGATATCGATGCGCGCGGTGACGGGCGCTGCGGAGTCCTTTTCGACTAGTCAGCAGCTTGCAGCACTTGCTCGATTGCGTTGACCGCTTGCGCCGTCGCGTCCTCCGCGCAGCAATCGACGACGATCCGCTCCGGCATCGCGCGCAGCCACGTCAGCTGCCGCTTGCAGAGCTGGCGCGTCGCGAACACGCCTTTGTCGCGCATCGTCGCGTAGTCGGTCGCGCCGTCGAGGTACTCCCACGCTTGCCGGTAGCCGACGCAGCGCATCGACGGCAAGCCCAAATGCAAGTCCCCGCGCGCGCGCAGGCGTTTCACTTCGTCGACGAAGCCGGCTTCCAGCATCGCGTCGAAGCGTTGCGCGATGCGTTCGTGCAGCACGCTGCGCTCGCACGGTTCGAGCGCGATCGGCACGAAGCGGTAAGGGACTTCCGCTTCGCGCGCGGGCGACGCGAGCAGCGCCGACATGGGCACGCCCGTGAGCATGAACACTTCGAGCGCGCGCTGGATGCGCTGCGAATCGTTCGGCGCAAGGCGCGCGGCCGTCGCCGGATCGACTCGCGCGAGGCGCGCGTGCAGCGCGGGCCAGCCGTCGCGCACGGCGTCGGCGTCGAGTTCGGCGCGCACGCCGGCATTCGCGGGCGGCAGGTCGTTCAAGCCTTGCGTGAGGGCCTTGTAGTAGAGCATCGTGCCGCCGACCAGGAGCGGTTCGTTGCCGCGTTCGAGGATCTCGGCGGCGAGCCGCAGCGCGTCGGTGCGGAAATCGGCGGCGGAGTAGCTGGCGGCGGGATCGATGATGTCGATCAGATGATGGGGGGCGGCCGCGCGTTCGGCGAGCGTCGGTTTCGCGGTGCCGATGTCCATCTCGCGGTAAACGAGCGCCGAATCGACGCTCACGATTTCCACCGGCCGCCGCGCGGCGAATGCGAGCGCGGCGGCGGTCTTGCCGGAGGCCGTCGGCCCGAGCAGGCAGGCGATCGGACGCGCGCTCGATGACGTCGAATTCACGTGATCCGCTTCGCTATTCGCCACTACTGACCGCGCATGAAGAGGCGGTCGAGGTCCGGCAGCGTCAACTGGTACCAGGTCGGACGCCCGTGGTTGCATTGGTCCGCGCGTTCGGTCGCCTCCATCTGGCGCAGGAGCGCGTTCATCTCGTCGAGCGTCAGGCGCCGGTTCGCGCGCACCGCATGGTGGCAGGCGAGCGTGCCGAGCAGCTCGTGCTGGCGCTCGGTCAACACGCGTGAGCCGCCGTAGGCGTGCAGGTCGGCGAGCACGGCGCGCGCGAGCGCTTGCAGGTCGGCGTCTTTCAGCAGCGCGGGCACCGCGCGGATCGCGAGCGTGGTCGGCGACAGCACGGCGAGATCGAAGCCGAGCGCGTCTAGCGTCGCGCGCTCTTCTTCGACCACGCCGATCTCGACGGCATCGGCCTGCATCGATACCGGAATCAGGAGCGGCTGGACCGCGATCGAGCGGTCGGCGAGCGCGTTCTTGAACTGCTCGTAGAGGATGCGCTCGTGCGCCGCGTGCATGTCGACGATCACGAGGCCGCGCGCGTTCTGCGCGAGCACGTAGATGCCGTGGATCTGGCCTAGCGCGAAGCCGAGCGGGTGGTCGTCGCCGGGGGCGAACGACGGGGCGCCGGGATAGGGCAAACCTGCCGCCGCAGCGGCGGTTGCGCCGTCTCCGAAAGCGGCGGGTACCGGCACGGCGGGTTCCGCTGCGGTATCGCGCGCTTCGTGAGCCGTCGTCGTGCCTTGCGCGGTGCCCGCGCCCACGTCCTTGCGGCCGAAGAGCGCGTCGTACAGCGCGAGCGGCTGCGCGACGGGCAGCGTGCCTTGCGTCATGCGCGCCTGCCGCAGCCAGGTGCTGCCGGGATCGACGCCTCGACCTGCGAGGTTGCCGGCGCCGAGTGCCGGTCCTGCGTTCGACGCTGCGCCCAGCGGCGCCGGCCCGAACGCCGCCGGCGTCATCGGCGCGATATGCGCGGCGTGGCCGCCCGCCGTCGTTTCCGGCGACGCGCCCGCGTGCCGCGCCAGCGCGCGTTGCACGGCATGGAACACGAACTGGTGAATCGAGCGCGAATCGCGAAAGCGGACTTCGATCTTCGACGGATGCACGTTCACGTCGACCGCTTCCGGCGGCAGATCGAGAAACAGCACATAGGACGGAAAGCGCTCGCCGTGCAGCACGTCCTCGTAGGCGGCGCGCACGGCGTGGGTGAGCAGCTTGTCGCGCACGAAGCGGCCGTTGACGAAGAAATACTGCTGATCGCCGCGGCCGCGGCTCGCCGTCGGCAGCCCGGCGCAGCCGTAGACCGCGAGCGGCCCCGCTGCTTCTTCGAGCGGCAGATGCGCGGTGGCGAACGTCTCGCCGAGAATCTTCGCGACGCGCGCCGCGGGATCGCTCGCGTTCCAGTGCTCGACCGCGCGCCCGTTGTGCAGCACCGAGATCGCGACCTCGGGCCGCGCAAGCGCCGAGCGCCGGATCATCTCGAGACAATGGCCGAGCTCGGTCTGCTCGCTCTTCAGGAATTTGCGGCGCGCGGGCGTGTTGAAGTACAGCTCGCGCACTTCGATCGTCGTGCCGGTCGTGCCGGCGGCCGGAGTCAGCGCGCCGGTTTGCGCGTCTATGCGCGTGGCGTGCGGGGCGTCGGCAGTGCGGCTCGTGATGTACATCTCCGCCACCGACGCAATCGACGCCAGCGCCTCGCCGCGAAACCCAAGCGTCGCGACCGCTTCGAGCTCGGCAAGCGAGCGGATCTTGCTGGTCGCGTGCCGCAGCAGCGCGAGCGGCAGTTCGGCTTCGGGAATGCCGCAGCCGTCGTCGGCAATCGAGATGCGCTTGACGCCGCCCTCGTCGAGCACGATGCGCAGCGTCTTGGCGCCCGCATCGAGCGCGTTTTCGAGCAGTTCCTTGACGACCGACGCCGGCCGCTCGACGACCTCGCCGGCCGCGATCTGGCTGATCAACTGGTCGGGCAACGGCTGAATCGAGCGCAATGGGCGTGGGGAGGGGGCCGGCTGGCGAGGCGGCGTGTGGAGTGGGTTCGGCGCGGCGTCCCCCAAGGGGATTTCCTTCGGGGCGCCCCCCAAGGGGACTTCCTTCGGGGCGCCCCCCAAGGGGACTTCCTTCGGGGCACCGGCTGGCTGATCGGAGAACTCGGACATTGCGAAATTATAGCGATTCGCTGCTGCGGGGCCTGGCGCCCGCCATTTTCGAGAAATCCGAAGGGCACTTTCGGTATCATGGCGCGGTCAGTTAGCTGGCGCCGTCCGGTGCACGTGATTTGCGGGTCGCGCGGCGCGAAGTCGACGCCCCGGAGGAAGTCCCCTTGGGGGACGTCACACCAACGCAACTTTCGAAAGGGACGCATTTGAACACGTTGCTGCAGTTTGCCGAGCTTGTCTTGCACATCGACACGTTTCTCGGCGTCTTCATTCATCAATACGGCGCGTGGGTGTATGCGGTGCTGTTCTTGATCGTTTTCTGCGAAACCGGGCTCGTGGTCCTGCCGTTCCTGCCGGGCGACTCGCTGCTCTTCATCGGCGGCGCGTTCTGCGCGGCCGGCGAGATGAACCTGGGGCTTCTGATCCTGCTGCTGCTGGCGGCGTCGGTCACCGGCAACAGCCTGAACTACGCGATCGGCACGGCGATCGGTCCGAAGGTATTCAATACGCGCGTTCCGGTGCTCGAACGCTTCCTCGACCGGGCCGCGCTGCAGAAGACCCACGACTTCTATGAAAAGCACGGCGGCAAGACGCTCGTGCTCGCGCGCTTCATTCCGGTCGTGCGGACCTTCGCGCCGTTCGTCGCCGGGGTGTCGTCGATGCGCTTTGCGCGCTTTCAACTCTTCAACATCACGGGCGCGCTTCTATGGGTGCTGCTGCTCGTCCTGTTGGGCTATTTCTTCGGCAACATTCCGTTCATTCGCCAATATCTGAACGTAATCGTGCTGGTCGGGATCGGCGCGGCGATCGTCCCGATCCTGATCGGCGCGCTTTGGAAGCTGCTGCGCGGCAAGGGCTCGGCGGGCGCCGTGCAAAAGCCGGGCAACAACCGTTGAGCGGACGCAAGGGGCGCCGCGGCGCTTCGCGATCCGTCGAACCATAAACGACAGGTGCAACGATGACCGTTCCGAACTCAGACATTCACTTGATCTCGGTCGAGCTCGAAAGCCTGCGGCCTACGCAGATGACCGTCGGCTACCACGAGGTCACAGCGAAACGCGATCATTGGAAGACGCTCGACAAGAAGGGCCGCGCGAATGCGATCGCGACGCACTGGTTCCCTGCCGTGCTGGGTCCGCAAAAGAACTACTTCGTGGTCGACCATCACCATCTCGGCCTGGCGCTGATCGAAGAGGGCGTCAAAGAGGTGAAGGTGATGGTGCTGCGGGACTTGTCGTGGCTCGACCCGGTGATTTTCTGGCGGATGATGGAGCACAACCAGTGGGTGCATCCGTTCGGCCCGGACGGCGCGCGCCACGACTACGAGAATCTGCCCGACGTGCTCACCGCCTTGACCGACGACCCCTATCGCAGTCTCGCGGGCGAGCTGCGCCGCGCGGGCGGCTTTGCGAAAGATGCGACACCGTTCAGCGAATTCCTCTGGGCCGATTTCCTGCGCCCGAGAATTGCAGTGAAGCTCATCAAGAAAGATTTCGCCAAGGCGCTGAAAGATGCGCTCGCATGCGCGCACGACCAGGATGCGCGCTACTTGCCCGGCTGGTCGGGAAAAATCGAAATGCGCTGAAAACGGCGGTCTGTCTTCAGGCGGATTGCCGCGTCTACGCGTTCGCGGCGAACACGGGTTCGAGCGCGCGATACAGCGCGCGAAACGTCGGGCGCCGCTCGTCGCGATACCACGCATGGCGCGCGCGATCGGGCTCGCGCACGGCGACGATCTCGGGCGTCGGGCAGATCGCGTCGAGTGAGGCCGCCGGTTCGAGCGCGAGATGCGCAAGCCGTGCCGCGCCCAGCGCCGGACCGACTTCGCCGCCGGCGCGCAGCGTCAGCGGCCGGCCGAAGATGTCGGCGAGCATCTGCGTCCAGTACGCGCTGCGAGAGCCGCCGCCGATCAGCGAGATGTCGTCGGGCACGAGGCCGGCCGCATGAAGCGCGTCCATGCCGTCGGCAAGCGCGAAGCCGACGCCTTCGAGCGTGCCGTTCGCGAGATCGGGGCGGATCGTATCGGGTGCGAGGCCGTGGAAGACGCTCTTCGCGTTCACGTTGTTGTGCGGCGTGCGCTCGCCTGATAGATACGGCAGGAACCACGGGCGGCGCGTACGCGCGGCGTGGGCTTCGGCATCGGCGAGGAGCGCGGCGACGTCCGCGTACCCGGTGAGTTGGGCGGTGAAGTCGATGCAGCCCGCGGCGTTGAGCATCACCGACATCAGATGCCACGTGTCTGGCAACGCATGGCAGAAGCTGTGCACGGCGGACGCCGGATTCGCGAGAAAGCCGTCCGAGACCGCGAAGTAGACGCCCGACGTGCCTAGCGACAGCATGGCCTGCTTCGGCCGCACGATGCCGACGCCGACCGCGCCCGCCGCGTTGTCGCCGCCGCCCGCGACGACCGGAATCTCGCGCAGCCCCCATTCGTGCGCGAGTTCGGGCTTGAGCGTGCCGGTCACGCAATTGCCTTCGAAGACGGCCGGCATTTGCTCGCGTGACAAGCCGCACGCCGCGAGCAGCGTGTCGCTGTAGTCGCGCTTGGCGACGTCGAGCCAAAGCGTGCCGGCTGCGTCGGACGGATCGGTCGCGAAGCCTCCCGTCAGCCGGTAGCGCAGATAGTCCTTCGGCAACAACACATGAGCGATGCGCGCGAAGACGTCGGGCTCGTGCTTGCGGACCCACAGCAGCTTCGGCGCGGTGAAGCCGGGCATCGCGAGATTGCCGGCCACCGCGTGCAATTGCGGCGCGGCGGTTTCGAGCTCGCGGCATTCGATGTCGCAACGTCCGTCGTTCCAGAGAATCGCGGGACGCAACACGCTGCCTTGCGCATCGAGGAGCGTCGCTCCGTGCATCTGGCCGGTCAGGCCAAGCGCCTCGATCTGCGTGGCGGCGATGCCTTGCCCGCGGGCCTCGCCGAGCAAAGCGGCGAGCGCCCCCATAGCGGCGATCCACCAGTCTTCGGGCGCCTGCTCGGACCAGCGCGGCTGCGGCCGGCTGACCGGCAGCGCACGCGACGCGCTGCCGCGCACGCGAGCGTCGCGATCGAGCAGCACGGCCTTCACGCCCGACGTGCCGAGGTCGATACCGATGAACATGTCTGCGTCCTCTTGGTCTCGTCAGTGCGCGCCGGGCCGCCCCAAGCGTACTGCCCCCCCTCGGGGGGCAGCGAACGCAGAGAGCGTGGGGGCTGTTTCATCTCAATGCGCGCCGTAGATCGTCTGGTTCACGACGTTTTCGAGCCGCTCCTGCTGCCCGCTCGCATGCTGCGGGTTGAGGGCGCGCGAGGCTGCGTCGGCGGCGAGCGTTGCGAGCGTGTAGCCGCCCGACAGGATCTTGCGTCCGAACTCCGTATCCCAGCCCGCATAGCGTTGCTGCTTGAACTGCTCGAGCCGGTCGTTCTCGACGAGCGCGGCGGCACGTTCGAGCGCGAGCGCGAGGTTGTCGATTGCGCCGACATGCCCGTAGAACAGGTCTTCGGGATCGGTGCTTTGGCGCCGCAGCTTCGCGTCGAAGTTCATGCCGCCGGTCGTGAAGCCGCCGTGCCGCAGGATTTCGTAGAACGCAAGCGTCAATTCCTCGACGCTGTTCGGAAACTGATCGGTATCCCAGCCGTTTTGCGGATCGCCGCGGTTCGCGTCGACGCTGCCGAAGATGCCGAGCGCGAACGCGGTCGCGATCTCGTGATGGAACGAGTGCCCGGCGAGCGTCGCGTGATTCGCTTCGATGTTGACGCGGAACTCGTTCTGCAGGCCGTATTGGGTGAGAAAACCGTGCACCGTCGCGACGTCGTAGTCGTATTGATGCTTGGTCGGTTCCTGCGGCTTCGGCTCGATCAAGAGCGTGCCGTTGAAGCCGATCTTGTGCTTGTGCTCGGCCACCATGTTCAGGAAGCGCGCGAGCTGCTCGCGCTCGCGTGCGAGGTCCGTGTTGAGCAGTGTCTCGTAGCCTTCGCGGCCGCCCCACAGCACGTAATTCTCGCCGCCGAGCTGCTGCGTCGCGTCGAGCGCATGACGCACCTGCGTCGCTGCGTAAGCGAACACTTCAGGGTTCGGGTTGGTCGCGGCGCCGGCCGCGTAGCGCGAATGCGAGAACAGGTTTGCCGTGCCCCACAGGAGCTTCACGCCCGTTTCCTGCTGCTTCTTCGCAAGGTGGTCGGTCATGCGCGCGAAGTTCTCGCTGTAGTGCTTGAGGCTCGTGCCTTCGGGGGCGACGTCGGTATCGTGGAACGTGTAGTAGGGCGTGCCGAGCTTCGAGAAGAATTCGAACGCGACGTCCGCTTTCATGTGCGCGCGCTCCATTGCGTCGCCGGGCTGGTGCCACGGCCGGTGGAAAGTCCCTTGCCCGAAGATGTCGCTGCCCGGCCAGCAGAACGTGTGCCAATAGCAGACGGCGATGCGCAGATGTTCTTCGAGCGTCTTGCCGAGCACGCGCTTGGTCTTGTCGTAGTGGCGGAACGCGAGCGCGTTGACCGATTGCGGGCCCTCGTAGCGGATCGCGGGAATGTTTTCGAAGTAGGACATGAGCGTCTCCTGTCGACCAGAGTTAGCGCTTTAGCTGTCGGCCGGAGTTAGTGCTTTAGCACTTACTCCGGCCCCATGCAGAGCGCTTACTCTGGTCCCATGCAAGGCTGTCGACCCGATGTCGATCCCATGCAAAGCTTATTTATGCTGCGATGCAACCCGCACGGCTTGCGCGCGCACGTTCGCAAAGTGAAGCCATGCTGCCAGCGCGGGGCGCGCACCGGCAATTGCGAAATTGCGCAGCGGCGGTGATGTTTCTCACCGCGCGCATGAAAGCGCTGACACGTCCCGGGGATTCGCAGCCTAAAATAACCAGACGCTTAAGAAACGCGTGGCCCGGTTCACGTTAATCCGCTGCCGCGCTACATGGGCCGCGTGCCGACGATTGCGATGACCCGTTCCCGAACGCCACAGATGCCTCAGACGCCCCACACGCTCCCGCCGCATCGAATCGCGCTCCTTTTCAACGCGAACAAGGTGTACGACCGCGAGATCATTACCGGCATCGGCAACTATCTGCTGTCGACGCGGGTCGCGTGGGACCTGTTTCTGGAAGAGGATTTCCGCTGCCGGCTGACCGGCATCGAGCGCTTCGGCGGCGACGGCATCATCGCCGACTTCGACGATCCGGCCGTTTGCGAAGCGCTGCGCGATTGCCCGCTGCCGGTGGTTGCAGTGGGCTCGTCGTACGAGGACCCGGCCGGCTATCCTCCGGATTTGCCGTACATCGCCACCGACAACGCCAAGCTCGTATCGCTCGCCTATACGCACCTCATCGGCGCAGGCTTGGAGAACTTCGCGCTCTACAGCCTGCCCGAAGCGCCGGAAAACCGCTGGGCGCAGCAGCGCGAACTCGCATTCAAGCACCTGAGAGCGGCCGACGGCCACGAAGCGGAAATCTACCGGGGCCTGCCGACGAGCGCGCCGGCCTGGAACGAAGCGATCGAGAAACTCACCGCCTGGCTCGCGACGCTGCCGACGCCCGTCGGCATCATCGCCGTCACCGACGCCCGCGCGCGGCAATTGCTGCAGGCCTGCCTGATCTCGGGCACGCCGGTGCCGGAGCAAGTCGCGATCATCGGCATCGACAACGACCCGCTCACGCGCACGTTGACGCGCATCCCGCTGTCGTCGGTGATTCAGGGCACCGAGGAGATGGGGCGCACGGCGGCGCATCTGCTGCATCAGATGCTGCGCGGCGCGCGCTTTCCGGGCCGGCGCATTCTCGTGCCGCCGGTCGGCATCAACGTGCTCGAATCGACCAAGCACGAGCCGCTCGCGAGCCCATACGTGATGCGCGCGCGCCACTTCATTCGCCAGTACGCGTGCCAGGGGATCAAGACGGAGCAGGTCGCCGATTATGTTGGCGTGTCGCGCTCGTCGCTCGAAGAGTATTTCCGGCGCGAGCTGCAGTGCACCGTGCACCACGAGATCCTGCGCCACAAGCTCGATGCGGCCAAGGCGCTGCTTGCGAAGCGCGACGCGGCGAGCGCGGAAGTCGCGATCCGCTGCGGCTTCACGTCGCTGCAATATATGTACGCGGTGTTCAAGCGCGAGCTCGGCTGCACGCCGCGCGAGTATCAGGAGCGCGTGAGTCCCTCGATTTCACGGCAATGAGCGCCACTTTCCCATTCCTTCGCTTTCCGACTCCATGATCAGCACCGCACGACTGTCTTCCGAACCCTGGGGCGCTTTGCCGGGCGGCGATGCGGTCCGCCTTTTCACGCTGCGCAACGCGCAGGGGATGAAAGTCGCGATCAGCGACCTGGGCGCGACGCTCGTGTCGTGGCATGCGCCGGATCGTGCCGGCCGGCTCGGCAACATTCTGCTCGGCCACGACACGCCCGCCGATTACTTCGCGGCGACCGCGTACATGGGCGCGATCGTCGGGCGCTGGGCGAACCGCATCGCGGATGCGCGCTTCGTGCTGGACGGCATCGAGTACACGCTCGATCGCAACGAAGGCACGAATCTGCTGCACGGCGGCGCGAGCGGGTTTCATCGCGCGCTCTGGAGCGCAGCGGAAGAGAACGGCGCGCTCGTCATGACGCTCGACTCGCCCGAGGGCGACGCGGGCTTTCCCGGCAACGTCTCGGCGCAAGTGCGCTACACGCTCGATGACGACGGTACGCTGTCGATCGAATACGAAGCGCTCGCCGACGCCCCGACGCCGCTCAACCTGACGAACCACGCGTACTTCAACTTGACGGGCGAAGCGGGCAGCGACATTCGCGGCCATACGATGTCGATCGATGCCGACGCGTTCTTCGAAGTCGACGCGGCCTTGATTCCGACGCGGCTCGCGGAAGTCGCGGGCAATGCGTTCGATTTCCGCCAGAGCGCGCCGATCGGCGCGCGGCTCGACTGGCCTCATGCGCAGCTCGTGCAGGCAGGGGGCTTCGATCATTGCTACGTGCTGAACTCATCGACGACGGACGCGGCTTCGCCGCAGCAGAACGTGAGGCAGGTGGCTTGCGCCTACGATCCGGCAAGCGGAAGGCAACTGACGGTTTTCACCGATCAGCGCGGCCTGCAGTTTTATACGGGCAACGATCTGCCGGGCGTCGCCGGACGCAGCGGCGTGACGTACCAGCGTCACGGCGGAATGTGCCTGGAAGCGGGCGCGTTTCCGAACGAAGTCAACATGGAAGATCAGGAGCGCGTGATCGTGCGTCCCGGCACGCGATATCGGCAGGTGACGCGCTACCGCGTGGACGTGCGGCGCGGTGTTTGAGCGCCGACGCGCGCGTTTGACGCGCCGTCAAAGCGTTGACGGCGGTTTGGGCGGGAAGCGCTCAGCACGAAGTGAACGGCAAGCGCGATTCGACGGCGTCCGGGTTGAAGGCCTGGGGAGGCTCGACGGCTGTCCAGCGCGTCCAATGCGGTGCCAGATCGGGCGCTTTGATGCGCAAGGTGCGCGAGCCGTCGACGAACACCAGCGACTCGACATTGAACGTGCTGCCTTCCGCCGCGTCCACTACGCGGCCCGATTGGCGAAAGAATTCGAGGTTGCCCTCGCGCAACAGGTCAAGGTGGGTCTCGAGGTCGGTGGTCGATGACTGGCCAATCCAACGGTTGAGAAGCGTAGCTGCGATTTCGGCGTCGAACATTGGGATCTCTCCTTGTCTGTGCGCCGTTTGGCGCGCGGGCAGCAGACACAATGAACACGCCGCTTGCGGTGCCCGTTGCGATCTGGAGAATTGAAGCCCTATCTCCAATAGTAGCGGAAAACGACCTGTATGATGCGACGCACAATGCAAGCACTTGTTAGCTTGCAACGCCATTTCAAGCGGTCGGCTGGCAGCGGCCGCACAGTAGGGTCGGATGCTGCCGGCGACCGGACGCGCTTGGCGCTGCAAGAGCCCGGCGTGGTCGTCGATAGACGCTTTTAGATTAAGCTCACGCCGCCGTTCACTGGAAAAGTCTGTCCGGGGACCATCGAGATCGACGACGCTTGCGATGCCGGTGTTTTTGACGAACACATCGACCGGGCCAGGTTGCGATCCGACCTGTCCGATCATTGTGTGGTCGTCGCCCGCTTGCGGAAGACGTACTGTTTGGTAATGCGAAGTATCAAAACTGAGCGCGGTGCTCGTGCGCCGTTTCGCAAAGGTCAGCAGGTCCGGCTGGAGTTCGAGCTTGTCGAGCCGGCTTCAGCTATGAACGTATCGCTTCGACCTGGGATCGGGATCGGCGACCCCGTCCGGATTCGTCAATTATCCAGATCGTAGGATTGCGCGCTGGAGGCGCGGGGGTAGGTCGGGCTATGCCGGGCGTCCAGAAAGCAAAAAGCCCGGTCGTGAGGACCGGGCTTTTTTGATACTGCGATACTGCATTTGGTAGGCCGTACGGGATTCGAACCTGTGACCAACGGATTAAAAGTCCGCTGCTCTACCAGCTGAGCTAACGACCCAAAGAGGGAAAAGTATAGCGGCGGATGCTTGCGTCTGTCAACCGATCGTGCCCGCCGCCGTCACCCGGCCCAAAAAAAGAAAGCCCGGAGCGTCGATGCTCCGGGCTTTCCAGCGAAAGACGCGCGTTGTGTCACTGGATACGCGTGTGACGGCTTCGTTTATTTGATTCCCGAGAGCGTGCTCTGTGCCTTTTGCGCGACGTCCGACGAGCCGTATTGGTCGACGATCTGCTGCAAGGTCTTGCGGGCAGCCGCCTTCTGACCTTGTTCCAGTTGATTGTTCGCAATCGCCAACAACGCTTCCGGCGCGCGCGGATGCTGCGGGTAGTTCTTCACGACGCCCTGCCAGGTGGCCGTCGAGCCCTTGTAGTCGCGCAGCGCATACAGCGCGTTGCCGAGCCAGTATTGCGCGGTCGGCTGATAGGGGCTCTGCGGATATTTCTGGATGAAGTCGCGGAACGATGCGGCCGCACCCTTGAAATCGCCGTTGCGGAACTGCTGCGACGCGGCGTTGAACGCCTCCGTTTCACCCGGCTGCACCGTGCCCTGGACGCCATCCACCGTCTGCTTCTGCGGCTCGAACTTCTTGAGCCGCGTATCGAGGTCGGTGTAGTAGTCCTTTTGCTGCTTTTGCAACGTGGTGACCTGGTTCGTCAGGTCCTCGTTCTGTCCGCGCAGCGTGGCGATCTGCTGGTTGAGCTGGTCGAGCCGGCTGGATTGATCGAGGATCGTGCGCTGGGCGGCCGCGAGCTGGCTAGCGAGATTGTCCGTCTTGCTGCGCAGATCGAGGATCGCCTGGCGCGCCTGATCGTCGTCGAACAAGCCAGCGTGCGCCGGTGCCGCGACGAGCACCGACCCGGTCACGCAGGCGGCTGCGGCAACCCGCAGCCAGGAGAAACGGTGCTTCATACGCCTTATCACCCGTTACTGTTGATAGACGAGGTCGGCGCGGCGATTCTGTGCCCACGACGCTTCGTCATGACCCGTCGCCAGCGGCTTTTCCTTGCCGAGGCTCACGGCTTCCACTTGCGAATCCGGCACGCCGAGCAGCGCCAGCGCACGGTGGACGGCTTCCGCACGCTTCTGGCCGAGGGCCAGGTTGTACTCGCTCGTACCGCGCTCGTCGGTGTTGCCCTGGATCAGGACATGGCGTTCCGGATGGCTCTTCAGATAGTTCGCGTGGACTTGCAGAAGCGACTGGTACTCGTCCTTGACCGAATAGCTGTCGAAGTCGAAGTAGACGCTGCGCTTGGCAAGCGGGCTGTTCGGGTTGTTCAGCTCGTCGACTACCACCGGCGCTACGGCATTCGGGTTCGGCTGAGTGCTGACCGCGCCCTGATTCGCGTTCTCAGTCTTCTTCACGCCGGAGCTGCAAGCAGCCAAAGCACCAACCAGCAACACGGCAAACGCAATACGACGATTGGACATCATTCGTTACTCTCCTTGTGTGTCATTGCATAAACGGGCCCCAGGACGGCTCGCGCACGCTGCCTCCCTGAACGGACAGGACCTGCCGCGTCCGACCATCGGTCGATACAGCGGCCAACACGCCACGGCCGTTCACCTGAGTGGCGTAAAGAATGTACTGACCATTCGCCGCGAAGCTCGGCGATTCGTCATGTGTTGTGTCGGTGAGCGCCGTTGCTACGCCGCTCTGCAGATCCTGAACATAGAGCTTGAAGGCGCCGCCCACACGCGAGATGTAGGCGAGCTGCTTGCCGTCGGGGCTGATGCGCGGGCTCGTGTTGTAGTTGCCGTTGAACGTCACGCGCTGCGCCGCGCCGGCGCTTTCGCCCTGGGCCGACATCTTATAGATTTGGGGCTGGCCGCCGCGGTCGCTCGTGAAGTAAATCCACTGTCCGTCAGGGGAGTAATACGGTTCGGTGTCGATGGAGGTGCCTTGCGTGAGGCGGCGCAAGCCGGTTCCATCGGCGTTGACTGCGAAAATCTGCGTATTGCCGGTACGCGAAAGGGCGACCGCCACCGTGCGGCCGTCAGGCGACCAGGCCGGCGCGCTGTTGTTGCCTTTCTGGTCGGAGACGATCACGCGGCGGCCGGTCGGCAGGTCGTGAATGTAGACGATCGGCTTTCTCTTTTCGAACGATACGTACGCGACCTTCGTGCCGTCGGGCGACCAGGCAGGCGAGATGATCGGCTCCGGGCTCGTCAGCGCGGACTGCGCGTTCTGGCCGTCGGAATCGGATATCTGCAGCAGATACTTGTTGCCGCTCTTGATCACGTACGACAGGCGCGTCGCAAACACGCCGCGCGTGCCGAGCAGTTGTTGATAGATGTAGTCGGCGATCTTGTGTGCGCTCATCCGGAGCCCGCTTTCCGGGCTGACGAGCGACAGGCCGCCGAGGCTCTGCTGCTTGACCGTGTCGTAGAGCTTGAAGCGCACTTCGTACTGGCCGTTCGCGAGTCGCGTGACGCTGCCCGCGACGAATGCGTCCGCCCCCTTGGCCTTCCAGCTGCCCAGATCGACGGAATCGGTTTCGGAAACCGGCGCGCTGCCGGCGTCGATGTTGTTGAACTTGCCGCTGCGTGCCAGATCCTGACGCACGATCGTGCTGATCTGCTGGGGGGAATTCACTTCGTTGGCAAAATTCGCCGTCGCGATCGGAAACTGGGTAGAACCGACGCCCGTCACGAGGACATTGAGTTGGGCATGGGCGGCAGCGCCCGCTGTAATCAGGCACGACGCCACAAGTGTTCTCAGGCCTAGCTTCGTCATCAAACTCATGCTTTAAAAATTCCCGAATAACGATATGTAACAACCACTGCATAACAGGAGAGAGACCGGCAAGCCCTCGATTCGTTCCCTCGTCGCTCCATGCCGGAGCGGGGGAGGGGGCTCGGTTCAGGCCGCCGGACGCATCGTGATCAAAAACGTTGCGGGAGCGCGGCCATCGGTGTCGAGCGGCATCGGGTCCGAGCGCTGGACGGCGCGCAATGCCGCGTCGTCCCACTGCGCGTTGCCGCTCGAGCGCTGGACCACTGCGGACAGCAACGTGCCGGTCGGCGAGCAGCGTACCGCAATCACAGTTTCCAGGCCCTGTGTGTCACCCGCCCACACGATGTTCGGGCGCACTCGGCGCTGCACCTTCTCTGCGTAACCCGGCGACGTCGCCGTACCGCCCGCGCCGCTGCCGGTGCCGCTCTTCGCCAAGCCGTTGCCGCTTGAACTTTCGCCGCCGGCCATGCCTTGCAACTGCGCAAGGCGCGCGCGCCGCTCCTGATCGAGCTGTTTCTTGGCCGCCTGCTGCTGAGCCAGCTGCTTCGCCTTCGCGGCCTTTTCCTCGTCAGCCTTCTGCTGCGCTTCGAGCTGCGCCTGTTCCTGCGCCTTTTGCTGCTCGAGCTGTTGCTGTTTCAGCTTTTGCTGTTGGGCCAGTTGCTGCTGCTTGAGCTTCTCGGCCTCGGCCTGCTGTTGCTTCAGCTTCTCCGCGGCAGCTTTCTGCTCGGCCAATTGCGCTGCCTGCTGTTCGGCAAGCTGCTGCTGGCGCTTCGCTTCCGCTTCCTGCTGGGCCTGAAGCTTCAGGCGCTGCTGCTCGGCGAGCAGCGCCGCTTTGGCGGCGGCCTCTTGCTGCTGGCGCTTCTTTTCCTGTAGCGCGATATCGGCTTGTTCGTCCTTCACCGGCGGCGCAGGCGCGACCTGAACGGGCGGCGTCACGACGGGAGCGGGGGCCGGCTGATTCGGAATCTCGGTCCAAAGCTCGGCCTCGGCGCCGGCCGGCGTGCTGTTCTGCCACTGGATGCCGTGATACAGGAACAGCCCGAGCAGGACATGCATCAGCGCGGCGAGCCCGAACGCCCGCCACGTGCCCCGCTCCTTCGGCGGGTAAAACGGATAAACGGACTTCTTCCGGTTCATTGCGATTTGACCAGCAAGCCTACGCGCTTGACGCCCCGCGCCTTCAGGTCGGACATCACGTTCATGACGACTTCATACTGGACGGTCTTGTCGGCGGCGATCACGACCGGCTGGTCGGGATGCGATGCCTGGCGATCGGTGACGAAACTGTTCAGATCGGCCCGCGTCATGTCTTCCTGCTGCGTCGCGCCCGAGTCGTCTTTGTATTTGACATTCATCTTGCCGTCCGCGCGGATGTTGACCACGACGGGCGGCGTTTGCTGCTGCGGCGCCGCGCCGCCGACAGTCGGCAGATTCACGATGGAAGGCGCAACGAGCGGGGCCGTCACCATGAAGATGACGAGCAGCACCAGCATCACGTCGATGTACGGCACGACGTTGATGTCGGCCATCGCGCGGCGCGAGCGGCCGCCGCGCATGCTGGAACGGTTGGTGGAGCCGGCCATCGAGTACTCCTTAATGCGCCTGGCGCTGCAGAATGTTCGAAAACTCTTCGATGAAAGTCTCGAAGCGGATCGCGAGGCGATCGATGTCGTGTGCGTAGCGATTGTAGGCGACCACCGCCGGGATGGCCGCAAACAGGCCGATCGCGGTCGCCGTCAGCGCTTCGGCGATGCCGGGCGCGACGTTGGCGAGCGTCGCCTGCTGCACGTTGGCGAGTCCGCGGAAGGCGTTCATGATCCCCCACACCGTACCGAACAGACCAATATACGGACTGACCGAGCCGACGGACGCGAGAAACGCGAGGTTGGCTTCGAGCACGTCCATTTCACGCTGGAACGCGGCGCGCATCGCACGGCGTGCGCCGTCGAGGATCGCGCCGGGATCGTTCAGACGCTTTTCCTTGCCCTTCAGAAACTCGCGCATGCCGGACTCGAAAATGCGCTCGAGCGCGCCGATCGTGTGACGGTTGTTTGCGGCGCTCTGATAAAGCGCCTGCAGGTCGCCGCCCGACCAGAAATCACGTTCAAAACGTTCAGTTTGCGCGCGTGCGCGGCGAATCGCAAACCACTTGCGGAAGATGAAAGTCCACGACATCAGCGACAGCAACAGCAGGAGCGCCATCACCGCCTGCGCGAGCACGCTCGCGTTGAGAACCAGGGAAATGATCGAAAGATCTTGTGCGTTGTTCATAGAGGTTTGCTTTAACGTCCCCGATGGGGCGTCCGGCTGCAAGGCTTTTCCAGGCTTTCAGTCGGGGACTCGAAAGCGTTCGCGGCCTCCCGCCGAACCATGCTTAGTATCGATGTGGGCGATACAAGTTCATTGGCAGTGTCTCAACGGTGTTTATGCACTTGCCGTTGACACGTTCGATGGATTTCCACTCGGCCCGCGCCGCAGCGCGGCGAGCACGGGCGCAGGAATCGCAGCGGGTTTCAGCGCGGCGCGATCGACGCAGCCGACGCGAATCTGGCCCGTCGCGAGCAGCACGTCGTCGCGCCAGGCCTCCTGCATGAAGTCGACTGACGCGCGACCGATCCGCTCGATGCGGCTCGCGATGGTCACCTCGTCGTCGAGACGGGCGGGCGCGTGATAGTCGAGCGCGGTACTCCTGACGACGAAAACGACTCCGTCCTCGCCGGCGAGCCGGCTTTGGTCAACGCCGCACGCGCGCAGCCACTCGGTGCGTGCGCGCTCGAAATATTTCAGGTAGTTCGCGTAGAAGACGATGCCGCCTGCGTCGGTATCTTCGTAATACACGCGGATCGGCCATGTGAAGCCGATTTCCGCTCCAGAACGGCTGGTGGTCAGTTTCATGCCCGGCATTTTACCGGAACGCGCGGGCGCGTCTCAAAACTCCGGGCGTCCCCAAAGATCGCATTCCCTCAGCCCCGATGCACCGAAAGTCCTGCGAACGATTGGGCGATCGGCATCAGTTCGATCATATTGATGTTGACGTGCTTGGGGCGCGTCGCGATCCAGTAGATCGACTCGGCGATGTCCTCGGGGGTCAGCGGCTGGACGTTGTCGTAGAGGCTCGCGACCTTGGCGCCGTCGCCCTTGAAGCGCACGCTGGAGAATTCGGTGCCGCCGCACAGGCCCGGTTCGATGTCGGTGACGCGCACCGCCGTGCCCGCCAGGTCCGCGCGCAGGTTCAGGCTGAAATGCCGCACGAACGCCTTCGTCGCGCCGTAGACGTTGCCGCCCGCATAAGCGTAGCTGCCCGCCGTGGAGCCGAGATTGACGATGTGCCCGCGATTGCGCTCGACCATGCCCGGCAAGAGCGCACGGGTGATGGTGACGAGGCCGGTGCAGTTGGTGTCGATCATCGTGTGCCAGTCGTCGAGATTGGCGCGTTGGGCGGGCTCGAGCCCCAGCGCGAGGCCGGCGTTGTTGACGAGCACGTCGACGGCGGCGAATTCTTCCGGCAGCGAAGCGGGCACCGCTTCTACGGCGGCGCGGTCGCGCACGTCGAGCTCGTAAGGCAGAAGGGCGGCGCCGAGTTCGGCGGCGAGCGCGTCGAGACGGTTTTTGCGGCGGGCGGTGGCGACGACGCGATGGCCGCCGCTGACGAATGCGCGGGCGATGGCGGCGCCGAAGCCGGCGGACGCGCCGGTGACGAACACGATCATTACTGCTCCCTGGTCGGGTCGGTGGATGGGGAAAGCGGAAGGTTGAGAGCCTACTTCCATTGCGATCTTGCGGCAAGAATGGCCTTTGGCCGATGGCGGGGCCAAAAAGCGGCTCGGCGTTCGCGCATGTCCGCAAACGATTGCGCGCGCCGGGCCCGCGCAGCGTTCCCGATGAAGCCCTGGCGGAAGGTGCCATTCGGACGTTTCGCGGGATCTGCCGCGGGGCCGGAAATCAGCCGTGAAGCCCGCCCCGCGGGGGCTTCGCACAGGGGTTCGAACCGGGTGCGTCATGCGGTTGCCTATTCAATGAGGTTCCAATAAACTAACGCGCTCATCCCTGCGTGACTGGCGATAGCACCCCATCGGGGGCAAGGTGGAGCCACCCACCGTGAAGCGCAGGGTGCCGTTTTGCCGTTCGCCTGGGCAGCCGTGAGCCGCGCGCCGTTGTTTGCGCTGCTGCTGGTTGCCGCGCCCCGCGTAACGGAACCTCAGGACTTCATCCGCCACGTCAGGGCTGGCCCAGCCGCCAGCAGCGCAGCGTACGATCGGTACGTATCCGCGCACGCTTCGGTCAACCTGCACACACTTAACGGAACCCGTATGTTTGACAGAGCCCAAAGCACCATCGCCGACGTCGATCCAGAAATCTGGAAGGCGATCGAACAGGAAAACCACCGTCAGGAAGAGCACATCGAACTGATCGCGTCGGAAAACTATACGAGCCCCGCCGTGATGGCCGCCCAGGGCTCGCAGCTCACGAACAAGTATGCCGAGGGCTACCCCGGCAAGCGCTACTACGGCGGCTGCGAATATGTCGACGTCGTCGAGCAGCTCGCGATCGACCGCGTGAAGGAACTTTTCGGCGCGGAGGCTGCGAACGTGCAGCCGAATTCGGGCTCGCAGGCGAACCAGGGCGTGTTCTTCGCGATGCTGAAGCCGGGCGACACGATCATGGGCATGAGCCTCGCCCACGGCGGCCACCTGACGCACGGCTCGCCCGTGAACATGTCGGGCAAATGGTTCAACGTCGTCAGCTACGGTTTGAACGAAGCGGAAGACATCGACTACGACGCCGCTGAAAAGCTCGCGCAGGAACACAAGCCGAAGCTGATCGTCGCGGGCGCCTCGGCGTTTGCGCTGCGCATCGATTTCGAGCGCCTCGCGAAAATCGCGAAGTCGATCGGGGCGTACCTCATGGTCGACATGGCGCACTACGCCGGCCTGATCGCCGCGGGCGTCTATCCGAACCCGGTGCCACACGCCGATTTCGTCACGACGACCACTCACAAGAGCCTGCGCGGCCCGCGCGGCGGCGTGATCCTGATGAAGGCGGAATACGAGAAGCCGATCAATTCGGCGATCTTCCCGGGCATCCAGGGCGGTCCGCTGATGCACGTGATCGCGGCCAAGGCCGTCGCGTTCAAGGAAGCGCTGTCGCCGGAATTCAAGGCTTACCAGCAGCACGTCGTCGACAACGCCCGCGTGCTGGCGGAAACGCTTGTCAAGCGCGGCCTGCGCATCGTGTCGGGCCGCACGGAAAGCCACCTCATGCTCGTCGACCTGCGCGCGAAGCACATCACGGGCAAGGCGGCGGAAGCGGCGCTCGGCGCAGCGCACATCACGGTCAACAAGAACGCGATTCCGAACGATCCGGAAAAGCCGTTCGTCACGAGCGGCATCCGCCTTGGTTCGCCGGCCATGACGACGCGTGGCTTCGGCGTGAAGGAAGCCGAGCAAGTAGGCAACTTGATCGCCGACTTGCTCGACAATCCCGAAGACGCGGCGACGATCGAACGCGTGCGCGCGCAAGTCGCCGAACTGACGAAGCGCTTCCCGGTCTATCGCTGATCGCCCATGCGCTGCCCCTTTTGCCGGCACGACGATACGCAAGTCGTGGATTCGCGCGTATCGGAGGAGGGCGCCGCGATTCGCCGGCGCCGCCGCTGCTCGGCTTGCGACAAACGTTTTACGACGTATGAGCGGGTCGAGCTGGCGTTGCCGGCGGTTGTCAAGAAGGACGGCAGCCGCACGGAATTCGACCGCCGCAAGATTGCCGCGAGCATGCGACTGGCGCTGAGAAAGCGCCCGGTGGCGGCCGACGCGATCGACGCGGCGGTCGCCCGCATCGAATACCAGCTTCTTGGCAGCGGCGAGCGCGAGGTGAAGAGCGACCGCCTCGGCGAACTCGTGATGAGCGAGTTGCGCCAGCTCGACACGATTGCCTACGTGCGTTTTGCTTCTGTCTACCGGCAGTTCGAAGATGTCTCCGAGTTCGCGGACATCATCGAAGAGGCCCGCCGGGCGGCGACGCCAGCCAAATCGTCGCGTAAGCGCTGATTCCTCGTATCGCTTCATCCCATTCCCTGCCTGCTTTTTCGCTGTGACACGACATTCTTGCGTGTGATTGCGCTCGTGCGCCACTAGGCCGAGCGGCCGATTGTGGAGTCCCGGCGTCACCGCTAGATTGGTCGCATGCGGACCGTGAGGAAACTTTGGAATGCAGAGCAAATTCGTGTCGGGAGCGCGGTCGCTGCGGGCCTGCTGCAGGGGCTTCACGCTCGTGGAATTGTTGGTCGTAGCAGTGATCGTTGCGCTTTTCTCGGTGATGGCGATGCCGTCTTTCATCGCGTGGCGAATGCGCGATCAAGTCGATGCGAGGGCGAGGGTGCTCGTTTCCAGTCTGACCTACGCACGCAGCGAAGCGATCCGGCGCGGCATGCGCGTCACGCTTTGCCGGATCGATGCCGCGCGCCGTTGTCTTGCGGCGCGCGCTCCGTGCGAAGGCGGTGCGCTCGATTGGTCGTGCGGATGGGCTGTGACTGCGGACGCGAACGCGGCGCCTTCCATTTTGCGCATGCAGCCGCGCGTTGCGGCCGTTGCCGTTAAGGGGAACGCTGCCGAAATCGCCTTTACTCCGCCTGCGGGACAGGTGATTGGCGGCTTCCGGAGTCTCGAGGTCGCGCCGCGCGACGTCGGAGCCGGCACGCGCGGCGACGGCTGGCATCGCTGCATCCGTATCGCCGCGGGCGGGCGCGCCCGGCTCACCGAAGGCCGCTGCGGGAGCGCGGCATGAAAGCGCGGTGGTGGCGTAAGGGGCGGGGCACAACGCTGCTCGAAGTGCTGGTCGCAGTCGCGCTGATGGCGGTAAGCGCGCTTGGCGTAATTTCCGCGCAGTTGTGGCTAGCGCGCGGCGAAAGCGAATTGGCGATGCGTGAGGGCGCCGTGTTGATCGCGGACTCGTTGGCCGAAGCGGCGCGCAATTTCACGCCGGAATCTGTCGCGCTGGAGCAATGGCGGACGCAAGCCGCGAGCATTTTGCCGAGTGCCGAATTGAGTGTCCGTGAGCAGGGCGGCCGCCTTGCTCTGTCGGTCGTGCGCTGGGCCGCTTGGCGGCGAGATTCGCGAGTGCCTTTCCATCGCCCGGTGGCGTGTGATGAAGCGGCGGTGTCTTCCGCGAGCCTGTCGTGCGCGTCGATCGCGTTCGTCCGATGAGTCGCATATGCACGGCATGGACCCCATTCGTGACCACGCCAAACGGCAACGCGGCCATACGCTGATCGAACTGATGATCGCGATGATGCTGGGGCTGATCGTGACCGGCGGCGCAGTGTCGCTCTACCGGTCGCAGCGTCAGGCGTTCTCGCAAGGGGCCGACGCGGCATCGATGCGCGATGCCGGCATGACCGCGCTGACGCTGATCGGCCAGCAAGTGCAAATGGCCGGCTTCGTGCCGCTCGATGCGTCGCCGGGCGGCTCGGCTCAAGCGGCGAACAGTCCCGCAGTCGTGCCGGCGCTCTTCGGCTGTTCCAGCGCGCGGCCAGTGGGTGCCGGCAGCACGCCGAATTGCGAGCCGCTCGCAAGCCGATCCGACGCGATCGTCGTGCGCTACATCGGCGACGCGGTGTCGACATGGCCGACAACGGCGGGGCAGGCAACCGACTGTCTAGGGCAAGGCGTGGGGGCTGCCGGCGCGCCCGAGCTGATCGTCAATCGCTACTACGCCAGGCTCAGCGGCTCGACGGGCGAGCCGGAGCTCTATTGCGAGGGCAACGGCAGGGCCGGCGTGGGTCAACCGCTCGTGGAGGGCATCGAGCGCTTGCGATTCAGGTATTGGCTGCAAGGGGCGTTGACACCGGTGGCTGCAAATATCGTGGCCGCCGACCAATGGAGCGACGTCGTCGCGGTCGACGTGTGCGTGCTCGCACGCGGCGCGCTGATGCAGCGGCGCGTGCGATATATCGATTGCGACGGCGCGGCGGTGATCGCCGCCGACCGGCGCGCGCGGCAGGCGTTCTGGCGCCGGGTTGCGGTGCGCAATAACGAGCCGGTGCCACCGCCATGAGCGTCGCGCTACCGATCGTCCTGACGATTTCGTCGATGATGCTGGCGACGTCCGCGGCATGGCTCGATACTTCGACCGCAAATATGCGGCGCGCCGCCAACATGCATGACTATCTGCAAGCGTTCCATGCAGCCGACGGCGCGCTCAAACTCTGCACCCGTGCGCTGCGCGCCGGCGTAGCGCCGAGCATGCCGCCCGTCGACCGCGAGCCAGCCGAGTGGAAGCGCGCGAGCGCATTCGACGGGCCGTTCGCGTTCACGCCACGCCCGCAATGGCCGGGCTCGGCGCGAGCGCCGCGTTGTCTGATCGAAGCATGGAAGCTCGTCAGCCGCCCGCAAGCAGAGGCTTATCTGCTGACGGCGCGTGGCTTCGGCGCGAGCCCGGCGACGCAGGTCTGGCTGCAGTTTGAAATCGTTTTTCATGAAGGGGCGATGACAGAAGCGCGCTGGCGGCGCATCGTCGCGAGCCCATCATGAGGGCCAATCCGTATCGGCGGCGCCGTAACGGCGTCACGATGCTCGAACTGGTCATCGCGGTGGCGATCGTCGCGATTCTGGCTGCATACGCCATTCCTTCGTATTGGAGCCACGTGGCGCGCGGCTATCGAATCGATGCTGCGGCCGCTGTCTATCGCGCGGCGCAATACATCGAAGCGAATGCCTTCGCCGGCGTTACGGCATTGCCGAGCGGGCTCGACCAGTCTCCGCAATACGGCACGGCGATTTACCGGCTGCGGCTCGAGCCGGGAGACGAGGTCAACGGCGGCTATGCGGTGGAAGCAAGGCCCGTCGATACCGGGCCGATGCGTGACGACACGTGCGGCACGTACAGGCTTGATGCGGCCGGCACGCGGTCGAACGGTGCCGTCGCTAAAGACGGCGCGCCAAGCACAGACGATTGCTGGTACACGCGCTGAAAGCGGTCGCGGATGCAGAAGGCGAAGCTACGAAGACGACGTGACGCCGTCGTCATCGTCTTGACGTGCCTTGTTTTGCTTGATTTGCCGCCAGATTCGATACGCTTCCCAGAGCGCGAGACCGAGGCCGCCCCACTTGAACGCGGGCTTTATGCCGGCCTTGAGGACGCCGCGAAGCGGCTTCGCGAGCAGCATCGAAGCGATCGAACTGACGAGCGGATATTGCGCGACAAGTTCGCTGAGACTCGCGTTGAGGCCTTTGCCCGAGCCGCGCAGTTGTTTGAAGCCAAAACCGGGCACAAGCAGCTTGAGCCAACTGAAATTCGAAACATTCCGCCGCAGGTCCGCGGTCGCTTGCCGGAGCTCCGCACGTTCGACGTCTGCGCGCAACAGCAATATTTCCTTACGTACCGCGCGCAGTTGCGGCGCGCTCAAGTCTTTCGAGAAGGTGCGCTTGCGGCGAACTGCGGAATCCGAAGAGTTCTGGCTCATGGGCGAGTGCGTGACGATTCAGGGGGATTCGGAGCCTGCGCTCACGGTTTGCGGAATGCTTCGCGGTCCTTCTCGAATTCTTCGAGCAGGCCTTCGAAGACGAGCGGCGCGTCGCGCAACCCGGAGCGCGCCCGCAGCGCGCAAACGAGCGCGGCGAGTGCGTAGACGATCGTGATGCCCGCAAGCGCCTGCCAGCGATAGGTGTCCCAGAACGCGATCGCGATCAGCACGGTCAGGCTGACGAGCGCCATCATGCCGAGCATCATCGCGGCCAGGCCGAGAAAGAGCACCACGAGCAGGCGTTCCTTTTCTTCCGCGAGTTCGATTCCGAGCAGTTCGAGCCGCGTCTGCAACAGCGCAAATACGGAGCCCAACATCCGACGCAATGGCCCATGTTGTGCGTGTTGCGATTGTGTTTCTTCGTTTGACATGGCTTGTGCGCGAGGCGTGCGGCAGATGCACCAAGAGAAGGCGACCGGCAGTTCGTGCGCCGGTTCGCCCGTGGCTGCGGGCAGGCCGTTCGATGGCTCGGCTTGCCTGACAGGCGTTCGCCTGCTTGGGGCCTTTCTTACTTGCGATTGATCAAGAGGCCGACCAGAACACCGACGCCGGCAGCGATGCCGATGGACGTCCACGGATGCTCGTGCACGTAGTCGTCGGTGGCGCGGACGGCCTTTTTACCCTTCTCGACGACAACGACCTGGACGTCCGCTGCCTTTTCCCTGGCCTGTTTGAGGCGGCTCAGCGCGGTTTCGCGCAGTTCCGAGGCACGTTCGCCCGTAGCGCTCGCGGCTTGCTTCAACAGGTCCTCGGCATCCGCGAGAACGGTTTTGATATCGGACATCAATCTCTCCTTGTTGACTTCTGACATTACAGCTCCCTTTTGTCGTGCCACGCGAACATCGTAACCAAACTAGCGGCGGCTGGCGAGCATGGCACCCCTAATGTGTGCCGTTCACGCACGGTGTGTTCCGAGCACGCCGGCGCGCGCCGGCTGGCCGAGCACGGGTGGAATTGAGTTGATGCGACCCGAAAAGTTTCTCTCAAATATGGAGGCATTACAAAAAATAATGTCGATGTGACGGAATATTCGTTCGTTGAGCGCGCCGATTTCCGTATATTCGTGGTTTCGACGAACCGTCGCTCGTTTTGCGCGAGCGCGGCTTTCCCGGACCTTCAAGGAGCCCCTATGAGTCTACGTCTTGGCGATATCGCACCGGATTTCGAGCAGGCATCGAGCATCGGCCGCATCAAGTTTCACGAATGGCTCGGCGGCAGTTGGGGCGTGCTTTTTTCGCATCCGGCGGATTTCACGCCGGTCTGCACGACGGAGCTCGGCCTGACCGCGAAGCTCGCGAGCGAATTCGAGAAGCGCAACGTGAAGACGATCGCACTGTCGGTCGATTCCGCCGAGTCGCACGTCGAATGGATCAAGGACATCAATGAGACGCAGGCCGCGAGCGTCGGCTTTCCGATCCTCGCCGACGGCGACCGCAAGGTCTCGCAGCTTTACGACATGATCCATCCGAACGCGAACGAGACGCTGACCGTGCGTTCGCTTTTCGTGATCGATCCGAAGAAGAAGGTGCGCCTCATCATCACGTATCCGGCGAGCACCGGCCGCAATTTCGACGAAGTGCTGCGCGTGATCGATTCGCTGCAGTTGACCGACAACTACCAGGTCGCGACGCCCGGCAACTGGAAGCAGGGCGACGATGTCGTGATCGTCCCGTCGCTGAAGGACGAGGAAGTCATCAAGCAGAAATTCCCGAAGGGCTACAAGGCGCTGCGGCCGTATCTGCGGCTTACGCCGCAGCCGAACAAGTAAAGCGGCGCGCGGTGGATGCGTGAGCAGGGCGCTCGCGCATCCACCGGACTCGGCAGAATCAGAAGAAGGCCTGAATCCCCGTTTGCGCGCGTCCGAGAATCAGCGCGTGAATATCGTGTGTGCCTTCGTACGTGTTCACGACCTCGAGATTGACCAGGTGGCGCGCGACGTTGAATTCGTCTGAAATGCCGTTGCCGCCCAGCATGTCGCGCGCGAGCCGCGCGATGTCGAGCGCCTTGCCGCACGAATTGCGCTTCATGATCGACGTGATTTCGGTGGCGGCGGTCCCTTCATCCTTCATTCGCCCCAAGCGCAGCACGCCTTGCAGGCCGAGCGTGATTTCGGTCTGCATGTCGGCGAGCTTCTTCTGGATCAATTGATTGGCGGCGAGCGGGCGGCCGAACTGCTTGCGGTCGAGCACGTATTGCCGCGCGGTGTGCCAGCAGGCCTCCGCCGCGCCGAGCGCGCCCCACGCAATGCCGTAGCGCGCGGAGTTCAGGCAGGTGAACGGGCCGCGCAGGCCGCTCACATTCGGCATCAGGTTCTCTTCGGGCACGAACACTTCGTCGAGCACGATCTCGCCGGTGATCGACGCGCGCAGGCCGACCTTGCCGTGAATCGCCGGGGCGGAGAGGCCCTTCCAGCCCTTCTCGAGAATGAAGCCGCGAATCGTGTCCTGGCCATTTTCCTCGAGCTTCGCCCAGACGACGAACACGTCGGCGATGGGCGAATTCGTGATCCACATCTTCGAGCCCGACAGCGAATAGCCGCCGTCGACCTTCTTCGCGCGCGTCACCATGCTGCCCGGATCGGAACCGTGGTTCGGCTCCGTGAGGCCGAAGCAGCCGATCCATTCGCCGGTGGCGAGCTTGGGGAGGTACTTGGCCTTCTGCGCATCCGAGCCGAATTCGAAGATCGGCACCATCACGAGCGACGACTGCACCGACATCATCGACCGGTAGCCCGAATCCACACGCTCCACCTCGCGCGCGATCAGGCCGTAGCTCACGTAGTTCAGGCCCGGGCCGCCGTACTGCTCGGGGATCGTCGGACCCAGGAGACCCAGCTCGCCCATCTCGCGGAAGATCTCGACGTCCGTTCGTTCGTGGCGGAACGCTTCGGTGACGCGCGGCCGGAGCTTGTCCTGCGCGTACGCCTGCGCGGCGTCGCGCACCATGCGTTCGTCTTCGGTGAGTTGCTGGTTCAAAAGCAGCGGGTCGTCCCACTGGAACTGGGCGGCGTCGGCCATGGCGGTATCTCCTGTGTCGATCAGACTTTGCGCTTTAGCGCTTAGTCTGATCCCATGCATCGCGGTCGATCAGACTTTGCGCTTTAGCACTTAGTGCTGGTCTCATACTTGACTGTAGTTCCGCTATGCGGAACAATGTTTTGCAAACCACGACCGAGTGTACCACCCTCCCATGTCCGCTTCCACTCCGTCCGATTTGGACGATTGCGCCGATTCCCCCGGTTCGATCGACGAGCGCAAGTTCGTCGTCGCCCTCGCGCGCGGCCTCGATCTGCTGCGCGCGTTCCGGCCCGGCGAGACGATGCTCGGCAACCGCGATTTCGTCGCGCGCACCGGTTTGCCGAAGGCGACGGTCAACCGGCTTGCGTACACGCTGACGGTGCTCGGCTACCTGCGTTTCGACGAAGCGCTCGGCAAATACGCGCTCGATGCGGGCGTGCTGTCGCTCGGCTACGCGCTGCTCGCGGGCACCGATACGCTCGAGCTCGCGCGGCCGCCTATGCGTGCGCTTGCACGCGAAGTCGGCGCCGCGGTGTCGCTCGGGTGCCGCGACGGGCTGGACATGATTTATCTGGAGACGATTCGCAGCGAAACCGCGTTGACGCTGGGGCTGGCATCGGGCTCGCGCTTGTCGATGCTCACGAGTTCGATGGGCCGCGCCTATCTGGCGGTGCAGCCGCTTGACGTCCGCACGGCGCTCCTTGCCGAGTTGAAACGCGCGGCCGGCGACGGCGCTCCCACGCTCGTCAAAGCAGCCGAGCGCGCGATCGAAGTGTTCGAAGACGAGCGCTGCTGCTATTCGTTTCGCGATTGGCACGAAGACGTGAACGCGGTTGCGGTGCCGTTTCGCGAACCGCGCGACGGACGCTGGCTCGTGCTGAGCTGCAGCGGGCCGGCGTCGTCGATGGGAGAGGACGTGTTTCGCGAGCGCGTCGCGCCGAGGCTCAAGGCGCTGGCGCGGCGGCTTGGGCAAGCGGAGTAGGGGGCGAGCCCGCCTCACACCGCCCGGTCGTGCGTCGTGAACAACGGCCCTTGCACGAAGCGCACGTCGTATTGCTGAAGCGTGTCGAACTGCGCTTCGTCAGCGACACGGCTGAAGATGAGCGGAATCTTGAGCCGGTTCGCGTAGCCCACGAGCGGCTTCACCATTGAATCGCGCAACGCCGCGCCCGCATCCATCTTGATGAAGTCGAGCCGCGCCATATCGGACACCGACAAGATGTGTCCCGCGTTCGGCAGATTCCCCGCCACCTTGAAGCCATAGAGCTGGTAGCTCTTCGTCAGATAGCCGAGAAACGTCCGGTGCGCGACCGCGGCGCTCGGCAGTTCGATCACGACCCGCGCCGGGTTCAGCCCGAACGACACCAAGACCGAAGAAAAATGCCGGCCATGGTCGTACTTCACGCTCTTCAAGAGCCGCTCGTGCACGCGCAGGAACAGGAGCCCGTGTCGCCGCGCGCCGAAGAAGTTGATCGCGTGCAGCGCGCGCGAAAGACGATCCAGCGCGACGAGTTCCTGGTCGTCGGCGACGGTATCGAACGGGTCGAAGGCTGTACCGTCGAGCCGTCGCGTGACCGCCTGAAAGCCCAGTTCGTCGCCGAAGCGATCGGCGCTGTCGGGCGACGACGTCAGCGTCTGCGGGATGCCGTGCATGCTGACGTCGAAGATGGGCTCATAGGCGCTGCCGATCTCGACATCGCGAAACCGCGCGCAGGCCGAACCGCTGTGCTCGCCTTCGCCCATCGCCAAGTGCCGGCCCAGGAACGGATGGCCGGCGGCATGGGCGACGAGCGCGGGAATGGTCGACGGGATCATTGAGGGGGTAGAGATGGCGCGAAAGTGCGGCAACAGGCCGCGTTTGTCGATGGTATCAGTCTGCGCGCCGCTGCTTTGAAAAATATACGCATAACGATTTCGAGCGTTTGCTCGTTGACCTAGGGTTTACGTTAATTTAACTATACGTAATTGGTTTTACTATGCGTAAATTGTCGGCCGACGGCGGTCCGCTCGCGTTTCGAGCGGCGTGAGCGCTTCGTTGCCGCTCGGGAACCCACGGAGACTAGACATGCAGACTTCCTCTCGCCACGAAATCGAACCTGGCTATCAGCCCGGCTTCGCGAACGAATTCGCGACCGAGGCGCTGCCGGGCGCCTTGCCGAGCGGCCGCAATTCGCCGCAGCGCGCACCGTACGGCCTTTACGCGGAGCAGATCTCCGGCACGGCCTTCACCGCGCCGCGCGGCCACAACCGCCGCTCGTGGCTGTACCGCATCCGCCCCGCGGCCGTGCATCAGCCGTTCACGCCGCTCGAATCGCACAAGCTCGTCGCGAACTTCCATGACGCGCCGCCGACCCCGCCCAACCAGCTGCGCTGGGACCCGCTGCCGATGCCGTCGGAGCCGACGGACTTCATCGACGGCTGGGTGACGATGGCGGGCAACGGCTCGGCCGATGCGATGAGCGGCTGCGCGATCCATCTCTACGCGGCGAACCGTTCGATGCAGGACCGCTTCTTCTACAGCGCGGATGGCGAGTTGCTGATCGTGCCGCAGGAAGGGCGCTTGCGGATTTTGACCGAGATGGGGCGCATCGACCTCGAGCCGCTCGAAATCGCCGTGATTCCGCGCGGCGTGCGTTTTGCCGTCGCGCTGCCGGACGGCAAGGCGCGCGGCTACGTCTGCGAGAACTTCGGCGCGCTCTTTCGCCTGCCGGATCTCGGGCCGATCGGCTCGAACGGTCTCGCCAACCCGCGCGATTTCCTGACACCGCACGCCGCCTACGAAGACCGCGAAGGTGCGTTCGAACTGGTCGCGAAGCTGAACGGCATTCTGTGGTGCGCGGACATCGGCCATTCGCCGCTCGATGTCGTCGCGTGGCACGGCAACTACGCGCCGTACAAGTACGACTTGCGGCGCTTCAACACGATCGGCTCGATCAGCTACGACCACCCGGACCCGTCGATCTTCCTCGTGCTGCATGCGCAAAGCGATACGCCGGGCGTCGATACGGTCGACTTCGTGATCTTCCCGCCGCGCTGGCTCGCGGCCGAGGACACGTTCCGGCCGCCCTGGTACCACCGCAACATCGCGAGCGAATTCATGGGCCTCGTGCACGGCGCCTACGACGCGAAGGCCGAGGGCTTCGTGCCGGGCGGCGCCAGCCTGCACAACTGCATGTCGGGGCACGGGCCGGATGCCGAAACGTTCGAGAAGGCGTCGGCGAGCGATACGAGCAAGCCGCACAAGGTCGGCGACACGATGGCGTTCATGTTCGAAACCCGCACGCTGATCCGCCCGACGCGCTTTGCGCTCGAAACCGCGCAGCTGCAGGCGAATTACTACGAGTGCTGGCAAGGCCTCGAGAAGCATTTCAATCCGGAGCAACGATGAGCGATCTTCAAGCAACCCGCGACGCGTCGCGCAAAAGCTGGCTTGCGTCGGCCAACGACGCTCAGTGCGACTTCCCGATCCAGAACCTGCCGTTCGGGATCTTCAGCGACAAACGCAACGCCGCGCCGCGAGCGGGTGTGGCGATCGGCGATTCGATCGTCGACCTCGCCGCGCTCGCCGACGCGGGCGAGCTCAAGCTCGCGCAGGGCGGCGCCGTGTTCGCGAAGCCCGTGCTGAACGACTTCGTCGCGCTTGGCCGCGACGCGTGGCGCAGCGTGCGGATTCAACTGAGCACGCTCTTCGAAGCGGGTTGCCCGACGCTGCGCGACGACGCCGCGCTGCGCGCGCGCGTGCTCGTGGCGCAGGCCGACGCGACGCTGCATCTGCCCGTCGACATCCCTGGCTATACGGATTTCTATTCGTCGAAGGAACACGCGACGAACGTCGGCTCGATGTTCCGCGATCCGAAGAACGCGCTCTTGCCGAACTGGTCGGAGATGCCGATCGGCTATAACGGGCGGGCGTCGTCGGTGGTCGTGAGCGGCACGCCGGTGCGGCGGCCGAATGGTCAGTTGAAGCTGCCCGAGCAGGAGCGCCCGGTCTTCGGCGCGTGCCGCAAGCTCGATATCGAGCTGGAGACGGGTTTCATCGTCGGGCGCGGCAATGCGCTCGGCGAGCCGATCGCCTGCGCCGACGCGGAGGATCATATCTTCGGCATGGTGCTCCTGAACGACTGGAGCGCCCGCGATATCCAGCAATGGGAATACGTGCCGCTCGGCCCGTTCAACGCCAAGACCTTCGCGACGACCATCTCGCCGTGGATCGTCACGCTCGATGCGCTGGAGCCGTTTCGCGTCGCGCAGCCGAAACAGGAGCCGGAGCCGCTCGCCTACTTGCGGCACGACGGCAAGCACGCGTTCGATATCGAGCTGGAAGTGCGCTTGCGTCCGGCTGGTGCCATCAAAGCGACGACGATCGCGCGGACCCAATTCAAGCACATGTACTGGTCGATGGCGCAGCAGCTCGCGCATCACACGGTGGCCGGCTGCAACACGCGCGTCGGCGACCTGATGGGCTCGGGCACGATCAGCGGGCCCACGGCCGGCTCGTTCGGCAGCCTGCTGGAGCTGACCTGGAACGGCCAGCGGCCGATCGAGCTGGCCAGCGGCGGGACGCGCTCGTTCATCGTCGACGGCGACACGCTGACGCTCGCCGGATGGTGCCAGGGCGACGGCTATCGCGTCGGCTTCGGGCTGTGCGAGGGCACGATCCTGCCCGCGCGGTAAGCGTGCCTCGGGCTGCTTTTCGAGTCAGTGGCTGCCCAGCAGCCCGAATACCGCCACGCCGGTCGTCGTCCCCACGTAGACCTTGCCGTTCGCGATCATGGGCGTGATGAACTTGTTGCCCTGGCCGAACTGGTCGCGCGCATTCGCCGCCTGGGTGCTGTTGTACAGCTCGTGCGAGAGGTTCGTCGCGTCATAGGCGTACAGCCCGGCGATATTGCCGTTCATCGCCACCCACACGATCCCGTTCGACGTGCCGTTCGCCGAGATGCTCGGCGTCGCGCCCGGCGTGCCGAAGCTCTCGGCCGACTGGCTGCTCGGCGCCGTCGCCACCTGCGCGTTGGCCACCGCAAACGCCTTGATCTTGTCGCCGATCGAGCCGAAGTAGATCGTGTCGTTGAAGTACGCGGGCATGCCGAACTCCGGCCCGACGAGCTGTCCGTTGATCTGCTGATAGATGTTGTTCGTGCTCGAATTGAATTTGCCCATCGAGTCGCGATTCACGACGTAGATGTTCGAGTCCTTGCCCGCGCCGACCGCGAGATGGCGGACGTTGCCGCTCGCGTCGGTCTGATCCGGCAGCACCAGCGCGCCGCCCGAGCCCAAATCTTCATCCGCTTGCGATTCGGCCGCCGTGTTCGACATGTTGAAGTAGTCGGAGACGGTCAGCCCGTTCGTCGTGCCGAGCTTCAGGAATGCGTTGCCGTAGTCGCCCTGCGACGGGAAGCCGTTTGCGGTGAGCGTCGTGTCGAAGGTGCCGTTCGCATCGAGGAAGTAGATCGACTGGCCGTCGGATGCCATGCCCGCGCCGCTCATCCAGATCGAGCCTTCGGTGCCGTTCGGCGTGAGGCTCAGCACGCTCGTCTGCAAGAGCGTGTCGGCGCTGTAGGCGATCACCCAGCCGTTATAGGGTTCGTTGTCGCAGTGCGAAGTCCAGCCCGTGTAGATGATGCCGTTCAACTCCAGCAGCGACTGGCGCTCCGCGTATTGCTGCGGATTGAACGTGACGACGCCGCCCGAGCCGTTCGGGCTGTTGCCGGGGTAGGACGCCTTGATTTCCGTCGGGCCGCCGAAGAGCTCGGCGCCCGTCGTGATGTCGAGCGCGTGGATGCGCTGGTGATAGCCGCCCGACGAGTCCTTCGACATCGCAACGACATAGATCGCACCGTTCGGCCCCTTCGAGCGGTCGATGACGGGCGTCGAGGTAATGCCGATCATCGGCGTGATCTGCAAGCACCCGAGGTCGTCGCTCGGCGTCTCGTTCGTGCCGAGCGTCGAGGCCTTCCAGAGCACGGCGCCGTTGTCGGCATCGAATGCGTACACGCTCGCATTCTCGGTCGCGACGTACAGCACGTTGTGCGTGCCGCCCGCGATCTTCAGCGACGCCAGGTAGAGCGGCTCGGCATCGATCTTGCCGTCGGCGGTATCGAAGCCGATCTTGCCGAACGTCGCCGAGTTCACGTTGGCGAGCGTGAGCGTCGTCTCGGCGAGCTGCTGGCCGGTGCGGGCGATGTCGTTGTGATAGGTCACGACGTCGGCGGCCATCGAAGCGGTTCCGCCCGACGAGCCGCTGCCCGAGCCCGTTCCGGCGCCTGAACCGGAGCTCGAACCGCCTCCACCGCCGCTGCAATTGGCGAAGATGGTGACGATCAGCAGCGCGAAAACGCGCTGCGGGCAACTCGAGCGTTTCATGTGCGCTCCCCCAACGCCTGCGCGTGTCGGCGCTGGCCGCAGGCGTGCGAACGTACCGCGTGCTGGTGAACCAGCGGGGCCGGCGGATCCGACAGCGGTTCAGCGATTATCCCGCTGCCGCGCCCGGTGCATGGCCGGCTGCCGAGGCTATTGGCGGGAAAGAGGGAGGGTTTGGCGGGAAGTGCGGCGCGCGGCGCGCCGCGCTACATCGAGCGCATCAAGTCGGTGCGCCGGCCGGCATCCGCCGCGTGCGCCGCTCGAGCTGCACCGACCACACCGTCAGCGCCAGCGCCGCAATGGCCATTGCCACGCCGACCCACGGCAGCGAGGTCAGCGGCGCGCCCGAGCCGATCGCTATGCCGCCGAGCCACGCGCCCGTCGCATTGCCGAGGTTGAAGGCGCCTTGATTGAGCGTCGACGCGAGGTTCGGCGCATGGCTCGCCCGATGCACGATCAGCATCTGCAGGGGCGGCACGATCGCGAACGCGAGCACGCCCCAGAAGAAGATCGTCGCCATCGCCGGATAGGCCGAGTGCAGCGTCCCGGCGAAAATCGTCAGCACGACGGCGATCGCGAGCAGAAAGGCAAGCAGCGACGGCATCAGGCGCCAGTCGGCGAGCTTGCCGCCGAGCGTGCTGCCGGCCGTGAGGCCGAGCCCGAAAAGCAGCAGCACGAGCGTCACCGCGTGCGGCGTGAAGCCCGTCACGTCTTCGAGGATCGGCGTGATGTAGGTGAAGACCGAGAAGAGGCTCGCCGACGCGAGCGCGCTGATGCCGAGCACCATCAGCACCTGCGGGTCCTTGAGCACGCCGAACTCGCGCACGAGGCTCGTCTCCTGCATCTCGATCTGCGCGGGCAGGCAGACGGCGAGCGCGAGCGCCGCGAGGACGCCGATGCCCGTCACGGCCCAGAAGGTCGCGCGCCAGCCGAATTCCTGCCCGAGCGCGGTGCCGAGCGGCACGCCAAGCACGTTCGCAAGCGTCAAGCCGGTGAACATCAGCGCGATCGCCTGTGCGCGGCGGTTCGGCGCGACGAGGCCTGCCGCGACCACCGAGCCGATCCCGAAGAACGCACCGTGGCAGAACGCGGTGACGACGCGCGCGGCCATCAGCACCGCGTAATGCGGGGCGATCGCGCACAGCAGGTTGCCGACGATGAAGACGCCGATCAGACTCATCAGCGCTTTCTTGCGCGGCATGCGGGCGGTGGCGATCGCGAGGATCGGGGCGCCGATCGTCACGCCGAGTGCGTAGCCGGAGACGAGCATGCCGGCCGCCGGGATCGTCACGTCGAGATCGCGTGCGACGTTGGGCAGGAGCCCCATGATGACGAACTCGGTGGTACCGATTCCAAACGCGGCAACGGCGAGGGCGAGAAGGGGCAACGGCATGGCGGGGGACTCAGGCAGAACCCTCCGGCGCGCGTTTCGAAGCGAGAGCGCGGGCGCCGGCTAGGGAAAACAGGTAAGGGATTCTACCTAAACCGAAATCGGCTCGCCGGGGCGCAAGCGGGACTGTTGCGGGGATGCTGAAACCTCTGCGGGGCGGGGGTTTCCGCGTGGTGCGACACGGCGGCCACGGCCGCTTTGCCGCACAGCGCGGGCTCGGCGGCGGCCTCAGCCGCCGCTGTTCGGCTCTCCATGCCGCCCGGCGCCCGCGACGAAGCGCGCCGCGCCCGCGAGGCCTTCGTCCAAGACTGCCCGATAGCCGCCCGCGCCCTCACGGCGCAACGCTTCGGCCAGATCGCCCAGCGCGCTGTTTTCGAGCGCTGAACGCCGGTCGGCGAGCAACGCGGCCTGTGGAAACGCCGCAAGCTGCGCGGCGAGCGCCACGGCCGCCGCGCGCGCCGTGCCCGGCGGCACCACGCGGTTCGCGAGACCGATGGCGAGCGCTTCGGCCGCATCGACCGCGCGCCCCGTCAGGATCAGGTCCAGCGCGCGCGACAGGCCGATCAGCCGCGGCAGCCGGATCGTGCCGCCGTCGATCAGCGGCACGCCGAAGCGGCGGCAGAACACGCCGAGCACGGCGTCTTCCTCGACGACGCGCAGATCGCACATCGCGGCAAGCTCGAGACCGCCCGCCGCCGCGTGCCCCGCGATCGCCGCGATCACAGGTTTCGTGAACGCCATGCGCGTCGGCCCCATCGGCCCAGGGCCGCTGCCGTCGGCATGCAGTTCGTTGCGGCGCGCGTCGTCGCCGAGCGCGGTGAGATCGGCGCCTGCGCAGAACGTCCCGCCGGCGCCGAACAGCACGGCGGCGCGCCAGCCAGGCTCGCTTTCGAAACGCTCGAATGCGGCGCGCAGTGCGTCGGCGGTCGGCCGGTCGACGGCATTGCTGCGATCGGGCCGATCCAGCACGATGGTGGCGACGGTGTCCTCGGCTTCGAGCCGGACGTGAGCGCCGAAGTGCTCGGTGAAGTGCTGTGTGCTCACGCGCGTCTCCTGGTCGGCCAATGCTTTCCTACACTGTCATAGAAGCGTCACGATGGCTTGCTAGTCTGCAACGCCATTTTTAAGCGAGCGCTGCTTTTTGGTGCGTTGCGCACGGCTTTTTGAGTGCCCGTCTATGTTATCCCCCGAGTCCCATCGCGAAGTCGCCGCGGATGCCGATCCCGTCTGGATCGTTCCGTTGCCCCGCCATTCGCACTATGACCACGTCCGCTTGAAGCGCGTGTTCGTGGACGACGGCACGCGCCACCAGGTCGTGATGGTCGACGCGCACAAGCTGCTGCAATGCGCGAACCGCGACGATACAGACTACGTTCTGAAATCCGTCGACGATTGGCATGCCGGCAAGATCAGGGGCATCCGCGAATTTCTCGATCCGGACAACGCGCGGATTCCCGAGATGCCCTACGTGACGATCACTCAGCGCAAGAAGCGCAGTCTCATGGGCTGGCTCGGCATCGAGCACGAAGGCGTGGTTGGGTTTCGCAACGGACAGCACCGCGCGCGCTACCTGGCGTACGCCGGCGCCGAGACTTTTCCCGTCGAAGTGGCGGAGCGCGAAGCGGAGCTGTTGATCAGCTTGTGCGGCGCCTGACGCGGCTGCTGAACAGAACCGCACGCACGGTGTGCCTCCCGTTATCGGAGGCGGCCGCCGTCATGACGGCACGCCGTGCAATTCATGAAGCGTCGCCGGAATCCGTCTTGTGCTCGCGTGGCCTCGGTCGACCGGCTCGCCGCTGTCGAAATGCTCGAGCGTGTGGTCGATGAAGCTGCGTGTTTTCGCGGGCAGGAATTGGCGCTCGGGGTAGACGATCGACACCTTTGCGTCAGGGGCGTCGATCACGTAGTCCTCCATGATGCGCTTGAGCTCACCGACCGCAAGGTCGTCCGCGACAAACGGCAGCGGCAGGATCGCGATGCCCATGCCGGCGAGCGCGGCAAGACGCACCATCGGCACGCTGTTGACGGTATAGACGGGCGGCAGGCTGACCTCGTGCACGCGCGAGTTGCGGTCCATCAGGCGCCAGGCCGGCTCGTGCTGGCCGGCCGGCAGCGAGACGAACGCGTGCCCGGGCAGCTCGCACGGCGCGTGCGGCTCGCCGTGCTGCGCGAGATAGTCCGGCGACGCGCAGGGGACGAGCGCATGAACGCCGAGCGGGTGCTCGACGAGCGCGGCGTTTTGCGCTCGGAAGGCGGTCACGATGGCGACGTCGTAGTTGTCGCTCGCGAGGTCGGCCTGGTGCTCGGCGAGCGTCAGGCGGATCTTGACCGACGGATAGCGCCGGCGAAAGCCGTCGATGAGCGGCGTCACCCGCAACGGCGACAGCGCCGCGGATACCGCGACTCGCAACGTCCCGCTCGGGCCGTGCTCGGCACTCGCCACCGTGGCGTCGAGCTGGTCGAGTTCCTCGAGCATCGAGCGGCAGCCCTCCAGGTAGCGGAGTCCCGCATCGGTCAGCGAAAGATTACGGGTAGTCCGATTGATAAGCCGCGTATTTAAATGCGATTCGAGCATGGCAATGCAGCGCGTAACAAACGCATTCGAGACTTCGAATTGACGTGCGGCACGGCGAAAACTCCTCGTTTCGGCAACGCCGACAAAGACCCGCATGGCTTGAATTTGATTCATGGTATTAACGAAATAGTCTGGCTATTTGATTGGCCGGATCGCATAATGTAATAGTTGTAGAAAACGCTGTATTTCTGCATCAATTCGACATTTCGTCAATGATCAATTACTGTAAAAAATCACGTTGACACTGGCTTAAAATCAGAATAGGTATTATCCCCCCTGCCTGGTATAAAAGTCTGAGGAATACTGGGGCTGGTGTTTAACTCGACTGAAATCTACAAGATGGGATGAATGAGCGGTGTACTGATGTGTACGCCTGGCCGCTTAACGCGGCTGACGGTTGCGCAGTGCCGCTTTGCGGTCTCTTTGGCGCGATGGGCGATATTAAACTCAATCGTGAATTTGCTTTCGTTGATTGTCCGTCCGCTTTCAAACTAGCCGGTCCCAATATGTGACTGTTTAGTTAATTTGGCGGACGCCTGCTTCGAATTAATCGAGTCGCGGAGAGCGCCTGAAAATGATCGACGAATGGCTAAGCGAGCGGCCCGAATTTGCGTTGTGTGCCAGTCTCGCGCACGGTTATCTAATTGGTTCGTTCAAGGTCGGCCCCATTCAGCTTGGCGGCGTTTGCGGCGCGTCGATTGTCGCACGGGTGCGTCGGAAAAGCGGCGTCCGCATTAATCCCGATCTGAAAAATAGCGCTTTTGCCGTATTCAATTTCGCGCTGGGATTTACCGGCGACCCCCGATTCTTTGCCGATGCCGGCCGCGGCCGGCGCAAGCTCGGCGGCGACGGCGCGCTCGAAGGCGCGCACGGCACGATTGGGCCAATGAGCGGGCAATTGACTTGCGCAATCGCACAGAAGGGGGAATGATCGAAAACCCGCTGTGTGCGTTTTTCTTCGGACGCTTGACTCATCCGGTCGCGCACGGCGTCTCGAACCGTAAGACCGGAATCCGCTCAACCTTCTACATCGATCATGTCTACGCCGTCCACTCCCATTGATTGCCCTGATGTCGTCTCGCTCGACGAGATCCTCCCCGAAGAACCGTTGTTGATGATGGGCGCCGGCCCGGTGCCGATTCCCGCCGCCGTCGCCAAGGCGAACGCGATCGTCATCAACCATCTGGGCGCGACGATGGTCAAGGTGATCGGCCAAGTGAAGGAGATGGCGCGCTATGTGTTCCAGACCCGCTCGAAGTGGGTGCTGGGCGTCGCCGGCCCCGGCTCGGCCGCGATGGAGATGGCGATTTCGAATCTCGCCTGGCCCGGCACGCGCGTGCTGTCGATCAAGAACGGGTTCTTCAGCGAACGGATGGCGGAGATGGCCCGCCGCACCGGCGCGCACGTCGCGACGCTCGACGTGCCGGACCGCTCGGTCGCGCGCCTGGAAGACGTGGCGGCGGCATTGCGCCGCGAGCGGCCCGATGTCGTGACGATCGTGCAAGGCGAAACGTCGAACACCGTTTGGAATCATCAGCTCAAGGACCTTGCCGCGCTGGCGAAGGCGGCGGGTGCGCTGGTGGTCGTCGATGCGGTGTGCACGCTGTCGACGATGCCGCTCGAAATGGACGCCTGGGGCATCGATGCCGTGATCACCGGCGGGCAGAAGGGCTTGTCGTCGATTCCGGGCGTGTCGCTGATCGCCTTTTCCGACGCCGCGTGGGAGCGCGTGAAGGGCCGCGACCATGCGAACACGCACTGGTGCCTCGATGCCTCGCTCGCCGAGAACTTCTGGCACAACGCGGGCTATCACTACACGGCGCCGGTGTCGGGCGTGCTGGCGCTGCACGAGGCATTGCGCCTCGTCTGCGCCGAGACGCTCGAGAAGCGCTTCGCACGGCACTTGAAATGCTCGCTCGCGCTGCAGGCCGGGATTTCGGCGCTCGGCCTAGCGCTGTATGCGCCCGAGCCGTGCCGCTTGAATTCGGTGGTCGGCATCGAAGTGCCGAAAGGCTTGAGCCCGGCGGATATCTGCGGACATATCTCGCGCCAGCATCAGGTCGAGATCTCCGGCTCGTTTGGCTTGCCGATCGTCCGTATCGGGCAGATGGGCGAGCAGTGCCGCGAGCACAACCTGTTCAGGACGCTGCACGCGTTCGGACGCACGATGGTCGATCTCGGCGTGCGGGTCGACCTGCCGGCGGGCGTGGCGGCGCTGGAACGGTCGCTGGCGGGGAATGGGCGAGGGGCGGGGTAGGCGCGTGCCCGGGGCCGCCGGACGCGACAACCGAAGGGGGGATTCGACGATGCTCACCAACCTGTTCATCGGGCTTCCGCCGGCCGCCGACCTGGCGGCCGCAGAAACGTTCGATGAATTGCTCAGCCGGCCCGGCGTGCGTATCGAGCGCATCGTTTCGGGGGGCCAGGGCAGTCCGCCGGGATTCTGGTATTGCCAGCCGGGGGGCGAGTGGGTCGTGGTGCTCGCGGGGGCGGCTGGCTTGTTGCTGGAGGGGGAGCCGAAAGAGCGCGTACTGCGTGCCGGCGATTTTGTCGATATCCCCGCGAATTGCCGCCACCGGGTCGAATGGACCGATGACGACATGCCGACCATCTGGCTCGCGGTGCACTATGGCGCCGGGTAATCCGGCGTCGCGGCGGCTTAGCGCCTCTTCACGCCGGCAAAAGGCCCGAAAGATTCCATTGGCGCTTTAGTAACGGCGGCGAGCCTTCCTTCGCTTCCTCACAGCGCCGCAGGTGCATTCGGCACCCGCGCGTTGCGCAGATAGAGGCTCGTCGACAGCACCACGGCCGCCGCCGCCGCAATGGCCGCGAACAGGAACACCGACTCATATCCGAACTCGCCGGCGACATAGCCCGCGAGCGGCCCGGTGATCCCGAGCGACAGGTCGAGAAACACCGAGTACGCCGACAACGCCGCGCCGCGGCTTGCCGGCGGCACGAGGCCGACTGCCTCGACGCCGAGAGCCGGGAACACCAGCGCGAAGCCGAAGCCGGTCAGCGCGGCGCCCGCAAGCGCGACGTGGGGCACGGGTGCGAGCCACAGCATCAAGAGGCCCGCGCATTCGAAGCAGAACGACACGATCGCCACTCGGAAGCCGCCATACGTCTTGATCGTATTCGCGAACAGGAGGCGCGCGCCGACAAAGAGCGTGCCGAACACCGTCAGCGACAGCGCCGCGTTCGGCCAATGCCGAGCCGCATAGAACAGCGTGATGAATGTCGCGATCGAGCCGAAGCCGGCCGAGCCGAGCGCGAGCCCGATGCCGTGCGGCAGCACGCGGGTGAACACGCTCGCATACGACATGCGCTCGCCGTGGACGACCGGCACCGGCGCGATCGACTGCGCAAGGTAATAACCGATGGCCGCAAGACCGATGATGAAGACGCCGAGCGCCACGGGCCCCAGCGCGTGCGAGAGCCAGACGCCGAGCGGCGCGCCGATCGCGAGCGCGCCATAGGTGGCGATGCCGTTCCACGAAATCACCTTGGCGTTGTGCGAGGTGCCCACGCGCCCGATTCCCCACAGGATCGCCCCTGTGCCGCACAGGCTTTCGCCGAAGCCGAGCACGAGCCGGCTCAGCACCAGAATTGCGAGGCTCACGAGCGGCCAGTCCTTGCACAGCACCGCGAGCAGCAACAGCACGCCGCTCGCGCCGCAGCCGATCAAGCCGATCGACACCGTCCGCTTCGGGCCGAGCGTGTCGGCCGAGCGGCCCGCGAGCGGCCGCGAGGCGAGCGTCGCCAAGTACTGCACGCTGATCGCCGCGCCCGCGAGCACCGCGCTGAAGCCGAGATCCGTGTGCACGAAGCCGGGGAGCACGGCGAGCGGCGCGCCGATCGTCAGATAGCAAAGAAACGTGAAGAAAACGACCGGAATGATCTTCAGGGTCGTCGCGAAGTCGTTGCGAGACGCGGTGGAATCGGTGGACATAGGGGAAAACGAGACTTGAAAATTGCAAGAAGTCGCAATTCTCCCATGGAACCGATTTGCGCGTGAATCAAAAAATTATCCTTTTAGTACATAAAAAACGGTGCCGGAAGCAACCCAGACAGGGACAGATGCTGAGATCGGCATTGGCGATCGCTGCGAGCGGGCGATAGCGATGGGGTGGATGGCACAATCCACGTAGAAACAATGAAATCGTCGCTAGTCAGCCGATTTTGGGTCTGACGTAATCTTTTCGAAAGTGAGCGACATATGGATTCAAGAATATGTCCTGCATGTGTCAGTGCCTATGGGTTATGCCACTTGTCGGTGATAGCGTTCGAACCGTTACTGCAACGCCGTGCATCAGCCCCCAACTGAACACACGAAAACGAGATACGAGACATGAGCCAGCCAATCCGCTTCTACCATCGCAACGCGATCCGCGAAGTCAGCGACGCGCCCGTCACCCGCACCGTCCTGCAATACCTGCGCGAAGACGCGCATTGCACCGGCACCAAGGAAGGCTGCGCGGAAGGCGACTGCGGCGCGTGCACGGTCGTCGTCGGCGAGCGCGACGAGGCGGGCGGCGTGAGCTTCAAGGCGGTCAACGCATGCATCCAGTTCCTGCCGACGCTCGACGGCCGTGCGCTCTTCACCGTCGAAGACCTGCGCCAGCCGGACGGCTCGCTGCACCCGGTGCAGGAAGCGATGGTCGAATGCCACGGTTCGCAGTGCGGCTTCTGCACGCCGGGCTTCGTGATGTCGATGTGGTCGCTCTACGAGAAGCACGGCCATGAAACCTGCGAGACGAGCTGCGCGGGGAAGACGGTCCCGTCGCGCCAGGAAATCAACGATGCGCTGACCGGCAACCTGTGCCGCTGCACGGGCTACCGTCCGATCGTCGACGCGGCAGTGCGGATGTTCGACGCGCGTCCGAAGGCGCCGGTCGACATCAACGCACTCGCGCAAAAGCTCGCCGGTTTGCAGCGCGGCGAGACGTTCCATTACGAGCACGCGGGCCAGGCGTTCGACGCGCCGCGCACCGTGGCCGAGCTCGCGCGCATCAAGGAAGCCAAGCCCGCCACGCGGATTCTCGCGGGCAGCACCGATATCGGCCTGTGGGTGACGAAGCAAATGCGCCAGCTCGGCGATATCGTCTATGTGGGCCAGGTCGAAGCGCTGCAGAAGATCGAGACCTCGGCCGATTGGATCGAGATCGGCGCGGGCGTGACGGTCGAGCGCGCATACGCCGAGCTCGCCAAGCACTATCCGGAACTCGATGAGATGTGGAAGCGCTTCGCGTCGCTGCCGATCCGCAACGCGGGCACGCTCGGCGGCAACGTCGCGAACGGTTCGCCGATCGGCGATTCGATGCCCGGCCTGATCGCGCTCGGTGCGCGCGTGATCGTGCGCGGCGGCGAGATCGAGCGCGAGATGCCGCTCGAAGACCTCTACCTCGCGTATCAGAAGAAGGACATGGCCGAGCACGAGTTCGTCGTCGGCCTGAAGGTGCCGACGCGCACCGGCGCACGCAGGAACCTGCAGTTCCGCACGTACAAGCTCTCGAAGCGCTTCGATTCGGACATCTCGGCCGTATGCGCGGCGTTCGCGTTCATCGCCGACGGCGACGCGATCCGCGAGCCGCGCATCGCGTTCGGCGGGATGGCCGCGACGCCCAAGCGCGCGGCGAACGCCGAAGGCGTGCTGAACGGCGCCGACTGGCACGAGGCCACCGCGCAGGCGGCGATGCAGGCGCTCGCGCAGGACTACGCGCCGCTCACCGACATGCGCGCGACCCACGTCTATCGCCTGGAGACGGCGCAGAACGTGCTGTACCGCTTCTGGCTCGAAACGCGCCCGAACGATCCGCTGACGGCGGAAGCCCTCAGCGTGCGCGCAGTCGTGGCCGAGCCCGCCAGCGTCTAAAGCAACGAGGAACCGGAGACAACCGAATGAACCAGCAAGCCGAACCGTTCCTGAAAGAACTTCGCGAACTCGACGACTTCAAGCAAGTCCACGTCTCGCGCCCGCACGAATCCGCACACCTGCACGTGAGCGGCCGCGCCACCTACACCGACGACATCCCGCTCGTCGCCGGCACGCTGCACGCCGCGCTCGGCCTCTCGACGAAGGCGCACGCGAAGATCGTGTCGATGTCGTTCGACGCGGTGCGCGCGACGCCCGGCGTCGTCGCCGTCTTCACCGCCGACGACATTCCTGGCCATAACCAGTGCGGCCCGATCATCCACGACGATCCGATTCTCGCCGAAGGCGTCGTGCAGTACGTCGGCCAGCCGATGTTCATCGTCGTCGCGACGTCGCACGACATCGCGCGCCTGGCCGCCCGCCGCGCGCAGATCGAATACGAAGAGCTGCCCGCAATCCTGACTGCGCAAGAGGCGCGCGCGGCCGAGCAGTACGTGCTGCCGCCGATGAAGCTCGCGCGCGGCGCGGCCGCCGCGAAGATCGCCCACGCTTCGCGTCGCGAAGCCGGCGAGATGACGCTCGGCGGCCAGGAGCAGTTCTATCTCGAAGGCCAGATCTCGTACGCGGTGCCGAAGGACGACGAAGGCATGCATGTCTTTTGCTCGACGCAGCACCCGAGCGAAATGCAGCACCACGTCGCGCACGCGCTCGGCGTGGCGTCGCACAACGTGCTCATCGAATGCCGGCGCATGGGCGGCGGCTTCGGCGGGAAAGAATCTCAGTCGGCGCTGTTCGCGTGCTGCGCGGCGGTGGCCGCGTGGAAGCTGCTGTGCCCGGTGAAGCTGCGTCCGGACCGCGACGACGACATGATGGTCACCGGCAAGCGCCACGATTTCCATTACACGTATGAAGTCGGCTACGGCGACGACGGCGTGATCGACGGCGTCTCGGTCGACATGACCTCGCGCTGCGGCTTCTCGGCGGACCTCTCCGGCCCGGTGATGACGCGCGCCGTCTGCCACTTCGACAACGCGTACTACTTCCCGGACATCGCGATCGAGGGCTATTGCGGCAAGACCAACACGCAGTCGAACACCGCGTTCCGCGGCTTCGGCGGCCCGCAAGGCGCGTTCGCGATCGAGTACATCATCGACGACGTCGCGCGCTCGCTGAAGCTCGATCCGCTCGACGTGCGCCGCAAGAACCTCTACGGCAAGACCGAGCGCAATCTGACGCCGTACGGCCAGACCGTCGAAGACAACGTGATCCACGAATTGCTCGACGAGCTCGAAGCGACGAGCGGCTACCGCAGCCGCCGCGCGGCGGTGCGCGCGTTCAACGCGAAGAACACGGTGCTCAAGAAGGGCATCGCGATCACGCCCGTGAAGTTCGGCATCGCGTTCAACGTCACGCACTTCAACCAGGCCGGCGCGCTCGTTCACATCTACACCGACGGCTCGGTGCTCGTGAACCACGGCGGCACGGAAATGGGGCAGGGCCTCAATACGAAGGTCGCGCAAGTCGTCGCGCACGAACTGGGCATCAGCTTCTCCCGCGTGCGCGTGACGGCGACCGATACGAGCAAGGTCGCGAACACGTCGGCGACGGCTGCTTCGACCGGCTCCGACCTCAACGGCAAGGCCGCGCAGGATGCGGCCGGCCAATTGCGCGAGCGTCTGGCGGCGTTCGCGGCGATGAAGTACGGCGCGGGCGCGGTGAGCGCGAACGACGTGCGCTTCGCCGACGATTGCGTCGTGGTCGGCGAAGTCGCGGTGCCATTCGAAGAGATCATCAAGAACGCCTACGTCGCGCGCGTGCAGCTGTGGTCCGACGGCTTCTATGCGACGCCGAAGCTCTACTGGGACCAGAAGACGCTGCAGGGCCGGCCGTTCTTCTACTACTCGTACGGCGCGGCGGTGTCGGAGGTCGTGATCGATACGCTCACCGGCGAAATGCGCGTGCTGCGCGCCGACGCGCTGCACGACGTGGGCGCGTCGCTGAATCCGCAGCTCGATATCGGGCAGGTGGAAGGCGGCTTCATCCAGGGGATGGGCTGGCTCACGACCGAGGAGCTGTGGTGGAACCCGGGCGGCAAACTGATGACGCACGCGCCGTCCACTTACAAGATCCCGACGGTCAACGACACGCCGCCGGACTTCCGCGTGAACCTGTTCAAGAACCGCAACGCCGAGGACAGCATCCACCGTTCGAAGGCAGTCGGCGAGCCGCCTCTGTTGCTGCCGTTCTCGGTGTTCTTCGCGATCCGCGATGCGGTGGCGAGCGTCGGTGACTACGAGGTGAATCCGCCGATGAACGCTCCGGCGACGGCCGAGGAAATTTTGAAGGCCGTTAAGGCGGTGAAGAACGCGCGTGCGGCACAAGGGGAACGGTCGTGACGACCGTGCTGCCCGGCGGTTCCGGCGTGCGCATCGGGCGCCGCGGCGCCGCCGAGCCGCGGCGCGGGCCGATGCACGTCGTGCTGTTCGGCGCGGGGCATGTGGGGCACGCGCTGATCGCGCTCCTGGGCCGCCTGCCGTGCGTGGTGCAGTGGGTCGACGAGCGCGACGAGCTGTTCCCCGACGAGGTGCCCGCGAACGTGCAGATCGAGGCCACCGACACGCCCGACGCGATCGTCGATACGGTGCCGCCCGGCGCCTACTTCCTCGTCATGACGCACAATCACGCGCTCGACTTTTCGCTCGCCGCGCGCATCATGCGGCGGCGCGATTTCACCTACTTCGGGATGATCGGCTCGAGGACCAAGCGCGTGAAATTCGAGCGGCGCTTGATCGAGCGCGGCGTCGAGCCGGAACGGCTCGCCGAGATGACGTGCCCGATCGGCGTGGCGGGGATCGTCGACAAGGCGCCGGCTTCGATTGCGGTGGCGGTCAGCGCGCAGCTGTTGCAAGTGAGGGCGCAGCAGGGGGTGCAGGGCGGCGGCTTGCCGTTGTCGTCCGCAGAGGCGCGGCTCGCGTAGGCGAGCCACGCCTCCCGCCCAAGCGGCAGCGACGCACGATTGAGTGCAGGTCGCGGGCAAGCGAAAGGGTTTACCAGCGGCGGCAGAGGCGGGTGCGGGCTTCTTGCAACACGCGCTGCCAATTTTTATTGCCTGTTTGCGCGCCTTGCCATTCTGCCGCGCGCCGTTATCCCACAAATCTCATGTACCATCGGCGCCAAGCGCGCGCGGAATCGCCGCGCCCGCATGCCGATGCATCCGGGCGGTCGCGGCCCCGCACAGCACGAATGCCCAGGCACGCCTTTCCCTAGTACGCACCGCCTCAAGAATTGCCGATGAAGCCTTCCAACGGCCGCCGCCGACCGGCACCCCGTCTCGTCGCCCGTTTCGTCGCGATCTCATGGCGCGATCTGGCGGTCTCGTTCGGCCCGATACTCCTCATCAGCGCGCTCGCCATCTGGGTGGCGATCCGCCTGATCCAGCCCGCGCCGCCCAATACGCTCACCGTCACCGCCGGACCGGTCGGCAGCTCGTTCTGGAACGCGGCGCAAAAGTACAAGACCATTCTCGCGCGCAACGGCGTCACGCTCGTCGTGCTCCCTTCCGAGGGTTCGTTGCAGAACCTGCAGCGTCTGGCCGATCCCAAGTCGAACGTCGACGTGGGCTTCGTGCAGAGCGGCCTGAAGACGTCGGGTGGGCAGGGCATCGTCGACGGCAACACCGGCGACCTGATGTCGCTCGGCAGCGTCTCGTACGTGCCGCTCGTGATCTTCTACACCGGGCAGACGGAAGCGCGGCTCTCCGAGTTCCGCGGCAAGCGCATTGCGATCGGTCCCGAAGGCAGCGGCACGCGCCAGCTCGCGCTGACGCTCTTGAAGGCGAACGGCATCGACCCCGGCGGGCCGACCGAGCTGCTGCCGCTGACGGGCGAGGCAGCCGCGAAGGCGCTGACCTCGGGCAGCATCGATGTCGCGTTCCTCACCGGCGATTCGGCGCAGCCGCCCGTGATGGCGGCGCTGTCCCGTACGCCCGGCATCCGCCAGTACAGCTTCACGCAGGCGGAGGCCTACGCGCGGCGCTTTCCGTACCTCACGCAGATCGACCTGCCGATGGGCGCGTTCGACCTCGGCAAGAACCTGCCGCCGGCGACGATTCATACGGTCGCGCCGACCGCCGACCTGATCGCGCGCGATTCCCTCCATCCGGCGCTTTCCGATCTTCTGATCGAGGCGGCGCGCGAAGTGCACGGCCGCGCGAACCTGCTGCAGCACGCGGGCGAGTTCCCGGCGCCGCTCGTGCACGACTTCCCCTTGGGCGATGACGCCGCGCGCTACTACAAGTCCGGCAAGAGCTTCCTGTACCGCACGCTGCCGTTCTGGCTCGCGAGCCTCGCCGACCGGCTGATCGTGCTGCTGGTGCCGATCATCGTCGTGCTGATCCCGGGGCTGCGGCTCGTGCCGTCGCTGTACGCGTGGCGCGTGAAGTCGCGGATCTACCGCTGGTACGGCGCGCTGATCGCGATCGAGCGCGGCGCGCTCGCGGAGACGTCGGAGACCGAGCGCAGCGTGCTGATCGAAAAGCTCGACGCGATCGAGGAGTCGGTCAACGAGCTCAAGATGCCGCTCGCCTATGCGGACCAGTTCTATGTGCTGCGCGAGCATATCGGCTTCGTGCGCGGGCGTCTCTCGTCCGGCTACGGACAGACGGGCGACGAGCGCGGCCAAGGCGGCGATCGAGACGGTGGCAAAGGCGGCCAGGCCGGCGCGCAGGCCGCCGAGGCGCCGGCCGGCGGCGAGCCGGCCGCCCCCGAACGTCACGACGCATGAACCGGCACGCTCCGACACACCTGACATCGCACCAGGGAGACGAGATGAACCACCCCCACGCTCACTTGCTTTGCATGGGACCGGAGTACGCGCTAAAGCGCTACTCCGGATCGACACGTTCGCTGCCGCTCGGGGCGGCCCAGCGGGAGGCAATATGACAAAAAGCCGCGACCCCGCACCGCCACCGCTATGGTGCTACGACTTCATCTCGCCGTTTTCGTACTTGCTGCTCGAGCAGCACGACAACTGGCCCGAGGTGCCGTTCGAATTGATGCCGGTCTCGCTCTACGGACTCTATCGCCATTGGGGGCAGCGTCCGGGCTATGAAGTGCCGCAACGGCGCATCTTCACGTTCCGGTATGCGCTCTTTCGCGCGGAGCAGCTCGGCATTCCGTTCAAGATGCCGCCCGCGCATCCGTTCGATTCGACCAAAGCGCTGCTCCTGGCCACGGCAGCGCGGGCCGACGTGGCGTGCACGCGCGCGATCTTTCGCTTCATCTGGCGCGAAGGGCGCGACCCGTCGACGGACGAGGGCTTTGCCGACCTGTGCCGTTATGCGGGCGTGCCGGATGGCGAGCGCTTGATCGCGCTCGAGGAAACGAAGGCGCAATTGCAACGCAATGGGGAAGAGGCGATTCGCATCGGTATCTTCGGTGTCCCGACCTTCCGCTTCAACGACCAGTTGTTCTGGGGCGAAGATGCGCTGCCGATGGTGCTCTACTGCGCGCGCACGCCGAACTGGCTCGAATCGAAAGAGGTGAAGCGCATCAGCAAGCTGCCGCTCGGCGTCGTGCCTTAGGCACTGATCCCGGCCATACCGGCGCCGCTATGCCGGGCAACGGCGATTGGGCCTAACGTTAGGCGTTTGGTAATTCGACATCGCATGGACGACTACGACGACCGCCCCGCCACCCTCGATATCTGGCTCGTGCGTGTCTTGCGCACGCTCCTGATCGAGCGCAGCGTGACGCAGACGGCGTTGCGCCTGAACCAGACGCAGCCCGCGATCAGCACCGCGCTCAGGAAGCTGCGCGAGACGCTGAACGACCCGATCCTCGTGCGCGGCAAATCCGGCATGGTGCCGACCGAATACGGCGCGTCGCTGCTCGGCGCGGCGCAGCGCGCGCTGCGCGAGGTCGACTTCGTCGCGACGCCGCACGGCGATTTCGATCCATCGCGTTCGCGCCGCACGTTCCGGATCGCCGCGCCCGACTACCTGAACGACTTCTTCATGCCGACGCTGATCTCGCAGTTCCGCACCGCGGCGCCGAACGCGCATCTCGAGATCGATTCGCTGAATCCGACGCTCGATCACGAAGCGGCCCTCGATGCGGGCGAGCTCGATCTCGTCGTCGGCAACTGGCCGAAGCCCGATCCGCGCTTCGTGCGAAGCGACCTGTTCGCCGACACGATCGTCTGCATGATGCGCGCCGGCCATCCGCTCGCGCGCGAGCCGCTCACGCGCGACGCCTATCTCGCCGCCGCGCATCTCGCGCCGACGCCCTATAGCGGCGCGCGGCGCAATGCGATCGAAATTGGCCTGGCGCGCGCGGCCATCGCGCGGCGCGTCGTGATCACGCTGCCTTACTTCGGCCTCGTGCCCCAGGTGCTGCTGCAATCGGACCTGATCTTCACGACGACGCGGCGCTTCGCCACGCACTACGCGGCCATGCTGCCGCTTGCGGTCGTGAACGCGCCGATCCCGTTTCCGCGCATCAAGTGCTACCAGATGTGGCATCCGCAGCCGGACCGGCCGAGCGATGTCGAATGGATGCGCGATTTGATGGCGTCGGTGTCGGCGATGCTGACGTCGCGCGCCAAGAAGGGCTCAACCGTCGTTTGAGCGGCGCCGGCCTGCGATCCGATACTCGGTCGGCGAAATCGACAGGCGCTTTCGGAAGATCTTCGCGAGACCGTCCCCGCTTCCCACCCCGCAGCGCCGCGCGATCTTGTCGACCGGCAGATCGGTCGCGACGAGCAGCAGGCAGCTCGCATCGAGCCGCGCGCGCAGCAGGTATTCGGACGGCGTGAGCCCGATCTGCGACTTGAAGCGGCGCAGAAAGCTGCGCTCGCTCATCGCGGCGACCTGGGCCGCTTCCGCAACCGATATCGGCCGCCCGTAGTTCTCGCGGATCCAGCGCGCGGCCGCATTGATCTTCTCTCGCGCGCCGCCTTCGTCGAGATCGCCGAGCACGGCGCCGAGGCGCCGCCACGCGCCGGGCATCGAACGTTCGGAGATCTCGCGGGCCGCGGCCGAGCCGTAGTCGCGCTTGATCACCGACAGCGCGGCGGCGATCGGCCCGAGCGGATCGTCGAGCGCGGCCGGCTGTTCGACGGCGGTGAGCGCGTGCGGCGGCGCGTGCGAATCGCGCGCGGCGAACGTCGCGCCCGACGGAAACTCGACACCGCTCCTTTCATGCACGAGATTGGCTGCGGCGAGAATCGCCGCGCCTTCGCCGATCGCCTTCACGACTCGAGTCTTCTGCAGCATCGCGCGCAAGCGCCGCACGAGGTGCTCGTCGTCCTTCGTGTGCTGCGCGCCCGGTCCGCCCGCGATGAAGAGCGCATCGAACCCGGTCAACAGCGGCGCGTCGAGGTTCTCCGACCAGACCCGCATCGAGCAGCTGCTCGCGACGCTGCCGCCCGCGCTCGAGAACACCACCAGCACATACGGTTCGGCTTCGCTCGCCCGTTCGATCTCCATTTCGTTGGCGAGTCGGAACACCTCGGCGATCGAACTGACCTCGACGAGCGAGAACCCGTCGAAGATCAGGATAGCGATGCGTTTGGCCATGTGCGCGGCTCTGTCGATGTCGTTGAGCGGACGAACATCTGCGCGCCGATCGAATCCTGACCGCGTCCTTTGCGCATGAGGCATCGACGCTTCGTGGTCTGCGAAAGCGTTTCGGCGTACAGCGAGGAGACAGGATGGAAAGGCATGCCTGATGCGTCGCATCATACGCGGCGCCCCTTGCGCCATGCGCGTGCCGTCTGAAAAGGGCGAGATGTTGGCAGATGCCATCGGTACCTGGGGAATACGCTGGCCCAACAAGTTTCTTATGGTTCGAGTGGGGGGGCCATGCTCAACTTCAACAAGGCGGTGTTCCCGGTCGCGGGTCTCGGCACGCGTTTTCTGCCTGCAACGAAGGCGAGTCCGAAGGAGATGCTGCCGGTCGTCGACAAGCCGCTGATCCAGTACGCAGTCGAAGAGGCGATGGCCGCGGGCATCACGCAGCTGATCTTCGTCACGGGGCGCAGCAAGCGCGCGATCGAGGATCACTTCGACAAGTCCTATGAGATCGAAGCGGAGCTGCAGGCGCGCGGCAAGCTCGAGTTGCTCGAACTCGTGCGCGGGATCAAGCCGAGCCATGTCGACTGCTTCTACGTGCGGCAGCCCGAACCGCTCGGGCTCGGGCATGCGGTGCTGTGCGCGGAGAAGCTCGTCGGCGACGACCCGTTCGCCGTGATGCTCGCCGACGACCTGCTCGACGGCACGCCCCCCGTGCTCACGCAGATGGTGCAGGTGTTCAATCATTACCATTGCTCGGTGGTCGGCGTGGAGCAGATCCGGCCCGAGGCATCGCGCTCGTACGGCGTGGTCGACGGCCGCGCATGGGACGATCGCGTGATCAAGATGCATGGCGTCGTCGAAAAGCCGGCGCCGGAAGAGGCGCCGTCGAATCTCGGCGTGGTGGGGCGCTATGTGCTGATGCCGGGGATCTTCGCGCACTTGCGGCGCGTGAAGCCGGGCTTGGGCGGCGAGATACAGCTGACCGACGCGATCCAGTCGCTGCTCGGCGACGAGCAGGTGCTCGCGTTTCGCTACAAGGGGCAGCGGTTCGACTGCGGCAGCAAGCTGGGCTACTTGAAGGCGACGGTCGAGTTTGCCTTGCGGCATCCGGAGCTGAAGGCGTCGTTCGAAGACTATCTGCGCACGAAGTTCGGGCCGGTCGACGCACCCGCGGGGCTTTCTTCGCTGGCCGCTTGAGAGGCGGAGGGGCGTTGCCTTCCGCTGGGCCGCCCAGAGGAAGGCAACCGCCCCCTCGGGGGGAGCTTTGCATGGGACCGGAGTAAGCGCTAAAGCGCTAACTCCGGTCGACAGCGAACGATAGTGAGCGTGGGGGTCGTTCGAATTTGCCGCCAATTCCGACAATATCCCTTCCGCATCCGGCAGTTCCGCACGCGCACATTGAATCGACACGAACCGTCGCCTTCAATGAAATCGGCGCTACCCCTGTGGCGCTCTAAATGGTCCTTTCGCCCGCCTCAACATAGCGGGCGTTTTTTTGTCGACCCGAGTTAGCGCTTTAGCGCTTACTCGGGTCCCATGCACCGCGGTCGACCCGAGTTACTCGGGTCCCATGCAACGCTGTCGGGCCCCACTACCGGCAATACGCCTTCGTATTCTCGTGCACGTCCCGGCTCGCGAGCAGTTCATCCGGCGTGAGCCACGCATATCGGCTGTGCTGGTCGAAGCGGCCGATCGGCGCGCTGCCCGTCAGCGTCATCGCGTACGCGAGCACCACATAGTGAGTCGAGATACCGGGTTCGCCGGCGAAGTTGTCGTCCGGGTAGCGGTGCTCGAAGACGCCGTAAAAGCGCGCGGCCGACCGCTCCATGCCCGAGATGCCGAGCTCGCTCTCGACGATGCGCGTGAACGCGGCATCGAGCGTTTCGTCTTTCTGCACGCGTCCGCCCGGCACGAACCAGGTGCCGCGCGCCGGCCGGTTGCGGCGCTGTCCGACCAGAATGCGCCCGTGGACGTCGGTGACGATCAGATCGATCGACACGAGCGGTGTTAGGCGAACCACATCGAGGAAATCGAGTTCGGTAAGCATCGGGTCTCCGCCAAAGTTGTCGTCGTGCCGTGTCGCGAGTCTAGCGCGGCGTAGACGCAAGAATCGCGCAGCGGCACTGGCGCCAAGCGCCGAAATATCGCTTTGTGCAGTCAGATTCCGGCGTGCCGCGTTCGCGTGCCGCGCAGTCAGTGTGCGGCGTAGCCCGCCGGCGCCGTGACATGGGCGCGCATCGCCGCTGCGTTCGCCGAGACGACGTAGATCGGCGATTCGGTCAGCGTGAGGGTGACTTGTCCGTCGCTGTAGGGCAGCGTCCAGGCGTTGCCCATGGCATCCAGCACGGCGACTTGTCCTTGAGTGTGCGGCGCGTCGACGCGCAAGCGGTAGGTCACGTCGTAGCCCGGGCTGAAGCCGTCCTTGGCGTTCCAATGCGCGTTGTCGTGCGTCCAAAGCGCAGTCACGATCTTGCCGCCGTTCAGGCGTTGGAACGCGTACGCGTACACGCCGCCCGGCACGTCGTTCAAATAGCCGAGCGTGAGGGTGCCGTCGACGATGCGCGTCATCGCGGCCAATTCCATCGCGGCGGGCTTCGGGCTGATGCGGCTCGGGCCATACGCCCCCTGGGGATCGGCGAGATCGAAGAAGACGCCGTAGCCGGGCGGCTTGTCGGGGGGATCGGCCATGTAGAAGACGTAGGTCAGGTCCGCGCCTTCGCCGAGCAGGATCAGATGCGTGCGCGCGACCACGGCGCCTTGCGCGTAGAGCACGTTCTGCGTCGGGTAGTTCGGGCCGTACGAAGTATCGATGTCGTAGCTGATGCCCGTCTCGGTCGCGAACAGCTTGGCGCCGGGCTTCAAGTACTTGACCATGCGCTGCCTCAATTCGCGCATCGAAGCCGACAGCGCGCCGGCGGCCTTGGCGGCGTCGCTGTCGCCGGCGAGCCGCTCGGGCGGATGCGACGGCGACGAGCCGATGTCGTAGTAGCCGTGAATCGCGACGCCGTCGAGGTAGCGTCCGATGCCAAGCGGCGCGAGCCGGTCGAGCCATTGGATGTTGGTGCGCACGGAGTTGTTGGCCGTGCCCATCACGACGGCGTTCGGGTCGGTCGCGTGGATGCCTTGATACGTCGCGCGGTACAGGTCGACAAAGCTCGCGTCCGTGCCTTTCCACGGCAGGCCGCCATCGTAGTCGGGTTCCCAGGTCACCTGATAGTAGTTGTTCGACTGGTTCGGGAAGTAGGCCGCGCGGATCTGCGCGGAATCGGCGCCGACGCGGCTCATGTAGTCCTGATAGGCGGCCAGCGAGACGGGCGCGTAGCTATGGGTCTCCTTGCCGTCCGGACTGGCCCATGCCGGGATGCCGTCGAGCTGGATCAGCCGCATGATGTCGCCCTTCCTGAAGTACGGCGCAAGCGTGTCGCGCGACGGCGCGAACGTGTTCGGCCCTTTGGGCTCCTCCATATACCAGTTGCGGTTGTCGTTCGCCCATGAGAGGCCGAGATCGGTGTAGAGCGGACGGTAGCCGTCGCCGTCGCAGCAGTGCTGGCCCGGCGCGAGATACGCGGTGCCCTGGCCGCCGAAGCGGTGCTGGTCCTGATGCGCGTAGCTCGCGGCGGGCAGGGTCGCGCTGAGTTGGGGCAGCACGCCGAACGTCGCGATGCCGGCGGGACGCGTGCCGCGCGAGGGCAATTGGCCGCCTGCTTTGGCGAGCATGGCTTGAATGGCGAAGTAGCCTGCGCGCGACGACGTGCAGCTGAGCGTCACTGTCTGCGCGCCGGCTGCGGCGGGGAACTGCCCGCTCGCGCGCACGACGTTCCAGTTGTCGAGCACTTGCCAGCGAACGGTGTCCTCGTTGTTCACGCGGGTCGTGAACGCGATGTCGAAGGCGCTGCCGGCGGCGAACAGGCGGGTGCCGTCGCCGCCGGGGGTGTCGGCTTCGAGCGGATCGCCGTTGGCCGATGCGGCCGGCGACGGCGCGGACGGCGCGCCGCATTTCATCGCGAGCGCGGCGGAGTCGGGCGCCGTGGCCGCGGCAGCCTTGGACGCGGCGTCAGGCGCGTCGCTGCCGTTGCTGCGGCTGCAGGTGACGAGCAATACGCACGCTACGCAAAGGACGAAGGACACGAATCGCGCGGCGCGCGGCGTGATCGGTGATGCTGCGCAGGTGTGCCTGAAGGCTGCATGCATGTAAGACGTTGCCGACGAAATCCAGGCCTTTAACTGCAGCATGGCAGCAGCGTACTGACTGTGTCTTAGCGAACACTCCGCGAGTAGTGGGCGCGCCGGCGCGAAGTGCGATTTTCGAACCCAACGCCAGCCCCATGGGCGGGGCACCGGCTATGTCTATGGGT
>NZ_JAFLRF010000089.1 GCF_017315705.1 Trinickia mobilis | reverse complement strand
CGTCGCGCAACCGCTCGGCTCGGCGTATACGGTGATGGTGGCCTCGCCGGATTATCTGAAACGCCACGGCACGCCGACAACGCGCGACGAACTGAGCGCTCATGCTTTGCTCATGCTCGAGTCGCCCGTATCGTCCCCTGACGAATGGCATCTCGAAAGCGAAAATGACGCTCGAATCTGGAAGATCCCCAAGTCGTCGCTGCAATTCAATGTGCCCGATGCGTTGCGTGCCGCCTTACTCGCTGGAGCAGGCATCGGCACACTCGCGACTTACACGGTCGTCGACGATCTCGTCGAAGGAAAGCTGGTGCGCGTGCTGCCGCACTATCGGCTAAAGCCGTTCACTGTGTTCGCCGTCTACCCGTCGCGTCGCTACCTCGATGCCAAAATTCGGACGCTGCTCGAACACCTGCGCTCGACGCTCTCGCCTTCCTTGAATAGTGCGATCGAGCGTGTCGAGCGAGTCGCCCGCGCCGATACTCCGCAGACGTGAGGGCTTCTCTTAACAAGCGCCATACCGTCTTCGTCAGCGTGGGCGAGCGCGTCCGGCAGCAGGAGGGCGCGGCTTGCCTGCTGTTGCAGCATTGCTTTCGGCTTCTGCGAGCTCGCTTTCCGCCAAGGACGAGGATCCGCGCGACTGGCGTCGAATCATTTGCGGCGGTTGGCCGTAGGCGCGGAGAAAGGCACGTCGCATTCGGTCGCGATCTCCGAATCCGGTCTGTTGAGCGACAGCGTCAATCGTGTGGTTGGTGTCTTCCAATAGCGCGCGTGCCCCCTCCAGGCGCAGGGTCTCGATTGCCTTCGCCGGCGTCATGCCGGTTTCGGCCTGAAAGGTACGGCTGAACTGGCGTGGTGAGAGATGCGCGACCGCGGCAAGGTCTTCCACACTCAGCCGCCAGGCAAGATTGCGCCGAGCGTGCGTGAGCACGGTCTGAATACGATCTGATTTCGGTTCTAGTTCCAGAAGGGAGGAGAACTGAGACTGGCCACCGGCGCGGCGATGGTACAACACGAGCCTGTGTGCAACATTGCGCGCCGCTTCTCGGCCGAGATCTTCTTCGATCAGCGCCAGTGCGAGATCGATGCCGGCGGTCATGCCGGCTGACGTCCACACCGGTCCGTCAGCGATGAAGATTCGGTCCTCTTCGACTCGCACATTGGGATAGCGGACCCGAAGCTCGTCTGCACGCACCCAATGAGTCGTGGCGCGCCGCCCGTCGAGAATCCCCGCTTCCGCGAGAACAAACGCCCCATGGCAGGTCGCAGCAATCCGGCGGCAGTGAGATCGCGCGCGGCGGATCAGCTCGATCGTCTCGGGCGATGCATCTTCCATGCTCGCGCAGACGACGATGAGATCGTACATCTCCTCGTAAAAAGGCTCGGTCAACACGTAGAAGCCGAGCGAGGTGCGCACCAGCCCGCCATGCTCGGACAGCAGCTGGACGTCGTAGACGGGTTCGGCTGCTTGCTGATTGGCGATTTCGAACGGAGTGGTGACGGCAAAGCCCATCGGCTGATAGCCAGGGTAGATGATGAAGCCGACCTTGCGCATGTCGCCTCTTCCCGTATGTCTGAAATGGACGTGAATATGACATTTCGGCAGCCTGCTGCCAAGCAGTAGACTTGGGGCTAGCTGAACTTTCTCAGGAGGAAATAATGACTCTCAAGGGCCAACCACGTGACATGAAGAAGTGGCGGGAAGTACTCCTCGACTCGAATGTCCACTTCCCGGGCGAGTCGAGCGAATACCGGCGCGCACGCAACGAGCTGTTGGAGGCGGAGGCGGAGCTCCGCCGGCTGAACGAGCAGGTCGCCGCCCAGCGCCGGGCACTCCCGGCGGGCGGCCTCATCAAGGAGGACTACGTCTTCGAGTCCGCGGCCGACGGCAGCAAGGTGAGGCTCTCGGAGTTGTTCGCGCCGGGCAAGAACTCGCTGGTCATCTACAACATGATGTTCCCGCGCTGGTCGGGAGACCAACGAGCGGCTGCCCCAGGGGGCAAGACAGCCGAGCTGCCGCTTGTCGAGCAGCCGTGCCCGTCGTGCACATCGGTCGTCGATGGGCTCGAGGGTGCTGCTTTTCACCTCGCCGAGCGGACCAACCTCGTCGTGATCGCGAAGACAAGCCCCGATCGGCTCGGCAACTACGCACAAGAGCGCGGCTGGCGCAACCTGCGGCTGCTGTCCTCGCGGAACAACACCTTCAACCGCGACTACCATGCGGAAGCACCGAACGGCGGGCAGCTCCCGGTCCTGAACGTGTTCACACGCGACGAGGACGGGATTCACCACCACTGGGCGAGCGAGATGACGTTCAAGCGCGGCGACACCAGCTCCCTCGACCCGGTCTGGGCAATCTACGGCGTTCTCGATTTGACGCGCGAGGGACGCGGAGACAGCGCTGCCTACCCCAACCTGCAGTACTAGGAAGTCCTCGCATGATGTCTCCCGCCTGGCTATCGGACATTCTTGCCGCCCTCATGCTGGTCGTCGTGGCCGTGTGCGCGACCCGCCTCGCTACCGCCCGGTTGCCGACCAACCGGCTTTCGGCGGCTGGACCAACCGGATCCCGCTCGTCGCCGCGTGGCTCGGGCGGAGCCGATTCCGACCTTGCGCACCTGCTGATGTGTCTCGCGATGGCAGGAATGCTGGCGCCCGGCGTCAAGACGCTGCCGCCCCAGGCCTGGGAGGCGATTTTCGTGCTGCTCACGGCCTGGTTCGCCTGGCGCTTAGCGGGCCACACCAAGGTGAACGGTCTTCGGTCCCTGGTAAGCGGGCATCGCGCTGCGCATCTGTTTCACTGCGCGGCGATGGTGTACATGTTCGCCGCCCTCACGGCGTCAGACGGCATGGACATGACGGGGATGGGCAGCGGCATGGCACGGTCGCTCAAGTATCCGGCTCTCGCGCTGGCGTTCGCGTTTGTGCTTGTCTATTGCAGCGCCTGGGACCTCGTCGGCCAACTCTCCGGCCGACGCTACGCCCTCGGGGGCGCGCCTTCAGCTGGCACCGCCCCAGCTGGCGACACCGCGACGACGGCAGCGTGCCGTATCGCCGTTGGCGTGACCATGGCGTTCATGCTGCTAATCACGAGCTGACCAGATGAGTCGGCCGAGGTTGTGCTGCATTGCTTCCGTCACCGTTGGGGCTTTGCCGACGGCGACCCGGCCTACAGCGACGACGAGGCGCGCCTGAATCCTGCTCCCGTGCCGGCGGTGCCGACGCTGGTGCTGCATGGCGCGGCGGACTCCTGCAATCATCCGGACACCTCACGGGGCCGGGAGCCGTTCTTCCAGGGCCGCTACGAGCGGCAGATACTGGATGGCGTGGGCCACTTCCCGCAACGCGAAGCGCCTCGACAAGTAGGCGAAGCCATACTCCGCTTCTGTGCGCAGCAGTGAGTTCCCGTTCACTGTCCACGCGGCGCGCTATATCATGATCGCTTGTTGCCGCTCCTCGTGGGACGGCGCCCGGCAACGTCGCACGCGGGGCATTGAAACGGATTTTTGCGCAGCAGGGTGACGTAATGAAAGCAGCAGGGGAAGGGCCGCGGATCGAGTCGCAAACGCAACCGCAGGTGCAAGCGGAATTGCGGGCGCCATTGCCTGCACGGTCCTCACCCGACACTGCTGCGCGCGCGGCGCCTGTTGCCGGTCTCCAGCGGATCACCGACACGAACACCGACTGGATTTATCGCGGGCCGCAAGATGGCATCGAGCGCATCGAAGCGTTTTTTCGCGCCCACGCGTACGACATGCATCGTCACGACACGTATGCGATCGGCCGCACGCTGTCGGGCGTCCAGTCGTTTCATTACCGTCGCCGCTTCGTGCACAGTCGGCCTGGCCGAACGATCGTCATTCACCCGGACGAGCCGCACGACGGCGAGGCAGGCACCGAACAGGGATTCCGCTACAGGATGGTCTATGTCGAGCCCGCGCTTTTCCAGCAGGCGCTGGGCGGGCGGCCGCTGCCGTTCATCGAGGGCGGGATTTCCGACGATCCGCGTCTATACGCGGCAACGGACGTGTTGCTGCAGGGGATGGACAACCCGATCGATCCACTCGAACGGGACGACGCCATTCTGGATCTGGCGCTCGCACTCGACGCCGGTGCGGGCGGCAGACGGCTGCGGCAGACCGCGGATTATCGCGCGGCGCAAGTGGCGCGCGAGTACCTGCACGATGCGCTGGACCACGCGGTCACGCTCGATGAGCTTGCCGCCGCGACGAGCCGCGACCGATGGAGTTTGTCGCGCGATTTCCGCGCCTTTTTCGGCACGAGTCCGCACCGCTATCTGACGATGCGCCGGCTCGATCGCGTGCGGCAGCTGATCGTCCAGGGTCGGCCGCTCGCCGATGCGGCCGCCGCCGCCGGTTTCGCGGATCAGAGCCATATGACGCGGCATTTCGTGAAAACCTATGGACTGCCGCCGTCGCGCTGGCTGAAAACGCTCGCGGCACAACAGCAGGTCCGATGAGCGCGCTGCGCATTACGAGCTTCGTTGCCGGGCCGGCTCAACGGTCGGGCCGCGGATGCACCGTTCAGTGCGGATTGCGACCTCGTGACGTCGCCTGCGCGACCGGCGTGCACGATCGTTCAAGACGCCGGCTGCCACGCCGTCTACGCTTGTCCGCAATCTCAACCGAATCAAAGGAGACCGGCTATGACACCGACTGACCGACCCAACACGCCCTCCGGCACCTACGTACCGATCAATCTGGCTGCAAAGCTTGCGCTGATTCACGACCGGTGGCAGCCGCGGGTGGTCGCCGAAATGAACGACTACCAGTTCAAGATCGTGAAGATCGAGGGCGATTTCGTGTGGCACGACCATCCGGATACCGACGAGACGTTTATCGTGCTCGAAGGCGAGCTGCGTATCGACTTCCGCGACGGCGCGGTGCATTTGTCGCAAGGTGAGATGTTCGTCGTACCGAAGGGCAAGGAGCACAAGCCGTTTGCGCAGAAGGAGGTCAAGCTCATGCTGATCGAGCCGCGTGGCGTACAGAACACCGGCCGCGAACCCAATGAGCGCACGGCGAGGAACGACGTATGGATCTGAGCCACGACGCCACGTACGCACCGGCGAGGTTCGACACGAAGATCGTCGTGATTCTTCAGAACGAGTTGCCGGTATGGAAGAAGCTGAACGTCACGGCGTTCGTCGTCAGCGGCATTGCCGCGGCGGCGGATGGCGTGGTCGGGGCGCGCTACGTGGACGGTTCCGGCAAGTCCTATCTGCCGATGTTCCGCCAGCCGGTCTTGGTCTACGCCGCAAGCGGCGTAGAGCTGCGGCGCATGTTCGACCGGGCGTCGGAAAGGGATCTGGACATGTCGATCTTCACAGAAGACCTGTTTGACACCGGCAATGACGAGGACAACCGCGCAGCCGTCGCCGCGGTGCCGACCGGCGAGCTGCGCCTCGTCGGCATCGCGTTGCGTGGCGAAAAGGGGCGCGTCGACAAGGCGCTGAAAGGGTTGCGGCTGCATGGATAGCCGTGCGGGCAGGCGGGGCAGGGCTCGTGCGTGACGCGGTGCGACTCGCGCCGAACACGTCGGCAGGGGGGAAGCGCAAACCGCTGCGCCAGCAACGCGATTCACTGCGGGTTCATGGCTTGAGGTCCTCGAACGCCGCGCGTACCGAGCCCAAGCCGTGAATTTGAGCCTCGAAGACATCGCCCGGGCGCACGGCGGCCATCGGGCCCAATGCGCCGGTCAGCACGATATCGCCGGCCGCCAGCCCGCGTCCGA
>NZ_JAFLRF010000088.1 GCF_017315705.1 Trinickia mobilis | reverse complement strand
GATAAGCGGCGGTGTTCCCGGTGAGTTCACTCTGGCACTTCGCCAGGCATATATCGAATCTGCGTTGAAGCAGACCGGTGAGCCGTTCAACTGAGGAGATCGCTTCGGGAAGCAGGAAGCGGCTCATCGGAATCTTCGAGAGCATGTAATCGATAGGCTGCTGGACATCGAATCGAACATCTCGGTTCTTGCCGCGCCAGGCGTCACCGCGTTGACCAGGATGTTCTTCGTGGCGAGTTCCTTGCCCAATTCCTTTAAATCGATTTGGTTCGTCGTGCTTCTGATGTCCGCGCATTGACGGTGCGCTGCCGTTGCCCACCCAGGCCTGCATCGTTCACCATCACGAACTCAGCTCCTGCATCAATACCCGGTGAAGGAGGGCGCGCGCTTTTCCATGTAGCTCGTAAAGCCCTCCTTGAAATCTTGCGTGCGCATGCAGCGCGCCTGCTCATCGTCGGCTTTCAGGTAGGCGTCGTCGTAGGACTCGTCCAGCGCCATCCAGATCTGGGCCTTCATTGCCGCCAGCGAGCGTGGCGCCGAATGCTCGGCGAGCTGGCGCGCGTAGGCCATGGCGTGCGCGAGCAGTGCGTCGTCGTGCACGCTGTTGACCAGGCCGATGCGCTCGGCCTCGGCCATCTCAATGCGGCGCGCGGTGTACAGCAGGTCGGCGCTGCGCGCCGGGCCGACGAGACGCGTCAGCAGCCAGGCACTGGCCTTCTCGGCGGGCACGCCCAGGCGCGCGAAAGTGAAATTCATCACCGCCGAGCGCGCGGCGAAGCGCAGGTCGCAGTGCAGCGCGAAGATCGCGCCCCAGCCGTAGGCCGCGCCGTTGACGGCGGCAATGGTGGGCTTGCGAGCGCGGATCAGGCCACTCCATCCGGCGGCGAATTGGCGCGCGAGCGCGGGGCCGACACCGTCGTCCCACTGCGGCGGCGGCTGGTCGGCAGCCGGCGTGGGCGTGCCGGGGACGCTCGGCGCTTCGTCGTCCAGGTCCATGACCCCGCCCAAGTCCACGCCGGCGCAAAAGGCGCGCCCGGCGCCCGTCACCACGATCGCGCGCACCTCGGGGTCGGCGGCGGCATCGGCCACGCGGGCGAAGAAGCGCTCCAGCATCGCGGGGCTGATAGCGTTCATCTTCTCCGGCCGGTTGAACGTGATGGTCGCGACGCGTTGCTCGACCGAATAAAGAAGGTCCGTGCTCATGGAGTTCTCCGAAGGGGGTTAAGCGGTCAGAATTCCTTGGAAACGCTGACGCACGATGCCGGTGGCCTCGGTCATGATGCGGTCGAGCCGTTCCTGCACCGTCGAGATGTCGCCGATCAAGCCGGCGACCAGCCCGCAGCTCCAGGCCGCGGCGTCCATCTCGCCTGCGTGCAGCACCTTGCGGTTCTGGCTGCCGGAAAAGAAGGTGCGGCCGGCGCAGGCGAGCACCACCGCCTCGATTCAGCCGACGGCGAGCAGATAATCGTTGCGCACGATTGGCCGGGCGAGGCGGATCGCCAGCGCTTCCTCGCCGCCGACGCGGCGCAGCAGTGCCTGGAAGCGTGTGCGAGCTTCCCCGTCGAGATCGCGCGCCAGCGCGGCCGCCTTGTCGAAGTGCCACAGCATCTGTGGTGTGCTGCTGCGCCGTATCGTTGCGCCACGCAATTTGAATTCGATTGGGCCGAGCGTCGGATGTACGCGCCGCTTGGTATCGGTAGTGACGAATTGCCCGGCCGGTAGGTCTGGATGGGCGGCGAGCCAGGCGTGGTAGCAGGCAGCATTGGCCTGTAGTTCGGCCGTCCAGTCGCGGAACAACATCTCCAGCACCGGCTCCAGCGTCCTCGGCACTGCGTCGTCGGCGGGGAAAGCGGGGGCGATGTCGGGGTACTCCGCATCGGGAATCACCGCCAGGTTCATGCGCTCGACCCAGCGTAAGACGTTAGGCGCCCGCAGCGCCATGATCCGCGCCGGCGCCGGGTCACGCCCAAGGTGAGCGAACAGCGGCGCCATCAGGCCGAAATCGGCGATGCTGGGATGGCCGCCGAGCAGGTAGGGCACGTGCTGGAAGTGGATGTCGAGCAGTTCCAGCAGTTCCAGATACACGCCTTCGATGGCCGCGGCGGCCTCGGGCGAACCGCCGAGCGCCAGATACATGCCGTTGAAATAGGCAATCATCCTTGCGCCGGCAGCGTTGCGCGCCTGGCGGTCGTTGCCCAGATAGGAGACACGGCCGAATTCGGCGTTGAGGAAGGACCGCTGCTCGGACAGATACGGTTCGGCCCAGCGGTAGTGCATCGCTGGCAGCATCAGATGCTCGGTGCCATAGGCGTCGAGCAGCCAGGCGACGACACGTTGCACTGGACTCGCCGGGATCATCGCCCGCTCTGGCAGACGCCGTTCCATGAAGTCGATGATTTCCGTCGAGTCCTGTAGCACTTCGCCTTGTGGCGTTTCCAGGACGGGTGCGACGCCGAGGCGGACGATGGGCCGGATCCGCGATTGGAAATCGGGATGTCCGGCATAGAACTCGCGATACGGGATACCTTTCTTGATCAGATAAGAGCGCACCTTGCCGGTGAACAAGGACAGCGCGCCGCCCCAAAGGGTGTAGCTATCGGAGGTGGGTCGGGTATCGGACATGCCAATCTCCATGCGAAAGTGAGAAGATTGTCGGAGTGTGTCCAGACCGCTACCAGACGCAGGGTGGACATTTGATAGTCAATTCAGGCCAACTGAACGGCGGTCGTATCCTTTGAACATCATGAGTTCGCCTAGACTCGCCCTGCGCACCCCGCAGGCACCCAAAATGCACCCGGTGTATGTACGCTTATTGTGTGATGTGCTGCGCAAACGCGGGCTGGATGTCACTGCCTTGCTCGCTGCTGCTGGGCTACGACCTGATAGCATTGGCGAGGCCGCCGCGGCCATTAATTTCTCGCAGCTGCTTACGTTGATTCGCCTGGCGCGACATCAGTGCGACGATTCCATGCTGCCCATTGAGTGGGGACGTCGTGTTCGTGCCAACGTGCATGGAAACGTCGGCACGGCCATCTTTGCCAGCGGCACCGTGCGCGAGGCACTACGCGCCACGGAAATACTGGCGATTCTACGGTGCTCGGCCATGTGCTTGAGCCTGCAAGAGGAAGGCGATTGGGCGCGCTTGGAATATGAACCAGTCATGCCGCTATACGGGCTGGAAGATTTCATCGCTACGGCTGTGGCCTTTGGGGTACTGGAAATAATGCGCGGCCTGCTTGGCCACCATATCAGCCGCGTCTGCATCGAATTCCCCTTCGCGCCGCCGGACTGGGCCGAGGAACGCAACGCACACTGCTCGAGCGAGGCCAGCTTCGGATCGCCAAAACTGACGTTTCGCTTCCCGATCGAACTTCTTGATCACGCCCTGCCATCCGCAGATGCCCATGGCCACAAGGCGGCAATGCGGCAATGCCAGCTCGATCTGCGCGAAACTTCGGCGCGGTTGTCGGAGCGCCTCGCAGCGTATCTCGCCAGTCACACGGAAACCTATCCGAACCTCGACCAGGTTGCGGGCAGCTTTTGCGTGTCGCCGCGAACCTTGCGGCGTACCTTGCAGCGCGAGGGAACCAGCTATCGGAAAGTGTTCGATAGCGTTCGCATCGAGAGTGCAACGCTATTGCTCAAGGAATCCACGCTGAGCATCGAGGCGATTTCACAGCGCGTCGGCTACCGGGATCCGTCGAATTTTATCAGGGCCTTTCGCAAGGCTCATGGCTGTACGCCGCGGCAGTTTCGCAACGGGGACTGATTGTGTCTGCGCAGGCGCCGCCCGATCCGGTGAATAAAAAAGCCTTCGAGAGGTTGTGCGCGGAGCAGGCCCTTGCTTTTCAGGCGACACAAGAACTTATAGAGGTAGTTCAGTAGTGAGCTTGATCCTCTGAAGCGGTATCTCGGTTTCTACGTTTCGCACCCCCCGAATGCCTGAGATATGTTTCTGTTGAAATTGCCGGTAGTCGTCCAGATCGGTCACGACCACCCGCAGAAGGAAGTCGTAGCCGCCGGCCATGAGATAACACTCAAGCACCTGCGGGACCTGCTGTATCTCGGTCGAAAAGTGTTCAACGATAGCCTGATCCTGGCGATCTAACGTCACCCGGACAAAGACTGTCATGCCCAGACCAACCGCTGCTGGCCGCAACAGCGCGACGTACCGGTCAATGACCTCAGCCTCCTCCAACAATCGGACCCTGCGCAAGCAAGGCGACGGCGATAGGCCAGCCAGATTTGCCAGTTCGGTGTTATGTATCCGCGCGTCCCGTTGTAGGGCTTGCAGGATGCGCTTATCGATCGCGTCTAGCTTGATTGGCATTTGGAACTATCCTGGGTCGTGAAGTTGACATGAAATGCTATCGAATGGGCAGCCTGGCATCAAGAACGCAATCAAAAGCTAAATTGAATAGCCTAGAATTTCTCTCATGCTAACGCTGCAACATCGACACGAATTGCCTGTAGAGATGGGGAAAATGAGCACGATGTTTGACTACACACTGGCAGAACGCATGGGGATCATCCAGCCTTCTCCATTCAGGTTAGTGCAACAGGCAGCTAAAGATGTCGAGGAGTCTGGCAGAGAAGTACTGTACCTGTCCATTGGCGAGCCTGATTTCGACACACCTGACAATATCAAGGACGCAGCGATCGACGCGATCCGTCGCGGCGATACAAAGTACACAGCCAGCGACGGCACCCCACAGATTAAGAATGCCATCCGCCGGAAGTTCCTGCGCGACAACTCGCTGGACTACGCTGCAGAGGACATCACGGTCACAATGGGCGGCGTTCAGGCAATCTTCAATACGCTTTTAGCGACGGTCGGACCTGGTGATGAAGTCATTCTTCCTGCCCCATTCTTTTCGCCTTACTCGTCCGCAATCGGGCTAACTGGCGCGACGCCAGTCTTCCTCAAGACAAAGGAAGAAGATGGCTTCGTCCCTCAGCCGCGCGACATCGAAGCGCTGATCACCGAGCGTTCTCGTTGGCTGGTGTTGAATTCACCGTCGAACCCGTCTGGCGCAATCATCGATGATGAAACACTCAGAGCCATTGCTGATGTTGTACGCCCCCACCCGCGCTTGCTGGTGTTCTCCGACGACATGTACGAAACCATTCGGTTTGGAAACAAACCGTTCAAAAACATCATCAATGTTGCGCCGGATTTTCGCGATCGGACAGTAATACTTAACGGGGTTTCCAAAGCGTACGCCATGACGGGATGGCGCATGGCATATCTTGCTGGACCTCGTGAACTGATCGCCGCTGTTATACGGGTATCGAACTCGTCGGCGTTCGCCCCGAACTCAATTTCTCAGGCAGCCGCGGCAGAGGCTCTTAGCGGTTCTCAGGAACAAACTCGAGTCCGATCCGATGCCTACGAGAAACGGCGCAACATTCTCCTCGCGCTGCTCGGCCAGATTCCGAATCTTAGTTTTACGCGTCCTGATGGCACGTTTTTCATGCTTGTCAATTGCCAGCATTTCTTTGGCAAACGGTCTAGCGACGGGCGTCTAATCGAGAACGACGTAGATTTTGTTCTTCATGCGCTTGAGTCGCAAGCGGTGGCGTTCATGCCCGGATCAGCCTTCGGTATGCCTGGATACTTCCGGATATCTTTCGCGGCGTCGGAGGCAACTTTGCGCGCGGCGATGGGACGACTGAAGTCGCTGTGCGAAACGCTCGATCGCAATGGTGCCAAGAACGCAGCGCTCCCATTGGATAGCAAGGAATTCAACCGACTCTCTGTTCTCGCCTAGGAAGAGGAAGCAACGCTTCCATGACACAACGCACCGTAGAAAAATGGCAAATATCGACGAAGTGACGCAAGACTTCTGGACGGCACTCGACGCAGGAAGCATCCCGGATGCAGGAGCTTACGCTGGAGCAAAGGAGTGAACGTGACACTACGTAAAGTTACCCTCGACGACAAGTATGCGCTCG
>NZ_JAFLRF010000087.1 GCF_017315705.1 Trinickia mobilis | reverse complement strand
AGGAGCGGAATTTCCAGTCGGTCGATGCCGAATGGAGCAACGCCTTGGCGCAGCTTTCCCGCCCCGCCGTCATTGAGCTGAGACAAGTTGCATAGGCGTCGCAATGGGCACGGAGGATATGAGAGTCGCTATGGGATTTCAATTCGGGCTTGCGGGGAAGGTGGTGTTGGTAACCGGGGCGTTCAGCGGGCTGGGGTTGCATTTTGCCCAAACGCTGGCAGCACAAGGTTGCGCTGTCGCGATGTGCGGCCGGCGCATCGAACTCGGTCTCAGGCTGGCTGCCTCGATCCGCGAAATCAGGCAGAGTGCGGAGGCTTTCGAACTGGACGTCACCGACGCTGCATCAGTCGAGCGATGTCTCGCGGAAATTAACGAGCGCTTCGGTCTCCCGGATGTGCTAATCAATAACGCGGGAATTGCTCATCACGCTCCGGCGCTCGATACGACCGACGAGTCTTGGGAGCAGACGATCGAAGTCAATCTTAGCGGCGTGTGGAGAATGACGCGGATTTTTGCATCGCATCTCAAGCAGGCTGGTAAGCCCGGGAGCGTGATCAACATCGCATCGATTCTAGGCCTGCGCGTCGCACAGCAGGTCGTTGCCTACACGGTCTGCAAGGCGGGGGTGGTCCAGATGACGAAGGCGCTGGCACTCGAGCTCGCGCGCTATCGGATTCGCGTAAATGCGATTGCACCGGGTTACTTCGAGACCGATCTGAATCGTGAGTTCTTTGAAACAGATGCAGGAGTGCAACTCATCAAACGCATCCCGATGCGCCGCCTCGGGAAGCTGGGTGAACTTGATGGTCCATTACTCTTGCTGGCTTCCGATGCAGCGTCTTTCATGACTGGTTCAGTCATTGCCGTGGACGGCGGCCATCTGGTCAGTTCGCTCTAGTCGATGACGCCGCGTGTTTTTCCTCTACGGATCTTGTCGGGCGTCGGACGTTTCACGTCGACGCTCGAGTTGAAACTCTGCCCCGATTCTTTGTATAAGGCGCGCGAGCGCATCAGGAGGTTCCATGTCTAACGCTGTAGTGGTTCTCGGTGCCGTGCGCACGGCGATCGGCGATTACGGCAAGTCGCTCGCGAGTGTTTCTCCGACTTCCCTTGGCGCTCTCGTCGTTCGTGAGGCTCTCGCGCGGGCGAATGTAGAAGGGACGAAGGTGGATCAGATCGTGTTCGGCAATGTGATTCACACCGAGCCGGCTGATATGTATCTCGCGCGCGTCGCAGGGATCGAGGGGGGGCTTTCCGTGCGCTCGACCGCGCTGACGCTCAACCGACTATGTGGTTCTGGCTTGCAGGCTATTCTCACAGGGGCGCAATCCCTGATGCTCGGCGACGCTGATTATGTCGTCGCCGGTGGCGCGGAAAGCATGTCGCGCGCTGCATATTCGATGCTGGATGCCCGTTGGGGGAAACGGATGGGTGACACGAAAATGGTTGACATGATGCTCGGCGCACTCACCGATCCCTTCGAGAAATACCACATGGGACAGACGGCAGAGAATGTCGCAGCGAAATTCTCCATTTCACGGGAGCAGCAGGATGAGCTTGCACTCGAATCGCATCGCCGAGCGGCGGCCGCGATCGAAGCCGGGCACTTCAAGTCGCAGATCGTTCCCGTGCCGGTGCGCTCGAAGAACGGTCAGGTCATGTTTGACACTGACGAACATGTTCGCGGCAACATGACTGCAGACGACCTGCGCAAACTCAAGCCCGCATTCGCGATCGACGGCACAGTGACGCCTGGGAACGCGTCCAGCCTTAACGATGGCGCTGCGGCCGTGGTGCTTGCGTCGGCCGCAGCAGCAAGTCGCGATGGACACGTTCCGGTGGCCAGACTTGTTGCTTATGGGCACGCGGGCGTGGAACCCGCGTTTATGGGCATCGGCCCAGTGCGGGCTGTAAAGACGGCACTGGCGCGAGCGGAACTCACGCTCGATGACATTGACGTGATCGAGGCAAATGAAGCGTTCGCGGCGCAAGCATGTGCGGTTGCCCAGGAACTGGGGTTCAACTCTGTCAAGCTGAATCCGAATGGATCCGGCATATCGCTCGGCCATCCAATCGGCGCAACGGGCGCTATCTTGGCGACAAAGGCGATTTACGAACTGCAGCGTATCGGGGGGCGATACGCGCTGGTAACGATGTGCATTGGCGGCGGACAGGGGATTGCCGCCATCTTCGAGCGGATCTGAGCGGGAAGGTCGACGACGTCGCGCGCTTCAATCGCATCAAGGATCTCAAGGTGTTCGGCGAATGCATCGTGTCCTCGCTGCTCGAGATCGACCCAGCGTACGAAGTGAATGCGTGCGTTGATGCCATATAGTGCTCGCACCATCTCGTTGTTACCCGACAGGGCAACCAGTCCGACGTGAAACTCCTCATCTCGGATGACCAACTCGGTGGCGGGCGTGCGGGCCTTGTTCTTGATCACGTCCTTCCAGAACTTGCGCGGCGCCCGAACGTCCTTGAAATCCGCGCGCGCTACGGCGAGCTGCACGGCGGACGCCTCGATACTGCGGCGAAGTTCGAAAAGATCGAAGATATCGTGACGCTTGAGTTCGCGGATGATGCGCGCTGAAACGGATTCAGAAGGTCGGCAAATCTGCATTCCACAGCACAGCTGTCGTATCGCATCCCATACATCTCCCGGACCTTGGCTGCGGGGACGTTCTTACCCGAACGGCCCCGCACATCGCGATGAAAGCCTGACATTTCAAACCGTATCTGGTAAGCGGTCGATCCGTGCGCGCGAACCTATCGTGTAACCCGATTGTCACGACATGAGGCCTTCCATTGCAATGGCCGGCGTCCGCCCGGCGATCAGGTCCGCCGTGATCCGAGCGGATCCGTGGGACATTGTCCACCCAATATGGCCGTGACCGGTATTCAGGAACAGATTCCGATACTGTCGGCGACCAAAAACAGGCAGGTTGTTCGGCGTCATCGGCCGCAGGCCGGCCCACATCTCGGCGCAATCGTAGTTCGCTCCCTCGGGATAGAGCTCCTGCGTCACACGCTTCATGAACGCGAAGTCAGAAGGCTTGTGGCTCGTGTCATACCCGGCAAACTCGGCGGTCGCCGTTACCCGAATCCGATCACCGAATCGCGAGATGGCGACAAGGTTGTGCTCGTCCACTGCTGCGACGTTGGGCGGGGACGCGTGGCCCTCAATCGGAATGGTTAGCGAGTACCCTTTCACGGGATAGATCGGAAGGTGGATCCCGATCTGCCGGGCAAGAATGGGGCTGTAGCAGCCGAGCGCGAGCACGTATGCGTCGCCTTTTACCAGGCCGTTATCGGTGTGGACCCCAATGATTTCGCCGCCGGATGTCTCGAAGGCACGAATAGTCGTACCGGTTTGAATCTGCCCGCCTCGGGAGGTGACCTTCTCGGCGAGCGCTCGAGTGAACTTTGCCGGATCGCCCGTCTCATCGGTCGGGCAATAAATTGCACCGACGATTCCTTCCTTCGCTGACGCAAGAGCGGGGTCGAGAGAAGTGACTTCGTTGCTGGATAGGACCTTGATGACTTGTCCGTCCGACTCGAGCAGCTTCATTTGAGCCACGCCGCGGTCGAGCGCCTCCTGACTCCGGTGGAAATAGATGATCCCTCGATCGTTTCGGTCGTAGTCGAGCGGATCTTCGGCGATGACCTGTTGAAGAATGGCTTGCGAATAGGCCGCAAGTCGATGCTTGAGGAGCGTATTGCGGCGAGCTTTTTCCGAGGTGCATTCCATCAGGAACAGCCAGGACCAGCTGTAGAGGCGCGGATCAGCAGAGAACCTGAACCGCAATGCCTGATCCTTCAGAAACAGCGACTTCAGCAGCGTCATGGGCGCTTTCGGCGACGACCAGACAAAGGAGTGTCCAGGAGCGACCATCCCGGCATTACCCCAACTCGTCTCGCCGGCGACGACGGGTTGCCGATCAATCAGCACAACTTCGTGGCCGTCCTTCTGAAGTTGGTACGCGGTCGTGACCCCGACTACCCCTCCGCCGAGCACAATGACTCTCATGATTTCCTCAAGTTTGAAGCGTATTTGATGTTGGCATTAAAACGTCGCACGCGACGTGATTGCTCTCGGATCATGGTCCCCGGATGCGAAGCGATGCTTTGATGGCATTGCACTTTTCGGCCGAGTCCCTGCGGGATTACCGACTCTAGATTCGTCGTGGGTCACGCTGCTGCCATCTAAATGTGTCGACACAAATGTATATTGGCGCGAAAGCAAAATCAATGGTGTGTAACACTGATCCTCGAAAAAATCTCGAGGCCGGGTGTGGAGTGACGACGTAGGCAGGGAAGTACTCAGACAAGGGTGCGTCTGTGTTTCCGATGAGGCGTGTTCGTGGACCGAACCGCATTGTCCGGGAGGCCAAGCGACACGCCTCGTGGCGGGCGAGTGTTGATGCACGCCCCGGGGAATCAATGGGGGAAGTGCTAATTGCGGGCAGGCAGAAGGTTACGCTACTGTCGATAAAAGTGTCGACAACAGTGTGTGGCATGAGTTAGGCTATCGGCGTTGCCATGGTTACTTTTTCTAGGAGCAATCAATGCAGATCAAGCGCTACGAAAGCGGCAAACGAATGAGTCAGGTCGTCGTGCACGGCGGGGTGGCTTATCTTGCCGGGCAGGTTGCCGATGACCCGAGTAAGGACGTAAAGGGTCAAACAGCACAGATTCTTGCGAAGATCGATCGACTGCTCGAGCAAGTGGGCACCGACAAGACCAAGATCCTGTCGGCGAGCATCTGGCTGGCCGATTACGCCACGTTCAATCAGATGAACGAGATCTGGGACGCTTGGGTCCCTGAAGGGGAGGCTCCCGCGCGCGCGTGCGTCGAGTCGAAGCTGGCATTTCCGCAATACACGGTTGAGATCGCGGTGATCGCGGCGGTATAACCACGCACGCCCCGGCGGGCGGCTTGATTGCCCACCAGCGCAGACCACCGATGTGCGCAACTCAGGTCCGGGTCCGACGCAACGGATCGGAGCGCGACACAGTCGTGGCAAATTGAACAATCTCGAGTGGACTCCTTTCAAATGGACACCCTGGAATCTGCAGAACGATACGTGCGGCTTGATTTCTCGCTCGACGAGGGAATTTCGCGTCGTGCTGCGATAGGATTGGTCGTGCTCGCGACTGACCACACCATCGAATACGAGTGGCGCAAACTCCTTGCACTCGATGGAGTGGGTTTCTATGAAAGTCGGATAGCCAACTCGGCTGAAATCACGCCCGAAACGCTCAGGGAGATGGACACGCTGATCGCACCTGGCGTTGCAGTGATTCGGCCCGGCGAACGACTCGACGTGGTTGCCTTCGGGTGCACGTCGGCCTCCATCGTACTAGGCGAGGAGACGGTCATGGAGCGAATCAGGGAAGCGCGACCAAATGTAGCTTGTACAACCCCCATTACCGCCGCGCGTGTCGGACTGAATGCGCTTGGTGCACGCCGTATTGCGCTGTTGACACCGTATGTGCGCACCATTAATGAGTCACTTCGTGATTATCTGGCACACCGGGGGATCGATGTAGTCCGCATGGGTTCATTTGAACATTCTAACGATAACGAGGTTGCCAGAATCGATTCCGAGTCGATGCGCAAAGCTATTTTGGCGATTGGCCGACACGATGACGTGGACGCCGTGTTTGTCTCATGCACGTCGCTTCGGCTCGCGGATCAGATAACGTCAATCGAGGGCGAGTTGGCCAAACCGGTGACCTCGAGCAACCATGCGATGGCGTGGCACGCGCTACGGCTGAGCAATGTTAGCGAGAAGCTTCCGCAATTCGGACGACTCTTCACGGTCTAGAGGAAGAACCTGCGTTCTGGTACGGATTGCAATTGTCCAGACGCTTCAAGGGAACCCGCCGGACTGACGGGCGGATGCTGTCCACACACTACAGACTGCATCGACATGAAACGTTTCAACATAGCGCGCCTTCGCGATCACGTAGACCAGTTTGACCGCGTACAGTTAGGCCACCTTCCCACTCCGCTGGAGCCGGTTCGTCGACTCATTACGTCGCCGGAAGCTCCACGCATCTTCATCAAACGGGACGACGCCACCGGGCTGGGGGGGTGCCCCTATGTGATTCGTCAAGCATTAGGGGCGGATTTCGGTTGATAGAAGGTGCCGTCGCGCAGCATGG
>NZ_JAFLRF010000086.1 GCF_017315705.1 Trinickia mobilis | reverse complement strand
GATATTTTGGTCTCCGCCCTTCAATCAGCCTTGCCCCGCCTAGAAGTCCATCAACACGCCAAGTGAAGGGCTGGGGCTTCGGCCGCCCGATTCTTTTAAAGCGCACGATGCGACGTGCGCCGCGTTTTGCGGTGACGTTGTCGAGCTGCGACAGCGCCTGATTCACTTGGCCGAGCCCCGTGCTTTGCTCCGACAACTTGACGAGGGGCGGGGCTAAGCAGCCGTGGCAATAGGATCCCCGCGCGATCCGCGCGATCGGGATCTCTGGACGTCACCCTTCCGGATTTCCGGAAACCCGGAATCCCACCGCCCGCTATTGCCCATAAAAACCTTAAAAATCAATCCCCTCCCGCTGTCTACTCACCTGGCATCGACCTTGCGCTTGGTAACCCCGCGGCCGCAACGGCCCGACTATCTACTAAAGCAAGGAGACAGCCGATGTTCGATTCCCCTGCCTGGCATTTCTGAACCCGTCGCTTACTCGCGACCTTTCGCGCCATGTCGCGCCCTCGCCAAGCGACCGGCATTCGCTCGTTCGCGCCCGCGGGATCGTACCGGCCACCGGCCCTTCGCCCCATCCACTGAATCTGGAACCATCGTGAAGAAACCGTTCTATCAAGTCCTCTATGTCCAGGTGATCGCAGCGATCATCACCGGCGTCGCCTTTGGCCACTACTCGCCCGATCTCGCGATCGGCATGAAGCCGCTCGGCGACGGTTTCATCAAGCTCATCAAGATGGTCATCGGCCCGATCATCTTCTGCACGGTCGTCACCGGCATCGCGGGCATGCAGGACATGAAGAAGGTGGGGCGCGTGGGCGGCAAGGCGCTGCTCTACTTCGAAATCGTGTCGACGTTCGCGCTCGTGCTCGGTCTCATCGCGACGCACGTGCTCAAGCCCGGCGTCGGCTTCAACGTCGATCCGGCGACGCTCGACGGCAAGGCGGTCGCGAGCTACGCAGCGAAGGCGCACGGCCAGAGCACGGTCGACTTCGTGATGCACATCATCCCGAACACGGTCGTCGACGCGTTCGCGCAAGGCGAAATCCTGCAGATCCTGCTCGTCGCAATGCTGTTCGGCAGCGTGCTCGCGCAGCTCGGCGAGCGCGGCAAGATCGTCACCGATTTCATCGACAGCATCTCGCACGTCTTCTTCGGCATCGTGCGCATCATCACGAAGCTCGCGCCGATCGGCGCGTTCGGCGCGATGGCGTTCACGATCGGCAAGTACGGCGTCGGTTCGCTCCTGCCGCTCCTGAAGCTGATCGGCACGTTCTATCTGACGTCGGTGGTGTTCGTGGTCGTCGTGCTCGGCATCATCGCGCGCGTGGTCGGCTTCAACATCTTTCGCTTCGTCGCCTACATCAAGGAAGAGATGCTGATCGTGCTCGGCACGAGCTCGTCGGAAGCGGCGCTGCCGCAGCTGATGCAGAAGCTCGAGAAGCTCGGCTGCTCGCGCTCGGTCGTGGGCCTCGTCGTGCCGACCGGCTACTCGTTCAACCTCGACGGCACCAACATCTATATGACGATGGCGGTGCTGTTCATCGCACAGGCGACCAACACCGACCTCACCCTCACGCAACAGCTCACGCTGCTCGCGGTGACGATGATCACGTCGAAGGGCGCAAGCGGCGTCACGGGCGCGGGCTTCATCACGCTTGCCGCGACGCTCGCGGTGGTGCCGACGATTCCGCTTTCGGGCATGGTCCTCATTCTTGGCATCGACCGCTTCATGAGCGAGTGCCGCGCGCTGACCAACATCGTCGGCAACGGCGTGGCGACGGTGGTCGTCTCGGCATGGGAGAAGGAGCTCGATCGCGCACAGCTTACGCGCGCTTTGCGTCGTGAAGTGACCGTCGACGAGACGGCGGCTGCCTGAGCCGTGAGCCGGACGGCGTGGCGCGATATGCCAAAATAGTCGATCCCCATCGACTGGAATCCGCTACCGTGACGCGCCGCCTGATCGTCGTCTTCGCGCTGCTCGCGACGCTCGCGGCGGCCTGCGCGCTGACGTGGAGCATCACGTGGCAGCGCGGCGCCGCCGAGTTGCGGCGCAACGCGGCGGTCCGCGCGGACCGCACGACGAACGCGCTCAAGAGCACGCTCGAGCGCTATGAATCGCTGCCTTACCTGCTGTCCGAGCATCCGCTCGTGCAAGACGTGCTCGCCGATCCCACACCCGACGGCGTCGCGCGCGCGAACCGCTATCTCGAAGACGTGAACCGCCACGCGCGCGCCACGCAAACCTACATCATCCGCGCCGACGGCTTGTGCGTCGCGGCGAGCAACTGGAAGCAGCCGGACAGCTTCGTCGGCGTCCAATATCTTTTCAGGCCGTACTTCGTCGATGCCGTGAAAGGCGGCGTCGGACGCTTCTTCGGGATCGGCACGATCTCGCACGACCCGGGCTATTTCATCTCGCAGCCGGTCTATCGCGGCGGCAAGATCGTCGGCGTCGCGGTCGTCAAACTCAATCTCGAATGGTTTCCCGGCACCGATGCGTTCGAGCCGCTCGTCGTCACCGACGATCACGGCGTGATCTTCCTGTCGTCGGTGCCGGCGTGGAAATATCACACGGTGCGGCCGCTGCCGAGGCCGGTCGCGACGTCGATCTTCGAGACCCGGCAATACGCGCAGCAGACGATCGTGCCGTTGCCGATGACGATCGAGCGCTCGCTCGAAGACGACGCGCGGATCGTGCGGATCGGCGACGGGCGCCTCGCGCCGCGCTATCTCGCGACTCGCCGCTCGGTCGGCGTGCCGGACTGGCATTTGATCACGATGGCTTCCGTCGATCCGCTCGATACGGATGCGCGCAACGCGACGGTCGTCACCGGCTTCGGCTTGGTCTCGCTGTGCCTGCTCGGCTTCTATTGGCGCATGCGCCGAGCGCGCGTGCGCGAGATGATCAAGAGCCGAGCGTTGCTGCAGAAGGCGTACGCGGAGCTGAATCAGCGCGTCGCGGAGCGGACCGCGGATTTGTCCGCAGCGAACGAGCAATTGCAGAAGGAAGTCGGCGAGCGTACGCGCGCCGAGCAGGAATTGCGTGCGGCGCACGACGAACTCGTGCAGGCGAGCAAGCTCGCCGCACTCGGTCAGATGGCGGCGGGCATCACGCACGAATTGAATCAGCCGCTCGCGGCGCTGCGCGGTTTCTCGGACAACACGCGCGTGCTGCTCGAGCGCGGCGAGCAGGCGTCCGCGCGCGAGAATCTCGAAGCGATCGCCGCGCTCACCGAGCGCATGGGCAAGATCACGAATCAGCTCAAGCTCTTCGTCGGCCGCGCGCGGCCGCGCAACGAACGGGCGCGCATTGCGCGCGCGCTGCGCAATGCGCTGAATTTGCTGCAAAAGCGCTTGCAGGGTGTCGCGCTGGAAGTATCGCTCGCAAAGGCCGAGCGAACCGAGCCTGCCGAGTCCTCCTTCGCGCGCGCCCCGTTCGACGTGAACGACGAGCACCCGACGCTCGTCGCGCATTGCGACGACCTTCGTCTCGAACAGGTCCTCATCAATCTGATCGGCAACGCGCTCGACGCGGTCGCCGGTCTTGCCGAGCCGCGCATCGTCATCGAGATCGAAGCGGCCGTCACGTCGCTCTCGATCACCGTGCGCGACAACGGCCCCGGCATCGCCGCCGACGCGTTGCCGCGCCTTTTCGAGCCGTTCTTCACGACGAAGGAAATGGGGCAGGGGCTTGGCCTCGGTCTTGCGATCTCGTCGTCGATCGCGCGCGACTGCGGCGGCTCGCTCACAGCGGGAAACGCACCGGAGGGCGGCGCGGTCTTCGTCTTGACGCTGCGCCGCGCGCACACGCATAGTCCAGACACGCTTCCTTCGTGAATCGAATGCCCACCCTCTCAAGCGACAAGTGACACGCGATGGCGAACGGCCTGCAAGTGATCTATATCGAGGACGACGAACTGGTGCGCCGCGCCAGCGTGCAAAGCCTGCAACTGGCTGGCTTCGACGTGGACGGGCACGCGTCGGCCGAAGCGGCGCTGCGCGCGATCGGGGCTTTAGCCGGCACCGCCGGTTCGATCGGCAGCGACTTTCCCGGCGTCATCGTCAGCGACATCCGCTTGCCGGGTGCGAGCGGCCTCGAATTGCTCGCGCAGTGCCGCGAGCGGGCGCCGGACGTGCCGGTGATCCTCGTGACCGGCCACGGCGACATCTCGATGGCTGTCCAAGCGATGCGCGATGGCGCGTACGACTTCATCGAAAAGCCGTTCGCGTCGGAACGTCTGATCGAGACCGTGCGGCGTGCATTGGAACGCCGCATGCTGGTGCTGGAAAACCTCGCGCTGCGGCGCGAGTTGGCCGGTCAGAATGCCGTCGCACCAGGCATCATCGGCCGCAGTCCGGCGATCGAGCAGGTGCGGCGCCTCATCGCGAACGTCGCGCCCACGGATGCCTCCGTGCTGATCAACGGCGACACCGGCGCCGGCAAGGAATTGATCGCGCGCAGCCTGCACGAGATGTCGCTACGGCGAGCGAAACCGTTTGTCGCGCTCAATTGCGGCGCGTTGCCGGAGCCGATGTTCGAGTCCGAGATGTTCGGCTACGAGCCAGGAGCCTTTACCGGTGCGGCAAAACGCCGCATTGGCAAGCTCGAGCACGCGTCGGGCGGCACGCTTTTCCTCGATGAGATCGAGAGCATGCCGCTCTCGCTGCAAGTGAAGCTGCTGCGCGTGCTGCAGGACGGCGTGCTGGAACGGCTCGGCTCGAACCAGCCGATTCGCGTGAATTGCCGCGTGATCGCGGCGGCCAAGGGCGACATGGCCGAGCACGTGGCGGCGGGCACGTTCCGGCAGGACCTGCTCTACCGGCTGAATGTCGTGACGATCGCGCTGCCGCCGCTTAGCGAACGCCGCGAAGACATCGTCCCGCTCTTCGAGCACTTCCTGCTGGACGCGGCCGTGCGCTACGGGCGTCCGGCGCCGATCCTGACGGACGGCCAGCGGGCCGCGCTCATGCGACGCGACTGGCCCGGCAACGTTCGCGAGCTGAGGAACGCCGCGGATCGCTTCGTGCTCGGCATCGCCGATGGACTCGGCGACGCGGCGCATGGCGCTGCGAGCGAAGCGGCGACGACGAGTTCGCTCAAGGAGCAGGTCGAGCAATTCGAACGCGCCGCCATCGCGCAAGCGCTGGGGCAAGCGGGCGGGGCGGTGGCGCAGGCCGCCGACCGGTTGCAGGTCGGCAAAGCGACGCTCTACGAGAAGATCAAGCGATACGGCCTCGCGGACCGCGGCGATGCCGGCAAGAATGGCGATAAGGAGGCGGGCTGAAGTTCGGATGGGGGAGGCTGGCGGAACCGGCGCAGCTGGAAATGAAACAGGGCGCGGTTTGCGCCCTTTACGTGCAAAGCCGCCGCTAAGCCCAATTCGCTAGTTCGCGGCAGCCTGCGGTGAAGCGGTTATCAATACCGCCTCAGGTGCTCAATGCCTTCGACAGCAACTGATCCAGTTCCGCGAACTCCGGTTCGCCGACATAGCGCTTCAGGATCTTGCCGTTCTTGTCGATCAGGAACGTGGTCGGAGTGAGCTGCACGTTACCGAACTGCTTGGCGACGCTGCCGTCGTCCATCGCCACCATGAACGGCAACTGGCGCGTCTGCGCGTAGTTCACCACGTACATCGGCGCGTCGTAGTTCATCGCCACGGCGACGAATTCGAGCCCCTGGCCCTTGAAGCGGTTGTACGTTTCGATCCACTGCGGCATTTCCTTCATGCAGGTCTCGCAACTGGTCGCCCAGAAATCGACGAGGTAGACCTTGCCTTTGAGGTCGGCCGTCGAAATCTTCTGGCCGGACAGCAGCGTGAACGTCGCATCGGGCGCCTTTTGCTGGCCGCCGAACGCGAAATAGCCGGCGCCGGCGAGGGCTGCGGCCACGATCACCAGCGCAACGTAGCGGACAGGGTTCGTGCTGCGCGACACGGAAGCGGAAATTTGACTCATGAACGAACCTCGGAAGCGCTTGACAGTGAAAAGCGCGGCAAAGAAGCGCCGCTATTGTACCGTTGCGCCGCGGATCTCGCATGAGCGGCGATACTGTCAGTCTACTGAGTTTCGGTATAAGCGAGACAGATCCGATCGCCGTCCAACGTCTTTTTTGTCACATATCCTCTTGGCGCTGGTGCTCCGGCGAGCTTTAACGCCGCCTCGTCCTTGAGGCGGCGCTCATGCTCAGTCCCTGTAATGCTTACGATGCTTGTAGTGCTGGCTGTAGCCGTGGCCGCGCTCGTCCGCATACGAATTGCTGCGCGAGATATTGCCGCCCAGTGCGGCGCCCGCGCCGCCGCCGAGCGCGGCGCCAACCAGGCCGCCGGTGCTGCCGCCCATCGCGTTGCCCGCCGCGGTGCCGGCCCCGCCTCCGAGCGCGCCGCCGACGATGGCGCCCGTGCG
>NZ_JAFLRF010000085.1 GCF_017315705.1 Trinickia mobilis | reverse complement strand
CGAGCGCGGCTGCGAGCTCCTCGGTCGAGATCAATGCCCCTGGATCACGCATGTTCGATTCTCCTTTCAGTTTGATGTGACGCCTGCATCGGAGCCCTCGTGGCCCGAAATCTGCAGAATATTCTTGGTCAAAAACACAGCCTTAATTGCGAGGCCGGCTTGCCAACAGGGTGTGAGAATATGCCGGCGGATGTGTATCAACAAGCGAATTATTGGCATGCTCATCGTGACAATTGGGAATCCTGATCGATTACCGTAGATCGTTCTCAGGTGGAGTCGACGACATCTTTGGAAAGCCAATTATGTGTATATCCTCCCAATCGCCTGTCACTGTCAACGTAGGGAAACTTTGTACCGTTTGCGCCGCCTTTGCACAAAAAAGCTGCGATAAGTTTGGACCCATCGTAGTGCGAGCCTCAAAAGCGAGCTTGATTACCATCCTCGATAGGAACGGCAAATGGCAATCCAATATATGAAGCATGGCCGTGGCGCAGAAAAAATATCAAGACACCGCAAAAGTGCGGGATACCGCGACGGCCGTTCTCGCAGACGTAACGAAGCGGGGCGGTGAAGCGGTGGCAGAACTGTCGAAGGCGTCTGACAAAAGATTCCCGTTAAAACTTCCAAGTGTGCCGATGAAGACGAAGTCGCAGCGTGCGTGCGTTACTTGTCTAACGGTCAGCTCGACGACATCAAGTTTGCATCCGCTGGTTCTAAGGCTCTAAATAATTTTGGGGATTTATTGCCGTCCGGGTCCGCTACTTCCTGCGATTTCGCGATGGTCGGCTCCGGCCTGCGCGGTTTCGGGCACAACTCGGTGCGTTGTCCAACCTGCCTCCAGGGGGCCGTCCGGTATAGGCTGAGTCTATATCGGGGAGACTCAATCCGTATTTCTCCTGGACCCGCACGAGGCGTACATTTGACTCAACCGTTCCGAAACGGCGTTGGAATCGACATGCCAACGCGGTTTCCCTGGACGAAATCCAACTCTATGGAGACGAGCAATGGGCACGATTTACATCAACGGTAAGTGGGTTGACGCAGTCGAAGGCGAAACCATCGACGTGTTCAACCCCTCGACCGGTGAAAAGTTCACCACAATCAGCCGCGGCAAGGGAGAAGACATCAACCGAGCCGTCGTTGCAGCTCAGCAGGCACTTGAGGGTGACTGGGGCCGAATGACCGCAACCGAACGGGGCCGCCTGCTGTGCCGTCTAAGTCAGTTGATTCTCGACAATGCCGAAGACCTCGCTCAGATTGAGGCTCGCGATACCGGTAAGCCGCTTACTGTTGCCCGCAACGACGTAAAGGTCGTTGCGCGCTACTTCGAGTTCTACGGGACCGCTGCCGACAAGATTCACGGCCAGACGGTCCCCTACCTCGAGGGCTTCAATGTGAGCGTGGTCAGGGTCCCGCACGGAGTCACCGCCCACATCATTCCTTGGAACTATCCCGCTCAGATGCTCGGCCGCACGATTGCGCCGGCTCTCGCAATGGGCAATGCCGCGGTGCTCAAGCCCTCGGAAGACGCATGCTTGAGCGGCATTCGCATCGTCGAACTGGTTGAAGAAGCGGGCTTCCCCGCTGGCTCGTTCAACCTCGTCACGGGCTACGGGCACGAAGCGGGCGCCGCTCTGACTTCTCATCCGAAAATCAACTTCGCGACGTTCACCGGCTCGCCCGAGGTCGGCGCGATGGTTCAGGAAGCCACTGCTCGCAACCACGTCCCGTGCGTGTTGGAGCTGGGTGGCAAATCACCTCAGGTCGTCTTCAATGACGCGGACCTCGACAAGGCCGCGCCACAGATCGTGAAGGCAATCGTCGGGAACGCTGGCCAGACGTGTTCGGCTGGTAGCCGTCTCCTCATTCAGGAAGACATCTACGACAAGTTCATTGAAAAGGTTGCGCGTTTGTTCAATGAAGTCCGTGTCGGCACGCCCGAGATGGACCTGGACTGTGGCCCCATCGTCAGCGCGAAGCAGCAAAAGCGTGTGCAAGGCTTCATCGACGAGGCCATCGCCTCGGGCCTGCAGGTGATTGCGAAAGGCTCTGTCTCGCCTGACGCTCCGGCCGGCGGCCACTTCGTCGCCCCGGTTCTCTTCGGCAAGGTGCCGCGCCACCACCATCTCGCATGCAAAGAAGTCTTCGGGCCGGTGCTTTCGGCAATGTCGTTCAAAGACGAAGCTGACGCCATCGCGCTGGCCAATGCCACCGAGTTCGGCTTGGTTGCCGGTGTGTGGACTGAGAACGGCAGCCGTCAGGCGCGTCTCGCACGAAACATCGTCGCGGGACAGGTCTTCATCAACTGCTACGGCGCAGGCGGAGGGGTCGAATTGCCCTTTGGCGGCATGAAGAAGAGCGGACACGGACGCGAGAAGGGGCTCCTCGCACTTGAAGAGATGAGCACGATCAAGACCGTAGTGCAGAACTTCAATTGATTTCAAACGGATACGGGAGACACGAAATGAGTGCACTACAAGGTAAGGTCGCCATCGTCACAGGTGCAGCCGGCGGCTTCGGCGCGCAAATTGCACGCCGCTACGTCGAACAAGGTGCACAGGTTCTCATCGCTGACCTGAACATTGAAGCTGGTGAAAGGCTCGCTGCAGAACTGGGCAAGAACGCTATCGCTGTCCGATGCGATGTCACGAAGTCGGCTGACATAAACGCGGCGGTGAAAACTTGCGTCGACACGTACGGCATGCCGGACATTGTCGTCAACAACGCTGGCACGACGCACAAGAATCAGCCGATGCTGAACGTGGACGAGGACACCTTCGACCGCGTCTATGCCGTCAACATCAAATCTATCTATCACATGGCACACGCAGTCGTGCCCATGATGCGTGAGCGTAAGAAGGGTGTGATTCTCAACGTCGGCTCCGTTGCTGGCATTAGTCCGCGGCCCGGTCTCACTTGGTACAACGGTTCGAAAGGTGCGGTCAACGTGCTGTCGAAGTCGATGGCTGTCGAACTCGCTCCCGACAATATTCGCGTGAACGCAATCTGTCCGGTTATGGGCGCAACGGCCCTGCTCGAGAACTTCATGGGCGTACCCGACACGCCCGGGAATCGTGCGCGCTTCATCGCCTCGATTCCGCTCGGTCGCCTGTGTGAGCCGGATGACGTCGCACAGGTCGCAGTGTTCCTGGCCACAGACGGTGCGGCGTACCTGACCGGTCTGGAAGTCCCCGTTGACGGTGGACGCACGATTTAAGCCTCAAAGCTTTGACGTGAAGTACCGGCCGTCGCTGCGCACGCCTGCTCAATCCGTAGGAGCACGCTCGATGGCCGGTCCGTAGCGTGGCGCGCGCACCTTTGGTGACATCAACCACTACAGAGAAAGAATGACCATCATTCGACAGCGAGACGTCATTCAGAGCGTCGCCGATTCCCTGCAGTTCATCAGCTACTATCATCCCCTCGACTACATAACCGCCCTCGGGCGCGCATACGAGCGCGAGAAGAGCCCGGCAGCGAGGGATGCAATCGCACAAATCCTCACCAACAGCCGAATGGCTGCGCAAGGTCATCGGCCCGTATGCCAGGACACTGGCATCGTCACCGTATTCGTCAAGGTCGGCATGAACGTGCACTGGGACGACGCCACAATGAGCGTGACCGACATGATTAACGAGGGGGTGCGGCAAGCCTACCTTAATCCCGACAATATCCTGCGTGCGTCCATCGTCAGTCCGCCGGAAGGTGCACGGAAGAACACGAAGGACAACACGCCCGCAATCATCCACTACGAAATTGTGCCCGGTGACAGCGTTTCCGTGGACATTGCGGCCAAGGGGGGCGGCTCCGAAAACAAGTCGAAGTTCGCAATGCTCAATCCGTCGGACTCGATTGTCGACTGGGTGCTGAAGACAGTGCCGCAAATGGGTGCCGGCTGGTGTCCACCAGGCATGCTCGGTCTTGGCATCGGCGGCACAGCGGAGAAGGCGATGGTGATGGCCAAGGAATCTCTGATGGCACCTATCGACATTGCCGACATCATCGCCCGCGGCCCCAAAGATTGGGTCGAGGAACTGCGCGTAGAACTCTACGGGAAGGTGAACGCGCTGGGAATTGGCGCGCAGGGGTTGGGCGGCCTAACCACCGTGCTTGACGTGAAGATTCTTGCGGCGCCCACTCACGCCGCTTCCAAACCCGTCGCCATCATCCCCAATTGCGCCGCCACGCGCCACGTGCATTTTGTGCTCGACGGCTCCGGGCCAGCGCTTCTGGAAGAGCCGTCACTGGATACATGGCCGAAGGTCGATTGGGTGCCTGACGACGCCAAAAGCAAACGCGTCGACCTGAATACTCTGACGCGCGAAGAGGTCATTTCCTGGAAACCTGGCGAGACGCTTCTGCTATCAGGAAAGATGCTGACCGGGCGCGATGCGGCGCACAAACGCATCGCCACCATGCTGGAGAAAGGCGAGCCGCTGCCAGTTGATTTTACGGACCGCGCCATTTATTACGTGGGACCGGTCGACCCTGTCCGTGAGGAAGTTGTCGGCCCGGCGGGACCGACCACCTCAACTCGCATGGACAAGTTTACGGCGATGATGCTCTCGCAAACCGGGCTCATCACGATGATTGGCAAGGCGGAGCGCGGGCCCGCTGTAATCGAGGCCATCCGCAAGCACAAAGCCGCTTACCTGGTGGCAGTCGGCGGCGCCGCGTATCTTGTCTCCAAAGCCATCCGCAGCGCCAAGGTTGTCGCCTTTGAAGACCTTGGAATGGAAGCCATCTATGAGTTCGATGTGCGCGACATGCCGGTCACGGTCGCAGTAGACGCCAGCGGGACGTCCGTCCACGAGACGGGCCCGTCGGAATGGAAGGCAAAGATTGGCGGCATACCGGTCAGCGTTGCATAGGTCGCTGATCAGAGGATGCGCCTATAACCGGTCAAGTTAACTGGTATTTTCGCTCAGACCGTCAAAGCGTTAAGTTACGATGAAGCCTTTCTGCGAGAAGTTTCTCATGATTGAAAACGCTCTCGGCCCCATGCTGCCGGCATTTATTCGAGGGCTACGGCGACGTAACGCCGTTTGCCAGACGTCGAATATCCCGTCCCTGTTTGCGCGCTCCGCGGTTGAAATGACTCCCATTCTGCCGTCGAAGCGAAGCCCATCAGTGGATGCTCGTCGGCGCTGACCGTTATTATGGGAGCGGCAGGTCGCACGCACGGCCGGTGCACCCGAGCGGGTATCTGCACAGACAGGTTGAACCGTACTGACACGTCGAGGTGGTGTAGGTGGGGGCGCCGAAAACGCGCCGCGTGCAGCGCAGTCATCCCAACCCGATCAGACAAACATGACGGCCAGAGCGGCCCGGACGGCGCCTTCGAGCACGGCTCGCTGCGGACGGCTCCGCGCCAAGACGCGCAAGCCCAGCAACACGCTCAGCAACATCTTGGCCAGTTCGCCCGCGGAAACGTCCGGCCTTATTGCGCCGCTGGTTCGTCCTGCCTCAATGTGGCTGCGGAAAAACTCCTCGATGAAAGCTAATTCTCCCGCCACCTTCTTACGAAACTCCGGGTCATGCGGCGCGATCTCAAGCCCGGTGTTGACGAGCATACAACCGCGGCGCGCCTTGTCCGCGATTGAATCCTCGACGATTCCCTGGAAGAATTCCTCAATCGCCTCCGTGGGCGGCAATCCCTCGACCCGCTTGATCCTCGCGCGATTGCCCTGGGTGAGGTAGTGCTCGAGAGCGCGTGTGTAGAGCGTGCGCTTGTCACCGAACGTGTTGTAGAGGCTCGTCTGGGTAATGCCCATCTGGTCGGCGAGGTCGCGGACCGACGTCGTTTCGAAACCCCGGTGCCAGAAGCACTGCATGGCGATATCCAAAGCGGTCTCTTCATCGAACTCTCTTGGTCTTACCACCACCTTCTCCCAATGCGTCTAGTCACCGCCCAGCGGTCGCTTCGTAACAGTGTCACAGTTTTGCGGTACCCGTGCCCCACAGCAGTCTGCACACGATGTGATGATATGCCGTCACTTGTTCAATCGACGACCACCGATCGCTAGCTGGCCGAGCAATGACCGTCTGGCCAAAGGTAGATAACCCAATACAATGCCACGTTAGAGCAATTGCTACAGAATAGCAAGCAGCACCGTGCTGGCGCGGTGTGACATATTGAAGCGAGAAACTAGCCAGATCGAATCTTTGATTGACTCCGTTTCAGGTGACACATATTCTGTAGCCTGTGCTACACAACACACGCAGCGCCGCGCGAGCTTGTTGGCCGGCAGCAGCATCCGCGTGCTCTCTGCCCAGTCGCGTCACCACCTCGCCGACGTGACAGTGCCAATGAAGGACCGATGTGCCGACCGGATGCCCGCAGGCACACTGCAAGCGCCGTTAGCGCACAGTGGATTACGTCGTCCGGTGTGCGGGTATATGCCAATGTCCCCCCACAGTGGGTGGCTATGAAGGAGCGTTTGTATGTCGAATCGGTTACTGTTGTTGCTGTGTGTGTCGGTTCCGGCGTTCATGATCAATCTCGACGCGAATATCGTGGCGGTGTCGCTGACATCGATCGCGCGGTCGCTGCACGCGGATTTCG
>NZ_JAFLRF010000084.1 GCF_017315705.1 Trinickia mobilis | reverse complement strand
GAAGATCAGGCCGGGGGCGAACTGAATCCGAGCGTCGCAGCGCACGATGCGGACCATCTCGCTCAGCGCTGTGACGGTCCGAATTAACTCGCGGAGGTTGCTTGCAGCCGCCTTGCCCAGTATGGGTTCGACTTGCCGCATGAACTCTGCAGAGCCAGCACCGCGTCAATGAGCGGTCGATCTCCGCTGCCGCGGCAAGACGCGACATACGCTAGGCTCTACCGACCATCGCGAAATCGAACGCGGACCGACGCTTCGGCGGCGAAGATCTACCGGCGCGTCGCGACGTCGCGCGGAGCGCGGACGGTTCTACCGCGATAGGGCGAGCAGGGCAAACAAGCTCCATTATGATTCGGATTGCTTATACGACCAGTGAATGGAATTGCGCGGCTGCGGGTTTGGCGAAACCATCGTCGAACCGGAGTTCACTCGGTGCAATGCAAAGCTGCTCGGTCTTTCGGTCGATTCGGGGGAAGACCAGGCACGATGGGCCGCGGATATCGAAGAAGCGCAGGGTCGGTCAAATACCCGACAATCGGCGATCCCGACCTCGCGGTCGCCAAGCTCCACAACATGCTCCCCGCCGATGCCGGCGACACGGGTGAGGAACGCGCGGCGGCAAGCAACGCCACTGGGCGATCGGTTTTCATCATCAGCCTCGACGAGAGAGTCAAGCTTATGCTGACCTATCCCATGACTACCGCCCGCGACTTCGACGAAATCCTGCGTGTGCTAGGTCCGATTCAACTGACAGACCAATACAAGGTGGTCACGCCGGTCAACCGGAAGCAGCGCGAGATCGGCTATGAGCAACGAAGAGGACGAGCAATCGTTCTCAGGCTTTCAAACCCTCGCGGCGGCCTGTGAGGATTGCCGTATCGTCTCCAACTGAGAGGTCCGCGATGATTTTTCGCCAGCTATTCGACCCCGCATCCTCCACCTATACCTATCTTCTCGGCGACACCGAAAGCGGTGAGGCGCTGCTGATCGACCCCGTGTATGAGCAGGTACCGCGGGACTTGGCGCTGCTGCAGGAGTTGGGCTTGCGACTGCAGGTAACCCTTGATACCCACGTGCATGCTGATCATGTCACGGGTGCGTGGCGCTTGCGCCAACGTTGTGGCAGCATGATCGCCCTCGCCGAAACTGCCGGCGCGGAGGGGGTGAATCGCCCGCTGCGGCACGGCGACCGTGTTGACTTCGGAAAGCGCCGTCTGAGCGTGCGCGCGACGCCTGGCCATACCAACAGTTGCCTGACCTATGTTCTGGACGATCAAAGCATGGCGTTTACCGGCGACAGCCTGCTGATTCGCGGCTGCGGCCGCACCGATTTCCAGGAAGGAAGTCCGCAGCAACTGTTCTCCTCCGCGCGCGACCAGATCCTGACGCTTCCCGGCGACTGCCTGCTTTATCCGGCGCATGACTATCGCGGCATCACGGTTACGAGCGTGGCCGAAGAGCGACGCTTTAACCCGCGCCTCGGCGGCGACGTGGATCTCGGTGACTTCGCGGGTTATATGAACAACCTGAATTTGCCGCATCCTAAACAGATGGCCGTTGCAGTCCCCGCGAATCTGCGCTGCGGGAAACCGGACGCCGAGACGCCGGCGGCGGAAACGCCCGACTGGGCGCCGCTCACGCTGCGCTTCAGCGGCGTGTGGGAGATCGAGCCCATGGCACTGCTGGAGCATGCATCGGCTTTCCAGATCGTCGACGTGCGCGAAGCGCCGGAATTCATTGCTCCCCTGGGTCACCTGCCAAGCGCAAAGCTGGTGCCGCTCTCGCAGCTGATGAACAGGCTGGATGAACTGGATCGGGAGCGGCCGGTCGTGGCGGTGTGCCGCTCGGGAGTCCGCTCGGCTCAGGCTAGCGTGTTGCTGACCAAAGCAGGCTTTAGCAAGGTGGCCAACCTCGCCGGTGGAATGCTTCGCTGGAAGACGGAGGGGCTGCGCGTGGCGTGGGACAGCCCCTGACAGCCTCCGCAAATCGACGTGGACTTAGTACTACAACCGTAGATCTTTTTTACTAAATGTGGTTAACGGTACTACGTGAACATGAAGCCGATACAGACAGTCGTGAAAGCGCAGACCATCCTGTTGCAAAGCGCTTGACGACCACGTGTGCGTTGTCGGTCTCCTGAAACAGACGAAATGGCAGTTGCACGGCACCGCGAACTTCGTCATCGGAATCCTGGACGATTCGGCCATCGTCGTCTTAGCACAATCCGACAGGCAGCGGAAAGTGCAACTCACCCTTGCCTGCCTTGTTCAGCTTGCCGCCCTGGAGGTGCCCGCGCAAGAAGTGCAGTTCGGCCTATGCCATCGTTCCCTTGAGGCCGAGAAGCAGGCCGTCGTTGAACTCGCCGGGTCGTACGATCGGTCATGTTGATGCCCTCATCTGCTTGGTCGCGGGGCGATGACCAGATGGTCCCGCACGCTCGATTTGAGTTCCTGGGGTGCAGCGATGCTTTCCGCGGTATCCGGGCCGCGCCGTGGACAAAGCCGGCAACATGGTAGATTTCCCGCTGCGGGCTCATCGTGACAAGGCTGCCGCCCAGCGCCACTTCGAGAAATTGATCGTCCAGAATGACGTTCCCGAGACGGTGACCATCGACAAAAGCGGTGCCAATCTCGCCGCGCTCGAAGCCATCAATGCCCGACGTGAAGCACCGGTCAAGGTCCGTCAGGCGAAATACCTGAACAACATCGTCGAGCAGGATCACCGGGCAATCAAGCGCCACACGCGGCCGATGCTGGGGTTCAAGAATTTTCGGTGTGCCCGTATCATTCTGGGCGGCATTGAGCTGATGCACATGATCGCCAAAGGGGAGATGAAGTGCGCTCACCGAACCCATCCGTCCGCTGCTGATGAATTCTACAACCTAGCAACATGAGTAGTCCTTTGCATAACAAGCTTGTTTTCTCGGCGTTCCTTACTGCGACAAAACCAACCTTTTCATACAGTTCGCTACGCTTCATGATTTTTTCGCGATGTGTGGCAAGGGGGGATGATTCTTGTATGCGTTGCACTCGTGTCGACGGCGAAGCTGGTTCTTCAGGTATTCTGCTACGACCAGGCTCAGGCTGCTCATCTACATAATCGAAACAAACAAAATATGAATCGCTGGACTGAGGTAGTACTCAGGTTGTTGCGTCATCAAAGGACGCGTGTGGTAGTCAGCTTCGCGGGACTGATCATCGCTTCAAAAATCGCGACTTACGGCTGGGGAGCCAAGCTGCTCGGTGCCGCTTTGTTCATCATGATTCTGTGGGAAATGTCCAGTGAATGGCGAGGCTACCTGCCAGCCTTTCGACGCACGCTTTTCCGGCGCATGATGCGAATCATGAAAGCACTCCGCCCCTTGCGAAAGCTCCCCCCTGAGGTGCCCGTTCTATATGGAGCTGTCATGATGTATATGATTGTCCGGATTGCCTTGGCGTCGCAACACTGGCTCTCTCCGTTACCATCCACATACGAAACAGCCGTCATTGGATTGGCGATATCGGTCGGGGCACTGAGCCACACGCACTCGATACTAGCCAGAGTCGCGAGGTGGTCGTGGAGCAAGGTACTCGGGAAGGCACTGTATGCCGTCGCTACCGCTGCATGCGTGGCAATCGGAACTGCGGACGCGACACGTATGACGCGACTCCTTGCTCATGCCGACGCGAAATACTTTCCCAGCTTCCTTGGACTGCTCTCTTCCTGGTACGTCGTTCTGGACTTTGTACGCTGCATCGCTGTTTTTCTCTTCGCGTGCGGTTTGATACTGTTGTTGATCAACCTGCCATCACTTTTCCTCCGCTTCGCACGCAACTACGTCCGGTTTTTGCCAAATACCGGAACAAATAGACTATTCCTTCTGTGGCGCCGCATGCGGTTTGGCCGCAGTACCGACCCAGCTCTTGCTCAAGGGAAGTACATACGCGATGTCGTTGAGCTTTTCACGCCCCTTGCTCTGCTAATTCTAGCGTCGCTAGTGATCAATGCTCCCGACTGGATCATGAAAGCACAGCCGACCGGGATGATTCTTGACCAGACCTTACTTGCAATGGAGTACACCGCCGACGGCGGTTGCCCTAACGTGCTCGGAAATCTGCCGACTGTCCATCTTGACGGGGATTTCGTCTCGGTGGCGACAGTGGTGAACGGCAGGCTGAGCACCACTCGACAAACGTGTCACATTGTTCAACAGCCGAAGTCGTGAGCTAACACGAAGTGGCACGACCGCGCGGAACCGTATCTCCAAGGTCGGCCCGGGGCGGCTAAGCTGGGTGCTTGTCCGCCCCTTTTTTTGCCCCGTGCGGCGAGCTATAGCGCGTGAATCAAGATAACTCTTTATGCACTAGCAGCTTCCAAAACCCGGAGGGTGCCGCCCCTCGGGATTTGCGGGCACGGTGAGCGTTCGCAAATTTTCTGCGTTTGCATCAGTCAACGGTCAAAGCATGACGGTTCAGCGAATTAACAGCCATGGCTAAAACACCAGCCTTCACTGTTCAATGCAACTCCATCGCGCCTAACATCGCCGAACTCGACTCATGAACACTAATAACGGCTCCGACCGTCAAAAAACCCTTAAAACTGCCCTCACCGTCGCCGTCGAGCTAGTCGCGGATATGGACCGGTCCCTTTTCAGCCGAGAAGGCATAGTGACCGTCGTTCCCGAGGTCATCGTTTGGATGATGAAAGAGTCTTCGCCCGAACTATTCCGTGAAATTGACGGCCGCGACCTGCGGGAGAGCCTGGTTTCCTTGCTCGATGAGTATGCCGCGCTCCGCATGAAGGCGCAGCAGAGGTTTTTTCTTCCTGCTGCACACAGCACCCGCGAATCCGACTGCGAGGCTCAACGGCTCGTCCGCATCACATACGACGACCTGTTGAATGCATTGTCGACCTCAGCGGTCAGTCCCGAGTTTCGCCATGTCTTTGCCTCAATCCTGCCGGATGTCGAGGAGAAGCTGGAGCTGATTGACGCAATTCCATGGGGCGACGAAGAAATCGAAGATTCGCCGGCGTGGAACGTCGACACGACGCCGCTGTTCGACCATTACTCGCGGCACAGGAAGGCCGAACAGCTCCGCGACCCAATTGCCAACTCGACCGAACCGCTCGAGCTCGCCAAGATTTGGCTTAAGTCAACACTCGAGGCGATGGACGACGGCCGTCACCCCTACTTTTGGTCGACCGTATACACGTCGGTCCTGGGCGAATGGTTTCAGACGACCTCACCATCTCTCGCAAAGTCTGTCGAGGCGGCTGGTCTCATCCCCGCCTTTTACGACGCGGCGGGGTCATACGTAGCGACCATGCGCGACATCGAGCGGCGCTGGCACAGGTTAAGCGAGCCGCTGTGCAAACTGGTATCGAACCGCACTGGCAGCGCGGACGAAGCCATCGAAATCATCGCGTCCATGCTCGATATAAACGCGCGGCAGGAAACCGAGCGGATTGCAATTGCCCGACAGGTGTACGACATGTTCTGCCGGCGTCTCAATCCAGAGCGGACAGCCAAGTCTTGCAAACTTTTCGCGTCCCCGGCAAGCAACCCACTTATTGAGATGATTAGGCAGGACCCGGCTTCATGGGAAACCTGCTACCTGGTCGACACCTCAGCGCTGCCGATGCCGTTCGCAGAGCGCGTCACCGAGCGGCAATGCCTTGTTGTTCGCCTGCCCGAGGCGCGATTGCAGCTTCTCAACGAGCTGGCCGACGACACTGGACTGACCGGCGTCTTCTCGAAGATGAGCGATGGAAGTCAACGACGGTTCAATCTGACCGTCAATCACGCGTTCTGGGCACCAAGGGAACAACTATGGCATGCGATATTCAGATTTCGAAACGAGGTTCCCGTCCTTTACCTCTTTGCAGACATCTGCATTCTTGCTCGGTACCACTTCAATCATTTCGTCGACCTGCGACGGGTCGCTGACGTCCCGTACCGCAATTGGGATTCGGCAACGCTCGACGATGGCGAATGGCGATATGCAGCGCGGCACTACCAGTCGGAGCTACCCGACGGAACGCAGGTCAAGCCAGCGATTCTGACGACAGTGACGGACCTGACTTCACCCACATCGCTATCGGATTGGACCCAAGTAGTGATGATTCGCCCTGAGACCGTTAGTTTGAGGGTGCACAAATCTGCTCACGCAATTTGTCTTCGCAGGGAAAACGGTCGCCCCTGCTGAGGGGTGCGGCGCGGGCGCCGCCACCGTGGGTGCCTTTCGCGCTCCGGCGCGACAAGCCGCGCCGGGTGGCGAGCCAATGCTCGCGCACCGCACCTCTGTACGCTGCATGAACGCTGAGCCAGGCAGCCACACGCGAATCTCCGCTTTTCCTTGCAGGTAGCTCGAGGGCGTGATGACCGCCTCGCACCGGAACACGGACAGCCTTGCCGGCGCGTGGCAGACGTTCAGTCAACTTCTGCCCGCGACGGGCGATCACGCCCGCCGCGGCAGCATGCACACTCCAGCCACGTCGCGATGCGTACTTCACGGCACCGATGGTCGACGTGTAGGCCGGATCAATTCTGATCAGTTCGACACCGGCCCGAAAGCATGCGTGCTCCCTTCGGGCTCATCTGCACCAGCGCTTTCTTCTTCGCGGTGAAGTCTAGATCTTCAGCGACAATCGGTTTGCGAGTTTCCTTCGCCCATGCCACGACTGCTGTCAGTGCATCTGAGAGCACAGCGTTGCGCTGTAAGCGCTAGTTTTAGCACACCGAATGCAGATTTGATGGTCGGTGCGCGTTTGTCGTGTCAGCCGACGTTCGT
>NZ_JAFLRF010000083.1 GCF_017315705.1 Trinickia mobilis | reverse complement strand
GCGGAGAATAATCAGGTGGCGCCGATGGCGCCGGTTCCTGGGTGGCTTGCTGGACTGATCAAGCTGCCGGGCTACACGGGCGAGGCAACGGCCAAGGGCGACGGGGTCATTGTCGACAACGCAACGCAGCTCGATCCTACGATCAAACCGAGTGGGTCGCTGATCTATCCGATGCCGGACGCCAAGACCGTGAATGACTGGATCACGGCGATCATTCCGGATCAGGCTCAGGGGCTGGTCGATTACATCACGACGGCTGTAGGTAAAGACAGGTCAGATTCAGGGGCGGCATCAGTTCAAATTGATGAGCGCCGCGTAAATCATATCTTCCGCCCTGAAGAGGGGCATATTGCTGATACGCCCGAGAACAGAAAAATTCTGTTGGATGTTGCAAATAACCCGAATGCGATACTGGGGTCGCCTGATAAGTATGGGAAAACGTGGGCGGCAGAAATTCGCCCTGACGGTTCTCAAGTATGGGTCGAGATGAGGAACGGTGTGGTAACAAACGGTGGTATTAACGAGACTCCTCGTTCATTTGATCCGGCAACAGGGCTAGCTTCACCGACCAAGCCCGGATGGAGTAAATGATGGCAGAGCAAATTACCTTAGAAGAAGCATTTAAGGCGATGTTTGTGTTTTTGGATCGTTACTACGATAGAGGTGGTGGCGGGGAGCTGGCTGATGTGTTGAGCGATATTCAGTTGATGAGCGACGGAAAGCCGGCGGATCCGGCTCAGTGGAAAGACTGGATTGACGCTGTAAGTACGGTCAAATCCGCATGACAGAGCAAACCCGGCTGCGGCCGGGTTTGCTGTTTGTGGGTTTGTTACTCGAACTCAGGTGAGATGGAGAGGCAGTGGTTTCGGAAATCGAAGGCGATGCGCATGCGCTGCCCCGGCGAGAAGCCTGCGTGTTTGAGCCAGAGGTCGGCGATCTGCATCCATGGAATGAAAGGCGCTGGCGGGTTTGACGCGCCGTAGTCGGGCAAATCGCGCAAGGTCACGCCGATGCTGTCGCGAATGCGTGGGCGTGCTGGACGTGGTTTAAGATTGGCGTCAGCCATGATCAACTCCTTGTATGAGTTGGTGGTGGTCAGCGGGCGGTGAGTGTTGGCGCACTCACTGCCCGCGCTTCGTATACGTCACTTCAATTTAGACGACCAGCGTTCGGCTTCGTACTTGATGATCATGCCTTCGAGCAGTTGCTTGATAACGGACTGCTGCTTCTTGGGCATGTTGGCGATAGCCTGAAACTGCATAGTTAGATCGGCGTCGGCGTCCAATTCCTCCTCCTCAAAAATCAAAGAATCGGTGGTAACACGCAAGGTCTTGGCGATCTTCTTGATAGCCTCCAAGGACGGTTGCGAGGTACCGGCTTCGTAGCGCTTGATCTGTGTGATATGCAGGCCGATGGAATCGGCCAGCGCCTGCTGGGTCAGGCCCTTCTGCTTGCGTAGGGCAACGAGTCGTGCGGCGATGCTCATAGTAGAAAACCAGTGAGTCGAGAACGCCACGATCGTATCCCCGCGAAAACTTCAAACTTGACATTGGTAGCATACTAGACACTAAAATACAGAACAAGAGATTCTTGACAGGTTTTTAGCCAAAGGACGGATTCATGCCTCGGATACCCGATGCCGAACTGGAACGCTTGAAGCGCGAGGTGTCGCTGTTGCGGCTGATCGAGTCGCAGGGCCACGAGCTGAAGAAGCGCGGCAAGGATTGGGTGATGCGCTGCGTGTTCCATGAGGAGGCCACGCCGAGCCTGTCGGTGTCGGAGGTGAAGAACGTGTACCACTGCTTCGGCTGCGGGGCGTCGGGCACGGTGCTGGATTGGGTGATGAAAACCCAAGGCGTCTCACTGCCGCACGCGGTGCAGTTACTGCGTAACGATGCGCCGTTGCCGGGGGCGGACAAGGTTGGGGTGCAACTCTCGCGGGTGCGGCACTTGCCGACCTTGGCCGCCGATGCGGATGAACTGGCGCTGCTCTCGCAGGTGGCCGACACGTACCACGGGAGCTTGAAGCAAAGCCCGGAGGCACAGGCGTACTTGACGCAGCGGGGCTTGGTACATGGCGAGGTGATCGATACGTTCCGGCTTGGGTATGCGAACAAGAGCCTGACGTACCGGCTGGCGCCGGGCCATGTGAAGGAAGGCCGCGAGGTGCGCACGAAGTTGCAGCGCGTGGGGGTGTATCGCGAGTCGGGCCATGAGCATTTGAACGGGTGCTTGGTGGTGCCGGTGTTCGATCTGGAAACGGGGGCGGTGCGGCAGATGTACGGGCGGCGCATTGCACCGGGTCACAAGATTCCGGCGAGCCAGCCGAAGCATCTGTATCTGTCGCTGCCGCTCTCGGGGGTGTGGAACGAGGCGGCGCTCATCGCGAGCCGCGAGGTGATCGTGTGCGAGGCGCTGATTGATGCGTTGACGTTCTGGTGTGCGGGGTATCGCAACGTGATCGCGGCGTTTGGGGTGAACGGGTTCACGCAAGACCACTGGAACGCGTTGAAACGGCACGGTGCGGCGCGGGTATGGATCGCGTATGACCGGGACGATGCGGGCAACGCGGCGGCGGACAAGTTGGGAACTGAGTTGCGCGAGGCGGGGATCGAAACATGGCGGGTGTTGTTCCCGAAGGGGATGGATGCGAACGACTATGCGCGCAAGGTGGCACCCGCTGAGAAAAGTTTGGGCGTGCTGTTGCAGCAAGCCGAGTGGATTGGCAAGGGCAAGCGGCCCGCGGTTGCGGCGGTGGCTGAGTCGATGCCCGTTGAAGAAGTGACGAACGCAAAACCACCCTCTTCTTTAGCCGCCACAGCTGAGCTGAGCGAATCGGCGAAGCCAGCCGCAGTGGAGGCGGCTAAAGAAGAAGATGCGCTGGTCAAGTCGGCCGATGGTGATAGGGCGAAAGCACAACCGGAGACGCCGCCGCTGCCCGCCGCGCTCGCGCTGGAGACGGTGGAGGCGCTGGACGTGAAGGAAAGCGCCAGCGGCGAATTGCTGTTCACGTTCGGAGAACGGGCATGGCGCATACGCGGCTGGCAAAAGAACCTCGGCCCTGAGCAGATGCGCGTGAATGCGCAGGTACGGCGCCAGGGTGTAGATAGCGCGTACCACGTCGATACGTTGGACGTATACAGCGCGAAGGCGCGAGGCTTGTATTTGAAGGCGGCGGCCATCGAGCTCGGTTCTCAGGAGGACACGCTCAAGCGCGATCTCGGGCGGATTCTGTTGAAGCTGGAGACGTTGCAAGACGAGGCGATCCGGCAGACGTTGGCGCCGAAGGAAACGGAGATCCGACTCGATGCGCTCGAGCACGCGGCGGCGCTGGATTGGTTGAAGTCGCCGGAATTGATCGCGCGGCTTGAGGCGGATATGGCGCGCTGTGGGGTGGTTGGCGAGCGCACGAACCTGCTTGCTGGCTACCTTGCTGCCGTGAGTCGCAAGCTGGATGCGCCGCTGGCGGTGCTGATCCAGAGTTCGAGCGCGGCGGGTAAGTCATCTCTCATGGACGCGGTGCTCGATCTGATGCCGGACGAGGAGCGGATTCAATACAGCGCGATGACGGGCCAGAGCTTGTTCTACCTGGGCGAGACGGATTTGCAGCACAAGATTCTGGCGATTGCCGAAGAGGAAGGCGTGCGGCAAGCGGCGTATGCGTTGAAGCTGTTGCAGTCCGATGGCGAGTTGACGATCGCGAGCACGGGCAAGGACGAGGCGAGCGGCAATCTCGTGACCAAGCAATACACGGTGAAGGGGCCGGTGATGCTGATGCTGACGACGACTGCGATTGACGTTGACGAGGAATTGCTCAATCGGTGTCTGGTGTTGACGATCAACGAGAGCCGCGAGCAGACGCGCGAGATCCACGCGCGGCAGCGGGCCAAGCAGACGTTGGAGGGGTTGCTGGCCGAGACGGATAAGCAGCACATCGTTGAGTTGCATCGGAACGCGCAAAGGTTGTTGAAGCCCGTGCATGTGGTCAATCCCTACGCCGAGCAACTGACGTTCATGGACGACAAGACGCGCATGCGGCGCGACCACATGAAGTACCTGACGCTGATTCGCTCGATTGCGCTGTTGCATCAGTATCAAAGGCCACAGAAAACGGTTACACATCGCGGCGAGACGCTGACGTATATCGAAGTGACGAAGGCCGATATTGCGTTGGCGAACCGGATTGCGCATGAGGTGTTGGGGCGCACGCTGGACGAGTTGCCGCCGCAGACGCGGCGGCTGTTGACGATGGTGCAGGCGTGGGTCAACGAGCGGTGCGCGGCCACCGCGCAGAAACAGAGCGAATTCCGCTTCACACGGCGCGACGTGCGCGAGGCGACGCGCTGGGGCGATACGCAACTGAAGGTGCATCTGGCGCGCTTGGTCGAGCTTGAATATGTGCTCGCGCATCGTGGTTTGCGGGGTCTCACGCACGAATACGAGTTGCGCTATGACGGCGTGGACGATGGCAAACCGCACTTGATGGGGCTGTTCGATCCTGATTCGCTGAACAACGATGCCAACGGGTCGGGGCAAAACGCTGACCGGTCGGGAGATGGTCGGCCCCTGGCCGTGGCTCGGTCGGGGGCGGTTGATCCGGCGTCAAGCCATATGGAGCAAGGCGTAGCGGCGGAACCGGTCGAGGTAGATGAAAACGCGTGTATCGGGGAGAGGTCTGTGGGTCCTTCTTTAGCCCGCGTTGTTCAGTCAGCCGTTATGGTTCGGGAGGGCATGAACGATGAATAAGAAGCGTCAGGCGGGCACGCCGTGGGGGGTGATCGGTCCGGCCGACGATGCGCAGAGCCTGTATCACGAGATGGTGCGGCACTTGGATTGGTTGAAGGTGAGGCGCTACAGCGAGCGCACGTTGCGCACGAAGGAGGCGCATTTGCGTAAGTTCATCGAATGGTGCGATGAACGTGGGCTGACGTATCCGCAGGAAGTCACGCGTCCGGTGCTGGAGCGGTATCAGCGGCATTTGCACCTGTATCGCACGCCGAAGGGGCCGCTGTCTGGTCATGGTCAGATACAGAGGTTGGTCACGTTGAAGGTGTGGTTCAGTTGGCAGGTTCGGCAGCACCGGATCTTGAGTAATCCGGCGGCGGACCTGGAGATGCCGCGGCGGGAGAAGCGTTTGCCGAAACACATTCTGTCGGCGAGCGAGGTAGAGCGGATTCTGAACGGTGCGGATGTTGGCACGCTGTTGGGCTTGCGCGACCGGGCGATGTTGGAGACGTTTTACAGCACGGGAATCCGGCGTCTGGAGATGATCGGGTTGCAGCTGGAAGACGTGGATTACGAGCGGGGCACGCTGATGGTGCGTCAGGGCAAGGGGTACCGTGACCGTCTGGTGCCGATAGGCGAGCGCGCGCTGGCGTGGGTGAGGAAGTACGCGGATGAAGCGAGGGCGGAACTGATGCCGTCGCCGGAAGAGCGCACGCTGTTTCTGACGACTCACGGCGGGCCGTTGGGGGCGACGCAACTGAGCACGCTGGTGAGCGGATATATCCGTGCTGCGGGGATGGAAAAGAGCGGATCGTGTCATCTGTTTCGGCATGCGATGGCCACGCTGATGTTGGAGAACGGTGCGGATGTTCGGTTTGTGCAGGCGATGCTGGGGCATGCGGATTTGAGCACGACACAGGTGTATACGCAGGTGGCGATCCGGGCGTTAAAGGAGATTCACACGGCGACGCACCCGGCGCGGCTTGAACGGGACGTGAAGAAGGGGGATGCGGCCATCGACGCCGAGCCAAGGCGCGAGGGCTGATTAAAAGTGTGCGGGCCTGGCGGCCCGAAGGCTAAGTAAAGTCCAGCGGCCTAGCGGCCGGAGTGTACGAAGGGCCGGGGGTAAATCGCCCGTCCCTGCGGGCCGGGCGATTTAACATAACGCTCGGAAATTAGCGAAGGCCGGCAGGCCTGAGCCAGCAGATTGCGAAGGGCTGCTGCGGCTCAGGCCTGCCGGCCTTCGCTAATTTGCGTTATGTCTGGCGCCCCCGGCCCGAGTGTGGCGCGCGATGCGCGCATGAAGAAGTCGGGGGCCGCATGCGCGGCCAAGGCGTGGAGTACGAGAAAGACAGAGTCAGCGCGCGCAGCGCGAAGAGGTTGAGCCCCGCCCGCCCGGCAGTCTGCTGCGCGCGGCTGCGGCCCTTGCGGGCCTCCGCACGTGCTCGCAGCCCGCCTCCCCGTCCGCCCCCAAGGGGCTCCCCAGTTAGCCGCCTGACGGCGGAAAACAACCCCAAACGCAAAAGCGCGGTTGTGCATGCGGTGCAAGCCGCGGAGTCGTCTTGCACCGCAGTGCCGAGCGTGAACAACCATCGCCGTCAAGGCCAAGCCCTACGGGCGCGCGTTGCGCGGCCTTGACGGGTTCGGGCGTGGGTGGGCGTTGCTGCGCGCGGCGTTGGTTGAGTGTCACGCATCCTGAGCAGTATTGCTAAGCGGTAGCGCAGCGCGGCGGCCGGGTGCCGCCGCGTTTGCCGTCGAGCTGCGATTCACGCAGGTCCGCGCGGAAGTGGAGCGGTGGTTTGCACGCGCCCTGTTCCGCCGGGTTTGCCGTCGGCCTTCGGCCGCCGTCAAACCCGGCGGGCTGAAGCTGCAAATTGAGATGAGCGGAGTGCGTCCTCTGGCAGACTTGCGTCCCGAGGCGAAAACCCGCGTCGGGGCAAAAAGTTGCGGCAGGGGGAGCCCGTCAGCGAAAACGGGTTTGCAAGTGGTTGAAGCGTCGGGGAAAACTCGGCTTCGACAACGGCGCGCGAGTCGGGTGATAGAGAAGCGGAGAATAATCAGGTGGCGCC
>NZ_JAFLRF010000082.1 GCF_017315705.1 Trinickia mobilis | reverse complement strand
GCTGCGCCTTCGCCAGCGCCGTCTCGAGCTTGCGATAATGCCGGCCGAGGGTGATGACGTGGCCATCGCTCGTTGCGGCGAAATCTTTCAGGCCCAAGTCAAGGCCGACCGATTTTTCGATCTCACCAGTCGCCGGCTTGGGCTTCTTCGCGACCTTGATGGTCACGTTCAGGTACCACCGACCGCGCGCATCCTCGCTGAGGTTACCGGCACCTATCTCATACTTCGACAGGCCGTAGCTGTCCCACAGGGAAAGGGCCGTGCCGCCGAAGAACACTTGACCGTTGCGATAGTGGATAGCACTGGCCTTGAACGGGATCCAGCCGAGCGAGCGGCGTGGCCCGCCCGACACGCGCCAGCGCAGCCTGGTCTTCTGGGCCTGCTTTCGACGCACGGCGTACTCCTCGCCGATGGCCTGGATGGTCTGCGAATGCAGTCCCAGCCCCGCCTTGCCCGCGCCTTTGGTATACGGATGAAAGTCGTAGCCCGACAGGAACCGGCCTTCACGTCGCCAGACTTTCTGGGAGAGTTCGTTGCAGTAGTTCCACACGAAATTCACGTCGCGCGCGAGCTCACACAACAGCGGGGCATGCTTGTCTTTCAGTCTGAAGCGCAGGACGCGGGTGGTGAGGTTCATGTGCCAATACGATTACTTCTCCGTATAGGCACGCCCTCGTTTCCCCTTAAAAAATCAGAACATCCCTCCTGCGCTGTCTACATCCGCCTTTCATCCCCGGCCTGAAGGCCGAGGTATTCAGGCCTGCCGGGGATAAAATGGCTTGCGTCGAAGTTGGATCAGGATCACCAGTAGTATTCCTGCACGGCAACGGTCGGGCCAACAGATATTGAATCCACCTGAAGGAATCCGCTCGTCAAGCGTGACGTTCGGCACCACTCCCCCGAAGATCGACGTCAACCGATGCCGAGGTCTCAACAATCTCGCTCACGAGCTTCATGGACGTCCACAATCCTGTGGTGCGTGACATTGCCACAGCATGCACACCGAAGTCGAGTATTTCCTGTACAGAAGTCGGATAGAAAATGGGAAGTGAGCAGCCCATCATCACGTGTTCCGACTGATGTGGGACACTCGAGCACTTGCACGAATGGTCGTCGCCGTAAAGCGCGACGGCACCTCCGTGTTCTGCGGTGCCTGCAAGATTCGCATGTCGAAGAACATCACCCACCCGGTCAACACCTGGCCCCTTGCCGTACCACCACCCCACAACGCCGTCATATTTCCCCTGCCCCGTAAGCTGCGCCTGCTGACTCCCCCATACGGCGGTCACCGCGAAGTCTTCGTTCACGTCGGCCTGGAAAATAATATCGTGCTTCAACTGCTTGAGGATGACCTGTGCGACCGACGTGACCTGCGCATTCGCGGTAGCCGTTGCGCACCACGGTGCGTTGCTCGTGTAACGTCTTGACGTTCGCGAACCGCTCTCCGCTTCGATCGATTGTTGAACCACTTGCCGCGCCCCTTGACGGACCGATTCGTCGAGTCCAGGGCCGACTCCCGATAGACCGACGACTGCTGTTTCCGCAAACTTGCTCATGGTGGATGGTTTTGTTGTTTGCTGGTTTCCGACTTCGACAATCAGATCCTCAGTAAGCCTCCTGCAAACCCGTCTTGACGCATTTGATCGCTCGGGTTCCCTAGGTGCAGGCTATTTGCGCCACCATGGGCGATACTCGCTACAGCGACCCATGACGCTGTCCACGCAAATCTACAACGTGCTGCGCGATGGCACCTTCACTATGACCGTGCAGCCCCAACGACGTGATTTTCGAGCGGCCGATCGCGGAAACGCTCGCCATCTCACGCACGCCAGTCCGAGAGGCGATTCTTCGTCGCGTCGTCCAACCGCTTCTTCGCCATCGCGCGCCTCTCCAGTCCATCCATTGCAAAGATAGCGCTCCAGCATGGGTGTTTTACGAAACTGTCAATGACTTTCCCGCATTACGCTCAATTCAGCTAACAACAGATTGGTCTGCTCAAGCAGCGTCGAGTGATATTCGGCGGGCAAAACCACATCGGCCATTAACGACATGGCGTCCTCAATTCCATGCCAAAGCGACGTGGTGATCTCCGCACACTGCGATGCCGTGAGGCGCGGAAATACTGCGTCGAGAAACATGCTCACGGCCGTCAACTTCGCCCAAACGAGCCATTGCCCCGGTGTTTGAGAGCACGACCGCGCCCATCGATTTCAGCAGCGCTTCACTGTTGTTCAACTCTCCACCTCGCTCAGAATGTTTGCCAGTCCGCACCCGTTGTATCCGCTGCGGCAGTGGCGTTCCTGTCAGCGGCAATGGCCTGCGCGGCCCTGGGCGCAGCGACCTCTAGCGGACCCGTCGTGCGAGCCTTGCGTGCTGGTGGACGGGGCCTGTTTTGCGGAATCGCGATGGGTGACGCAGATCGTTGCGTGCCGGCAACCTTGAATACGGAAACCATCTCGTCCAGCTTCATCGCCTGCTCTTCCAGCGATTGGGCCGCCGCCGCGGCTTCCTCCACCAGCGCCGCGTTCTGCTGCGTCACATCGTCCATCTGGCTCATCGCCTGGTTGATCTGCTCGATCCCGGTGCTCTGCGCCTGGCTGGCGGCAGTGATTTCGCCCATGATGTCGGTGACGCGCTGCACGCTGGCCACGATCTCATCCATAGTGGCCCCGGCCTGTGCCACCAATTTGCTGCCGGCATCGACCTTGTCCACCGAGTCATCAATCAAGGTCTTGATTTCCTTGGCCGCTGCCGCGGAGCGTTGCGCCAGGTTTCTGACTTCGGCTGCGACCACCGCGAAGCCTCTACCCTGTTCCCCGGCGTGGGCCGCTTCTACTGCGGCATTCAGCGCGAGAATGTTGGTCTGGAAGGTGATGCCGTCAATGACGCCAATGATATCGACGATCCTGTTGGCTGACTCGTTGATCGAGCCCATCGTGTCAACCACTTGCAAGATAACTGAGCCACCCTTGCTTGCCACTTCGGCGGCCGAGACGGCCAACTGGTTCGCCTGCAGGGCGTTGTCGGCATTCTGCTTGACCGTACTCGTCAGCTCGTGCATCGATGCGACGGTCTCTTCGAGGGAACTCGCCTGCTCTTCTGTACGGGAGGACAAATCCAGGTTGCCGCCCGCGATCTGGCTCGATGCGGTCGCAATCGTGTCAGTGCCCGTGCGCACATCGCCAACAATTTTCTTCAGGCTTTCATTCATGTCCTTGAGGGCCTGCAACAGTTGCCCGGTCTCGTCCCGGGCCTGCGTCCGAATGCTGCTTGTCAAGTCGCCGGAGGCGACGGCTTGCGCGATCAGGACCGCCTCTTGCAAGGGGCGCGTGATCGACCGTGTGATGAAATGAGCAAGGCCGATGCCGATCAACACAGCCGCCGCCCCCAGTCCAATCATCAGATTACGGGCTGACTCAATGTTTTGCTGGGCTTCAGCGCCACTGGCCTCCATCCGCCTCTTCTGCAGATCCACCAGGGCGGTGGTGTCTGTTTGTAGAACATCCAGGGCCGGAAGGGTTTCGCCACTCATCATACTGGTGGCCTCATCCCGCTTTTGCTCTGCCAGCAACTGGGCAACTTTGCTAAACGAGGTCACGTATGCCGCGCGGGATTCCCTGATCTTTGCCAGCAGCAGTTTTCCCTCGGGCGAGTACACGAGCTTGTCGAGCGTTTCAAGCGCCACGTCGATAGTCTTCTTGTTGGTGTCGATCCTTTGATGAATCGTGCTCACCTTGTCCTTGTCGCTCGTGATGAACAGCTCCATGGTCTGCCGGGCATTGGCACGGGTCGTGAGATTGATGGTCTGCGCCGCGTCTGCCTTGACCCACTGCTCGCCGATGGTCCGGTCGTTGATGTCGCCAATGCTGGCTAAACGAATCTGCACGACAACCATCAATGTCACCATCAGCAACATCACGAGCCCGAAACCCGCGCCCAGGCGCGTACCTATTTTTATATTCGTCAGATTCACTACATTTTCCCCGTTGCCGTCAGTCAAGAAAAAAAAGCTTGTCAGCCCGCTTGCGATGAATTCCGCATCCAAACGTGGGGATTTCCGCATCGAGAATATTCGCCGGAATTCATGACGTAAGAATGTTGTTCGCGCTCGTCACGTTGAGCAGGTCGCGCGCAGCCATCCCGCCACCTCGCCGGCCGGCATCGGCCGGCTTATCAGGTAGCCCTGGATCGCATCGCACCCCAGCTCACGCAGATAATCGCACTGGCCGTCCCGCTCGACGCCCTCGGCCACGACGCTCAGTTTGAATTTGTGTCCGAGCGCAATGACCGCGCCCGCAATGGCGGTATCGTTCGAATCGTGCGGCAGGCCGCGCACGAAGGTCTGGTCGAGCTTGATGCTGTCCACTGGCAGCCGCTTCAGATAGGCGAGCGAAGAATATCCCGTGCCGAAGTCGTCGATCGACAGGCGCACGCCCAGTTCACGGATCTGTTCAAGCAGGGCGACTGCCTGCGGCTGCATCAATGCGCTCTCGGTAATTTCAAGGCGCAACCGCTCGGCGGCCAGACCGGTAGCTTGCAAGGTCTGCCACACCTGCTGCGGGAAGCGCTCGTCGACCAGCTGGCGCGCCGACACATTGACTGCCACCGAGAGCGCGCATGGCCAGCCTATGGCCTCTTCGCAAGCTCGCCTGAGCGCAAACAGGCCAAGCGTGCGGATCAGGCCGGTTTCCTCGGCCAGCGGGATGAAGCGGCCGGGCGAGACGTTACCGAGCTCCGGATGCGACCAACGCATCAAGGCTTCGAAGCCCATGATGCGCTGCGACGCCAAATGATAGATGGGCTGAAAAACCAGCGAGAGTTCATCTTGCTTGAGAGCCCGAGCCAAACTGGCCTCCAAGGCCAGGCGATCGTGCTGGAGCGCATCCGCGCGGGCAGAACAAAACTGGAAGTTGCTCTCGCCATTCAATTTGACGCGATACATGGCAATGTCCGCACTCCTGAGCAAAGTCACCGCATCGGTACCATCTTCGGGAAAAATCCCCACGCCAATGCTGGCGCCGAGCCGGTATTCCCGCCCTTGAAGTCCAAATGGCTCTCCAGTGCAGCGCAGCACTTTGCGCGCCAAATGTGCCAGCACTTCGGCGTCGCCGCCATAGTCCAGCACCAGCGCGGCGAATTCGTCGCCGCCCAGCCGCGCCACCGTGTCCGTCGCGCGAAAGCAGCCGCGCAGGCGCTGCGAGAACTGTCGCAGGAGGGCGTCGCCCGCGTCGTGGCCCAGGGTGTCGTTGATCCGTTTGAAGCCGTCCAGGTCAATGAACAGCAACGCCACCTGCTGCTTGTCCCGCTGCGCCCGCGCGATCGCTTGGCGCAGCCGTTCGTTGAACGAGGTGCGGTTCAAGAGACCGGTGTGTTGATCGTAGCTGGCGAGGTAGCGGATGCGCTCGTCGGAGCGCCTGCGCTGAATGAATTGCCCAATCTGCGCGCCCAGCGTGCGACTGATCGCCGGCAAGGATGCGTCCGCCTGGCGGGCAAAGCGGCTAAAGAATTCCAGCACGCCGATGACACGTCCGGCGCCCCGCACCGGGAAAGCGAAACCGCCGCGCAGACCGGTCTCGATGGCACATTCGCGGTGCAAAAGACTCTGATCCCTGTTGACATCGGTAACCCAGCGGGGCTCGCCGCTGAGGAACACCTCGCCGATCAGACCCGTGCCGGGTGGAAATGAGACGCACTGCGAGGCCTTTTCAAACGCGCCATATGCTTTGCGGTCAACGCTCAAGCCTCTGAGCAGACGTATCTGGTTCGACGCTTCATCCAGCGACCAATACGCGCCCCACTCCCATCCGAGCGTCTGGCAGACGATGCGGATGATCTTGCCCACGATCCGTGGAAGTGCATCGGTGCCGGCCAGCAGGCGAGCGACCTCCAGCTCTACGCGCTGCTGCATCTCGATGCGCTTGAGCGACGTGATATCGCACAGGACGCCCAGCACCCGGCGTGGAACTTTGGCATCGGGTCCGCCAATCACCCGCAACCATCGCAGGCCGCCATCTTCGCGCACCACTCGGAGTTGTGCGTCGAAGGCTTTACCCAGGGTAAATGCGGCGCGCACCATTTCAGTAATGCGCCGACGATCGTCGGCGTGCAAGTTGGTGCGATAGTCGGTCAGGGCCTGCGCGGATGGGAATGAAGCAATGCCTAGCAGGCCGCGCGCCTCCTCGGAGAAGTCCGGATTCTTGGCCAGCAGGTCGAACGACCAGCTGCCGAAATGCGCCATCCGCTCGGCCTCGGTCAAGGCGGCGATGCGCTCTTGCAGGTGAGCTTCGCGTTTGGCGAGCTCTTTATTTAGGTGTTCAGCTTCCGACGGGACCGAGTTTGCGGGTCCGGCGGTCCCCAACTTGATGGCTACGCGCAGCGGAGCGGGTTCGATCGACTCGAGCGTCATGGCAAGATGCCTTCTGGTCTTCTCTTTAGTGCATCGGCATTGATCGCCAACACCTGCTCAATGATCCGATGATCGTCTTGCGTCAACGAGCTGGAATGAAACTGTTGGAGGTCCTGCAAGGCGCTCTGCAGTCGAATCCCGGCAAGCCGGCTGGTGGTCAATATCGGCCATGCATGCATGAGGTAGGCAAGTGGTATGACGCTTCTTCGCTCGCACCAACCATCAAAGAGACGGAGGCACAACTGCTCCATTTCTTCTGCGTCAACCTGTGCTAAAAAGATCCGTGTCATATCTCTCACTTCCGCCGAATACGGACAACGTCGCCTCAAAGCTTCCAGATCAGTGCCCCGTGCCGATCAACGAGCGCGGCGGGTTGAGCAATGGAAGAACTCTGGAATACGTAGATCTACGAAACCTCCACGGCCTTCAATCTCACACCGCCCCTGTACACCAGTTCCGACTTTAGTTCACACCTGCCGAATGAATCCCCAAACTGGCAAGGGAGAATTCCAAATTCTCGCAGAATCTCAACGCACCAATTCCGAAATAGGCTAGGGTCTCCCATCAACCGGTTAAAAATTTGGCCGACGAGGCAGCGATCAAACCGAGTGCAGACAGTGCCAAATGAAACTTTTTCACGAGTTAACTCCAGGATTTTTTCGATGACTGTACGAATCAGCCTGCGCAGTGTAGGAATCCCGGCACGGGAGGAAAGCCCGCAAATTTGGAAAAGTCCCTTACCCCCCGTCGAACAATGATTCATCTATTTGTCAAAACCCCGCTCCGGCGAGCCTTCACGGTTCGTACTTCCGTTAATCGCTGGTACTCGCATCGACAACAAAGTTGTATCTGAACCACAGCGCAGGACTGGGTATCGACTCCGAATCAGCGGTCCCAAAAAATCAGCGCGACGTCCGCCCCCTGGACCTCGCCGCACTTAGCCTCGTCAGCAATACAGGCTCATCAGAATCGATGACGCATACCGACTGCAACTGCAGTCTGATTGCCGCTTGATGATGGCGACAAGGTGTTGATCGCGGCCACATTCGCCCCGAACTAACCCAGTTCACCCGAAGCGTGCTGATACACGCCCTCCAGGTACACATCGGTACGCTTGCTAAGCGAGTAGTCGCCTTGTACCAATACCGTATGCCACTTCGGATCGCCTGAGCCGTTCAAGCCGCTCACACTGCCGTCCGTATGCGCATACGACGCCGCGATGCTTAGCGCCTGTGTCATCGCCATATGCGCCGATCATCAGGTGGCTCCATAACGCCGCTCAGTGACACTGCCGCCAAGGCGGCATATTGAGACGGTGGCACAAAGCAAAATGTCGTAGGTTCCACCAACAAACGATCTCAGGTCGTCGATCATAATTCCAAACGGTCATGATGAACATGACAATAATTCTATTGTTGAAACAATCCCAGCAGCATAATCTCACACTCTATTGCCGAATCGGTCTCGCAATTATGGTTGTGTTTTTTAACAAAAATGTCCTACGGATATCGGGCGCGAGAGTTCCGACGCAGGCGTTATATCAAACTGAAAGGAGAATCGAACATGCGTGATCCAGGGGCATTGATCTCGACCGAGGAGCTCGCAGCCGCGCTCG
>NZ_JAFLRF010000081.1 GCF_017315705.1 Trinickia mobilis | reverse complement strand
CGCGCCCACCCCTCGCGCCCGCAGCTCCCGCGCCAGCCGGTTCGATCTCCCGTTCAGCTCGCCGTAGCTCAGCGACGCGCCCTCGTACACCACCGCCACCGCCTCCGGCGCCTTCTGCACCTGCGCCTCGAACAGCTCCACCAGCGTCTGCTCAGGCAGCGCCTCAGCCGTCCCGTTCCACTCCCTCAGGATCTGCTCGCGCTCCTGCGGCCCCAGCATCCCGATCGCTCCAATCGCCTGCTGCGGCGCACTCTCAAGCGCATCCACCAGCCCCTGCAGCACGTTGTGCACATACCCGCAAAGACGCTTTGCCCCAATCGCCCCCACGGTCCTGACCGTCAGCCCGAAACCCTCGCCCAGATCGTCCACCGACAGCGTGAACGGGTAGTTCGTGCGCTCCTCGCTTCGTAAAATCCGGGTGCCCTCCCAGCCGCCTTCGCCCGTGCCGCTGCCCGCACTGTGCCGGTAGTTCAGCAGCGCAGTGAACAACGGCATGCCCGCCGGCACCCCGCTGCAGCGCTGCGCCAGCACCAGCGGCGCATGCTCGTAATGCATCAGCTCGCCGAGCAACGCATGAACCCGCCGCACGCCCTCGCGCACCGGCTGCGTGCCCACCCCGATGCGCACCGGCAACGTGTTGATCATTGGACCGACGATCCGCTCCGCTCCCGTGAGCCCCTGCATCCGCCCAAACAACACTGTGCCGAACACCACGTCCTCACGCCCCGACAGCTGTCCCACCACCTGCGCCCACACCAAGTGGAACAGGCTCGCCGCATTCACTCCCACCTCCCGCGCCTGCCTGCGCACCCGCTGCGACAGCGCGGACTCCACCATCTGCCGTGCCTCGTCCGCGTCAATCCCGTCGCCGCGCACCTCCATCATGCCCAGCGGCGCGGTGGGCTCTGCCACCTCCCCGAGCATCCTGCGGAAGAACCCTTCCTGCTCCTCCACACCGGCACCCAGGCGAGCCTGCGCCACCACGTTGCGGAACGGTAGCGGGACCGGCAGCTGCGACTCCTCTCCACGCAGATGCGCGACGACCTCCTGCTGCAGCACCTCCAGCGTCACGTGATCGCTCGCCAGGTGGTGGAACAGCAGCATGAGCAGCCAGCGGCCGCTGGCCGGATCCTGGGCAATATGTCCCCTGAGCAACGGCGCACGCTGCACATCGATACGGTGATGCCGCGGATCGAAACGCCTGTGCAGCTGGTCGGCCACGTCGGCACCGTCTTCGAAGCCCCCGACCTCCTCGATCACTAGCGGCGCGTCACGCCACACCACCTGCACCGGCTCTCGCACCCCTTCCCAGTGCACGCTCGTGCGCAGCGCATCGTGCCGCGCGACGACCGCCTGCAGCGCCTCGAGATAACGGTCCATCCGCGACCGGCTGTCGTACTCCAGCAGCAACGACATCAGGTACGGATCCCCCTCGCCCTCCAGCAGGTGATGGAACAGCACACCCTCCTGCAGTGGCGCGAGCGGATAGATATCCTGCACATTGCGCGCCCCCCCCTCGATCCGCTCCACCAGGCTGCTGATCTCATTCTCGCTCAGCTCCACCAGCGTCAGCATCTCCGGACGGATCACTTCGCAATCCAATGGAATCGCAGTTAGCGATCGACCCGACCATATAATTCCTGATCGCTCCGATTTCAGAAGAGAAATCAGTTCGGTCTTCTTTTCCCTTATTTTCGATAAAAGAAAATCGTCATCCAGTTTATGTTCCTCCGCCAAGACCATCAGCTTCCCATCTTTAACGGACAGCTTGATCTTAGCCTCAGTCAACCTGGCAATAAGCTCATCGATGCTCACAGCCACATCCCTCAATTAAATAGATCAAATTATCCAAAAAGACAATCTTTCCGGAATTACATCGGCACATTACCAATGCCGTCGACACGAACATAAAATATCAGGTCGAGAATCAGAAATTTTTGGCTTCGAATTCTTCGATGTCGGCAATTAACAATAGCGTCTCTTCTATTTCGCTCATTTCCGACATATATCGATCCACATCCCGATCGCTGATCAAAATGTCAGACACCAATCCCGCAGCCGATAATTTCTTGCTGCACAGATCTATCTCCAGAGACATTGCCGGATCTTTTTCAAGAAGCTCCCACAGGCGATAGATTCCAGACTCTTCGATCCTGACAGGCAGCAGGCCATTTAAAATCGAATTACGGTAAAAAATATCACCGAAATTTGCGGAAATCACATAATCGAACCCAGCGTCTTTGATTGCCCACACCGCATACTCGCGCGAAGAACCAGTTCCAAACTCGCGCCCCGCAACGATTGCTTTTGCGCCTTGATATCGCACGTCATTCAGTACGAATTTTTCATCTTGCCGCCAATCCCCGAACAGGGATTGGCCGTGCCCCGACCGGGTTGGCTTGTAACAGAAGCGTGCAGGAATGATCTGGTCCGTATCCACATTACTCTTGCGCAGCGGCAATCCCAATACACTGCAATGCAAATTAGGCATGGTCGCTCTCAAAGGTCAGTGGGACTTGCAATTCGCCCGAGCACCGCAGTTGCTGCTGCGACCGCCGGCGATCCGATATGTGTCATTGCGCGGGGACCTTGCCGACCCTCGAAATTCCTATTGCTGGTCGATAGCGAGCGTTCGCCCTCGGAAAGGCGGTCTTCATTCAGCCCGACGCACATCGAACATCCCGAGAGACGCCGGAAATCGACTCCGGCCTTTATAAAAACTTCGTCGATTCCTTCCCGGATAGCTTGCTCGCAAACCTTCATCGAGCCAGGAACCACGACCATGTGAACGTCTTTGTGAACACGACGACCGGCCAGTACCGCTGCCGCGGCGCGCAAGTCCTCCAAGCGGCCGTTGGTGCATGATCCAACGAACACCTTAGTGATCCTGATATCCCGTAGCATTTGCCCAGGACGGACCTGCATGTACGCAAATGCTCTTTCGGCCGCCTGCCGCTCGGTATCGCCGACCAAACTGGCTATGTCTGGTATGGGCTCGTCAAAGCCGATACTTTGGGAAGGGACCGTGCCCCAAGTCACGCGCTCCTTGACGGAAGCTGCGTCAATTTCCATTTCCGCATCGAATACCGAGAGATCGTCGCTGCAATACTGACGCCACCGTGCTACATCTTCGGGGTCTAGCTGTCGCCCGCTCACTGCAAACGCTGCGCGTAGGTAGTCAATTGTCACGTTGTCGACACCGATAATTCCGGCGCGCGCTCCGGCCTCAACCGACATGTTGCAAAGAGTCATCCGGCCTTCCATGCTGAGCGCATTTACCGCTTCCCCGGCAAACTCGACGACGTGACCGATGCCACAGCCCGTACCGAAGCGATTGATGATCTCGAGCGCCAGATCTTTCGCGCTGACTTTGTCCCCGAGTCGATTCTTGATCGTCATGCGCATCGTCCTGGCTTTCGGAAGGCGCAATGTCTGGGTCGCCAAAACATGCTCGACCTGGCTCGTGCCGATCCCGAGCGCAAGAGCAGCAAACGCCCCATGGGTCGTGGTGTGCGAGTCGCAGCATACCAACGTGGAACCGGGAAACACACGCCCTTGCTCCGGCGCCAGTACGTGAACTATTCCCTGGCCCGCCTCTCCGAGACGCAGATTCCGTATGCCAAACTCCTCGCAATTGGCTCGAAGCAAGTCAACCTGACGCCTGACAGCGGCGTCGGAATTGAGAGCATCCACCGAGCGGGTCGGAGTGTTATGGTCCTCGGTGGCAAGCGTCAGCTCCGGCCTGCGCACCATCCGCCCCGCGGACCTCAATCCATCGAAAGCTTGCGGCGTGTTGATCTCATGTAGCAAATGAAGATCGATGTAAATCAGGTCTTCCCAGTCATTCAGGGAGGCGACCCGATGCGCGCCAAGAATTTTTTGGAATAGTGTCTTCGGCATGACAATTTCTCCACAAAGCCGATTGTGCGATAGGCGACATAACGACCCGGCTTATGGCCAATATTCAAAATCCCTGGGCGGATATCAGTTAGACACGCATCCGAATTTGCTGCCGACCCAATGCGACGCATGCTTTTGCGCCACCTGATGACTCGAAAAATTGTACGTCTTCAACAACCACCGGTCGTCATGCGCCCCGTCCTCCGGGATTTCAATTCTTTCCCTGTTATGCAAACCATACTGGTTTGAAAAGATCAGCAGATCGCCATTCTTGATGCGATGTCGATATTTCTTCGCATTGCTAATGGCATCTTTGAATTCAAGCAGCGCTTCCAGCGCTGTGCGCGGAGCATCAACATTAGGCCTGGTTAGCGTATCAATGAAGCGGATTGCGCAGTCGTCGCTTAGAATCGCATGAGGCTCGGAGTGTTTCCGATCTGGATTCTTTTCACGCGTCCGATCGTCGATGTCCGTCACGAAACAACTGACCTTTAGAGCGGCGCGGCTGGACTCAGACAGGCGCTCAAGAATATCTCTTCCGTCTACGTATGTCGTATAAGTCAAATCATCGGGAACGCAGCGCATTCCGAGCAACGCAATGTAGTCCGCGCGCACAGGATGACTTGCTCGATCGTTGTGATAGACCAGATCTCCGTCGGAAAACCCGCTACGCCCTCCCCTGAAGCGGTCGAGCGAGATCACGTCCGTAAAGAAGTCTCCGTCGTTGCGATCACTATAGGAGATCAGCGGATTTCCAAGAATAAGGGAAATCAACTCCATAAACGATTCTGCCACGAAACTCTTTTTCTCGCGCTTCTTGTCCGCCGCTGGATTGACGTGTCCCAGATAAGGCAGGTCTTCATCGACCGGGCAATTTTCAAGCACGTGGATGGAACACCCATCCTTCCGGCTTTCAGCAATCTGCTCACTAAGATTTTTCAGAAAGGCAGGCATTCCATGTGCGCTCACCTTGCTGCGAAGTTCATCCGAGAAGCGGTGATAGTCGGCATAGGGCGACACATCGATGGCTTCGAACATCCGCTTGACGATACGGCTCTCGACATCGCTAAAGACGTAAATAGGTTTCATATATATATATCCAACCCGGCTATGCGAAAAATCACTCTGTTACTCAGACATTTACACCAAAAAACTCCACACGAATCCGCGCTTCCAGATCGTTCAATTCTGAGCAGGTTGGCTGATGTCCTCCGCAGATGAGCGCTTCATACAAGCGATCTACGTCTGACTCGTCGAATTCGACGCGCATGCTGCCGAGAGTGTGCCTGATTACCGAACGGCCAGAATGGCGGGAAACCAGCAGTTTTCTCATGCGCCCCACATCCTCGGGCTTTACATATTCGTATGTGTCGGGGTTGTTCAGAATTCCCTGCTGGTGTATTCCCGCAGCAGTGCTGAAAGCGTGTTTTCCGAACAGCGGCTGGGTGCGTTGCTCTTCTAAACCGACGATTTCCCGCAAGCAGTTGTATGCGGAGTACAACTTCGAAAGCTTGATGTTGCTGAAAACGCTGTATTCGTTCTTGTACTGCAACAGAGCAACCATCTGTTCCAGCGACGTATTGCCTGCCCTTTCTCCAATGCCGCCCAGCGTAGCCTGGACTTCGTCGGCCCCGGCGTTCACGCCGGCGAGAGCGTTGGCAAGGCCAAGCCCCAGATCGTTGTGACAGTGCGTCGAAAGCTTGACCGTCGGTCCGACCCAGTCACGCGCGCTTTTGATTAGCCGATAAAAACTGTCTGGTGTCGCGTAGCCCGTGGTGTCGGCGAAGATGATCTGGTTCGCACCAGCGTCCACGGCAGCCGAAGCGAGCATCTCCATATAGCCATGGTCGGCCCTGCTCGCATCCTCAATTCCGACCGCAATATTTCGAATGCTTGCGCTACGGGCGAACGCGACGGCAGACTCGACTTCCAGGATACCTTGATTGCGCGTGATATTGCGTTTGTGCTTCAGGTGCAAATCGCTTCCTGTCGCGACCATCATGACCAGGTGACGATCACTCGTACCGCCTGCCTTGATCGCGGTCTCCACGTCCTTGATCAGCGCTCGCGAAAACGTTGCAAATGAAGAACTTGTCAACTGGGCGCTGATCATCTCCGTCGCTATAAAGTCGGCGGGCGACGACGCAGGAAACCCCAACTCGATGGTTTCGACGCCTGCATCCTCCAGCATCAGCGCCAGCTTCAGCTTCTGCTCCGGCGTCATGGCATTGTCCGGTGCCTGCTCACCGTCTCTCAACGTGGTATCAAGAAACGTCAAATGACGACGCTGCTGCGATACTGAATTTTCACTATACGTTTGACTGTCCATGTCGACTAAATCCTGAATGTCTTGATGTGCATTTCTTACTTGAAAAGAGAGCGTTTCTCATCGAACTACTGAGGCCCGGAGATCAACATCGTGTCGATCATCGCCGCTCCTCGAGCATTCCGCTTCGTCGGCTCCTAGAGCAGCACCAGCACTTGAATAGTCAACGTTTTGCGTTCTTATTAACGTCGCAAAGTCACATGGCGCGCGCCCGTCGTAGAATGCCTCTTCCATCGCATAACCCGACATGCAGGACCACTGATAAACCAATTTTTCTGCATGATTGCAGTTGTGGTCGTCGATGTTCACAGATCTGCTCACCATTCGTGTCCTTTTTTGCAGCACAACGGAAATCCACCCGCCCGAATGCGGCTGATTGCGGGCCGGTTTGACAGCCACGCGCCCGCTGCCCGAGGAGGACAATCCTGCGGCAGTTTGGCAAGCACCCGGACGCAAATGCGAAAGCCAGTTTGTAAAGGCGAACCTAACCGCAATCAGACAGTGGTATTCGTACTCTTCGCGCATGTCTGGCGCCGACGCCTTTTGCAACCTTCTAGTGTTCCGTTCTGTTGTTAACTACCAGCATGCCCATAGGACGACCGAAGGCCGAACTGGTGTTGAGTGAAGATGAGCGCTCGCAACTGACTTCGATCGCGCGTTCGCGCTCGATTTCGGCGGCGCTGGTGACGCGTGCGCGCATCGTGCTGCCTGCTGCTGCCGGGGAGCGCAACAGCGCAATTGCCCAGCGTCTTCAACTCACGCGTGCCAGGTGGGCAAGTGGCGTATCCGGTTCCTGGAGCATCGCATCAACGGGCTGTATGACGAAGTACGTCCCGGCAAACCGCGCACGATTGACGATGAGAGGCTGGCTCAACTGATTCACAAGACCCTGCACACAAAGCCGGCGGATGGCTCCACGCACTGGAGCGTGCGCACGATCGCCGCCGAAACGGCTATCTCGCCAAAGAGTTTGCACCGTTACTTCAAGCTGCTCGGCCTGCAACCGCATCGCAGCGAAAGCTTCAAGCTCTCGACCGATCAATTCTTCATCGAGAAACTGCGCGACGTGGTCGGCCTGTACCCGAGCCCGCCCGAGAATGCATTGGTCCTGTGCGTGGACGAGAAGAGCCAATGACAGGCGCTCGAACGCACGCAGCCCATGCTGCCGATGGGCTTCGGCTACGTCGAAGGCGTCGCGCACGACTACGTTCGCCATGGCACCACGAATTAGTTACGGCTGTGGTATTAAGTCGCGCTGTCGATTGGTGCGACAGGTTCTGCCTCAAAACCATTCAGGTCAAACACGCGACGGATCAACCCGGACGCCTTGGCGTTATCGAGGAAGGCGCGGACGTAAGCAAGCGCCAGCGGCCGCCCTTTTGGAATTGCAATCGCAATGCCGGTTGCATGCAAACTCCCGTCGAGAAGGCGAGACCCAACGATTCGCGGCTGGTAAGCGGCTAGGACATCGCGTGATAGAGCGACCGCGTCAACGCGGCCGCTGCACAACATGTCGATGGCCTCGCCGATAGAGGAGACCGGCATGATCGTAGACAAATGCAGAACACGCACTGCACTGCGAATTGTCGTCGTGTTCGATATGCCGGCAACCCGCACTTCTGGCCGGTTGAGGTCCAAGACCGATTTGAATTCCGAATTTCCCTGAACGAGGCACGTGCTCTCGGCGTTGAAATAGGCAGGTCCGAACGCCACACGCCTCCTGCGTTCATCGTCGATTGGCACAAACGCCACGTCGATCAGTTCGTTTTCGACCGCATCGGTCAATTCGCCTGAGTTAGGCGTAGCGAAAAACTCAACAGGGACGTCGGCGGCCTTAGCGAGAGCCCTACCTAGGTCGACAGTGACGCCGCATGGCTCGCCGTCATCACGCTTGACGACGAAGTAAGTTGAAGCCGCTGGCGCGAAAACCACGCCAACTCTGAGTTTGCCAACTGCTGCAAGTTCGTTTGGCGCGGCGCCGACATCCTTAATAGAATACGACGCCGAAGGTGATTCCCTGCTGGACAATTTATTCTGTCCCATGGGTCAATCTCCAACAGTGACGTGTTGCGCAGGTTCTGTCGCCGCATGCCGGCGGGATGCAGCAGATGATCATCGATTGCGTCTTCTTCACCTCGCACGACGAGCTCCCGTCCTTGAGGGCAAGCGTAATATTGCTTCTGTCCAGCCTTACAAGGAGATCATTGACATTCACAGTTCTATTTCCTTCATTTTTCTTGCCGCCGTCGCCAGCTCTGCGAGGTTGGCTGTAATAAAGAAAGCGCGTGCGTCAACGATCAGATTCGCGGCAAGCATCCGCTCCACGACTCGCATGGCCAGCAGCGAGTGTCCGCCCAGCTCGAAGAAGTTGTCCGCGCGACTGACGCGCGCCACGCCCAGCACCTGCTCCCAGATCTGCGCGATCAGCGTCTCCGTCTCCCCCTGCGGCGCCTCGTACTCCCGGCC
>NZ_JAFLRF010000080.1 GCF_017315705.1 Trinickia mobilis | reverse complement strand
CGTGATGGTGTTATGAAACGGTGCGAACTGCGTGGTCGGCGCCACGTAGTCCGGGCCGACGGCACATCCGGAGAGTGTGACCGCCAAGGCCACGGATGCGGCAAATGTGCTCGGACTACCGCGTTGACGACCCGGGGGCATTGCGCTGCCAGAAAATCCCTCAGACCGGTAGCGTTGGCGAGACAGGGCGTTGTTGTGTTTCATGCGTGCTCCTCCTGGCCGTACGCGCGGACTTTGGCGCCGAGTTTCCGAATCAGAATGTAGAAGGCCGGTGTGAAAAGCAGGCCGAAGCAGGTCACCCCTATCATGCCGAACAGAACCGCCGTCCCCAGCGACTGGCGCATCTCTGCGCCCGCCCCAGTGGCAACAGCGAGCGGTGCGACACCGAGGATGAATGCGAAGGAAGTCATCAAGATCGGCCGCAGGCGGGTCCGTGCGGCCTGGACGGCCGCATCGATCGCGGACAATCCTTCGTTCTCGCCCTGACGGGCGAACTCGACGATCAGAATGGCATTCTTCGCCGCCAGACCAACAAGCACCACAAATCCTATCTGCGCCAGGATGTCAATCGGCATTCCTCTCGCAATGAGCCCCGTGACAGACGCGAGAATGCACATGGGCACTATCAGGACAATCGAAAGCGGCAACTTCCAGCTCTCATATTGCGCAACCAGAACGAGAAAGACGAACAGAGCAGCCGCGCCAAAAACAAGCAGGGTAGGCACGCCGCGCTGCTGCTGCTGGAAGGCAAGATCAGTCCACTCGAACTCGATACCCTTGGGAAGAACCTGATGCGCCAGTTCCTCCATGCGGCGCAATGCTGTACCCGACGCAACCCCTGGGGCTGCAGCCCCCATGATTTCTGCGGCCGGGAACAGGTTATAGCGAGGTACCCGATACGGAACCGTGTCTGCATTCAACTGCGCGACTGTCCCAAGTGGAATCATCTGTCCGGCTGCGTTGCGTGTCTTGATCCGGGTAATATCCTGATTGCTTTCACGCAACTGACTTTCCGCCTGAGCGATCACCTGGTACGTCCGCCCCAAATAGTTGAAGTCGTTGACGTACTGGGAACCCAGATACACCTGCAGCGCAGAAAAGACGTCTGTGGGAGTCAGTCCAAGCTTTTCGGCCTTCAAACGGTCAATGTCAACGTACACGGACGGCGATCTGGTGTTGAACAGGGTGAAAACTCCTGCAAAGTCTGGGTCCTTGTTTGCCGCCGCCACGAGCGCGTTGGCGGCCTTGACGAGTCCGTCCGGGCCAAGGCCCGCGCGGTCTTCAAGCATCATCTTGAATCCGCCAGCACTGCCAAGCCCCTGCACCGGGGGCGGCTGGATAACCAGAATACGGGCATCCTTGATTGTCGAGAGGCTGCGGCGCAGCTCAGCCAAGGCAGATGCAGCGTTCACGCCCGGGACCGAGTGGTTATACAGCGACGGCAATCCCACAAAGATTGTTCCGGTGTTCGAAGCAATCGTCGAAGTTGTGACATCGAACCCTGCGAACGGAGCAACGTGTTCAATCCCCTTGGTTTTGAGAATGATGTCCGTGGCTCTCTTGACAACGCTCTCCGTTCTTGGGAGCGCAGCACCCGGGGGTAGCTGGATGATTGCGATCAACAGGCCCTGGTCCTGTTCCGGAATGAAGCCTGTCGGAGTACGGGAAAATTCGGCGCCGGAGAGAGCAATCAATCCGACATAGACCGCCAGGACCACGGTCAGTCCACGCACGAGACGCCGCGTGAGATTGCCGTAGCCGTTCGAGACACGGTCAAAGAACGTGTTGAACCGGGCGAAGCCCCTATCCAGCGAATGTCCCACGAGGGTCGTGCGAGCGTGTCCGTGCTCACCGTTTGACTTGAAGAGAATGGAGCAGAGGGCAGGGCTGAGCGTAAGTGAAACAAAGCAGGAAATCACCGTCGATGCCGCAATCGTGATGGCGAACTGGCGGAAGAAAAGTCCGGAGATTCCACTGATGAATGCAGTCGGCACGAAGACGGCACACAACGTAAGCGCAATGGAAAGCAGGGCGCCACCTACTTCGTCCATCGTCCTGTGCGCCGCCTCTTTTGGCCCTAGGCCTGCACTCATGTTCCTTTCGACATTTTCGACCACAACAATAGCATCGTCGACGACGATGCCAACTGCCAGCACAAGCCCGAACAACGAAAGGTTGTTTATCGAGATACCGAATGGATAGAGGATGATGAACGAACCGAGCACCGATACCGGGATCGCAACGACAGGTATGACGGCGGCTCTCCATTTCTGGAGAAAGACGAACACGACACCTACAACGAGCAGGATTGCGACGAAGATGGTAATGATGACTTCGTGCACGGATTTTCCGACAAAGTTTGTCGGGTCGTAGATGATCTTGTAGTCAACGCCGGGTGGGAAGGTCTTCTTCAATTCCTTCATTTTGGCGAGTACTTCTCGCTCCACCGTCAGCGAGTTTGCGCTCGGTTCGCCAAACAGTACGAGCGCGGCGGAATCCGTACGGTCCATATATGCCGACGAACCGTAATCTGCCGCCCCAAGCTCGACGCGACCAATGTCCCGCACGCGCGTCACGCGACCCTGGTCATCCGACTTTACGATGATGTCCCCGAACTGCTCGGGCGTAGAGAGGCGCCCGAGCGCTTCGATACCAGTCTGGTAGGCGCTGTTACCCGCGACCGGGGGCTGGTTGAGGACGCCCGCCGATACCTGGATGTTCTGCGCGCGGAGCGCCGTCAATACGTCACCGGCGGTCAGATTGCGCGACGCGATCTTGTCAGGGTCCAGCCAGACTCGCATCGCATACTGCCGCTCGCCATCCAACTGGGTATCCCCTACGCCGGGCAATCGGGCAAGCACATCCCGTACGTGCAGAGTGATGAAGTTCGAGAGGTACAAAAGGTCACGCGACTTGTCCGGCGAATAGAAGTGGACAGCGATAAGAATGGCTGGCGTTGTCTTCCGTACATGCACGCCTTCGCGCTGTACGTCTTCCGGCAACCGGGAGAGTGCATCCTGGACGCGGTTCTGCGTGAGATTCTGAGCGACGTTCAGGTCTGTGCCGATCCGGAACGTAACCGTAATGGTGAGATTGCCGTCTCCAGTCGACTGGCTGCTCATATAGAGCATGTTTTCCACGCCGTTGATCTGCTGCTCGAGCGGAGTTGCGACCGTACGGGCAATCGTCTCGGCAGATGCGCCCGGGTAGTAGGTCGTGACCTGTACCGTCGGCGGGACAATGGCCGGATACTGCGCTACCGGAAGCCCGAACATCGCGCCCAGTCCGATTAAGGTCAGGAAGCTGCTGACGACAATTGCGAAACGCGGTCGCCTGATGAAGAAGTGTGCAATGCGCATGGTCTCGGCCGGTCCTAATCCTGGTTTGCCGCAAAGCGGACGGCTCCGTTCTGCGACTCGACTTTCGCTCCTGGGGCCGCATAGGGAATTCCGTCGACCACGACTTCGTCATCGGGTGTCAGCCCGGAGCGGATTACCCGAAGGCCACCGCGCATGTCTCCAATGTCGACCTGTTTGGGAACGACGGTTCCGTCTGGAGATACGGTCATGACCACGTGTTGCGACTGGTCTGCCTGGACCGAGGCATCGGGGACAAGGAGAGTTGGCCTGGGATTCTCAATTGCCAGTTTCACGCGTGCGAACTCGCCCGGCGTCAGCGAAAGGTCGGGGTTCGGAACGGTGGCCCGAGCGTGAATCGTCCCGCTGGAGCGGTCGATGACGTTGTCTACAAAATCGAACGTACCCTGCACCGTGTACTTCCGGTCGTTTCCGGGCGCCAGTATCACCTTGTTAGAAGGTGTACCGTCCAGCTTCGTACGGAATCGGGAGAATGTCTCGTAGTCGGCCTCGCTCATATCGAAGTTCATGTAGATTGGATCGAGGGACACGAGCGTGGCAAGCAAAGTGGTCGGACTGGTGGCCGCTCGGCTGCCTGCAATCAGATTTCCAACCGAGACCTGGTGCGAGCCAATGCGTCCGGTAAACGGCGCGGTTATGCGGCCGTGGTCGAGGTCGAACTGCGCGTCACGAATCTGTGCTTTCGCGTCGTCTACTGCCGCCTGCGCTGTCTGCTGGTCCGATGTTTTCTGCTGAACGTTTTCAACCGTCCCCGCGCTGCTATGTTCCAGCTCTTGCGCTCGGGACAACTCGAGGTTGGCAAGGATGAGCTTCGAGTTTGCCGTTTCAAGTTGAGCCTTTGCCTGGGCGAGCCGGATTTCATAGGGGACGGGGTCGATGGTGAAGAGCACGTCTCCCTTATGGACGATACTGCCGTCCTTGAAAAAGATGCCCGTCAGCGTTCCCCCCACCTGAGCACGAATCTCGACCTGGTCTACGGCAGAAAACTGGCCGAGGAAGCTGAGCTGTGTGTTGAGTTCGCGGACCAGGGGTTTGCTCACCGTAACTGTGGGTGGGGCGGCTCGCACGGCGGCTGACGCATCGCCGCCTGTGTGCGAGAGCACAAGCCATCCCGCCCCAAGCGTTGCCGCGACTGCTCCAGACCACAACCAGAGTTTTGTTTGCGAGCGTGATCGCAGTCCTGTGCGAGCCACACTCCCATCCGGCCGCCCCGCAGCCGCTGACTGATTTTGCGTGTCCACTGTTCATACCCTTGAAAAGTCGGTTGTCGAATGGGTCAAAGCCGGCACAGTGACCGGCCTCGCAATCACAGGCAAACGTGCCTCGGCGGCGCCTACTTGACGCTGACTTGCACATGACACCTATGCCCTCTTTGGATTGTGCATGACCTCTAAAGTGGAGGAAGATGACATGCAACATCTAAATTGTCAATTGAAGGGTCAATGTCTTTACGCCGAGACCGGATTTCAACCAGAGGGCAGTTGTAGGTAGGTGCTGAGTGAAAACCACGACCTCGTGTATCACCGGGGCAACAGTCAGGAGGGGCGTCAAGTGAAAAAATCGAAGCTGGAAACAGCTGAGGCGCGGCGGAGAATCGTGACGACCGCAGCGGCAGAGTTTTGCCGCAACGGCGTCTGGTCGACTGAATCCGCCTGCCCCTACGGCTGTGTTCCGCGTGGACGAAAAAGCGGCGATCCAGGCACTCGATCGCAAGGACCGAATGCTGCCGCTTTCGTCCGGACGCGCCGAAAGTCACGGCTTCGAGTACAAACGCAACGGCACCCTGAGCCTGAATCCCTCGCGTCGCAACCGGTGCGATTCATCTGGTTCAGTTGACCAGCACGAGATACCTATTCGAGTCTTGGATTTCGCTCGACCGCGAAATTGGTATAAGATTATATATGCCATCTAAATGGTCAACTGAGGAAGCAATATCCTTACGCCGAGGTCGGATTTCAACCAGAGGGCAGTTGTAGGTAGGCGTTGAGCAAAAGCCACGACCTCGTATATCACCGGGGCAACAGTCGGGAGGGCGCGCCAAGTGAAAAAATCGAAGCTGGAAGCAGCTGAGACGCGAGAGAGAATCGTGAAGACGGCAGCGGCAGAGTTTTGCCGCAACGGCATCCGGTCGACTGGAATCTGTGAATTGATGGCGGCAGCCGGCCTGACGCACGGCGGGTTCTACGGCCACTTCGTTTCAAAAGACCAACTGGTTGCCGAGGCGTGTGGGGTCGGGATGGACTCGATTGTGGAAAGAGTCAGCGCAGCGGCTCGGGAACCTGGTGGCAAGGGAAGCCTCGCCGCAATTGCAGCGAGTTATCTGGCGAGAGAGCACAGGGACGACCCCGCCGGAGGCTGTCCGCTGGCCGGGCTGGGAAGTGAGCTAGTGCGCTCGAGTGAGGACACCCGTGCCGAAGCGTCCGGCGGGTTTATGGAGCTGGTTGAAATTGTGGCCGCACAATTCGGGGGTGTTGGCCGTCGGACCGCGAAAGAGAAGGCGCTTGTTGCGGTTTCAGCGATGATTGGGGCAGTGACGATGTCGCGGATCGTTCAAGATCCTGGACTCTCGGACGCGATTCTCAAGCAGACCGAAATATATCTACTGCAACTCTAGTTGCTCGAGTGGAGCCACCAAGAGGGGCTGACGATTGACTGGAGTGCGATTGCGGCTGAATGGCATGGGCTCTACCCAGTCACATTCGCTGCTGTGGGCAAGGGTGAGCGACTGTGGCAGAGCTTCGCAATGCTTAGGCCGAGGCGTTGGAAGTTGCCATGCGTGACCGAGGCATCACGGGTATCAGTCGGGAGGAACTGCTCGAATTCAATACGGTCTGGCAGCGACTCGTGCTAGCGACAAAGCATGTTCAGCCATCACCTCGACAAGATCCTGCACGGCCGGTAGCGCACCATCTATGGGCGTGCAATCGAAAAGGTACTTATCGCTCCCACGAAGCAACGCCCGTCGACCCGGCTTTGCCATAGTGCTGGCGCGCCCTGCCAACAACACCGGCGTCGATCTCGCCGTCATCCGCGAGCGCCTTCAATGCGGCAATCACAATCGACGCGCGGTCCACTTCGAAGAATTCGCGCAGAGCCTGACGCGTATCGCTGCGGCCGAAGCCATCGGTGCCGAGCGTGACGTAGCGACGCGGCACGTATGCACGAATCAGTTCAGGTACAGCGCGCACGTAGTCCGTCGCGGCAATCACCGGACCGGTCGACGCGCCGAGCGCTGCGGTCGCAAACGGCAGCGGCGCTGCTTCGCCGAGGCGCGCGAGCCGCTCGGCAGCCATGCCGTCGCGCTGCAATTCGGTGAAACTGGTCACGCTCCAGACCGCGGCCTCGATGCCCCATTCGTCCCTAAGCATCTGCTGCGCGGCGATCACCTCGCCGAGGATCGCTCCTGAGCCGAGCAGTTGCACGCATGCCGCCTCGTTTGAGTTCGACGGCAGCGGATAGATGCCCTTGAGTATGCCCTTGCGCAATGCCTGCGGATCGTCCTGCGGCGCCGACGGCTGCGCGTAATTCTCGTTCATCACCGTGACGTAATAAAACACGTCATGCTGACGTTCGACCATCTCGCACATGCCCTCGTCGACGATCGCGGCAACCTCATATGCGAACGCGGGATCGTACGCGCGGCAATTTGAAATCGTCGAGGCCGCCAGATGGCTGCTGCCGTCCTGATGCTGCAAGCCCTCGCCGCCGAGCGTCGTCTTGCCGGACGTCGCGCCGATCAGGAAACCCCGTGCACGCTGATCGGCGGCGGCCCAGATGAGGTCGCCGATGCGCTGAAAGCCGAACATCGAGTAGTAGATGTAGAACGGCAACATCGGCAGATCGTGCACGCTGTACGACGTGGCCGCCGCGATCCACGACGACACCGCGCCCGCCTCCGAAATCCCCTCTTCGAGAATTTGCCCTTTGGTGTCTTCGCGGTAATAGAGCATCGAACCGAGGTCTTCAGGTTCGTACAGCTGCCCGAGCGGCGAATAGATCCCGACCTGGCGGAACATGTTGGCCATGCCGAACGTGCGCGCCTCGTCGGCGACGATTGGCACCACGCGTGAGCCGAATTCCGCGTCCTTGAGCAGCGCGGTCAGCATGCGCACCAGCGCCATGGTCGTGGACATGTCCCTGCCGCCCGCCTCCAGCGCGAATTGTCCCCAGGTTTGCAACGAAGGAACGGTCAGCCCCTTCGATGCCACTCTCCGCCTTCTGGGCAGATAGCCTCCCAAGGCAGCCCGGCGCGCATGCAGGTACTGCATTTCCGGGCTGTTTCCCGCTGGCTTGTAAAACTTCACCTGTTCGACGTCCTCGTCCGACAGCGGCAAGCGGAAACGATCGCGAAATGCTTTCAGATCGTCGAAACCGAGCTTCTTCTGCTGGTGCGTCGTCATCCTGCCCTAGCCCGCCGCCCCCATGCCGAAGCCCTTCATCGTCTTGGCGAGAATCACCGTGGGCTGGCCTCGATGCTCAAGCGCCTTCGCGTAGGCCGCGTGCAACTTGCGCACGTCGTGGCCGCCGCGGCGCAGGCGGTCGATATCCTCGTCGCTCAGCTGTGCGGCGAGTGCTGCGAGTTCAGGGTTCTGGCCGAAGAAGCGTTCGCGGTTGTAAGCCCCGTCGTTGGCCGAGAAAGTCTGGAACTGGCCGTCCACCGTGTGGGCGAACGCGCGCAGCAGTGCACCGGTGCGGTCGCGCGCGAACAACGCGTCCCAGTCGGAACCCCACAGCACCTTGATCACATTCCAGCCCGCGCCGATGAATTGCGCTTCGAGTTCATCGATGATGCGGCCGTTGCTGCGCACCGGACCGTCGAGCCGCTGCAGGTTGCAGTTGATCACGAACACGAGGTTGTCGAGCCCTTCGCGCGCCGCGAGCGACAGCGCAGCGGTCGATTCCGGCTCGTCCATCTCGCCGTCGCCAAAGAAGCCCCACACTTTGCGGTCTTCGGTCTGCGCGAGGTCGCGGTTCTGCAGATAGCGCATGAAGCGCGCCTGGTAAATCGAGTTGATCGGGCCGATGCCCATCGAGCCGGTCGGAAATTGCCAAAAGTCCGGCATCAGCCACGGGTGCGGATACGAACACAACCCCGGGCCGGCGATTTCACGCCGGTAGTGCTGCAGGTGTTCCACGCTCAGGAATCCCTCGAGGTAGGCACGTGCATAGACGCCCGGCGACGAGTGCGGCTGGAAATACACGAGATCGCCACCCGTGCCCTCTTCGGCCCCAGGTGCAGCGGCCCGAAAGAAATGGTTGAAGCCCACTTCGAAGAGGTCCGCCGCCGATGCATAGCTCGCGATATGACCGCCGAGTTCGCCATACGCCTTGTTCGCACGCACGACCATCGCAAGCGCGTTCCAGCGCAGCGCGGCGGCGAGCCGTTCCTCGAGTTCGAGATCGCCTGGATAGGGCGCCTGTCGTTCTCGCGGAATCGTGTTGATGTAGGGCGTGACGCGGGCGCGGGAAGACTCGACGCCCAGTGCAAGTGCATGCTCGGCCAGACAATCGAACAGATACTGCGCGCGGTCCTTGCCGACATGGGCGACCACGGCATCGAGCGCCTCCAGCCACTCGGCCGTTTCCTCGGGGTCGCTATCTTCCCCGCCTCGTCCGAGGAATTGCATCTGTTCGCTACCGCTGGATAAATCCGTCATGGCACAACTCCCGGATGGAGGCGTTCGGTTCATGGATGGTTCGATACATGTTAGCCAGCCAGCCGCAAAATATGCCTCTCATTTACTTGCGATCCGGAGCCGGGATGGTGTATTTATTCCGCATGGGCCTACATCCACGGAATATTTCATCTATGACCTCGCCACCCAAACGGCTGGACCGTATCGATATCGGCATCCTCAGCCAGCTCCAGCAAAACGCCCGCATCACTAATTCCGAGCTGGCGCGATCGGTCAACTTGTCGCCGACCCCTTGCTTCAATCGTGTCCGCGCCCTGGAGAAACTCGGGTTGTTCAAGCAGCAAGTCACATTGCTCAATCCTGAGCCGCTTGGCCTGCGAATCAACGTGTTTATCCAGGTGAGTCTTGAGAAGCAGGTCGAGGACGCACTTCAGCGCTTCGAGCAGGCCATCTCGGAACGTCCGGAAGTGATGGAGTGTTATCTGATGTCGGGCGATGCCGACTACCTGCTGCGCGTGGTCATGCCGGACATGAAGACGCTGGAGCGCTTCATCCTCGAACGTCTGACGACAATCCCGGGTGTCTCGAACATCCGTTCGAGCTTCGCGCTCAAGCAGGTGCGTTACAAGACGGCGCTGCCATTGCCGTCGTCAGGATTGACGCTGGTCGATCCTGACGACGTCTCGACGGACTGGAGTTGAACGGTCCCGTGCGATCGCTGACGTTGCCATTTCGTAAGCTGCGATGTGGATCACGCTCGGTTAGTCCTACATAACATCGTTCCGAAATCCGGACCGTTTCATGTCGACGATCGGAAGGTGTATCCCTGCGACCACTACGTCTATCCGAATGCGAATGCGGCGCGCCAGGCACTCGAACAGGCTGCTGAGGCCATAAGGCACGCCCGCCTCTTCAAGAAAGATGACCGGCTTGTAGCCGTTCATCGTGGCGGCCGTGTACAGTCGAATGTCAGGGCGTCGCATGCTGAGCGTCATTGAAAACGGTCTTCAGATGCGCGTCGAAGCGCGCGAGATCCGCGTTGATCTCGGGGTTCTTCATGACGTCGAAGGCGCCGAAGGTGGGCAGCGGCGACATGCCGAAGAATTTGGCATTCAGATGCATCGGCCGCAGCAGGTCGTCCAGCGAGGTACCTTCGAAGAACGGCTCGGACGGATCGTCGAAGGCCTCGGCCGGTGCGTTCAGTGTGGCCGAGAGCATATAGCACGTGCCGTTGAGCGCGCCGCCCATGCCGTAGTTGGCTTTGGGCGCCTCGGCCACGCGACCGTCACCCTTGCAGAGCCGCCCGTCCATGCCGACCGTGTAAACATCGTCCATGTACTTCTTGAACGACCAGGGCGCACCCATCCAGTTGACCGGAAACTGCATGAGGATCGTGTCGGCCCATATGTGGCTCTCGATTTCCCGTTCTACCTCATAGCCATCGGCCACTATGGTCACGCGTACCTCGTGGCCAAGCTCGTCCAGAAAGTTCCTGGCGCGCTCGAGGAGCGTCGCGTTCAAATTGCCGTTGGAGAAGGGATAAGGTTGATGCCCATTGATGATCAGGGTCTTGCTCACAGCGTGCTCCTTTCTTGTGATGTGAATGGGGTTTCTCGACGAACTAAGGAAGTGGAGCGAGGCGGTGGAGCTCCCGGACGCGCTTGGCACTGTGGACCGGTGAACTTGCAGGCAACGTTGCCAGAGCGTTTCGCTGCGCTCCGGCCACGTTAGATGGCGAACTTGTTCTCCGTTGCATCCTTGGCGCCGCCAAACGCCTGCTTGAGACGGATAATCGCCACGGTAATATCGGCGATGAACCGGTTGTACATGTACAACAG
>NZ_JAFLRF010000008.1 GCF_017315705.1 Trinickia mobilis | reverse complement strand
AACCGCCCGGTGCGGACCCGCACGCCGGGTGGTATGGCAGGGGCGCAGTCATATATGACTGCCCCCTATGCCGATTGTCGACCCGAGTTAGTGCTTCAGCAGTTACTCCGGCCCCATGCAGAGCGGCCGAGCTCGTGTGGCGGGAGTTGAGCGTTAGCCGTTCGGCCAGGCGTTCCGTTATCGCAAAGCGTTTACAATTGACGCCATGTTCAACGTGCTGCCCCAAGCCCTGTGTGACGATGCCGCGCATCGCGTCGTTCGTCGGCTCTTCAAGCAAGGAAGGCCCAGATGACCATTACACCCGCCGCATCTCCTGCCGCTGCTCTTTCGTCTGTGCCGCGTCGACGTTACGTGCAATGTGTCAGCCCGAGCGGGCTGCATCGCGTTGCGTACGCCGAGTGGGGCGATCCGGCGAATCCGCGCGTGCTCGTGTGCGTCCACGGGCTGACGCGTTCGGGCCGCGACTTCGACCGGGTGGCCGCGGCGCTTTCCGACGTCTATCGGGTCGTGTGTCCCGACGTGGCCGGCCGCGGCTTGTCCGATTGGCTCGGCAACCCGAATCAATACGTGGTGCCGCAATATGTCGCCGACATGGTGACCCTCATCGGGCGGCTCGACGTCGAGTCGGTCGACTGGTTCGGCACGTCGATGGGCGGACTGATCGGCCTCGGTCTCGCCGGCTTGCCCAATTCGCCGATCAGGAAGCTGCTGCTCAACGACATCGGTCCGCATATCGAGCCGGCGTCGCTCGAGCGCATCGGCGAATACCTCGGCAAGCCGGCGCGTTTCGCCACGAAACAGGAGGGGATCGACCACGCAGCAGCGCTTGCCGAGTCGTTCGGGCCGCTGACGCCGCAGGAATGGAGCGAGATCAACACGCCGCTCCTGCGCGAACGGGAGGACGGCGCGTGGGAGTTTCGCTACGACCCGCGCATCGCGGTGCCGTTCGCCGCGACGACGCCCGAACTGAGCGCGGCCGGCGAAGCTGCCTTATGGGGTTCGCTCGCGGCGGTCGCCGGGCCGGTGCTCGTCGTGCGCGGGGCGGAGTCGGACTTGCTGTCGCGTGAGACGGTCGCGCAAATGGTCGAGCGCGGGCAGGCGGTATCGAGCATCGAAATCGACGGCGTCGGTCACGCGCCGGCGTTCCTCGACGACGCGCAAATCGCGATTGCGCGCCGCTTCTTCGTCGGCAGCGCGTCATAATCTGGGGTTGGGCCGGACGACATGGCGATGTCCCCGCAGCCACTTTCGGCAAACGCTCACTCACTCACTCATTCATTCAGGACACTCCATGGCAGTCATTCGTCATCACGTCGGCGCGCGTCTTTCGGAAATCGCGATTCACAATGGCACGGTCTATCTCGCCGGCCAGATCGCGGACGATACGGAGCAGGACATCAACGGCCAGACGCGCGAAGTGCTCGGCCATATCGACCGCCTGCTCGCCGAGGCGCACAGCGACAAGTCGCTTCTGCTGTCGGTGCAGATCTATCTTTCGGACATGGCGCACTTCATCGGCATGAACGCCGAGTGGGACGCCTGGGTCGCGGCCGGCGCGACGCCGCCGCGTGCGACCGTCGAGGCGAAGCTCGCGAATCCGAATTGCCTCGTCGAAATCGTGGTCGTGGCCGCGCAGCGGGATTGATGCACGTTGAGTCCGAGTTTTTGCCTGCGTAGTCCTGCATGATGATTGCCGACACCGTTACTACCGAACCGAACCCGACGCCGTCGTTCGACGACGCGTTGGCGTTCGTGCGCGAGCACGCAGGCGACGTGCGGCTCTCGACCGGCGAGTTGCTTGCCGATCATGCAGCAGGAACGGCGGCGATCATGCGCACGCTGAACGTCGATCCGCCAGCCGTGCTCGCGGCCGCGCTGTTCGTGCTTACGCCGCATCTCGGCGATCCCGAGCATGTCATCGCCGAGCGTTTCGGCGAGGAGGTGGCGCAGCTCGTCGGCGATGTGCGCAAGCTGCTGCGTCTCGGCACGGTCAGCCTGCGTGCAGCGCAAAGCGCAGTGCCGGAAGCTGGGCGCGATGCGCAGGCCGCGCGCCGTGCGCAGATCGAGGCGCTGCGCAAGATGCTGCTCGCGTTCGCGCAGGACATCCGCGTCGTGCTGATCCGCCTCGCGTCGCGCTTGCAAACGCTGCGCTATTACGCGGCGGCGAAGCTGTCGCCGGGCCCCGACGTTGCCCGCGAAACGCTCGAAATCTACGCGCCGCTCGCGAACCGGCTCGGCATCTGGCAGTTGAAGTGGGAACTCGAGGACCTCGCGTTTCGCTTTGAAGATCCGGATACGTACAAGCGCATCGCGAAGCTGCTCGACGAAAAGCGCGTGGAGCGCCAGACCTATGTCGAGAGCGCGATCGAGCGCCTGCAGCAGGAACTTGCGGCCGCGAACATTCGCGCCGAGGTGAGCGGACGGCCCAAGCACATCTACAGCATCTGGCGCAAGATGCGCGGCAAGAAGCTCGATTTCGCCGAGCTCTACGATGTGCGCGCATTCCGGGTGATCGTGCCGGACATCAAGGATTGCTACACCGTGCTCGGCATCGTCCACAACTTGTGGCAGCCGATCCCGAAGGAATTCGACGACTACATCTCGCGGCCGAAGCCGAACGGCTATAAGTCGCTGCATACGGTGGTGATCGGCGACGACGGCCGCGCGTTCGAAGTGCAGATCCGCACGCAGGAGATGCATCAGTTCGCCGAATACGGTGTCGCCGCGCACTGGCGCTATAAGGAAGCCGGTGCGCGCGGCTATGCCGGCCAGGTCACCGCAAGCGAAAAATACGACGAGAAGATCGCGTGGCTGCGTCAGTTGCTCGCGTGGAAGGACGACGTTGCAGAGGGCGAGCCGGGCGCGAGCAAGCCGTGGGAGCAATTGCGCCAGGCGACGCTCGACGACGATCACATCTACGTGCTGACGCCGCAGGCGCGCGTGATCGCGTTGCCGCAAGGCGCTACGCCGGTCGATTTCGCGTATCACCTGCATAGCGAACTGGGGCACCGATGCCGCGGCGCGCGCGTCGACGGTGCGATGGTGCCGCTCAACACGCCGCTGCAAAATGGTCAGACGGTCGAGATCGTCGCCGTGAAGGAAGGCGGACCGTCGCGCGACTGGCTCAATCCGCAGCTCGGCTATCTGCAAAGCCACCGGGCGCGGCAGAAGGTGCGTGCGTGGTTCAACGCGATCGAATTGCAGGAGAACATCGCTGCCGGACGCGCATTGGTCGAAAAGACGCTGCAGCGCGAAGGCAGGACGTCGGTCAATCTCGATCAGCTTGCCGCGAAGCTCGGCTTCAAGGCGCCGGACGACCTATTCAACGTCGTCGGCAAGGAAGAGTTCAGTCTGCGCAATATCGAGCAGGCGCTCTCCGATGCGCCGCCGCCCGAGCCCGAAGTGGAGGTGCCCGAGCAGTTCGAGAAGCGCAGCAGCGGGGCGAGCGTCGCGCATGGGGCATCGGCGGGGGTGCTCGTCGTCGGCGTCGACGCGCTCCTGACTCAGCTCGCGCGCTGCTGCCGGCCGGCGCCGCCCGATGCGATCAGCGGCTTCGTCACGCGTGGCAAAGGCATGTCGATACACCGCAGCGATTGTGCGACGTTCCAGCGGATGGCCGCACGCGCACCCGAGCGCGTATTGGAGACGGCCTGGTCCGCCGAAGTGCTCGGCGGTCGTGGCTCTACGGTCTACCCGATCGATCTTGCGATCGAAGCGGTTGATCGCCAAGGCCTCTTGCGCGACATCTCCGAAGTCTTTGCTCGCGAGAAGATGAATGTGATCGGCGTGAAGACGATGAGCCGACGCAACGCGGCGTTCATGCAGTTCACGGTTGAAGTGTCGAATGCGGCGCAAGTGCAGCGCGCATGCACGCTGCTGGGCGAAGTGAGCGGGGTCGTGCGCGCGTCGCGCAAGTCGTGAGTGATCGTGATGTGCGGCGACGCTGCCATAACGCTCATCGAAGCAAGCCGCGGACAGCACGCAATAACATTTTTAATGTCGATGCATAAAAGTGCTTGCCAAGTGTTGATGGGGTCCATATAATTTCAGCTTCTTCAGGCTCGTAGCTCAGCTGGTTAGAGCACCACCTTGACATGGTGGGGGTCGTTGGTTCGAGTCCAATCGAGCCTACCAACGAAATCGAAGCTTTGGTTTGCCAGGGTTTCAAAGAAACGCAGAAAGCGCCTCGGCGCAAAAGGCGAATACGGTTATGACACCGCGAACGTTTACCGAAGTGACTTCGGAGCGACGCTAGTCGAGGACCTCTTTTGCCCTGTAGTTTGCTGAAAAGTGAATGCGGCCCCTCGAAAGCGGGGCCGCATTTTTTTTCGCCGTCATTGGGTCGCCTATTCGCTGTGAGTCGGCTGTTTGCTTGCTGATAGCGATTTGCTGTTATCAACACGCTGTTTCATGTGCCGCCTTGTGCGGGCATTTCGGAGAACGCAATGGTTTCGATACGTCTGCCTGACGGTTCGGTTCGACAGTACGATCATCCGGTGACGGTTGCCGAAGTCGCGGCTTCCATTGGCCCCGGGCTCGCGAAGGTCGCGCTCGGCGGCAAGCTCGATGGTGAACTGGTCGACACGTCGGCGCTGATCGATCGCGATGCAGCGCTCGCGATCGTCACTGAAAAGGATGCAGACGGGCTCGATATCATTCGCCATTCGACCGCGCACTTGCTTGCGTATGCGGTGAAAGATCTCTACCCGGAAGCGCAAGTGACGATCGGGCCGGTGATCGACAACGGCTTCTACTACGATTTCTCCTATCAGCGTCCCTTCACGCCGGAAGATCTCGAAAAGATCGAAAAGCGCATGCAGGAGCTCGCGAAGAAGGACGAGCCGGTGTCGCGCCGCGTCGTGTCGCGCGACGAAGCCGTCGACTATTTCAAGAGCATCGGCGAGAAGTACAAGGCCGAGATCATCGAATCGATTCCGGCCAGCGACGAAATCAAGCTCTACTCGCATGGCGGCTTCACCGATTTGTGCCGCGGCCCGCACGTGCCGTCCACCGGCAAGCTGAAGGTCTTCAAGCTGATGAAGGTCGCGGGCGCCTACTGGCGCGGCGATTCGAAGAACGAGCAGTTACAGCGTATCTACGGCACGGCCTGGACGAAGAAGGAAGACCAGGACGCCTATCTTCACATGCTCGAAGAGGCGGAAAAACGCGATCACCGCAAGCTAGGCAAGCAACTCGACCTGTTCCACATGCAGGACGAGTCGCCGGGCATGGTGTTCTGGCATCCGAAAGGCTGGTCGCTGTGGCAGCAGGTCGAGCAATACATGCGTCGCCGCGTCAATCACGACGGTTACCTCGAGATCAAGACGCCGATGATCATGGACCGCTCTCTGTGGGAGGCGTCAGGCCACTGGCAGAACTATCGTGAAAACATGTTCACGACCGAATCGGAAAAGCGTGATTACGCAATCAAGCCGATGAACTGTCCGGGGCACGTGCAGGTGTTCAAGCACGGCCTGCGCTCGTATCGCGATCTGCCGCTGCGCTACGCCGAGTTCGGCTCGTGCCATCGCAACGAAGCGTCGGGCGCGCTGCATGGATTAATGCGTGTGCGCGGCTTCGTGCAGGATGACGCGCACATCTTCTGTACCGAAGAGCAATTCATCGCTGAGTCGATCAAGTTCAATACGCTCGCGATGAGCGTCTACAAGGACTTCGGCTTCGACAATATCGACATCAAGCTGTCGCTGCGTCCCGAGCAGCGCGCGGGTACCGACGAGATCTGGGACCGTGCGGAACAAGGCCTGCGCGACGCGCTGACCGCCTGCGGCCTCCAATGGGAAGAGCTCGAGGGCGAGGGTGCGTTCTACGGTCCGAAAATTGAGTACCACATCAAGGATGCGCTCGGCCGTTCGTGGCAGTGCGGCACATTGCAGCTCGACATGGTGTTGCCGGAGCGGCTTGGCGCCGAATATGTCGCGGAGGACAACAGCCGTCGCCGGCCTGTGATGCTGCACCGGGCAATCGTCGGATCGATGGAGCGCTTCCTCGGGATTCTGATCGAGCACCATGCCGGTGCAATGCCGGCTTGGCTCGCGCCCGTGCAGGCCGTCGTGATGAATATCGCCGAAAGTCAGGCCGAATATGCTCAAATGCTGACCCAATCGTTGCAAAAACAAGGGGTTAGAGTCGAGGTTGATTTGCGCAACGAGAAAATTAGCTATAAAATACGCGAGCACACGCTGGAAAAAGTGCCGTATCTGCTTGTGGTCGGCGACAAGGAGCGTGATGCACAGACGGTAGCCGTGCGTGCCCGTGGCGGTGTGGATCTGGGCGTCATGCCGATCAACACCTTCGTTGAGCGCCTCCGTGAAGACGTAGAGGCGTTCAAGTAAGCCATCCGGCAGCGCGGCTAGTTTTTTTAATTTTTAGAGGAAACGTAACATCGCTACTGATAAGTCGTCGCATCGCATCAACGGTGAAATCACTGCACCTGAGGTGCGTCTGGTCGGAGTCGAGAACGAACCGCTCGGCATCGTGAAATTGGCCGAAGCTTTCCGTTTGTCGGAACAGCAGGACGTGGATCTGGTTGAAATCGCCCCGCAGGCGGTGCCGCCCGTTTGCCGTTTGATGGACTACGGCAAGTTCAAGTACCAGGAAGCGAAAAAGCAGCACGAGGCGAAGCTCAAGCAGAAGGTCATCCAGGTCAAGGAAGTGAAATTCCGCCCCGGCACGGATGACGGCGACTACAACGTCAAGCTGCGTAACCTCGTTCGCTTCCTCGAAGACGGCGACAAGACGAAAATCACGTTGCGTTTCCGTGGTCGCGAAATGGCTCACCAGGAAATCGGCATGCGCATGCTCGAGCGCTTGCGCACGGACCTTGACGAAGTCGGTCAGGTCGAGCAAATGCCGAAGATGGAAGGGCGTCAGATGATCATGGTGCTGGCCCCGAAAAAGAAGAAGTGATATGGCAGCGCGCCGGGCGGTGTGCGCCATGAGTTGCACAGAAGTGAACAGTAACTGGCAGGTTTCGGTAAAGAGCCCGAATTTCGGGCTCTTTACCTGAAAGGGCGGCGGCCGGCACGATCGGCTTGCCGTACACAAGTGGACTGGGTTTCGAAGGGCGGGTCAGGGGCTTTTAGCCGACCGCACACCCATCGCCATCTAATAAACTGGAGTTGTTCGTCATGCCTAAGATGAAGACCAAGAAGAGCGCTGCAAAGCGCTTCGTGGTGCGTCCGGGCGGTACCGTCAAGCGCGGTCAAGCCTTCAAGCGCCACATTCTTACCAAGAAAACCACCAAGAACAAGCGTCACCTGCGCGGCGCCACGGCAGTTCACGATTCCGATCTGAATTCCGTACGCGCGATGCTGCCGTTCGCCTAACCCTTAACCGATACTCATAGGAGCGAATCATGCCTCGAGTTAAACGTGGGGTTACCGCACGGGCCCGCCACAAGAAGATCATCAACCTTGCGAAGGGCTATCGCGGCCGTCGCAATAACGTCTACCGTATCGCCAAGCAGGCGGTCATGCGCGCTGGCCAATACGCCTACCGCGATCGCCGCAACAAGAAGCGTGTGTTCCGCGCACTGTGGATCACGCGCATCAACGCGGCGGTGCGTCAGCACGACATGACCTACAGCGTGTTCATCAACGGCCTGAAGAAGGCGTCGATTGAACTTGACCGCAAGGTGCTGGCTGATATGGCGGTGTTCGACAAGGTTGCTTTTGCTGCGATCGTGAAGCAGGTGAAAGCCGCCGTTGCAGCCTAATTGCGAAATTAGCACTGCGTGGTTCGTTGCAGCGAAGATCCGGTAGTCTCGGTGCCGCTGCAACAAAAACGGGGCTCCTCACCGAGCCCCTTTTTTGTTGGTAGAAACGAATTCGCATGTATTCGCTGCTCGGGTTTGCTGCTCGAGCGCAAGTGTCACTTTTCAATGACGTTGAAATGATGGGATCAATGGATCTGGACCAGATTGTCGCCGACGCGCAAAAAGCTTTCGAACACGCCTCCGATGTCACTGCGCTCGAAAACGAGAAGGCACGGTTTCTCGGCAAGTCGGGTGTATTGACCGAGCTGTTGAAGGGCCTTGGCAAGCTCGATCCCGACACGCGCAAGACCGAAGGCGCACGCATCAACGTCGCGAAGCAGCAGGTCGAGGCAGCGCTGACCGCGCGCCGTCGAGCGCTCGCGGATGCGCTCTTGAATCAGCGTCTCGCCGCGGAGGCGATCGACGTCACGCTGCCCGGCCGCGGCGCCGGTGCAGGCAGCCTGCATCCGGTGATGCGCACGTGGGAGCGCGTCGAGCAGATCTTCCGCTCGATCGGCTTCGACGTGGCCGATGGCCCCGAGATCGAAACCGACTGGTACAACTTCACCGCATTGAACAGCCCGGAAAACCACCCGGCGCGCTCGATGCAGGACACCTTCTACGTCGACGGCAAAGATGCCGACGGCCGACAATTGCTGTTGCGCACGCATACGAGCCCGATGCAGGTCCGCTATGCGCGCATGAACCGGCCGCCCATCAAGGTGATCGTGCCGGGACGGACCTACCGCGTCGATAGCGACGCAACGCATTCGCCGATGTTCAACCAGGTGGAAGGGCTCTGGATCGAAGAGAACATCAGCTTCGCAGACCTGAAGGGCGTCTATACCGACTTCCTCAAGAAATTCTTTGAGCGTGACGACATTCTCGTGCGCTTCCGTCCGTCGTACTTTCCGTTCACGGAGCCGTCCGCCGAAATCGACATGATGTTCGAAGAGGGCAAGAACGCCGGCAAGTGGCTCGAAATTTCGGGCTCCGGACAAGTGCATCCGAACGTGATTCGCAACATGGGCTTGGACCCGGAACGCTATATCGGCTTCGCGTTTGGCAGCGGCCTGGAGCGGCTCGCGATGTTGCGTTACGGCGTGCAGGACCTGCGGCTCTTCTTCGAAAACGATCTGCGCTTTCTGCGGCAGTTCGCCTAGTACGCGAATCGAGCGTGGCGCGAAGCGGGAGCTTTCGAGTGCGCCGCGAGCTGTGTTCCGGCATGTCCCGGCATCGAGCCGGACGTGGACATCACCCATTTCGAACGTAGACATCCATGCAATTCCCTGAATCCTGGCTGAGAACCTTTGTCGACCCGCAACTGACGACGGACGAACTGTCGCATGCGCTGACGATGGCGGGCCTCGAAGTCGAAGGTCTGCGGCCGGCTGCGCCGCCAACGTCGAAGATCGTCGTGGGCCGCGTGCTGGAAGTGGTCAAGCACCCCGATGCGGACAAGCTCAACGTGTGTCAGGTCGATGCGGGCACCGGCGCAACGCTGAACATCGTGTGCGGCGCGCCCAATGTGACGCCCGGCATCAAAGTGCCGGTCGCGCTGGTCGGTGCGCAACTGCCGCCGGCCGAAGAGGGGGGGGCGCCGTTCGCGATCAAGCTGTCGAAGCTGCGCGGCGTGGAGAGCCAGGGCATGCTGTGCTCGGCGCGGGAACTGAAGCTGTCCGAAGATCATAGCGGCCTCCTGATCCTGCCGGAAGATACGCCGATCGGCCAGGATATCCGCGAGACGCTGAACCTCGACGACACGATTTTCGAAATCAAGCTGACGCCGAACAAGGCCGATTGCCTGTCCGTGTTTGGCGTCGCGCGCGAGACGTCGGCGATTACCGGTACGCCGCTCAAGACGCCTGAATTCAAGCCAGCTGAAGTCACGCTCGACGAAACCTTGCCGGTCACGATCGCCGCGCCCGATCTGTGCGGCCGCTTTTCGGGCCGCGTGATCCGCGGCGTCAATGCGCGCGCGAAGACCCCGCAATGGATGGTCGAGCGCCTCGAGCGTTCGGGCCAGCGCAGCATTTCGGCGCTCGTCGATATTTCGAACTACGTGATGCTCGAGCTTGGCCGTCCGTCGCACGTGTTCGATCTCGACAAGATTCATGGCGCGATCGAAGTGCGCTGGGGCCGTCGTGGTGAGTCGCTGAAGCTCCTGAACGGCAACACGGTCGAGCTCGACGAAACCGTCGGCGTGGTCGCCGACGACCGCCATGTCGAAAGCCTCGCCGGCATCATGGGCGGCGACAGCACGGCCGTCTCGCTCGACACGACGAACATCTATCTGGAAGCCGCATTCTGGTGGCCGGACAGCATCCGCGGCCGCGCGCGCAAGTACAACTTCTCGACCGATGCCGCGCATCGCTTCGAGCGTGGCGTCGACTACGCGACGACCGTCGAGCACATCGAGCGCATCACGCAGCTGATTCTCGGCATCTGCGGCGGCAAGGCCGGCCCGGTCGACGATCAGACCGTCAACGTGCCGCAGCGCACGCCGGTGAAGATGCGCGTCGCGCGTGCGAACCGCATCATCGGCGTGCAGATCGGCGCTGACGAGATCGCGCAGATTTTCACGCGCCTCGGTCTCCAATTCGAACGCGACGGCGATACGTTCGCCGTGACGCCGCCGCCGTATCGCTTCGATATCGAAATCGAGGAAGACCTGATCGAAGAAGTCGCTCGCATCTACGGCTTCGAGAAGATTCCGGCGCGTCCTCCGGTCGCCGCGAGCGAGATGCGCGCAACCAACGAAACCCAGCGCTCGATCCACACGATCCGTCATGAGCTTGCCGCACGCGATTACGCCGAGACGGTGAACTTCAGCTTCGTCGACGCCGAGTGGGAGCAGGACTTCGCGGGTAACGACAACCCGGTGCGTCTGTTGAACCCGATTGCGAGCCAGCTTTCGGTGATGCGCACGACGTTGTTCGGCAGTCTCATCAACGTGCTGCGCCACAACCTGAATCGGCGCGCGGAACGTATTCGCGTGTTCGAAGCGGGGCGTGTGTTCTTGCACGATCCGTCGCTGAAGGCGGGTGAGCTTGCTGTCGAAGGCTATGCGCAGCCGAAGCGCGTCGGTGCGCTCGCGTATGGTCCGCTGGTCGAAGAGCAGTGGGGCACGTCGTCGCGCGTAGCCGATTTCTTCGACGTTAAGGGCGATCTCGAAGCGTTGATCGCACCGCGCGTCGCGCGCTTCGTCAAAGCCGAACATCCGGCGTTGCACCCGGGACGCAGCGCGAGCATCGAGCTCGATGGCCGCGCGGTGGGCTGGCTCGGCGAAATGCATCCGCGCTGGATGCAGAAGTACGATTTGCCGAATGCGCCGATCCTGTTCGAGATCGACGCCGACGCGCTGATCGAGCGCTCGCTGCCGACGCCGTCTGAGGTGTCGAAATTCCCGCCGGTGCGGCGCGATATCGCGGTTGTCGTGGACCAAAAAATCGAGGTTCAGGCGCTGCTCGACGAGATGCAAAAGGCGCTTTCCGAGGAAGCTTGCAAGTCTGTTCAGAGGGTTGCGCTTTTCGATGAATTTCGTGCAAAATCAAATACTTCTGGTGGGCCAGGAGCTCATGAGAAAAGCCTTGCGTTCCGCGTAACCTTGCAAGATACTGCAGGAACCCTACAGGATGAAACGGTGGATCTGGCCGTCAAAACCCTCGTGGATCGCTTGGCTCGAGTCTATGGCGCACGGTTGCGTGGATAAGCGCGGACGACATCTTACGGTTGCTCCTGCATTGTCTGGTATTCGTGTGACGCGCCATCAATTGATATGAACGAAATGAACTCGAGTGATTTCGAAGCCCTTCTTACGGCGCAGCGTAGCGCCATGATTCGCGACATTCCGACATCACCCGCCGGCGCTTCGACGGAAACGCCGACGCTGACCAAAGCCGAGCTGGCCGAGTTGCTGTTCGACAATGTCGGGCTCAACAAACGTGAAGCGAAGGACATGGTCGAGGCGTTCTTCGAGGTGATTCGCGACGCGCTGGAAAGCGGCGACAGCGTGAAGCTGTCCGGCTTCGGCAACTTTCAGTTGCGCGACAAGCCGCAGCGTCCCGGCCGCAACCCGAAGACCGGCGAGGCGATTCCGATCGCCGCGCGTCGTGTCGTGACGTTCCATGCAAGTCAAAAGTTGAAGGCGCTAGTCGAAAACGGCGCTGAAGAAGACTTCGCGCGCTGATACACGTGGCGCGTTTCCCGCGCAATTCACCACGACGGTTAACTGACGATGACAACGACGGTCGAAAAAGTCGTCTTGCCTCCGATTCCGGCGAAGCGCTACTTCACGATCGGTGAAGTCAGTGAACTGTGTGGCGTCAAGCCACATGTGTTGAGGTACTGGGAGCAGGAATTTACGCAGTTGCGTCCGGTGAAGCGCCGGGGGAACCGGCGCTACTATCAGCATCACGAAGTGCTGCTGATTCGGCGGATTCGTGAGTTGCTCTACGAGCAGGGATTCACGATCAACGGCGCGCGCAACCGTCTCGATTCGCATGGGTCGGTGGTCGACGAGCCTGCTGCGGCGGCTGCGCCGAGCGAGGCGCAGGTTGCGGAGGCGAGTGCGGCCGCTTCGCCGCCTGCGGCTGGGCCGGTCAACGTCGAGCAGTTGCGCAAGGATCTGCTGAGTGTGATCGATCTGTTGCGTCGCTAGTTTCGAGGCAATGGTTCTAATCTGCGGAAGTGTCTGTTATACTTTTGTGCTTTCGGGGCGTAGCGCAGCCTGGTAGCGTACCTGCATGGGGTGCAGGTGGTCGGAGGTTCAAATCCTCTCGCCCCGACCAGACGTAGTAAGGGTTAGCCGGTTAGTAGCCGCTAACCCTTTTTCTTTTTCTGAGCCGCGACCCCCACAACGACCCCCACAGACGCCCGACCCCCACACGGGCAGGCCCGTTGCAATCAATTGCAATGGCAGTAGGCCAATCGCACCGTATCGTCGGGCATTGCGGGCGCAGACGCACGTAGGCGAGGCTTTACAGGGGTTTATTAGCCTTTACTAACATATGCAACTAATGCGTATAATTGGCTAAACACGTATCGCACGAACGGCATCTACTGCCGTAACGCCTACGTCACAGATACCACACCGAGGAAGACATGAAAACTCGACAAAGCGGCATCGCGGTGTTTGCCGACGCCTTGGCGACGACGTTTTCGTTGTTCCCGCACGGGGACTACCGTACGGCCTACCCGCATAAGTCCGCCGCCAAGCGGATGGATGAGGCGTGGTCTCGCACGGGAAAGGACATGCGCTCAGCCCTGAACGGAGTCGTCCGCAAGCATGGCAGTGCCCGCTGAAAACAACGATAAAGGCGCAGATAGCGCTCGGAGCGCCAACAAGGCACCCGACGACATAGTTGAGGTCATTGAACCTAAGCTCGATCAAATCGTTGAGCGTAAAGTCCAGATTGCGATGCGTATGGAGTCGTATCGCGGCCCAATGCCCTCCCCCGAGTACATGGCAGAGTATGACAAGATCGTGCCCGGCTGCGCGCGCATGATCGTGGACGAATTCCAGGCGAACAGCAGGCATTCACGAGCCATGGACCTGCTTGGCATAAACGGCATGATACGGCGCGACACCCGCGCCCAGTGGATGGCATTCGTGCTGGTGCTGTTTGGGTTTGGCCTTATCTGGGAGTTGGCCTCCATCGGGAAGGAAAAATCAGCCATTGCCGTTGCGGGCGCGTTGCTGGTAGGTATAGCGACCGCATTCCTGACTGGTCACGGACCTTGGGGCGGTAGCAAAAAAGACGAACCCGAAGAGGACGAAAACCCGAAGCCTTCGGAGTAAATCGTCCCAGCGGGCCGCCATCCTCCACACGGCGCGTGCCAGCATGCGGCGTGCAATCAATTGCACGGTACTAGCATGGCCTCACGGTAGGTTTGCTGTTGCGCCAACCCTCGCGCGTCTACCCACTGGCAGTGGTAGACATACCCAACGTCTGTCTCTATCACGTCTGCCACTGTCATGTTGGCTGACCCCGACATCAGGCCGACAACATCTCCGATCCTAAATTTCGCTTCCATGCCGTTCTCCGTTGGTGAAGCGGCCGCACAATCACGGGCCGCGATGGAGATGATCTAGACATGAGCGCCGCACAGCGAGCGGGGTTCCGCCCGAAAACCTACAAGTTTCACTCCGATACGCGACTTGCTGCTTGTAATTGATAAGCACAACTACTGCCATCCGTTCGAACGGAGAATCCCCGCTTGGGACTTATGATGACGTACTCCGCCCGCCACGGAATCGAGAAATGAAACTTCTTTTTATCGTTGGGACCATTGCGTTGTTCCCCGCCTTTACAGGCGTGTACGCGGCCCGCCTATGGCACCAAGCCAGCAAGATAGACGTGATTCCAACATATGCGCTGTACGGCCAGATAGAACCGGTGGGCGACGCCAGCAGCAGCGCAGCAGATTGGATAGACGGGCTTTTGCGCGCCAGCCAGGAGAGTTCGAACTTAAATCGGAAAGCTGCTCTGTGGACTGCGATTTCTGTAGGGTTGGGCGCGATAACAACCGTCATTAGCGCAGCGCTTCCCTTGTTCCTACACCTGTGAGCCCGATTCGCTGTGCCGTCAATTTCAGCGACCGTCAAAGCCAGCCCAGTTCAAGCATGGCGCTGTCGATCACTTGCTCATACTGGGGCGGGCAGGGCTTCTGCCGCTCGCCAACGCGGCGCGAATTCACGCGCAGGCCGTTTTTTTCCTTTCTGTCGGCTATCCAGCAAGACTGCATGACCCGCCCGGCCTTTGCCCGCACGTACTCCTGTAGCGCCTTGTAGGTCTTCTTGGTGGTTCTTGTCTTCATGGTGGTTCTCCTTGGGAAGTGAGGCAATCGTACCCAAGCGCATCGTGCAAACGCCAGCGGAAAGTAGTTGCTCGTAGTTGCTCGCCCGCTTGGCGGCCCGCGCCTGCTATGATCATCGCGGATTGCGCGAGCGACCACATGGCGACGAGAAAAGCAGAGCCAGCGGAATTCCAGTCCGTTGATATGGGGGCAAACATGCATAGCGCCGAAGAAGCAAAACGCATGATCTATTCCGAGATTACTGGCTCCGATCAGGACGCTGCCTCTGCTTTCTTGGCGCGGTACGGCAAGCAGTCTGAGCGGTTCGCCGAACTGATGGCGCAAGCAATGATCGACTGGGAAGCCCTTATCGCCAAGGCGGAGCACAACGAGAAAATCGGATTGGTTGCGAACCTCGTGTACTGCGCAATCACGCTTCATATCCAGTCAATGAAGCTGTTTCTGTCCGGGCATATCATCGCGGCTGGCAACCTTTCGAGGCAAGTAACCGAAGCCATAGCAACCGCACTACTCAGTTCCGGCAAAACGCTACCTGTTCTAGACAGATTTGTAGAAGATAAATATTCGACGCAGAAGGCCGTGGCGGAAGTTCAAAAACAGCGGAAGATACTTGGCCTTAAAAAAGACGGTGTAAATGCGCTTGCCCATTCAGAGAAGTTTTATCATCGCTATAGTCACCTCACTTTAATGACCATAGGCGCGATGACTTCCTTCAAAGAACCAGGATTCTACATTGGCGCATCATTCGATGAAGGAAAGACTGAACAGTACGATAAGGAAATAGCGAGCCGCATTGGCCTTGCCGAAGTGTTCCCGAACTTCGTTGCCGCTGTAGAGGCGAACATTGCGAAATGGTAGAGCGTATCCGCACAGAAGATGCGCGGAGAGCGGACAAATCCTCGTATAAATGCCACCGAGTCGGAAATGCACCCAAACGCCATCGACAGTGTCAGACGCCACGTAGCTGGCATCCTCCAAAACTGTGTCATCGAAGCCGGATGGCCCGAATTCCGGTCGTACTACGCGCACCTCGAATCGCTAGGCACTGAGCTAATAAAACACAAAAAAGAATGGATCGACATCGATGACGTTTACAACATTTTCTTTACGCTGACTTACGATAAGTTAGCGACCCAATTCAAATCCCCTAACGATCAAAGCGGGCTGCTAAAGGTTCTACTCGGTGAAGCTGGCATTGAGGCCCTCACGGAATATCTGACAGACTTCTACTGTCGGATTCCCTTCGCCTACGACATATACCTTAAGACCCCCGAGGGCAACATCATCTTCCCATCGCTACAACTGTCGCAAAGCTTCGCGCTCGCATCGTTCTCGAAAGACGACGATATCCCATGGGGTCCAGATCTTTACGGTGGCGGATTATTATTATCTGCAATGAGCGATCCCTCTCGCTTCCACAAGCCGAAGGCTTACTTCAAATCCTCGATATCAGGGTATTGTAGGAACAGCCATAGGAACCAAACCGTCCGTCGTGCCCTAACGAACTTCAAAATTGCAATCTTCCAGGCGTTGTACGCAGAAATAATTCATATATCTAATCGCCGACCTGCCACCCTCGGATTGCTAGGTGGTCTAACACATCATTCTGTCGAAAAGCACTATCTAGAGTGCATTGAAAAGCATCCGACCGCCCCCCGAATTATTCGCGTCGAACTTCCTTTTGACCTAAGTCTGTTTCTTGGCAGCCTTGAGCTCAACGAAACCAACAATTCCCCGCTTAATCAAATTAGCGCCGACCAGCACGCGCATGTCATCGGAGGAATTTTCAAAGCCGCATCCGCATTAATAGATAGCCGTAACGAAAACGCAGGCCGCATAAAATCCGCAATCGAGTGGTGTGTTGATTCCTACACAACAGAAAACAGTACGATATCATTCCTGCAAATCTGCATCGCATTGGAAGCGATTTTTGGTGATGAAAATGGTCGTGAGGGTTTAACAAAAACACTCGCCGATCGATGCGCCTACCTGATCGGTACGTCAATAGTAGATAGAAAGATGATACGGGAGAACTTTGAGGAACTGTACCGGGTACGATCAAAGCTCGTCCACGGAAGTGTCGCATCGCTCAGTCTCGATGAGCGAAAGTACCTGGAATGGGGACGAGGAATCGCAAAACAATCAATTCAAAAGGAGATTATGAACCTCAGGCTGATTTAGCGAGATATAAGCGGGTTTGCGCGAAAAAAGCTGTAGTTTTGAAAACTCAGTGAGATTCGCCTAGGCATCTCGCAAGTCTGAATGAGCATGACCTGACTGACAACGTCTAGCAGTAACCCGCGCCCGCCTCGGACGCGGTTTTTAGCCCGCCTTAGTTGCGGGCTTTTTTGTGCCCTCTGCAATTAATCGTACTGTGTCACAGTCCTGGCTAGTAACATCCAAGTTGCTTTCAATGCCGCTGCTAGATTGGCAATTGCACTCAATTGCAATTCAGGGTCAGATTTGACAATAAACGCGATTGCGCTATATCGCCCGTTTCTCTCGTCGGACTATTTGACGTTAATACGGTTGCGTTATAAAGATGTTGATCTTAATGGGCGGTAATCTATAATTGAATTGTCGGGGCGGCACCCCGTGACATGCGAATCAATGGCGACGACCCCGGGAGTAATCTGATAGGGGCTTGTCCAGGGTAAATCGGTTTGGGTCCACCATTCCCACGCAAAACCGGTTTATCTGGCCAGCCAGCCCGAGCCCCTATCCGATCACTCCCGGGGTTTTTTGTTGGGCAAAAAAAACCCCGGACCAAGGAGCCGGGGCTATATCACCGTTGGACCTACAACGGTTGGGGTTTCGCAAATCAATTATATGCGGACTCCCTCATAAGTTCAATTGAAATAATGCTTGGGGTTTTCGCATGAGCGATTTATCCACTGCTGCTGGCGCCACGACACAGGCGCACGCCGACCTGTTTACTTCTCCCGCGATTCCGAATTGGACGGCGGCAGAAAATCAAGCCGCAATAGCGCGGAAACCTAAAAAGCGGCCCATTCCCTTGCCTGTGCGCGATACGCGCCGGTTTTTGCGATGTTGATGACTTGGCGGCCTGTAATTTCAACGGTATAGCCGCCATGATGGTGAATACCATCCGTTTCCTGACGCTGGAAGCCGAGCACCCATCGAGGCAAAAGGACTACCACGGGAATCAGGTGACTTTCTTCAGCCGCGCCATGTGGGCGGCGCACTTCGGCATGCCGCCTGAAAAAATCCAGATTATCCGCACTGCCGTGCGTGACATGCTGGCAAGCGGCCTAGTCATCGAAAGCAGAGGATGGTTCAACGGTAACGAGTGCTGCGCCTACCGCATGGTCGCTACGTTGGTTAAATCTAACCAACCCCTGGTTAGTTCTAACCAACCGCTGGTTAAAACTAACCAGCCCATTACAGAGAGTTCTCTTAAGAGTTCAAGAGATGAGGATAGAACCTGCTCGCATGAACCAAGCGAGCAACACCTGACGGCTAACCCTAAGTCAAAACCCGCAGGGGAAGGGATAGTGAAGAAAACTAGAAACAGTAGAAGGGGTGTTAGAAAAGAATCCGAGAATGAGAATGCGTCGCATTCCTCACTATCCGAAGTCGTGTGCATCTTCGAATCCCTGACCGGCCAAGTCATCGAGGACGAGAAGCACCGCGAGAACCTCACCCGCGCCAATGGCCCGGTATTCGAGGAGTACGGTTTCAAATGGGCGCACGTGGAGCGCTGGATACTCGATGACCATTGGTCGGAGTTCGTGCTTTCCGTTGATCCTCTCGACTATGGATCGGACAGCCTAAAGCACCCCAACGCCGCCTATCTGGCGTCTCACGCGCTGGAGGCCGCGCGCCTGTATCAGAAGAAGCACGCGGCGCCCCCAGCACCCGCCAAGCCGACCAATCCTCAGACTACAGCCTGCAATCAATTGCAAACGGCACCCGCGCCGATCCTGGCCCCCGCCACCGCGCCCGAACCGAAGGCGCCCGCCGCCCCTGCGCTACCGGCCCATGAGGACAAGGAAGATCTACACGCATGGGCGTTGTCATTAGCGGGGGCCAACAAAGCCAAGCAACCGCCCGTGGCACCCGCACAGCAACCAGCGGGCGCGTGGCCTGAATACCAACCGAAGTTTTAGCCGAAGGAGCATTAGCGAGACCCGGAATCGCACCCCATTTATATGGTAGTCCTACGTAGTGATCCATCAAGGAGCTAAGCAAATGACCGTCTGTTTTCTGATCACTGGACGAACGAGCCACCGCCGCACCCAATGCAGGCCAACACAAGGAGTGAGACATGCGGACCATAGAAAGCCCGAAGGACGGCCCGGCTACAGCCGCCGATACGAACACCTTACCCGGCGCCCTCGAAGCCACCAGCGGGCCGCCTCGCTTGCCACCGGGGGTAATCTGCCGACTCGTTAGCGCAGCGGGAAGCCACGGCGGCTACTTGTATGCGGGAGACCCGGCCCCGCGCTTCGCCCCGATGGACCTTGATCGAATCCGCGAAGGCGCGCACCAATGGACGCGAGAGCAACGAGAACGACAAGAAAAGGCACGAAACGAGGCGAAAAAATAATAAATCGAAAATACGTGTATGGACCGGATCGAAATCGCACTCCTACCATTAACTAGGGGTGCGAATTTTTTTCGATATTTTGTGCGTTAGGTATTCCACAATCAAAAAGTTTTTGCGATGCTGTCTCTAACGTAAGCGCAAGGCGAGAGCAAGCCGTGTCATCAAATACTCCGCTCAATTCGATTGGCCGTGTAGTCCACAGCATTGCCGTGGAAATTGGCACGCTGCGCCAGAACGCAGACCCGCAGGCTCGCGCTGTGCTGTTGGAATTGATCGACGCTGAGCAACGGCTTATCGGCTCGCTCTCGATGCTCCAACGCGCGCAAACGAATCGCCAACTTCTCGATGAGGATGACGCATGACCAGCGATGAATTTAGGGCAATCCAGCGCCGCGCTGGCGTGTGGGTGGGCCACGAAGATAAGCCAGTTGTTATGGCGCGGGCGGATGGCATGAAGGTGATTGAGCGCGGCGCGGGATTCGATAAGTACGGCTTGCGCAAGGTCACGATGGAAGATATCAGCGGGCGCCGGTTTGTCGAATTCGAGGCAGCACCGAGCGCGGGTATGCGTTGGCTCAGCGAGTGGAAGGCGCCCGGCAAACGGATGTTGGCTATTGGCTCCGACCCTGAGCAAGTCCGCAAGAACGCAGCTTGGAAACTGCAAGCCGAAGCCGACATTGCCGAGGCACTGATCGAAGCGCACCGCAAGGGGCAGATATGAGCAAGCCGGATTATTCAGACCTCAATCGCAGAATGAACGAAGGGCTTCGGCTGTTGCAATACTCTAAGCCCGAGCATGCGGCTATCGCCAGCGAGTACCGGGACGCCTATGAGGCTATGAGCGGACGACTGCCGCGCGGCCCGTTCGATGAGGAAAGCCCGGCGCAGTATCGGCTATCGCTGATTGATGCCTTGAAACCGTTGACCCCCTACGCGCGGATGGACTTTAGCCCAGTCGCCTATGCCCCGAAGGAATTGGCAAAGTTCGGCCAGAGGGTCATTAGCGAGGCAATGAAGGAGATGGGTAAGGGGCCGTTGCGCCAGATCACGCGATACGACCAGGTAGGCCGCGAGAGTCATGAATTTGTTGGCTCGATGAATTCATGGCTGGGTCAATTCAAGGCGCAACCCATGGGGTATGGCCTTCTTGATCCTACGACGGGGCGCCCGCACCGGATTTAAGACATGGACGCTACCGACGATCTTTCAGGTGTAGTTGTCGTCACCGTGGACGTGCCCGCGTTGCGCCGCGCCGTGGGGGACGGATTGGTATCGGTAGACGATGCCGAAAAGTTTCTCGCAACGCACGCCGCGAAGATCACGAAGGTCCTTAGCGATGGCCGGGTTCCGTTCAAAATCGTCACTGTTTGCTTGCGCGGTGACGTGCCAGAGCCCGACTTGGGGTAAGCCATGGGCACCGAGCACGTTACCGAAGGGTGTAAGCGCTGCGCGCGATGCGGGGAAGTGTTGCCATTCGCTGCATTCGCGAAGCTTTCGGCAGCGCTCGATGGCCGCCAAGGTTGGTGCAAGCAGTGTTTCGTCGCTTATCGAAGCGAGCACCGGGCCGAACTGACGGCAAAAGCGAAGCGCCATAGCCAAACCCCGGAACGAGTCGAGTATCGGCGGGCCTATTGCCGCGCCCGCGCCGCTATCGACCGTGCAAAAGCGGAAGCCGATCCGCAGTTTGCCGAGCAACGGCGCGCAAAGTGGCGCGAGCATGCGCGGCGCCGGGCAGAGCGCATCCGGCTCAGGCGAGCCGCCGAGAAGGCAGCAGCAGCGCTGCAATCAATTGCAATTCCTAATCATTTGACGAGCGCCGAAAATGAGTCCTGAAGCCTTCGATGGCCTGCCGAATAGCCTCTCGATGAATTTGAATTGCCCCGCGCCAAAACTGCCGTTGAAGCAGGCGGGCCGTGATTGGGCTTCGAGCTTGCGGGACCAGCATATTAGCGACGTAAGCGAAGGTCTCGCGCACCTTAGCTCCATGTTTTCTGCTATCGCTGAAGTGCGGGCGAGCGGCGAAGGGTTGGACCAGTTGAACGCCGAGCATGCCTTGTGGACGCGGGCCGAGAAGATGATTGCTCGCGTGATCGAGCTTGCGCCCCGCAATCCAGAGTTCATACATATGCAACGGCAGATTGCGGCAGCACGTGATGAAGTCATGGCCCGCGTGACCCTCATCGTTGGTGCGGTGCTGAAACAGATGGGGAAGCTATGAACCATCAAATTGGCGAGATGGCCGAGGCTCGCGCCCTGCTTGCGGAGATCTTCAAACTGAGGGAAGGCCCCCGCGACCTGGATCAACTTCGCGCCGAGCTTGCTAAGTGCGAAAAACTCGATGATTTGTTTCGGTCCATGCATCGACTCTATGGGCACCCCGAGATTTTGCAGCACTCAGTTTCTTTGTTTCAGCACATGGAAGACCTACGCGGGAAGATCGAGCACGCCGAATACGTCGAATCGCTTAAAGAGGAGGAGGGGAATGCAGATTAACCGAGATGAAGGTATGCGCGACGTTACCGCCTTGCTCAAGGGCCTTCGGGTTGATCTTCCGATCACACTTGAAAAGCTGGCCTTTGTGGCAGGGCGCATGCACGAAGCAGGTTTGATCTTGGAAGGGTTGGCGGAAGCCTTCCCCGATGACCGCGAGATTATGCAGTGGCTTGATGACGTGGCATCGTGCCAAGTCGGAACATTTGAAGCCGCGAAAGTAGTCGCAGCACAGGAACTAGCCGCCGCTGGCGGGGTTTTGCACTGAAGATCGGGGCGGGGGCGGGAGCCAGCAAGGGAGCAGAGAAGGGTAGACACCGTCCGAAAAATACACCTCGAAACTAGGCCCAAACTAGCCCGAATCGAGCCAAAAATTGCGGGCCGCGAAGCGGTGCAAAGAGAATTTGAGCGCAAAGCTAGATAGAAGCAGGACCAAGAAAGTAGGATTGTGGATCGAATAACAGGATAGACACCCCACACCAAGGAACCCTTGTTGAACATCATTGAAAGGTGGGGAGATGGAAACGCAGGAAAAGCCTAAGAAGAAGCGCCTGAACATAGAGGCGAAGATTTACGTGACGAAGGCACTAGCCCGGTTTGAAAAACCGACCGCCCTTTCGCGCGCCGTCCAAAAAATTTTCGGCATCGAGGTGAGCCCTTCGGCCATCGCTGGGTATGACCCAACGGTATCGAACGGCAACGCCAAGTTGGGTCATCGCCTGCGCGATATGTTCTTTGCCGAGCGCAAGCGCTTTCTCAACGAGATTGAAGCCTTGCCGATGGCACACAAGGCCGTGCGCTTGCAACGCCTCGATGACCAGTACACAGCAGCGGTAGAAGCCAACCGCATCAAGGATGCTATCAACGCCGTCAACGTGGCGAGCAACGAAATGCAGCACGTGGAAGTGGTGGAGTTGATGAAGCGTCAGCAGATGCCCGGCCCCGGAAACGGCGGGAGCAAGTAACCATGGCGATACGCTCGATGCCTGTCAGGGAGTTTCTACGGCTTCAGCAGGAATACATGGACACCTTTGGTCCGATGGTGATCGAGGTTGTAGGAGGATGGCCGCCCGAAAATCAGCCCGACCCCCCGCCCACGCATACCTACAAGCTTCCGAGTGGACGGGAATGGACTGTGATCGGTGGTCTACCCGATTGGCCGCTCGCCGAACCCGTACCCGATGGCTATGACGTGAATGCAGGCGGGTTGATTCATGCGCGTGGCGCCCCTGACGATGGCCCCGCCTACGATCTCGATAACCCTTTCGCGCCCGCATCGGTGGCCGCGATTCTACAAAATGTTCAGGGGTCTCCCGATGACCCTTTACAGGATGTTGAGTCCGAGGACTGACGCACCCGCCGAGGCACCCCCAAATCTCCCACAGGGATAGTGTTCTCCAGAGCAAAGTCGCCTTTACGTAGGTTTTGCTCCGAGCAAATTGGAAAAAATCCGCTTTTAGATAGGTTTCACCTCTATACATAGGAGTCCTTTATGAGCACCGCATTTATCACCGGCAACCCGCCGACCCTGCAACAGATCAAGACCGGCGCCGGAACCCTGCAAGGCATCACGGTTCCCCAACCCGTTGGATCGGTGGGCGGCGCCGCCGCACTCGATGTTTCGTTCTATGACTCGGCGACTAATGCACCTTTGGTGTTGACCGGCAACCCGATAGCATCGGTGAAGACAGCCAACGGCTTCGCCAACTTTCCGTTGAACGCCAGCTTTACCAATGGCTTGGTGGCCGTGCTGCGCTCTACCAGTACCGTTCAAGTCACCTACGCGTGACCCATGGCCGAGCGCATGCACTACCTGCAACAGCGTCCCTTTCTGTTTGAGGGGGCGCCCGTCGCGCCTTGGGTTCAAGGGTTCGGCCAATCCCTTCCACCGAAGGACGCACCCGCCGAGGACGCGCCCCAACGCCTGAAGACCTGCAACACGTGCGGGCAGTTGCTACCGCTCGATAGCTTCCAAAAGACTCCATATAGCGGCGGGGACGGCCATCTAAATCAGTGCAAGGCGTGCCTCAAGATGGGAAAGCGTGTGCGCGGGGCCACGAAACGAGCCCTCAAGCGCGACAGCAAGGCGCCACAGCAAACCCCGCCCCCCGCCGTGCGGCCTATCGTTGCCGCTACGCTGGCCGCCGTCCAAACCATTGCCACCACGTGGCGCGCCTCGCTTGAACCTGTCAGGGAATCCCATGTGCTCGATTGGGCGGCCCGCATGGGTAAGTGGGAATTCTCGCCCATGCCGGATAGCTGCAAGCCGAAGAAGAAGCGGCGGGGCCACGCCAAGGGCTTGTTGGGTAGCCAATGGAACAACCGCATACACCTGTTCGGCCAGCTTAACCGCGCGTCAGTCATCAACCCCAAGCGGGACACTCCCGCCGCCTGATTGCAATCAATTGCAATCCTTGTCTGATGAATGAGGGCGCCCGCCCCGATGTCCTGTCTTTACGTAGGTGCGAAATCGTTCGATTGCGTACGCATGCACAAACAGCCCCAAAATACGTACAAAAATAGGCCTTGCGCTTTTTTGAACGTGTACTAAACTACAGATACCGTATTCGTACGTACGGCCAGCCGCCCAGCGGCCAGCACCTAACCTCAACGGAGTGAGTCATGAGCAAGAACAGCAAGGTATCAGCCCTACACGGCCACAAACCCGCCAGCGTTTCGGTCCGCCAGCTTGCGCAGGAATACGCGGCGATGCCGACTGCGGATTTAATGGCCGAGTTGGTCGAGTTGGTCGAACGCGAAAAGGCGCGAGAGATCGAACAGGGGCGGATTCTCACTCAAATCCGTGACGAACGGATATACGAAAGAAAAGGTTACAAGTCCGTCTATGCGCTTGCATCGGCTGAACTGGGCGTGTCCACTGCCGAAGTAAAGCGCCTCATGACGCGCTACGCCAACAGCCTGTGAGGTCTGCCATGAGCCGTGTATTCGTGTACAGCCGCGTATCCACTGCCGACCAGCACACGGCTAACCAATTGCGTGAGATTGAGGGCGCGGGCTTTGCCGTGGACAAGCGCCGCGTGGTGGAGGAACACATTAGCGGCAGCACCGCCGCCAGCCAGAGACCGGGCTTTGCCAAGCTGTTGGAGCGCATCGAGAGCGGAGACACGCTGGTGGTGACCAAGCTCGACCGGCTGGGCCGCGATGCAATCGACGTGCAGCAAACCGTACAGACGCTGGCAGAGCAGGGCGTACGCGTCCACTGCTTGGCGCTTGGGGGCGTGGACCTCACCAGCCCAGCGGGCCGGATGACCATGGGCGTGATTACCGCCGTGGCACAGTTTGAACGGGATTTGATTATCGAACGTACACAGGCCGGTCTCCAACGCGCCAAGGCCGAGGGTAAGAAGCTGGGCAGGCCGCGCGCACTAACCGAACCCCAGCAACGCCGGGTGCTGCAACGCCTTGCCAAGGGCGAAACCATCTACGCGATTGCGAAGGACATGGGCGTGGCGCGTCAGGTGATCATGCGCGTACGTGACTGGTACAACGAACTACCGAACGATGCTCAGTCAGTCAGGCGCCTCCTTGAGGATGAGCAGCAGTAAAAGCAATTGCAATCAATTGCAAAGTATCCGCCGTGTGCGTGACAACGCCGAAGGCACGACCGAGGGCGCGCAGGCCGCCGAGTGAAGGCGCGCAGGCCAGCCCGGGGAAGGGGCCGAGGGAGGGCGCGCCGGGTATCCTTTTAGGGGTTTTCCCTAGCGGCCAAAAAACCGGCCCTGCCAAAAACGTGAAGGGGCGGGGGCCTATTTTGGTGGAGTAGTGAAAATCAACTCCGTGATTGTCAAACACTCCTGCCGATTGCAATCAATTGCAACGTGGCCGGGGGGCGTCGCTCACACCTCGCTCGCGCGGCTCACAGCCCTCGCCACCGATCAGCCTGACACGCCGTCCGACAAACCGTTTACACCGCTTGGCAATCCTTAGACTAACGTTCCCCGCCTGCTATGATCAATCGTGCAAACTAACGGGGGTTAGATATGCAATGCTCAAGCTGTCAAGCCGACTTGCCGATTACGGCGCGGTTTTGCCCTTCATGCGCCGCGCCGGTCCTGAACGAGATCGATATCAAGGCGCCGCATCAGGTGTCAATCGAATGGGTGACCACGACGCTCAAGGCGCAGCGTTACGAGATCGAACCGCTAAACAGTAATCCGAACGCCATCATTACCCGGCGTGATGGCGGCACACTCGTGCTGACACTGATGAAAGACGCCCAGATTATCGCCGTGCAGTCACTTTGGAATATGAAGCCACCAAGCTGGGGGCAGAAAGCCGACCTATTGGCGGCTGTCAACAAGGCCAATGCGCTCAACTGGCTTTGTACGTGCTATGTATCCGAAGCCTTCGACAATCTCACGGTCTCAAGCTTCGTTTACCTTACCGAACGACTATCGAGTCGTGATTTGTGCGTGTTTCTGGAAAACTTTCAGGCAGGGGTTGCCGGGGTCATACAGAACAGTGGGATTCTTAAGTTCGCTAAATAAAGTACCAGTTGATATTTACACGAGTTGGCGGAACCGCACTGATAATTGAGCGCCCGCCACTGGCGATGAAGTCGGAAAAGGTAGAAGAAAATTTAAATTCATGGGGTAGAAAAAATGCGACTTACTCACACTGGTTTTGCCGCATGCCTCTATATTTCGGCTTTGCTCATTAGTGGGTGTACTACTGATCGCTTGAAACCCAATTCGGAACAGGCATCGAGCGCTAGTCTGGACCAAACCTCCTGCCTGCAAAACGATAATGCGAGTTGTTCAAATACCGCGAATTCCGCCGCTCAACCTCGCCCATCCAAGAACTGTACCCTGCTCCCGGAGGGATACGATCCTTTACAAAAGGACGGTAGACTTTGTCCTGAAGAAAAGACATGGGCCGTATCTGCACCAGGACCGCTGAGATTCATGTGTTGTGTGCGTCCGCCTCAGTAATAAAAAAAATACGGACCCGGAGCAAATTGAATTGATGCTGCTATCGTTAAAACCCCGCCCCACAAAAGGAGATTTACCGCATGCGCCGCGATAAGAAATTAGCAGAAGAAATTCTGCGGACCTTAGTGCTTGATGATGAGCATTGGAATATGGAATTGAGACTGCTTGTCCAAAAGTTGAAGGACATAGCCCCGGAGAACGTCGTTCGTTATCACGTTCGCCTGCTTGAAGACATCGGCTTAGTGATCGTGTCGGATGTCTCAATTAGTTCATCGGGCGTGCCGAACCTGTCGGTGCGGGTCACGTCAGCAGGGCAGGACCGTGCCGAAAACTCGGATAAGCCCGATGCTATGGAGACGTGGGCCATATTGGGCAGTTGATAACCACTCGTTGCAATCAATTGCAATTGGGGGCCGCATCGCGCGGCCCTCTCTTATTTCAGTCAGTACAACCGGCCCCGTTACTGCCTCGCCTTCATGCTGCGTCATCTTCGTCTTCATTGCACCATTCGATAACGTCTTGTGCATCCAACTCATAGTAATAGCCGTAGACAGGAAATCCAGTCAGTCCATCTAGAACGGTGAATCCGCCGTGATTGTTCAGTCCGTCGATGCCAGAACGGGATTTATGTGCAATAAACCCTAGTTTTTTAGCCGCACGACGTGCGCGAGAATCGAGCGCCTTTTGGGCAAGGTGCATCTGCTGGTAGGGCAGCTTATGATCCGATGCTTGTTTAACTAGATCTTCAACGGTTACGGTACTCATGATCGACTCCAACGGATAGGTTAAGGACGAACAATATCGGCAGACTTACTGCCCGCTTTGTAGGAATTCACTTATAGTCTGGGTACGCCAGAAAGGGCGCTTCAAGTCATGCCCGTCTGGTTTGGGATAGCGTCCGCTCGCTAGACCCTTGTATAAGGTTGGGCGAGCAATACGCAAGATCATCAGCAAATCGCCGACATACAGCCGTCCTGGCTGATCCAGATTGATCGGTGGACGTTTTACCGTCGCCATACAGCACTCCTGGTCTCATGACGCACTCCATTGCGATTAAAGGATGGATCGCGATCAGGTGAGCTTTTGCGGGAGCGGCAGACAAAACAAAATGGAGTGCCGTCCAAGCCCATAAAGGCCCGACTGATCGCACTCCATTGCGGTTCAAACGAATAAGGTTGTTTGCCTTATCTGTCTATAAGTGTATATGTCTATTTATAGTTGTCAAGCGATTAAAGGAAGAAATAAATTTAGCCTGACTTCTTGAAATCGCCGACGATGACATTAGATGAGAAAATTGCTTGTAAATGCAGACCTAGTGCCTGCCATGCCTCTTGTTTTTCTTTGGCGTAGTCGTATCTCTGATAGGTGCGCCGGATGCGGTTTTCGTCGCGGTGGTTGAGACACTTATCGACTACGACCGGGAGCACGCCGAGGGACTGCATTAACGTGGCGCTGGTTCGCCTGAGATCGTGAGGCGTCCATTTATCGTCGCCCAATACTAAAGCGTTCTCCTGCTTGCTGCGCTTGGCATGCGCGGGTCGATCATAAAACTTAACCTGCCTGTCCGAGACCTGCTTAGTAATGGACTTCGTATCGATATAGGTCTCGCTACCGTCTTTCGACCGTCCCGGCATCAGGAACATTTCGGAGTTGGAAATCTCCATGAGCTTGTGCATGTGAAATGCCGCGAAGTCCGAGAGGTAGATAACGTGAGGGTCGGTGTTTTTGCTGTCACTCGGCGGAATGCGCCAGATACGGTTTTCCAGATCGATGTTAGCTTTACGGGCCTGGATCAATTCGCCGATACGCACAGACGTTGCCAGCACGACATACACCGCGTGGATTGAGCTATCCAACAAGTCAGCGGATTCAAGCGCGGCGGGCAGGGCCTTTAACTCTGCATCGCTCAACGTGCGTTCGCGTTCGTTCTCTTTGCCGCCCACATCCTTCTTCGTGATACCGGCTGTGCAATCAATTGCAACGAGTTCGCGGACCAGACCGTAGCCCCACATTTGGCGTAGCTCCGCCAACAAGCGGTTGGCGAGCCGGTTAGCGCCGCGTGCAACCACGGCATCCAGAATCGCCATAACATCGGCCTTGCGTATTTCGTCGGCGAACCGGTTGCCTATCGCCGGTAGCACGTCTTTATTGAATCCCCTGGCAGTTTCCGCCCCCTTGTCTTTCCGCTTGGCTAACTCGGATTGCGACCAGCGATCAAACAGGCCACGCACCAATAGACGACTAGCCGCCGCTTCTGCATCAGCCTTGGCTTTGTCGTTGGCAGTTTTTTTATCGGCTTTCTCGGCTTTGGCCTTGTCGATAGGGTCTATCCCATCGGCAACCAACTTGCGGGCCGCGTTACGTGCCGTGCGTATGTCCTTGAGGGAGAGGGCGGGCCACGTGCCGCAGGTGAGGTCTCGCGACTTCTGACCCATGCGGTAGCGGTAATAGAAGGTGACGCTAACCGCGTCATCCGTCGCACCCTTGCGGACCATGCCCCACAGGTTGCCGCCGTCCTGTCGCTTCTGCCCGATATCGGCGGGAGTCAGTGCCTTTAGCTCGATAGCCGTCAGTCTGTTTTCAACGCTTGCCATTTCCCCGACCCCCACACACGACCCCCACAAAAACGGGAGATAGTTAGAGACAGATGGAGACGGATAGAGACATAGTAAACCCGCCCGAGCCTTTATTTTAAAGGGTTTGCGGGCGATTGTGGAAACAACCTTAGACAAGCGGAAACAGGCCAAAACCTAGATGGGGTGCAGGTGGTCGGAGGTTCAAATCCTCTCGCCCCGACCAGTTCAAAACCCGCACGGCGTAAGGCTGTGCGGGTTTTTCATTGGAGCCTTGAAACTGAGCGCGCCGGGCCGAATATTAGAACTTTCTAATATTCAATCGGACTTCTCGGTCGGCGGATGCAACACGACCGTTGAGACCGGTACCTCACGCGGCTTGATGTAGTCCTCTGTCGTCGAGCAGTCGGTATGCGCGCCCGCCACCTGCAGCGCGAATCGCAACGAAGTGCTCGTCCGGAATGTAGACGTTTCGCTTCTTTGGCTTTTTGACCTTCATCTCGCGTGTCGGGTTGACCGTCACATATTTCTTGCGTACGGCCCAACTGAAGAACGTCGACAGCCACGCCTTCATTGCCTTTTGCATCGGCGGTTGGTCGGCCAGTTATTGAGCAGGAAATCCTCCACCACCGACGCGTCGATGCGTTCGATGTTCCAGTCGCCAAAATACCCTTCATACGCCTTCTCCGCGCCGGAGCCATTCGGGCCGGTACGTATTGCATCCACCGGTTGAATCCTCCAGGTACAGCGGCCATTCATGCGGTCATCTGTACGGGCGGGGACCTCAGCCATACCAGCCGTCCATACGTTTGAAGTAGTGGCCATTGGACAATGTCCTTGTCCAGGCACCGCTCTTCCACCTGTCGCATTCGACCGACGCCTGCTACAGCCCTACCAACTTCCCGATATAGCTCCAAAAGTGGCCCCGGCCTTCCCGGACCTCCCCACAAGACCTGACCGGCGCGTTCAGGAGCAGCTCAATACGTCGACCAGCGAGGAACGAGCCGGCCGTCTTCGTCGAAACGGTACCGACCGTCTGCCCAGCCCTCGCCGAAGAGCAGCAGGACCCGGTCGTAATACGGCTCGGTTTTCTTATCCGCCTGAGCTGCATCGAGCATCGAAGCAATTCGCTGGCGCTGTCCGTCCGCAACCACCGTGTCGCCTGTTGCCGCCAGGTAGGGCAGGAGCGCGCCCGAGAAACCCACCGACCCGACGCCTTCAGTTACACCCGTTGCCGTCGCAATGCGCTCCGGCGGAACCTGACCGGACAGCGCGCTGCGCATGCCGCCGAGTGCCGCCAGCAGCGATGCGGCCAGCGGATCATGCGGCGACGTCATGCCTGCCCATAGATACACACGGATCGCGTCGTAGCTGCCGACATCGCCCTTTACTGGATCAACGATAGTGCCATGTTCGTTGTGCCACGCGAGCCAGTCAGGGGCGAAGCCGTGTGGCGATGCGCTGGCGACGATCTGCGCCGCGTTTTCGGCAATACACGCCCACGGACCCTGCGGATCCTCGAGCGCGAAACGTCGCAATACCGGCAGCGGCAGGTAGCTGGGGTTCAGGCGCCAGGTTCCGCTGCCTGATGCAAAGCCGTATTCGCCCGGTAGCAGCATGGGCCCGAGGCCCGGCAGATTGGCCACTTCCCGGCGTTTGATCTGATCCAGTAGCGCATGGCCGCCTTGCGTGTATCGGGTGGCCTTCCACAAACGGCCTGCCTCGAGCAGGGCATACGCGATCCACGCGTCGGCGTCCGACGCGGAGTTCGGGTCCAGCACGCCATAGCTGCCATCGGTTTTGCGGCCCCATTGCCACGCGGGCAACTGCGTATCGAGATGGCCAGCGGCGAGGTTCGCGTCAGTCCAGCCGAACACCCTGTCGAACGTGGCGCGATCGTTCCCGACGAGCGCGAAGAACAGCGCGTACGATTGCCCTTCGGACGTGCTCTGCTGCGTGGGCGTCGTGAAATCGATCACGCGTCCGTCGGCCTGCATCTGCGAATCGACGAATGCGTTCCAGGCCGGCCACTCGCTGTCAGGGGATCCAGCCCCGAACGCAGTGGACGGCAGCGTGCCGCTCAGGCAGAGCAGCGCGCCGGCGCCAAGAAAGAAGCGCCGCCGCTTTCGCACAGGCACCGGTGCGGCCCCCGCACCAATGCCTGCGATCACGTCAACGATACGAGCAAGTGTCGGCATCCTGGTTATGCTTATCGTCGAGCTGCAGGTAGAAATTGCGCGATTTGCGCTGCACGTCGCGGCTGGATACCGCAGCGCGCAACCGGAAGAAGAAACGCACGAACGCGAGCGCGGTGATCTGTCTGCCGCGGCCCGGCGACACGTTCGTGCCCGCAAGCGCGCCCGGCTACCATCGCGACGAGAGTTTTACCACAGCCCGCCGGCTGTGCGTGCTGTAGCCCGTTTGGGATGTCATCGGTGAAAACTATTCGAATGGCGCAATCCGCAATTAGGCACTAATCTCATACAAAATACCGCAGTGCCAACCGCACGGATATCCGGGCATGCAGCAGAAAATCCATGGGATTATCGCTCTCGTACTGCTGGCGGGGCTCGCCGTACTGGCTGTTCTATCAGTCGGCTTGCCTCACTCCGTAGCCAATGCATTACTCTTCATTGCGCTGTTCGGGTTGCTCGCCCTTGTGCAGACGCCCGCCACGCGACCGTTACTGCTTGCCGTCAGTGGCTTCGTCATCATCCGGTACATCGCGTGGCGCTTCGAATCGTTCCCGGTCCATGGTGGCCTGCCCACGAAGATCGCCGCCACAGCACTGCTGGCGGCCGAACTCTATTGCATGGGTGTGGTGCTGCTCGGCTATTTCGTCAGTGTCCGGCCGATTGAGCGTCAGCCCCTGCCGCTGCCCACCAATCCCGACGTGCTTCCATTGGTCGATGTCTACATTCCGACCTACTCGGAGCCGCTTTCGGTCGTTGCCCCAACGGTGTGCGGCGCAGTCGAAATCGACTATCCGAAAGACCGCTTCCGCGTCCACGTGCTCGACGATGGCTTCCCTCGATCCAAAACCGCGAAAAGCCTCGCGCAGCGGCAGGCACTCGCCGAACGTGCCACACAGTTGAAGGCATTATGCGAAAGGCATGGCGCCATCTATCTGACTCGTGAATCGAACGAGCACGCAAAGAGCGGCAATCTGAACGCGGCATTGCAAAACACGTCGGGAGAGCTAATTGTCATTCTCGATGCGGATCACGTGCCGACGCGCGATTTTTTGCGCTCGACCGTCGGCTTTTTCATGCAGGATCCGAAAGCCGCATTAGTACAGACGCCGCATTTCTTTACCAACCCGGACCCCCTCGAGAAGAACCTCGGTCTGTTCAACCAGATGCCGGCTGAGAACGACTTGTTCTACCGTGTCGTTCAGCCGGGCCTGGATACCTGGAACGCGTCGTTTTTCTGCGGCTCCGGCGCTGTCGTCCGGCGTGCCGCCATCATGGAAGTCGGCGGATTCTCGACGGACTCCATTACCGAAGACGCATCGACTTCCGTCAAGTTGCATCAGCGAGGCTGGCGTTCGGTGTATTTCGGCCGGCCGATGGTTGCAGGTCTGCAGCCTGAAACGATTTCGGGCTTCCTCGTTCAGCGCATCCGCTGGGGCGTCGGCATGATGCAGATTCTCATGAAACAGAATCCCTGGCTCGTTCGGGGGCTGACGCCGGTTCAGCGGTTCTGCTATTTTTCGGTCGGTCTTTTTTGGTTCTTTCCGTTCGCCCGCCTCGTCACTTTCCTCGTGCCGATCATCGGCATCGTGTTCAAGCTGCAGATGTACCCGGGCGGGACGGACAACCTCCTCAGCTACACGCTTCCGTTTCTCACCGTCGCGCTTTTAACGGCCGAGCGGCTGAACGGACGCTTCCGGCGCATCTTTTCCTCCGAGCTCTACGAAACGCTCCAGGCGTTTTACATGCTGCCGGCCCTCGCATCGGCTCTCGCGCGCCCGAACGCCCCGACGTTCAGCGTCACGCCAAAGGGAGAGCAGAGCGAAGCAGACTTCATCAGCGAGTTTCGTCTGCCGTTCTATGGAATGTTTGTCTGCTGTGCGATCGGCCTCGTTTGGGGCATTGTCCGGATGGTCCACGAACCGGAGTCGCGCCCGATCCTCGCGGCGGCCGTGCTTTGGATCGCCTTCAATCTTTTTCTGAGCTTCGGCGCGCTCGGCGCGCTATTCGAGAAAGCACAGCGCCGCGCGCGGCCCCGCATCGACATCAACGAACCGATCACCGTCTCCGGTGAATTCGGCGAACAGGAAGTGCTGCTCCTCGATGCCAATGAACTGGGCTTGCGGGTACGCGTTCCCGACGGCTTGGTACTGGATCGATTCGAAGTCAGGTTCCAGCATCACCTGCTGGCCGCGTATGTCATTCCCCCCTTCAATGCGGCGGGTAACGATTATGTCGCGCTTTACGCACCCCGGTCGCCGGAAGAAGAACGGGCCGCTGTCATTCTCGCTTACGGCAATAGCGACCGTTGGGTGCGACAGTGGAAGCGGCGAGAGGCGTCGGTAAACTTCATCAAGTCCCTGTTGGGCATGCTCGCCATCTCGCTCAGAGGCGCCCATGCCCATGCGCGCCACGTCGTCCGCAAAGGTTTTCATGGCTAAGTGGCTCGTTCGCGCCCTTGCCGCGTGCCTGCTCAGCCTAGCCACACTGTCCGCAACTGCGCAGACGGTGACACGGCCGTTTTCCTCGCTCCGCGCAACAGGCGGCGCAGCCGCTGCCGCGCATGCGCTCATCGTCGAACTCTCGCCACGCGAAGCACTGAGCGGGGTGCATCTCCGTGTTGCATCAACTGCTGCGCCACCGGCCGGAGCCCGGTACGTGGTCTGGGTGAACGGCGTACAGGCGGCCGAGGTCGACGCGAACGAAGCTGAGCAGACCCTCGCGCTTTCGCCGGGCGCTTTTATGCCCGGCACCAACAGCATCCAGTTGGCGCTCGTACCGCGCTCGGCCGCAATCGGCGCCGCGACCGCGCTCGCCAACGTTGCGCCCGTGGACGACGCGCGCTCCTCGGTGTCGCTGGACTTCGCCGGGCTGCGTCCCAATAAGGCCCCGACATTGGCACAGCTTCCCGTGGCATTTGACGGGAGGGCATGGATGCCGCGCACCGTGACGATCGAGTTGGGACGGGATCCAGCATCGCCGGAGCAACTGCGGGCGGCGACGCTCGCAGTGCAAGGTATCGCTTCGCGTATGCGGCAGGTAGAGGTGAATGCCGCCTATGAGAATGAAAGCTCGATCGTCGCGGGGGATCATGATCTGGCTTCGTGGGCTATCGCGCCGGGAGCCGCGCGCGTCGGCGACGTCCTGCTTGTCGGCACACGTGCAGCGCTCGCGGACGCATTGCCAGTTGCGGTGGCGAGCGCGATTACCGGCCCGTTTCTCGGCGTCTATTCCGCCTACGAGGGCAAGTCCGTCATTGTCGTGCTCTCGGGCGTCACCGATGCCGATTGCGTGCATGCTGCGCAGGCGTTCGCAGACACGGCCATGGTGTTCCCGGCTCGCAGCGCGATCACGCTCGGTGACGCGACGGCCGTTCACGCACCGCAAACGCATCTCGCCGTTGCGCTGGGACAGGAGCACTCCGCGCTCGTGCGCGCCGCGCTGAATTTCGCTGCGATCCGGGTTCGGGCGACGGGCGCGCTCGCCGACTTTACGTTCACGTTCTCCGGCGACAGCGCACATACCGATCTCTTCTTTGGTCGAGATGCCGCGCTTGCCACGCAGTTGCGTCGGCAACTGCCGGTCTATCCGCCCTTGCAACCGGGACAAGCAGTGTCCCTGCCGGGCAGTGTCGGCGCGCAACGGGTCATCGCCGTGCTCGGCAGCGGCGATGCGTCGGTGGCCCGTGCCGTCGACATGTTGCGCCAGCCGGCCACGTGGTCGCTCTTTACCCGGGGGGCGACGCTGTTCGACACCGCGGCGGAGTCGGCCGTACCGCTTGCGGTCGCGAGGCGCTCGCCCGTCGCCGAACTCCGGCTGCTGCTGGCCGACCCCAAGGTGTTCTGGTCCGTTCTTGTCGCATTGCTGATCCTTTTATTCATCTTCCTGAACGTCGCCTTGAAGGCGCAGGTGGCGAAACGGCTTGACGCCGGCAACCATGCGTCCTCGTCGCGCACGCCTCTAAAACGATAATCATGAATCGCACGCTCATTGCAGCAGCCGTCGGCGTTCTTTTCTCGTGGCAGGGCCTCGCATTTGCGGCAGAGCTTGCCCCTTTACCGGGCGCAAGCCCGGTTTCCGCAACGCCGGCCTCTGCACCGGGCGGCTGGGGCGATTCGCCCGCCGCGCAAGGCTCCGTCAAGCTGGCCGAGCCGCCCGCTCCGCAAGGCCCCGCCAAGCTCGGGCAGCCGGCCGTACCCAAGGCCGTCGCCCGCCGACGCGCGCAGCAAGCGCCGAAGGCATTCGACACTGCGCATCCGGCAAGCGCACTGCGAGACAAGGCGTCCGCCTGCACGAGCCTTCCGGCGAAATGGGACCACGCGCAAGCGCTCGCCGACGCGGGCCGCACGACGCAAGCCTATACGCTCTATCTCGAACTGCTTCGCGCGTGTTCGGATTCCGGCGAACTCTCAGGTACGGCCTGGAAGGCCGCGAAAGCGCTGCCCCCAGCAGAGATCGACCGCCTCCTCGCGGATCCTGTGTTCGACGAGCTGTCGTTACGCAAGGTCCGCGCCGACCTGCGGCTGCAGCGCATGTACGCGGAGAATACGGCAGGCGACTACAGCGGTGCGCTCGCCTACTCGCGCGAACTGCGCGCGGATTCGTCCGTCCAGCTCGATGCATCGGCGCTGGAAGTATCGGGCTGGCTCGAAGACCGCGCCCATGACGACAAGGCCGCAGAGCGTCTGTTTCGCGAAGCCTTGACGAGCGCGAAAGATCCGGCGTCGGCTCGGCTTGGGCTGACGCTGTCGCTCATGCATCAGCAGCGGCTCGCGGAAGCGGAAGTCGAATCGCGCGATTTGGCGACACCAGACGGCAAGCGTCTACACGCTGCCATCGAGCTTGCCCTTGCCAAAGAGTCGGGCGACCCGGCTCAGGTCGACGCCGCGCTCAAGCTCGTCGGTGAGACGGGCGACGCGACCGCTCCGGCGACGCGTGCCCTCGCGGGATGGGCATGGCTCAACAGCCGGCGCCCGCAGCGAGCTGAACAGATCTTTGCGAAGCTCCATCAGGAAGCGCCCGACAACGAAGAATATCTGCAGGGCCTGGCGTTTTCTTCCGCCGCCAACCGCGACTACCAGACGCTCAGTACGCTCGTGGGCAACAATGCCCCGGGCACTCCGCCACTCGCCCGCCAGATGCTGGCGGAGCACGATGAACGTCTTGGCCTGTACGATCATGCGCGAGCCTTGACGGGACATCCGTCCGAGGGACAGGAGCCGGCGTTGCAATCGCTGTTTACCGTAGACAGGAAATCCGGTACAGCCGGGCAGGACAAGCTGACGGTCTGGACCATCCCGCAGCTGTCGGTCACATTGCTGCCGACTCCGTCGTTGTCCTTGCGTATCGACGGGACGGTGCTACGCCTCGACAATGGCCAGCAACATGCCTGGGGCAAGCTGCTGGGCGGCACAGTCAGGACCGATCTCGGACAAGGGGTGCTGATCGCGGGCGCGGCAGTCGAAGCGCCGGGTGAAGGTTCGACGCAGGCGTTCGGCAAAATCCAATACCAGCAAATCGCCGAAAACGAGGACGAGTTCGTACGGATCGCCGCCAGCCGCGACGGCATCTACGATTCGCTTCGTTCCTACGAGGGCGTGCCTTCGGAAACGGGGCCGGCCGTATCGTCCTCGCTCGAGATCGCTGCGCGTCAGGCAATCGGGCGCAGCGCATTTCATGTCGGTGAAACGCTATCCGGCGGCGCGGTCACGGCGAGCGGAACGGCCGTCAACCCGTTCTATGCCGCGAGCCTCTCGCTCACGCGAGACTTCCACGTCAAGGGCTGGAGCTGGCTCAATGCCGGACCGGAGGTACGCATCAGTTCATACCGCTACGACGCGAATCGGTATACCGGCCCCTACGCGGGCTACTGGAGCCCCAAATCGAACCGTGAGGCGGGACTCGTCTTCTACGCCCAGTCGAACGAGGGCGGCCGGTTCCTCTTCAAGACCGGCGGCCGCGTCGGGTATGCGACACGCGAACTCTATACCGGCCGCGCATCAGGGGCGTTCGGAGAGGACACCTCGACCATCGCCGCACTCGTTTCGCGAAATGTGATCGTCGGCGGGGGCGTTGGCTACCGCGCTTCGCCCGGCTATCAGGACATGAGCATCTTTGCCTGGGTGAAAATTCCGTTCGAACCACGCGGCCACCTTCGCGCCGCCGATCTTGTAACCCCGCGCGGCTTCTAGCGTGCCGGGCGGGCAGCAAGCGAGATGCCAGGTTACGACAAGGGCCTTGGCATCCTACAGACCTCAACAGTTTACGCAGACAATGAATTTCTGAAATCCTTTCCAGAATTGATTGGTTTGCACGGTGCTTGAGTCGTGTAAAGCTTGCGATTGACGACATCGGCTAGACGCAACGCATCAACCATCATCGCGGCGCCCGAATAATACTTGGATCGCCATCACGCACTGGCTCGGCTTTCTCTTCGAGTATCTCGCGTTATCGCGGCTCACACCGATCGCGCAAACCCGAAACATTCACGCTATTCCCCTTCATCGATAGCGGATCGATCGAGCACATCGGATCATGAGTGAACGTGACGTCCAACCTGCGTCTTTGCTCAAGTTCGTCACAAAGAGCATCACCTCGCTCATCAGTCTCTGAGGACAAAATGGATCGATCAATGCTTTCTTCCACCGCGGCATACCTCACGCCGGTGATGGGCTTTGCCTTGATGGCCGGCTTAGGCATTTTCATGCTCGTAATCGCGCTGATCGTCAAGAGAAGCTTGGTCAGCAATACGCGCGACTTCGTAGCATCCGGCCAGCGGATCGGACTCGCCTTCGGCACCGGCAGCCTCATCTCCGTATGGACTTGGGCGATGGCGGTCATGATGAGCTCCGCTATGACATATCGATGGGGCCTGTCAGGGCTATTCTGGTTCGTCGTTCCGAATGGGCTCGCGATCATGATCGTTATTCCATTCGCGCGTTATTTGCGGAAGAACATGCCGCAGGGATACACGATCTCCAAGTTCATCGATCACAGATTCAAGTCGAACGTATCGTCCACTATCGTGACGGTGACTATGGTGTTCGGAATTCTGCTGGAGATCATGATCAATCTGAAGGGAACGTCGGTGGTGATGAGCACGGTCTTCAACATCGACTGGCGCACCGCCACTTTATTCGCGATTGTCATCATCCTGGTCTATTCGTTCTTCGGCGGCTTGTGGACGAGCGTTATGACGGGGACGTTCAACACGCTGATGATTACCGCGGTCGCCGCGGCCATAGTCAGTATTGTTTATGCCAAGGTCGGCGGCGCGCAAGCAGTATTCGACGCAGTCGCGCAGGTGGCTGCCACCCCGGGAACACAGTTAGCGCCAGGCATGGAATGGGCCGGTCATGAGCTGCTCGGCGTGACCCGTTGGGACACCGCTGCGGGATTCGGCATCACACTCGCGTTCGGCTTGTTCGCCGCTACGGTCGCGGACCAGATCTTCTGGCAGAAGGTCTGGTCGATCAAGAGCCAGTACGTCGGAAGATCTTTCTTCCTTGCAGGCCTTCTCTTCTATCCGATTCCCATCACATTGGGACTGCTCGGCCTGATCGGCATCGGCTATCAGATTCCACTCGCTGCATTGGGCGGCGACCTTGCGGCAGTGGGGCCCTATATCGTGTCTCACATTGGGCTTCCCACGGCAATCGTTGTTTTATACGTCCTGGTCATTCTGGCTGCCTGCTATTCCACCATCGACGGCGGCGCAGCAGCGATGGCTTCAGTCGTCACGGTCGACATCGTCAAGAAAATCTGGCCGGCCATCGGCGACCAAGTCCTGTTCGTATATGCCAAGCTGGCGATGCTCGTTGGCGGCGTCGTTGCCGCCGCTATCATCCTGTCCGGTGTCGACTTCACGTCGTTGGTGCTGACGACGTATGCGCTCAAGACCGCGATCCTGCTTCCCTTGACGCTCGCTATCATGTGGCCGCGTACCAATTCTCTCGGCTTTGTCGGCGGAATCGTTCTATCCATCCTGATCGGGATGCCGGTTCGTCACGTATATGGAGAGCTCACTGGCACGCTCACCATCCTCGCGATTAGCGGTCTGACTGTCTGGATCGGGGCGAAGCTCAAGCCCCAGCGCTTTGACATCTCGAATTTGAGGTCGGTGCAGGACACGCTCGCCGGCAACGATTCGACTGCGGATTCCGCATCGCCGGCGCGCAGTGAGCCGACAAGGGCGAAAGCTTCGATCTAAGCGGGCGCTGCCCATCCAATCACAAGACATTCAGGAAGGTTCAATCATGTCTTCGGCAATCCCAGCCGTCACGATCGTGACGACGGTGGCCGCGATCATCGCTATCGCGCTATTTCTTGCGGGTTATATCAAGGGATTTACAGCTTCGGTCGACGAGCACGCGCTGCCGCAATCGGAGGTGCAGGACCGTACGTCGCAGCATCTTATCTGGCCAATCTGTCTCGCAGTCGTCGCGGCGGGCGTCGTGATTGCACTGCTCGGTGTGAGTCCGCTGTTCATTGTGCTCGCGCCATTTCTGTCTATAGCGTCAGCCGCGGTCATTGGCTTTCTGTTCTTCATAGAACCGCACCTCGGCTAGTGAAGTCAGCGGCCTCTGACGATCGCGCAACAATTACCAAGTAGGGAACTCATCATGACCGAATTAAAGGAGGCGCATTTGCTCGGCTTCGTCCAGCATGGCGTCAACAGCCACGCAACAGGCATGTGGCGCAACAAAACGGACAAGGTCGGCTATCATTTTTCTCGACCGGACTATTGGCAGCATATGGCGAGAACAATGGAGCGCGGGCTGTTCGACGCAATGTTCATCGCGGACGAACTGGCACCCTATACCACTCATGAGGGCAGTTCCGACGCAACGGTCAAATACGCCGTCCAGTGTCCGACGCATGAACCGTCGACTATCGTGCCCATCATCGCGGCCGCGACCAAGCATCTCGGTATCGGTGTGACGCTCTCTACCATGTTCGTGCATCCATACCCCATGTCTCGCTTGTTGTCGAGCCTCGATCATTTGTCCGAGGGGCGGCTCGCCTGGAATATTGTGAGTTCGTACTCCAAGAGCGAGTGGGAAGCGTACGGCTATGAGGACATGATGCCCAGGGAGGAGCGCTACGACCGGATGGAAGAGTACGTCGACGTGTGTTACCAGCTTTGGGATTCCTGGGATCCCGATGCGGTCATCGCTAATAAAGAAAGTGGCGTCTACGCCGACCCGTCGAAGGTCAAGCTCGTCGATCACAATGGCAAATACTTCAAGTGCAGAGGGCGCCACTTCTGCGAGCCGTCCCCGCAAGGCCGCCCGGTGTTGTGGCAGGCGGGTTCGTCAGGGCGCGGCCGCGACTTTGCGGCGAAACATGCTGAGGCGATCTTTGCTGTTCACCCGAGTGTCGAACGGATGCGAGAGTACACGACCGATCTCAACGAGCGGATCGTTCACGAGTTCCGCCGACCTTCGGGAAGCGTCAAGTTTATCTATGGCATTCAAACCGTCGTCGCGGAGACACGGAGCGAAGCGCAGGACAAGTACGAGCGCATCAAGGCATGTATTCCGCTTGAAGGCGCGCTTGCGTGGATGTCCGGTCACTTCGGTCTCGACTTCTCGAAGATGGACCTTGACGCACACGTACAGAACCTCGAAGTGCCGGGAATTCAGGGTTTATTTGATTCGGTCATTTACGCGAAGGACCCGCTCGGAAAAATTCCTGTGACGGTAAAAGAAGCTGCACTCATCTACGCACAGGGAATGGGTATGCCGGTACTGGTGGGGACGGCTGAAGATATCGCCGATCAGATGGAGCTGTTCATGGATGAGGGCGGAGCAGACGGGTTTATGCTGGCCGCCACGTACACCCCTGGATGCTTCGAGGAGTTCGTCGATCTGGTCGTGCCCGAACTGCAGCGTCGCAAACGCTATCGAACTGCGTACAAAGGCAAAACCCTGAGGGAGAACCTGCTTTCCGGGACGGTCAGTCGCTAGAGTTTGCGATTCACAGGCATTGCTTCACTTTTCTGGACAGCGATTTGCCCGCGTGTTGGTGCTCGTGGCTGCGGGGCCCGCGAGCACCAACACGCGCTTGTGAAGATCAGCGCGAGTCTTGTCGATCTTCCGGTCGCGATGCCGGGTCTACTCCTTCAGTTCATCGTAGACGTCGGCTATTTCGTCCGACGTTGGGTGACTGCTGTTCATTGTGGCGGCAACGGCACCAGCCCGTACCTGGACATGACACCGATAAGCTTCTCGCGGTCCGGCGGCCCACCTGCATTTACGATCGTTCCGACATCACGAAAATATTGAGCACCGATATCGGGCGTAAGGACGATAAGTGCGCGGGCCGTGGCATTGTGCGGGTTGCTAAAGTGATGGACCGACCCTCGTGGGGTAAACATCCATTCTCCTGGTGTTAGGTCTCGGACTAGCCCATCGACCGAGTACCGAAGTACGCCCTCCAGCACATAGACGCACTCTTCGTTACGCGTGTGGCTGTGTGGCGGCGGAACTTGCGAGCTGGGGGGCACAGTCAACTCAAAAACACCCATCCCACCTGTGGCGGTTCCGTCTATCAAGTACTGAATGCTCAGTTGACCGACGTTGATTGGTTTGCTTGGCACCGCGCCGCTGGGAATCATTCTCAAACTCCTTCAGATTAAGGATTCTCGTCAGTCCGCCAACGTTATAGGTAAGGGGGGCGCAACTCAATCAAGATTATGCGCGTCTCAGGGACGTATTTTGTCCGAGAGCGGCGACAGGCCGCCAGTTGCCTGTCGTTGCCGCAGCATCCGGTCCCTTTCAATAGCGGACGCAAGAGCCCTGCATTACGGCTCTCGTGGTTGCAATGGGGCTACACTGAAAGCATTCGAAGCAGGAGAAAGCCATGACAAACTCTGACCCTAAAAGCACCTTCCGAGGGCTTCCGCTTACCGCGGAGCAGGACGCGGAAGTGAGGCACTACATAAAGGTCCGAACACAGCGTGGCCTGCCGTGGGATACGTCGGAACTGAGGGCGATGCTCAAAGACATGCTGCAGCCCCCAGGTGACGGCAACGACGAATTCGATGCCCTAGCAGACGAAACGAAAGCGGCCGCCGAGCGCGCAACGGCGTCGGTTGACGAAGCGATGGAAGCCATAGAGGCGAGCGAGGAACGGAATGCGGCCATGGAGTCAGAAAATATGAAAGGGCCCAAGAGATAGAACCGCGAGCAATCATGCTTGCTTCCTGATAGCCCCGCATACGAAGCACGCCGGTGTTCATGCGGGTTCTCCGTCGAGCCAGAACTCCGTGAAACCGTAACTCGTGAGAGACATGCGCCCTCATTCGTCAAATTGCTATTGCGCCAGTACGGCCGCCAAGAGCGGCTGCACCGCCATTTGGAGGCATCGGACACACTGGTACGCGGGCGCCGGACGTCCGAATAGCATTCGTCTCAGTCAATTCGTTGACGCGCGGAGTCGATGAACCACATTGACCCGAAGCTGGCGAGCAGCGGACCGGCTGAGCGGCCGGTTCGCGCGCGTACATCCTACGTATTCCTATTGGAGTTATCTCATGATTGATTGGAAAGAGACGATTCAGGACATCAATTCTCGCCTCAAAGACCTGTCCACTCGCACGCCGGACACCCTTCGCGGTTTTGCCCTCGTCGCTGGAGCGGGCGCCAATACCAACCATCTCGGTGCGAAGACGCGTGAACTCATCGCGCTGGCCGTCGCAGTCACCACGCGCTGCGACGGCTGCATCGCCTTTCATGCAGCCGAGGCCGTCAAGCTCGGCGTGTCAGACGAAGAGATCGCAGAAGCGCTGGGCGTTGCCATCAATCTGAACGCCGGCGCTGCCATCACGTACAGCACGCACGTGCTCGACGCCATCGAAACGCTGAAGCAAGCCTGTCATGACCAACCCCAAGCTCGAAGTACTGACCCCGCAAAACTCCCAGCTGCTTTTCATTGACCATCAGCCGCAGATGGCATTCGGTGTCCAATCCATTGACCGGCAGGTGCTGAAGAACAATGTGATGGGTCTGGCGAAGGCAGGGAAGATCTTCGACATTCCGACCACCATCACGACGGTCGAAACGCAAAGCTTCTCGGGCTTCACTTACCCCGAACTGCTCGACGTATTTCCCGGTCAGCCGGTGCTCGAACGCACATCGATGAACTCCTGGGATGACCAGAAGGTTCGTGACGCGCTGGCTGCGAACGGACGCAAGAAGATCGTGGTTTCCGGCCTGTGGACGGAGGTTTGCAACAACTCCTTTGCACTCAGCGCGATGCTGGAAGGCGGCTACCAGATCTACATGGTCGAAGACGCCTCAGGCGGCACGTCGAAGGACGCGCATGACTACGCCATGCAACGCATGATCCAGGCTGGCGTCGTGCCTGTGACGTGGCAACAGGTGATGCTCGAATGGCAGCGCGACTGGGCGCGTCGAGAGTCCTACGACGCTGTCATGAAGGTAGTCCGGGAACATTCCGGTGCGTACGGGATGGGCGTGGACTACGCCTACACCATGGTGCACAAAGCGCCACAGCGCGCGGTTGGTCACCACGAGATCGTGCTCGCAGTTCCGGCCAGGTAATCGGCCGCCCTCCATCTCATTTGATGTCCCGACGCTGGCCGTGCGGCGTGACGCCGCCCTCGCGCTGCTCGGCGCGCTCGGGTTCTAGTGGCGTCAGACGACAGCGGACGCCTTGTATCAGCAGGGCAATGCCGTGGTGCCCGGAACAGCCGGACACGGCAGCCGGTGGACGGGCATGTATGTGCAAGTGCGTGCCGATTGGACCATTGCCGCGAACCTCGTCGGTTCCGTCGAAGCCGTGCACTTCCAGCTGGGCGACTCGATTCGCAACGCAGGCGGCAGTAACGCGGACTACCTCGGTGTCCAACTGAAATAGGGTTGGTAGCCACATCGGAAGCGCGCCGCGGCCAAGTTCCTGGTTTGAGCGGTCCGTGCCTTTTCCAATACGGGTGTAACGCCATCAAAATTTAAAAGAGGTCCGCGCAGCATATCCAGCCTTGCAACCCATCGCGACAGGCGGCTTACCCATGCATGGAAGGCGCGGGTGTTTCGGCGCGCTTCATGGCTAAAAAGCGGTGAATCTGCGCGACCACGGCTGCCCCTTCGCCCACGGCCCCTGCAACGCGCTTGGTGGAACCCGATCGAACATCGCCGATTGCAAACACGCCGTTGATACTTGTATGCAGCGGGAGAGTGGGCCCGCTGGCTCGTGTACCCAGGTCGGTATCGGTCAACACAAATCCTTTCGGATCCAGCGACACTCCGCACGTGCGCAGCCAGTTCGTGTTTGGGTCGGCACCGATAAAAAGGAACAAGTGATGCGTCTTCAGACTTTCTATACCCCCATCGCGTCGCCGATAGTGGACGGACTCCAGCCGTTCGTCACCTTCGAGGGCCGTTATTTCGGAACCCATATGGATCGTCACGTTCGGCAACGAGGCAATTCGCTCGATCAGATAGCGCGACATGCTGTGTTCGAGATCCTGGCCCCTGACGAGGACATGAACATGGGCAGCATGCGAAGCAAGAAACACAATGGCCTGTCCTGCTGAATTTCCGCCGCCGACCAGCAGCACGGTTTCGCTGCGGCAAAGCCGGGCCTCGATCGACGTCGCCCAGTAATAGACGCCGTGACCTTCGAAGCGCGCAAGCTCGCTCACTGCCGGACGCCGATATTCCGCGCCGCTCGCGACGACTACCGTCCGTGCCGCAATGCGCCGGGAACCGGCAAGCTCCACCTCGAGCGGGTATACGCTGCAATGCAAGCCCTTCACCTCGACGGGAATCGCGATGTGGGCGCCGAATTTCTGCGCCTGGTTGAATGCCCTGCCGGCTAGCGCTTGCCCCGAAATGCCGGTCGGAAAGCCCAGATAATTTTCGATGCGGGCACTCGTGCCTGCCTGGCCGCCCGGCGCGCGGCAATCGAAGACTGCCACTGACAGACCTTCGGATGCCGCATAGACGGCTGCCGCCAGGCCAGCAGGCCCGGCGCCGACGATCGCGGCGTCGTAAACATGCCTGGGATCGAATTCCGGCACGAGTCCCAGGCACGAGGCGAGCTGCCCGTCGTCCGGATTGCGCAGCACGGTGCCATCCGGGCAGACAACGAGCGGCATGTCATCGCGCCGAGGCGTCATGCGCTCGAGCAACGCGATGGCATCGGCACCGCTTTCGTCAAGCGTCATATGCGGGTAAGCATTGCGTTGCAGGAAATGTTGCAGCGCGAGGAGCCGCTCGTTGTCGGGCGGGCCGACGAGCACCGCCCCTTGTCCGCGCTCGATCGCGGCGACGCGCCTCAGGATCAGCGCGCGCATGATCCTTTCACCGAGCTCCGCCTCGCCGATCATCAGGGCACGCAGCCTTTCCGGCGAAATCACGAGCGCCACGACATCCTCGATAACCTCAGCATCGACAAGGCCGGGCTTGCCTGAAAGCATGCCGACGTCGGAGGTGAATTCGCCCCGTTTCGCCTGAGAGCGCAGCAAACGTCGATGGCCCAGTCCGTCGCGTGCCGTGTATCGAATCGTGCCCGACAACAGGACGAACATGCCTGGACTCATGCCACCCGCGCGATATAGGAATTCGCCGGCGGCGTAGCTGCGTATCGCACCAAAGCGATTGACCCGATCAATCTCGGCGTCAGTCAGTACCGGAAATATCTGATGCCAGCGCGGGGTGCTATCTGGAGTCTGCGCATCCGCCACGGCAGAACGATCGGCGCCGTTCGTGCCGACTTCCGTCTGGTTTTCCGGCCCGCCCGGTGGCGAAGCTGCCTCGCTGTTCATCGTGAACCTCTCACTGCGCGCGTTGGAACCGGCCGGCGGGGAGTCGCGCCCCTGGCCTTTTGGATCACCCACGGGGTCAATGCCGTCCAGTGATTCAAGATAGGTTAGCCGTCAACATGCCGCAATTAGGTAACACCAATCTTGCTCGTGTCCGAGCCCTCGTGGTACTCGCGACCGGCACAAGCGGACTTCTTGGCGCGCTCAGTTGCCTTTGCGCGTTCCGGAAGACTTGGCGGCGACCTCCAGTCGCCGCCGATTGTCCTCACGGCAATGAGATTTGGCGGGTCAACTCGGCCGTCACGTTGGGACCCGTGGCTATGCCGAATACCGGGTACACGGTCGTGGACCCGCTAGCAGCCAAGCCCATGTAATCGCCGAGGAAGTGGCCACGTACCACCGGAGCGTCAAGTATGTTGAACGAAGCTGTGGTCAGTTGCTGCTCATGGCCCCAGTTAACGGCGTTCGTGCACGCAGTGGAGGTAGAGCAGAAGAGCGCGAAATAGTCCGTGCCCTCGAACCCGGCAGGTGTGTTCGTGTCGTTACGAAAATCGTAGTAGGTCACCACGATAGTCTTGCCGTCGCCCGACGCCACCACCGCGGGGATGAACGCCTGCTGTCGGCACGGGTTCGCGGCATTCGCCGGCGTCTTGTTGATCATCACCGGCGTCGACCAGGTGGCCCCGCCGTCGTCAGACTGGCTGAACGCGATCCCGTCGATCTTTGACTCAGGGGCCGTGTTGCACTTGGCCGTCAAAAAGCGATCGTCCTGCCAGGCGAGATAGATTGCCCCCGTGACTGGGTTGACAGCGACACTGTAGAGGATGGAGGCATCGCGTATCGGCTGGCCGGTGTCCGGCGTGACCACTCCGACCACCGCTATATCGCTGGCGAACGCCGGCCCGCTCCAGCTCACTCCCTTATCCGTGGACTTGATATAGCCGATGCTGAGACCGGATGGCGTGACATTGATCGCGGTGAAGAGATCGAGCAGGGTCCCGTCAGGCAACACCCGCACGATGTTGTCGATCGTCTGCGCGTTCGTGCCCGGCTGGTAGATCGGGGCGGCCGTGCTCCAGGTCACGCCGTTGTCGGTAGATCGTGAGAAGAAGCTCGGGCCGGTGAAATTGAACTTGAAGACCGGGGCACCGCCCGCCGTAGCGTTGCGCAATTCGCGCGCGATCGCGACGCCATCGTTTTCTGCGAGCAACTGGGCGCCGTCCTTGGTTGGCGGGAAAACGCTCAGTTGATCCCACACCGCATACACGTAGCCGTTCGCGGTCGGATCGGCAGTGAGCGAGTCCTTGTCGTTCAGCACGTGTGGCGAGTTACTGCGGATCAGCGTAACCGGAGGTTGCCACGTCGCGCCGTGGTCGGCGGAGCGGCTGACCAGCATTCCGCTGTTTCGTGCACCAAATGGAGTCGTCGGCTTCATGGGGTCCACGACCAGCGACAGGAAGAAGGCCGTTCCGTTTTGCGCAAAGTCGACCCAGGGATCGGAGGCGCGAGCAAATTTGCCCCCCGTGCAGTCTGTAACGCCGCTCGGGATCGAATTGGTCCAGGTGGTGCCCGCGTCGTTGGAGACGACGCCGACGTTTCCGCGTGAGCCACCGTCGTCCCAGCGGTCCTGCTGGTGACCAACGAGGAGGCGAGAGGGGCTGGTCGGATCGGCCGCCACCCATGGCTCGATCGACGTGGCTGGAAAGAGGATGCTCCCGAATGCGGTCTCCTGCGCGTGCACCTGGTCGGCGGTGCATCCGCTGAATGGATCGCCCGCGGCCACCTGGGCGAGCGGGCCGAGCGTCTGCGCCTGCGCGCCTGGGCAGAACGCGCACGTGAGCGCGATGACGCCGCCGCCAGCGAGACCCCGGGAGACAAAACGGGATAGGCGTCTGAAAGTTGATTTCATGCTGTGCCTCGCGAAAAAGGGTAAAACGCCTTTTCACTGCCGGCTCTACGTCACCGGCACCATGACTCTCGCACTGTGATCGGCCGATCCACGTGCGAAAACGACTTGCCCAACCGCAAAACCACCGCTTGCTGCCACCCACCGAGACAATCGACTGAAGAAATGCACCTGCAGAAACACACTAGGTCGCGGCGGCACCATTTGTGTGAAAAATTCATTACGGATGCCGGTCAGGCACGTGGCGTCCCCATCTAGATTGACGTGGCATGAGGCATGCGGAAGAGCGGTCAAAGCATGTATGCGCTTGCAGAAGCACAGTGCGCCGGAATTGCGGCCTCAGCGATGTCAAGTCGCCGTGCATCGATGTGTGCGCCTTGGACGGCAGAACCGGGCTCCGCCTCGGCGGCTTTCGTACCCGCGACAAGGTTGAGAGCCAACGGCCGTACTAAAGCACCCGTCCCGCAGTGTCCGATCGACTCCTCATTGGGGGCATTGGCGAGGCGAACTTGGGAGTGGCAGCAACGAAGAGCGAGTGCACCGAAGAGCAGATTGCGTTCGCGCTAAAGCAGGCAGAGCCGGACACGCCGTTCCGGCGGTGTCCAGCTAAGCAGTCAGCGACATTCCGCGTCCATCTTCGATTCCTCAAGACGCGCGCAGCTTCGTAATGCGTCAACGCTAGAGATACGCTTGCTCACCGTGCAACTCGGCATCGAGTCCATGCCGTTCAGCCAAGGCATCGACCTTCACTGGCGTCACATGGTCGATGAGCCACAACATCGCGCCTGTAAAGATGAATGCCCAGGCACCGGACGCGATCACCGCAATGCACTCTTTGACAAAGAACGCGCTGCCGCCGAGCAACAGTCCGTCGGCACCCGCCGGATTCCAGGCTTTCGACGCAAATGCACCAAGCAGGATCGTGCCAGTCAACCCACCCACCCCGTGCACGCCCCACACATCGAGTGCGTCGTCGAGTTCGAGCTTGTTTTTTAGCGCGACTGCACCATAGCAGACTACCGCAGCGACAATCCCGATGATGGCGGCCATGCGCAGCGATACGTAACCGGCTGCGGGTGTGATTGTTGCGAGGCCCGCCACCGATCCAGTCAGCAAGCCAAGGAACTTCGGACACCCCACATCGAGCCATTCCATCAGCAACCAGCTGACCGCGGCGAATGAGGCTGCGACGTCGGTATTGAGGAACGCCGATGCGGTCACCGCATCGATGCGCAGTTCGGAGCCGGCATTGAAGCCATACCAGCCAAACCAGAGCAGCCCCGTCCCGAGCGCGATCGACGGCACGTTATGAGGCTTGTGCGTCATCTCCTGGCGGCGGCCTACGTAGAGCACCGACGCGAGCGCCGCAAACCCGGCCGTGTTATGCACCACGATGCCGCCGGCAAAGTCAAGAACACCCCATTTCGCCAAAATTCCATTCGGATTCCACACCATGTGAACGAACGGGAAGTACACGAAGATGAGCCAGCCGGTGAGGAATAGAAAATAGGCCTTAAAGGTTACGCGATTGGCGAATGCACCCGTGATCAGCGCCGGCGTGATGATCGCGAACATCATCTGATACGCGATATGCACAAAGAGAGGAAGACCGGCATTGTTGCCCGTATACATCGTATGCAGGTTGACGCCGCGCAGGAACGCGTAGTATGCCGGGTTGCCGATGACGCCGTGCCAAGTCGGGCCAAAGCACATCGAATAGCCAAACGCAAACCAAAGCACTGTCGTCCACGCGAGAGAGACGAAGCTTTGCATCATGATAGAAAGCACGTTCTTGCGCTCAACCAGACCGCCGTAGAAGAATGCAAGTCCAGGCGTCATCAGCATGACGAGACTCGCGCAGAGCAGCATAAATGCCGTATTACCTGTGTCAATGGCCATCAGCGGGATTGGCATAGCAGCACCCGTAATCAGTCAACTCAATTAATTGGAAAATTGTTTAGGTGCGAGGAACGGCGTCAACACGAGCATTCCGAGCGCAACGATAAACAGAAGCCAAACTGGAGCCTGAAAGGCGCCGGTGGCATCTCGCAGTGCCCCGACAAGCCAAGGCCCGGCGGCGGCAAGCAGGTAACCCACGGTCATGACGAATGCATTCCACGTGTTGGCTTCGTCCGCGCTATGTACGCTGTCGAGTGGCAAGGTCATCCCGAGTGTGAAGCCGCCGCCCAAACCAAACGCAGCAATGCCAATCCAAACGTGGGGCATGAGTAGCGGCGCCAATGCCAGCCCCAGAGTCCCCGCTCCCGCGAGCAACGCACTAGCCGCGAGCCACCCGCGACGGTCATGCGCCCGGCTCAACAACCCGAACACCGGAATCGCAATCGTGAACGCCACCGTGTACGTTGCAAGCACGAGGCCTGCCGATGCTGCGGATAGGCCATGCTCCCGATACATCGGTGAAGTCCAGGCCAACAACGCAAAGAACAAGAGATTGTCGCAAGCGAAAAACAATGCGGCCAGCCACGCTGTCCGGTTCGTCAGCGGTAATCGTGCAGCCCTTAGGGTCTTGGCTGTAGCGGTTGCGAGCTCCCGCCTTTCCCACACGAGGATTGCAAGCGCCGCGAAAATCGCAATCAGCGCCACGGGACTCCAAATACCTGTTCCAACGCGCCATCCGTTTGATCCGTTTGCGCGCGCAAGCGCGGCAATCGGGCCAGTCGCCGCAGCGGAGACCGTGGTGCTGCCCGCGAGCGAGGTCGCATAGATGCTCATCATCATCGCGACCTTCGTTGGGAACCTGGCCTTGATAATTCCGGCGAACAGCGTTCCTGATATCGCGATTCCGGCTCCCACGCCTGCTGTAGTCACCAGCAGCATCGCGACGTTCGATACGAATGAGCGCGCCACCATGGAAACAAACAGCAGCACGAGAGACGCAAGCAACACCCCATTTCTTCCGAATCGCCGCGCCAGCCACGGGGTCGGCAGCGCCAACAGACCCATCAGCAGAGTCGGGATGGTCGTCAGCAACGACGCCGTTGCATGCGAAAGTGAAAACGCTTGGCTGATGCGCGGCAGGACCGGGCCAATCGACGCGATGCCGGGTCGAAGCGCCATCGCGATGACGACCATCGCCACGACGAGCCATGCTGCTTTTCTCGCATCAGCCGATTTTTCGTGAGTCGTTTTGACATCGCGAATCTCTGCCACAGAACCATTCGTCACGATGGCGTCGTAGCCGTCGCCGCGACGGTCTGGCATCGCTCCGGTATCTTTCATTGGAATTCTCGTTCGAAGCCGTTAAATCTCGGGGAACACGGCTCTCCGCATCACAATGTGCGATCCGAAGAAATACCGCGGGAGTCATTCACCCAAGAATGACTCCCGCAGTTTCTTCAGAACGGCTTGGTCGGCAGATATTTACCGTTCAGCGTGATGACGGCACGCTTGCCGCCTTCCGGATCGTCGATGGCCTGGATGTCCATCTTGAAGTTGATCGCGCTGATGACACCGTCGCCGAGCTTTTCGTGAATCAGCGCTTTCAGCGTCGAACCGTAGACCTGCACCATTTCGTAGAAACGGTACATCGTCGGATCGGTCGGCACGCCGTTCGGAATGCTGCCGCGCAGCGGGATGGCCTGCAGCAGACGGATCGCGTCCTCGCCGAGATCGAGCTTCTTGGCGACCACCTTCGCGGCATCGGCCGGCAGCGGGTGCTGGCCGAGCAGCGCGGCGGTGACGAACGCGACGTTGAGGCCGGTGCCTTCGTTGATCTGTTCGAACGTCAGGTTCTTGCGGATCTTCGCCTCCATGATCACGTCGGTCAGCGCTTGACGGGGCGCCTGGCTATGTAGGGATTGCGGCATAACGATGCTCCTTGAGTTGAAAAGCAGTTGAGATCAGGCAACGAGGTTGAGTCGAGCCGGGGTTGCACACGCAAGCGGATGTTCCGCGAGCGAAACGAAATGGCCCGTCGTGCCATCGAGCGTGTCGATCGAGCCGGTTTCGATGTCGTAGACCCAGCCGTGCAGCGCGAGACTGTCGCGGTCGAGCGCGAGCCGCACGGAAGGATGGGTCTTGATGTTGGCGAGCTGGGCGATCACGTTTTCGCGGACCATCGAGTCGACCCGGTCGCGTTCGCTCTTGTGCTCCCGCACCTCGCTGACGACCTTCGCGGAATCCGCGTAATGCAGCCAGTTGCGCACGGCCGGCATATGGTCCATGCACTTGCAGGTGGCGATCGCCGTCATTGCGCCACAATCGGAGTGACCGCAGATCACGACGTCGGTGACGCCGAGCCCGGCGACCGCGTATTCGACCGTGGCGGTCACGCCGCCCGGTTCCGGGCCGTACGACGGCACGATGTTGCCGGCGTTGCGGATCACGAACAGGTCGCCCGGCTCGCGCTGCGTGACGAGTTCCGGTACGAGCCGGCTGTCCGAGCATGAAATGAACAAGGTGCGCGGGTGCTGGCTCGTGGCCAGCTGCTTGAAAAGCTCGGAGCGCTGCGGAAACGCGTCGCGCTGGAACTTCAGGAAGCCATCGATGATGTCTTGCATGTTTCGCTCCATCTGGGTCTTGGTCGAGAACCGATGGACGAAGAATGCGTCGCTCAAACTATAGTGTCCAAGACCGGTTTATTATTCTGTCTATAGGCAATGCCAATAGTTTGGAGGGTTTCATGCTGCTCCGGCACATTCGGTACTTTCTGGCAGTCGCGGAACACCGTAATTTCACGCGTGCGGCCGAGGCGCTGCACGTGTCGCAGCCAACGCTGTCGCAGCAGATCAGGCAGCTCGAGGACGCGCTGCGCGTGCAATTGCTCGACCGGTCCGGCCGTACGATCCAGCTGACCGACGCCGGCACGGCGTATGCGCGCTATGCGCAGCGCGCGTTGCAAGACCTCAAGGCGGGCGAGCGGGCGATCCACGACGTGCAGGAATTGAGCCGCGGCTCGCTGCGCCTCGCGATGACCCCGACGTTCACCGCTTACCTGATCGGTCCGCTGCTGGAGAAGTACAACCGCCGCTATCCGAACATCACGCTGAACATCGCCGAAATGCCGCAGGACCGGATGGAAGCGTTGTTGAACGAAGATGTGCTCGATGTCGGCATCGCATTCGACAATACGCGTTCTCTAGACATCGAGACCGAGGTGCTGTTCGTCGAAGCTCTGGCGATGGTCGTCGGCAAGTCGCATCCCTACGCGAAGAAGCGCGCGGCGTTGACGCTTCGCGAGTTCGAGAGCGAAACGCTGGTGCTGCTTAACGAAGAGTTTGCAACCCGCCACTACATCGATCGATATTGCAGGCAGCACGGCGTCGCGCCGCACATTGCCATGGAAGTCAATTCGATCAGCGCGGTGATCGAGATCGTGCTCCGGAGCACGATTGCAACGCTGCTGCCAGCCGCGATTGCACGCGCGCACAGCGAACTGCGTCTGGTGGCCCTGGAGCCGGCGCTGCCGCAGCGAACCGCCGCGTTGCTGCTGCGCAAAGGTGCGTATCGAAGCGCGGCAACACGGGCATTCATTGCGCTTGCGCTTGAGGAAAGCGCAACTGAACTGGGCGTCCGACGGGCAAACGCGGCGTCGTAAAGCGAAAACGTGTGTCTTGCCGCGGGGCGATCCATGCTGCCGACGTACGAACTCGTGCTGAACGCCGGTCACACATTCAACGTACTCGATGCGCGCGAACTCCGCGAAAGAGTAAAGGACCGGTATAAGACCAAAGTCCAATGGCCTTCGACTGACGTGACTGCCAATATTGACATGAGTAAAAGAGGGGCTGCTGCCGCGTGCCAAGGCGCATGCGGATCGGCGAATATGTGCTCGCGCGGGCGGGCGGAACGGAGAGTGAGGCGATGATGAAGAGCATATGTCCTCTGCTGGCCATGATCGCATTGGCCGCCTGCGCTGTCACAACCCAACAACCGCTTTCAGACATCGAAAAGGCGCCGAAATCAGGGTTTCTGAGCGATTATTCCCTGCTGCAGCCGGGCAAGGAAGGCCAGGTGCGGCTTCGCTACGTCAATCCGAATACAAATTGGAATTCCTACACCGGAATCTTCATCGAACCGGTGGCGTTCATCACGGATGCCGACGCACATGTCGACCCGAAGGATGAGCAGGTATTGTCGACGTATTACTACAACACGTTGAAGACGCACCTATCGGAAGTGCTGCCGATCGTCGAACAGCCAGGCCCGCAAGTCCTGGTCGTCCGCGCCGCCCTGACTAAAGTGACAACCGCGACGCCGGGACTGCGCACCTTCTCCGTGGTCATCCCGCAGGCCCGGTTGCTAAATGCGGCGCAGAGCGTCGCGACGGACAGCTATGCCTTCGTCGGGTCGGCGCAGAGCGAAGGCGAGATCAAGGACGGTGGAACCGGGCAGATTCTCGCCGAAGCGGTGGACGGCCGCGCCGGCGGAATGAGCATCAAGAATGCAGGTGTCTGGAAATGGGGCGACGCAGAGAATGTGATGGACTATTGGGCGGAACTGACGGCCAAACGCCTGAAGGAATTCAGGTCAGGCACCCCGGCCTCGTAATGCGTCGTTAGTTTGCCGACTGACATCCGCGAACGTCTGCTCCACGCCTGCGGATTCAACCGGTGGATGCAATGGTTTGCTGAAATCGTTCGGCTGGCGCTTCGTAGTTCAGGGTCTTCCTCGGACGCTCATTCAATCGCCTGGCAACAGCATTGTGTTGCCTGTGAATACACGGACAGATCAGCGACACTTGAACGCCGGTTCGGGACGAGCTTCAGGCAACCATGTACGTTCTTGAGAGCGGCCTCCCGATAGCCCACTTCGGCTCTGGAGCGCTGTGAATGGATCGGTAAATCTACACGCTACGCGCGGCTGTAAGTGATCCTAAGGAATAAAGTCAGTCACGGCCCGTTTCGAAATGCGGGCTGTAGGATGTTGGCCTGCGACTGAAGCGCTTGCAGAATAAGCAGGGGTGAGGCCATCGGCAGGGCGCGGGCGCAAATTCATTTTGGTGGCAGAGCCTGACACTCGCGCTGGACGGGTCCGCGCCGCGCGGGTGGCGCCGTCCTGACCGAGCAGGACATGGTCCTGAGAGATCAGCTGGGCAAGGGTGTCCCCCTCAGCGGCCGTTTCTGTGTGCCGGCCGGATCTATCGGCACGTGGCGACGCCTCGGCATGCATCGAGCCGCGCCAGGCTTCGGTGGGGGCGTGGGGACTTTCGATGTCGTCGGGGAAAGACTACCGGTGCTCGTGGGCGCCGGTGGCCCGGACACGCGCGAAGTGCTGCGCAAGATCGAGTATTACGGCCGCTGGAATTGCGCCGGGTACCTGGTCTCTCCGCCGTCATATGCTTGAGCGCCGGCGGAGCGGGGCGGGATCCTGGCGAGCACTCACGTTTGCGCGGACGTGCTCGCAGAGGTCCTCATCCCTGATGAACGCGGACCGTGAAGCGGACGCTCGGACGCAGTTCTCGCGCATGAGCGCGATCTCGCGGCTGTTGTTTTCCGCGCCGAACCCTGTCCTCTCGAACCTATTTTTTACGCGAATTTTGCGGGAAGAGTGAAACTTTTTCGGTGAATCTCGGTGGGACTCTCCATAAAATTGTCGAGTTCCATGGAGGGGCGAAGCGCGCCCCTATTCAATCGTTTAGGGCAATTCGGGAGTAACAGTAAGTGAAAAATAAGATTATCGTCGGCGTGGCAGCTTTGTCCGTGTTTGCTACGACGGCTCATGCGCAGAGCAGCGTCACCCTTTATGGCTTGATCGACTCGGGTATCGTCTATACGAATAACCAAGGTGGCAGCAGCACCTGGCAGGAACAAAGCAGCATGCTGTCGAACGAGGTATGGGGCCTGAAGGGCAGCGAAGACCTCGGCGGCAGTCTGCATGCGATCTTCCGACTCGAAAACGGCTTTAACATCCAAAACGGCCGGACCACCTACTCGGGCACAATGTTCGGCCGCCAGGCTTACGTCGGTCTGCAGAGCGACAAATATGGAACGCTGACGCTCGGTCGGCAGTACGACGCGGTGGTCGATGATCTTGGGGCGATCGCACTAGCGAACTACGGGGATGGAAACAACTTGGCCGCGCATCCGTTCGATAACGACAACGTCGACGATTCGTTCTATATCAACAACTCCGCCAAGTACGTGAGCCCGACGTACAACGGACTGCAGGGTGAGGCGCAGTACGGCTTCAGCAATGCAGCCGGCGCGTTTTCGAACAATCGGGCCTATAGCGCTGGTGTGACTTACAGCAACGGTCCGATCAATTTAGCGGCCGCCTACCTCCAGCTCAATAACGGGGGCTTGACCGCGAGCGGGGCGCTGACGAGCAACGACTTCGTAAGCTTCCCCGCCGCGCGGCAGCGGGTAATGGGAGTAGGTGGCAACTACGCGTTCGGTCCGACAATTGTCGGCCTGCTCTGGACGCATACGTTGCTCGACAATACGCAGCCCGGTGCGAACTCCGTGATCCTGCAGCCGTTCAACACCCTGCACTTCGATAACTATGAAGTCAACGTACGCTATACGATGACCCCTTCGATCTCGTTCGCTGGCGCATACACCTTCACCCAAGGTGCCTTCGACAGTGACACCGGTTCGGCAAACCCGAAGTGGCATCAGGTGACGCTGATGGCGGACTATTCGTTCAGCAAGCGCACGGATGTCTATCTCGAGGGTGTCTATCAACATGCGTACGGTGCTGGCGGTACCGCGTTCGAGGGTGCGTATATCAACGGCTTATCGCAGTCCTCGACAGGCAATCAAGTTGCAGCGACTGTGGGCATTCGGACGCGCTTCTAGAGGTCGCTGATTTCTTTGAGGCTAGACACTCGAGAAGACGCTGAAGAAAGTCGGGGCACTCCAGCATTCGCTGCCCCGACATTCGGCGAGCTGATGGCGCACCTGCTTCAGGGCGACCGGACCATTGAGCCGTCGGAGTGCTTGCCTTCCATAGACGGCGGCAAGGGTCATCACTCCATACGCGACCATCCCGCTGCGTGAGTGACGGCAGCAGCCGACAAGCTGCGTTGCCCGCGACGTCGCTGCCGCTGTCCCCGGAGGCATTGAGATCACAGCAACGGGCGTTCCACGCCGCCTGCTTATCCAGGGTTCTGCTTTCGGCTCCTCAAGCGTAGGGCCGCCATCAAGCAACAAATCGGCCACCGACAGCTTCGCGCCAGTCGGGATAAATACGTACGAAGAACTGGCGGGCGGCGCCGTTAATCCAGCCACGGCACCCACTCCTGCGTGATGTGCCGGCCGTTCGTTTCACGGCCTGTCGGCTGGGAGCATGCCTATGGACGTAACGCCAATACCGTTGGCGCCCGCTCGGCGCCCGGGCGGGTCGCTTGCGATTTTGTGGTGCCGCTTCGCCCCTATGCAGCTGGCAAGCCTGATGGTAATCGCGGCCCTGTGGATAGCGTTGGGCGCGCTGACGGTTTGGGATGCCCGCTCCGAACTCCGAACCGCGCGTGCCGGCACAACCGCCCTGGCCGATGTGCTGTCCGCCCATACCGCCCGAGTGCTGCGCGAGGCCGAGCAGGTGGCTGCGTTCGTCGCGCTGCAGGTGCGCAACGATGGGGCGGCGGTCCCGCTCGCTCAATATGCCGACAAGGGCATCCTGAAGCTCGACGTGTTCGCGCAAGTCGCGGTGATCGACGCGCATGGCATCCTTCGGGCCTCGACGTTTCCCGGGTTCAAGGCGATCGACCTCTCCGACCGGGAGCACTTCCGAATCCACGTGCACGACCCGAGCACCGCGCTGATGGTCGGCAAGCCGCTGATCGGCCGCAGTACCGGGAAAGCCTCGATCCATCTGTCGCAGCGCATCGACGGCCGCGATGGCAGCTTTCTCGGCGTGGTCGTCGTTTCGGTCGAACCGGCCTACTTCACCGAGCTTTATAACGAACTGCGCCTCGGCAGCAACGGGATCGTGTTCGTGGTCGGCACAAACGATTACGGGGTCCGCGCACTGCACGCCGGCCGGGACAACTCGTTCGGCGGGACGCTCGCACCGGACGACGCCCTGCGCCGTGCGCTTCAGCATTCGCGGTCGGGCACGCTGCGCATGCCGTCATGCGTCGACGGCACCGACACGGTCATCAGCTATCAAACGCTCAAAGACTACCCCCTCGCGGTGGCGGTGGGCTATTCGACCGCTGAGTACCTGTCGGCGTGGCGCACGCGAAGCGCTTCCCTGCTGGCCGCGGCCGTTCTTCTGACTGCGCTGATCCTGGTAACCGACCGCCGGACCACACGGCGAGCCGCAGCGCTCAGGGACAGCGAGCGACGCTATCGCCAGTTGATCGAGCGCGCGCCATACGCCGTGCTCGTGCAGCGCGCCGAAACCATTGCGTTTGCCAATCCGAAGGCCCTGTCCACGTTGGGCGCGAGGTCCGAAGCCGAATTGCTCGGCCGGCCGATCACCCATTTCGTGCATGTCGATCAGCGCCCGGGCGTCGGCGACCGGACCAAGGGCCGGATTCACGACGGCGTCGTGGCCGAACCGGCCGAGCAAACGTGGGTTCGCCTGGACGGGTCGAAGATCTTCGTGGAAGTGACGGCGGTCCCCTACGAAGAGGACGGCGAGGACGGCGAGCCCGGCGCGATCGTGCTGCTGCACGACATGACCGGGCGCAAGGAGGCGGAAGCTCAGCGCGACCGGCTCTTCGAGCTTTCCCTGGATCTCATCTGCATTGCCTCGTCGGACGGTTACTTCAGGCGCGTCAATCCGGCGTTCTCGGAGGTGCTGGGGTGGGCCGAGGACGAGCTGTTGTCGCGCCCGTTCATCGAGTTCGTCGTGCCGGTCGATCGGCAAGCCACGAGCCAGGCGATTCAGGAGCACCGCTCGGGAGCGCCGATCGAGCACCTGGAAGTCCGCTTCGTATGCAAGGACGGCTCCGTCCGATGGCTGGCCTGGAATGCCGTGGTCTTGCCCGACGGCACCGCGTATGCGACCGCGCGCGACGTGACGGAAAGCCGCAACGCCCAACGGCTGCTCGAGCAAGCGCGCTCGGACGCCGAAGCCGCTTCGCGCGCCAAGAGCGCGTTCCTCGCCATGATGAGCCACGAGATCCGCACGCCGATGAACGGCGTGATCGGCATGATCGAAGTGCTGACCCGCTCCGAGCTGTCGGGCGATCAGAAAGACATGGTCCGCACGATTCGCGATTCCGCTACGGCGCTGCTCAAGCTCATCGACGACATTCTCGACTTCTCCAAGATCGAGGCAGGCAAGCTGCAGGTCGAGTCCGCACCGGTGTGCGTGGAAGACCTGATCGATGGCGTATGCATGTCGCTTGCCACGGTCGCCGAGCAGCGCGCCGTCGCGCTGCGCACGTTCGTCTCGCCGGACCTGCCGGCTCTCGTGCTTTCGGACGACACGCGGCTCCGGCAGATCCTGTTCAACCTCGTCGGCAACGCGATCAAGTTTTGCGGCGACCGCGCGAGCGACCGCGGCCAAGTCTGGGTTCAGGCCCGGCTCGCCGCCGCCGCGCCGCTCGAAGTGCATTTCGAAGTGCGCGACAACGGCATCGGCATGTCGCCTGAAACGCTCGCGAAATTGTTCCGCCCTTTCAGCCAGGCCGAAGCGTCGACCACGCGCCGCTTCGGCGGCACTGGCCTGGGCCTGGCAATCTGCCACCGGCTCGTGGATTTGATGAACGGCGACATTTCGGTGACGAGCGAACCCGGTGCGGGTTCGACCTTCAGGGTGCGCTTGCCGTTGAAGCCGGCGCCGGGGCAGCCGGAGCGCAATGTGCCTGACCTGAGCGAGGTCACGTGCTGGGTGGCCGCGTCGCCGGACTACGAAAGCGCCGAAATCGTGAGCTATCTGCACAGCGCGGGCGCAACGGCCGGCGTGCTGCGCGATCTCGACCTCGCGAGGCGCGCGCTGCCGGCCACGCGCGGGCCAGCGGTGCTCCTGCACGATGGCCGCAGCGGCAGCGTCGAGCCGGATTCGAGCGGGGCCGGCATCGCGCCCCGGCAGTTCAGCCAGGTTCTGATCACGGCTGGGTACACGCTCGCGCCTGCCGCTCATGCCGAGAACGTCATTGCCATCGGCAGGCAGGCATTGCGCCGCCGCACGCTGCTCGATGCCGTGGCGATGGCGAGCGGCGCGATGCTCTGGCACGCGGCCGGCAGCATGCCGGCCGAGCGTGGGCGCAGCGCCATGCCGGAGCCTGCGCAACGGTCTGCGCATGCCGCCGGCTCGATCATCCTCGTCGCGGAAGATGACGCGATCAACCGGAAGGTGATCTCGAGACAACTGGCGCTGCTCGGCTATGCCGCCGAGATCGCGTCCCACGGCAAGGAAGCGCTGCGCATGTGGCAGCCGGGGCGCCACGCGCTGTTGCTGACCGACCTTCATATGCCGCATATGGACGGCTACCAGCTTGCCCAGGCCATCCGCGGCGAGGAGCAGCAGCACCAGCATCGGCGCATGCCGATCGTCGCGCTCACCGCCAACGCCATTCAGGGAGAAGCCAACCGGGCCAGGCAACTGGGCTTCGACGATTACCTGACGAAGCCGCTGAAGCTGAATCTGCTGCAGCAGGCGCTCGAACGCTGGATCGCACCGCCCGACACGTTGCCGTCGCCGAGCGCCGCATCGCCCTTGGCGCCGCCCGCCGCCTCGACGGTGGACATCGGCGTTCTGAAGGGCATCGTGGGCGACGACGCCGAGATCGTCAGCGAGCTCCTGACGGAGTATCTGGACTCCGCCGGCGGCCTCGCGGACGATCTCCGCCGGCACGCGCAGGAAGCCCTGCCTCGTGAAGTCGCCGCGGTCGCGCACAAGCTGAAATCGTCGTCGCGCTCGATCGGCGCGCTCGGTCTCGGGGACCTTTGTGCCCGGCTCGAGAACGTCGCGCGACAAGGCGATGCCGAACCCCTTTCCGAGCTGGTCGCTCAGTTCGATACCGCCTTCAGCGGCGTGAGCGACGAAGTGCATCGGCTATTGCAAACCATGACAGGAGCGTGACGAATGAAACGCAGTCCCTCGATCCTGGTAGCCACCCATGCGAGCGCGGACGCCGAGCTGGTCGCGCGTCTGCTCGCCGACGAATTCGACAACGTCCGCTTGTCGACGAAACCGGAATTCGCGGTGTCGGACTTCGAGAAGCATCTGCCGTCGATCCTGATTCTCAGCTTCGATACGCTCGAAGAAGCCGAGCGCTATTACCTCGGCCTGTACCGGCTCAGCAAAGTCATCCATACCGTCCCGCACAAGACGATCATCTTGTGCAACAAGGACGATCTCTGGCGCGTCTACGACCTTTGCAAGAAGCAGCAATTCGACGACTACGTGCTGTTCTGGCCGGTGACGAACGACGCGCCGCGGCTGAGAATGGCCGTGCATCACGCCGTGCGCTTGCTGGAGCCTCTGTCGCCCGATGCCGTGATGCCCGGACAACTCGCTGCCCATGCACGGCGCATGGCGACGCTCGAGCCGAAATTGGCCGAATTCACGCGGCAGTTCGCGCAGGAAATCGACAACACCACGGCCGCGGCCATTGCCGCCGAGCGCGCGGTGGACTTCGCGTTCGGTCTGGCGCCGGATGCCAAGGCCGGACCGGCCCGCGGGGCCGGGACGTCCGATGCGAACAGCGAGCCCGCCCCGGCCTCGGCCGACTTGCGGCAGCAGCTCCGATCGGTGGGGGCTTCGGTCGAAGCGCTGCGCCGGGTGATCGGGAACCTGACCGGCGCCATCGCCCCGCAACTCGAGGCGGCGCGAACGATGCGCGGCCTCGCCGAGCGCATGCGCCCCGTGGTCCTCGCCGTGGACGACGACGATTTCCAGCGCAAGCTGCTGCACAAGCTGCTTTCCGGCGCAGAGGTCGATCTGGCTTTTGCGGCCAGCGGCGCGGAAGCGCTCGCCATGATGTGGAAGCGGCGCCCCGATCTCGTGTTCATGGACGTGGAGCTGCCCGATCTCAACGGCGTCGAAGTCACGCGCCGGCTCAAGGCGGTCGAACAATTCGCCGAGATCCCCGTGATCATTACGACGGGACACAGCCAGAAGGCGATCGTGATGGAAAGCTTGACGGCCGGCGCAGCGGATTTTCTCGTCAAACCCTTCGATCGGGCGATCCTGCTCGATAAGCTCAAGACGTTCCTGCCGGGCAGCGTCGATGGATCGACTCAGCCCGAGGGCGGCATTGCCGCGTCTCCGAGCGTATCGGCGATGCCGTTGCCGAGCCACGCCGATGCGAAGCCGGCCGACCACAGGAACGCCGGCCGGCCGACATCATGAACACTCCCGCGCGCGCCACCAAGGTCCTCATCGTCGACGACGAGCCGTTCGCATTGAAGCTGCTGTCGCGGCAACTGAATCAGCTGGGCTTCGAAGAGGTGTTTTCATGCCAGCGCGCGCAGGAAGCGCTCGCGATGCTCGAAGATGGCGGCGAATCGATCGACCTGGTCTGCAGCGACCTGCAAATGCCGGAAATGGACGGCGTCGAATTCGTACGGCTGCTTGCGAGAGCGCGCTATGAAGGCAATCTCATGCTGGTGAGCGGCGAGAACCCACAGCTCTTGAAAAGCGCCGAGCGGCTCGCATCGGCCCAAGGGCTGCGCGTGCTGGGTTCGCTGACGAAGCCGCTGACCCAGGAACAGTTGCGGGAGTGCCTGAGCGGCGTGCCTCAGAGCGCGGGCAAGCCCGCGGAACATAGCGGTGCGTTTGACTTCGCGCCGGAAGACCTGAAGGCGGCCATTTCAAACGGCGAGATCGTCAACTACTACCAGCCCAAGGTCGCAACGGCGACGGGTGCCATCGTCGGGGCCGAGGCGCTCGTCCGGTGGCGGCACCCCCGGCTGGGCCTGATCGCACCGGCTTGCTTCATCGGCGTTGCCGAGGAGCATCGGTTCATCGACGAGCTGACGCACGGACTTCTCAAAGCGGCGCTAGCCTGCGCGCAGGAGTGGAAGAAGCTGTTCTCGCCGCACTTCAAGATCGCCATCAATTGCTCGATGGACAGCCTGAAGACACTGCAATTTCCGGAGGCGGTCGCGCGAATCGCGGAGGACGCCGGCGCCGAGCTGTCCGACCTGGTGGTCGAAGTGACCGAAACGCGGCTCACGGGCGACCGCGTGGCGTCGCTCGACGTCTTGACGAGACTGCGCCTGAAGGGTGCGAGCGTTTCGATGGACGAGTTCGGCACTCGCCAGTCCTCACTGTCGCAGCTTCGCGACGTGCCGTTCGACGAATTGAAGATCGACAGGAGTTTCGTGCAAGGCGCGCTGCGCGATGCGTCGCAGCGAGCGATCGTCGAGGCGAGCGTCACGCTCGCCAATCGGCTCGGCATCCGAACCGTCGCAACGGGCGTTGAGAATGTCGAGGATTGGACGTTCGTTCGGACCACCCGATGCGAAGTAGCGCAGGGATTCTTCATCGCCCGGCCGATGCCTGCGGACGACCTGCCGCGCTGGGCCGCGGACTGGCGGACTCGATTGCCGGATCTCTTGGCGGAAGCTTCTATTTGAATTCATCACAGCCGCATAACTTCCTATTGGAGTTCGACTGTTTGAAGGCGAAGCGCGAGCGATCGACTGGCTCGTCAAAGCGTTCTCGGCATGCGCGAGCGCGCCGCACGGCTCGGGGGCGAGATCCGCATCGGCACGGCGCCCGGGCAGGGATTTGGATTGACGGTCACATCGCCGCTCGCGGCGGTCGAAGCGAAGGAAATAGGGTGATACGTCGCGCGTCGCCTGCCTTGGGTTGGCGACTAGCGCGCGAACCGGATGTCGAGCGCGCGCAGGTAGGTTTGCAGGCCTGCGTCCTGCAACGGAATGACGTAGGCCACGTCGTCCGACTCGTTAAAGTGAGCGTGCCAGTAGCCCGGCGGCGTCACGAATGCCATGCCCGGCGTCCAGTCCACACGTACCGGATCGACGATGTTGCCTTCGGCGTCCAGCTCGGTGCCGACCAGCGTGTAAACACCGGGCTTGCAGGCAGGGATGAAGTCGAGTGCGATCGACTGGTGGCGGTGCGGCTTCTGCGTGCTGTTCGGGGCGACCATTCCGAACATCGCCCACATCGAGTGGGTCACGGTACGGGTCTGCGGAAAGTGCGTGTTGCCGAGCAATACGCTTACCCGGTTACGCCGCTGGGCGCCCGGTGCGCTCGCGACCTTGTCGAGCTCGGCCTTCGCCCTTGCGCCAGGATAGAGCGTTGGCGCGAAGCGGGCGCGCGCGACCTCGGCGCCCAGATAATTCAGCAGCGGACCATCGTTCACGTAGTAGATTCGTGCGGTCGTATCGGCAGCCAGCACCGTCTCGCCGCCGCCGGGCAGCGAGAAGAAGTCTCCCTTGCCGAACTGGAAGGCCACGTCCTGCTGCGTGACCGTGCCGGTGCCTTCCAGCACGTAGAACACTTGCGAGGTCGCATTCGGATTGACCGAGAACTTTTCGCCCGCGACGATGCGCAGGAAATTGGCCATCAGGCCAGGACCCGTTGCCGGGTAGCCGCAACCCAGCTCGGCGGACAGGTCCAACGGCACGATGCGCGTCGGACCGTCGTTATACAGCGACGCATGGAAGGACCGATACGGCACACGTGAGATCAGCTTCGCGCCAATGGGGTTTGCCGACGAGGTGTATTCAAAATATTCCGCATCTCGCGTGACCGCTTCGCCATTCGGCTGAAGGGTCGACGGTATCGTTTTGTCTAACATGATTGGGCTCCTGGAAATGATTCCTGCTCTGCACAGCAAACTGCGCCGGTGCAAACGACCGCATGTCGATGCATACCGGCGTTGGCTGGACTTTAGGAGCAATCCCGGCGCGCCAGAATCGCGCTACCCGGAAATCAGCTTTGCAGAAAGGGGATAACTGAAGCTGCCGTGTTGCTCTACACTGCGCAGGTCGCCGCCACGCCAGACTTTCTGCACATGGATTACTTCGCTGCAATACGCGCATTCCTTAGCGCCGCAGAGCTGGGGAGCTTCAGCAAGGCGGCGGTGAGGATCGAGGTGAAGACGTCGACAGTCTCCCGGCACATCAGCGAGCTCGAAAGCGACCTGGGCATTGCGCTGTTCAACCGATCCACCCGGGGGCTCGTCCTCACCGAAGGTGGACGCGTGTTTCGCGAGCAGGCGCTCGTGGTCGTCAAGAGCCTCGATGAGGCGCGCGAAGTCACCTCGTCACTCAATCGCTCGCCGCGCGGACTCTTGCGCGTGACGATGCCTTGTTCGTTTGGCCGCCGGCACGTGATCCGGCACCTGCCCGACTTCATGGACCGCTATCCGAAGATCGACGTCGATGTCGTCATGACTGACGAGGTGCTCAACATCATCGAGTCGCGCATCGATCTCGCGATCCGCATCGGCACTTTGCCCGACTCGCAACTGATGGCGCGGCAACTGGCGGCGCATCGACGCATCGTCTGCGCAAGTCCCGCCTATGTCGCGCATCGCGACGCGCCTGCCTCGCCCGCGGAACTGGAGGCGCATGACGTGCTGCGTTTTCCGCTCACGACGGACGACCGCTGGCTGCTCGTCAATCGCGTGCGCGGGACGAAGCCGGAAGAAGCGTCGGTGGTTCTGCATGGGCGGCTGCGCGTCGATGATACGGAGGCTGTGCTGGAGCTCGCGATGGCAGGGCGCGGCATTGCGTTGCTTCCGACATGGGCGGCCGGCGACGCATTGCGCGACGGCAAGCTGGTTCGGCTGTTGCCCGAATGGGAGGCGCAGCCGACGAAGGCGGTACCTGCCATATGGGCGGTTTATCCGCCGAAGAAGACGGTGTCGTCGAAAGTGCGGGCTTTCATCGATTTCTATGCGGAAGTCTTCAACCGCAAAGGTTACTGGGGCACGACACTCAGTGATTAAAGCGGATCACACTCTCAAGGTCGGCCTTTCAGTGCCGGGGGGGAATACACACCACGACCCGTCATCGTGCCTGAAGAAAAAAAACGCAAGCAAGCCGGTCGGATGCAACACTTCGACGCGCACATAGCGTCCTTGATTCGCACCAGTGCGACTAAACCGCGTGACGTGAGCCGGGATCGCCGGCGTGGGCGCCAGCCACTTTTCGACCAGCAAACGCAGAGACCTCTGACCGGCGTTCATCGTCTTCTCCTTCGACTTCTTTCCCCTCGCGCAATGGCGAGCGCATTTCTGCTACGAAACCGAGCGCGGAAACTCGCTCGCGGCTCGCTTTCGCCCAGCTAAACGCAGGGGTCATGCCAGTCTCGCGGCTGTGATATCAAGGCATTGATTTCATGGATATTTCTGTCAGTTGGCCGGCGCTTGAACGGGTGCCGGCTGCGCAAAGCGTTCGATTTTCGGACGGTGCTGTATTTCGCGCATAGAATCTAGACGCAGGTCCGCGCTCACACGGAGACAGCATGAAAGAGACAGGCACGCCAATGGACTGGTTTTCAAGTCCGGATCGGGACGCCAGCGTCATGCAGGCGTGGGAGCGTTTGATTCAAGGTGACAACCCGCCCTCCGGCGTCATACGTGGGGTCGTTGACGATTCCTGGCATCGCTGCCTCGACGGCCGGGTGGCTCCCGATTCGGCAGGCGCCCCGGCGCCGCTGGAGGAAGGGGCGCTGTTCGACTTGCGCGTGAGGAACGACCGCCTGATGCATGCCAGCGTGCCGCTTATCCAGCAGACACGCGAGTTCCTTTCGCAGACGGGGACCATTCTGCTGCTCGCGGATCCGGACGGCATGATCCTCGAACTGGCCGGCGACACGCGCATCGTCGAACCCGCAGGCGAGGTCCGGTTGATACCGGGTTGCAACTGGACCGAGCTCAGTTGCGGCACCAACGCGATCGGTACCGCCCTCGCTTTGCAGCAGCCGGTGCAGATCCATGGTTCCGAGCATTTCTGCGCGGGCATCAAGCAGTGGACGTGCTCTGCTACGGTGATCCGCGATCCGCTCGACGGCACCGTGCTCGGCGTACTCGATGCTTCTGGGCTTGCGCAAGCCTACAGCCAGCATAGCCTGGCGTTCATCGTCTCGATGGCCGGACGCATCGAGGGCCGGCTCGGCAAGTTCGCAATGGAGCGCCGCCTGCGTCTGATGGAGCGTTGCATGGCTTATTGCTCCGGTCGTACGGACGGCGTCGTCGTGGTGGACGAGTGCGGACGTCTCGTCAGAGCCAACCCGCAGGCGTCAGCCGCCTTTGCGCGGCTTGGCGCATCAGGCGCACTGGACAACGCTTTTCCGATCCCGGACATCGCCAGGATTGCCGGTGGCGCCATGTCGCCGCAATCACCGGCGTGGCTGCGCCTTGCAAGCATCGAACGAGTCACTGAAGGCGCGGATACGCTCGGCTTCATGTTGATTGCGCCGGCTGCCAGCCGGCGCCCCGCTGCGTTGTCCGACGCGATGCCGGCCGCCGACTCCACGTCTCGCGCGGCGTTCTCTCGCATTGTCGGCACGAGCCCTGCACTGCGGGCGGCTGTCCAGAAGGCGCAGCAACTGGCCAAAGCCTCGGTCCCGGTACTGCTGCTGGGCGAAACCGGCGTTGGCAAGGAGTTGTTCGCGCAAGGCATTCATCAAGCCAGCTCGAGGGCGGACGGCCCGTTCGTCGCGCTGAACTGCGGCGGCCTGTCCCGCGATTTGTTGAGCAGCGAGTTGTTTGGTTATGCAGAAGGCGCATTCACTGGCGCACGCAGGTCAGGCATGACAGGGAAGATCGAAGCGGCGAATCACGGCACGCTGTTCCTCGACGAGATCGGCGAAATGCCGCTAGACATCCAGCCGCATTTGCTGCGTGTGCTGGAAGAAGGGGAGATATACCGGTTGGGCGAAAACACGGCTCGCAAGGTCAGCTTCCGTCTGATCGCCGCAACGCATCGCGACCTGCGTGCAGACGTCGCCGACGGGAAATTCCGCATGGATCTGTATTACCGGCTGGCGGTCACGAACATCTCGATACCGCCGTTGCGCGAACGCAAGACGGATTTGCCCGAGATCATCGAGCACTGGTTGAGTGTCTCGCGCGAACGGTACGGCGTAACCCATGCCGTCTTCGACGACGCGGCGTATGAATGCCTGCTGAACTACGCCTGGCCCGGCAACGTCCGCGAAATGCGAAATGCGATCGAAGGCGCGGTGCTCATGGCCCGCGACGGAATCATGACAGTCGCCGAGCTGCCGCCGGAAATCGGCGCTTCGGCCATTTCTCCTGGAGGCGTTCGAGATGCGGCGTCCTCCGGGCTGGCTGCGCTTGCGCGCCAAAAGGTCCGCTCGCTGGAAACGGCAGAAGCAGAGTCGATTCGCCTTGCGATCCAGCAAAGTCAGGGCAACCTGACTCTGGCGGCCGCGCAGCTCGGCATAGCAAAAAGCACGCTGTATCAGAAGATCCGGAAGTACGCCTTGGCGCGCGACCTTAGCGTCACCCGGCGCGTCAGCCGATGACGTTGAATACGGTCTACGGCTTCTCGCGCGTCACACTCACCGTCATGCCGGCGTTCGAATTCCGCTCTCGAGACGGCCGACCGTTCAGGAACCGGCCGTTGCGCGAACGTCCCGTCCGCCGCGAGCGCGCCGGCTGCCCTCCGAAAAGCTAATCCATTCAGTCGTTTGCCGATCGGACGCCGATTCGGCAGTCTGTGGCATAGCCCTTGCCTTTAGCTCCCCCGAAGCGAATCGCAACACGCGCTTCGAATCGCGCCTCCGCGTTGAGGCGATGTTCAATCAAGGAGAGCTGGAGACACTAATGGAACAGCAACTTTCACACGTCCAGGTACTGGGCATCGATGCCGGCGGCACGATGACCGATACCTTCTTCGTGCGTTCGGATGGCCGCTTCGTCGTTGGAAAAGCTCAAAGCAATCCCGCTGACGAGTCGTTGGCGATCCTGGAGTCGTCCAAAGACGCACTGACCCAGTGGGCGCGCGAAGTGGACGAGGTTTATCCCGAACTGGTGACCTGCGTCTATTCCGGTACGGCGATGCTCAATCGCGTAGTTCAGCGCAAGGGGCTGGACGTCGGGCTCATTTGCAATCGAGGCTTCGAGCAGATTCATTCCATGGGGCGGGCCATCCAGAGTTATCTCGGATACGCGCTGGAAGAACGGATCCACCTCAACACGCACCGCTACGACGAACCGCTGGTCCCGCTTTCGCGTACCCGGGGCGTCACGGAGCGCACCGATGTTCAGGGCGAAATTGTGATTCCCCTGCGCGAAGAGGAAGTGCGCAAGGCGACACGGGAACTCGTGACCGCCGGATCGAAGGCGATCGCCATTTGTCTCCTGCAGTCCCACAAGAACGAGTCGAGCGAAAAACGCGCTCGCGATATCTGTCGTGACGAACTGACGAAGATCGGCTCGGACATCCCGGTCTTTGCATCAGTCGACTACTACCCGTCGCGCAAGGAAAGCCATCGCACGAATACGACCATTCTCGAAGCGTACGCGGCTGAACCGTCACGGCAGACGCTGCAGAAGGTCAGCGACCGCTTCAGGAAGCACGGTGCCAAGTTCGATCTGCGGGTGATGGCCACGCACGGGGGGACGATCAGCTGGAAGGCCAAGGAACTCGCACGCACGATCGTCTCCGGTCCGATCGGGGGGGTCATCGGCTCGCGGCTGCTCGGCGAAAGACTGGGCTACGAGAACATCGCATGCAGCGATATCGGCGGCACCAGTTTCGACATGGCGCTGATCACCAAGGGCAACTTTGCGATCGCATCCGATCCGGACATGGCCCGCCTCGTGCTGTCGCTGCCACTGGTGGCGATGGATTCGGTGGGCGCGGGTGCCGGCAGCTTCGTGCGGCTCGATCCCTATAGCGGCTCCATCAAGCTCGGGCCGGACAGTGCGGGCTATCGCGTCGGCACGTGCTGGCCGGAAAGCGGGCTGGATACGGTGTCGGTATCCGACTGCCATGTGGTGCTCGGTTATCTCAACCCTCACAACTTCCTCGGCGGCGCCATCAAGCTCGACGTCGAACGCGCACGGCAACACATCAAAGCCCAGATCGCCGATCCGCTTGGCCTCTCCGTGGAAGATGCCGCGGCGGGCGTGATCGAACTGCTCGATCTCAGCCTGCACGAGTACCTGCGCGCCAACATCAGCGCGAAGGGCTACAACCCGACGGATTTTGTGTGCTTCTCGTACGGCGGCGCGGGGCCGGTGCATACCTACGGATATACGGAAGGCCTGGGCTTCAAGGACGTGATCGTCCCCGCATGGGCAGCCGGATTTTCTGCGTTCGGTTGCGCTTGCGCCGACTTCGAGTACCGCTACGACAAGAGCGTGGATATCGCGGTCGCGCCGGACGCGCCCGACGAACAGAAAGCGGCGGCCTGCTCGGTCATCCAGGAAGCGTGGAAGGAATTGGCCGACAAGGTCGTCGAGGAGTTCGTCATCAACGGCTTCAAGCTGGAAGACATCACCCTGTTGCCCGGCTACCGGATGCAGTACATGGGACAACTGAACGATCTGGAGATCACTTCGCCCATCAGCGGCGCTGCCACTGCCGCGGACTGGAAGAAGATCACCGACGCGTTCGAGGAAACCTACTCAAGGGTGTACGCGAGTTCTGCACGGTCGCCGGAACTGGGCTTCAGCGCCACCGGCGCGATCATGCGCGGCCTTGTCGCCACACAGAAGCCCGTGCTGCCGGAGGACCCCGAGGCGGGCGTCGTACCGCCCAAGTCGGCGTATCTGGGCAAGCGCCCGTTCTATCGCCACAAGAAGTGGGTCGAAGCCGAACTCTGGCAGATGGAGTCGCTCCTGGCGGGTAACCACATCGTGGGGCCGGCCATCATCGAGTCCGCATCCACCACCTTCGTCGTGCCCGACGGTTTCGAAACCACGCTCGACAAGCATCGTCTGTTCCATCTGCAAGAAGCGAAGTAAGGAGACCGCAATGAACCTCATGTCACCCAAGGAAGTCGGCCAGGCCGATCTGCTGGCCAACGGCAAGACGCTGAAAGCGTTCCGCGCCGAGATCATGGAGCGCACCGCCAAAACGGGCCATTACAACGGGCTCGCCCGGCTCGAGTTGCGCGAGAAGGACCCGATCGGCTACGAGAAGCTGTTCTCCAAGATACGCGGCGGTCTCGTGCACGCTCGCGAAACCGCAAAGAAGATCGCGGCGTCGCCGATCGTGGAGCAGGAAGGGGAACTGTGCTTCACGCTGTATAACGCGGTCGGCGACTGCGTGCTGACCTCCACCGGCATCATCATTCACGTCGGCACGATGGGCGCCGCGATCAAATACATGATCGAGAACAATTGGGAGGACAACCCGGGCATCAATCCGGGGGATATGTTCACCAACAACGACTGCTCGATCGGCAACGTGCACCCTTGCGACATTGCGACGATCGTGCCGATCTTCTGGGCCGGCAAGCTCATCGGCTGGGTGGGCGGGGTGACGCACGTGATCGACACCGGTGCCGTGACGCCGGGCTCCATGTCGACGGGCCAGGTCCAACGCTTCGGCGACGGCTACCAGATCACTTGCCGGAAGACGGGCGTGAACGACAAGCCGCTGCGCGACTGGCTTCACGAAAGCCAGCGCTCGGTGCGCACGCCGAAGTACTGGATCCTCGACGAGCGCACCCGGATCGCGGGTTGCCACATGATCCGCGACATGGTGGAAGAGATCATCGCCACCGAAGGATTTGAAGCCTACGAGAAGTTCAGCTACGAGGTCATCGAAGAGGGCCGTCGCGGGTTGCAAAGCCGCATCAAGGCGATGACGCTGCCCGGCAAATATCGCAAGGTCTCCTTTGTGGATGTGCCGTACGCCCACGACGATATCCAGACGCCGTCGGCCTTCGCCAAGATCGACACCATCATGCACTCGCCGGTGGAAATGACGATCCGGCCCGATGCCACGTGGCGGCTCGATTTCGAAGGGGCGAGCCGCTGGGGGTGGCACACGTATAACGCCCACCATGTGGCGTTCACGAGCGGCATCTGGGTGATGATGACGCAGACCCTGGTGCCGACCCAGCGGATCAACGACGGCGCCTACTTCGGCACCGAGTTCCGCTTGCCCAAGGGCACCTGGATGAATCCCGACGATCGCCGCACCGGCCACGCCTATGCATGGCACTTCCTGGTATCGGGGTGGAGCGCCCTGTGGCGGGGGCTCGGCCAGGCGTACTTCAGCCGCGGCTATCTGGAAGAAGTCAATGCCGGCAACGCCAATACGTCGAACTGGCTGCAAGGCGGCGGCATCAACCAGGACGGCGAGGTGCACGCGGTCAACAGCTTCGAGGCCTCGTCGTGCGGCACGGGCGCCGGCGCGATCAAGGACGGCCTCAATCACGCCGCGGCGATCTGGAACCCGGAAGGCGACATGGGCGACATCGAGATCTGGGAGATGGCCGAGCCGTTGCTCTATCTCGGGCGCAACGTCAAAGCCAATTCCGGCGGCTATGGCAAATACCGCGGCGGGTGTGGTTTCGAAACGCTGCGCATGGTCTGGAAGGCCCAGGACTGGACCATGTTCTTCATGGGCAATGGCTACATGAACAGCGACTGGGGGTTCATGGGCGGCTATCCGTCTGCCACCGGCTACCGCTTCGAAGCGCACCAGACCGGCCTGAAAGAGCGCATCGCGCAGGGACTTTCGCTGCCGCTCGGCGGCGACACGAATCCCGACGCACCGGATTACGAGCGGCACATCGATGCGACTTCCAGGGTCAAGCGCGACAAGCAATGCATGACGACGGAGGATTGCTACGAAAACCACGACCTGTACCTCAATTACCTGCGCGGAGGTCCGGGCTTCGGCGATCCGCTCGACCGCGAAATAGAGGCCATCGCGAAGGATCTCAACAACGGTTTCCTGCTCCCCGAATTTGCCGAGAAGGTGTACGGCGCAGCGCTATCGCAGGACGCAACGGGAATCTGGACAGTCGATGCGAAAAAGACCGTGAAGCGCCGCGGCGAACTCCGCAAGGAGCGGCTTGCCCGCTCGTTGCCGACGCGGGAATGGATGAAGGAAGAGCGCGAGCGCGTCCTCACCAAACATGCGTCGCGCCCGGTGCGTCACATGTTCGCGACCAGCTTCGGGTTGTCGCAAAAATTCCTCAACGACTTCAGGAAGTTCTGGGACCTGCCTGCCGACTGGAACATGACCGAGGCGGAACTGGACGTGCCGTCCTACGGCTCGAAGTACCGTATGGATCTCTCGTTGCTGCCCGACGTGACCACGGTCGTTCAGGTTGAAGAGTAATCCGCCCAGGTATCGATATCGAAGGCAATCAAGGAGTAGCGAAATGTCTGCTTACACGAAAGAACAGGTCGGCAATCTGGTCGATGGACGACTCGACTGGGATACGACCGTACGCATGTTGTCCATGCCGAAGGATCATGAGCGATTTAGTCAGTATCTCGAAGTGTTGCAGGGGAAAGTCGCGTGGCCCGACAAGATCGTCTTGCCGCTCGGACCGCACCTGCATATCGTGCAGGCCGCGAAAAGCAAACACTGGCTCGTCAAGTGCGACTGCGGCCACGAGTTCTGCGACTACCGCGAAAACTGGAAACTGCACGCCAACGTGTATGTGCGCGACACCGAGGAGGCGATGCTCGAGGTCTATCCGAAGCTCATGGCGCCGGACACCCAGTGGCAGGTCTACCGCGAGTATTACTGCCCGAGTTGCGGGACCATGCACGATGTCGAAGCACCGACGCCGTGGTATCCGGTGATTCACGATTTCGAGCCTGACATCGAAGCGTTCTACAAGAATTGGCTGCAGTTGCCGGTTCCCGAGCACGCTGACTAGTGCACGGCGCAGGGCGCGATCGTCTCACGCCCGCGTCTCCCCGCAGGCGACGCCAATCGATCGATCGGCGTCGCCGCAGTGCGGCTCTGTCGCGGCGTGCACTTCGTTTGATGCGCCGCAGCGGGCGGACTGTCCGCACCGTTGAACGGCTCATCAGGGCCGTTCGGAAATCGAACGGAACCCGTGCGGCCATCGTCCGGAAATCAAACGTTCGGCCGTGTTCCGAGCGCGCGCCCACGGCATTCTCGCGGTGGCATCGATCTTGCCCTTTTCCTTGCCCTAGCCGAGTGCGTCCGCCATGTTGCGAAGCGGCGAGACTGCGTCTCAGGCGGCATAGAGAAGGAGACAAGTAATGGATATGCCGGATGCCTCTCAGATGTTCTCGAACCCTGGCGACGAAGCGGTCGTCATGGCTGCATGGGAACGCTTCCTGAGCGGCGGAGAAGCGCCTCACAGTGTGGTGCGGCACCTCGTTGACACCTCATGGCAGCGCTGCCTCGATTGGCGGGTGGATCCCACGCTGGGCCATGCGCCGCCGCCGCTGGACGAGCATCTTCTGTATTCCTTGAAACGCGGTCACCGCGATCTGGTCGAGGCGAGTGCTCCGGTGATGGCGCACGCACGCGACTTTCTTGCGCAAACCGAAACTGTCATGGCGCTTGCCGAGCCGGCCGGCACCATCCTGAACCTCGAGGGCGACCCCGCCGCCATTGCTTCGGCGCACGGGATTCAGCTCCTGCCCGGCGCGTCCTGGAACGAGATGATCTGCGGCACCAACGCGATCGGCACGGCGATCGAGGTCGGCCAGCCCGTGCAGATCCATTCCGCCGAACACTTCTGCGCCGGCATCAAGCGCTGGACCTGCTCGGCCAATGCGATCCGCGACCCGCGCGACGGTACGATTATCGGCGTCATCGATGTGTCCGGCCTGTCCGAATCCTACAATCGCCACAGCCTGGCGCTGGTCGTCACGGCTGCCAGCCGGATCGAGAGCCGTCTTGCTGCGCGGACCATGGAGCTTCGCTATCGGCTCCTGGATCGCTGCATGAGGCGCCTCGCGATGCTTGCGTCCGACGGCGCCGTGGTGTTCGACCACGGCGGCTATCCGATCAAGGTGAATGAGCACGCCGAAGCAGCGATTGCGGCAGCCGGCGGCGACTTTTCGCTCGCACGGCCTGGACGGATCCTGGCGCTCGCCGCGGACGCTGCCGTCACCCGTGTCACATCCACGGATCTCCCCCACTGGATCCAGCCCGACTGGATCGAGCCGGTGATCGAAGATGGCAGGCGCATCGGCAGCTTGCTGATCGTGCCGTTCGCGCCACGCTGCAGCGCTACGCGCAAGGTCGGCCGCGCATCCGGTTGCGGCACCCAAGGCCAAGGGGGATCGACGGCCGGCTTCGAGCGCATCCAGGGCGAAGCGCCGGCATTGCTCGAGGCCGTGGACAGGGCCCGGCAGATCGCGCGTTCACATGCGCCGGTTGTGCTGCTCGGCGAGACTGGCGTGGGTAAGGAATTGTTCGCCATGGGAATCCACCACGCGAGCCAAGCGAAGGAGGGGCCTTTTATCGCGCTTAACTGCGGCGGCCTTTCACGCGAACTGCTTGCCAGCGAACTATTCGGGTATGGCGATGGCGCCTTCACGGGTGCACGCCGAGGGGGCGCGCTCGGCAAGATTGAAGCCGCCAATGGCGGGACCTTGTTTCTCGACGAGATCGGCGAAATGCCGGTCGATCTACAGCCGCATTTCCTGCGCGTGCTGGAACAGGGGGAGATCTATCGGCTTGGCGAGAACGTCCCAAGGACGGTGACCTTTCGTCTCATCGCCGCGACCAATCGCGACTTGAGAAAGGAGGTCTCGGAAGGGCGGTTTCGAATGGACTTTTTCTATCGCGTCGCGGTGACCAGCATCCGCATTCCGCCGCTGCGCGACCGGCCGGGGGACGTTCGCCGCCTCACGGAATACCTGGTCCGGAAATTTGCGGCGGAGCTTGGCAGGGCAAGCCCGGCGGTGGACGACGAAGTGGTTGCGGCGCTCTGCGCGTATTCATGGCCGGGGAACGTCCGGGAGCTTCGTAACGTAGTGGAAAGCATGCTTCTCACGGCAGGCCCGGAGGTCCTTACGCTCGCGGATCTGCCACCGGATGTGCGTGCGAGCGACGAGCCGATCCACGCCGGATGCGAAGAGCCTTTTCCCCGCGACGGCCGGGGCACGATGGAAGCGTCGGAGCAGGGGGCGATTCGCAGCGCGATCGCCATCTCTCGCGGAAACCTGACCTCCGCGGCAAGGCATTTGGGTATTGCGAAGAGCACGCTGTACCAGAAGCTCAGGAAATATGGCTTGGATCGAACGCTAGTTGAAATCCGGGACCAGGGCCGTTAGGAGGCGGTGTGTGTCATGCACGGGGCGCCAGATCGGCAAAGCTGATCGTCTTTGCGCTGCAGGCTTGCACGAACGCGGCATCGTGACTGCAGAAAAACACCGTGCGATCCCGCGCGAGGGTGGTGAACAGCTCGACCAGCACCGAGCGTGCAGCAGCGTCGAGCCCGCCGGTCGGCTCGTCCGCGATGACCGCCGCCGGCTTGCCCAGGAGGGTTGCGCTCAGGAAGATCTTCTTGCGCGTGCCGAACGACATCTGCTCGAAGCGCTTCTCCAAATGCGCGGCAAGTCCGAAGCGGCTCGCAAGTTCGAGTACGCCGCTATCGAGCGCGGTCTGCCGCGCGGACGCGATCTCTTCCAGAAACGCGCGCCCGCTCAACAGCGGATACGCGATGCAATCGTCCGGCACGTACGCGAGCATCGACTTCGCCTTGAGCGGCTCGGTGCGCAGCGAATGGCCGGCAAGCCACACGTCGCCCGCATCGGGCTCGATTTCGCCGGCCAGCACACCGAGCAAGGTCGTTTTGCCGCTGCCCATTTCGTCGTTCAACGCGACGCATCCCGTGCCGTTGTCATAACGCAGTCCCTGAAAAACGATGTGATCGCCGTAGCGTTTGCTGAGATTTTCGAATCGAAGCATGAATGGAAACGGTAGTCTGAGGAATTGATGCCTCGTCACGGCGACTTGAATCGCGGCCAGCTGAACCGTACAACCGCCGGCCTTCGAAGTGTGTGAGGCGTCAGTGATGTGGGCATGCGCGCATTTTACGTTGAGGCCGACACTTCTGATATTTTCCATCGGTCAGTCTTCGTGAACTGTTTAGCGGTAACCGAACCGCCGTGGAGGCTCGACTAAGACGCTCATGGCGTCCCGGTTGTCGAACCGGAAAAAACGGCTCACGCTAGTGCCATACGCCGCGCACCGGTATCGGCGCCGATTGGCGAAGCATGACGACCGGACCGAGACATGACTCTGCTCGATTACCAACTGATGAACGTGGCAAGCGGCAAGCCCGTGAAGATGTGGACGCAGGGCGTCGCGATCGAGGATGAGGCTCGTCGGCAGCTGAGAAACACGGCCAGCATGCCGTTCGTGTTCCGCCACGTTGCCGTCATGCCGGACGCGCACGTGGGCAAAGGGTCGACGATCGGCAGCGTGATTCCGACGCAAGGCGCCATCATTCCGGCAGCGGTGGGCGTGGATATCGGCTGCGGAATGATGGCGGTCCGCACGACGCTGACGGCCGCGGACCTGCCGGACTCCCTTGCACGCGTGCGCGGCGCGATCGAGCGCGCGGTGCCGCATGGCAGCTCGCGCGGGCGACGCGATCCGGGCGCATGGTCGCGTCCGCCGCCGGCCGTCGACGACGCGTGGAAACGGCTCGCCCCCGGTTTTCAGTGCATCGTCGACAAGTATCCTTCCCTCGCGCGCACGAATCACTACGTGCACGTCGGCACGCTCGGCAGCGGCAATCACTTCATCGAGGTATGCGTCGACGAACGTGACCGCGTCTGGCTCATGCTGCACAGCGGATCGCGGGGCGTGGGCAGTGCGATCGGGAGTCTCTTCATCGAACTGGCTCAGGCCGACATGCGTCGGCACCTCGCGAATCTGCCCGACAAGGACCTCGCGTACTTCAAGGAAGGCAGCCGGCACTTCGACGACTATATGGAGGCGGTCGGCTGGGCGCAGGACTACGCGCGCTGCAACCGCGAGGTCATGATGAGCGCCGTGATCGGCGCGGTGCGCGCGACGATCGGCACGCCCTTTGGCATCGACGCGCAGGCGGTGAACTGTCACCACAATTACGTGCAGAAGGAACGGCATTTCGGCGCCGACGTGTTCGTGACGCGCAAAGGGGCGGTGTCGGCGAGGGCAGGCGAGCTCGGCATCATTCCGGGCTCGATGGGCGCAAAAAGCTTCATCGTGCGCGGTCTCGGCAACGAAGAAAGCTTCTGCTCATGCAGTCACGGCGCCGGGCGCGCGATGAGCCGAACGGAGGCAAAACGGCGCTTTACGGTCGAAGATCAAATCAGGGCGACGGCGCACGTCGAGTGCCGAAAGGATGCAGGGGTCGTCGATGAAATACCGATGGCCTACAAGGACATCGACGCCGTGATGGCCGCGCAGCGGAGCCTGGTCGAGGTGCTGCATACGCTGCGGCAGGTGGTTTGCGTGAAGGGTTAGGCCCTGTGTGGCTTGCGGTCGCCATGGTGCTTAGTTGCCCCCGGCATTCGCACGCTGCGGCCACATCGTGCGGCCCAAAAAGGTCAGCGTGCGGTCCCAGGCCAACTGCGACCAGACCGGATCGAATTGGGTCCTCGGGATGCGGCCGGGCCCAACCGCGGTCTCGTTGGCAAACGCGTGATGCGCGAGGTAGCGATGAAATTCGAAGTCGACTTTCGCGTCGGATAACTTTGCTTCCAGCACATCGACCGTCTCGGCTGCAAAGAACGCGTCCTGCGTCGCCCAATGACCGAGTATCGGCGCCTTGATTCGGGACGCGTCGAGGTACTCGAGCGGAGGGAAGCCGTACCACACCACGCCGGCCGATACCTCAGGCACCTGGCATAGCGACAGCAGCGTGAGCGCGCCGCCCATGCAATAGCCCAGCACGGCGACGCGCTCGCAGCGCTCCTTCAAATACTGCACGGCACCGGGAATGTCCTGGCTCGCCGCTTCGCCGAAGTTGAGCCCGTTCATCAAGTGATGCGCCTCTTCCTCTTCGACGGTCGATTTGCCGCGGAAGAGATCGGGTACCAATGCGAGGTAGCCGGACTGCGCAAGCCGGTCTGCCACGCCGCGAATCTGGTCGTTCAAGCCCCACCACTCTTGAATCACGACGATCGCGGGCGCACCCTCCGGCGTCCGCGGGGGGGCCAAATAACCCTGGAGTTCTTGGCCGTCAGGTCGGCGAAAGGAAATTATGGATCCTGGCGTCGCTTTCATCGGATGCTCCTCGATTGAACGGAATCGTGCTGTCGTCCCTAGCCGATCGTGGTCGCGATCGATCTCGGTAATCGTCCCGGCGGCGAAATCCACTGCACCGCAGGTAAGCTCAGAGCAGGGAGATGATGCCCGACCAAGGACATACGATATGCCATGTTGATGTACGGCATGCCGTGCTCCAGAAACGGGCCCACGGCTTTTCTGAACCCGAAGCGCTCGTAGACGGCTGCCTGGTCGGCGGGAACGTTGGTGTGGATCGGCCGTCCAGGCCAGGCGGTGCGGGCAGCGATAAGCGCATGTGCGACGAGCTGATCATGGGTCTCGTCGTCGCGCCGGTTCGTATAGGTGACGATCCTGTCGATCGTGATCTCCGGGTCGTACTCGTCACCAGGCAACAGGCGTGCATAAGCGGCGACCAACTGCAATCCCTGCTCCCGCTCGAGTGCGAAGACGTGGAGTGCGCGGTCGTCCTTGCAGTCGAGGTCGAGGTGAGGGTGCGCGTATTCGACGACGAACACGGTGCTGCGAATGCGCAGGATTGAGTAAAGCTCTCGCGTAGACAATTGTTCGAATTCGGTGCATTTCCAGTCCATGGCCGTTCTCTCTTCCTTCGTTCATCGTCGCGCCGTGCCGCCGATCGCGACCTGTGTCTGCTCGCAGCGCACCGCCTCCAAAAGTCACGGTATGCCTTCGGCATTCGGTGCTCTGTTCGCAACCGTACGGCTGATTGAAATCCGACGGCCGCCCGCGTCTCACGTCTCTTCGATCGCGCTCTTTTCGTTGCAGTGGAATCGGAAATGAAACATCTTTGATGCAGTCGAGGCCGGCGAATGGCGATCGGCTTCAAATGGAAGCCGCGCCGCACCGGCCCCGTCATCGACCATTACGATTCGCCGGCGCAAATTGCGGTTCTATGAGGTGCCCTTACCTTGCACCGCGATTCAAATCTGCAACATCTCGTTGAACGTGCCGCGGGAAGAAACGGCCACGACCCGGGGAGATCGCGTTGTATCAAGCCATCGTATGCGGTGGTGCGATTCTCGCTTTGGTCACCGATGGGGAGCAGGATGGCGCTCGCTTCGCCGGGAGCGCGGACAACGACACTTCGTTTGCGCCAATGGCGTAGGCAGCGCAACGCTTTCCATCCGACCACGGGACTTGTGGCTAACGCGGGCAATGACAGGGAGATGAGCGATGTCTGTCTGGGCTACCGCGATGGAGGTGGTCGATATTTTTCTGGTCGTGTCGGGAGCCATCCTCGCGCACATGCTGACGCACCAGGGCTCCCTCGATCTTGCCGACATCGAACGATTCATCATCGCGTTCAACTGCATCCTCGTCCTTCTACTGTTTCCGGGATTTGGCCTGTACCGCTCCTGGCGCGGACAACCCCTTTCTCGATTGGCATGGAGAGTGCTCGCCGCGTGGTGCACGGTGACACTGATGGAGGTTGTCCTGATATTCGTCGCGCACCGGGCGGACGTGGTGTCACGCCTCTGGCTCGGCTTGTCCACCATTCTCACGGGCGGCGCGCTCACGTCAGAAAAAATTCTCGCGCACCTGATGCTTCGGCGGCTGCGCAGCCGGGGCATGAATCAGAAAACCGTTGCGATCGTGGGGCCGGAAAGTCACAGTCGCGAAATCGTCGCACAGATTCTCCGCGCCACGTATGCCGGATTTAAACCGGTATTGCTCTTCGACGAGCGCGCAAGCGAAGCCAGTCCGGTATGCGGTGTCGAGGTCATGACGCGCTTTGGCGAATTCGCCGATCGCGTGAGATGCGAAAGCGTCGACGAAATATGGTTGGCGCTGCCTTTGTCGGAAGAGCACGTCATTCATCGCTTCGTGCGGGAATTCCGCCACGACTTCATCAATCTTCGTTTCTTGCCGGATGTGAGAAGCGTATCGCTTTTCAGCCATTCTGTTTCCGAAGTCATCGGCATGACGTCGATCAACGTCACCGTATGCGCGACCCAGCAGTTCCAGCTGTTGCCGAAGTACGTCTTCGACCGGCTATTCTCCGCGATTGTGCTCATTGTGTTACTGCCGCTACTTGTCTTTCTGGCGATGCTCGTCATGCTGTCCTCGCCGGGGCCGGCATTGTTCAGGCAAAAACGCATGGGCGTCGACGGCCGCCCGTTCGAAATTTTGAAATTCCGGACCATGAGAATCCACGCCGGTGAGTCCGGCCGCGTCGTCCAGGCAACGCGCAACGATTCAAGGCTCACGTCGATCGGCGCGTTCTTGCGGCGTACGAGTCTCGACGAACTGCCGCAATTCATCAACGTTTTGATGGGCCACATGTCCGTGGTAGGGCCACGGCCTCATGCAATAGAGCATGACGACTTGTACAAGGACCTGGTCGATGGCTATATGTACCGCTATCGGATCAAACCGGGTATCACGGGCTGGGCGCAAGTGAACGGATATCGCGGCGAGACGCGAAAGCTCGAAAAGATGGAGACGCGCGTCAAGTTCGATCTGTTCTACATGCAGCATTGGAGCTTCTGGTTCGACATGAAAATCCTCCTCCTCACTGTGGCAAAAGGATTCGTAGGGCGAAACGCGTTTTGAGCGCCTGCGCGGCATGACGGCTCGCCTATCCGGGCGCATTTCACGTAGCGACATAGCGCCTCCTCCCTGGCTCGATGCAATCTTCACGAACGCCCGAAAGGGCGGGCGCACCGCGCAAACCGCAGCGTGAAAAACCGGGTATGCGTGCGATCCCGCACGGATCAACGATCATCCAATCGTGTACGTTGGCGTGCAAGAGTCTAAAAACATGCCGCATAGCCTGAACCTGCACCGCCCACCTATTAGGTAGGCGACGCGAGAATTGCGCAGCTCGGAAATGAAGTGAATTCCGACCGTTGCGAACGCGTAAGTCGCATTCGATCTTGTGCATCCGAAGCGCCGAGTTTTTGCTTGAACACGCGCACATTCACCGGGCCCCGATTGAAACAAGAAATGCGCGCGCCATACATCTTCGCCCCCCGACAACTGAAGAGACGATTTTGAAATCATTCGGTCGACTTTTGCTTTCTTCGGTTGCCGGGCTTGTCTGCGAAAAGCTAGTGGGTGCGATCGCATCCGTCGCCAGCAACCACCTCTTTACGAGCGTCTACGGGGCACGACTGTTCGGCGAGCTGCAATTTGCGCTGTCGCTCGCGTACGTAGTCGGAGGCGTCGCGATGGTGTTTAGCTCGGACGCGGTCGCCCCCATTCTCGGAAAGCATCCGCGTCTGCGTCATCTCGTGCTTTACAGGGCCTTCCGCCTGCGGCTCGTTTCGACGCTTGTGGTGATGCTCGTTTTCGTTTCCCTAGCATGGGCCTTGATGACGCAAGCGAGCGCGGATTTTACGCTCGTTGCGGCAATGCTGCTTATCGCAGAACCTTTATCGCTCGGCGGCCTGATGGCTTATTCGGAGAAACGGCCATGGGTCGTGACTCGCGCAAAAACGTTGGCGAGCAGCGCCAGAGTGCTCTGGCTTCTGGCGACGGCGCATCTGTCGGCCGGAGCCGTCATCGCTTCATTTGCATGGCCGATCGAAGGCTTCATTGCGACAGCCGGCCCGCTCAGTCGCTATTTCAAACTCGCTTTTCGTGCACCGAAATCGTTCCTCGGCGACGAAACGTTGACGCGAGCAATTGTCACGCGCGGAGTCAAGTTTTGGCCGGCGATGGCCGTAAGCATGCTGACCGTAAAGCTGGACCGCATTCTGCTCGCCGCGCTGATGTCGAAGACCGATCTGGGAATATATTCAGCGGCGGCGGCGTTGGTTGAGCAATGGAACTGGGTTGGCGTGGCCCTGGCGTTGGCGCTCGCCCCCAGCATGGTATTCGGTGCGAGAAACGAGACAGAGTTGCGCGCGAAGGCGCTTAAGCTTAGCTTCTCTTTGGGGTTACTCGCGACTTTCGGGTTCATCGGCAGCGTCGCAATAGGTCGCGAGGCATTCTTGAAGATCTACGGAGCGAGCTTCGAGGCTGGAGCGCCCGTCATGATCTTCGCGACGGGCTGCTCCATCGTCACGTTCGCGGATGCCGGGCTTTCCACCTGGCTCATTGCGGGTCGCCGGTATCTGCTGATCCTCATTAAACAGGGCCTGACTGTAGCCGCGATCGCTGCTTCGCCGTTCCTCGTGCCGCAAGAGGCAATCATGTTCGCGCCACCTGCCGCGACGGCGTTGGCGATAGTGCTTTTCTGGTGTGGCGTTTATGGCTGGCCATTGACTCGAGCGAGCAAGCTTCCCAGCTTGCCCACGCCGAATTCGCGTCCCGAGTCGAACGGCTGAAACGTGAAGCGAGGCAAGCCGTAGGGCCCGTTATCAGCGTGATCAGGCCTTAGCACAAAAGCTGAGTGGAGAGAATCGACGCCTCGTGATCGGTGATCGTCGTCATCGTGAAGCATTTCCATTCGGTTCCGAGGTACTCGAAGCGCCCCATGGCCACGCCGATGTTGGTGGTGTAGTTGTCCCACCGCGAATCCGGTGCAACCCAATAGTCCGCGCCTACCGACAGAATCAGCCTGTGATTCACGTCCGCAACCGGTTGTCCGCTCTTCGTATTGATCTTCGCTTCTACTGCCACGACGACTCCACGCACCGTTCCTGGTTCGAACGTCGCCCTGCCGGAAGAGGGCCAAAAGTGAAAAACGGCGAACGGATTCGTCGAAACCGATGTATCCCCGTCCGCGTCGCTGCGGATGTCGGCCGGGGTGTTGGCGTTATTCCGATAGTCGGGATTGAATTGGGCGCCGTCCAGCGAACTCGAGGACTGAATGAGCTCGAGTTTCCCGGAGGGCAGAAGAATGTATGTTCTGAGGTTTCTGATCGATACGTCGAGGCTGACCGGGTCTGTGCCGCTCGCCCGGAAAATTTGCCCCCATCCGGTAATCGCCCGAAAGCCGGCGGGCGGGTGGCTTCCCGCCTCAACGAACGGCCGTGCCTGCCAACGATACGAAGTCGGCACTCCGTAGGGCTTGGCCTCGTGCGGGCCCTTCATTGCCAGTGCTGCTTCTCCGATGGAGAACCGCAATGGCGCTTGCTCGCCGTTAGCCGATGCGGCGCTGCCGACTACGAGCATCAAGCCTGCTGCTCCTGCAATGACGAAGCCGCCGCGGATTTTTCCAATGTTCTTCGTCTGAATGTGCCAAGAAAACATGCGCGGTCACCACGTTACGTTGCGCCAGGGAACTTGCCGCTCAGAACCGCCCTTGCAGCACGGATTTTCTATCGCGCTCAGCTTCACAGTACTTCTCCAGCAAAACCTCATACCGATCCAGTATGCTTCCCCACTGAAAGGCGCTCGCAAACCGCTGGACGCTGCTCGCACGCATCTTCAAGACGGTGTCATCGTCGCCCAGGACGTGGGTAATATGACTTTCGCATTCCGACTGCGACGAAAAGTAGCGTCCGCCGATGCCGGCCACCCATCTATTAAAGACGTTGTCGTGCGCGATGATCGCATTGCCTGCGCCCAGTGCTTCTACGAGCGACGGATTCGTCCCGCCGACCTTGTGTCCGTGAAGATAGAACCGCGCATGATATCTCAACGATCGCACGGTTCCGGCATCGTAGATTGCTCCCGGAAAGATGACTTCTTCGCTTGCCGAGTCCATCACGTCGCGATGATAGGTGCGCTTCGGGTCGAAGTTTCCAAGCACGACGAGTTTGGCATGGCGCGTTCGTTGTGAGAACGCTTGCACGACCTCCAATATCGAATTCTCCGGCTCGGGTCGGCCGATGACAATTCCGTAGTGGTCCGGAGCCAATCCGAAATGGGTCAATGGTTCATCTTGAGCGTTTGAAACGGCCTCTGCCCCGTACGCGATCATCGAGATTTTCTCGCGTGACACGCGCGTTGCAAGATGGTCGGCGATTGCCGGATGATCCGCTATGAGATGCTCGCCGATCCAGCAGCCAATTCGTTCATTAAGCCATAACCAGGCTCGCTCGTGTGTGCGCCACTTATCGCGCCGCCATTCGAGGCCATCCATGTTGATCAGGTTCGGCACGCCGAGCAGTCTCACCCAAACGCAAAAGATTGCCGTGTTGTAGCCGAGCGTCAACGCAACCCCTGGGCGCATCTTGACGACATCCCTTACGCAGGCCCAGTCGAACTCGAGCGTGGCAGGTGCGCCCTCCCGTTTCACCGGCAAGATGATTCGATCGACACCATGCCACGTATCATCGATTCGATGTCGCACTGTCTTGTCGCCTTGGCAATATACGACGACTTTCCAGCCCCGCTGCGTGAGATGAATGGCTAGCCGCTCGGCAAACGTCTCGAAGCCGCCGTGTCGAGCAGGGATCCCACGTGTACCAAGAATCGCGAGAAACTTCTTCTTGTTCATCCCGTTCCCCTCTCGTCTTTAAATATTATGTTTATTTGGATACCTAACTATTATTATGATTAAGATCGAACCCGCGAATCGATATCTCATGCGATAGATCTAACCAATCAAAATGCCAACGACGTGATTGGATGCAGCACTTTTCCGCAGACAATTCCGCGGAACTTCTCAAGACGGGACCCCGTTAGATGCGCTTGCGTTTTATATTCCGCCTAGACGCTGAATGAAATCGGTGTTCGTGGAAAACGCCATCGTGTCATCGTAAGAGCGTCAAAGTACTTTTTGTGTTCGCTATAGAACATTCGTAGCGACTCGCGCGATATCGTCTGTTTTTATAGCCCATCGTAGGATTCGTTGCATAAATCGGGTTGAAGACAAAGGGGCTCGACAATGCGCTTGATCATTTCGTCACTATGGCCGCAGTAAGTCCCGCATTGATGGCGGGCAGGAACAGGTTCAGCACGCGATTGAACTTGACCAGAGCGCCGTTATCGACGTAGACGATGTCCTTCGGCTGCAGGTCGAATTGATTGGCGAGGATCATCGATACAGGCGATGTTGCGTCGAGGTGATAGATCTGCGGATTGCTGCCCGTCGAATCGCGGATGACGAACAGCTGCTTGGCCTCGGCCGTATTCGGATTCAGGCTGCCCGCTTGCGACAAGGCCTCGGCGAGCGTGAGCTTGCCGTTCCTCATCGGCATGGCGGTGGCCGGCTTGTTCACCTCGCCCATCACGTAGACGCCGTTCTCGTCTCGCGAGCCCACGCGCACCATGTCGCCCGGCTTCAGCAGAATGTCGTTCGGGCTATGCCCCGACTTCACGAGCGCGTTGAAGTTGATCGGGTAGCTGACGCCGCCGCGCACGAGTGTCACCTGGCTCTGATCCGCGTTGCCCGTGAAGCCGCCGGCGCGGCCGATCGCCTGCGTGAGCGTCATCGGAATGTCGTTGATCTGCTGCGCGCCCGGCTTGCCGACCTCCCCATCGAGGTAGACCTGCGATGAACGGAACGACGCCACGCGCACGGTCACCTCGGGATTCCTGTATACCTTGCCGATGCGCGAGACGACCTTGCGCTGGACCTGCTCGACCGTGTCGCCGGCAACGTGCATCGTGCCCGCATAGGGAAATTGCAGGTTGCCCGCTTCGTCAACGAGAAAACCGGGCGGGGCATCGGCATCGCGCGTCGTCTGCGCGGGCTGGCCGAGTGCCGCCGCGAGCTCCGGGTGATCCCAGACGGTGATCTGCAGGACGTCGCCCGGGGCAACCCTATAAGGAGCGGGGCTGCCGAAAAGGCCCTGCAATAGCGGCGCAAGCGGCTCCCGGATCGCCTGCCCGTTCATCTGGCGAATCAACGCGAGATTGATGTCGGTGATCGGTATCTGCACCTTCTGCTGCGTTTCGGTGCTGTACTCGCCTCCCGTTTCATCGAGCGTGGGCGGCGTCACCATGCGCTGGCCCGGCACAATCGAACAGGCCGAAAGCCAGCCCGTCAGCGTAATGAGCAAAAGCGCGCGAGTGCCGAGATGTGAGAAGCCCATGATGTAATCCCCTGTGTTGTTCCCGCAAAGCTCGTCGTTTCCTCGCGCATTCCGCACTGCCAGCGCATCTCGCCTTGGCTCGCGGCACCCATGACAGCTCCCCAGGTTCCACGATCTATTGCTTCAACGAATGCCCGACTGGCAACGACAACTTCGCGGCGCTTCGACTTTTTCCGTTCGCACTTGCGGCTTAAATAAGCAATTCCAATGTTAATTACGCGGCCACATACGTAACGTACGCTTGCACACCCGAGCAACCATTAACTGGCCCGTCGGCAAAGCGCTTTACTAAACTGATGGCAGCGTTCCGTAAATCGATCGATGCACTCGCTTCCGAGGCGCCGGCGTTGATTGGCTCGTTTTGGATTGTTGCCCAACGTACAGATGACACATAAGCTGCAGCCTAGACTCGCTTGCACAAAGAGACGGTTTCATAAAGACGCTTGAGCTCGCTGAAGGGTGTTCCAGCAGATCGAACAACAGCCGAGTTTGAGAAGGGCTTCGTGAATGTCGGCGCGACGCTCGAAGCGAATACGTAGACGGCGGAAATGATGCAGCCAAGCATGCGTACGTTCGACGACCCAACGGACTTTTCCAAGGCCATTGCCGTGCGGGTGACCACGCCGCGCAACGCTGGCGGGGATATTGCGTTCGTGAAGGATGCGCCCGTATTTGCCTTGGCGTTCTACCGGTGAAGTAACGAACAAGGAATCAAACTTATGGCAAGCGCGCACCATGCCGACGAAAAAGTGGCAGCGGTTGTCATCGGCAGCGAGCTCAACGGGCTTGGTGTCGTCCGGTCCATGGCTCGGGAGCGGGTTCCGATCATCGCGGTCGACACCGCAAGCAGCAGGGCGGCGCTTTGGTCACGTCACGCAAAAAGCCGTTTGTTCAGAAGTTTTATCGGACGGGAATTCGTCGACGACATGATCCGGCTCGGCAAGGAATTCGAGCATCCCCCGGTGCTCTTGCTGACCGCCGAGGAGGCCGTTCGCTCGGTTTCGGAAAATCGCGACGAGCTCTCGAAATGGTTCCGCTTTCGTCTGCCCACTGACGAAAAGGTGAAGCTCTTGAGCAGCAAGGCGCAATTTCACGATTTCGCCTTGCGGCACGACTTCCCGGTTCCGCGCACCGCCATCCTGGAGAGCCGATCCGACATCGGTCTCTTGGATCAACTGCGCTTTCCGTGCGTGCTGAAGCCGGACGACAAACGTAACGTGTTGAGCGGGCAAAAGGAGCGAGCCGTGCGCGTCGGCTCGTTGCGCGATGCGCGAGCGCACGCGAGCGCGATGCTTGGAACGCCGGGGGGCATCGTGGCGCAAGAATGGATCGAAGGCCCCGAAAGCAATATCTACTTCACGCTCTTTTACCGCGGAGCCGACGGGCATATCGCAGGTGTCTTCACGGGGCGCAAGATCGCATGCTACCCCCGCGATGTGGGCAGCACGGCGGTTTGCATCGCTGCGCCGGAGGCCCGTGAAGCGCTCGAGCCGTTGACATTGGCCTTTGCCGAACGGGCGGGCTTCGACGGCATGGGCAGCATGGAATACAAATGGGATGAAAATCGCAAGGCGTTTTTCATGGTTGAGCCGACAGTCGGAAGAACGGATTGGCAGGAGGAAATCGCCACGTTGTGCGGAGTCAACCTTCCTGTTGCGGCATACAGGTACGAACTGGGTCTGCCCGTCGTTCACGACGGATCGGGGCGCGTACCCGCCGCGTGGCGCGCGACCTTTATCGACAGGGCCCCGCGTGCGCTGCTGACGGCGCATACGAAGGTGGTCGATGGCTACTTTCGTTGGAACGATCCGCTACCCGCCTTGAAGTTCTATTGTCTGGATCATCCGCTACGTCGCATCATCCGGCGCTGGCATAAAAGAAATCAGGAGCGCGATGGCAACGCAAGTCTCAACGAGGCCGCTGAATGCGAAGGGTCCACGCAGTAGCGAACGGTGAACGCGCGAACGGCGGATGCCTCTTGAATCGATAGCACGATCGAGCGGATCGCCAATTCGTAGGCGCCGGGATCCGGCCGTGGGACGAACGTTCGACTATCTGCGATTAACGTGCCCTTTCGCGCATAGGTTCGCCGCTGCGGGGGATAGAGTACATGAATGAGAGCTGAGTTCATCAGTTGATTTCACGTGACATCGTGAACCCGCGTCAGCGGCTCTTGAATCGTGGTTCGCCAAGCCGTCAATCAGAACCAGACGGCGGATGGCGCCATCGATGTCATCTCCTGATGAGTTTCACATTATGGGATCAAAAGACGACATGCATTCAAGACCCCGTCCGCTCGCCGAGGGTGGTGACCTGGTCACGGTCATCGATTCGCTACTCGATCACAAAAAGCTGATTGCGGCGACGACGGCGATCGCCCTGCTGATCGGCTGCGGATATGCTTTTCTCAGTCCGCCGATGTACAAAGCGGACGCGCTCATCAAGGTCGCCGATGCAACCGATATGACTCCGCCAATCGCGGCAGATGCATTGAGCTACTACGTGGCGCCTGCGCTCAACGAAAGATCGTCGGCTGAAAGCGAAATCCAGATTATCGGCTCGCGCAATATCGTTTCAGAAGCGGTTTCGGATAAAAAGCTTTATATCGAGGCCCGGCCCCTCTACTTTCCGCTCATTGGCGCCTTTATCGCTCGTCATAGCGACGGCCTTTCCTCGCCTGGCGTCTTCGGGCTCGGCGGTTACGTCTGGGGTCGCGAAAAAATCGAGGTCGATAGCTTCGAAGTTCCAGAGAAGCTCCTGCGCGAGCCGTTTGTCCTGCGCTTCGCCGGCAATGGTCGCTATGAGCTAAGCGGTAGCGGACTGAAGTCGGCTAACGGCCGGATCGGCGTGCAGGAGCGCTTCGAGTCGACAGATGGCCCACTGAGCCTTCTGGTCACCTCCATCGATAGCAACCCCGGGGGCGAATTCACGATCACTCGGGAATCGGAGCAACGGTTGGTCGACGAGTTGCGGCGTGACCTCAAGGTCGTCGAGCAAGGCACGAGATCGAATGTCATCAAAGCGTCACTTCGCGGGTACGATCCTGCCGTACTGGCCGAGACGGTCAAAGCGATCGTAGATCGATACATTGCCTGGAATAAGGATCGCAAGGCCAAGCTCGCGGAAGATTCGCTGTCGTACCTCAGCAAAGCCATACCCGAGATGGAAAACAAGGTCCAGGCAGCAGAGTCGGCCTATAACAGCTATCGGGATCAGAAAGGACTGCTCGACATCAATCAGGAGGAGCAGCTATTAGTCCAACAGATAGCCGACAACAGTAGCGACCTTCTCGCGCTCCAGCGCAAGCGCCGCGAGTTTTCGGCAACGCTTTCGGAAACGAACCCGAACGTCGTAGCCGTGGACCAACAGATCGAGGCCACCGAGCGAGAGATCGACAAGCTGAAAAGCCGTGTGCGGGCCATGCCTAAGGACGAGCAGGGAGCGCTCGAATTGCTGCGCAAGGTAAAAGGCAATACCGATCTGTATCTGGCCATGCGCAAGTACGAGGAAGAAATGCGGCTCGTCAGCGCCGGCAAGGCAGGCACAGCGGAAATCATCGACCCGGTCGAGGTGCCCAAGCGGCCCGTCTGGCCTGTGAAGTGGATGGTGATGTTGGCCTCGCTCGCAATCGGCCTCGCTCTTGGAGGAGGCTGGGCCGTGGTTCGGGACAGGTTGCTTCGCGGGGTGACCGACACCGACGATATCGAGTCGTCGACAGGACTCAATGTCTACGCGACGATTCCGTTGAGCAAGAAGCAAACAGAAATTATGCGCAGAGCCGATAGCGGCCTGCCTCAGCAACTTCCGCTGGCAGTCGCTTGTCCGAGGGACCCGGCGGTGGAGAGCTTGCGCATGTTCCGCCCCGCGCTTCAATTGCTCATGGCCGCATCTCCGAATAACGTCGTCATGCTGGCAGGGCCTCTGCCCGGAATCGGCAAATCCTTTTTGTCGGCAAACCTGGCGACCGTGCTCGCGTCGGGCGGCAAGCGAGTCCTTCTGATCGACGGGGATCTGCGCAAGGGGGAGCTCTACCGGCATTTCGGCGCGACTCGGGCGGCAGGCTTCAGTGACGTGTTGTCGAACGTCATGCCGTTAGACGAGGCGATAACGAAAGGCGTGGCGTCCAATCTCGACCTGCTTCAGACAGGCGTCTACCCGCCCGACGCAGCGGACCTGTTGATGAGCGAACGCTTCAAGGAGATCGTCGCACAGGCATCGCGCGCGTATGACGTCGTCTTGATCGACGCGCCCGCGGTGCTCGCGATTTCCGATGCCGGCGTAATGGCGCCCGTCGCGGGTTCCATCTTCCTCGTGGCGCATTTTGCCGAGACGCTTGTCGGCGAGCTCGACGCATCGGTCAAGCGGCTCACTCGCTCGGGCGCGCGCATCAGCGGCATTTTGCTCAACGGCGTGAGGGTGCACAACAGCAATTACGCGCTTGCGCGGCGCTACGGCACACAGGCATATGTCGCATATCGGTACGATTCGGATCAGCGTTAATCCGCGCGCGAGTTCGATGGCGCCCATTGCGCGACTGACGAGACCCGAAGGGGAGAACGAAAGCGATGAGCCGCTCAACCGACGAGTCGCCGTATTGAACTTCGGCCTGGAGAACGCGCGCGGTGAGTTCATCGCCCGAATGGACGCGGACGACATCGCGTATCCGGATCGTTTTCGAATCCAGCTCGCCGCGTTGCGGCGCGACCCGGCCCTGATCGCCTGCGGCGGCGTGTCGGTCAAGTTCGGAGCGGTGTCCGTACCGGCGCGCCGGTGCGTACGTTTTCCTTGCAGCGATCTCATGTGCAAGGCGTGCCGGCTGTTCGGAACATGTTTCGGGCATCCGACCGCGATGCATCGGCGTAGCGGCCGGCCGACATCGCGGGGTGTCGAATGGATGTAAGAATCGCGGAGGTCGATCAGGCGCAGAGCCGCTTTTCCTATCGGGCTTTCCTGCGATGGGAGGCCGGATATGTTCTGATTCTCTTGCTCTGGGCACATACAGGCGAAGGCGACGCGCTGAAGCAACTGTCGAACGGCTTTGCCTTGCTGTTCATCCTGAGAATCGGCATGTACCTGCTTGCGAGGATGCGCCGGCTCGACGGTCGATCGCGCGTTCTGCTCTTTTTCGTAGCGGTTTTTGCAGCCGCAAACGCGATAGTCAATGTCGGGCAGGAGCAATTCAGCGAAAACGTCAAGATCGTTTCCATCTTCCTCTTCTACCTTGCGGGCGAGACGACGGACGAAAGCTTTTTTGAACGCATGCCGGGTTTCCTGCTCGCGAGCCTTTTCGTCGCCTTGCCCGTGCTGAGTGCGCTCGTCGCTCTCTATGGTGGCCGGGACATCGGCGAATTCGATCAGGCCGCGCTTTCGTTCTTCGCCAACCGTAACAACGCCGTCGCATTCACGGTGGTCACATCGTGGGCGTTGATGCTGATCGACGCACGACGCTGGCTGATCGCGGGCTACCTGGTCGTCTGCGTGCTCGCGTTCAAGACGGTGGGCGCCCTGGTGGCGCTGGCGGCGGCCATCTATCTTGCGTATTTCGGCTTCAACCTGGTCGGCACCGTGGTAGTGGGCGCACTCGCAGCCGGGCTGTATTACTGGTTGGGGGACGATCTGGAGATCCTGTCGCGCGCTGCCACGTCCTGGCACACGCTCGGCAAAGTGCTGGCCGAGTCGGGCGGCATCTGGGGCCTCGGCAAGATGGATTACGCGCAGATCTACGAAGCGACGGGAACGAGCGACATTTCTCTGATCTTCCGCCTAAAGCACTGGATAAACCTGTTGGGGTTATACGCCGACGGCTCGCCGATCCACCAATTGTTCGGCTTCGGCGTTACCGCGAGCTTGCAGATGACCGACGAGGGATTGCTTCCGCACAACGACTACATCCGCTTCCTTTTCGAGCTTGGGCCAGGCCTGCTCTGCTGCTTCGTGGCGATGAACGTGATGATTCTCAAAAGAACCGTTGCGAGGTTCATCTCCGTTCCAGTCATCTTTTTGTGCATCTACTTTTTTTCCGACAACCTCATCAACAACTTCCTTGTGATGTCGTTCTTCTATTTCACGGCCGGGGCGCTAGTCAGCGCCCAAAGACGTCTGAATCATGGCCAGGTTGTCGACCCGGCGCAATTCAGTTGAGCTTCCTGCAAAAAAGGACGGAGCAATTGCGAACATGGAAAGCCGATTGAGCATCCTGAACGTTTCGCAAAATCACTTCGTCAGAGGCGGCTCCGACAGCTACTTTCTGTCGCTGGGCGAACTGCTGGCCCAGCACGGGAATTCGGTCGTCCCGTTCTGCGCGCGCAGTGAAAGGGACTTGCCCTCCGATTGGACATCTTTTTTCCCCATCGGCGCGAATTTCGAATCGCCGTCCGCGTTGGACGTCGTGCGATATCACTACTCCAGCGCAGCGAGGAAGAATCTCAAAGAGCTTGTGTCGAGAAACAGGTTCGACGTTGCACATCTGCATATCTATTACGGAAAGCTGACCTCATCGATTCTTCCCGTTCTCAAGGACGCGAGGATTCCGATTGTGCAAACGGTGCATGATTACAAGCTGATCTGCCCGGTCTATACATGCAGTCGCGGCGGGGAGCCTTGCGAAGCATGTCACGGCAAGGAATATTGGCGGGCGCTGGTTCATCGATGCAATCGAGGCTCCTACCTGCGTAGTGCGATATCCATGTCCGAATCCTACGTCTCCAGATGGCTCGGAAGTGTCGACGCGATCGACAGGTTCGTAGCGGTCAGTCGTTTCTTTGCGGAAAAGATGAAGGAGAATGGCATCGATTCGCAAAAGATTTCGGTCGTGCCCAACTTCATCGATGTGACGCGGTTCGCCCGCCAGGAGGAAGCAGGCCGCTACTTCGTCTACTTCGGACGGATCGAGCAATCAAAGGGAATCGGCACGTTGCTCGAGGCCTTCAGGCGGTTGCCCGACATTCCGCTCATTGTCGTCGGCGAAGGCGGATTCCTCGCGCAGGCGCGAACCTTGGCAACGGACAGCGCGAACATCCGGTTCGTCGGGTTCAAACGGGGAAGCGAGCTTTACGCCCTCGTGGCAGGCGCTGTCGCGTCGATTTTGCCGGCAGAGGCGTATGAAAATTGCCCGATGTCGATCCTGGAGACCTTCGCGTTGGGTCGGCCGGTGATCGGCGCGCGGATCGGCGGCGTCCCGGAGCTGATCGAGCATGGCCAAGACGGCTATATCTTCGAGCCGAAAGACGCGGATTCGCTTAGCCTATTTGTCAGGATGGTCTGGGCGCAACGCGCGAAGAGCGAGATGGGGAACGCGGCTCGCAGCAAGGTCGAACGGCAGTTCTCGGCCGACGTTCACTATCGCCGCATTCGGGCTCTCTATGATTCGCTTTCTGCGTACTAGGGGTCCGCGTCAAAGGTATTGCATCTTATTCAGCTTGATCCTGGCACGCGTGACTTTGGTCAGGATGTCGGAAGCTTTTGCAGTCCAAATGAATGGTTTTGGATGACGAGTGTGCTTCTCCACGTACGGTTCGATCGTGCGGACTAACTCAGGGATCGAGCGGAAGACCGCACGTCGCAACGGGTTCGCCGGCCGGGACAGTCAGAACTGCGGGAACCGGCCCGCCCACCCGCCGCCTTGGCGCAGGTAGCGAAAGAACAATGGAATGCCCGTTAATTGCGCGGCGAACCACCGGGTCGACCCACTGTCATCGATGATGATCGTCCTCAGGCGGAACGGGTCGCTCGAGCGATCGTTCCAGCCGATGTCGCACGTGCGTGCACTCTTGTAACCCGCGGCTTTCACGAGTTCGACTTCCCGGTCGCCGTAATTGCCGTTGGGATAGGCGAAGTGCGTGCAAGGGTTGCGCACCAGCGCCTCGATTTCATGGTTGCTGGTGGCGATCTCATCTTCACATTCGGTATCGGTGCAGCGGGTCAGCACAGGATGAAAGCGCGAATGTGCCTGAAAGTCTACATATGGGCGCATCGCTTCCAGTTGCTCGATGCTCAGGCCGGTCGCACGATCGTCCTCATCCTGGCGATAGCCGTACGCCTCCAGCTCGGCGAGGCGCTGCCCGTTCGTCAGCCGCTTCAGGCGCTCGATGCCTGCCTCCATCGCGCCCGGGTGCAACCACCAATGGGTGCGCGGACGGCCGACGATGCCGCTGCACAGGAAAATCGTAGGGCGCACCTGGTGCTTGACGAAAACCGGCAACAGCTTTGCGTTGCCCTCGTGTCCGTCATCGAGCGTAATGACTGCGCGGGGCCGTCCCGCACCGGGCAAAGTGATGTCCTCGAGCGGCACAAGGTCGCAGATGCCGCGGAGATACCCGAGATGCCGGTCCAGCGTCGTGGGGTCGGGATCGTGGTAGAGAAGGATTGCGACGCGATCGCGCCATAGCCATGCGCGCGCTGCGCGGGCAATGCCCGTCGCGATGACCAATGCGGCAACGGCCTCTTGGATTATCTCCTTAGGCGATACCATGTCGTCCCCCAACTCGTCGCAGTGCCGAGAGGCAAATGCAAATCGTCTCGACCACGGAGATCTCCTACAACGTGCCGCTTTGCTGATTCGTTACCTCGGCAATGGGAGATTCGGCGGCGGACCGAACGCCGTCCCTGCTATCCGCGCTCACCGAACTGCCGATGTGCCGCGCCACGCGCGGGGCGGCATGCTTCGCGCCATAGACGAACCGCATGACAGGACCGAACCTGTGCGCCGTAGCCGGTCCGATCACGTACAGGCCGCGAACGTTCGTCTCGAAATTTTGCGTCAGATCCGGCAAGCCGTCTTTGCGCGAGATCGCCTCCACGATTTCTTTCGACAGGAAGCGGTGTAGCCTCATATCGGTCTTGAAGCCCGTGGCGGCAATGACATGATCGGCCGTGACATAGGATTCGTCATGCCCGCTCCTCACGCGCAAGACGACTCGATCGTCGTTGATCGCGGCATGGCGAACCTCGGTGCGAAACGAAATCCTGACCTTATCGACCACCCGATCGCGTAGCCACCAGGCGCCAGACGGACCGAACGACTTTTCGATGATTCGCCTGCGGCGCCGATCGTCCAACAAGTGGAAAATCTGCGGAAATTCCGACAGGACGTGGCACGCCCAACCGCGACCAAGACCCGCATCGGGACTCAGCAACCTCGATATCAGCCCGCGCGACGCGTCCGGCCTCTCGAGCCAGCGCACGCTCGCATCGCGCACTAGCACGTGAACGCGCGCCCCCAGTTCGTTCAGCAACGCAGCCAGCCCCAGCGCCGACTGACCGCCACCCACAATTGCGATATCTCGATCTTGCGCCCATGTCAGGTTGCCGTACGCGACGGAATGAGACACATAGCGTCCAGGCAGGCCCTGCAGGACAGGAGGTGTTTGCTCGAAGCCTTTGAGACCCAAGGCGATTACCACTGTGCGGGCCGTCAAGGCGCCGCCGTCGCTCAGCTTCAGGTGAAAGAGCCCCTTTGTGCGCTGCATGTCGACGACATCGACCGCGCGGACATCGCCAATCAGGTTCGACTGAAACCAAAGCGCGTAATCCACGAAGGTTTCAAGCGGAAGCGCCATACCCACCCGCTGAAACGGAATACCCTTGAGACGGCAATAGTCCTCGACCGTATAGCCACGTTGCGGTGCATAGAGGCTCGAAGCAAACGCCTCCGACCGCATGATCATTCCAGGCGGCATGAAATCCCTCCAGGCGTGCATTGGGTGCCCGAAGATCTGATGGGGTATGCCTGACGCTTTCAGATGTGTTGCAAGGGACAAGCCATAGGGTCCAGCGCCAATGATCGCGGTGTCGGTCAAGGACATTGATTTCTCCGCTCAGTGGATAAAAGATTGGGCCGCTCGCTGCATAACCGAGTCTATGCACCCATTGGAGCGCCATCGGTACGTAGGCGCACAATGCGGTTCGAAATAGAAAGACGGCCCGTCGTCTATCACCGGCGCGGATCGTGGCAAATCGCGCCTATCCGGTTGCAGGACGCGCGGCCCGTACTACAGGCCGCTCATTGCGCCGCAGCATCCCCCTGTTTCTTGTGCTGCGACGCCAGCTTCTCCTGCTGGGATGGCGGCACCGGATCGTAATGACTGAGCTGAATGCTGTAGTTGCCATGCCCCCCGGCGATCGCGTTCAGCCGCGACTGATAGTCGTTGAGTTCCGAGAGCGGCACTTGGCCTGCCACGACCACTGCGTTGCCGGCGACGTTACGCGTGCCATGCACTTGCCCGCGCTTTGACGACAAATCGCCGATGATGTCGCCCATGGCCGAGTCCGGGGTCATCACTTCGATATCGACGATCGGCTCGAGCACGATGGGTTGAGCCTTCAGCACCGCATCGATGAAGGCCTTGCGCCCAGCGGTGACGAAGGCGACTTCCTTGGAATCGACGGAATGGCTCTTGCCGTCGAACACGGTGACGCGCACGTCTTGCATCGGAAAGCCCGCGAGCGGTCCGCTCTCGATCACCTGAAGAATGCCCTTTTCGACAGCAGGAATGAATTGGCCGGGAATGGCGCCGCCCTTGACGGCATCGACGAACTCGAAGCCGGCGCCGCGCGGCAGCGGCTCGACGCGCAGCATCACTTCGCCGAATTGCCCGGCGCCGCCCGTTTGCTTCTTGTGGCGGTGATGGCCCTCGGCTTTGCCGCCGATGGTCTCGCGATAGGCGATCTTCGGCGGCCGCGTCACGACGTCGACCTTGTACTGATCGGCGAGGCGCTCCAGCATGTGACGCAGATGCAGCTCGCCCAAGCCCCGCACGACGGTCTCGTTCGTGCCGACCGGGTGCTCGATGCGCAGGCACGGATCTTCCGCGCCGAGCTTTTGCAGAATCTCCCATAGACGCTGCTCGTTGCCGCGGCGCGCCGGCTCGATCGCGAGGCCGTAGATGGGCGTGGGGAAGTCGAGCGGGGTCAGGTGGATATCGCCGTCCTCGGGCGCATCGTGCAGCACAGCATCGAAGCCGATTTCGTCGACCTTCGCTGTGGCGCAGATATCGCCGGGGCCGGCCTCCGGGACATCCACGTGATCCTTGCCCTGCAGCAGCATCAAATGCGCGACGCGGAACGGCTGCCGTCCGAGCCCGATGTAGAGCTGGCTGTCGCGCTTGATCGTGCCTTGATGAATGCGAAACACGGCCATCTTGCCGATATACGGGTCGACGACGATCTTGAAGACGTGGGCAAGCACATGCTTGCCGGCGTCCGGTTCGGCGCGAACGACTTCCTGGCGGCCGTCCGCATCGCGGTAGAAGAGGGGCGGATTGCCTTCCATCGGATTGGGCAAGAGCCTCACGAACACGTCGAGCAATTCCGCGATTCCCGTGCCGTTGGCCGCCGACGTGAAGCAGATCGGTATCAAGTGACCTTCTCGCAGCGCCCGCTCGAAAGGCTCGTGCAACTGCTCGGGGCTGATCGCCTCGCCTTGTTCCAGGTAAAGCTCCATCAGTTCCGGATCGATCTCGATCACCTGGTCGATCAGTTGATCGTGCGCGGTCGCGACAGACAGGAAATCAGCCTCGCCGGCAGGATTGAAGAAGCAATCGACGACTTGGCGCCCATGCTGCGCCGGCAGGTTGATCGGCAGGCATGACTTGCCGAACGCCTCCTGGATTTGCGCGAGCAGGCCGGGGAGATCGACCTTTTCGCCGTCGATGCCGTTCACGACGATCATTCTGCAAAGCTTGCGTTTCTCTGCCCACGCCATCATGCGCCGCGTGGTCATTTCGATGCCGGTCTGCGCGTTGATGACAATGGCAGCAGTCTCGACGGCGGAAAGCGTGCTGATCGACAGCCCTGAAAAGTCGGGATAACCGGGGGTATCGAGGAGGTAGATGCGGGTGTCGCGGTAGTGCAGGTGGGTGACGGCGGAGTTCAGCGAGTGGTGGTATTTGCGCTCGAGCGGGTCGAAATCGCAGACCGTGGTGCCGCGCTCCACGCTGCCGGGCGCGTGCAGCGAACCGCCCTGGTGGAGCAGCGCTTCGGCAAGCGATGTCTTGCCGCAGCCGCCATGCCCCACCAGGGCGATGGTACGGATGGCAGCGGGGCTGTAATCCATGGTTGCCCTCGTCCGGTAACGGATGTTGGGCCATTATTGGCGAAAACAGGCCGTCTGCCAAATAGGGGGGCTGCGCGAATCGTATCGAATCCGTGCATTCGCCGACGCCCGGCGCTCAAATCAGAGGCGTTTCGGTTTCGGCGCGATGGCCGGCTTTTGCCTGCATGCCTTTGTCGGCGGAGCGGTCGCGCACGATCGTGACGGCGCACGGTGCGTAGGCAATGACCTGCCGCGCGACGGAGCCGATCAGCCAGCGGTCGAAGAGCGTGTGTCCGCGATGGCCGACGACCAGATGATCCATGCCGTGCTTCTCGGCATACAGGACGATCTCCTTGGCGGGCTGGCCGACCACGAGATCGAATTGGACCGGCAGCGTCAGGTCGCCGAGCCTCGACTTGACCTCGGCCAGGATCTCCTCGCAGTGCCGCACCTCGTGTTCGACCACGTCGATCCGTTCGTACTCGAGCGCGCCCCAATCCGGCGTTCGCGCCACGACCAGGACATAGAGACTCGCTCCGTACCGCTTCGCGAGATCCACCGAGAAACTCACGGCGTGACGGGCGGACTCCGACCCGTCATAACCGACCAATACCTTGTTCATGGCGGCTCCTGCTATGACATAGGCAGTATTGACCATCATACCCCTCGGCTCGCTGGCGATCACGCCCGCTGCGACGCGGCCCGGCAGCCGGCGTCAGGCCAATTCGAAATCCGGAGGGGGCGCGGGTTCGTCCGAATAGCGGAACACATTGAGGTCGTCGAAGCGGATCGCCGGCTGGTTGCCGGAGATGAGGTCCGCGAGCAATTGTGCGGAGCCGCAGGACATCGTCCAGCCGAGCGTGCCGTGTCCCGTGTTCAGGAACAGGTTCGGCACGGCCGTGCGGCCGACGATCGGCGTGCCGTCCGGCGTCATCGGCCGCAGACCGGTCCAGAACGTCGCATTCGCGGTATCGCCGCCGCCCGGGAACAGGTCGTTTACGCACATTTCGAGCGTCTCGCGGCGCGCCTCGCGCAGCGCTTTGTCGAAGCCGACGATCTCGGCCATGCCGCCCACGCGAATCCGCTGCTCGAAGCGTGTGATCGCGATCTTGTAGGTCTCGTCGAGGACGGTCGAAACCGGCGCCTTGGAGGCATCCGCGATCGGCGCGGTGATCGAATAGCCCTTCAGCGGGTACACCGGAATCTTGACGATGCCGGCCAGAAATTTCGTCGAATAGGAACCGAACGCGACGACGAACGCGTCGCCGTGCACGAGCTTGCTGCCGTGCCGCACGCCGGCAATGCGCCCGCCTTCCATCGCGAGCGCGTCGACGAGCGTGTCGTAGCGGAACGTCACGCCAAGCTGCTCGGCGAGCGCGACGAGCCGTGTCGTGAACAGCTGGCAGTCGCCGGTTTCGTCGCCGGGCAAGCGCAGGCCGCCGGTCAGCTTGTGCGCGCTCGCCGCAAGCGCCGGTTCGGCACGGGACAGTTCGGCAGGCATCAGCAGTTCATATGCCACGCCCGCTTCCTTGAGCACCGCAATGTCTTTCGCCGCGCCGTCGAGCTGCTGCTGCGTGCGAAACACCTGCAGCGTGCCGCCGGTGCGGCCTTCGTACTCGATCCCGGCGCCGGCGCGCAGCGCTTGCAGGCAGTCGCGGCTGTATTCGGCGAGGCGCACCATGCGCGCCTTGTTGACCGCATAGCGCTCGGCCGTGCAGTTCTGCAGCATTTGCCACATCCACTGCAACTGGAATTGCTTGTCGGCATCGTCCGGCCGGATGGCGAGCGGCGAGTGCTTTTGAAACATCCATTTGACGGCCTTGAGCGGCACGCCGGGCGCCGCCCACGGCGCGGCGTAGCCAGGGGAGATCTGGCCGGCATTGGCAAAGCTGGTTTCCAGCGCCGGCCCGGCCGCGCGGTCGATGACGGTCACTTCGTGCCCGGCGCGCGCAAGATAATAGGCGCTCGTCACGCCGACGACGCCGCTACCCAAGACGACAACTCGCATTGCTGCTCCGCAAAAGTGGGTGAACTGATAGCGCTCGATGGTTCGAAATGCGTTGAGTTAAGCGCTTAGCGATCGAACGTCGGCCCGAGACGGGCGCGATCATCGTCGTCGCTATCGTATTACCTTAATGGCCGGCAGGCCAGCATGAGGGGCAGCGGAGCCGCGCGAGGAGACGTCGGCGAGGCTATGAAGATTTTCTGCAGATAATGAAGTACTGCGAACTAAGCCACCAGGGCAGCCAGGAAGCGGGGCTGTGGCGCACCCGCTCGATGCTGAGCTGCGTCGCGATGGTGTCGCGCAGCTCGCGGAAGTCGAATCCCTTGTGCGTGATGCGCGGGTTCTCGGGGCGCGTCACCGGCACACCCGCCACAGACATCAGGATCTCGCCGAGGCTGTATTCGGTGCGCAGCGTGCGCTGGCGCATCATCCAGTTCATCACTTTCGGGATCGTCGCGAGGCCGTACATGATCGGCACAGAGACGATGAACGGCGCGCCGGGCTTCAGGATGCGCAGCGCGTCGGCGAGCAATTGGTCGACTTCATGCGCGTACAGGTGTTCGCAGACCTCGAACGCAGTCAGAACGTCGACGGATGCCTCATCGATCATATGCATCGAATCGGCGTAGCGGACTTCCGGATGCACGGGCGACATGTAGGGATCGTAGCCAATGAGCACGATGTCCCGGCGCAACTCGCCGAGCACGTGCAGAAGCAGGCCGGGCCCGGAGCCGAAGTCGACGACGGTTCCGTATTGGGGGCAATGCTGGCTCACGAGCTCCAGCGCGACGGCCATCCGGGTCCGATGGGCGTAGCGCGCCAGCGGATTCGACGACATGACGGTTTGTTCTTCATACGAGATGTCGCGCATTATCTAAAGACCCCGAAAGTTTGGCCAGCGATGCGAGTTCCCATGTCCGGGTGATCTTGCCTCTGCGCGAGGTAGCGGGCAACGAGGCATCCTAGCTTTCTTGGGCCAAAAGCCAGTGCCTGTAAGCCACGAATTCGCGCTCGCCGGTGCAGGGCATGGCGAGCGCGCGGGCGCGGCAGGCCGCGGATGCCGCATGCAGTCGTTGACATATTCGCCACACCGAGCAGGGGTACACTGCAGACAATTGCAAAGGAGCAACGATGCGGATATCAGAACTGGAAGGTGCGTGGCTCGATTACTGGGTCGCTCGCGCGGCCGAGCTTCCCAAGCCGCGCGTCGACGACGGACTTTGCTGGGTCGAGGAGCCGCCCTGCGACGGCGATCCCGAGAGCGCGGTGGACGCGGCTTTTGCGCCGTCGACGGACTGGAACGAAGGGGGTCCGATCATTGATCGCGAAGGGATCAGCATCGTCAAGCTCGACGATTGCTGGGGCGCTGAGAAGGGCGCGGGGAACCGGATCGAGACTGCCAGGATGAATATCGGACACACCGGCGCAACGGCGTTGATTGCCGCGATGCGGTGCTATGTGGGCGTGCGGTTCGGCGACGAAGTGCCGGACGAAGAGATGTCCGACGGGTAGACGCGCGTTTTTCGCGGCGCCGGCGCTACAGGTCGCGATCGGCGGCTCCAGTCCGCGCGTCGGCGAACTTCGCGAACACAAACAGCGCGGCTATTGCGAACGGACTGGCAACGAAAAAGGCGGTCAACATGGTCATGGTCCCCGAGGCTCTGTTTTGGATTTAGTTTAGCGATTAGAGCGCTGCCGATAATTGGCCTGAAACGCAAAACAGTATTCGCGTTTGACTAACTCTCGGAACACTACGCATCGCCTATCAACCGGCGTCCAGCACCCGCCGCCTCGTCCCGCAACGTACTTGTCACACAGACGATCGATCTAAAGCCCGACGTCGCCGGTTTGCGCGCGCTCGGTCGCGTAGGCGACTGCGGCGCGCATCGCCTCGTCGCGGCTTTCGAATTTCTTGGGGATCTTATGCCGCATCGCGTTCACGAATGTGTGCGAGAGATCACTCTTGCGCTCGAATAAAACGGACGCTTCCCACACGCCCGGCGCCGACTCGGACGCCGTGCAGTGCCCGATATAGCCGCCTTCTTCGATAACGGTGCAATGCGTCATAGCAACCTCCGTCGACGCTTGGTGGGTATCGGTGGTTGTCGAGGCTGGGAGGGGCGCCGCGGTTCACGCGATTGCGGGGCGCCGATGTCAGGCATCGCTGCCTCCCTTGGGGCGGCCCGGCGGGGGCAGCGAACGAATGTGAGCGTGGGGGTCGTTCATTCGCTCCCGCCTTGCTTCATGGGGTGCCACCGAGCCGTGGGGCCGACGTCCGATGTTCAGGGCTTCTTCGCCTGCATGAGCGCCTTCAGTTCCTCGACGTGCTCCTGCACGCGCTTGCTGACCACCGCGAAGCTATCGGACTGCGTCTTGTAAGCCGTGTCGGCGAGCTCCTGCATGTCGGCGAGCGCCTTATGCAACGCTTGTTGCACCAGTTCGCCTGCGCCGGAAGAAGGCGCGGCGCCCGAAGTGCTGAGCTGGGTGACGAGCGACTGTACTTGGGTCATCGTCGTTTGCAGGATTTCCGCCTGCTTCTGGCCCAGCGTCTGCATGCCCGCGATCGCCGTTGCGTTCGCCGCGGCCAGTGCCTCGATGTCCTTGCGCTGCGATTCCAGAACGGCGGAGAGGTCGATGCCGGGGAGCTTGAATTTCTCGATCATCTTGGCGTATTCGGCGAAAAGGCTGTTGGGATTGGTGGTTTCCATAATCGCTGCTCCGAAGGACTGCGTTGAGAAAGCTGAGGAAAGGTGAGGCAGACACACCGTACATGGTACCGCGCCTCGTGCGCCGAAGGCCGCTAGAATGAGCGGAACGGATGTGGCACTCAACCCATGCGCGGGGCACACAGTGGACCTTTTCATGTCGATGGAAGCGTTCGTGCGGGCGGCCGAGGCGCAAAGCTTCGCGAAGGCGGCACGGCAGCTGGACGTGTCCAAATCGGTCGTGACGTTGCGCATCAAGCAGCTCGAAGACCATTTCGGCGTGGCGCTCTTTCATCGCTCGACGCGCGCCGTGAGGCTGTCGGAATGCGGCGAGACGTATTACCGCGAGTGCGCGGAGCTCGTGAACAAGGTCCACGATCTGTCGGGACGCGCGCGCGAAGCGCCGCGATCGCTCTCCGGCACGCTCAACATTCATGTGCTGCCCGGGTTTGCGCTCGGGCACTTTTCGCAAACACTGATCGAATTCCGCAACACGTACCCGCGCGTCGAGTTCGTCGTGACGGTCAACGACCGCGTGATCGATCCCGTCCAGGAAGGCTTCGATCTCGCTTTGCAGATCTATCCGCCCGCCTCGAACCTGCTCGTCGAGCGGCGTCTCTTTCCGGTGCGCGGCGTGCTGTGCGCGGCGCCCGGCTATCTGAAGGAAGAGCCCGTGATCGAGACGCCGCTCGATCTCCTGCGGCACGACTTCGCCCGCTACTCGTACTACCCGTGGGGCGACAAGTGGCCGCTCATGAAGGGCAACGAGTGCTTCGAAATCGCACTGAATCCGGTGCTGAAGACCAACAGCGTGCATTTGCTGCTCGAATTCGCGCGCGCCGGCGCCGGTGTCGTCTACCTGCCGACCATGGTCGCTGCCGCCGATCTGCTCGAGCGGCGTCTCGAGCGCGTGCTGCCGGACTATGCGGCGCCGCCGCTTTGGCTCTCGGCGGTCTATCCCGCTTCGCACCGGACGACCGCCAAAGTGAAGGCCTTCGTCGATTTCCTGCGCGCGCGGTATCTGCGCGAGCCGCAGTGGGACAAGGCGCTCGGCATCGTCCCGGCGGACGATGAAGCAAAGAGCGTCGACGAGGAGCTCGCCGAAGAGTGAGCGTTCGTCCGGGTTCTCCTTTAGGTATTTCCCCTGGCGGGTTTTTGATGCACTCATGGTTCGCGAATCGCGAACCTCAGACCATTGCCGCCGCTCGCATCGCCTCCTAATCTTGGGTCCAACGAAGCAACCCATTTGCGGATCCACGGAGGAAGACATGCAAGACACTTGGTTCGGCAGCCTCGATCACTATCGGAAAGGCTCCATCGAAATCATCAAGGGCAAACCCGAGCACTACGCGATGTCGAACGTGTTCGAAGTGGCGAGCCGTTCGGCGCCATTCGAAAAAGTGGTCGTCGGCAAGAACCTCAAGTACGTCATCGAAGCGCTGCGCGCCGAAGGTTCGTCGCCTTGGTTTGCTGCATCGCACGACGAGTTTGCCGTGGTGCTCGACGGCGAGGTCGACGTGCACTTCGTCAAGCCGTCCGACGGTCCGCTCGTCGACGCCAGGACGGAAGGCACGGTGCGTCTCGAAGGCAAGCCGCCGGGCCGGCCGATGGGATACGTGCGGCTGCGCCGCGGCCATCAGGCGCTGCTGCCCGCGGGCGCCGCGTACCGCTTCGAAGCCGTGAGGAAGGGCGTGCTGCTCGTGCAGACGATTCTCGGGACGTGCTCGGTCGAGAAGTGGGCCGAGATTTGCATCCACTGAGCGCAAGACGCGATTCGATCACCAGGAGTCAATCATGGACAAAGCAACCGGCCTGCAAAACGTGACCGCGTCCACGCCCGATCCGGTCACGGGCTACCGCGTATTCAAGCTCGGCGATTTCGAGTTCAGCCGCGACGCGTATTTCGTGACTGTCAGATGGCCGTCGAACGGCCAGACCCGCTCGCACCAGATGCACGCAGACGATTTCCTGCGCGCGATGATGCGCGACGTCGCGTGGGGCTTCTTCTACGGCTGGGTCAACTTCGACGAAGTGCTCGGCACGCGCAATCACTACGGCAAGGTCGACATGTACGCCGGCACTTACAACGCGAGCTTCAAGGAAGCCGGCGCCGACTATACGCAGCAGTTCGACACGCCGCTCATCATGGCGACGTTCAAAGCCATCCTGAAGGACTGGGTCAACGAAGGCTTCGATCCGTTCGCGGCGCCCGAGGAAACCGGCTCGGCGTTCGGCGTGAAGCATGGCGATAACATCGCCGCGATCGAACGCACGCGGATCGCAACGAAGCGCATGCCGGGCCTCGAAGGCGATTCGCCGCTGCGCGACGATTTTCCCGTCAATCGCCAGTTTGCCGACGTCGCGCAGGACGAACCGGAGATCCACGCCGAACCCGGCTTCGAACAGGACCTGCATGCGTTCAGCCTCTTCAAGTACCTGTCGCGCTCGGACGTGACGTGGAATCCGTCGGTCACGTCGGTGTGCCAGCAGAGTCTCTTCTGCCCGACGACCGAGGAGTTCGTGCTGCCGATCTTCCACGGCAACGATCGCGTCGAGTGGTTCTTGCAGCTCTCCGACCAGATCGTCTGGGACGTTGCGGACAAGGACAGCGGCGAGCCGCGCGCGCGGATCACGATGAACGCGGGCGACATCGCCGCGATGCCGGCCGACATCCGTCACAAGGGCTATTCGCAGAAGCGTTCGATGCTGCTCGTCTGGGAGAACGCGACGCCCGATCTGCCGAAGCGCTACGAAAGCGGCGAGCTGCCGCCGTATCCGATCCAGATGTAACGCGCAGGCATCCCCCGTTTTCCAGAACCGGACGGCGCCGGATTGCCGGCGCCGCGGGGGATGTCACGTCCAGTTTTTTTCGACGCAGGACAGATATGCAAACGCAACTCTTCATCGGCGGCCAATTCGTGCCGGCCGCAAACGGCGAGACGCTCGCCTCGCTGAATCCGCACGACAACTCGGTGATTGCCGAGGTGGCGATGGCCGGGCCGGCCGATATCGATCGCGCGGTCGCCGCCGCGAAGGCCGCGTTTCCCAAGTGGAGCAAGCTCGCCGCGATGGAACGGGGGCGCTTGCTGCTCAAGCTCGCCGACGCGATCGAAGCGAACGCGGACCGGCTCGCGCGGCTCGAATCGATCGACACCGGCCACCCGATCCGCGACACGCGCAATCTCGACGTGCCGCGCACCGCCGCGACGTTCCGCTATTTCGGCGGCATGGCAGACAAGTTCGAAGGCTCGGTGATTCCGGTCGAAGCGGGCTTTCTGAACTATCTGACGCGCGAGCCCGTCGGCGTCGTCGGGCAGGTCGTGCCGTGGAATTTCCCGCTGATGTTCACGAGCTGGAAGATGGCGCCGGCGCTCGCGGCCGGCAACTGCGTGATCCTGAAGCCGGCCGAATTGACGCCGCTTTCGAGTCTCGCGATTGCCGAGCTGATGGCCGAAGTCGGTTTCCCGGCGGGCGTCGTCAACATCCTGCCCGGGCTCGGCAGCGTCGCGGGGCAGTCGATTGCCGAGCATCCGGAGATCGGCAAGGTGGCGTTCACCGGTTCGACGGCCGTCGGCCGCAGGATCGTGCAGGCGTCGAGCGGCAATCTGAAGAAGGTGCAGCTCGAACTCGGCGGCAAAGGGGCGAACCTCGTGTTCGGCGATGCGGATCTCGATGCGGTCGTCCAGGGCTCGGCGTTCGGCATCTTCCACAACCAGGGGCAGGCTTGCATCGCGGCCTCGCGGATGATCGTGCACGAAGCGGTCGCCGACGAGCTCCTGGAGAAATTCGTCGCGCTTGCACGCTCCATCAAGATCGGCGATCCGCTCGACCCGTCGACGGAAATGGGCCCGCTCACTTCGAGCCAGCATCGCGACCGCGTGCTGTCGTATGTCGACATCGCGAGGGAACAGGGCGGCCGCGTGCTGACGGGCGGCAAGACACCCGATGCCGCGGCGCTCGCGAGCGGCTGTTATGTCGAGCCGACGATCGTTGCGGCGAAGCCCGAAGACCGCGTCTCGCAGGAAGAAGTGTTCGGGCCGTTCATGACGGTCGCGACTTTTCGCACCGACGAGGAAGCGCTCGCGATCGCGAACGGCACCGAGTACGGTCTCGGCGCGGGGCTTTGGACGCGCGACCTGCAACGCGCCCACCTCGTCGCGCGCGAGCTTCACGCGGGCATGGTGTGGGTCAACTGCTACAAGCGCGTGAGCCCCGCCTCGCCGTTCGGGGGCGTCGGCGCGAGCGGCTACGGCCGGGAGATGGGTTTCGAGGCGATGCGCGAATACACGCAGCCGAAATCGGTCTGGGTCAACGTCGATGCGCAGATTCCCGCTTACTTTCCGCGTTGAGGCGTCGACAACGTATCGACACAGCAAGACATCCGGAGTGAGACAACCATGGACGGACATCCATTCGATGCCGGCCGCCGCCGCTTCGTCCGCGTCGCGGCGGGCGGCGCGCTCGCCGCGGCGGCACCCGCGCTGTCGACGTTCTCGCCGCTCGCGCTCGGGGGCGGCGTGCGAACCCTGAAGATCGGCTACGTGTCCCCGCAAACGGGTCCGCTCGCGCCGTTCGGCGAAGCCGACCGCTTCACGATCCGGCAGATGCAGACGAGGCTGAAAAGCGGCATCGCGATCCGCGGCAGGACCTATCCGGTATCGATCGCCGTCAAGGACAGCCAGTCGAACCCGAACCGCGCAGCCGAAGTGGCGAACGACCTGATCCTGCGCGACAAGGTCGACATCGTGCTCGTCTCCAGCACGCCCGAAACGGCGAACCCGGTCAGCGACATCTGCGAGCTGAACGAGACACCGTGCGTGTCGACCGTGGTGCCGTGGCAGCCGTGGTTCTTCGGCCGCAAGGGCGATCCGAAGCGAGGCTTTCGCTTCACGTATCACTTCTTCTGGGGCCTCGAAGACGTCATCGCCGTCTACACGGGCATGTGGCAGTCGGTGGCGACCAACCGCAGCGTCGGCGGCCTGTTCCCGAACGACGGCGACGGCAACGCATGGGGCGATACCCGGCTCGGATTTCCGCCCGTGCTTGCGAAAGAGGGCTTCAAGCTGCAAGACCCGGGCCGCTTTCAAAGCATGACGCAGGATTTCTCCGCGCAGATCTCCGCGTTCAAAGGCGCCGACGCGCAGATCATCACCGGTGTCGTGATTCCCCCGGACGCCAAGAACTTCCTCGTCCAGGCGCGCCAGCAGGGCCTGAAGCCGAAGGTGATTTCGATCGGCAAGGCGCTCTTGTTCCCGACCTCGATCGAAGCGCTCGGCGAGCTCGGCGACGGCCTCTCGACGGAAGTCTGGTGGTCGCCGTCGCATCCGTTCAGATCGTCGCTGACCGGGCAGAGCGCGGGCCAGGTCGCCGCCGACTACGAGCGCGTCACGGGCAAGCAATGGACCCAGCCGATCGGCTTCGCGCACGCGCTTTTCGAAGTCGCCGTCGACGCGTTCAAGCGCGCGCATGACGTCGACTCGAGCGAAGCGATTCGCGACGCGATCGCAGCGACGCAGCTCGACACGCTGGTGGGCCGTATCGCGTGGGGCAGCGGCCCGGTCAAGAACGTGGCGAAGACGCCGCTCGTCGGCGGACAGTGGGTGCGAGGCCGGCAGCATCCGTTCGATCTCGCGATCGTGAACCACCAGCTTGCGCCGATGGTGCCGCTTTCCGGCCCGCTCAAGCTGATCGGCTGATTGATCGGCTGATTGATCGGCCAAAGCGACATGCACGCACTCCGGAGAACTGCGATGAGCCCCGTTCTAAAACTGTCGGCCGTCTCGAAGCGCTATGGCGCATTGACCGTGACCGACGACATCAGCTTCGCAGTCGAGCGCGGCGAAACCTACGGCATCCTCGGCCCGAACGGCGCGGGCAAGACGACGCTCTTCAACCTGGTGAGCGGCGATGCGCGCCCCGATGCGGGCGCCGTCGAGTTCGACGGCCAGGACGTCGGCCACCTGCCGCCGCATCGCCGCTGCGCGGCGGGCATCGGACGCTCGTATCAAGTGCCGCGCCCGTTCGGCGGGATGACGGTGTTCGAGAACCTGCTCGTCGGCGCGACGTTCGGCGGCGAGCTAAGCGAGCGCGACGCCTATGACGTGTGCGTCGACGTGCTCGAACGCACGGGGCTCAAGGCTCGCGCGAACCAGCTTGCGGGCACGCTCGGGCTGCTCGACCGCAAGCGTCTCGAATTGGCGCGCGCGCTGGCGACGCGCCCGCAGCTCTTGCTTCTCGACGAGATCGCCGGCGGCCTGACCGAGCCGGAAACGCACGCGCTCGTCGACGAAATCAAGCGCGCCAAGGAGCGCGGCGTGACGATCGTCTGGATCGAGCACGTCGTTCATGCCTTGCTTGCGGTGGCCGATCGCCTGCTCGTCATCAACTTCGGCAAGAAGCTTGCCGAGGGGCTGCCGAACGCGGTGATGGACGACCCCGAAGTGAAGCGCGTCTATCTCGGACTGGAGGCCTGATATGTCAACACTGCTGGAAACGCGCGGCTTGACCGCGTTCTATGGCGATTTCCAGGCGCTTTTCGGCGTCGACGTGAAGGTAGGCGTCGGCGAGGTGATCGCGCTGATCGGCGCAAACGGCGCGGGCAAGTCGACGTTCCTGAAATCGATCGCCGGACTGCAGCGCACGCGCGCCGATCAGATCCTGTGGCGCGGCGAGCCGATCGGCGGGACGAGCGCCGCGAGCATCGTCGGCCGCGGCATCGCGCTGGTGCCCGAAGGCCGGCGGCTCTTCGCGAGCCTCACGGTCGAGGAGAACCTGCTGCTCGGCGCCTATAGCAAGCGGCGGGGGCGTTGGGACCTCGCCGCCGTCTATGCCCTCTTTCCGGCCTTGAAGGAGCGCCGTCATCACTTGGGCACCGCGCTCTCCGGCGGCCAGCAGCAGATGGTCGCGATCGGCCGCGCGCTGATGAGCAATCCGGATCTGTTGATGTGCGACGAACTCTCGCTCGGCCTTGCACCTGTGATCGTGCGCGAGATCTACGCGGCGCTGCCGTCGATCGTCTCGCAAGGCATGAGCGCGATCGTCGTCGAGCAGGACGTGCAGCTCGCGCGCCGCGTGTCGTCGCGCTTCTACTGCTTTCAGGAGGGGCGCGTGTCGCTCTCGGGCGTGTCGGCCGACGTCTCCGACGAGGCGATCACGCAAGCCTACTTTGGAGCCGTCGCATGAACACCGTGATCAACATCGTCGTGCAGGGCATCCTGCTCGGCGCGCTCTACGGCCTCTTCGCGATGGGGCAGTCGCTCGTGTTCGGCGTGATGCGGCTCACCAACATCGCGCACGGCGACTTCATCGTGCTGCTCGCGTTCGTGCTGCTCGCGCTGACGGGCGTGGCGCAGCTGCCGCTCGCGGTCTCGCTCGCGCTGTTGCCGGCGATCGCGTTCGGCGCCGGATATGCCCTCCAGTACGCGGTCTTGAACCGCGTCAGCAGCCGCGATCCGCTGCCTTCGCTGATCGTCACGTTCGGCCTCTCGATCGTGATCCAGAACGTGCTGCAGCAAGTGTTCTCCGCGGACCCGCGCGCGATCTCGACCGGCAGCTTCGAAGCGAAGAGCCTCGCGCTCGGCGGCGGGCTCTCGGTCGGCTGCCTGCCGCTCGTGACGCTCGCCGTGACGCTCGCGCTCGCTTTCGCAATGCAGTGGCTCTTCGGCCGCACGCCGCTTGGCCGCGCGTTTCGCGCGACCTCGGACGATCGCGAGATCGTGCAGCTGATGGGCGTCTCGTACCGCCGCACCTACGCGCTTGCGATGGGCATCGCCTTCGTGCTGATCGCGGCCGCCGCGGCGCTCTATGCGATGCGTACCGCGGTCTCGCCGACCGACGGCCCTGCGCTGCTGCTCTATGCGTTCGAGGCCGTGATCATCGGCGGCATGGGCTCGTTCTGGGGCACGGTCGCGGGCGGCATGGCGCTCGGCGTCGCGCAGCAGGCCGGCTTCTATTTCGATCCGGGCTGGGGCATCTGGCTCGGCCACGTGGTGTTTCTCTGCGTGCTGGTGGTCCGGCCGCAGGGGCTCGTTCCCAAGACCGCCAAGACTGCCTAAAGGTGCCGACATGACCACGCTTCTTCAGAGACCGGCAGCCGGCTTCGAAGTGCGGCGCGCGACACGCGCGAGCCGGGTTGCGATCCTCGCTTTGCTGATCGCCGCGCTGGCCGTGGCGGGCGGGCCGTGGTGGGCCGGGCGCGAAGCGATGCACGACTTCGTGCAGCTCGCGTCGTATCTCGTCTTCGCGATGATGTGGAACCTCCTGGCCGGTTACGGCGGGATGGTGTCGATCGGACAGCAGGCGTTTTTCGGCATCGGCGGGTACGGGATGCTGATCCTGTCCACCTATTGCGGCGTCTCGCCGTTTATCGCCGTCCCCGTCGCGGCCCTCGTCGCCGTCGTCGTGGCGCTGCCGGTCTCGCTCGTCGCGTTTCGTCTCGAGGGCGGGTACTTTGCGATCGGCACCTGGGTGATCGCCGAAGTTTTCCGTCTCGCGTTCGCGAACGTCTCGGCGCTGGGCGGCGGGTCGGGCACGAGCCTGATCGCGCTCGAGTCCTTCTCGCGCGCGACGCGCGAATCGCTCACGCTGTGGCTTGCGCTCGGAATCGTCGCGGCCGCGATCGGACTCTCGTATGCGTTCTTGCGCTCGAAGGCCGGCCTCGCGCTCACCGCGATGCGCGACAACCCGGTCGCGGCCGCGAGCCAGGGCGTCGACGTCGCGCGTTCGCGGCTCGTCGTCTACCTGGTGTCGGCATGCGGCGCGGCGCTCGCGGGCGGCCTCTATTTCATCGGCAATCTGCGCATCTCGCCCGACGCCGCCTTCTCGGTGAACTGGACTGCGTTCGGCATCTTCATCGTGCTGATCGGCGGCATCGGGACGCTCGAAGGGCCGCTCGTCGGCGCGCTCGTCTTCTTCGTGCTGAACAAGTTCTTGTCCGACTACGGCACCTGGTATCTGATCGGTCTCGGCCTGCTCGCGATCGCGGTCACGATCTGCTTTCCCAAAGGGTTGTGGGGCTTCGTGTCGCAGCGTTTCGGCCTGCAGCTGTTTCCGGTCGGCCGGCGCGTCGTGTTTCTCGAGAACGAGGCCGCGCCGCAAGCGTCGGCCAACGGCGTGGCGGGGGCGCTCGATGCGCCGTCAGCCGCGCATCGGCGTGCGTGACGGAGCACGGCGATGAACGCACCCAATCTCGATCCTGAAATCGGCGCGCTCTGCGCGCTCGACGACATTCCCGACGGCGGCGCGCTCGAAGTGCCGCCCGAGCGTCCCGGCCTGCCGCCTGTCGTCGTGCTGCGGCGCGGCGAGAACGCATGGGCGTACCGCAACGTGTGCCCGCATTTTTCGATTCCGCTGAACTACGAGCCGAACACGTTCTGGGCGTATGACGCCGAGTTGCTGATGTGCGCGCATCACAGCGCGATGTTCCGCTTCGAAGACGGCCTGTGCGTCGACGGTCCTTGCCGGGGCGCCGCGCTGACGGCCGTTGCGATTCGCGTCGACGGGCGCATGATTTTCAAAGAAACGTGAGGAGAGTCGACAGTCGAACGCCGAGGTCTGAGGTCGACATTCCGGCCTCAAACAGTCGAACGCCGAGGTCTGATCTCGGCCAACAACCGAGTCTCCCATCAATGTGATGACCGTATCACGCGCCAGCAGAGAATCGGGTGTCATGGATTTAGCAAGCCTCTATAGTTCCTTTCATGCAGGCCGCCGCGAAGGCCGCACAATCCGACGCAGCGTCAGGTGAATCCGCCGGCCTTTGCGGCGCGTATCTCCACGGTGGTCTGTGCCGGCGTCAATCGGGATCGATTGCCTGGCGCGGCCCTGTTGTGACTCTTTCCTCTTTGGCGGAGGCGAACATGAAACGATTGGCGGTGGTGCTGCGCGTTGCATTGTGCATGGCAGCGTGCGGAATCGCGGCTCACGGGTACGCGCAAGGGCTGAGCCCTCAAGACGACATCAACGCACCCGCGAACAGCACGCGCTTGATGCCGAATGCCGCGCTCGGCAGCGAGTATCCGACGCACGGCAACCAGCAGGCGGGCGAGCTGAACCTGAATCCGGCCGATCCGCGCGCCCAGCTCGTCAACGGCCTGCCGAACAACGCCGAATCCGGCCAGTACGGATCGCCGCTGGCCGGCGTTCGGACCTATGTGCGGACGCAGCAGCCAACGAACTGACAATCGATTTGAGCGCCAATCCGGCGCCGCTCGCTTATGCTATGCGTGCGATGCCTCGCACGCGGGTCCTTCTTGCGGCAAACCGCTTGTGCCCCCGGCGCGGGCCGTCCACACAACTTCGTTTCATCCCCGGAGGAGTTCATGAATCAGGACGCACCGAGCGGCCGCAACGGGCCGTCGCCGGAGCAACAGGGTGAGCCGGACCCGTCGGCGTGCGCCGACATGCCCGGACAGATCGTGTTCGTGCTGCAAGGCGGCGGGGCGCTCGGCGCGTATCAGGCGGGCGTCTACGAGGCGCTGCACGATGCGGGCATCGAGCCCGACTGGGTGATCGGCACGTCGATCGGCGCGATCAACGGCGCGATCATCGCCGGCAATCCGCGCGAGCGGCGGCTCGTGCGGCTCAAGGAGTTCTGGCGGCGCGTAGCGTATCCCGGCAGCGCGACGGGCGGCTGGTTTCCGCTCTGGGACGACTGGCTGCGCAACGTCGCGATCGTGACGCAGGGCATCGCGCCTTTCTTCGCGCCGCGTCCCGAGGCGTGGTTCGGCCTGCAGACGCCGGTCGGACTCGACAAGGCCGCGTTCTATTCGACCGAGCCGCTGCGCGAGACGCTGAGCGCGCTCGTCGACTTCGATTATCTGAACGCGAAAGAGAAGGCGATGCGCCTGACGGTCGGCACGGTGGGGGTCGCGAATGGACGGATGCGCTACTTCACGAATCGCGACGCCGCATTTTCCGTCGATCACGTGATGGCTTCGGCGGCGTTTCCGCCCGGGTTTCCGTCGGTGCGCGTGGACGGCGAAACGTACTGGGACGGCGGCATCTATTCGAATACGCCGCTCGAAGCGGTGCTCGACGATCATCCGCGCCGCAGCTCCGTGATCTTCGCGGTGCAACTGTGGCCCGCGCGCGGACCCGAGCCGGTGTCGATCTGGCAGGCGATGGGGCGGCAGCGCGACATCCAGTATTCGAGCCGCTCGGAAAGCCACCTCGAGCGGCAGCGGCAGATCCACCGGCTGCGCCACGTGATTCGCGAGCTGGGCAAGCACGTTCCCGACAGCGAGCGCGATTCGGCTGCGATTCAGGAGCTTCTCGCGTGGGGCTGCGGCACGACGATGCAGGTGATCGAACTCGACGCGCCCTGTTTCGGCGGCGACGAGCTGCACAAGGACATCGACTTCTCGTCGAGCGGCATCGAGCGCCGCTGGGCCGTCGGCTACGACGACACGCTGCGCATGCTGCAGCGCGCGCCGTGGCGGGAAGCACCCGATCCGATGGAGGGGATCGCGGTCCATCGGATGGAGCGTGGCGTCGAGTGTTGAATTCAGGCGGAGCATCATGTTGCGCATCGGAATCGTGCTGTACCCCGGCTTTCAGGTGATCAATCTCGCGGTGACGACGGTGCTGGAATTCGCCAACGCCACGGCCGGCGAGGACGTGTACGCGTTCTGCCTGCTGTCGGAGCACGGCGGACTCGTGCGCAGTTCGGCGGGCTTTGCGGTCGATACGATCTCGTTCGACGACAGCCGCTACGACACGATCCTCGTCGTCGGCGATAACGAAGCCTCGCTGCCCGCGCCTGCCCTCGTCGCGTTCCTGAAGGCGGCCGCGCCGGTTTCGCGGCGGATCGGCTCGACCTGCACGGGCGCCTTCAGCCTCGCCGAAGCGGGCCTGCTCGACGGCCGGCGCGCGACGACGCACTGGTACTTCGCCTCGGCCTTCCGGCGCGCGTATCCGAAGGTGCAGCTCGATGAGGACCGCATCTTCATCATCGACGGCCCGATCTGGACTTCTGCCGGCATGACGTCCTGCATCGATCTCGCGCTCGCGCTCATCGAGAAGGACATGGGCGCCGAGGTGGCGAGGACGGTGGCGAAGAAGCTGGTCGTCTATCACCGCCGAGCGGGCGGGCAATCGCAATTCTCCGCGCTGCTCGAACTGGAGCCGAAGTCCGACCGGATTCAGACCGCGCTCGTCTGGGCCAAGCAGAATCTGCATGCCGATTTGTCGGTCGAGCGGCTGGCGGACGTTGCGCACCTGAGTCCGCGTCAATTCAACCGCGTGTTCCGCGCGGAGACCGGGCAGACGCCCGCGAAGGCGATCGAGCATTTGCGCGTCGAGGCGGCGCGGCTGATGGTCGAGAGCGGGCGCCATCCGATCGACGTGATCGCGCGCGACACCGGTTTCGGCGACCCCGAGCGCATGCGCCGCTCGTTCCTGCGCGCGTTCGGCCAGCCCCCGCAGGTGATTCGCCGCGCGGCACGGGGCGCCGCCGAGCCGCTGCCGTCCTGACGCGCAAGGACGCGCACCATGCCGGACGACGATTTCTCACAGGGCACGGCGCAATCCGGCGCAACGGGTTCGAAAGCCGCCTCGCCGGGACCGGCCGCGCGCGCCGGTTCGAGCTACGCGTGGATTCTCGGCGCCGAGACGCCGAGCCGCCGGGACTTACTTGCGATCGAGCGAGTACTTGCCGGGGCCGGTCACGGTCAGCAACAACAGGCCGCCGATGATGCTCACGTTCTTGTAGAAGTGAATCATGTTGTCGTACGCGACCATGCCCGTCATGTTCCAGAAGTGGTGGCCGATGAACGCGGCGGCGAGCGTGTAGACCGCGAGCACGAGTGCAAGCGGACGGGCATAGAAGCCGATCGCGAGCGCAAGGCCGACGATCAACTCCATCACGACCGCGATGACCGCGGACAATTCCGGCGCGGGCGTCCCGGTCGTCGCCATATAGGCGACCGTGCCTGAAAAGCCGGTCAGCTTGTTCCAGCCGAACAGCACGAAGAGCACCATCAACAGCACGCGCGCAGCCAGCAGGATCGCGTCCTTGCGTTGTTCAAAGAGGGCGTATCTCATGTTCGTTCCTTAAGTATTCAGTGAAAGCCAGTTAGCGGGTTTCGATTCAAATGCAGAGTCGATACGTGTTCAGATCAGGCGTACATGTCCGAGCGTTCGTTGTTGCGCAGATCGAACGCGAGCACTTCGGCGTCGCGTCCTTCCGTGAAAGTCAGCGCGTCCTCGTTGCGTACGCGTGCACCGTCGCCTTCGTTCAGACGCACGCCGTTGAGCACGACGGAGCCGCGCGCCACATGCACATACGCGTAGCGGTCGGCTCGCAACTGCAGGCGCGCGCGCTCGTCGCCGTCGATGAGACCGGCGTAGACGCGTGCGTCCTGCCGCAACGCGAGCGAGTCGCCTTCGCCATCGGGCGAGAGCACGAGCCGCAGCGTGCCGCGCTTGTCCGCAGCAGAGAAGTTCTTTTGCTGGTAGCGCGGCGTTGCGCCTTTCTCCGACGGCACGATCCAGATCTGCAGGAAATGCACAGGGTCGCTTGCCGAAGGGTTGTATTCGCTGTGCGCGACACCGGTGCCCGCGCTCATCAATTGCACGTCGCCGGGCACGATGACCGAACCCGTGCCCATCGAATCCTTGTGCTCGAGCGCGCCTTCGAGCACATAGGAGAAGATCTCCATGTCCCGATGCGGATGCTTGCCGAAACCGCGGCCCGGCACGACGCGGTCGTCGTTGATGACGATCAGGTCGGAAAAGCCGAGTTGCTGCGGTTCGTAGTAGCTGGCGAACGAAAACGAGTGGCGCGAGCTGAGCCAGCCGTGCTCGGCACGGCCGCGTTGGCTGGCGTGGCGGACTTCGATCATCAAAACCTCCGTTGTTTCGTTGAGGGCATCGTTGAAACGCTGCCCTGATGCGTTGACGAAAGTTTAGGTCAATCAACGGGCATATAATCGCGTCGCTATGAGAATCAATGTCCCATTGAAGTTGACAATAAGCCGAGGCACGGGATGCAACTGGAAGACATGCGGATCTTCGTCGCGACGGTCGATGCGCGCAGCTTCACGGCGGCCGCGAACCGTCTGCAGCTATCGAAGCAGTTCGTGAGCCGCCGTGTCGCGGCGCTCGAAGAGAGCCTCGGCGCGCGGCTTCTCGTGCGCAACACGCGCAAGCTCGCCGTGACCGATCTCGGCTATGAGTTCTACGAGCGCGCGCGGCGCATCCTTGCGGAAGTGTCCGAGGCCGAGCAGGCGATGTCCGCGCAGCGCGCCGAGCCGCGCGGCTTGCTGCGCATCAGCGTGCCGATGTCGTTCGGCATGATTCACCTGTCGCCGCTCGTCGCCGAGTTTTTGCGCGCGCATCCGGATATGCGCTTCGACGTGCAATTGAGCGACCGCGTCGCCGACGTGATCGGCGAGGGTTTCGACATGGCCGTGCGGATCGGCACGCTCGCCGATTCGACGCTGGTTGCGCAAAAGCTCGCCGACGTGAGAATGGTCGCGTGCTGCAGTCCCGGCTATAAGCGCAGGCGCCGCGCGCCGGCTGCGCCCGCCGATCTGGAGCGCCATGCATGTCTCTTGTACGGGGAGGAAGGGCGGTCGGGGTGGGAGTTCGCCGTCGACGGCACGCGCCGCATGTTCGACGTGCGCGGCCCGCTGCGCGCGAACAACGGCGAGATGATCCGCGATGCGGCGATCGCAGGGCTCGGCATCGCACGGCTGCCGGAATTCATCGTCGCAGAGGCGCTGGCGAGCGGCAAGCTCGTCGAAGTGCTCGAGGACTTTTCGCTGTCGTCGTTTGCGGTCTATGCCGTGTATCCGCAGCATCGTCAAAGCTCGGTGACGATCCGCGCGTTGACGCAGTTCTTGCGCGAGCGTTTGGCGAAGCGATTGGGTGCTTGAGGGGTTAAGTATCGTCGGCTCGGGACTGCGCATCCGGCGACTTCGCCCCGCATGCGCGAATGATGAGCGCGACGACTTCTTCCGTCGCCGCATCGAACGCCCTCTTCGACAACGCGCGCTTGCCCGATAACGCCTGGATCTGCGCATCGAAATCGGCGTAGTGCTGCGTGACGGCCCAGATCATGTAGAGCAGCGCGCGCGCATCGATCGGCGCTAAAAGACCGCGAGCAACCCAATCGTTGACCACGACGACGCGCGATTCCGTCCACGGCTTGACGCGCTCGGACAGGATGTCCTGCATGTGCGTCGCGCCTTGAATGATTTCGCTCGCCCACACCTTCGATCCGAGCGGCCGCCGCCGCGACAGCGCCATCTTCGCGCGCACGTAGCCGCCGATCGCTTCCACCGGGTCGTCGCTGCACTCGAACGTATCGGCGGCGCGATGCCATTCCTCGAACACGTCGTCGAGCACGCGGCGATAGAGATCGAGCTTGGTCGGGAAGTAGTAGTGCAGGTTGGCCTTCGGCAGGCCGGCGCGTTCTGCGATCATCGCAGTGCTCGCGCCTTCGAGCCCGCGTTCGGCGAAGACCGCCTCCGCGCAGGCCAGCAAGTGCGCTTCATTCGTGTGACGGATGTGCGCCTTGCGGCGCCGCATCGGTTTCGTGGTCTCTTCGTGTTCGTGGTCGACTGCACGCGTTTCATCGCTCTTCATCATCGGCCTCGTTCGGCTTGCCTGCCGCGTCGCGCCTCATTGTAGTCGCAATCTCGCGAGCGGCGCGGGCCTGGCGCACTGGGCCCGCGACTTGGCGAGCACGCTTTGCTGCAGCGCAATGGCACGCTTTTCGCTGGGTTAGAACCCATTGAAATCTCGACATTAATGGTCTACAACCTGTCCAATCGGACAGGATTGGAGAGGCGGGGAATCCGTCGCTGGCCGCAGCGACGAAGCGATGCACCGGCGATGGGCAAGGCGCCCCAAAACGATGAGGAGAAGGTCAGATGAGCGCAGTAACGGAGCAAGGCGTGGACGCGTTGGTCAAGGTGAACGGCCAGCGCCTGTGGGACAGCCTGATGACGATGGCGAAGATCGGCGCGACGAAGAAAGGCGGCGTCTGCCGGCTTGCGCTGACCGATCTCGATCGCGAAGGGCGCGACCTGATCGCGAACTGGGCCAAGGAGGCCGGCTGCACGGTCACGGTCGATCAGATGGGCAACGTGTTCATGCGGCGTGCCGGCCGCAATGCCGCCGCGGCGCCGGTGATGACCGGCTCGCACGCCGATTCGCAGCCGACGGGCGGCCGTTTCGACGGCATCTACGGCGTGCTCGGCGGCCTCGAGGTGATCCGCAGCCTCAACGATCACGGCATCGAAACCGAGCACCCGGTCGAGGTCGTGATCTGGACCAATGAAGAGGGTTCGCGTTTTGCGCCGGCAATGGTGGCCTCGGGCGTGTTCGCAGGCGTCTTCACGCTCGAGTATGGGCTCTCGCGCAAGGACGTCGACGGCAAGACCATCGGCGAGGAACTGCAGCGCATCGGTTACGCGGGCGACGTGCCGTGCGGCGGCCGTCCGATTCACGCGGCGTTCGAGCTGCACATCGAGCAAGGCCCGATTCTCGAAGCCGAGCACAAGACGATCGGCGTGGTGACGGATGCGCAAGGCCAGCGCTGGTACGAAATCGTGCTGACGGGCCAAGAGGCGCATGCGGGCCCGACGCCGATGCCGCGCCGCCGCGACGCGCTCCTGGGTGCAGCGCGAGTCGTCGATCTCGTGAACCGCATCGGGCTCGATCACGCGCCGTTCGCGTGCGCGACGGTCGGCATGATGCAGGTGCATCCGAACTCGCGCAACGTGATTCCCGGGCGCGTGTTCTTCACGGTCGATTTCCGCCATCCCGACGATGCAGTGCTCGCGCAAATGGACGCCGAGTTGCGCAAGGGCGTCGCGCGCATCGCCGACACAATCGGCCTCGAAACCCAGCTCGATCAGATCTTCTATTACGCGCCGGTCGCGTTCGACCGGGCATGCGTGAGTTCGGTGCGCCGCGCCGCCGAGCGCTTCGGCTATCCGAACCGGGACATCGTCTCGGGCGCGGGACACGACGCCTGCTATCTGTCGCAGGTCGCGCCGACGTCGATGGTGTTCGTGCCGTGTGTCGACGGCATCAGCCACAACGAGATCGAGGACGCGACGCTCGAATGGATCGAGGCCGGCGCGAACGTGTTGCTGCACGCGATGCTCGAGCGTGCGAGCGAGCCGGTTTCATGACCACGCTGCCGTGTCGACGTGTCGACGTGTCGCCGTTTTGGCCGCCGGGGTTCGGCGGCCAACTGTGCATCGATCGAATTGGCCGCTAGCTTTGCATGGGACCGAAGCAGGCGCTGAAGCGCCGACTTCGGATCGACAGTTTCAGGCGTATTCAAAAAGTTGTGCCCGCCTTGGGTTCCGGCTTCGCGCGTGCGAAGCCGGCGGGCACCGTTCGTCCTCTTTCCTGTGTAGGAGCGCGCATGACCACGAAGGAAACCGGCGATATCGCCGCCGGCCGCCTCGACGCTGAACAACTGGCGTGCCAGTTTGCCGACATCGCGCCGCTGCTCGACGCGGGCGCCGCCGCCGTTGCCGCCAGCCGTTGCCACTACTGCTACGACGCGCCGTGCGTGAACGCCTGTCCGACGCAAATCGATATCCCGAGCTTCATTCGCAAGATCGGCCACGGCAACTTGAAGGGCGCCGCGCTCGACATCTTGTCGGCGAATCCGCTCGGCGGGATGTGCGCTCGCGTGTGCCCGACCGAGATCCTTTGCGAAGGGGCTTGTGTGCGCAACCATCAGGACGGCAAGCCGGTTGCGATCGGCGCGTTGCAGCGGCACGCGACCGACTGGGCGATGGCGCGCGGCGAGGCGCTGTTTTCGCGCGCGGCGGAGACCGGGCGCCGTGTCGCGGTGGTCGGGGCGGGGCCGGCGGGGCTCGCGTGCGCGCATCGTCTCGCCGTGGCGGGGCATCGCGTGACGCTCTTCGACGCGCGTGAAAAAGCCGGCGGCCTCAACGAGTACGGCATCGCGGCCTACAAGACCGTCGACGAATTCGCTCAGCGCGAGGTCGAGTGGCTCTTGTCGGTCGGCGGCATCGAGTTGCGCACGGGTGTTGCTCTGGGCCGCGATGTGAGCCTTGCCGAGTTGCGCCAGCAGCACGACGCGGTGTTTCTCGCGGTGGGGATGGCGGGCGTGAAAGCGCTCGGTGCCGAAGGCGAAGCGCTCGGCGGCGTGCTCGACGCGGTGGACTTCATCGCACGGCTGCGCCAGTCCGACGATCTCGCGACGTTGCCCGTCGGCCGGCGCGTGGTCGTAATCGGCGGCGGCAATACCGCGGTCGACGCCGCCGTGCAGAGCAAGAAGCTCGGCGCGCAGAGCGTGACGATGGCGTACCGGCGCGGCGTCGAGGCGATGAGCGCGACGTGGGCCGAGCGCGAATTCGCGCAGACGCAAGGCGTATCGCTCGTCCTCAATGCCCGTCCGGTGCGCGTGCTCGGCGACGGTCAAACCGTCACGGGCGTCGAATTCGAACGGACGAAGGAAGACTCGCAAGGCCGTCTGGCAGGCACGGGCGAACGCTTCACGGTGGAGGCCGACATGGTGCTCAAGGCGATCGGACAGACGCTCGTTGCGGGCGGCATCGAGCGCGAGATCCTGACGCTCGACGGCGCGCGCATCGCGGTCGACGACGAGTGCCGCACGTCGCTCGGCGACGTCTGGGCCGGCGGCGACTGCGCTGCGACGGGCCTCGACCTGACCGTGCAGGCGGTGCAGGACGGCAAGCTCGCCGCGGCGTCGATCGGCCGTGCGTTCGCGCGCACGGCGGCACGCGCGGCCTAGCGGCATCGAGCGGCAAATAGAGCGCTGCGCGCGCAGCGATAACGCCCGCGCGCCACGCAAACGACACAGACACTCCAGGGAGCCGAACATGGCCGATCTTCGCTGCACGATTGCCGGCATCACTTCGCCGAACCCCTTCTGGCTCGCTTCCGCGCCGCCCACCGACAAAGCCTATAACGTCAACCGCGCGTTCGAAGCGGGCTGGGGCGGCGTCGTGTGGAAGACGCTCGGGCTCGATCCGCACGTCGTCAACGTCAGCTCGCGCTACGGCGCGGTGCAATGGAACGGCCAGCGCATCGCAGGCTTGAACAACATCGAGCTGATCACCGACCGCCCGCTCGACGTGAACCTGCGCGAGATTGCGCAAGTGAAACGCGACTGGCCCGACCGTGCGTTGATCGTCTCGCTGATGGTGCCGTGCAACGAGCGCGACTGGAAATGGATTCTGCCGCTCGTCGAAGACACGGGCGCCGACGCAGTCGAGCTGAACTTCGGCTGCCCGCATGGCATGAGCGAGCGGGGCATGGGCTCGGCGGTGGGCCAGGTGCCCGAATACGTCGAGATGGTCACGCGCTGGGTGAAGGAGGGCACGCGCCTGCCGTGCCTCGTGAAGCTCACGCCGAACATCACCGACATCCGCCTCGGCGCGCGCGCCGCGTACAAAGGCGGCGCCGACGGCGTTTCGCTGATCAACACGATCAACTCGATCGTCGCGGTCGATCTCGACCAGATGGCGCCGATGCCGACCGTCGACGGCAAGGGCGCGCACGGCGGCTATTGCGGACCGGCCGTGAAGCCGATCGCGCTGCACATGGTCGCCGAGATCGCGCGCGACGCAGAAACGCCCGGTCTGCCGATCTCCGGCATCGGCGGCATCTCGACGTGGCGCGACGCCGCCGAATTCATCGTGCTCGGCGCCGGCAGCGTGCAGGTGTGCACGGCGGCGATGCATTACGGCTTTCGCATCGTGTCGGACCTCGCCGACGGCCTCTCGAACTGGATGGACGAAAAGGGCTACGCGACGCTCGACGACATCCGCGGCCGGGCCGTGCCGAACGTCACGGACTGGAAATACCTGAACATGCAATACGACATCAAGGCGCGCATCGACCAGGACCGCTGCATTCAATGCGGCCTGTGCCATATCGCGTGCGAGGACACGTCGCATCAGGCGATCACGCGCGAGAAGGACGGCGTGCGTCACTTCGAGGTGGTCGACGAGAACTGCGTCGGGTGCAATTTATGCATGCATGTGTGCCCGGTCGAGCAATGCATCACGATGGAGCGCGTCGACAGCGGTGCGTATTCGAACTGGACGACGCATCCGAACAACCCTTCACGCGTGACGCAGCAAGACGAGACCAACGTGCCCGCGAAAGCGGCTTGAACGAAGATTGCAACGATTGGAGAACTTTCAATGAACCAATCCGCAGGAACCAGCGAGACGCTGATGCAAGCAGGCGTATCGGAGAGCACGCTCTACAACGACGACCTCGCGCCGACCGGCCGCGCGCAGCGCACCTGGAAGTGGTATCACTTCGCCGCGCTGTGGGTCGGCATGGTGATGAACATCGCGTCGTACATGCTCGCGGCGGGTTTGACCGAGCAGGGCATGTCGCCGTGGCAGGCGGTGGCGACCGTGCTGCTCGGCAACATGATCGTGCTCGTGCCGATGCTCCTGATCGGCCATGCGGGTGCGAAGCACGGCATTCCGTACGCGGTGCTCGTGCGCTCGTCGTTCGGCACGCAAGGCGCGAAGCTGCCCGCGCTGTTGCGCGCGATCGTCGCGTGCGGCTGGTACGGCATTCAGACGTGGCTCGGCGGCAGCGCGATCTATACGCTCTTGAACATCCTCACCGGCAACGCTCTGCAAGGCGCCCCGCTCGCCGTGATCGGCATTTCGGCGGGACAGGCCGCGTGTTTCCTGTTCTTCTGGGGCATTCAGATCTACTTCATCGTCAACGGCACCGATTCGATCCGCTGGCTCGAAAGCTGGTCCGCGCCGATCAAGGTCGTGATGTGCATCGTGCTCGTCGGGTGGGCGACGTCGAAGGCGGGCGGCTTGGGCTCGATGCTGTCCACGCCTTCGCAGTTCGTCGCAGGCGGCAAGAAGGCGGGCCAGTTCTGGGCAACGTTCTGGCCGAGCCTCACGGCGATGGTCGGCTTCTGGGCGACGCTCGCGCTCAACATCCCCGACTTCACGCGCTTTGCGAAAACCCAGCGCGACCAGATGGTTGGGCAGGCCATTGGCTTGCCGCTGCCGATGGCCTTGCTGTCGGTGATTTCGGTCGTGGTGACGTCGGCGACCGTCGTGATCTACGGCAAGGCGATCTGGGACCCGATCGACCTGACGAGCCGCATGACGGGCATCGGTGTCGGCATCGCGCTCATCATCCTCACGCTCGACACGATGTGCTGCAACCTGGCGGCGAACCTCGTCGGCCCCGCGTACGACTTTTCGAGCCTGTGGCCGAAGGGCATCTCGTACAAGACGGGCGGCCTCATCACCGCGACGATCGCGATCGTGATGATGCCGTGGAAGATCCTCGCGACGACGCAGGGCTACATCTTCACGTGGCTCGTCGGCTACTCGGCGCTGCTCGGGCCGGTGGCCGGAATCATGATGGTCGACTACTTCCTCGTGCGCGGCACGAAGCTCGATCACGCGGAACTGTTCGACGAAAACGGCGAATACGCGTACACGGGCGGCTGGCATCTCGCGGCGGTCGTCGCGCTCGTGGTCGGCGTGCTGCCGAATCTGCCGGGCTTCCTGAACACGGCATTTCCCGCGGCGTTCCCGAACGTGCCCGATGCGTTCAAGAGTCTCTACACGTATGCGTGGTTCGTCGGCCTCGTGCTCGCGGCGCTCGTCTACGGCGTGTGGATGAAGCTCGGCAAGAGCGCGAGTCCGCGCGTGGCGAGCGCATAGCCGGCGACGGCATGGGCATGGCGCGCGCTGCGCGTGGAGGCACGGCGCAAGCGGCGCTGCGCACCGCGCGCATCGATTGAGAATTCAACGAAGGAGACAGCAGCATGGCAATCTTGATACGCGGCGGTACGGTGATCGACGCCAACGAAACCTATCGAGCCGACGTGCTGTGCAACGACAGCGCGTCGGGCGGCACCATCGCGCAGATCGGCGCGAATCTCGACGCGCCGGCGGGCGCGACCGTGATCGATGCGGGCGGCCAGTACGTGATGCCGGGCGGCATCGATCCGCATACGCACATGGAATTGCCCTTCATGGGCACGACCGCGAGCGACGACTTTTACACCGGCACCGCGGCGGGGCTTTCGGGCGGCACGACGAGCATCATCGACTTCGTGATCCCGAGTCCGAAGCAGCCGCTCATGAGTGCATTCGAAGCATGGCGCGGCTGGGCGGAAAAAGCGGCGGCGGACTACGGATTTCACGTCGCGGTCACGTGGTGGGACGAGTCGGTCCATCGCGACATGGGGACGCTCGTGCACGAGCATGGCGTGTCGAGCTTCAAGCATTTCATGGCCTACAAGAACGCGATCATGGCCGACGACGAAGTGCTCGTGAACAGCTTCATGCGCTCGCTCGAACTGGGCGCGCTGCCGACCGTGCACGCGGAAAACGGCGAGCTCGTGTTCCGTCTGCAGCGCGAACTGCTTGCGCGCGGCTTTACCGGCCCGGAAGCGCATCCGCTGTCGCGGCCGCCTGAAGTGGAGGGCGAGGCGGCCAATCGGGCAATCCGCATCGCGCAGGTGCTGGGCGTGCCGGTGTACATCGTGCACGTGTCGGCAAAAGACGCGCTCGACGCGATCATCCGTGCGCGCAGCGAAGGACAGCGTGTGTTCGGCGAAGTGCTGGCGGGCCATCTCGTGATCGACGAATCGGTGTATCGCGATACCGACTGGGGACGCGCGGCCGCTCACGTGATGAGCCCGCCGTTTCGCACGCAGCAGCATCGCGACGCGCTGTGGCACGGGCTGCAAGCGGGTCACTTGCATACGACGGCCACCGATCACTGCGTGTTCTGCGCCTCGCAGAAGGCGATGGGCCGCGAGGACTTCACGAAGATCCCGAACGGCTGCGGCGGTGTCGAAGACCGCATGTCGGTGCTCTGGCACAACGGCGTGAACACGGGGCGCCTGACGCCGAACGAGTTCGTGCGCGTCACGTCGACGAACGCTGCGCAGATCTTCAATCTGTATCCGAGGAAAGGCGCGGTCGCCGTGGGCGCCGACGCCGACCTGGTCGTCTGGGACCCCGAGGCGTCGAAGACGATCTCGGCCGCAACCCATCACCAGAATGTGGATTTCAACGTGTTCGAAGGGATGACGGTCAAGGGCGTCGCGACGCATACGATTACGCGCGGTCATCTGGCCTGGGCGAACGGCGATCTGCGTGCGCAGCGCGGGGCGGGGCGCTACTTGAAGCGGCCGCCGAACCCCGCCTACTTCGACGCGGTGCGTGTCGCCAACCGGCTCAAGGAGGTGGAACCCGTCGCGCGTTGAGATCGATTTCCGATGCGAAGGGCGGCCGTCGCTACGCTACAATGACCGCCGCCCTAAAACACGGAATATCAATGAAGACTCGGATTTCGCTGCTCGCGTGCCTGAGCGTCGCGCCCGTCGTGATCGCGGGCTGCGCGCTGTACACGAACCCCAGCGCCTGCGAACAGCAAATGCGCAGCATGGCCGCCGAGAAATTTCCGGACGGCAAGCTCTCCATCTCGCATGCGGGGGTGGCGATCAAGGGAGCACGTGTCGTCGTCGAGGGGACGATCGAGAGCACGCCTGCGGCCGCTTCGGCGGCGCTGGCGGCGTCGGCGCCTCTTGAGGCGCCGGCTGCGGCGGAGTCCGCTTCAAGCGCTGCGCCGGCGCCGGCAAGCGCATCCGCATCGGCCAAACCGAAGAAAGTCAAGACGCCGACGGCCGCCGAATGCCTCTTCAAGGGCGAAAAACTGGCGTCGTTCACCTGGCTCGCTCCGTCCGCTTGGGTCGCGCCGGACGATTCCGACAGCCAGTAAATCTGCCGTCGCGCTTGCCGTTGGCGGGTCCGTTGGTCCGAGAGGGGCCGGCCGGACCGGTCCAATACCGTCCTGCCGCCACAGTGCTACGATTTTCAATCAGCGACAGTGACCCACGGAGGCGGAGATGGACGGATTTGTGAGGCATCAAATCGAAGGCGCGTCCGTCGACATCGAGGTGATTCCCGCCGCGCCGCACGGATTTGCCGCCCGGTTCCGGATTTTCTGCGACGCCACCGACGAGCCCGGCTGGCACGCCGTCCACGTGACGAACGGCGTGTTCGACACGGCGCAGGAAGCGGAGGAGGCGGCCAAGTCGGTTGCGCTCGTGCGCATCCTGTCGCACGGCGAACGCGGACGCTGACTTGCCGCCGCGGCAAGCGCGCGGCGCGTACGTCGACGCGAAAGCGCGCGAACGGCGTGAACCCGCCGCCGAGTTCAAGATGGTCGTGAGCGCGTATTTGAGCGCGCGCCTCGACTGACGCTCGGGCGCGCACCCCCTTAGAGCGCGTAGAACGGGCCAAGCCCGGCGGGTGTCGGCTGCCCTTGGATCGCGGTGAAGATGCGCCGTCCATAGAAGAACGGCAGCCCCCAGTCGGCGACGTCCGCCGTCGGTCCGGCAAGGTTGTCGAACGCCGCGTTGCCGGTCGCGAACAGCGTGTTCGTGTTCGCGACGGAGAACTGGGCCGACGTCGTGCTGCCGCTCGTGCCGTGGAACGCGGCCGAGAAGGCCTGTTCGGTCGCGGGGCAATACCAGCCGCTGCACTGCGGGAGCGACGCGTTCGAAAAAAAGAGGCCGTTCGAGCCGGTGTCGAAAAAGCTCTGTGCGAAAGTCGTGCCGGCCACGACGCTCGTGACGTAGATCGAATCCGAGCTCGGCTGGAGCACCGTCGCAGTGCCGAGCGCGTTGTTGCCCTGGCTGCCGATGCCGAAAATCAGCGAGCCGCTGACCGACGCCGCGCCCAGGTCGGCGACGGCGGGCAGGTCGATGACGACGCCGTTGTTGTCCGCGGCGAATTGGCTGACCGGATTGACGACTTGCTGCGCGACCGGTTGCGCGCTCGCGACGCACGCGCCGTTCGCCGGACACGCGTAGTACCAGCGCGGCAGCGCCGAGCTCGCGCAGCCGTTGCCGCAATCCGCGCTGAAGAGGCCGATGCCCAGGATGCCGTTCGCGCGCAGGCTCGTGCTGTCCTGCATCGGTGCGCCGGTCTGCGCGCAATCGGCGGCGACGGCCGGCACGGTCGGGTCGGCGATCACCTGGATCGGAATCGCGGTGGCGAGCTCGCTCGCGAGCCGGACGTCGGCGCTGCGCACCGCGCCCCAGGTGAAGCCGCTGCCGAACACCGCGCATTCGGCTGCCGGGGCGCCGCTGCCGGACGGCACGGCGGGCAGGGCGAGGTTCGACGTCAGCGCGGACGCGAGAATCCGCAGGCCATACGAACCGGTATCGACCTGGATGTTGTCGATCGTCTGGCATTGCGACGTGTTCGGCACGCACACGGTCACGCTGGTCATCATCATGTTGGGCGTGCCGGTCGGCGTCGAGGCGACGGCGACCGGCTGAACGTTGGGCGTGGTCGACGGCGTGACCGTCGTGTCCGCCGGGTTGGGGGTGCTCGCGCCTCCCGTGTTCCGACTCGGTGACGAGGCGCCCCCCGCCGAGGCGGCACTCCCGCCGCCGCCGCCGCATCCCGCCAGCGCGCCGAAGACGAAAAGGCCGAGCGCGAGCCATCGTGTCGTTCTTGAACGCATCGCGCCTCTCCCTAACGCAGATCGTCGATCGAGACGCCGGCGGGCAATGCGCCGGGCAGCCACGCGCGGCCGATATAGCTGCGCATTGGCCCGCCGGACTCGACGACGAAGTCCCCTTGCACGACGCGCCCCGCGTGCCGGTTCGGCGAATTCGCGGCGCCGGATTGGAAGGATTCGAAGCGCGCGCCGAGCAGCTTGTGCAGGTCGGGCATCGTTGGCCCGTTCCACGTATAGGCGACGATCTGGCCATTAGCCGCGGCGTATTCACGGATCGTCGTGCCGCCGTCGTCGACGGTCGTCGCGACGCTCAAGGCGCGCTCGGCGCCGGCGGATTGCGCGAAAGCGCGGGGGGCGGAGATGCCGGCGGCGGAAGTGGCGGCGGGTGCCGCTCGCGCGCCGCCCAACTGAGCGTTTGCGCTGGCGCAAACCGTCAGGGACAAGGCAAGCGCGGCTCGCCAGGCGGGGCGAGCGGACGTGGCGCTCATCATGTGGCTGTCCCCCCCAATTCTCGATAAGTCTGATTGTTAAAGTTGCGTTTGGACGATAGCACCGGCAGAGTTTAGAAGGACCCCTAAGCCAGGAATGTGCGTGGAGCAATCTCAAAAAAATTGCTCGCGAATCGCTTCCATGCCTTACGCAGCAAGGCAGAGAAATGCCATTCGAACGTCCGGAGAGATCGTTAAAATGGTTGCGGAATGTTAAATATCGAGGGCAAGCAGCCGACTGCCCGGTACGCCCGGGTAAGCCGCTTTTTGCACAGGTCCGCCCGGGACCGGTAAAATGCGCGGTTGATCCACGGAAATATCGCCGTGGCGTTGCGGAAGGATTCCCAGAACATGACTGATCTTCGTTTTACCTCGCGGTTTGCAGCACTGCTGTTGGCCGGCGGCTTAGTCGCCTGCAGTTCGCCGTCGCCTACCAAGGTCGACTACAAGAGCGATTCGAAGTCGAAGCAAGTGTCGCTTGCGGTTCCGCCCAACATGCTTGAGGAAACGTCCGATCAGCGTTCGCTGCCCCCGCAGGGCGGCGCGACTTCGCTTTCCAGCCTCGAACAGACGCAGCAGGTCGCGCCGAAGGCGGACACCGTGATTCCGCCCGTCGCCGGCATGCACATCCAGCGCGACGGCACCGAGAGCTGGCTCGTGGTCGACAGCAAGTCGCCGGACGACGTCTGGCCGCAAGTGCGCCGCTTCTGGCAGGAGCAAGGCTTCCTGCTCGTCGTCGACCAGCGCGACAAGCACGTGATGGAAACCGACTGGAACGAAACGCGTCCGTCGATCAACGAAGGTCTGATCCGCAATACGCTGACGAAGGCAATGGGCAACTCGTATGTGGCGGCCGAGCGCAACAAGTACCGTACGCGCCTCGAGGCGGCGCCGGACGGCGGCACCTACGTGTTCATCAGCCAGAAGGGCTTGCGCGAGGCGCTTTCCGGCGTAAACAACGACCAGACCGAATGGCAAGCCAAGCCGAACGATCCGGCGCTCGAAACCGAATACCTGAAGCGGCTGATGGCTGCGCTCGCACGGGCGAATTCGCATGGTGACCTGACCGCCGCGGCAGCGGATCTGCCGGCGAGCGGCACGCAAACGGCGTCGATCGATGCAACGCCGCAAGTGGCTCCGAAGCCAGCCGCTGCAGGCGCGCAGACGGGCGTGGCGGCGATTGCCGCGCAAAACGTCGCGCTAGCGGCGAAGACTCCTGCGCCGGCAGACACGGCTGCGGCGAGCGGCCAATACACGTCGACGGAACTCACGCTCAGCGAGCCGTATGACCGCGCATGGCTGCGTGTCGGTCTCGCACTCGACCGCAGCAACTTCACCGTCGACGATCGCGATCGCACCCGTGGCCTGTACTTCATCCGCTACGTCGATCCGAAGGACAAGAGCTCGGACGAACAGGGCTTCTGGAACCAGGTCTTCCACGGCCGGAAGGAAAAGGAAGCGAAGCAGTATCTGCTCAACGTTCGTGCCGTGACGCCGAACCAGACGCGCGTGGCGGTCGTGGACGCCAAGGGCGAGATCGATTCGTCGAATCCGGCGAAGGAAATCATGGCGCTCGTGATCGACCAGTTGCGCTGATCGTGCTCTAGCACGCTGAATCCAGCGCTCGATGAAAGCCCGCCTCGGCAACGAGGCGGGTTTTTTATGATGTTACGCGCCGGGCCGCCCCAATCGCACTGACAGCCCCCTCGCGCCCCGAAATGGCTTTTCCGGACCCGATCGAAAAGGAAATCCATAAAAAATCAAGGGGATAGATGGGTGCGCTGGCTTGGCATGCAAGCTGCGCTATCTAAGCGGAAGGCAAAAGTTAATGCTTCAGCGGTTCGAGAGCGCCGCTTGCGTTCTAGCGTATCGCGGTGCTGCGGCCGGCGCTCAATGCGCGGCTTGCGGGACGTCGAGAATCAGGATGATGGTCCAGTCGGCATCGCCTTCATGGTGATACTGCCGCTCCGCGACGATGAACGGCTGCTGTTTGCCGGAAGGCCCGAGAAACAGCACATCGCCTTCCATCGGAAGGCATTCGACCGGCGGCAACGCGAGAAACGCTTCCTGCGAGCCGCGTGGCATCAGCTTTTCGATTTTCCGGGATGCGGCTTCGGTCCATTCGATGTCCAACTGGATGTTGCTCATTCTGTCCTCCACACCGGGGTGCGAACGCGTTGCGAAAGTTTGGTGCGCGACTGTAGCATACCGGCGCGCACCGGCCCGCAAACAAAGAAGCCGAAGCCGGCGTGACCGGCTTCGGCTTCTTTCCAGGGGCGCGAGATTATTAGCTGGACGCACCTTCCTTTTTCGCCATCGGCTTCTTGTGATGATGTTTCATCATCGGCTTTTGCTTCATCTCTTCGTGCGGCATCGCTTCCTGCTGCGACTGCAGGGCCTGGGCGCGCTGCTCGATGTCCGCAGCCTTTGCCGGGTCCGTGCTTTCCGTAACGCCATTGTCGGTTTGCGCGTACGCAGCGCCTGCCAACGCAGACAAAGAAACCAAGATAGCCAGGGATACTTTCTTCATGAATACCTCCGTGCAGGGTGGTTAGTTGGTAATGGACCCAAATGTACGGCCTGTCCGGCTGGACACTGCATTCTAGCGGCCTATCGGCACTTCAACAGATTGTGTATGAGAAAAGTGACGGATCGTTACATTTGGTTACAAGTGAGTCGAGGCTCGAAGATGCGTGCCTCGCGAGCAAGGTGAGCATGTTGCGGGCCTGACTGTTCTGTCGTTCGTGTACTTGAGACGTTGCGTCAAATAAAGTTGGACTCCGAATCAAATGCCGGTGCTGCATGTTTTTGTCGCAGTCGCCTGCGGCTGTTAGAACCATCCGATCGCGCAATAGACATGGAATTGTGCAATCCCGATCAATTCGTGCAGCGCGATTTCCGCATTGACCAAGTTGCTGTAGCGGGGGAGCACGCCAAGCCGGATATGCCGCGCGTTCGACACGACCGGTTGCGGCGCAAGCCCGAAGCGGGCGAAGTCGAGCAAGGCGCGGGGCATCTGATACGCCGATGTCACGAGCATCAACGAATCGTAACGTTCGCCGCGTAACATTCGAGCGACGTTGCGCGCGTTTTCGTAGGTATTGAGGCTGGTGTTTTCGAGCAACAAGTCAGCGCCCGAGACATGAAGACGCAACAAATAAGGCGCGTAATTATCCGCTTCGCTCGTCTCGTGCCGCTGCGGATTGCCGCCGCTTACGATGACTTTGCAAGTGGCCTCGTGGCGTTTGCATGAGGAATAGAGCTCCGCCGCCTTGGCGATGCGGAACATGGCGTCGTGCTTGGGAACGAGCTTGCCGTCGCCGTTGTGCTCGGTTCCATCGCCTAGCACGATGAGCGCGGTGCGCGGTCCGAAGTCCGGCTGGGGCGCGTGCGAGACGTCGCGTTGCGCCCAATCGAGCAGGGGGGCTGCGAGCCAGCCCGCCGCAAGTAGCCAGAACACCGCGATGCTCGCGATCGCCACGGCAAGCCGCGCGCGGCGCCATAGCAGAAAAACCGCGAAAAAAAACGCGAATAAAGTGAATAAGATCAATTGACTTGGGGTAACGTATCAGTTTCGAGACAATTTATGGAGCTGTCATCACGTCGATTTAAGACGTATCGCAGCGGCATGAAATGAGCGCTTCACGCGCGCTCGAACGGGGGCTCGAAATTATAGGTGGTACCTTGGAATGGCGGTCGCGCCGAACCTGCCGGGCTCACTATCCCCGGTTCGTCCGACGCAGCCGGGCATCATCGGCCGCGCGGCATTGCGCCGTGTGAAGCCGCGTCATGGCTGCACTTTAAGAAAGAATCGAGATGACCACGTATTCCAACGAAGCGGTACTCGAGGCGCTAAGGCGAGTGCAATATCGGCAGGTTCCATGGGCCAAGCGCCCAAGTGTCTTCGAATATCTACGCGGTCTCGGCTTGATGGATACCGTCCGTCAGCGCACGGTCGCCCCTGCACCCGGTTTCCATGCGCCGGTCGACATAGCCGTTCTGACCGACAAAGGCCGTGCCGAATTTGCGCGTCTCGCGCGCGACGAGCGAGCGCTAAGCTGGGAATCGCAGCGCACACAGGACTACGCGCTAGGCGAGGCTTACGTCGCGACCGCACTGGAAGCGCGCTCGTAGCGCAAGCTTGGCCTGCTCTTGAGCTCGTTGCGCGAGCAACTGTCTTTCTTGGTCCAGTGCGCTTAGACGTCAGTCAATGCGTCGTCCGAAAAAAAAGCCCGTATCGCGAGGATACGGGCTACCGGATATTTGCTGCTGCCACGCTGTGCTCATGGCAATTACTCGGACTTCGACTATGCCGGGTGGTTCCCGCTATTTTTGCAACGCGTCACGGTTGACGGCGGTTTTCGACTCGGGAGGGTTCGGCGCGCAAGCGGGCGTCCCTGGCAATGTCGCCGCGCAAATCGCCGCGCGGCACGGTCGGGGTGACTTGATGCCCGCGCGGATCGTCCTGCTGCGGCGACTGAATCGCCGCACCATTTGGCTGGCGGTTCCAGTCGCGGGAAGCGTGCTGCGCGTGTGCGGCAACAGTAGCCAGTGAAACCACAACACCGCACAGAAGCAGTGACATGGATTTCATGGGTGGCTCCTGTCAAACCGCGCGGCGCGGTTTGTTCGCATACTCCTAAAGTAAGCGGGCGTGCGAAAGCGTGTTGTAAATAATGGTAAATAGATGTTTCGCCATGCGCCGAATATTTGACGTGCCCTGCCTTCGCCGCATGACCGCGCGATGGCGGCACAGTGCTTGCGCGATAAGGGTATCGGGTGGGTTGCCGGCACGTCGCGGCGATCGCTGCGGCGTCTCTTCGCGGCGGTCGTCAGACGCGAACCGGGCGCCCGTGCGCGCCCGGCTGCAAATCGACTTAAGCCATCTTGACGGGCGCGCGCCAGGATTCCGGATTGGTCCAGAAGGCGCCGCGCAGGCGGTCGCGGCTCGGCGGCGCCGGTGTCTTCACGGCAGTCGCGCCGATGCGTCCGCGCAGCGAAATCTGGCGGCCGCTCGTGCTAAGACGCTTCACGATCTCCGCGAGCGTGCCGTCGGCTTGCCACTCGTCGAAGCGGCGCCGGCAGGTCGGCGGCGACGGATAGCGCCCCGGCAGCTTCGACCAGCCTTCACCCGTCGACAGCACCCAAAGCACCGCATTCACGACTGCCCGGGCTTCCACACGCGGGCGCCCACGCCGCTCGCTGCGTGCAGGCTCCGCGCAGAACAACGCCTCGACCAGCGCCCACTCGTTATCTCTCAAATCGTCGAACAGCATCATGTCCTCACCTCAGCGAAGCTAACTCCGGTGCGCTGCCCCGCGCCGCGCACTCTCGATGCACCCGTAACCGGGTGCCAGGGGCCGAGGCAGACCGCGGCGGTCGATCAGTCATCGAACCGCGGGCGGCGCCGGCCGGTGCGCCCATCAACGCACGAAGCGTGCCATCTGCTTTGCGACTGCCTCCAAGGCGCTTTGCAGAAGGCCACACGGAAGTCAGCTAGGGGCGTATAAGACGCCAAAATGACCATCGCGGAAATAAGGGCTATCACCAATCTTGTGCAGTCGGCCCGCCAGACGTGCGTCTGCGCCCGATTGTTGCGCCGCAAGAAACAACTGCTGACGTTCCAGTTCGACGGGTTGGCAATAGAATTGCATCGACGGCACACATTGATGAGGCGGGCAAATGAATGTCACCTTGCGGCAGTTGCGCGTGTTTATCGAGGTCGCGCGTCAGGAAAGCTTCAGCCGCGCGGGCGATGAGATCGGACTCACGCAGTCCGCCGTGAGCCGCTGCGTGCGGGAGCTGGAAAACGAGATCGGCCTTAAGCTGATTGACCGCACGACGCGCGAAGTGCAATTGACCGATGTCGGCACGAACCTGATTGCGAGCGTGTCGCGCCTGTTGAGTGAGCTCGACGAGGCGCTGCGCGAAATTCGCGAGATCGGCGAGCAGCGGCGGGGCAGGGTGGTGGTCGCGGCAAGTCCGACGGTCGCTTGCCGGGTGATGCCGCGAGTCATCGCGACGTGCGGCAAGCAGTTTCCGTACGTCACGCTCGGTCTGCGCGACGACGTGCAAAGCGACGTGGTGCGCAAGGTCAAATCGGGCGAGGTCGATTTTGGGGTCATCATTGGGCCGCATGGCGCGGAGGACCTGATCAGCGAAACGTTGATGACGGATTCGTTCTGCTTCGTCGCCCGGGCCGATCATCCGCTTTCCGCGCATGCCGACGTCTCCTGGAGCGCGCTCGAAGGGCTGCGGCTCGTGATGCTCGATCACGCGTCCGGCAGCCGGCCGCTGATCGACGCCGTGCTGGCCGAGCATCACGTGAGCGCAAATATCGTTCAGGAGCCCGGGCTCACGGCGACCGTGTTCGGGCTCGTCGAGGCGGGCGTCGGCGCGACCGTGCTGCCTTGGCTCGCGCTGCCGGTGCCCGCCGAGACGTCGCTCGTCGCGCGGCCGCTTTTGCCGCGCGCGGAGCGCACGGTCGAGCTCGTGCGGCGCCGGGATCGTTCGCTTTCGCCTGCGGCCGAGGCGGTGTGGGGCCTGATCCGGCAGCTCCCCGTGCGGGCGGAGGATCTTGGCTAGGCGGCCCGCCGGGCTAAGGCATGCGTTCGTCCGGCGCGCTACACTGCACACTTTCGTATCGATGTTCCCTGCAACAGGACGTCCCACGATGAGCGAGACAGATCAGATCCGCCACGGCGCGCCTAACGCGCGCGATGCCGTGCGGGCGCTGCGCCCCTCCCAGATCCGAGAGGTGGCGAACGCCGGTTTCGGCGTGGCCGACGTGCTGCCTTTCTGGTTCGGCGAATCGGACCGGGTGACGCCCAAGTTCATCCGCGACGCGGCGAGCGAGGCGCTCGCCGCCGGCGCCACGTTCTATACGCACAACCTCGGCATCGCGCCGCTGCGCGAGGCGCTTGCCGGGTACGTGAGTGCGCTGCATGGCCAGACGTCGCCGGAACAGGTCGCGGTTACGAGTGCCGGCGTCAATGCCTTGATGCTGGCGGCGCAGTTGGTCGTCGGCGCGGGCGACCGCGTGGTCGCCGTGACGCCGCTGTGGCCGAATCTCGTCGAGATTCCGAAGATCCTCGGCGCGGGCGTTCAAACCGTGTCGCTCGAGTATGGCCGGCAGGGCTGGACGCTCGACGTCGAACGCCTGCTTGCCGCCCTGACGCCCGATACGCGGCTCCTGATGCTGAACTCGCCGAACAACCCGACCGGCTGGGTGATGACGCGCGATGAACAGCGCGCCGTGCTCGAGCACTGTCGCCGCCATGGCATCTGGATCGTCGCGGACGAGGTCTACGAACGGCTTTACTACGGCGGTACGCATACCGATGGCGGCGGTACGCCGCGCAGCGCACCGTCGTTCCTCGATCTTGGCGGACGCGACGAACGTGTGATTTGCGTCAATTCATTTTCCAAGACCTGGCTGATGACCGGCTGGCGGCTCGGCTGGATCGTGGCGCCCAGCGTGCTCATGGACGATCTCTCCAAGCTCGTCGAATACAACACGTCATGCGCGCCGGCGTTCGTACAGCAGGCCGGCGTCGTGGCGGTGAAAGAGGGCGAGCGTTTCGCGGCGGAGCTCGCCGCGAGCCTGCGGGCGTCGCGCGACCATCTCGTGAGCGCGCTCGCGCAGATTCCGGGCATCGACGTAAAAGCGCCGCCTGGCGCGATGTACCTGTTCTTCTCGCTGCCTGGCGCCGAGCACAGTCTCGATCTTTGCAAGGCTCTCGTGCGCGAGGTCGGCCTGGGATTGGCGCCCGGCAGCGCGTTCGGCTCGGAAGGCGAGGGATTCGTGCGCTGGTGCTATGCGTGCGATCCGGCGCGTCTCGATCAAGGTGTCGAGCGATTACGCCGCTTCCTTGCAAGGAGATGAACCGCGGGCGCCGTTCTTTACGCACCGAATATTTTTGCGTAAGATTGCGTTCAGTCACGCGGTTCCTTCTCGGAATTTCGCTGCTCCGTCCGGCTGGGTTTGGCTTGATAGCGGTACGATTCGCCACCCCCCGGTCCGTGCTCCCATCAATATGACCGATCAAAATCGGGCGAGCGCGTCTTCAGTTCCATATCGTCTGTTTGATCCGGTCCAGTGACCACAGGGTCTGGCCTAGCTGCATGAATACCCAAGAGGCGAAGATCGTCCTCGAGACTGCTTTGATTTGCGCGCAGGAGCCGCTGAAAATCGGTGATATGCGCAAGCTCTTTGCCGACGGCGTGTCGGCAGATACCGTACGCACGTTGCTCGAAGACCTGCAGCTGGATTGGTCGGGGCGCGGCGTCGAGCTTGTCGGACTGGCGTCCGGCTGGCGCTTTCAAAGCAAGCCTGCGATGCGGTCCTATCTGGATCGCCTGCATCCCGAGAAGCCGCCGAAATATTCGCGCGCGGTGCTCGAGACGCTCGCGATCGTGGCATATCGGCAGCCGGTAACGCGCGGCGATATCGAAGAAATTCGCGGCGTCACGGTCAATACGCAGGTCGTGAAGCAGCTCGAGGACCGCAACTGGATCGAAGTGATCGGGCACCGCGACGTGCCCGGCCGTCCGGCGCTTTACGCGACGACCAAGCAGTTTCTCGACGATCTCGGCTTGAAGGCGCTCGATGAGTTGCCCGCGCTTGACGATCCGGCTGCCGGGATCGAAGAGAATCTGCTGGTGCAGCACGCGATCGAGTTTGCGGACGGCGAGGCAAGCGCGCCTGCCGTGGTCAACGGCGAAGCCGACGTGGCGGCCGCCGCTCATGGCGACGGCGAGCCGGCCGCTGAAGCCGGGCAAGGCCCGCACGACTTACCCGATGCACATTCGAACGCCGCCGCACCGGTCGAGCGTGACGAAATCACCGCCGAGCGCGAACCGCTCGACGCAGAAGCAAACGTTGAACTGCAAGCCGGGAGCGCCGCAGCGCGCACCGAGCTGCAGGCAGATGGCGCAAATCGAGCGACGGCCGATTTGGCAGGACCGACGCATGACTCGAGCTCGCTCCACGAAACAGAGCGGGCCTTCGAGCCGAACCCGACGCGTGTGACGCACGACGATCCCGAGGATCGGAGTGACGGCGCGCAGGACGCAAGCGTATTCACCGACGACGAAGCCGCGTCGCGCAGCGCTTGACGTGACCGAACACCAGCCGCGCCCGCAATGGGCGCGCGCGACCTGACACTTGAGGTTGTTTTGACTAATACCCACGACACCGATTTGCCTGAATCCGGGCACGCTGTTGAAGCTGCGCGCCGCGACGACGCCCAAGAGCACCAGGCGTCGTCCAGCGAAATCGAGCGCACTGCGCCTGGCGCGGAAGCCGGCGACGAAGATCGGCCGCGCCGCGGCCTGCGACGCGGTCCGCGCAGCCTGATCGCACGCCGCCGAGCGGCGGCGAAGACGAAGGGCGTGGAAAACGCGGCGGGTCAGCCTGCGGGCGCCGCTGCTGAAACGCCGCCGGACGGCGAGGTCGTCGCCCAGGTGCGCGCGCCGCGCAAGGAAGCCGGCGCAAAAGGCCCGCGCAAACAGGCCGGCGCCAAGCGCGAAGACGGCCGCCAGAACAAGCGTGCGAACGCCCCGGCCGACGCAGGCGCCGCCACCCAGGACGACCTGTTCTCCTACGTCACGTCGCCGGCTTTCGATGCCGACAACAGCAGCACGGGCGGCGTGCGCGCGCCGATGCTGCGCCGCGGCCGCCAGGCGGAGCAAAAGCGCATCCTGTCGCCGGACGACGACGCGCCGAAACTGCACAAGGTGCTCGCCGAAGCCGGCATGGGCTCGCGCCGCGAGATGGAAGAGCTGATCGTCGCCGGCCGCGTGTCGGTGAACGGCGAGCCGGCGCATATCGGCCAGCGCATCATGCCGACCGACCAGGTCCGCATCAATGGCAAGCCGGTCAAGCGCAAGCTGCAGACCAAGCCGCCTCGCGTCCTCCTGTATCACAAGCCGACGGGTGAGATCGTCAGCCACGCGGACCCGGAAGGGCGTCCGTCGGTGTTCGACAAGCTGCCGCCGATGAAGACCGCCAAGTGGCTCGCGGTCGGCCGCCTCGACTTCAACACCGAAGGTCTTTTGATGCTGACGACTTCGGGCGACCTCGCGAACCGCTTCATGCATCCGCGCTATAGCGTGGAGCGCGAATACGCGGTGCGCGTGGTCGGCGAGCTGACCGAAGGCTCGCGGCAGAAGCTTTTGCACGGCGTCGAGCTCGAAGACGGTCCGGCGAACTTCCTGCGCATCAGCGACGGCGGCGGCGAGGGCACGAACCACTGGTATCACGTGGCGCTCGCCGAAGGGCGTAATCGCGAAGTGCGGCGGATGTTCGAGGCGGTCGGGCTGATGGTGAGCCGCCTGATCCGCACGCGTCACGGCCCGATCCTGCTGCCGCGCGGCTTGAAGCGCGGCCGCTGGGAAGAACTCGAGGACAATCAGGTGCGCAGCCTGATGGCGTCGGTGGGGTTGAAGGCGCCGAGCGAAGAGAAGGGCGGCCGCAATCAGGCGTCCGAGCGCCGTCAGCCGGACCCGATGCAAACGTCGATGGGCTTCATCAACCGCGAGCCGGTGCTCACCGCTCATGGCCGCTTCGACCAGCCGCAGCGGGGCGGCGGCCGGCGCGGCGCGGCTCGCGGGTTCGGCGGCGGGTTCGGCGGCGGGGCGGGCGGCTTCGGCGGCGGCAGCGGCGGTTATGGCGATCGCAGCGGCAGCCGCGGTCCGAACTCGGGCGGCCGACGTGACGTCGATGGCAACCGTGCGCCGACGGGCGCAGGCAAGCGCGCGTCGGGCGGCAACGCCAGCGGCAATAGCGCGCCGGGCGGCAACCGCGGCCCGAATGCCAACCGGGCCGGCGGTGGCGCAAACACGGGCGGCACCGGCGGCAATCGCGGCGGTCAGCGTCCGATGTCGCGTAATCGTTCGCGCGGGCGGTAAGCGGCAAATTCGACGCGTGGCCGGGGCTGTCTCGGTCCGCGCGTTGCCAACGCAAAAGCGCGCTTATGGCTTGTTTGCCCAGCGAAACATGCTGCGAAATCAAGCCATAAGCGCGCTCGACGACGTCTAGCGGTTTGCGTTCGTACCGAAAAATGCTACAATCGCGGAGTCGCTGGGCGTGCGGCATTAGGCTTGGTCACTGCGGTTTGTCACTGACTTGGCAACAATAAGGTGGCATCAACGTGCGGCTCAGGTGCGACCACCGGTAAGAAAAAGATGGGCGTGAAGCCCATTTTTTTTTGCTGGTACGGTTCGGCACCTCGAGTCGCACACACCAATTCCGTGCGCCGGCTTGGCGCGCGGCCCGAAGGTGGAACGCAAACGGGCGAGGGCTGTGCGCGTACACCTTAGAGGGCACTGTGCAACTGACGGAACTGATAGAAACCACGGTCTCGGGCTTGGGCTACGAGCTGGTCGATCTCGAGCGCACCGGGCGCGGCATGCTCTGCGTCTATATTGACCAGCCGTCCGGCATCGCGATCGAAGACTGCGAAAAAGTCACGCGTCAGCTCCAGCACGTTCTGACCGTCGAAAACATCGATTACGAGCGGCTCGAAGTATCGTCGCCGGGGCTCGATCGTCCGCTCAAGAAACTGGCGGATTTCGAACGCTTCGCGGGCAGCGAGGCAGTCATTACATTGAAGAAGCCGTTGGACGGGCGCAAATCGTACCGGGGCATCCTGCATGCGCCGAACGGCGAAACGATCGGTTTGGAATTTGAAGGGAAGGAAGGCGGCGCAATGCTCGATTTCACGCTGGCGGATATCGATAAAGCGCGCCTCGTCCCGCACGTTGACTTTAGGAGCCGCAAACAATGAGTCGCGAAGTGTTGATGCTGGTGGATGCGCTGGCACGCGAAAAGAACGTCAATAAGGATGTGGTGTTCGCTGCGCTCGAAGCGGCTCTCGCCTCGGCCACCAAGAAGCTCTTCGAAGAAGACGTGGATATCCGCGTCCATATCGACCGTGAAAGCGGCGAGCACGAAACGTACCGCCGCTGGCGCGTCGTGCCGGACGAAGCAGGCCTGCAGGAGCCGGATCAGGAAATCCTGCTGTTCGAAGCGCGCGAGCAGCAGCCGGATGCGCAAGTCGACGACTACATCGAAGATCCGGTCCCGTCGATCGAATTCGGCCGCATCGGTGCGCAGGCCGCCAAGCAGGTGATCTTGCAGAAGGTGCGCGATGCCGAGCGCGAGCAGATCCTGAGCGACTTCCTCGAGCGCGGCGAAAAAATCATGACCGGCACGGTCAAGCGTCTCGACAAGGGCAATTTCGTCGTCGAGTCGGGCCGCGTCGAAGCGCTGCTGCGCCGCGACCAGTTGATTCCGAAGGAAAACCTGCGCGTGGGCGACCGCGTGCGCGCCTATATCGCGAAGGTCGATCGTACCGCGCGTGGTCCGCAGATCGAGCTGTCGCGCACGGCGCCCGAGTTCCTGATGAAGCTCTTCGAAATGGAAGTGCCGGAGATCGAGCAGGGCCTGCTCGAGATCAAGGCGGCGGCGCGCGACCCTGGCGTGCGCGCGAAGATCGGCGTGATCGCGTACGACAAGCGCATCGATCCGATCGGCACCTGCGTCGGCATCCGCGGCTCGCGCGTGCAGGCTGTGAGGAATGAGCTCGGTGGCGAAAACGTCGACATCGTGCTATGGTCGGAGGATCCCGCCCAGTTCGTCATCGGCGCGCTCGCGCCGGCAGCCGTCCAGTCGATCGTCGTCGATGAAGAGAAGCATTCGATGGACGTCGTCGTGGACGAAAACGAGCTGGCGGTCGCGATCGGCCGCAGCGGCCAGAACGTGCGTCTTGCCAGCGAACTCACCGGCTGGCAGATCAACATCATGACGCCGGACGAGTCCGCGCAGAAGCAGAACCAGGAGCGTGGCGAGCTGCGCGATCTGTTCATGGCGCGCCTCGACGTCGACGAAGAAGTCGCCGACATCCTGATCGACGAGGGCTTCACGAGTCTCGAAGAGATCGCCTACGTGCCGCTCAACGAGATGCTCGAAATCGAAGCGTTCGACGAAGACACCGTCCACGAACTGCGCAACCGCGCGCGCGATGCATTGCTGACGATGGCGATCGCGAACGAAGAAAGGGTCGAAAACGTCACGCTGGATCTGATGAGCCTGGACGGCGTGGATGCCGACCTGCTCGCCAAGCTGGCCGAGCACCGGATTCAGACGCGCGACGACCTCGCCGAGCTGGCGGTCGACGAGCTGGTCGAGATGACGGGAATGGATGAGGAAGTAGCGAAGACGCTGATCATGAAAGCACGCGAACACTGGTTCCAATGAAGATCTTGGAACAGCCCGGCCTTTTCTTGAGAGAAATGACCATGGCGCACTGATTTGATGGCGGCCCGCTGGCCGCATGACCCGATGCTAACCGCAAGGAATCGGTCCTTGCACTAAGAGGAATGAATGGCGAGTAACAACGTAGCCCAATTTGCCGCGGAACTCAAAATGCCTGCTGGCGTGCTGCTCGAGCAGCTCCAGGCGGCCGGCGTACAGAAAGCGAGCGAAGACGACGTCTTGTCCGAGACGGACAAGTCGCGTCTGCTCGACCATTTGCGCAAGTCACACGGCTCGACCGACGCGGACAAGCGCAAGATCACGCTGACCAAACGGCACACGTCGGAAATCAAGCAATCCGACGCGACGGGCAAGGCTCGCACCATTCAAGTCGAGGTGCGCAAGAAGCGCGTGTTCGTCAAGCGCGACGAGACCGCGGAACAAGGCGTGGAAGCATCGAATCATGCGACGGAGGCCGACGAGGCCGAACTGCAGCGTCGCGAGGAAGAAGCGCGCCGCGAGGCCGAGCTGCTCGAGATGCAGGCGCAGGAATTGAAGGAGCGCCAGGAGCGTCTCGCGCTCGAAGAAGCCGAACGTCAGGCCCGCGAAAGCGCGGCTGAAGCGGAGCGTCGCCGCCAGGAAGAAGAAGCCGCGAAGAAGCGCGCGGCAGCGGTCGCCGAAGCAGCGGCTCGCGAGCAGGCCGAGGCGGCCGAGCGTTCGTCTGTCGACGACGAAGAGCGCGCGGCAGCGGAGCGCGCGGCGCAGCGCGAAGCGGCTAAGAAGGCCGAGGATGCGGCGCGCGTCGCTGCCGAAAAGGCGCGTGCGGAGCAGGAAGAAATCAGCAAACGCCGTGCAGCGGCGGAAGCCGAAGCGCGCGCGATCCGCGAAATGATGAGCACGCCGCGCAAGGCGCAAGTGAAGGCGCCCGAGCCCGCACCTGCGGCGAAGCCGGCGGAAGCGGCGGCTGCGAAGACCGCCGAAGCCAAGGGCACGCTGCACAAGCCCGCGCGTCCGGCAGGCGAAGCTGCCTCGCGTCCGGCCAAGAAGCCCGCAGCGGCGGCGCCGGCGGCGGCGACGCCGTCGGCCCCGTCGGCCGGCGACAAGAAGAAACCGGGTGCAGGCAAGGGCGGCAACTGGCAGGACGACGCTGCGAAGCGCCGCGGCATCAAGACGCGCGGCGACACCAGCGGCGGCGTCGACCGCGGCTGGCGCGGCGGCCCGAAGGGCCGTGGCAAGCATCAGGAAGCGGCTACGTCATTCCAGGCGCCAACCGAGCCGATCATCCGCGAAGTGCACGTGCCGGAAACGGTCACGGTTGCCGATCTTGCGCACAAGATGTCGGTCAAGGCTTCGGAAGTCATCAAGGTGATGATGAAGCTCGGGCAGATGGTTACCATCAACCAGGTGCTCGACCAGGAAACGGCGATGATCGTCGTCGAAGAGCTCGGGCACCATGCGGTCGCGGCGAAGCTCGACGATCCGGAAGCGCTGCTCGTCGAAGGCGAAGCGACCGATGCGGAGCAGCTGCCGCGTCCGCCGGTCGTGACCGTGATGGGTCACGTCGACCACGGCAAGACCTCGTTGCTCGACTACATCCGCCGCGCGAAGGTTGCCGCGGGCGAAGCGGGCGGCATCACGCAGCACATCGGCGCGTATCACGTGGAAACGCCGCGCGGCGTCATCACGTTCCTCGATACGCCGGGTCACGAGGCGTTCACGGCAATGCGTGCGCGCGGTGCGAAGGCGACCGATATCGTGATTCTCGTGGTTGCGGCCGACGACGGCGTGATGCCGCAGACGAAGGAAGCGATCGCCCACGCGAAGGCGGGCGGCGTGCCGATCGTCGTCGCGATCAACAAGATCGACAAGCCGGAAGCGAACCCCGAGCGCGTGAAGCAGGAGCTCGTCGCCGAAGGCGTCGTGCCGGAAGAGTACGGCGGCGATTCGCCGTTCGTGCCGGTGTCGGCGAAGACGGGCGCGGGCATCGACGATCTGCTCGAAAACGTGCTGCTGCAAGCCGAAGTGCTGGAACTGACGGCACAGGTCGAAGCGCCGGCCAAGGGCATCGTGATCGAAGCGAAGCTCGACAAGGGCAAGGGTCCGGTCGCAACGATTCTCGTGCAGTCCGGCACGCTCTCGCGCGGCGACGTCGTGCTCGCGGGCAGCGCCTACGGCCGTGTCCGCGCGATGCTCGACGAAACCGGCAAGGCGACGAAGGCCGCAGGGCCGTCGATTCCGGTTGAAATTCAAGGTATGTCGGAAGTGCCGGCAGCGGGCGAAGAGGTCATCGTGTTGCCGGACGAGCGCAAAGCGCGCGAAATCGCGCTGTTCCGTCAAGGCAAGTTCCGCGACGTCAAGCTCGCGAAGCAGCAAGCCGCGAAGCTCGAAAGCATGCTCGAGCAGATGGGCGAAGGCGAAGTGCAGACCTTGCCGCTCATCGTCAAGGCCGACGTGCAGGGCTCGCAGGAAGCGCTGGTGCAGGCGCTCCTCAAGCTGTCGACGGACGAAGTGCGCGTGCAGGTCGTGCATGGCGCGGTCGGCGGCATCAGCGAAAACGACGTCAACCTCGCGACGGCTTCGAAGGCGGTCATCATCGGCTTCAATACGCGCGCCGATGCGCAGGCCCGCAAGCTCGCGGAATCGAACGGTGTCGACATCCGCTACTACAACATCATCTACGACGCCGTGGATGAGGTGAAGGCGGCGATGTCGGGCATGCTGGCGCCGGAGAAGCGCGAAGTCGTGACCGGCATGGTCGAGGTCCGCCAGGTCTTCAAGGTGCCGAAGGTCGGCACGGTGGCGGGCTGTATGGTGACGGACGGTGTCGTCAAGCGCTCGTCGTCGGTGCGCGTGCTGCGCAACAACGTCGTGATCCATACGGGCGAGCTCGATTCGCTCAAGCGCTTCAAGGACGACGTCAAGGAAGTGCGCCAAGGCTTCGAGTGCGGTATGTCGATCAAGAACTTCAACGATATCGTCGAAGGCGATCAGTTCGAGGTGTTCGAAGTCACGGAAGTCGCGCGTACGCTGTAACAACCGGCGCGAAGGCTCGAAGGGCGGAGCGGGCGCTGGCCCGTTCCGCCTTTTTTGTCGACCCGAGTTAGCGCTTCAGCTGTCGGCCGGAGTTAGTGCTTCAGCACTTACTCCCGCCCCATGCAGAGCAATTACTCGGGTCCCATGAAGAGCGATCGACCCGGTCGACCCGTACGCTGCCCGAAGGCGCCCGAACCGAATCACGGAATCACCATGCCTAAAAAACGCAGTACCCCGAACCGCAACGTACAGATCGCCGATCAGATTCAGCGCGATCTGTCCGAACTCATCATGCGCGAGGTCAAGGACCCGCGCATCGGTCTCGTCACGATCCAAAGCGTCGAGCTGACGCCCGATTACGCGCACGCGAAGGTGTATTTCACGACGCTGACCGGCGACGCGCAGGCCACGCAAGTCGCGCTCAACCATGCAGCCGGCCATTTGCACAATCTTCTGTTCAAGCGCCTGCACATCCATACTGTGCCGACGCTGCACTTCCATTACGACAAAACGATCGAGAAGGCTGTCGAGATGTCGCGCCTCATCGACGAAGCGAATGCGACGCGTGCGAAAGACGACTGACTTCGCGCGCCGCGCGTGATTTGACCTCGCTCTATCGTTTTGCCTCTCAGATGACTCAGCAAAAACCCCGCTTGCCGCGCCGCGCGCTCGACGGCGTATTGCTGCTCGACAAGCCGGTCGGCCTGTCGAGCAACGACGCGCTGATGCGCGCCAAGCGCCTCTATACAGCGAAGAAGGCCGGCCACACCGGCACGCTCGATCCGCTCGCATCCGGCCTGTTGCCGTTGTGCTTCGGCGAAGCGACCAAGTTTTCGCAAGATTTGCTCGACGCCGACAAGACCTATGAGGCGACGATGCGCCTCGGCATCCGCACGACGACGGGCGATGCGGAAGGGGAAGCGCTTCAAACGCGCGACGTGACTTGCGATCGCATCGCGGTCGAAGCTGCGCTGGCGAAGTTTCGCGGCGATATCGTCCAGGTGCCGCCGATGTACTCGGCGCTCAAGCGCGACGGCAAGCCGCTCTACGAATACGCACGCGCGGGGCAGACGCTCGAGCGGGAAGGGCGCAGCGTGACGATTCATGCGCTGGAATTGCTCGCGTGGGCACTACCCGATGTGACGTTTCGCGTGACGTGCAGCAAGGGCACTTACGTGCGTACGCTTGCGGAGGATATCGGCGAGGCGCTCGGCTGCGGTGCACATTTGGTTGCGCTGCGCCGTACGGGTGTCGGTTCGCTGACGCTCGAGCATGCCGTGACGCTCGACGCGCTTTCCGATGCCGAACAAGGCGAGCGCGATGCGTGGCTGCAACCGGTCGATGCGTTGCTGTCGACGTTTCCGTCAGTCCAGCTCGATGCCGAGGCGACGCGGCGTTTTCTGCATGGCCAGCGTTTGCGCCTGGCGGATTTGCCGGCGATCGACGCACGGCAGGGTTCGCGGGTGCGCGTCTATGGAGACGGCGGCCGCCGGCTGCTGGGTGTCGCGAAAGCGGCGGACGGCGTGCTGGCACCCGAGCGGCTCGTCGTGACCGCCGAGGTTTCTTAGCGCCGCTACCGCTTGTCTCACAGCAGCTTTTCTCCGAGGCACAGCGAAAAAAACGCCCGGCCAAAGCCGGGCGTTTTCACATACAAGGCAATCGATTCCGAAAGCGCAGTGTCAATGCGCCGCTGACGCCGCCGCTCCCGCATCCGCACCGCCCGCCCGCTCGGGCTTGGTGATCCAGATGAGCGCGATCAGCGCAATAAAGATCGTCGACGATAAATAGAACAAATCGTTCACTCCAAGCTGCGCAGCTTGCTGCGTCACCATGTTGTTGAAGAGCCCGTAGCTCTGCGCCTGATCGAGCCCAGCCCCACCCATGCCCGTCATCTGCTGCGAGAAGACAGGGTTGTATGCATTCGCCTGTTCGGTAAGCTGTGCGTGATGCAGGATCGTGCGATGGTCCCACGCGGTCTGGAAGATCGACGTGCCGATGCCGCCGCACATGATCCGCACGAAGTTCGACAAGCCCGACGCGGCCGGAATCCGGCTGCCGTGCAGGCCCGACAGCGTGATCGACACGAGCGGAATGAAGAAGCCCGCCATCGCGATGCCCTGGACCAGCGTGGGCAGCGTGAGCGCCCAGGTGTCGACGCCCGTCGTATAGCGAGAGCGCATCCAAAAGCACAGCGCGAACGTGCAGAACGCCGCGGTCGCGATGAAGCGCGGATCGGTGCGCGGCAGGAACTTGCCTGTCACCGGCGAGAGCAGGACCGCGAACAGGCCGACCGGCGCCATCACGAGGCCGGCATCGGTGGCCGTGTAGCCGATATCGGTTTGCAGCCACAGCGGCAGCAGCACGAGATTGCCGAAGTAGAGCCCGTACCCGATCGACAGCGCGATCGTTCCCCCCGTGAAGTTGCGCCGTGCGAAGAGCGACAAATCGACCACCGGGTGATCGGCCGTCAACTCCCAGACGACGAAGAACGCGAAGCCGATGATCGCCGTCAGCGCAAGCACGACGACCGTGGTCGACGAGAACCAGTCGAGATCCTTGCCCTTGTCGAGCATGATCTGCAGCGAGCCGACCCAGATGACGAGGAGCCCGAGGCCGACGCCATCGATCGGCGCCTTCTTCACGGCGGATTCGCGCTTGCGAAAGATCGCCCAGGTCGCCGCCGCCGCGACGATGCCGACCGGAATGTTGACGTAAAAGATCCACGGCCAGGCGATGTTGTCGGAGATCCAGCCGCCGAGAATCGGCCCGGCGACCGGCGCGATCAGCGTCGTCATCGACCACATCGACAGCGCGAGCGGCGCCTTCGCGCGCGGGTAGCTGCCGAGCAGGAGCGCTTGCGAGAGCGGAATCATCGGCCCGGCGACCGCGCCTTGAATCACGCGCGACAGCAGCAGGAGCGGCAGCGTCGGTGCGAGGCCGCACATCCACGACGACACCACGAACAGGATGATCGACGCGAGGAACAGGCGCACCTGGCCGATGCGGTCGGTGAGCCAACCGGTGAGCGGCACCGAGATCGCGTTGGCGACCGCGAACGACGTGATGACCCAGGTGCCCTGGTCGGACGAAACGCCGAGGTCGCCGGAAATCGTCGGAATCGCGACGTTCGCAATCGACGTGTCGAGCACGTTCATGAACACCGCAAGCGACACGGCAATGGTGCCGATCACCAGCTGCGCGCCTTGCAGCGGCGGGTGAGGGGCTTGAGCTTGAGCCATGTAGCGTGGACCTTGGTTCGGTGTGGCGCGATGGCCTGCTTAGCCGTGCGACGCGCTGTTCGCCGCGGATTTCTGTTGCTGCAAGCCTGCGCTCGAACCGGCGTTCTCGACAATGATGCGCGCGATTTCGGCATCGGCCTGGTCGCCGTACTTGTCGAACACGTTGGTCGAGTAGACCGTGTTCGGCGCTTCGCCGAGCTGGCCGCCGTCCTGCTTGATATTTACGTCGACTTGCATCGAGAGGCCGATGCGCAGCGGATGCTTCGCGAGCTCCTGCGGATCGAGCGAGATCCGCACCGGCAGACGCTGCACGACCTTGATCCAGTTACCGGTCGCATTCTGCGCCGGCAACAGCGAGAAGGCCGAGCCGGTGCCCGCCGAGAAGCCGACCACCTTGCCGTGGTACGTGACCGACGAGCCGTACACGTCAGCGGTCATTTCCACCGGCTGGCCGATACGCATGTGCTTCAACTGGACTTCCTTGAAGTTCGCGTCGACCCAGACGGCGTTCAGCGGCACGATCGCCATCAGCGGCGTGCCCGGCGACACGCGCTGGCCGACCTGCACCGAGCGCTTCGCCACATAGCCGGTGACCGGCGCCGGCAGCGTGTTGCGCGCGTAGGCGAGGTAGGCGTCGCGCACCTTCGCGGCGGCGGCCATCACGTTCGGGTGCGTGGCGATCGTCGTGTTGGCGGTCAGCGCGCGGTTCGAGGCGAGCTGCTGCTCGGCGGCGTCGAGCGATGCCTGCGCCGCGTTCACGGCATCGCGCGCGTGCGAGATTTCTTCTTGCGACACCGCGCCTGTCTGCGCGACTTGCATCCGGCGGCGCAGGTCGTCCTGCGCTTTGGAGAGGTCGGACTGGCGCAGCGCGACTTGCGCTTGATACTGGTTGTCGTCGACGAAGATGCCGCGCACCTGGCGCACCGTCTGGGCGAGCGTGGCTTCGGCCTGCTGCAGCGCGATGCGCGCATCGGCGCCGTCGAGCATGACGATCGGGTCGCCTTCCTTGACGGTCTGCGTATCGTCGGCGTTGACCGCGACGACGGTGCCCGTCACTTGCGGCGTGATCTGCACGACGTTGCCGTTCACGTAGGCGTCGTCGGTGTCCTCGTAGAAGCGCGCGTCGAGGAAGTAGTAGAGGCCGTAGGCGACCGCGGCAATCAGGATCACGATGACGAGCAGCGTCATCATCCGCTTGCGTTTGCCGTTCGATTTCGGCTGCACGCTGGTGGCGGCTTGTTGGGTTTCACTCATTGCAATGCTCCGTGTTCTCTCAGTCTTGGTCGTCTAGTTGTGTGTTGTCCGCCGGGTTCAGCCCGGTGCATGTGCGGCCGATGCTTCGGCGGGCACGGTCAGCCCAGCGGCGTTCGCGTCGAACCCGCCCCCGAGCGCCTTGATGAGCGCGAACTGCATGTCGCGCCGCTTCATCTTCAGGTTGGTCACGGTTTGCTCAGCGGATAGGCGCGTAATGTCGGCGTTCAGCACCTGCAACTGCGGCGAGAGCCCCGCCTTGTAGCGGATGACGGCCAATTGGTAGGCCTTGGTCGACGCATCGAGCGCGCGCTGCGCGTCGCCCATCTGCTGGTCGACCGAGCGGATCGACGCCACTTGCGTCGCGACGTCCGACAGCGCGTTGATGAGCGTCTCGTTGTAGTTGGCGACGTCGAGGTCGAAGTCGGCGTAGCGGCCCTTCAATTGCGAGCGCAGCGCGCCGGCGTCGAAGATCGGCAGATGGATCGCCGGGCCGAACTGGATCTGCCGGCTCGACGACGTCAGGAACCGGCCCCAGCCGAACGCATCGAAGCCGGCCGCGGCCGCGAGGTTCACATCGGGAAAGAATTCGGCTTTCGCTTCCTTCACGTCGTGCATGGCGGCTTCCACTTGCCAGCGCGCGGCGACGATATCGGGCCGGCGCGAGACGAGATCGGCGGGCAGGTTGTCGGGCAGGACGACCGCGCCGCCCGGCGCGAGCACGGGCTCCCCGATTTGCAGCCCGCGATCGGGGCCCTTGCCGAGCAGGGCGGCCAGTTGATAGCGCGTGATGGTGATCTGGCCGTCGTAATCCGACAGCGTCGTCTGGCTGCTCGCGATATTGCCGATGGCCGTCTGCTTCTCGACGTTGGTGTCGAGCCCGGCGGCGACGCGGCCGTTCGTGATGGTGCTGACGTCCTCGCGGTTCTGGATTTCGCGCTGGGCAATGTCGCGCAGCGCGTAAAGCTGAGCCAGTTGGTTATACGTCCGCGCCACCGACGACGCAAGCGTGATGCGCGCCTGCTGCATGTCGGCTTCGGCCGACTCGGCCTGCGAGACCGCCGAGCCGAGCTTCTCGCGGTTCTTGCCCCACAAATCCAGATCCCACGACGCGCTCGCGAGCACGTTGTTCTCGCTAAACCAGGTGCCGCCAAAGGGCGGAGGGTAAAGCGAGTTGGCCGAATAGAGTTCCCGAGTCCATGCATAGCTCCCGTCGACTTTCGGATACAGGTTCGAGCGCGAGCTTTCGATATAGGACTGCGCCTTCGCGATGCGCGCCTGCGCCTGGGCGATCGACGGGCTGCCTTCGAGCGCTTCGGCGATCAGCTTCGGCAGTTGCGGGTCGCCGAACTGATCGGCCCAGTCGAGCGACGGCCATTGCCCGCCCTGGCTGGGCAGGCTTTGCGCGGACTCGAACTGGCCCGCCGGTGCGATCTGCTTGTCGCTCTTGATGCCGAAGTAGTTCGCGCAGCCGGTGAGGGCGAGCGCCGCGGCCGCCGCGGCGACGGCCCCCCGGCAAGACAGCACGTAGGCCGACGGGGAAAGGGATTTCATCGCTCGACTCTCGGAATGGAGTGTGATCATGGACCCTGCAAGTATTTTTTTGTGTGTTCGGATGCGAATTTCCGTTACTGCTGCGTGCTGCCGCCGTGCGCTCAATTCGTTTGATCCCCGTTATTGACGAGAACGCGCCGCAGCATGCTTTTCAAGAAGCCGACTTCTTCGGGCGTGAAGCCCGCGAGCAGCTTGTCGAGCACGCTCGTGAAGATTTCCGGCATGCGGGCGGCGAGTTCGTAGCCTTCCGGCGTCAAGGCGAGCCGCACCACCCGGCGGTCCTCGCTGCTGCGTACGCGCGTGAGCAGGCCGCGCTTTTCCAGCCGGTCGATCAGGCGCGTGACGGCACTCGCGTCGATCCCGTAGTCGCGGGCGAGGTCCGCCGCGACGAGGCACCGGCCGCTTGCCACCATGAACAAAATGCTGGCCTGCGTGCTCGTGATGCCCAGTGCCGCCATCGTGCGCTGGGTGACCATGTTCGACATGACCGATTTCACGCGTGCAATCAGGTAGCCGACGCTCTCACCCATCTGATAGTTGCTCAGTTCCTTGGGCAGCGCGGGGGTGGGTTCGGTCATGATTCTCATGCGATTGCAATAATTGACTAGGCAGGAGTATAGGTGTGGTTAGTTGACGCGGCAAGCGTTATTACACCCCAGGAAACAGTCTTTTGTATTAAGCGCATACTGTCAATATAGAAAATACTCGGATGGGTCTGCGTTCCGGCACTTTTTAACTGCGTCGATTCGGCGCGACGCGGGAGAGGAAAGGTGTGCTAATTCGGCGTCATTCGCGCGTGCTATAATTTTTGGCTGTCCGAAAGTGCAATTAAAGCCGGTCTGCCGTGACGTCCAGCGGCTTTCGCGCACTCAACGTGTTTCTCATTTCGCGCAAATTCCTTGCGTTTCCAGGTTCCTATGACCCGCGCTCTTCGCAATATCGCCATCATTGCCCACGTCGACCACGGCAAGACCACGCTCGTCGACCAACTGCTTCGCCAGTCGGGCACGTTCCGAGAGAACCAGCAGATCGCCGAGCGCGTGATGGACTCGAACGACATCGAAAAAGAGCGCGGCATCACGATTCTCGCGAAGAACTGCGCGGTCGAATACGAAGGCACGCACATCAATATTGTCGACACCCCAGGGCACGCGGACTTCGGCGGCGAAGTGGAGCGCGTGCTGTCGATGGTCGACTCGGTACTCTTGCTCGTCGACGCCGTGGAAGGCCCGATGCCGCAAACGCGCTTCGTCACGAAGAAGGCGCTCGCGCTCGGCTTGAAGCCGATCGTCGTCGTCAACAAGATCGACCGCCCGGGCGCCCGGATCGACTGGGTCATCAATCAGACCTTCGACCTCTTCGACAAGCTCGGCGCGACTGAAGAGCAGCTCGACTTCCCGGTGGTGTACGCATCGGGCCTGAACGGCTATGCGTCGCTCGAGCCGAGCGCGCGCGAAGGCGATATGCGCCCGCTTTTCGAGGCGATCCTCGAGCACGTGCCGGTGCGCCCGTCCGATCCGGATGCGCCGCTGCAGTTGCAGATCACGTCGCTCGACTATTCGACTTACGTCGGCCGGATCGGCGTCGGCCGGATCGCGCGCGGGCGCATCAAGCCGGGTCAGCCAGTGGCGCTGCGCTTTGGCCCGGAGGGCGAAATCCTCAACCGCAAGATCAACCAGGTGCTGTCGTTCAAGGGCTTGGAGCGCGTACAGGTCGACGAGGCGCAAGCCGGCGACATCGTGCTCATCAACGGCATCGAGGAAATCGGCATTGGCGCGACGATCTGCGCGCCGGACACGCCCGAGGCTCTGCCGGTGATCACCGTCGACGAGCCGACGCTCACGATGAACTTCCTCGTCAACTCGTCGCCCCTCGCCGGCAAAGAGGGCAAGTTCGTCACGAGCCGCCAGATCCGCGACCGCTTGATGAAGGAGCTGAACCACAACGTCGCGCTGCGCGTGCGCGATACCGGCGACGAAACGGTGTTCGAAGTGTCGGGCCGCGGCGAGCTGCACCTGACGATCCTGGTCGAAAACATGCGCCGCGAGGGCTATGAGCTGGCGGTGTCACGTCCGCGCGTGGTGATGCACGAAGTCGACGGCGCGAAGCACGAGCCGTACGAACTGCTGACGGTGGACGTCGAAGACGGCCACCAGGGCGGCGTGATGGAAGAGCTGGGTCGCCGCAAGGGGGAAATGCTCGACATGGCGTCCGACGGCCGCGGCCGCACGCGCCTCGAATACCGCATCCCGGCGCGCGGGCTGATCGGCTTCCAGGGCGAGTTCATGACCCTCACGCGCGGCACGGGCCTCATGAGCCACGTGTTCGACGAGTACGCGCCGGTCAAGGAAGGCTCGCTCGGCGAGCGCCGCAACGGCGTGCTGATCTCGCAGGACGACGGCGCCGCCGTCGCCTACGCGCTGTGGAAGCTGCAGGACCGCGGCCGCATGTTCGTGAAGCCGGGCGACGCGCTCTATGAAGGGATGATCATCGGCATTCACAGCCGCGACAACGACCTCGTGGTGAACCCGATCAAGGGCAAGCAGCTGACCAACGTGCGCGCGTCGGGCACCGACGAAGCGGTGCGCCTCGTGACGCCGATCCAGATGTCGCTCGAATACGCCGTCGAATTCATCGACGACGACGAGCTCGTCGAAGTGACGCCGCAGTCGATTCGTCTGCGCAAGCGTCACCTGAAGGAGCACGAGCGCCGCCGCGCGAGCCGCGAAGCGGCAGTCGACTAAGCGCTTCACGAAGCGTCGCTCGAATCGAGCGCTCCTGGCATTAGCAAAAAGCCGCTGTCTAGCGGCTTTTTGCTTTTTCCATAGTGGTTGCGGAATCTCAAATATGCGTTCTGTGCTATGCTCGCCGTGCTAGTTTTAGGTCCTTCCAAGCAAGACTTGATTCGCGCAATCCGCTAAACGGTCAGGCCGTGTCGCGGAAGGTTGAGTAACCCGCTATTTCTCGAGAAACTCGAAGAAAGGTGAGCGTAAACATGATGAAGCAATTCCAGCTGAACTCGTATCTGTTCGGCGGCAATGCTCCGTACGTTGAAGAACTGTACGAGCAATATCTCGACAATCCGGCGTCAGTGCCCGAGAACTGGCGCGAATATTTCGACGCGTTGCAGAACGTTCCTGCATCGGATGGCACCGCTGCCAACGACGTGGCCCACGGCCCGATCGTCGAATCGTTTGCCCAACGCGCGAAGGCCAACGCGTTCATCCCGCGTGAAGCCGAAGGCGGCGAGAACCTCGCCACCGCCCGCAAGCAGGTCCACGTCCAGACCCTCATCAGCGCCTATCGCTTCCTCGGCTCGCAATGGGCCAATCTCGATCCCCTGAAGCGTCGCGAGCGTCCCGCCATCCCCGAGCTCGAACCTGCGTTCTACGACTTCACCGAAGCCGACATGGACCAGACGTTCAGCGCGAGCAACCTGTACTTCGGGTTCGAGCAGGCGTCGCTGCGCGATATCGTGAAGGCGCTGCGCGACACCTACTGCGGCACGATCGGCGCCGAATACATGTACCTCAGCGATCCGGAGCAGAAGCGCTGGTGGCAGGAGCAGCTCGAATCGATCCGCGCCACGCCGAACTTCTCGGCTGACAAGAAGAAGCACATCCTGAACCGTTTGACGGCTGCCGAAGGCCTCGAGCGCTATCTGCACACCAAGTACGTCGGCCAGAAGCGCTTCTCGCTCGAAGGCGGCGAGAGCTTCATCGCGTCGATGGACGAAGTCGTCCGCCACGCGGGCGCGAAGGGCGTGCAGGAGATCGTCATCGGCATGGCCCACCGCGGCCGCCTGAACGTTCTGGTCAACACGCTCGGCAAGATGCCGTCGGATCTATTCGCGGAATTCGAAGGCAAGCACGTCGACGACCTGCCGGCCGGCGACGTGAAGTACCACAAGGGCTTCTCGTCGGACGTTTCGACCGAAGGCGGCCCGGTGCACCTGTCGCTCGCGTTCAACCCGTCGCACCTCGAAATCGTCAATCCGGTGGTCGAAGGCTCGGCCAAGGCGCGCATGGACCGCCGCGGCGACGAAGACGGCCTGCAAGTGCTGCCGGTGCAGATCCACGGCGACGCGGCCTTCGCCGGTCAAGGCGTCGTGATGGAAACGCTGAACCTCGCGCAGACGCGCGGCTACGGCACGCACGGCACGCTGCACATCGTCATCAACAACCAGATCGGCTTCACGACGTCGGACCCGCGCGATTCGCGCTCGACGCTGTACTGCTCGGACGTCGTCAAGATGATCGAAGCGCCGGTGCTGCACGTGAACGGCGACGATCCGGAAGCCGTCGTGCTGGCTACGCAGCTCGCGATCGACTACCGGATGCAGTTCCACAAGGATGTCGTGATCGACGTCATCTGCTTCCGCAAGCTCGGCCACAACGAGCAGGACACGCCGGCGGTCACGCAGCCGCTGATGTACAAGACCATTGCGAAGCACCCGGGCACGCGCGCGCTGTACGCGGAAAAGCTCGTGCAGCAAGGCGTGATCGGCGCGGCTGATCCGGATAACTTCGTGAAGGCGTACCGTCAGGCGATGGACGAAGGCCATCATACGGCCGATCCGGTGCTCTCGAACTACAAGAGCAAGTACGCGGTCGACTGGGTGCCGTTCCTGAACCGCAAGTGGACCGACTCGGCCGACACGGCCGTGCCGCTCGCGGAACTGAAGCGCCTCGGCGAGCGCATCACGACGATCCCCGACAACTTCAAGGTGCACCCGCTCGTCGAGCGCGTGATCAACGACCGCCGCGCGATGGGGCGCGGTGACGCGCCGCTCGATTGGGGCATGGGCGAGCACCTCGCGTTCGCGTCGCTCGTCGCATCGGGCTATGCCGTGCGCCTGACCGGCCAGGATTCCGGCCGCGGCACGTTCACGCACCGTCACGCGGTGCTGCACGACCAGAATCGCGAGCGCTGGAACGACGGCACGTATATCCCGCTGCAGAACGTCGCGGAAGGCCAGGCGAAGTTCACGGTGATCGACTCGGTGCTGTCGGAAGAAGCGGTGCTTGGCTTCGAGTACGGCTACTCCACGGCTGAGCCGAACACGTTCGTCGCGTGGGAAGCGCAGTTCGGCGACTTCGTGAACGGCGCGCAGGTCGTGATCGACCAGTTCATCTCGTCGGGCGAAGTGAAGTGGGGCCGCCAGTCGGGTCTCACGATGCTGCTGCCGCACGGCTACGAAGGCCAGGGGCCGGAGCACTCGTCGACGCGTATCGAGCGCTTCCTGCAGCTGTGCGCTGACCACAACATGCAAGTCGTCCAGCCGACCACGCCCGCGCAGATCTTCCACCTGCTGCGCCGCCAGATGATTCGCCTGTTCCGCAAGCCGCTGATCGTCGCGACGCCGAAGTCGCTGTTGCGCCACAAGGAAGCAGTGTCGGATCTTGCGGAGCTCGCGAAGGGCTCGTTCCAGCCGGTGATCGGCGAAGTCGACTCGGCGATCGAGCCGAAGAAGGTCAAGCGCGTGCTCGCCTGTTCGGGCCGCGTGTACTACGACCTCGTCGCGCATCGCCGCGAATCGAAGTCGAACGACGTCGCGATCATCCGTATCGAGCAGTTGTACCCGTTCGCGCACAAGCAGTTCGAAGCGGAAGTGAAGAAGTACGAGAACGCGACCGAAGTGGTCTGGGTGCAGGACGAGCCGCAAAACCAAGGCCCGTGGTTCTACGTCGAACACCACCTGAGGGAAGGCATGAAGGAAGGACAGAAGCTCGCGTACAGCGGCCGTCCGGCTTCGGCTTCGCCGGCGGTCGGTTACTACGCGAAGCACTATGAGCAGCAGAAGGCGTTGGTCGAAGGCGCGTTCGGACGCTTGAAGAGCACATCGATCGCTAAATAAACAGATGCAGCGAACCGGGAAAGCGCGCGTGCGCTTTCCCGCTTAAGCGCGAGGTCGTTCCCGCCGTTATCGAGAATCGGCGCGCCGACGAACCCGGGCAAAGTTCGCGCTCACCCAGATACGAGTTCAGGAAAATCACATGGCTATCGTAGAAGTCAAGGTTCCCCAGCTGTCCGAGTCGGTCTCGGAAGCGACCATGCTCCAATGGAAGAAGCAGCCTGGCGAGGCTGTCGCGCAAGACGAAATCTTGATCGAGATCGAAACCGACAAGGTCGTGCTCGAAGTGCCGGCTCCGTCGGCAGGCGTGCTCGCGCAAGTCATCAAGCACGATGGCGATATCGTCGTCGCTGACGAAATCATCGCGAAGATCGACACCGAGGCGAAGGCCGGCGCCACCGCCGCTCCCGCGGCCGCCGCGGCAGCAGGCACGGCCGAAGTGCAGCCGGCGCCCGCCGCTGCACCGGCCGCCGCCGCTGCGACGGCTTCCGCCGGCACTGCCGCGTCGCCCGCCGCGAACAAGCTGATGGCCGAGAAGAACCTCTCCGCCGATCAACTGCAAGGCTCGGGCCGCGACGGCCGCGTCACGAAGGGCGACGTGCTCGCCGCCGGCGCTGCGGCTCCGGCACCGGCGCCTGCCGCGAAGGCTCCGGCTGCTGCGCCCGCGAAGGCTGCGCGTGCGTCGCTGCCGGACGTGAAGGCCCCGGCGTCGGCCGATGCCTGGCTCCAGAACCGTCCGGAACAGCGTGTGCCGATGTCGCGCCTGCGTGCGCGTATCGCAGAGCGTCTGCTCGAGTCGCAACAGACCAACGCCATCCTCACGACGTTCAACGAAGTGAACATGGCGCCGGTCATGGACCTGCGCAACAAGTACAAGGACAAGTTCGAGAAGGAACACGGCGTGAAGCTCGGCTTCATGTCGTTCTTCGTGAAAGCGGCTGTGCATGCGCTCAAGAAGTTCCCGCTCGTGAACGCGTCGATCGACGGCAACGACATCGTCTATCACGGCTACTTCGACATCGGTATCGCAGTCGGTTCGCCGCGCGGCCTCGTGGTGCCGATCCTGCGCAACGCGGACCAGATGAGCCTCGCCGACATCGAAAAGAAGATCGCCGAGTTCGGCCAGAAGGCGAAGGACGGCAAGCTGTCGATCGAAGAAATGACGGGCGGCACGTTCTCGATCTCGAACGGCGGCGTGTTCGGCTCGATGCTGTCGACGCCGATCATCAACCCGCCGCAATCGGCCATCCTCGGCGTGCACGCGACGAAGGAGCGTGCGGTTGTCGAGAACGGCCAGATCGTGATCCGTCCGATGAACTACCTCGCGCTGTCGTACGACCACCGCATCATCGACGGCCGCGAAGCCGTGCTGTCGCTCGTCGCGATGAAGGACGCGCTCGAAGATCCGGCCCGCCTGCTGCTGGATCTGTAATCCCCGCAGTTTCGCATCAGTCTTTCCGCATTGCGTTTGACTTGAATCGCAGCGCCGCGCGGCAGGGTAGGAAAACCCGCCGTGCGCCGTTGCGTCATCGAAAGGATTGTCATGTCCAAAGAATTTGACGTCGTCGTGATCGGCGCCGGCCCGGGCGGCTATGTCGCCGCGATCCGTGCCGCGCAGCTCGGCAAGACGGTCGCATGTATCGAAAAATGGAAGAACCCGGCCGGCACGCTCAAGCTAGGCGGCACGTGCCTGAACGTGGGCTGCATTCCGTCGAAGGCGCTGCTCGCGTCGTCGGAGGAGTTCGAGAACACGGCGCACCACCTCGCCGACCACGGCATCAACGTGTCGGACGTGAAGCTCGACATCGCGAAGATGATGGCCCGCAAGGACGGCATCGTCGAGAAGATGACGAAGGGCATCGAGTTCCTGTTCCGCAAAAACAAGATCACGTGGCTCAAGGGCCACGGCAGGTTCACCGGCAAGACCGACGCCGGCGTGTCGATCGAAGTGAGCGGCGAGGGCGAGACCGAAGTCGTCACGGCGAAGAACGTGATCATCGCGACGGGTTCGAAGGCGCGCCACCTGCCGAACGCACCGGTCGACAACAAGATCGTGTCGGACAACGAAGGCGCGCTTGCGTTCGACTCCGTGCCGCAGAGGCTCGCCGTGATCGGCGCGGGCGTGATCGGCCTGGAGCTGGGCTCGGTGTGGCGCCGCCTCGGCGCCGACGTGACCGTGCTCGAAGCGCTGCCGGCATTCCTCGGCACCTGTGACGAAGCGCTCGCGAAGGAAGCCGCGAAGCAGTTCAAGAAGCAGGGTCTCGACATTCACCTCGGCGTGCAGATCGGCGCAGTGAAGACGACCGCGAAGAACGTGACGATCGACTACACGGACAAGGACGGCAACGTGCAGTCGCTCGAAACCGACCGCCTGATCGTGTCGATCGGCCGCGTGCCGAACACCGACAACCTCGGGCTGGAGGCGATCGGCCTGAAGGCGAACGAGCGCGGCTTCATCGACGTCGACGACCACTGCCGCACGGCGGTGCCGAACGTCTACGCGATCGGCGACGTGGTGCGCGGCCCGATGCTCGCCCACAAGGCGGAAGACGAAGGCGTGCTGGTCGCCGAGATCATCGACGGCCAGAAGCCGCACATCGACTACAACTGCATTCCGTGGGTGATCTACACCGAGCCGGAAATCGCGTGGGTCGGCAAGACCGAGCAGCAGTTGAAGGCCGAAGGCCGCGAGATCAAGACGGGCCAGTTCCCGTTCATGGCGAACGGCCGCGCGCTCGGCATCGCGAAGTCGGACGGCTTCGTCAAGATGATCGCCGACGCCAAGACCGACGAGCTGCTCGGCGTGCATATCATCTCGGCGAACGCCTCGGACTTGATCGCCGAAGCCGTGGTGGCGATGGAGTTCAAAGCGGCGTCGGAAGACATCGGCCGCATCTGCCATCCGCACCCGTCGCTCTCCGAAGTGATGCGCGAAGCGGCGCTCGCCGTCGACAAACGCTCGCTCAATATGTAACCGGTAAAGAGGCCGCGCCGGCCGTCTCAGCGCTCGCCGGGCCGCCCCAAGCGCGCTCAGGCGCCCCCTCAGGGGGACGAAGTGAGCGTCGGGGTTGTGTCATTTCAGTCAGGCGCGGCTGCAGTACCACGAAGGCGGGCGGGGGGCTTCCCCCACCCGCCTTTTGTTTTTTTATCGTCAAGATGAACGTCACCGAATACTACGAAAAAGAACTGCAGACGCGGGGATATCAATCCGATGCGGCGCAGCGCGCGGCCGTCGACCGTCTGCAGCGGTGCTACGACGAGTGGGTCGCGTACAAGGCGCGCCGCCCGAACGCCTTAATGAAGCTGATCATGCATCCGGATCTGCCGCGCGGGATCTACATGTGGGGCGGCGTGGGGCGCGGCAAGAGCTTCCTGATGGACAGCTTCTATGCGGTCGTGCCGCTCACGCGCAAGACGCGCCTGCACTTTCACGAGTTCATGCGTGAAGTGCATCGCGAACTCGACGAGCTGAAAGGGCAGGCCGATCCGCTCGACGAACTCGCGCGGCGTGTCGCGAAGCGCTATCGCTTGATCTGCTTCGACGAATTTCACGTCTCCGATATCGCGGACGCGATGATCCTGTATCGCCTCCTCGACAAGCTGTTCGAGAACGGCGTGCAGTTCGTGATGACGTCCAACTACGATCCGGACACGCTCTACCCCGACGGCCTGCATCGCGACCGGGTGCTGCCGGCGATCGAGCTGATCAAGACGAAGCTCGACGTGATCAATGTCGACGCGGGCATCGACTACCGGCAGCGCACGCTCGCGCAGGTGTCGGTCTATCACACGCCAATGGGCGCCGCCGCCGACAAGGCGCTGCGCAGCGCGTTTGCGCAGCTCGCCGCGGTGCCCGACGAAAGCCCGATCCTGCACATCGAAAAGCGTGAGCTGAAGGCGTTGCGCAAGGCCGACGGCGTCGTCTGGTTCGACTTCGCGACGCTGTGCGGCGGCCCGCGTTCGCAAAACGATTATCTGGAGCTCGCGACTCGTTTTCATGCGGTAATTCTGTCGGATGTGCCGCAGATGTCGCCGCGGATGGCGTCCGAGGCGCGGCGCTTTACGTGGCTCGTCGATGTGTTCTACGACCACAAGATAAAGCTCTTGATGTCGGCCGCGGTGCCCGCCGAGGATTTGTATGTCGAAGGGCCGATGGCCAACGAATTCAGCCGGACGGTGTCGCGCCTCGTCGAGATGCAATCGAAGGAGTATTTGGAAGCGCCGCGGCGGATCGTCGATACGTCGTTGACCTAAGGGAAACGGCAGAGGAAGCGGTGTTGTCTGCTTCTGCGACGCCTTTGCGATTAGGCTATTTCAAAATTCGGATTCGTCCGATATTCGGTGCAGGGGTACCTCGATATTGTTTTGTCATGGATCTGAACAAGGAGAGGACCATGACACCCTATCGCGATATCACCGATGAAGAATGGCAACGCGTGGCACCGCTGTTGCCGGAACTGCGTCCGCGCGCCGAATTGCGCGGGCGTCCTCTCGCCAACACGCGGGCCGTTTTGAACGGCGTGCTGCGGGTGATGTACAGCGGCGCAACCTGGTCCACCATGCCGCGCCGCTACCCGTCGTACCAGACTTGCCATCGCCGCTTCAAAGCGTGGCACCAGTCCGGCACGTTGAAGGAAATGCTCCAGCAGTTGTACGGCGCAGCCAGTGAAGAGCTGTGCAGCTTCATGGAAACGCGCATGCGTTCGCATGCGAAGACGGTTGTAAGACCGGCGCCCGCAGTTTCGGCCGGCGTGCCTGCCATCCCGGTAGCGCCAGCGTCCGGAGCGGTCCCGGCACAAACGGTTTCGCTGCAGGAATTCGCCGTGTCGCTCAAGCACGCGGCGTAATGTATGGCTGAGTCCAGCCGTTTATCCGTGAAATAAAGCCGGCCAGACGATAGATAACGTCGGCCGGCTTTCTTCTATGTGCCCCAGCTTTCACGCGCCTGGTGGCTGCATAACGCGTCGCTTGCCATAAGCGTCCTCAGGCGCTCACTGCACGCGATTCCAAGTCTGCGAGCGGCCAAGCAGCGAAATCCCGATATATCCGCGCACGACGAGCTTCTGGCCGTTGTCTTCGACGTGCATCTTGCACTTGTACACCTTGCCGTTTTCCGGATCGAGGATGGTGCCGCCATCCCAGCCGTCGTCCGCTTTCTTCATCTCGTTGATGATCGTCATGCCGAGGATCAGTTGATCCTTGCGTGCGTCGGTGCACTCGGTGCAGCGGCGCTGCGGATTGTCGTTCGGGCTGAGACCTTTGATGACCTTGCCGCTCAGTTCGCCGTTGCTGTCCTCGGTGATCTGCACGAGCGCTTTCGGCTGGCCGGTGTGATCGTCGATCGTTTGCCAGGTGCCGACAGGCGTCTCGGTTCCCTGAGCCAGCGCGAGCCCGGCGCTTGCCAGCAGCACGCCGGCGAGCGTGGCCTGTTTGAGGGTTCTGAGCGCGAGCGCCTGGGCGCGTTGCGTGAAACGCCGCATTGTCTTCCTCCTTGGGTGAGTCGTCTTTCGATTGTTTTTGCGCCGAGTCGTCACGATACGGTGCGGACAGCGTCTTTCAAGAATGCAAGCAGAATACGCGCGAAGCCACGCGGTCTGCGTGCGAGAGGAACCTCTAATCAGGCCCGTCCAGCCCCTTCGCGAGCGCCGGGCACATTCGGTGTCAGTTCAGCTGGTGTTGTGGGAAAAAATGCGTAAGTACCAAATCTTCGACGAGAAACCCGAAGCGCGTGAAAGTGAGTAATAATGAGACGCTTGATTTGACAATTAGAACTATCTGCGCAGGAATCAAATTACATGATCCATATTTCGCACTTGCGGGGGACCGCGCTCGCCGCGCTGGTCATGATCGGGGGAATCCAGGGAGTTCACGCACAAACCAATTCGAACAGTAACTTACCGATGCCGCCCGCGTCGGGCAACGCCGCCGAAGCAGCGGTCGCGTCGCAGCCGGGCATTAACGATCCGCTGCCGTCGACGACACCCGTTGCCGCCGCCGCGCCGGCCTCGACGGCCCTGACCGCCGACGAAGCGAAGCAATCCGCCACGGGCAACGTTGCCGAACTGCAACAGATGATCCACGGCAACGAACTGGCCGAACTGCGCACGACCTACAACGGCAGCTACGGCGCGAGCCTCTTGTTCTACGGCAAGGAGACGACGTATTACGTCGCGCTGTTCCAGCAGAAAACCTTTTGGCGCGTGATCAAGACGCAAGACGAAGGGCGTGCCGAAGCGATCTACGGCGATTTCGCGCGGCGCAGCGTGCAGCTTTCGGATGTCGAAATCCGCCGCACCAAGCTCGAGGCACAAAAGGCATACACCGACCGCCTGATCGCGCTGTCGCAGGATCGCGCGAGCCGTCTGCAAGCCGACCTCAATATCGCGCGCGAGCAGCAGAAGCTGGTCGACGACCATCAGAAGGAAACGCGCGACGAAGCCGCCGTGCTGCAGGCGCAAAAGGCACAAGCGCAAGCGCAATTGCGCGAAGCCCAGCGCGCCGTGGCCGAGTTGCAACGCGAGAACGACGCCGGCTTGCCGCGCACCACGCGCTAAGCGTCGCGAACGCGGGCTGCGCCACCGGCGCCTGCCGGCTGTCCGCTGCCGGTTCGCGGGCCGCCGGTTCGCCGGCCGCCTGATCGTCACTCGACGCCACCCCGCCCGGCGCTTGCCGGGCGGGGTGGCGTCGTTTCATGTGGCGCTCACTCGGCGCGCAAACCGCCCGCGTGCCCTGCGTGCCGGCGCGACATGCTCTCCCAGGCGACGACGCTCATCACGAGCGTGGTCAGCGCGCCCGTCATCAGCCGCTCCGTACGGAACGCGACCGGGGCGATGAGCGCGCGGAGCCCGAGCCCGACCCAATGCGACAGCGGCAGCCAGCCGTGGATCGCGCGCTTGTACAACCCGCAGCCGACCACGTAGGGCGCCGGACCGCCGATCAGCAAGGGCGCCGTCTGCATGCCGACGACCACCACCGCAAACACCAGCAGGCTCAACTGCGCCCGCTCGGGATCGAACCCGTAAGCGGTCTTGGGTGTCACGCGCGGGAGGGCACCGGACGGCCGGGCGGGATCAGCGGCGTTTGGCTTTTTCTTCGGGCGGTTCGGCGGGATCGACGGCGATCGGATCGCTTGCCGGAAAGGTTTCGTCGAGCGCTTCGTCGAGACGCTCATCGGCGGATTCGGCGGGTTGCGGATCAGGCGGCTTCGGGGTGGGCTTGGCAGGGGACATGATGCGGCTCCAGCAGGACTGGCGAGCAACCAGCATAGCCCACAAAGGCCCCGCCGATTCGACGGATTGCGCGGCGATCGGCCGTTTAAGTCTGCACACAGGCGATGAAGAAAACGCGCGCGTGGCGACGCGGACTCGGGACAGAAGCGTAAGCGAAGGCCGTTCGTTCAAAACGTGCACGCCTTGCGCGTCTTGAGTGCGGGACCCGCGCGCGGCACCGATTTTGCTCAACTGACGCGTAGCGGGATAACCGCTCAACACGCGAACATGAGATGGGAAAGAAAGAAACGAACGCCGCCCGTAGAGTTCAAGCGCAGCACGTGGTGGAAGCCGAACTGAATCATCTGGATTGGGCGACGCGGCAGCCGACGAACCCCACGCTGAACGTCGATTATTGGCGCCGGCGGCTGCTCGAGGTCCAGCGCCAGTTCGAACTGACGCTCAAGCAAAGCGAGCGGGTCGAGGAGATCCTGCGGCGGCTCGACGTGCCCGGCGGCTGATCATCCGCCGGACTCGTTGCCACCCGGCGCGGCGCCGTACGGCCGGCGCCGGCGCGTGACGACGACCGGGCCGGACCCGGAAGCGGGCGCGTCCGGCGCGCGCTCCGCGGGCGCACTTGCCGCTGCGGGCGGCGTGCCTTGCATGTCGCGGGAATCGCGCGATTCCCGCGGCTCGCGCGGCTCGCGCGGACCGAAGCCGTCGCGCGAGGTATGGCGCTCGCCGTGGCCGCCGCCGGTGCGCGGGCCGCGCGGACCGGGCCGCGTGCCGGTATCGAGCTGGATCGTCGAAATGGCGCGCTTGTAGATGCCTTGCAGGCCGACCGGCGTGCGCAGCATCACCAGATACTGATCGAACGACTCGATGCATCCCGTGAGACGAATCCCGTTCACGAGATAGATTTCAACGCGCTTTCTTTCTTTGCGCGCGGCGTTCATGAAGTCGTTTTGCGGATGCGATTCTGCGGGATTGGGCATTGCGAAGGCGCAGGGGGGCTGCGAGAAAGTTAGTCGTGCGTGCGGGCGATGCACGCGCGTTCGCCGGAATTTTACCCCGGGTCGCGGCGCGCGTGTTTTGTCTGGCCGGCATTCACTATAACGCGCGCCAACCATGCGCGGAATCGGCGGCGGCGCCAAAGGCACAGCGCCGGCCGCGCGGCGGGGCGACACCGGCCCGATTCAGACCTAATCTTAGGTAAGAAAAAGCGCGCGCGTTCGCGGAATAAAGCGGCCTTGCGGCCCGTTAATTCGTCACATGGACGCCATTCGGGCGCCGATGGCCGCTAACTCCGGTCGACAGCGTTGCATGGGACCGGAGTAAGCGCTAAAGCGCTAACTCCGGTCGACCGCTTTGCATGGGACCGGAGTAAGCGCTAAAGCGCTAACTCCGGTCGACACAGGAGAGGTACATGAACTTGATCCAGAAGCTATCCGCCATTCTCGTGGTATTCGCGCTCGCGCTTGCTGCGGGCGGCTGCCAGACGCCGAACGGCGACTCGAATTCCGCCGGCGGCGCGAGCAGCAGCGGCAGCGGCGGCGGCTATTGACGGCGGCGCCCATCGCGCCGTCGCTGCGTGAGCTTTGAAGCGGACGTCATCGGGTGGCTCCCGCAGTTGCGCCGCTACGCGCGCGCACTGACGGGCGATCCTGCCTGGGCCGACGACTTGGTGCAGGACACGGCCGAGCGTGCGCTCGTCCGCGCGCACGCGTTTCGCCCCGACAGCAACCTGCGCGCCTGGCTGCTCACGATACTGCGGCACCTCTATATCGACCAGTTGCGCGGGCGGCGCGAAATCGCGGTCGACGATGAGCACGCGCCGTGGCGCACGCTCGAAGCGCCGCGCGGCGAAGTCGATGCGCTCGTGCTGCGCGACGTGCAGCGCGCGCTGTACCTGCTGCCCGTCGAGCAGCGCGAAGTGCTGTTGCTGGTGGGGGTCGAGGAGCTCAGCTATCAGGAGGCCTCGGCGGTGCTGAACGTGCCGATCGGCACGGTGATGTCGCGCCTGTCGCGCGCACGCGAGCACCTGCGCGTGCTGTTGACCGAGGGTCCGACGCATCACGCTGCGTCGTTAAAAGTAGTGAGAAACACGAGATGAGCGACGACTACGATCCTGCGGTAACTTCCGGCTTCACCGAAGCCGAGTTGCGCACGTTCTCGGCATTCGTCGACGGCGAGCTGGCCGAGCCCGAGCGGCTCGAAACGGTCGCACGGCTTGCCGCGGACGCGCGCGCCGCGAGCCTCGTTGCCGCTTATCGCGCGCAGCAGTCGGCGCTGCGCGCGCTGTGCGCGGCGCCGTCGGACGCGCATGGGGCCGGTGCGCCGTATCTCGTGCTGCGCGTGCGCAGGCCGTGGTGGCAGCGGGTTGGGATCGCGGCGTGCTGGGTGGCGGTCGGGGCGGGACTCGCGGTGCTGGCGGGTGCGCTGACGCAGCGGCTTGCGTGGCCGCAGCAGCAGATGGCGTTCGCCGAGCGTGCCGATATCGCCTACGCGGTCTATGCGCCGGAGAAGCGGCACCCGGTCGAAGTGGCCGCTGCCGAAGAGGAGCATTTGATCGCGTGGCTGTCTAAGCGATTGAACCGTCCGCTTTCGGTGCCGTCGCTGCAGGAATACGGCTACTCGCTCGTCGGCGGGCGGCTCTTGCCGGGCGACGCGGCCAGTCCGGCCGCGCAGTTCATGTATCAGAACAACGCGGGCGCGCGCCTGACGCTCTACGTCACCGCGATTCCGAACGACCAGACGGCGTTCAGGCTCTTTCGCGACGGCAACCGGCGCACGTTCTACTGGGTCAGCGACCACATGGGCTATGCGCTCTCCGGACAGTTGTCGGAAGAACAGCTGCGCGCGATTGCGATCGAGGTGTGCAGCGCGCTCGGCGGACGGCCCGACGTGTGGCAATGAACGAATGCGATGACGAGGCGCCGTTCACGCGACGGCGCCGCGCAGAAGCCAACGGCCGATCACCGCGCACAGGCCGAGAAGCAGCAAAGCGGGGACCAGCAAGCGGGGAACGAGCAGTGAGCAGCAGGTAAGGGATCGCCTCGCAGGCCGCCATCTTCGAGGCAGCGGCAGGCGCTCCAGGCAGGGTGACATCATGCGTAATACTTTTGGACTCGGAACAGCGCTCATCGCCGGCGCGTTGTGCGCCGTTCCCGCTGCGGCGCAGGACGCGGCAGACACTTCTTCGCCCCCCGTGGGCACATGCCGCCAAGTGACGGGACAAGCCGAAATCGACGGCACCATGCAGCAGATCTCCGGGCTCGCGTGCCTGCAACCGAACGGCACCTGGCAGATCGTGCAGAACCTCGACGGCAGCTGGGTCATACCGGAAAGCGACTATGCGTCCTACTACGGTCCGTCGTACTGGGGAGGCCCGTGGTATTGGGGACCGCCGGTCGTGTTCGGCGTCGGCGGGTCGTTCGTGTTCGTCGATCATTTCCACCATTTCCATCACTTCGATCGCGATCACATGCACGTCGCGTTTCACGGCAACCACATGGGAATGCGCGGCGGCTGGGGCGGCCCGCATGCGTGGGGCAGCCCGCACGGATGGGGCGGCATGGGCGGCGGCGGCGGATTCCATCGTCGTTGACGCGTGCCGCCGCTCGGTCGCGGCGGCTTCGCCGGCGGCGCGTGACGCGTTGCGGGGCAATTGACGGCCCGGGCCCTTGCGGTTCGGGGCGGCGGCGATCGATGATCGATAACAACAGGAAGGAAACGCGAATTGAAACGCACGCTGCCGCCCAACCTCTCCGAGGCCACGTTCGATAGAGCGCTCGCCGAGCTGGCGTCGGTCGTCAGCCGGCCGAATCTCATCGCCAGGAGCGACGATCTCGCGGCCTACGCCGATCCGTTCTTGCCGGGACCGGAAAACCCGCAGGCGTTCGTCGCCTCCGCGGCGGTGCTGCCTGCCTCCGTCGACGAGATCCGCGAGATCCTGCGCATCGCCAACGCGTACCGGCTGCCGCTGTGGACGGTCTCCACGGGCCGCAACTTCGCGTACGGCGGCGCCGCGCCGCGTCTGGCCGGTTCGGTCGTGCTCGACCTCAAGCGGATGAACCGCATTCTCGAAGTCGACGAGACGCTCGCGTATGCGCTCGTCGAACCCGGCGTCACCTATTTCGATCTCTACGCGTATCTGCGCGAGCACGGCTTGCGTCTGTGGGTCGATACGCCGGCGGCGGGCTGGGGGAGCATCGTCGGCAACACGCTCGAACGCGGGTTCGGCTATACGCCGTACGGCGATCACGCGGCGATGCAGTGCGGCATGGAGGTCGTGCTCGCGAACGGCGACGTGCTGCGCACGGGCATGGGGGGCATCGATCCGGGCACCTCGTGGCAGTTGTACCGCCCCGGCTTCGGGCCGTCCTATGACGCGATGTTCATGCAGTCGAACTTCGGCATCGTCACCAAGCTCGGCATCTGGCTCATGCCGCAGCCGAGCGCGTATCTGCTCGGCGAGATTCAGTGCCGCGACGAGGGTGATCTGGAAGCGATCGTCGAAACGCTGCGGCCGCTGCGGCTCGACGAGACGATCCGTCACCACGCGGTGATCGAAGGCGGGATTCGCCGCGCGGCCGGGGTGTCGTCGCGCGCGACATGGTACGACGGGCCGGGCGCAATGCCCGAAAGCGCGGTAGCCGCGATGCTCGACAAGCTCGGCGTCGGCCGCTGGAATCTGCATTTCGCGCTCTACGGTGCCCCGGAACTGCTCGACGTGCGCTACGCGATGGTCCAGCGCGCGTTTGCGCGGATTCGCGGCGCGCGGATCACGGCGGCGAAATATGCGGGCGACGCCGAGCCCGTGGGCGGCGCCGACCGCAACCTCGCAGGCATTCCGTCGATGAGCGCGTTCCGCATGCTCGACTGGCGCGGCGGGGCAGGCGCGCACGTCGACTTCTCGCCGATCTGTCCGTTCACGGGGCGCGACGCGATGCGCCAATACACGCTCGCGAAGACGCGGATGGCCGAGTACGGTTTCGACTATTACGGCGGTTTCACCGCGGGCGAGCGGCACCTGCATCAGATCGCCGCGGTGATCTTCGATCGTGACGACAAGAGCCAGACCGACGCTGCCGGCGACACACTGCGCTCGCTGATGAGCGACGCGCACGCGGCGGGCTATGGCGAATATCGCGCACACCTGGCGTATATGGATTTCGCGGCGGCGCAGTACAGCTTCAACAACGGCGCGCTGTTGCGCTTGTCGGAAACGATCAAGGATGCGCTCGATCCCGCGGGCATTTTGTCGCCGGGCAAGCAGGGGATCTGGCCGCGCGTCTGGCGCGGCAAGCGCGGCTATACGTGATGCGAGAGCGAGAGACGAGGGCGCGGAGATGGACCGGCGGACGTTCGTGAAGACGGGCGCGTGGCTGACGGTGGGGGGATGGCTGCCGCCGTGGCTCGCCGATGCGCTGAAGAAGCCCGGCGGGATGGCGATCTACGATGCGTCGCTCGCCGCCAGCCGCGCGTTTGCCGATTCGGCTGCGTGCGGCGGAACGCAGTTGTTCGCTATCGAAGGCGACGTCGGCGTGCTTTGGTATGCGAGGCTGGCGCCGTGCCTGGCGCGAACGAACGCGCCGTTGGCCGGCGTGATTCGCGCATCGGACTTTTTCGTGTTGAAGCACCTGGCGGTGGCCGCGAATCGCACCGTGCTGCAGGTTGAACGGCACGGGGCGGGTGGTGCGTGTGCGGTGGCGTTTCTGATAGGGAATGCGCGATTGCGTCAACGGCGCTCTGCTAAAACCGATAAGCCGGATTCTTCGGATCAAACGTCTCCTCAGGCAGCGTCTTGGGCGTGACGCTGTCGAACACAATGCGCTCGAAAATCCGCCCGTCGTTGTCGTAGGACTCAACCGTACGGAAGTACGGATGCCGCAAGTCGAGCCCGAGCGTTTCCTTCTTTGCGTAGAACTCGGGGCGGCCCGTCGGCGATTCGAACGTGAACGCGACGACGCGCACGCCCGCGATCGTCTTCACTTCGATCTTCTCCGACCGCTCGACGCCCGCCGCCTCGAACTTCTTGCTGTCGGCGACGAACTGCTGCGCGATGAATTCGGTGCCGAGCTCGCGCACGTTGTGATTCGACTGCGTTCGCGCGAGCACGCCGGAGAGCGACGTCCACAGCGGCATCACGCTCAGGATGCCGCCCAAGTGCCCGTACATTTCGTCGGAGCGCAGCGTCGAGTCGTAGATGAGCTCCTGTCCTGAGTGCGCGCCGTCCGGCAGCCACTTCGCGTAGATCCGCAACGGATCGCGCGTGAGACGCACGATCATGTGATCGGGCTTGTCGGGCCACACGCCGCGGATGCGCTCCTGGCGCAGCATCGTGAATTCGTACGACGGGTAGCCGTTCGGCCCCGCCGCGATGTAGCGCGACAGCGTGCGCGGATCGAGCGAGCTGAAGAGGGCGCCGAGCGCATCGTCGTCGAGCTTTTCGAGCATCCCGCTTTGCGCGGCGCGGCGCAGCCACTGCACTTGCGCATCGAGCGGCAGCGTGCCGGCTTGTGCGACAGGCACGGCGGGCGGCTTCACGGCCGCCTCGACGATGGCGGAAGCGTCCGCTTGCGCCGCTCTCGCGCCAGCCGTGTCGTTCTGCGCGTACGCAGCTTGCGAGCCGCAGAACAGCAGGGCGGCTGTCATGGCCGATGCGGCTGATGCAGCCGATGCGGCCAGCCCGCGCGGCGCGCCGGCTCTCGCCAGCCGTCGCGTGCGCGCCGCGTCCCGCAGGCGCCATAGAGGACCGGATCCGAAACGTTGCATGACGCTCTCCCTCTCCATCGGCGGGCGCGCTGCGCCGCCGTCATCGACCGTCAGCCGCCGCGCTCCTGGCCGCGCTTGGCGATCTCCTCGTCGCGCAGCGTGCGCCGCAAGATCTTGCCGACGTTGGTTTGCGGCAACGACTCGCGAAACTCGACGAGCTTCGGCACCTTGTAGCCCGTCAGATGCTTGCGGCAGTGCTGGATCACTTCGTCGGCCGTGATCGGGCTGCGCGCGACGATGAACACCTTGATGCGCTCGCCTTGCACGTCGTCGGGCACGCCGATCGCCGCCGCTTCGCGCACGGCCGGATGCATCGCGAGCACGTCCTCGATCTCGTTCGGATACACGTTGAAGCCCGACACGAGGATCATGTCCTTCTTGCGGTCGATCAGGCGCACGAAGCCGTGTTCGTCCATCACGCCGATGTCGCCGGTCGCGAGCCACCCGTCGGCGTCGAACGCCTTCGCGGTTTCGTCGGGCCGGTTCCAATAGCCCTTCATGACTTGCGGGCCCTTCACGCACAATTCGCCCGCCTCGCCGATGTTGGCCCAGCTGCCGTCTTCCTTCTTGAAGCGCACCTGCGTGGACGGCGCGGGCAGGCCGACCGAGCCGTCGTACTCGCGCTGCGCCTTCACGTTGATGGGCGTCATCGTGACGATCGGCGAGCATTCGGTGAGCCCGTAGCCTTCGACGATCGGCTTGCCCGTCACTGCCTTGAAGCGCTCGGCCACCGCGCGCTGCATCGCCATGCCGCCCGCCATCGCGAGCTTGAGCTTCGAGAAGTCGCGCTGGCGGAATGCCTCGTTTTCGAGGAACGCGTTGTAAAGCGTGTTGACCGCGGTGATGCCGGTGAACGTTTCGTGACGCAGGATCTTCATCACGCGAGCTGTGTCGCGCGGATTGGCGATGAGGATGTTGCGGCCGCCGAGGCCGAGAAAGACGAAACCGTTCACCGTCAGCGAATAGATGTGATAAAGCGGCAGCGGCGTGAGCACCGTTTCGATGTCGTCGCACAGCTCGCTTTCGGCCCACGCTTTCGCCTGCAGCAGGTTCGCGACGATGTTGCGATGCGTGAGCATCGCGCCTTTTGCGACGCCGGTCGTGCCGCCCGTGTATTGCAGGAACGCGAGGTCGGTGTGCGCGACGCGCACGGGCGCGAACGGGCGCGCGAAGCCAAGCGCGAGCGCCTGTTTCAGTCGCACCGCCTGCGGCAGGCCATAAGCGGGCACCTGCTTCTTCACATGCTTGAGCATGACATTCAGGAAGCGGCCTTTGAGGTTCAAGCCGTCGGCGAGCAGGTCGCCGAGCGCGGTGACGATCACGCGCTCGATCGCGGTGCCGGGCAGCGCGTCTTCGAGCGTCTTCGCGAAGTTCTCGAACACGACGATGGTCTGCGCGCCGCTGTCCTTCAACTGATGCGCGAGTTCGCGCACGGTGTAGAGCGGGTTCACGTTGACGACGACCGCGCCCGCCTTCAACGCGCCGAACAGCGTGACGGGGTACTGGAACGTGTTCGGCAGCATGATCGCGACGCGGTCGCCGGGCCTCACGCCCACGCTCTGCAGATACGCGGCGAACGCGGTGGCTTTGCGCGCAAGCTCGCCGTACGTGAGGCTTTCGCCGACGCTCACGAACGCGACGCGCTCGCGGTATTGGGCCGTGCATTCGTCGAAGAACTGCGCGACCGATGGATAGCGGTCAGCGTCGATTTCGTGCGGCACTGCGGGCGCGTACGAGGCGTACCAGATGCCGTCGGTGTTGGGCGCTGCGGCGGGCGAAGCAGCGTAGGGTTCGGTCATCGGCGATCTCTCGATGGGTTTCTCGTCGCGGGCACGGGCTGATTGGAAAGGCCGCGAGGCGGCTGGTGCAGGGGGTTCGGCATTGTGTACCGGGCGTGTGATTCGTTCAATTTTCGACGATGGCGACCACGCCCTGGCCGCTCGCCTCTACAAAACGATTCGCATCGGCCGATGATTCCATCGCGCATGCCGCAGCGAACGTATGTGAGCGCGGGGGTGGTTCATTCGATCAGTTCGCCCGATTTCGCGAGCGCGTCGTGACGCTTTTGCAGCGCGTCGAGGAGGTCGAATTCCGGACCGAAATCGTCGACCTTGACGACGAGCTCGCCGTAGCGCACGTAATCGTCGAGCGTCTGGCGCTCATGGGCGTCGATGAGTCCCTGGTCCTGCGCCGCATCGGCCCACGCGCGCAAGTGTGCGAGGCTCTGCGGCATCGGCGCGAGCTGGTTGCGCTTCACCGCGTCGCGCAACTTGTGCTCGATATCGGCCACGTGCGGCGTCAGATGGAACAACAGCTCGCCGTAGCCGAGCGGGTCGCGGCCGGCGTCGGGCACATACGAATCCGCGACCAGCCGCTCGCGCGCGTCGCACGGCGTCTGCACGAGTTCGGCGACTTGGCTCGCGAGCGTATCGGCGGGGGGCCGCGCCGGCATGCCGAGCGGAAACGCGCACGCGCGCAGCAGCATCGCGAGGCGCGGCTTCGGATAGTTGGCGAGGACGCCGTCGAGCGCTTGTTGCGCCGCATACAGCGCATCCTCGACGGCCCAGCGCACGAAGGGCAGGTCCGCTTCCTGGCGGCCTTCGTCCTCGAAGCGCTTGAGCGCCGCGGAGATCAGGAACAGGTGCGAAAGCGCGTCGCCGAGCCGCGCGGAGATCCGCTCGCGGCGCTTGAGGTCGGCGCCGAGCGCGAGCATCGAGACGTCGGCGACGAACGCGAACGCCGTGGAAAGCCGCGTCGCCGCGCGGTAATACGCGGCGAGCGGCGCGTAGGCCGAAGCCGGCGCGGGAATCGCCGCGCCCGCCGTGATGCCGTAGACGAAAGCGCGCACGGCGTTCGACGCGAGAAAAATCGCGTGTCCGAACCCTGCCTCGTCGAAATCGCGCAGCGCTTTCTTGCGATCGGGTTCGCGCGCCGCGGTCATTTCCTTGAGCACATACGGATGGCAGCGGATCGCGCCTTGCCCGAAGATGATGAGGCAGCGCGTGAGGATGTTCGCGCCTTCGACGGTGATCGAAATCGGCATCTGCTGATACGGCCGCGCCAGAAAATTCGACGGCCCCATGCAGATGCCCTTGCCGCCGATCACGTCCATGCCGTCGTTGATCACTTTGCGCGCGCGCTCGGTGATGTGGTACTTCGCGATCGCCGACAGCACCGACGGCTTTTCGCCGAGATCGACCGCCTGCGCGCAAAGGCGCCGTGCCGCGTCCATCAGATAGAGGTTGCCGCCCATGCGGCCGAGCGCTTCGTGAATGCCTTCGAACTTGCCGATCGGCGTGCGGAACTGGCGGCGAGCCGCGGCATACGCGCCGGTGCCGCGCACCGCGAGCTTCGCCATGCCGACGCTCGACGACGGCAGCGAGATCGCACGGCCCGCCGCAAGACACTCCATGAGCATGCGCCAGCCGTTGCCGACTTGTGCGCGTCCGCCGATCACCCAATCGATCGGGATGAAGACGTCCTTGCCGGAGTTCGGGCCGTTCTGAAACACCGCGTTGAGCGGCCAATGGCGCCGCCCGATCACGACGCCGGGATGCGTTGCCGGAATCAGCGCGCACGTGATGCCGGGTTCGTCGCCGGGGCCGAGCAGATGGTCGGGATCGAGCGCGCGGAACGCGAGCCCGAGCACGGTCGCGATCGGCCCGAGCGTGATGTAGCGCTTGTCCCACGTGACGCGAAAGCCGAGCGTTTCGCGGCCTTCGAACGTGCCGCGGCAGGCGACGCCGACATCGGGGATCGCGGCCGCGTCGGAGCCTGCGTAGGGGCTCGTCAGCGCAAAGCAGGGGATGTCGTCGCCGCGCGCGAGACGCGGCAGATAGTGGTTCTTCTGCTCCTCGGTGCCGTAGTGCATCAGCAGCTCGGCGGGACCGAGCGAGTTCGGCACCATCACCGAGACGGCCGCCGCCGACGAGCGCGACGCGAGCTTCATGACGACCTGCGAATGCGCGTACGCGGAGAATCCTTTGCCGCCATAGCGCTGCGGAATGATCATGCCGAGAAAGCCCTGCTCCTTGAGGTAGCGCCATGCGGCGGGCGGCAGGTCCTGCCAGATCGCGGTGCTGTCCCAGTCGTTCGCGAGATCGCACAGGCGCGTGCATTCGTTGTCGATGAAGGCTCGTTCTTCGGATGAGAGCGTCGCGGGCCCGTGCGCGAGCAGCGCATCCCAATGCGGCCGGCCGGAGAAGAGTTCGGCGTCCCACCAGACGGTGCCGGCTTCGATCGCATCGCGCTCGGTCGAGGACATTTCGGGCAGCATGCGGCGAAACGTTGCGAGGAGGCGCTCGGTCAGCCACGCGCGGCGCAGCGGCTTCATGGCGAGCACGAACGCGGGCAGCACGAAGATCACGGCGAGCAAGAGCGTGGCGCCACGGCTGGCCGCACCGCTCAGATAGGCGATGCCCGTCCACGCGGCCATCGTCGCCAGCCACCACGGCGCGCGGGCTCGAACGTAGACGAGTGCCGCACTCGCGACAGCAAGCGCCGCGAAGAGCCATGCCATGAACGTTTCTCCCTGCGAGGCCGTGGCGGGCGCAGCGGGCGCGGCGCTCGCCCCGGCGGCTCGATGCTTGGCGTTAAGCGGACTCAGGCAGCCGGACGCGGGGCGGGCATCGTCGACCCGGGCGGCGGCGCGAGGGCTTCGTCGCTGGAGGACATCGCGGGGGCTGCAGTCTGCTGCGAAGCATTTTGCGTTCCCGGTGCTGCCGGGCTTGGCGTTGCGGATTCGTCGCCGGCCGCGAGATCCCCCCCGTTGCCCGCATGACTCGCCGCGCAGTGATCGGCGTGATCGGCGTGATCGCCCGCGTCGCCGAGCACCGCAGCGAACGCGGCCAACTGCGCCGCGTCGGGCTGCGGCGCCTTGAGCGCCGCGACGATCAGCGAGGCGAGGCGCGCGATCAATTGCAAGTCGTTTATCGACTTGCCTTGTGAGAACTCGAAGATGAGGCCGGCACTATCGCCGCCCGCGAGCACGCCCGAAAGCGCGCCGATCGCAAAGTGCAGCCGCCAGCCGAGTTCCTCGCGCGGCAGATGCGGCAGCGCGCGCTGGAACGCATCGAAGAAGCGCTCCGCCACCGACGCGTAATGGCGGTCGAGAAAGTCGCGAATGAACGAGGACGGATCGGTGTACGCGCGCCCCAAGAGACGCAGGAACGCGCGGCCGCCCGTACGCGGTTCGCGCGAGAGGCGCAGCGCCGGAATGAACATTGCGCCGAGCACGTGCTCGCAGGTCAGGCTTGCGCCGAGCAAGGTGTCGAAGCGGTCGAGCAGCTTCAGGCGCTCTTCGTTCAGCTTGTCGAGCCGGCGCGCGAGCATCGCGTGGATCAGCGCTTCCTTGCTGCCGAAGTGATAGTTGACGGCGGCGAGATTGACTTCGGCGCGCGACGTGATGTGCCGCAGCGACATCGCCTCGTAGCCGCATTCGATGAAGAGATCTTCGGCGGCATCCAAGATGCGCGCCTTCGTGTCGCCGGCGAGCCGGCTCGGTGTGCGAACTGCCATGTGCGCCTCCCATGCCGGTGTCCCGGCCGCGTACAAGCGATTCAACTCTCGAATGTAAACCACTGTTTTTTATACGATACGGAACGACGCGTCATCACGGCAAGGCTTGTGTATCGACAGAGTCCTCTAGGCCGTTAAAGCAAAGAACAATTCAACCGCTTGCACGCCCACGCATGCATCGCTTCACGCTTGCAATGGCGAAAGGCGCTCTACTAAGCGCCTTTCGCTTTCAATCGGAACGTCAAGCCGTCGATGTGACGTGCTCGGCCGATTGCCGCATATCGATACCGCGCCGCTCACGGCTGAACAGGATCAGCACGGCAATGACGACCGCCACGATGCCGCAGACGAGCGCGAGCGCCATCGCATAGTTGTTGTCGTGGCTCTCGGCAAACGCGGACTGCATCGGCGCATTGCCGGACGCCAGCAGGTTGCCGAGCTGATACACAAAACCCGGGAACGTCGCGCGGATTTCATCCGGCGAGATCTCGTTCAAGTGGACCGGTATCACGCCCCATGCGCCTTGCACGGAGATCTGCATCAGGAACGCGCCGATCGCGAGCATGACAGCCGTCGTCGAAAAGGCCCAAAGCGGCAGCACCGGCAGCGCGATCAGCGCCGCAATGAAGATCGCGCGGCGCCGGCCGATCTTCTCGGAGAGCGAGCCGAAGAACAGGCCGCCGACGATCGCGCCGATATTCAGCGTGATCGCGATGAGCGACACCGTGTGCGGATCGAAATGATGCTGCTTTTGCAGGAAGGTCGGATACAGGTCCTGCGTGCCGTGCGAGAAGAAGTTGAAGCAGGTCATCAGCACGATCGCGTAGATGGACAGCTTCCAGTTTTGCTTGAGCGTATCGACAAGGCTCGGGCGCGGGCGCTTTTCCATCGTCTTCCAAACGGGCGATTCGGGCACGCTCGAGCGGATGTACATCACGAGCAGCGCCGGCGCGACGCCGACGAAGAACATGCCGCGCCAGCCGATGTATTGATAGAGGAGGCCGTACACGATCGAAGCGAGCAGATAACCGCTCGGGTAGCCCGCTTGCAGGAGACCGGAGACGATGCCGCGCGAATGCGTGGGCACGGTTTCCATCGTGAGCGCGGAGCCGACGCCCCATTCGCCGCCCATCGCGATGCCGAAGAGCGCGCGCAACACGAGCAGCGTGGTCAGGTTCGGCGAGAAGCCGGAGAGCAATTCGATCAGCGAATAGCACGCGATATTGAGCATCAGCGTCGGACGCCGCCCGAATTTATCGGCAAGCCGCCCGAATATCAGCGCGCCGATCGGGCGCATGGCGAGCGTCAGCGTAAGCGCAATCGTGACGTCGGTGATCTTGGTATTGAATTCGGCGGCGATGTCCTTGAATACGAACACCATGAGGAAGAAATCGAAGGCATCGAGTGTCCAGCCGAGGTAGGCTGCGATCGTTACGTTTCTCTGTTCGCGCGTCCAGCTCATGTCGTTGTTCTCCTGAGTCTCCGTGTGGCCCGGGCTGGGCGGGGCGGTGCCGAAGCCGGGCACGCCCCCGTGATTGGGCACGTGCGAGTGTACGCCGCCGCTTAAGCGGTTGCATGGTTCATAGGTGATTTCTTAGTAATAATCCCTAGCGTCGTTTCGAAACGTTAAAGAAAGCCGCTTGCGTTGTTGGCTAAACGTAATTTTCAAAGCCTTGCCAAGTGCGTAGGTTGTCAATGTCTGAAGCGCGGCATACTCCGGCATGTGCCAATTGCAATCGCGTGCCGTTAGCGGTATTCGACGGGCTGCTCATGCCCGCGCAGTCTTAGCCGTTCTCTTTGCCGATTTACGCCATGACATCGTTTTCGATAACGTCAGCCGCGCCCGCTGACGACCTTTTACCCGCGTTCGACACCGGCCGTCTGTTGCTGCGCCCACGCACGATGGCCGATCTCGAAGCGTGTCTCGCGATGGACCGCGATCCGCAAGTGACGCGCCACATCGCCGGCCCGTGGGACGACCCTGCCGCGCACCGGCAGTTCGTCGAATGCCGGATTACCCGCGCGTATCCACGCGGGCTCGGTTATTGGTCGATCTTCGAAGCGGCTGCGCCCGAGCGGTTCATCGGCTGGGTGCTGTTGATTCCCGATCACGGCGCGGGGCCGGAGGTCGAGATCGGCTGGCGGCTCGTGCGCGATGCGTGGGGCAGGGGGATGGCGAGCGAAGCGGCGCGCGCCATCGGGCGGCACGCGTTCGATACGGTGAGACTGCCGCGCCTCGTCGCCGATATCGCGGCGGAAAATGCCGCCTCGCGGCGCGTCGCCGAGAAGCTCGGCATGCGGCGCGTCGGGCAGGCGGATAGCGACGGCAAGCGTTACGTGCGCTATCGCATCGTGCGGGAGGATTTACGCGCAGGGGCAGGGTAATGTGCGTGTGGCTTGCCAATGCCGAAGAAGCCTCTAAGCGTATGAGCTTGAAAAGGTTCTAGCGGACCACGAGCGCAACGGTCGCGATGCCGAGCGTCGTCATGATGAGCGAACCGCTGACGTGGACCGCGATTTCCATCGCCGCCCAGCCGAGCCGCCCTTGCTGCAGTTGCGCGACGACTTCTGCCGAGAACGTCGAGAACGTGGAGAGCCCGCCCATGAGGCCCGTCACCACGAAGAGCCGCCATTCCGGGGGGACGTCCGGCAGCTTGGTGAAGAAGGCGACGGCGAGCCCGATCACGTAGCCGGCGATCAGGTTCGCGGCGAGCGTGCCCATCGGCAGCGCCGGGAAGAGGCTGTTGAGGCGGATGCCCAGCACCCAGCGGGCGAGCGAGCCGAGCGCGCCGCCAATGCCGACGGCGAGGATGGACCAATACATGTGACATTCCAGGCAAGGTTGGACAGCCGGAGGCCGGCGCGAGCGGAACGCAGGCCGCCGCGCGGTTCCCGATTGGCTAGGCCGGGAGTCTAGCATTTGCCGGATACGCGGATGGCGGCTGCCAGGCGCGGGTGCTACACTCGATTGACCCCCCCCACCCCGCGAGTTTGCCTGCCGGATCGCGCTTCGATGCGCCGACCGCGCGTTCATGCCGATCCATCGGAGTGTTCCATGAAAGGCAGCCAGTTGACGGTGTACGCGGCGAATCAGAGCCACCGCAAGAACCGCAAGACCGTGGTCGATTGGATTCTCGACGAAGCCACGAAGGCGGGCATTCAGGGCGCGACCGTCATCGAAGTGACCGAAGGATACGGCACGCACGGCAAATACCACGCAGCACGCTTTTTCGAATTGGCCGATCAACCGGTGGCGGTTACGGTCGCCGCCGAGGACGGCCGGATCGATGGACTACTCGACAGCTTGCGGCAAGGCGGAGTCCGCCTCTTCTATACGCGGTATCCGATCGAGTACGAGGTCATCGGGGCGGAGCGAACTTCGCGCGAAGGAGCGTGATTCGCAAAGCGCGTGCAGGCACTGCACGGGTCGACAAGGAGAAGAGCATGAACTCGACACCCAGGCTCTTGCATGACCGGTTTCTATTCGACGCGGCCTTCAATGAAGTCCGCGACATCGATGCGCCCGTGCACGAAGGGGCGATGTTCGGCTGTCCGGCGGCCTTTGTCGGGCGCCGCATTGCGTTCTGCGTGTACGGCAGCGGCCTCGGCATCAAGCTGCCCGCCGAGCGTGCGGCGGCGCTCGTGCAAAGCGGCCGCGCGTTCGCATTTCAGCCTTACGGCCGCTCGGCAATGAACGAGTGGGTCGAGTTGCGGATCGAGCGCGACCGCGTCGACGAGATCGCGCCGGTGCTGGCCGAAGCGATTCGCTTCGCGCAGCGCGAGCATGGCGCTGCATAGACGCCGACGCATGCGCGGCGGGCGGAGGGGATCGTGAACGGCTATCAACTGACGTTCTACACCGAGCAGAATCGCAAGCACGGTCATCAGACCGTCTGCGAATGGCTCCTGCACGAGGCGCGCCAGCTTGGTATTCACGGCGCGACGGTCATCAGCGCGGCCGAAGGCATCGGACACGCGGGCGCCCATCATGCGGCGCACGTGCTCAAGCTGGCCGACCAGCCGCTGCAGATCATTCTCGCGGTCACCGAAGACGAGGCCGAGCGCATGCTCGACGCGGTGCGCGCCGAGAACGTGCACGTTTTCTACACGCGCTTTCCGATCGAGTTCGGCGTGATCGGCGGTGACGACAGCGAGGACGCGAAGGCTCACAAAGCGCACAAGACCTTTTCGCTGATCGGGCGGTCGTAGGCGTTCAGTTGCACGTTCGGCGGCGTGCTGAGCCGTGTGCTCAATCGCGCAGATGCGCGCGAATGCGCTCGGCGAGCGCTTCCAATTCCGCCGCATCGGCGACCACGCGGGCGTGCATCCGCAGCGGCTGATCGGCCCAGCGCGGGATCACGTGGAAATGCACGTGTGCGACGGTCTGGCCCGCGGCGCGTCCGTTGAACTGCCCGACGAAGACGCCATCGGGCGAGAGCGCCGCGCGCACGGCAAGCGCGACGCGCCGTACCACGCGGATGCTCGCTTCGGCCGCGGCGTCGGACAAATCGAAGAGGGTGGCCGCGGGTTCCTTGGGCAACACCAGCACATGGCCATCGGATTGCGGCATCAAGTCCATGAAGGCCAGGACGTCGTCGGTCTCGCACACCTTGACGCAAGGGGCGTCGCCGCGAAGGATTTTTGCGAAGGGGTTGTTGCTGTCGTAGGTCATGGTGCTCCCGGGGCGCGTTGGACAGTATCGAACCGGGACATTACCTCATTTCATGTCGCGCGCCACGCGAAACCCGTTCTCCGAATCGCGCACGCTGCCGTCGTATTTGAAGCGCGTCGACGAGAGCATGTAGCTCGCGTCGTCCCTCCACGAGCCGCCGCGAATCACGCGCACTTCGCACATCGGTTCGTCCCATGAGCGGCCGTCGGCCGGCGCGTTTTTGTACGAGCTGTGCCAGCAATCGCTGACCCACTCCCACACGCCGCCGTTCATGTCGTAGAAGCCGTAGGGATTGGCGGCGAACGTGCCGACGTCGGCGGGCGCGTCGGGATGCCAAGGGTCGCCGCAGCCCTTGCAGTTCGCGTCGCCTTTCTTCATCGTGTCGCCCCACCAGTAGCGCGTCGAGGTGCCGCCGCGCGCCGCGTATTCCCATTCCGCCTCGGTCGGCAAGCGATAGGACTTGCCGCTGATTTTCGTCAGCCACTTCAGATATTGCTGCGCGTCGTCCCAGCTCACGTCGCGCACCGGCGTATTCGGGCCCGAGTTGTTTTCATTCGACAGTTGCGGACAGGCTCCCGCACTGACGCAGGCTTTCCATTGCGTGACCGTGACCGCGTATTTCGCGAGCGCGAACGGGTGGCCGATCGTGACGTGATGCGCGGGCTTCTCCGACGGATCATCCGTGTTGTTGCCCATCGTGAACGCGCCGGGATTGACCGCGATCAGCGCAGGGCAGGCGGGACAGTCCTTGATTTCTTGCGCGCCGGCTGTCGCGGGTGCGGCGGGTTTAGCGGGTGCGGGCGCGGGCGCCGCCGGCGCCGCGCCGTAGGGCGCTTGCGTATTCATTGATGGAGCAGGCGCGGGGGCAAGCGGCGCCGTGGGAGTCTGCGCTGCCGGCGGGTGTGCCGCCTGTCCTGCGGACGCGGCGGCGCGCAGCCGCTCGAGGCGCGCCTGCGCGAGCGGCACGAAGCGCCCGTTCGGATAAGCCTTCAGATACGCCTCGTAATCGCCCGGGTAAGTGCTGTTCTTGATCGAATCCCAGAAGGTGATTTCGTATTGTTCCGAGCTGTCTTTAGGCAGTACGCCCCCTTGCGACCATCCCGGCCACGCAGCGAGGAGCGACGCGAACAGGCATACGGGAAAGAGTCTTCGCCACATGTTCAGTCTCCTTGTATCCGGCATCGCGCATCCCCTTCAACAACGATAGCAGCAGATTTTGACTAAAGACGAACGAATAGTCTGCGCTTGAATACGCGTCATACGGATATGGGTATTAGCGAGAATAGGGTTCTTGCCGGCATCGCGAGGTAGGGTTCGCGCGCGTTACGTCCTAAGCTATAAATCGCGGCGCGGCCGCAACCGCGACGCGGCATGAAGGCTGTCAAGGACATCAAGGACATCAAGGACGTAAAGGACTTGAAGGGAGGCACGGTCATGCAAAGAAGAACCATGCTTGTCGCAATCGCCGCCACGCTTCCCTGGGCCACCGGCGTCATGCTGCCGTGCACGGCATTGGCCGGACCCACGCCGTCCCCGCCCGGCGCCGAGGTGTACATCATCTGGCCGTATGACGGCGCGGTGATTTCCGGCGGCAAGTTCTGGGTGCGCATGGGCCTGCGCAACATGAGCGTCTGTCCGAAGGGCGTCGACCGGCCCAACACGGGGCATCACCATCTGCTGATCGACACCGATCTGCCGCCGATGGACCAGCCGATTCCGTCCGACCGAAATCACCTGCATTTCGGTGCCGGCGAGACCGAAGCCCGCATCGAGCTGCCTCCCGGCAAGCACACGCTGCAGCTCCTGATGGGAGACTTCAACCACGTGCCGCACAACCCGCCGGTGTATTCGCAGAAGATCACGATCACCGTCAAATAGCGGGCGCCGCGCTTTGGCCCGACTCGGCCTCTACGAAGAACCGGGAGTCAACGCCATGAAAAAGGGATTTGCGTTAGCCGCCGCCTTGCTGATTTCGGCCAGCGTCGCCAATTTCGCGAACGTCGCGTTCGCCGGCCCCACGCCGGCCGATCCGCGCGCCGTCGTCTATATCGGCTGGCCCAACGATGGGCAGGTGCTGCCGGCCGGCAAGCCGTTTCGCGTCTGGTTCGGGCTGCGCTACATGGGGGTGGCGCCGGTGGGCGTCCAATTTCCGAACACGGGCCACCATCACCTGTTGATCGACACCGACCTGCCGCCGATGGATCAGCAGATACCGTCCGACAGAAATCATCTGCACTTCGGCGCAGGGCAGACCGAGACCACGCTCGAGCTGCCTCCCGGCAAGCACACACTGCAACTGCTGATGGGCGACTTCAATCACGTGCCGCACAATCCCCCGGTCTATTCGAAGAAGATCACGATCTACGTGAAGTGAGGTCAGCGGGTCTGCGCGGCAAGTGTTGCCGCGGCGGCAACACTTCACGCCCCGCTTGTTGGTCAAACCCCTTCACTCGTTGTCGTCGCGCCGCTGCGGCGCATTCCCCGAGTCGTTCTCCCTTTCCGCAAGGCCCAGCATTGACGGGCGTCTGCGCGATTCGCGCAAACGCGCCAGCTTGCTTGGCACACGCTATGCAGTATGAGGCTCGAGCCCGCAACACTTGCAGCTCAATCCACCGAAGCCTCTCTCTCACATTTGGAGAACTGTCATGAAGACCTTGATGATCGAAGACCTCGCCGTCGCCAAAGAACTCGACGGCCGTGAAATGTCCGCCGTGCGCGGCGGCTACCTGCCGGTCGTGTATCCGGTGTTTCCGTCGGTGCATGTCGATACGACGAACTTCAGCGCGACCCAGCTGATCGGCCAAAGCAACAGCATCGAGAACAACACCGGCAACGACGTCGCGTTCGCTTCGGGCATCCACTCGACGGTCAACCCGTCGCAGAACGCCCGCAACACGATCAATTTCTGATCGATGCAAAGCCGCGGAGGTTGCCGAGCAACCTCCACGGCACGCCAGGGGCCGACACACACACGCGCGCCCTCTGAGATCTTCAGCTTCCTTCCCGCGGCACCCACGTCCCACCTCTTCTGGAGCAGATCGTGAACACCCCGACCGGTTCGGCTCATGCACGGATTCGCAGCGGCCTCGTGCAGGCGTTCGTCAAGCACGCGATGGCGGCCGGCGTTTGCGCGACGGTGTTGTGCGGCTGCATGGACCTGAGCATTCCCGACTACAGGCGGCCTGACATGCCGGCGAAGGATACGTGGGCGCATACGCAGCGCCCGGTTTCGGCGGCGGATACGGTCAACCCCGATTGGTGGAAGGCATTCGACGATCCGTATCTCGACGCGCTGGTGAAAAAAGCGATCGACGGCAACGTCGACATCAAGATTCTTGCGGCCCGCATTCAGGTGGCGGGCGCGCAGATCGGCGAAGCGCGTGCGGGCGCATTGCCTTCCGCCGATCTCGGCGCGGGCGTCGACTTCGAAAAGACCACGGGCACGCCGCTCACGAAGACGTTCGACCTCGGCTCGCAGGTCAATTGGGATATCGACATCTGGGGCAAGGTCGAGAAGGGCGTGCAGGCGCAAAAGGCCGAATACCACGCATCCGAAGCCGACTGGCGCGCGGGTTATCTGACGCTGGTCGCGGACGTGTCGAGCACCTACTTCCAGATTCTCCAGTTCGACGACCAGATCGCGCAGGAGCAGAAGACGCTCGACAAGAACAAGCAGATCCTCGCGATCGATCAATCGATGTACGCGAACGGCGTCGTGCCGCAGACCGAAGTGCTGCGGCAGAAGGCCGAAGTCAACGGCATCGCTAACGAACTGATCGACCTGCACCGCTCGCGCGAGCTCGCCGAGAACGCGCTCGCGACGCTCGTCGGCGTGCCCGCCGGCGAATTCAAGATGCCCGCCGGCCACCTGCAGGATCGCGTCAAGGTGCCGGACGTGCCGATGGGCCTGCCCGCGCAATTGCTGTCGCGCCGGCCCGACGTCGTTGCGGCGCAGTACCGCATTCTCGAATCGTACGACCAGATCGGCGCCGCGAAGCTCGCGCAGTTGCCGAGCATCAGCCTGACGGGCCGCGGCGGTACCGCGGCGTTCAAGCTCTCCGATTTGTTCAAGACGTTCACGTTCAGCTTCCTGCCGAGCATCGATCTGCCCATGCTCGACCCGGACGTGAAGGCGCACATCAAGACGACCGAAGCACAAAGCCAGGTTGCCGAGCAGCAATACCGGCAGACGGTATTCGCCGCCTTCGAAGAAGTGGAGAACGCACTCGTGAATCTCGATGCGCACAAGAAGCAGCGCATCGAGCTGACGCAGCAGAACGAGCATCTGCGGGTCGTCGCGGCGCAGATCGAAGCGCAGTTGAAGGAGGGCGTCGTGTCCCAGCTCGAAGTGCTCGAATCGGAGCGCACGCTCGCATCGGCCGAACTCGAACTGCTGCAGAACCAGCAGCAGATCCTCACCGATACCGTCACGCTCTACAAGGCGATCGGCGGCGGCTGGCCGGACGTGGCCGTGCAGAACGCGAGCAACGACACCGCGGGCGAAGCGCTGAAATGAACATCGCCGGCGGCGCCGCAAGCGTGCTTGGCCACCGCCAATTGACTACCGTGACGCGTCGCCTACACTTTTCTAACACTCCCCGCGCTGCCGCTCCGGCATTGAGTCTCCACGTGGTTTATCGGTTGCTGCACCGCCCGTCCGATAGAGACGGCGGGATGGCGGATAAACGCTGATCGTTGTGTCGAACCATGGCTCCTGACGACGTTCCGATTGCCGAAATGCGAACGACACTCGAGAGGCGCTTCGATATCGTGCTCAAGCCCATATTGCATCCCGAGTTCAGCGACGCCTTCGGCGAAATCCGCATCGACAGCGATTTGTTCGCGGTGGGGCGCGCCGAAACGCCGTTTGCGTCGGCGCGCGCCGAGGTCGTCGCCGAGCTTTCGCGGCGGCATGCGCGCATTTTCTTCGAGCACGGCATCGCGTATATCGCGGATCTCGGCAGCAAGAACGGCACGACGGTGAACGGCGTCGAGGTCCGGCAAAAGCCGCATCCGCTGCATAACGGCGACGAGATCCGCTTTGCCGGCGTGCTTGCCTATCGCGTCGAATTGCTGCCGCGCGCCGCGCGGCCGTTGCCGCAATCGGTCGTCGTCACGTTGACGCCCGAGCGCGACGACCTGGGCCTGCAGCCCATCGTCATCAGCGGCTTCCCGTTCCTGATCAGCAAGGCCGACGACACGTTCGCGCGCTACAAGGACGCGTACCCGCATCAAGTGAACTACGTATCGCGGCGCCACGCGCACCTCTTCCTGCGCGACGGCGATGTGTTCGTCGAGGATCTCGGCAGCACCAACGGCACGTTCGTCGGCGGGAAGCGGCTGGCGGAAAGCGCGCTCGCGCTTCACGACGGCGAAACGCTTGCATTTGGCGGCAACCATTTCGTCTATCGTGCAGGGGTCCATCGCGGACCGGTTGCCGATCCGACCGTGACGAAGCTGAAGGCCGGCGGCGAGGGCACCGAACGCACCGAACGCTCGACCGAGGTGAAGGCCGAAGCCCCGGCCGCGCCCGTCATCGATCCGGAGCGCACGACGTTTGTCGGGACCGCGCACTCGTTTCTCGACATCTTCTGCGTCGACCCGGCTTTGAAGCAGGAAGACGAGGTGAACCCGGACGCATCGCACGCACAGGAACTGAAGCACGAAGCGAAGAAGCGCCGCGCGGGCAATCGCTTCGCGGTGTTCGTCGCCGAGTTGAGCGCGGCGTTGGGCGGCAGCGGCGAGCCCGATTTGCGGCGTTTGGCGAAATGGGGCGGCGCCGGGCTCGGCGGGCTTTGCGTGCTGGTCATGGCGCTGTACGTGCGCGGCGCCCCGCAGCGCGACATCAAGGCGCTGCTGGACGCCGGGCGCTATGCGACGGCCGTGCAGATGGCCGATCAGTATCTCGCGGGGCATCCGGGAGATACGGCATTCGAGGCGGCAGGCGGGGAGGCGCTGATGAAATCGAAGGTGCCCGACTGGCTTGCGTCGCTAAAGGCGCACGAGTTCGACCGCGCGCGTTCGATCGTCGCCGAGATGCAGGCGCTCGCGCGGCACAACGGCGATGCGCAGCCGCTCGTCGCCGAGCTCGGCTGGATGGGCGACCTGGAAGCGTACTGGGCGGGGCGCGGCGGCGCCGAAGCGCCGATTCGCATCTTCAAGGACGAACCGGTGATCAGTTCGCTCGTCGACCGCTGGAACGACGACCCCGATCCCCACCAGCATGCGCTCGATCGGATCGCTTCCTACGTGCCCGATTTCGCGGCGCCGTATGCCGACGCGTTGAGCCATCTGCGCAAGCTCGAAAGCGACGACTCGGTCTACGTAGCGGCGGCCGAGCGCTTGAAGAGCGCCATCGATACGGCACTCGACGACGATCGTCTCGATCCGTTGCCGGCGATGCTCGACGACTACAGCGAACGCTATCCGCGGCTCGCGGGGCTCGATAGCGTGCGCAGCGACCTGCATCAGTACCAGCAGATCGAAAGCGACGCGCGGGCAGGAAATACGCAGGCCGTGGCCGACGCCTTGAAGCAGCTCCGCTTCGCGACGCCGCCGTTCCAGGCGCGCCTGCCCAAGCTCGAAAAGCTAGCGACGACCTCCACTGGAGACGGCCGTGACGCCCGACCGTCCCCCTGAGCGCCTCAACCTCAAGATGCTCAAGCGGCTGAAGCGGCTGAAGCCGCTCAAGCCGTTGAAGTCGCTGAAGTCGCTGAAGTCGCTGAAGCCGCTCAAGCCGCTCAAGCCGCTAAGCGAAGCGCTCGAAGACCACAGCGCCGAAGGCATCGCGATCCTGACCGCGCAGCCGTTGCGCCTCATCGAGGCGGCCGTGATCGTGATGGTCGCGCTGGTCTTCTCGGCGCTCGTCTGGTCGTGCATCGGTCGCGCCGACGTGATCGTCTCGGCGCCGGGCGCGCTCGCACCCGAATCGGAGGTGCGCCGCATCTATGCCCCCGTCGACGGCGAACTCGCGGACATCTATATCGCCGAAGGGCAGCCTGTGAAGAAGGACGACGTGATCGGCCGCATCAACGCGCGCGGCGCGATCGAGGCGGCGACCAATGCGCTCGACGCGCGGCTCAAGCTCGACGATGCCGAGCGCGAATGGCAGCAGTTTCCGGAGAAGAAGCAACTGATGGAGCGCAAGGCCGATGCGCTGAAACAGCAGATCGACGTGGAAGAACATCTGCACGAAAACCGCATCGCGGAGGGCACGAGCAAGCTCGCGCAATCGCAGAAGGCGCAGCTCGACGAGGCGCGCAGCAACATCGACAACGCGCAGCACGCGCGCGATCTCGCGAAAGAGGAGCAGGACAAGTTCCAGCGCCTGTTCGCGTCGCCGGGCGGCGGAGGCGTGTCGCAAACGCAGGTCCAAGAGAAGAAGAGCGCGTTTCTCGAAGCCGAAAACAACCTGCGGATTGCGCAGGCGCGGCTCGCCCAGCTCGAGGCGCAACAAAGCCACGATTTCGCGCAGGCGAAGGCCCAGCTCGAAGGCAGCAGCGAGACGCTCACGAACCTGCGCATCGAGTACGACGCGACCGTGCGCGAGATCGCGAACACCGAGGACAAGCTGCGCCTGCAGGTGCAGACCGCGCGTCTTGCCGCCGACGCGGCCGCGCGCATCCGCTTCGAAAACATCGACAAGGACAACTTCCTGCTCGTGCTGGCCCCCGTCTCGGGCGTGATCACCGACGTCACGACGACGCAGCCCGGCGACAAGATCCAGGCGAACACGCCGCTAGGCGGCATTGCGCCGGCGAACGCGCGGCCGGTCGTCAAGGTGGAAATCGCCGAGCAGGATCGCGCGTTTCTTCACGAGGGGCTGCCCGTCAAGCTGAAGTTCAACGCGTTTCCGTATCAGCGCTATGGCGTCGTCAGCGGCACGCTCGAATACATTTCGCCCGCGACGAAGCCATCCGTTGCGGCGAAGCAGCCGGTTTACGAGGGCCGTGTCACGCTCGATCGCGATTACTACTCGGTCGCCGGGACGAAATACCCGTTGCGCTACGGAATGACGGCCACCGCCGAGATCGTGGTTCGTGAACGCCGCCTGATCGATTTCGCGCTGGACCCGTTCCGGCAGATAGCAGGATAAGAAGGGAGCAAGACATGACGTCAATAGTTCGCATCGACGACGAGGTGATCGGCACGGACGATTTCATTCGCCTGCTGAAACTCACGGGGCAATTCGAGGGCCTCGTCGAACAGCAGGTCCGCGACCGGCTCACGGTCATTGCGGCCAAGAAGCTCGGCATTCGCGTGACGGCCGAAGAGATACAGGCACGCGCCGACCAGTTCCGCCGCGTGCGCAACCTGCATCGCGCGGCCGACATGAACCGCTATCTCGACGTGTTCGGCGTCAGCCTGGACGAGTTCGAGGCCTTCATCACCGATGCCTTGTATCAGGAAAAGATGCTCGACCAGGTGTGCAACGACGCGGCGGTGGAAGCGTACTTCAAGCTCAATTCGCCTAAGTTCGACGCGATCGAAGTGAGCCACATCGTGCTGGAATCGGAGGGACAGGCCAAGGAGATGATGTCGATCCTCGCCGACGATCCGGACAGCTTCGAGGAGATGGCGCGCGAGCATTCGATCGCCGATACGCGCGAGCGCGGCGGTTTGATCGGCAAGGTCTTGCGCGGGTCGCTCAAGACCGGCATCGAAGCCAAAGTGTTCAACGCGCAAGTCGGCGACCTGCTCGGGCCGTTCGAGGCGCCGGACGGCGCGTTCTTCGAGATCTTCTCGGTGAGGGCCAAGTATCCGGCCACGCTCGATCAGGACGTCGAGTCCGAGGTGCGGCGCCTGTTGCGCGAGGACTGGCTCGCCGCGCGGGCGCAGGAACACATCATCGAAGCGCGTTGACGGCGAGGGTTGGGATCCATGGACACACAAGCACCGGTTCCTGCCAATACGGCCCCGGGCGCCGCCGCTCAATCGCTGGCGGATTTCCTCTCGTCGGTGGAACTGTTGTCGCCGTTTTCGCGCGAAGAGCTCGAACGTCTCGCGAGCGAGGCGCGCACGCGCACGTTTGCGTTTGGCGAGACGATCTGCAATCGCGGCGAGAGCGCGGAGGGACTGTTCGTCGTCCGCACGGGCTCGGTGCGCCTCTTTACGGAGGAGCACGGCAAGGAAACCAGCCTCGGCGTGCGCAAGACGGGCGAGGTGCTGGCCGAGATCGCGGTGCTGCGCGAGTACTGGCACGAGGCGTCGGTGCGGGCGTCGTCGAAAGTCGAGCTGCTGTTCATCGCGCGCAGCGCGTTCGCGCCCATGATCGCCGCCAACCCGGCCGCGCAGTCGTTCGTGACGAGCTATGTGGCGATCAGCTCGGCGGGGGGCTTCGTCGCGCGGCTCTTCGATCTGCGCGGCAAGCTCGACAAGAGCGAACTCGAAGAATATGTGTCGAGCGTCGGCGTGAAGCGCGTCGCCGCCGGCAAGGAAATCATCAAGCAGGGCTCGCGGGAAGACCTGCGCCTTTACGTCGTGCGCCAAGGCGAAGTGCGCCTCGTGCGCAGCGAGGACGGCGTCGACTATCCGCTCGCGACGCTCGGCGCCGGTGAGATTTTCGGCGAGCGGGCGTGCGTGTTGCGCCAGGAGCAGCAGGCGACGGTGACGGCCAGCGCGGATACGCGCTTGCTGGTCATTCCGGAGAAGACCGTTCACTTCATTCTCGAGCGCAATCCGAAGCTGCGGGAAGTGCTCGAGGAGCGCATTCGTTTCGTGGACCGCGAACTGCAGCGTCAAAAGAAGCTCGCGGCACACCGCAAGCGCCCGGAGATTCTCGATCTCGCGACGGAGCCCGAATTCGGCGAGAAAGTCATCAAGCGGTTCGCGCTCGTCGAGCAGGCCGAGGAGATGGATTGCGGCGCGGCGTGCCTCGCCATGATCTGCCGGCACTACGGCATTCCGATGACGCTCGGCAAGCTGCGCGAGCTCGCGAACGTGACGACGCAAGGCGCGACGCTCGAGAGCCTCGCGCGCACGGGCGAATCGCTCGGCTTCACGACGCGCGGCGTCCAATGCACGTTCGAAGCGATGCTCGGCTTCGAGCTGCCGTTCATCGCGCACTGGGAGGGGTACCACTACATCATCGTGTACGGGATGGGCAAGCGCTGGGTGCGCGTGGCGGACCCGGCGTTCGGCTTCCGGAAGCTCTCCGTGGAAGAATTCGAGCGCGGCTGGGGCGGCACGTGCCTGCTCTTCACCGCAGGCGAAACGGCGACCCAGCAGGCCGCGTCGCGCTCGCCGTGGGTGCGCTTCATCGGCTACCTCGCGCCTTATAAGAAGATCCTCGCGCACCTGTTCCTTGCGACATTCGTGATCCAGATGCTCGGCGTGGTGCCGCCGCTCATCATCCAGAACATACTCGACGGCGTGGTCGTCCACCAGAACGTGAGCCTCCTGAATCTGCTCATCATCGGCCTCGTGATTTCGAATCTGTTCACGCAGCTCATGATCACGATCCGCGCGCATCTGTCGAATTTCATGGTGCGCAATCTCGACTTCTCGATGATGTCGCAGTTCTTCAAGCACACGATGTCGCTGCCGTTCTCGTTCTTCGCGAAGCGCAAGACCGGCGACGTGTTCGCGCGCTTCCAGGAGAACCAGACGATCCGCGCGTTCCTGACGGAGTCGACCGTCACCACGGCGCTCAATCTGCTGATGATCTTCATCTACTTCACGATCATGTTTCTGTACAACGTGAAGATGACGTTGCTGCTGATCGCGTTCGTCATTCCGATCATGGCGCTCACGGCGCTCGCGACGCCGCGCATCAAGCGCTATGCGCGCGACGTGTTCACGGCGTCGACCGAGGCGAAGTCGCTGCTGATGGAAACGCTCGGCGGCATCGAGACCGTGAAGGGCATGGGCATCGAGCGGCCGGTCCGGCTCAAGTGGGAACGCAAGTACGCGAAGGCCCTGGAAGTCCAGTACCGCGCGCAGGCGTTCAATATCCTCGTCGGCCTCGGCAGTCAGTTGCTCAATGCGGCGACGACGATCGTGATCTTGTGGGTCGGTGCGAGCCTCGTGCTCGCGCAGGAACTCTCCATCGGCCAGTTGATCGCGTTCAACGCGTTCATGGGCAGCGTGCTTGCGCCGTTGATGGGGCTCGTCGGACTCTGGAGCCTGATGAACGACGCGGCGGTGGCGATGGAACGGCTCGGCGACGTGCTCGATATCGAGCCCGAGCAGAAACCGTCCGATTTCGCTTCGCGCGTGCTCCTGCCGGATCTGCAAGGCGACATCAGCCTCGACGGCGTCTATTTCCGCTACGGCGGCAACGAAACGCCGTACGTGCTCGAGAACGTCAGCTTCGATATCAAGCAGGGCGAGATGATCGCGATCGTCGGCCGCAGCGGTTCCGGCAAGACGACGCTCGCCAAACTGCTGGTCGGCTTCTATACGCCGACTGAAGGCAAGATCGTCGTCGACGGCTACGACATGAACGTGATCGATCAGGCGTTCTACCGCGCGCAAATCGGCTACGTGATGCAGACGAACCTCGTGTTCTCGGGAACGATTGCCGAAAACATCGCGTGCGGCGACGCGAGTCCGGACCGCCGGCGCATCGAGGAAGTCGCGAAGATGGCCGACGCCCACCCGTTCATCGCGAAGATGCCGCTCGGCTACGAGCAAGTCGTCGGCGAGCGCGGCATGGGGCTCTCGGGCGGGCAGATCCAGCGGCTGTGCATTGCGCGCGCGCTGTATCACGATCCGCGGCTGCTCGTGTTCGACGAGGCGACCTCGTCGCTCGATACGCAATCGGAGAGCAACATCCTCGCGAACATGCAGGACATTCTGAAAGGGCGCACGGCGGTCATCATCGCGCACCGGCTGAGCACGATCATGCGCGCGGACAAGATCCTCGTGCTTTACGAGGGCGCGATCGTCGAAGCGGGGCGGCACGACGAACTCGTCGCGCGCCAGGGCATGTATTACCAATTGGTCCAGAAGCAATTGAGCACCACATGAAACTCTTCGACCCACATGGCTTGGGCAGCTCGGCGGTGTCGTACGCGGGCCTGCTCGAAAAGATCGAGATCTTGCGCTCGACGCTGCGCTGGGCGCCGAGGCTCGAACGCGCCGACATCGAAAAGCTCCTGAACCAGTCGAACACGCTGCGCGACGAGGTGCTGCAACTGTCGCGCAAGGAGCGCTTCGTCGAGGCGGCCGAGCGCGAGCCCGAAGCGCTGCGCGCGGCGGACTTGAGTGCGCGCGAGCGCCGGCAGGCGCTGCTCGATCGCAGCTTCATTTTCGAAGGCACGTTCGGCGACAACCCGAAGCTGCTCGCCGCGCTGGAGATCGCCGAAAAGGCGGCACCGACCGATTTGCCGGTGCTGATCGACGGCGAGAGCGGCACGGGCAAGGAACTGATGGCGAAGGTCATTCACGCGAACGGCTCGCGCGCGGACCGGCCGTATATCTCGGTCAACTGCGGCGCGATTCCCGATAACCTGCTCGAATCCGAGTTGTTCGGACACAAGAAGGGCGCGTTCACGGGCGCGTCGAGCGACCGCAAAGGCAAGTTCGAAAGCGCGCACACGGGCACGATCTTTCTCGACGAGATCGGCGAGCTGCCGCTCTCCGGGCAAGTGAAGCTGCTGCGCGTGCTCGAAGCGCACGAGATTCAGCGCGTCGGTTCCGATCAGGCGATTTCCGTCGATACGCGGATCGTCGCCGCGACCAACCGGAACCTGCGGCAGATGAGCGAGCAGGGGCTCTTTCGCGAGGACCTGTTCTATCGCTTGAGCGTGATTCATTTGACGCTGCCCGCGCTGCGCGAGCGGCGCGACGAAATTCCGCTGCTGTTCGCGTACTTCGGCGACGAGGCCGCCGAAGCGCTCAAGCGCCGGCCCATCAAGATGACGCCGAAGCTGCGCGATTTCCTGCTCAATTACGCGTATCCCGGCAATATCCGCGAGCTGCGCAATCTGATCTATCGCTTGTCGTGCCTCGCGGGCGACATGGCGGATCTCGATCATCTTCCCGAAGACATCCGGCCGAAGCCCGCCGCGGCGGCAGCGATGCGCGCAGAGGCGGCCGGTGTCGACGGCGCTGTCGTGCCTGTTGTGGCGCCCGCATCGCTGGCCGAAGCGAAGCGCGCAGCGAGCGACGAAGCCGAGCGAGCGTTTCTCGAACGCGGGCTGCAGGAAACGGGCGGCACGGTGGCGGAACTCGCGCGGCGTTGCGAGATGAACCGCTCGCATCTGCAGATGCTGCTGAAAAAGCACGGCATCCGCTCGAAGGATTTCCGGCATCAGAACGGGGCGGGCCACGAGCGGCCCGGTCACGAGCGAGCGGCGCACGACGACGCGGCAAGCGCGAAGGAAGCGTAGCCGGCGCGTCGCGAGAAGAGGCGGGTGACATTTCAGACGGAGAGGGCACGAGCAGCGAACCCCGCCTCGACAGCTCAGCTGCGGCAAGTTGCGGGTCCCGCGCCGGGGTCCGAGGCTGGAAAACGAACCGCAAACCGTCGAACTCGAACGCCGAAGACGGAAACGTGAGCCCTCGACCGTGGAGTTCGAATGTTCGAAGGCGGAACGCGAGCCCAAAACCGGCGCACTCGACTGTCGGAGGGCCGAAGTCCGAGCCTCAGATCGACGACTTCGACTCTTTGAGGGTGGAACGTCAGCCTCGGACCTCCGAGTTCGACTCTTTGAGGGCGGAACACAGGCCTCAGATCGTGGAGTTGTCCACGCTTTGAGCGTGGAATGCGAGGCTCAGAGCTCGGAGTTCGACTGTTTAAGGCTGGAGCGCGACCCTCACACCTTGGAATTCGAATGTTTGAGCGTGGAGCTCGCGCCTCACACCGCGGAATTCCTCTGTCTAGGGAAGGAACACGAGGGGCAAGCTGACGAATTTGTGGGTTTGAGGCTCGAACGTCAGGCTCGGTGAATAGAGGTCGAAGCTCGGCACGCGGATTGTGGCCATAACGCTCGGCCCGCAAAGCCGGTTTGCACCGTAACCCATTTCAATAGCCAGCTAAGGCAACGCCGGATTCACGAGCGTCTTGTCCGCCGCGTACGGATCGTCGGCGCGGATCACGATCGCGGTGATGTTGTCGCGTCCGCCTTCGCGCAGCGCCATTTCGACGAGCGCTTCCGTCGCTTCCTGGCAATCGCCGCCAGCCAGCGCGCTCGCGATGCCGGGCTCGTCGACCTCGTTCGAAAGACCGTCGCTGCATAGCAGGAACATGTCGCCGTCGTAGATTTCGACGCGGTGCTCGTCAAGCTCGAGCCAATCCGCCGCGCCGACGGCGCGCGTGATCAAGTGGTGCGCCGGATGATCGACGGCTTCTTCGGCCGTCAGATAGCCCTGCGTCTTCAATTCCTCCACCTGGCTGTGATCGCGCGTGAGCTGCAGCAACTGTGCGCGCCGGTACAGATAGACGCGGCTGTCGCCGGCCCAGAGCAACCCGCACTGGCTGCCGCTCGCGAAGAGCGCGGCGACCGTGCTGCCGATCGTCCGCACGCGCCGCGCGGCGGCTTCGTCGCGCAGCTTGCGGTTCACGGTCTGCAACTCGGCGCGCGCCGCGGCGACGAAGTCCGCGAGGCGCTTCGGAACGACGATGGCCGCGAGCGCATCGACGATCATCCGGCTCGCGACGTCGCCCGCCGCATGGCCGCCCATGCCGTCGGCGACGGCCCAGATGCCGCGCGCGGGCAGATCGAGGCAGGCGTCCTCGTTGATCTCGCGCACGAGACCCACATCGGTGCGCGAGGCCGACGTCCAATTGAACTGAGTCAACATGGCTCCTGCCTCGATCTTTGGCGATAGTTCACACGACGAGTCCGTTGTTCTTCCCGTTCTCGCCGGCACTCACCACGAGGTTCGAATTGGGCGCCGCGTTGTTGACATTGACCACTTCGACCTGATTGACGAGCTGGTTCGCGAAGATGGTGTTGTTGGTCTGAAAGAAGTTGACCACCGGGCCGACGCTGGGCACCGGCGGCGCAAACGGCTGAATCCAGCCGAAGACCCACGGCGCGCCCGCGCCGCGTATCAGCGACATGGCCTTGCGGTCCAAGTCGCGTTTCGTGTGAAGGTCGGTGATGGTGATGGCGGCCATGATGGGTCTCCGAAAGTGCAGTTTGCGATCGAGATGCGGCCAGGCCGCGTGCCCGCCTTACGTTGCAAGTGCCGTACCATGCGGCGCGCCGGTCTTCGCGCTCGAGCGCCGCCGCTTAGCCGTTCGCTGCGAGCCGTGCCATAGAAGGCGCAGCGGCGCGCCGCGCGGTGGCTCGCAGGTTGTCGGCCGCTCGCCATGCCGCGTGACGGTTGTTGCGGCGCCAACACTCGAGCGATTCACAGTGCGTGGCAATCCAACAGCGTGCCTCATGCAGTGTGCTTCCTCGAAGCGACTCGCCACGCGCGCCAAATGACGCGTGCCGCCCAACAGAGCGCGCTGATAATCGTTGGGCCGGCCACAACAGAAAGCGGCGTCCGATTCGGCCATCGCCTGGCAAACCCTTGTCGCACCAAGGCCGAAGCTATTTGGCATGCCTGATGCAGAGTAGTTGGCAACCAGCAAACCCACGTGCAGCACGGGTTGCCAATCGAAACGCAGACGGACACAGCCATGAGCCTCGAACTTCAACTCGCCGATGCCGAAACCGCCCAAGCGGTTCGCGACGCCGCGCAGGCTGAATTCGCTCTCGGCGCCCATCTCGTCACGCAGCGCGCCGGCTACAGCCATCACGGCATCTATGTCGGCAACGGCAAAGTCATTCACTACTCGGGTCTTTGCACGTCTTTGCATCGCGGTCCGGTCGAGGAAGTCACCTTCGAACGTTTCGCGGCAGGACATCTTGTCTTCATCGCTCAAGATCAGCAAGCGCGTTACGCCGGCATCGAAGCCGTAGAACGCGCGCGCTCCCGTCTCGGTGAAAACGACTACCGGCTGCTGACGAACAACTGCGAACACTTCTGCACGTGGTGTGTGTGCGGCAAGGGCCGCAGCGAACAAGTCCGCGCTTGCGTCACGCACCCGGCTGTTGCAGCCCGCGCCGTGATGGGGATGTGCCGCGCGCTGATCGCCGCACGCCGCGCCGCGCGCCGCCAATACGCCCAATGTGCCGCTTGCGCGCTGCAAGCCGCTTAATCGCTTTCCAACCGAGCATGTGCCGATCGATCACGATGCATAGGACCAGAGTAAGCGCTAAAGCGCTAACTCTGGTCGACACGGGAGACGCAAATGGACACCCTAGTCAAACCCACCTTACGCAAGCTGGTCGACAAGTGGCTCGCGCCCACGCCGGCCGCGCCTGCACGCGTGATCCGCTTCAGCCGCCTGCCGTTGCACCGGCGCCGCTACGTTTGCGTCGAGACGGCGCATCCGGCCGGCACGCTCTCGATCTTCTTCTTCCGTCACGACGACGGCTCGTGGTGCGTGTTTCCGCCTGCGGCCGAACGGCCGGCGATGCTGCGGCTCGCTTCGTGAGCGCCTCGTTCAAGCGAGCGAAGGACGCGCTTGCGCGGCCTTTGCCGTTATCGCAGCAGCGTGGTGCGCGTGCGTTGCGCGACCGCTTCCGCAATCGGCGAGCGGGCGACAGGGGTACCCACGCCGACGCCCCCGCGAACGATACGCAGCCCGGTAAACATCTGCGGCGCGAGCATCGTCTGATGCGCCTGCACCATCGAGCCGCCGGTAACGGCGGCCATCGCTTGCCTGTCCAAGTCGACGCTTTCGGGTAGATCGTTGATCACAAGCGTGCCCATGTTGCCTCCCGAACAGAATAGGAATAGCGAAACGGCATTGCGTTCGAGCACGCCGTCATTCGCTTGAAGATTTGCAGGGGCTTCGATTCAGTATAGGCGCCCGCCATGCGGGGCAACGACAAGCCATCGCGTGCGAAACGCGCTAAGCACACATCATTGGACGAGAGCGCCGGCCGGAAACGCAAAAACAGGCGACTGAGGCCGCGAGGCCCCAATCGCCTGAGTTCGAACGGTCCTCAGAAGCCGAAGCCGGTGTTCGCCGACTGCGACGGACTGACGTTGAGCCTGAGCGGACCGAGATCGGCGCCGAGCACGCCGATGTTGTTGAGCGCGTCGACCTGGACGTTCTGAAATTGATTGATTTTCTGCGATACGTTGACGTCGACGTTGACATTGGGGCTGCCCAGGCCGCCGCCGAGCAGGCTGCCTGTGCCGCCGCGAATCGAGGCCATGGCCTTGCGGTCAAGCTCCGAGCCGGGCGCGAGTTCGTGAATCACGAGGGTTGACATGGCGTTTCTCCGAATGGGTCGAATGGGTTGCGGGAGGGCGTGGCGCACCTTGAACGCCTCGCGGCTTTCAAGGTGCACGAGCACGCGTGCTTAGAAGTTGATCGTGTTGTGGGCGTTCTGCGACGGGTTGACCGTCGAGTGGATGTTCGACACGAAAGCCGCGTCGTTGCCGGTGTTGTTGAGGATGGTGTTGCTTTGACCGATCGCTTGCGACGCGCTGAAGTTCGTCGTGTCGACATGCACCGACGGAAACAGCGGATACACGACCGGCAGGTAGCCGCCGCGCACGGCGGACATCGCACGGCCGTCGAGTTCTTTAGCGACGCTGAGGTCTTCGATCATCAAGGTCTTCATGGCAGTTCTCCAAAGGCAGTCAGTAGGGCTTCAGGTGATTGAGCTGCAAGTATTGCGGGCTCGGCTCCTATAGCGCATAGGGTGTGCCAGTCGCGCGCACAACGCGTGAGAAATGCTGCGGGGCCTTGAAATACGGGGGTTTTCGCATTTTCAAGCGGAGCGCGGCGCGCACGCCGAGCGGCTTTCGGTCACGCAGATGACGGCCGCGATCCAACACAATCGAAGCGGCGTGTCGGGCGTTTCGAGACAGTCGCGGTTGCCGCCGCGTCGTCCGTCGCGCAGCGGCTCGGGTAGTTCGGGCACTGATTGCACAAGGCGTCAGCGCAGACTAGTATCGATCGGAAAGCAGACCAATCCTTAAAGAAACGCCGCCGGATTCGTCTAAGAGAGTGTCGCCACTTTCGTCCTGAACCGCGTTTCCAGGTGCGTCACGCATCGGCGTGCCTGAAGCTGAGTGGAAGGCGTACGAATGACAAGCCTTGCGCAGCTAATTCAAACCTTCCAGAGCGGGGCTCTGTCGCACGACGCGTTCTTCGACGAAATCGACCGCGCACTCGCGGCCGACCACGCGAACGGTGTGCGGCTGCGCGACGTGCTCGACGAAACGCAGACGAAAAAGCCGCTGCCCGGCGAGGTCTACGCGGAAGTCGTGCGCCATATCGAGCGGTTCTCCGCAGGAAGCGACGCGGCGCTCGCCGATCGGGCAAGCGACGAGACCCGTGTCGTCGCGCCCGCGCCGCCGAATCCGCGCCCCGGCGCGCCGGCGTTTCCGAACAGCCAGTCCAATCGCGATGCCGACTACGTGAAGGGTATCGGCGACACGTTGAACGGGCGCTTCGTGCTCGAAGAATGCCTGGGCGTGGGCGGCATGGGCACGGTCTACAAGGCGCTCGATCTGCGCAAGCTCGAAGCGTCGGACCGCATGCCCTATATCGCGATCAAGGTGCTGAACGTGCAGTTCCGCGGCCAGCCGACCTCGCTGATCGCGCTGCAGCGCGAAGCGCGCAAGGCGCAGACGCTCGCGCATCGCAACATCGTCACCGTGTACGACTTCGACCGCGACGGGCCGATGGTCTATCTGACGATGGAGTACCTGTCCGGCAAGCCGCTGTCGAAGACGCTGCGCGCGCCCGATTTCGCCGGCATGCCCTACGAGAAGGCGCTGCCGATCATCAACGGCATGGGCCGCGCGCTCGCCTACGCGCACGAGCGCGGCTTCGTGCATTGCGACTTCAAGCCGGCGAACGTGTTCATCACGGATGGCGGCGAGGTGAAGGTGATCGACTTCGGCATCGCGCGCGTATTCCAGCGGCCTGACGAAGACACCGACGTCACCATTTTCGATCCCGCGAGCCTCGGCGGCATCACGCCCGCTTACGCAAGCCCGGAGATGTTCGAGCACCGCGAGCCCGATCCGCGCGACGACGTCTATGCGCTCGCCTGCGTGACGTATGAATTGCTGACGGGGCATCACCCGTTCAATCGCTTGTCGGCGACGCAGGCGAAGAGCGAGAAGAGGCAGCCCGAGCGTCCGAAGCATCTCGAGCGGCGGCAGTGGAAGACGCTTGGCGAGGCGCTGTCGTTCGATCGCGCGTCGCGCACGCCGAGCGTCGCGCGCTTTCTCGAAGGGATGGGGACGGAGAAGCGTGCGGCGTTGCCCTCGATATCTTCGGCGCCGCTGCGGATTCCGCGCAAGGGACTCGCGATCGGCGGCGGGGCGGTGGCCGTGCTGGCGGCGCTTTGGTTCGGGTATCGCCAACTGTCCGCCCCAGGCGGCGGGGGGGCGCAACAGTCGGGCACGGTCGCGCCGACGCCCCGCAACGCCGAGCCTCAGGCGCTTTCCCTGGCCGCTGTGACCCCCGTGCTGGACGGTCTGCCGTGTTCGGCGCTGAGCGCATCGGTCGAGGGCCATACGCTGAAGGTGCGCGGCTTCGTCGAGGCGCGCGTCGGGCGCGCGCAGGTGCGAGATGCGCTGAACGGCGTGCCGGGACTCGCCGCGCTGAACCTCGACGTGCAGCCGGTCGGTGCGCACAACTGCGACATCGTCAAGGCGTTCGCGCCTTATTGGAGCGCCGATCATCCGGCGGCGGACGCCGCGCCCGCCAATGCGGCGACGATCCACACGCGCGCGCCGAACGGGCAATTGAACGAAGGCGACCCGCTCGTCGTCGATATCACGACGCCGGGCTTCGATTCCTATGTCTACGTCGACTACTACGTGCTCGACGGCAGCGTGGCGCATCTCGTGCCGAGCCGCCGCGAGAAGGACAATCAGGCGCCGCCGAACTATTCGGCGACGATCGGCAGCGCCGGCGATTGGGTCATCGCCAAGCCGTTCGGCACGGAGATGATCGTCCTGCTCATCACGCCCGCGCCGCTCTTTGACGCGCTGCGCCCCGATGCCGAACCGCGCGCCGATTATCTGTCGGCGGTCGATCAGCGCTTGAAGCAGCTCGCCGCGAAATACGGCGCGGCGCGCGTCGCGGTCGATTTCATTCAGATCACCACGCACGCCGGCAAGCACTGACCGTCGCGTTTCCGCCATACGATCACGTGCATCAATCCGACAGCGAGCGGCGCGCCCACGCGCTCGCCGAGCAACGCTGACGAGAGGACGACGGCCGCGGACCGGCGCCTGCGAGCTTAAGCTTTTCTTCAGCGTTGCGGCGTAGACTCGCCTCGACGATCGGGTCGGGCAGGCATCGCCCGATCGTCTCCCCGATGCGGGCCGCCGCGCGGCTGCCGCATGGCATCGCCACGCAATGCCCGTCCGGCGAGGTCCCTATGGATCAGAAGACGTCTCGACTGTCTCGCGGACTCAAGCGGTGCGGCGCCGCGATCGCTGTAGCGTCGTGCGTTTCAGTCGCGCATGCGGGCGGCGGTCCGTTCGGCATCGACCACGAGATCGGCAAGGACGAGAGCGGCATCTGGAACCGCAACGTCCAGCTCGCGCTGGAGTACAGCGTGGTGGCGACGGCGTTGGGCGGCGCGCTTTGGCTCGGCAACGATAACGAACTCGGTCACACCTTCTGGCAAACGCTCGACTCGTCGGCAATCTCGGCAGTCGCTGCAGAGGGGTTGAAGTACGCTTTTGGCCGTGCACGGCCGAGCAGCGGGAAAGGGCCGAACCAATGGTTCAGCGGCGGCGACAGCTTCCCGAGCGGCGAAGTCACCCTGCAGGCGAGCTTCGTCACACCGTTCATCGTCAACTACGCGGGGCGCGACCCCTGGATCTGGGCGCTCGAACTGCTGCCCGCCTACGATTCGGTCGCGCGCATGAAAAGCCAGGCGCACTGGCAGACCGACGTGCTCGGCGGCTGGGCATTGGGCACGGCGGTCGGGTATGTCAGCACCCGCTGGCAGACGCCGCTCTTCGTGCAAATCCTGCCGCATGGATTCACGGTGGGCATATCGAAGCGTTTTTAGAGCGGAACGACCGGCCGCGCCGGCGTCAGCGCTTGCCGGGCTTGCGGCTGCGCGGCGAACTCGCGGGTCAATTGCGGGCGCCGAAGCCAAAATCGACGTTCAATAAAATTTCCGCCGATCCCTTGCGAAATTGAAGGAAATCCTTACTCGGTGAGTCGGGAGGCGAAGTGCCTTGAGGAATTGTTCATGAGGATAACGATATGTCGGAGCGCGTGATCGTTCTGACGATCGACAAGCGGTGCAAGGCGGGTGTTGAAAACGCGAGGAGGAGCGGGCCTGAAATGGAAAAAGGCCAGCTACGCTGTCATGCCGTTCGGTTAGGAGCTGAACGGCTTTTTTGTTTTTGGGGCTGAAGAGGTTGTAAGCGAGACGCCGAGGCGTTAGCTATTTCCCGCGTGTCGTGCCCAACGTTTTATGGCGCAAAGTGAAACAAAAAGTTCTGTTTCCGTACCAAGTTTGCCGATCCTAGCGTGAAGCTCTTGAAAATGGAACGTCGACACAATAAATTGCCACGGCACGTACCGGCTTTTGTCGTCCGCACCGAGCCGGTCAGAGATAGAAGAAGCAGGAGACAATCGCCATGCCACGCAGTTTCGACTATGTCGTCGTCGGCGCCGGATCGGCCGGCTGCGTCCTTGCCGACCGCCTTTCGGCCGGCGGCCGCTACTCGGTTTGCCTGCTCGAAGCGGGGCCGGCCGACCGCTATGTCTGGATTCACATTCCGATCGGCTACGGCAAGACGATGTTCCATCCGGTCTACAACTGGGGTTTCTATACGGACCCCGATCCGAACATGCACAACCGCCAGCTCTACTGGCCGCGCGGCCGCACGCTCGGCGGATGCAGTTCGATCAATGGGCTGATTTACGTACGCGGCCAGAAGGACGACTACGACCATTGGGCCGCACTCGGCAATCGCGGCTGGAGCTGGGACGAGTGCCTGCCGTATTTCAGGCGGCTCGAGCACAACGAACTCGGCGAGGGGCCGACGCGCGGCGTCGACGGGCCGCTGTGGGCCTCGACCATCAAGCAGCGTCATGAGCTCGTCGATGCGTTCATCGCGGCATCGAATCGACTCGGCGTGAAATCGGTCGACGATTTCAACACGGGCGACCAAGAGGGCGTCGGCTACTACCAGTTGACCACCCGGCGCGGCTGGCGCTGCTCGACCGCCGTCGCTTATCTGAAGCCCACTAGGCACCGCGAGAATCTGTGCGTGGAGACCGATGCGCTGGCATCGAAGATTCTCTTTGAAGGCAACCGAGCAACCGGCGTCCGGTATCTGCAGGGTGGCGAGATTCGCGAGGTGCGCGCCCATCGCGAGGTCATCCTGACCGCCGGTGCGCTGCAATCGCCGCAATTGCTCCAGTTGTCCGGCGTGGGGCCCGCGGCGCTGCTGCGCGAGTTCGGCACTCCCGTCGTGGCGGACCGTGCTGGCGTGGGTGCGAACCTGCAGGATCATCTGCAGGTCCGCTTGATCTATGAGGTGACGAAGCCGATCACCACCAACGATCAACTGCATTCGTGGACCGGTCGCGCAAAGATGGGGCTGCAGTGGGCGCTGTTTCGCGGTGGTCCGCTCGCCGTCGGCATCAATCAGGGCGGCATGTTCTGCCGCGCGCTGCCTGAAGAATCGGAAACGCCTGACATTCAGTTTCATTTCTCCACCCTTTCCGCCGATTCGGCCGGAGGCGCAGTGCATGCGTTCCCTGGGTGCACCTATTCGATCTGCCAATTGCGGCCTGAATCGCGCGGCGTGGTGCGTATCCGGTCAACCGAGATACGGGAGGCGCCGTCGATTCAGCCGAACTATCTGGCCACCGATCTCGACCGGCGCACGACGGTGGCCGGCGTGCGCTTTGCGCGGCGCGTCGCCGCGACGCAGCCGATGGCCGCGCTGATGAAGCGCGAGGTGCGCCCGGGCGCGGACGCGCAGACAGACGATGAACTGTTGGAGTTCTGCCGCGAGTATGGGCAGACGATTTTCCATCCGTCGGGTACCGTGAAGATGGGGCCGGCAGTCGATCCGCTGGCCGTCGTCGACGAACGGCTGCGGGTGTACGGCACACGCGGACTGCGGGTGGTCGATTGCTCGATCATGCCGACGCTGGTGTCGGGCAATACCAATGTTCCAATCGTGATGGTGGCGGAAAAGGCGTCCGACATGATCCTGGACGACGCGCGTAGCGCCGATCGTCACGAAAGCGTGAGCGCCACGGCGATAGCGGCTGCCTGATCTCGAAGAAAGGTCGGCCGTCCGCGGAAAAACCCAGGGGCACCGAAGCAGTATCCAGTAGTGCTAATCACGGCAAACCAGCGCTGAAGCGCGACTGATCAGCGATAAGCAGCAGCTAAGCAGTACCGCGCCGGCGCGCGACGTTGCACGCAGTCAGCCGGCCGCGAGGAACTAACGTACCGCCCCAGGAGGAGACAGCCGGGGCCTTGCTAACGCCGCCGTGCACGGATGCCGCGCGGCCGGTCTTTGGAGGAGCAGCTATGGCAATTGATCAACGCCTCGTTCGCCGTGTCGCGCTCGCTAGCGTGATTGGCGCGACGGTCGAGTGGTATGACTTCTTTCTGTACGGCGTCGTCGCCGGCATCATCTTCAACAAGCTTTACTTTCCCGCAAACGACCCGCTCGTATCGACGATGCTCGCCTACACGACGTTTGCCGTCGGCTTCGTGACGCGGCCGGTCGGCGGCGTGCTGTTCGGTCATTTCGGCGACAAAGTCGGGCGCAAGTCCGCGTTGATTCTCACCTTGGTGATCATGGGCGTCTCGACAGCCGGCGTCGCGTTCGTGCCGACCTATGCGCAGATCGGCATCTGGGCGCCGATCCTCTTGTTGTCATTGCGTGTGCTGCAAGGCATCGGCCTCGGCGGCGAGTGGGGCGGTGCCGTGCTGATGGCCTACGAATATGCACCGCCGAATCGGCGCGGGCTTTATGCGAGCCTGCCGCAGATCGGCTTGTCGATCGGGCTGTGCCTCGCCTCGGGGATGGTGGCGGGCATCTCGCACCTGCTGCCGGAGGCGTCGTTTTTCGCGTGGGGCTGGCGCATCGCGTTCGCTGCGTCGCTCTTTCTCGTGCTGATCGGCCTGTATATTCGCTTGAAGGTGATGGAAACGCCCGAGTTTCTTGCCATCAAGCGCAACCGCGCCGAAGCGAAGATCCCGTTCGTCGACATGATGAGCCGCTATCGCGGCACCGTCCTCCTCGGCATGGGGGCGCGCTATATCGACGGCGTCTTCTTCAACGTCTTCGCCGTGTTCTCGATCGGCTATCTGACTCAGCACATTTCGATGAGCCGCACCGATGCGCTTCTCGGGGTGATGATCGCCGCGATTGTCATGTGCTTTTTCATTCCGTTCTTCGGCAGGCTTTCCGATCAGCTGGGACGTGCACGTGTGTACCGCTGGGGCTCGCTGATCTGCGGCCTGTCGGTGTTTCCCGCGTTCTGGCTGATCGAGAACCTGCCGTCGAACACGCCGGTGATCTGGCTTGCGATCGTGATTCCGTTCGGCATCTTCTACGCAATGGTGTACGGCCCGGAAGCGGCGCTCTTCGCCGAGCTCTTCGATGCGAAGGTGCGCTATACCGGCATCTCGTTCGTTTATCAGTTCTCCGGCATTTTCGCGAGCGGGTTGACGCCGATCATCGCCACGGTGCTCGTGCGCGTCAACGAAGGCAAGCCGTGGATGGTCTGCGCTTACGTCATGCTCTCCGCGCTCGTGTCCGCGGTATCCGCACGTGCGATCGAACGGCGGGCGATGGGGTTCGAGGCGGTGGCAATAAACTGCGCCGATAGTTGACGTTGGTGCGCCTGTGGCCGCCGGAAACGCCGGACCTCGTTCGACAGGAGAGGTCCATGACAGGCGCGGTTTCGCAGGACGCGGTGCAAGACTTGCCCGCGGCGCAAACGAGCGCCTCACCTTCCCCGCGGCCGCTGCGCGGCCCGGCTTCGCGGTGGGTGCGGGCTCCGAGCCCGGCACGGATTGTCGTTGCGCAGGTTCTCTCCGTCGAGCACAATCCCGAGGAATGTTAGCCATTCGTCGCGCCAGCCCTTTGCAGGATCGACGTCCGCGTCAATATGTGGCGGCAGGGGCAATGAGTTTAGAAGTCGCATTACCGTCGTCTTGTCGAGGCCCACGAGTTCGGCAATGGCCGAATAATGTGCGCAAGTGTAGAGGGGCTCCGTGAATGAGAAGCAAATTTGCTTTCATGGGCACTCGGCTATACACAGTCCGGGCTCGGGTAACACCCGTATGAATACCAAGGTAGCAACCGTCTATGACATCAAGGGACAGGAGCGCCCACCGTTGTTATTCCGGGAGTCCGTAGCATATCCCGGCGTGAAGCCGTTTTCGAACGTTAGCAGGGCAAACAAACACATGGGAACAGGATCGCGCCGCGCCTTCACCTGCGAGAGACAGGGGCCGGTCCTCCTCCATTTCATGACATATCAGGGGACAACATGTCGAACTTCAGCATTTCGATCAAAGCGCGTATCGGTCTTACCATGGCTTTTCTTGCCGCGTTGCTCGTTGCCACAGGCATATTCGGCCTGATCGGCATGGCACGCTCGAACGACGCCTATCGCGACACCGCCACCAACCAGATGCCGAGCGCGGCCTACATCGGCAATGCCGAGATCTATGCCGCGCGAGCCCGCCTTGCGCTGGACCGCGCCGCTTTCATGATCGGGACTCCCGATGCAGGCAAGACGCTCGACCGGGCGAAGATGCTGTACGACAGGTCGGAAACCTGGTGGGGCAAATACCTCGCGCTGACGCGCAAGCCTGACGAGGAGCGTCTCGCGCAGGACGTCAAAAGCAAGCGCGATGCATACCGAGCCGCGCTGGACGAATTCGCGAAGACGATCAGCGCCGGCGACCAAGCCAACGTCCCGGACCGAGCGAACCATCTTCAAGTCGCTTACTCCGCGCTGTCCGCCGCGGACGACGCCCTGAGCAAATACCAGTTCGACGTGACCAGGCAAGGTTTCGACGAGGCACAGTCGACGTTCGGCATGTTCCGCATCGTGACGATCGTCGCCCTCTGCGCGGGGCTCGTCGCGGCATTCGTTTCGTATCTGACGCTGCGCCTGGCAATCGGCCGACCGCTTGCGGCGGCGCTCGACCATTTCATCGCAATTGCGAGCGGGGACCTGCGTCGCCGGATCGAGTCTGCGTCGCGCGACGAGATGGGCCAGTTGCTCGAAGGCGTGGCAAAAATGCAGAAAAGCTTGATCGAGACGATACGCACGGTTCGGAGCGGCTCGGAATCGATCACCACGGCCACCCGAGAAATCGCCGCAGGCAACCTGGACTTGTCGTCCCGCACCGAAGAGCAAGCCTCTGCGTTGCAGGAAACGGCAACGAGCATGGATCAGCTCACGAGCACCGTCAAGCAGAACGCCGACAACGCTCGGCAGGCCAGCACGCTCGCCGTCAACGCCTCGGAGATCGCCAACAAGGGCAACGCCGTCGTGAACCGGGTCGTCGGCACGATGGGAGAGATCAACGACAGCTCGGGCAAAATCGCCGACATCATCTCGATCATCGAAGGCATCGCCTTTCAAACCAACATCCTCGCGCTCAATGCAGCCGTGGAGGCCGCGCGTGCGGGCGAGGACGGGCGCGGCTTCGCGGTGGTCGCGGGCGAAGTGCGCAGCCTGGCGCAGCGCTCGTCGGCAGCCGCCAAGGAAATCAAGGAATTGATCGATCGCTCCGTCGAACGCGTGCAATCCGGCACCGCCCTCGTCGACGAGGCGGGCCGGACGATGAGCGAAATCATCGGCGCCGTGCGGCGCGTCACCGACATCATGGGCGAGATCGCAGCCGCGTCGGAGGAACAGAGTCGCGGAATCACGCAAGTAGCGCGCGCAGTCGCGCAGATGGACGAAGTGACGCAGCAAAACGCGGCGCTCGTCGAACAGGCTGCCGCTGCCGCGCAATCGCTCGAAGACCAGGCAAGCCGGCTCAATCAGGCGGTGAGCCTCTTCTCGATCGAAGCCGCTGCGGCGTATTGATCCGCGCGAAGCGCGACACAACGCCTTTGGACCGCGCACGATGACCGGTCACAGGCAGGAGGCGTGCGCGCTAGAACGTTTTTGCCAGCTCCCGCGCGGCTTCCTGCAGACGCGGCACGAATTCGAGCGCACGCGACAACGGCGCCCGCGAGATCGGCGCATGCACGGCGATCGCTGCGATGCACGTGTTATTCGCATCCATCACCGGCGCTGCCACACACACGATGCCGGCAAGGAACTCTTCGTTGTCGATCGCAATCTGCTTGTGTGCCGTGCGGTCGAGTTCGGCTTCGAGCAGTTCGGGATCGGCGATCGTATTCGGCGTGAAGCGTTCGAGCTTCAAGGCACGCACAATAGCGCTGCGCTCCTCGCGCGGCAGCATCGAGAGCAGCAGTTTGCCGCTCGCGCTGCAATAGGCAGGCACCCGCGAGCCGGGCTTGAGATCGAGCCGCAACGGCCAGGGCGCTTCCATCCGGTCCAAATAGAGCACCTCCGTTTCGTGCAGCATCGTGAGGTTGCAGGTCTCGCCGAGGTCCGCGACGAGGCTTGCGAGGATCGCATGCCGCAGGCGGCGCGCGCCGGAATGCATCACGACGCCAAGACCGAGTTGCGCGAGGCGCGGCCCGATCACATAGGCGTTCTTCTGGCCCGGTTCGCGGATCACCAGACCGCCGGCTTCCAGCGAAGCCAGCATGCGGTGCAGCGAAGCCTTGGGCAGCGCGACGTCCTGCGCGATATCGGCGAGCGACACCGGGCCTTCGGCGTTGACCAGGTGTTCGAGCAGCGCGAAAGCGCGCAGCGTTGGAGTATCCGCTTTAGTCATGTCTGCCGTTCCGGAAAATGGATCGGGGTCATTGTACCCAAATCCCTTGCGGCGGCCCGGTCCGGCGCCTCCATGAGCCCCTCGATCGGTGCTCTTCAGAGGTGTGTCATTCCGGCTTTCGGAACGCCGCGAATCGGCGCCGGAGCGTTCCTCGGTCCGGGCAGTCTGCGGATACGTCGTGGTCGACGGGATGGATTCGCGGTTCATGAGCGGATGCGTTTTTCGGAAGCGAACTGCCGTCAGTGAGGTGGCGGGGGCTGGCCGCCTCCTCACCCCCGGCAGCCGCCGGGGCGCGGCACCGCTCAGACGTAGTCCTTGTACTTGTCGAGCAGGCGCTCGGGTTTGGCGAGCGCGTCGCGGCGGAACGGATCGCCCAGTTCGCGGGTGCACATGATCTCGACGATGGTGGTTTTGCCGTGGTTCATCTGCGCATCGATGGCGCGGGTGAGGGCGGGACCGACGTCCTCGAGACGGTCGACGACGATGCCCTCGGCGCCCATCGCGCGGGCAATCGCCGCGAAGCTGGGGTTGTCGAGCTCGCCGGCGACAAAGCGGCGGTTGTAGAAGTCGACCTGGTTCTTCTTCTCGGCGCCCCACTGGCGGTTATGGAACACCACGGCCGTCACCGGGATGTTGTGGCGCACGCAGGTGAGGGTTTCCATCATGCTCATGCCCCAGGCGCCGTCGCCGGCGTAGGAGACGGCCGGGCGGTCGGGGGCGGCGACCTTGGCGCCGACGATGGTGGGGAACGCGTAGCCGCAGTTGCCCCAGCTCATCGCTGCAAAGAAGCTGCGCGGCTGGTTAAACCGCAGGTAGCTGTTGGCCACGGAGTTGATATTGCCGATGTCGGTGGAGACCATGACGTTCTCGGGCATGGCTTTCTCGAGCTCGCGCAGCACTTGGCGGGGATGCAGATATTGGCCGCCGTTCGGAGTGCGCTCGTGCTTCTGCTCCTCGATCATGTCGAGGCTGTAGGGGTCGCGCTCGTGGGTCCACTCGTCGAGTTCCTTCTCCCAGGCGGCCTTCTCGGCGGCGATCCGGGTGGCGCGTTCCTCGCGCGCGGCGTCGCAGGCGAGGCTGCGCCCGTCGAGGCGCTGCAGCAGGGCGGCGGCGGTGGCGCGGGCGTCGCCGCAGATGCCCACGGAGATCTTTTTGACGAGACCGAGCATCTTGTGATCGGCATCGATCTGGATGATCTTCGCGTCCTTCGGCCAGTAGTCCATGCCGTGCTGCGGCAGCGTGCCGAACGGTCCCAGCCGGGAGCCGAGGGCGACCACGACGTCGGCCTGGGCGAGCAGCTTCATCGCGGCCTTGGAGCCCTGGTAGCCGAGCGGGCCGCACCACAGCGGGTGGCGCGCGGGGAACGAATCGTTGTGCAGGTAGCTGTTGACGACCGGGGCGCCGAGGCGCTCGGCGAGCGCCTGGCATTCGGCAATGCCATCGGCCATGACCACGCCGCCGCCGGAGATGATGACCGGAAAGCGCGCCTCGGCAAGCAGTTCGGCGGCTTCGTTCAGGCTCTGTTCGCCGCCCGCGCCGCGATCGAGGCGCTGAGGCTTCGGAATCTCGGCCTTGATCTGGCCGTAGAAGTAGTCGCGCGGGATGTTCAGCTGGGTGGGGCCCATCTCGGCCATGGCGCGGTCGAAGCAGCGGCCCGTGAACTCGGCCATGCGGGCCGGGTGGGTGACGTGTCCCTGGTACTTGGTGAACTCCTGGAACATCGGCAACTGCTTCGCTTCCTGGAAGCCGCCGAGGCCAATGCCCATGGTGCCGGCCTCCGGGGTGACGATGACCACGGGACTGTGGGCCCAGTAGGCCGCGGCGATAGCGGTGACGCAGTTGCTGATGCCCGGGCCGTTCTGGCCGATGACCACGCCATGACGCCCGGAGACACGGGCATAGCCGTCGGCCATGTGGCCGGCGCCCTGTTCGTGAACGACGGGGATGAGGCGGATGCCGGCGGGGGCGAAGATGTCCATGGCGTCCATGAAGGCCGAGCCCATGATGCCGAACATGTCGGTGACGCCGTTGGCCGCGAGCGTTTCGACGAAGGCTTCGGACGGGGTCATGGCCTGCGGGCCGGCGGGCGTGGTGCGGGCGGTGTCAGGGGCGCGGTCGCTCATGGGGATGTCTCCGTTGACTAATAAAATGGAACAAAAAGTTCCGAAAAGTTAGTGTTGAATGAAATGTAGGTCAAAAGACATCCGAGGTCAATCTGAATTTTCAATAAACGGGATGATTTGTATCTAAAACGGAAACTGGCTATGATGAGCCAACCGTGGCCGGCGATCGGCCGCATTCACGTGCATGCGCGTGCCGCTGCCATAGCGAGGCGAGAGAGGAGAACGAAGTGACTGATGTGGCGACTGGCAAACCGGACCGGATGGTTTCGGTACGTACCCTGTTTGGGATCGATTCCGGCCTGATGGTGCCCGCGTTCAGCGAGGCTGACGATCACGTCCCGGAAATCGACGACGCGTACCGCTTCAATCCGGAGGTGACGCTGGCGATCCTCGCCGGCTTTACCCGTGATCGCCGGGTCATGGTGCAAGGCCTGCACGGCACCGGCAAGTCGACCCATATCGAACAGGTTGCGGCGAGGCTCAACTGGCCATGCGTGCGCGTGAACCTCGACGGCCATATCAGCCGGCTCGATCTGGTCGGCAAGGATGCGATTGTGGTGCGCGACGGCCGGCAGGTGACCGAATTCCAGGAAGGCATCGTGCCGTGGGCGCTGCAACGCCCGGTCGCACTGATCTTCGATGAATACGACGCGGGCCGCCCGGACGTGATGTTCGTGATCCAGCGCATTCTGGAGCGCGACGGCAAGTTCACGTTGCTCGATCAGAATCGAGTGATTCACCCGCATCCCTATTTCCGCATGTTCGCCACCACCAACACGGTAGGGCTCGGCAACCTGAACGGCCTGTATCACGGCACTCAGGTGCTGAACCATGCGCAGATGGACCGCTGGAACGTGGTGGCCGCACTGAACTATCTGCCCCGCGCGGAGGAGGCGGGCATCGTGCTCGCGCGCGTGCCCGAGCTCGCCGACCAAGCCGGCCGTGCACTCATCGAGTCGATGGTGAGCGTCGCCGAACTCACGCGCAAGGGTTTCGCCGCCGGCGACCTGTCGACCTTGATGTCGCCGCGCACGGTCATCAACTGGGCGGAGAACTGCCAGATCTTCCGCGATCCCGCGCTGGCGTTCCGCCTGACTTTCGTCAACAAGTGCGACGAGGCCGAGCGGCCGCTCGTCGCCGAGTATTTCCAGCGCTGTTTCGGCAGCGAACTGGACGGCGCGGCGCATGGCGATGGCCCCGCCTCAGGGGCGCACTGATGGCTTCGGACCGGCAGGCCGCGCGGCGCGCGGAGCGGCGCGAAGCGCTGTGCGCGGCCGCGGTGCGCGCCCTCACGGGCGACACCGCACTGCATTACCGTGACGGCCGTTTGTGCCGCGAGCTGCGGCCGTTGCCGTTGCATGCGCCGCACCTGCGCACCGATCCGCTGAGCGACGACTTTGCTTCTTTGCGCGGCGCTGCCGACGGCGCGGCCCTGCGCCTTACGCACTCCGACCTGGACCTGCACCGTCAATTGTGTCCGGACGAGCGCATCGAACGGCTGGTGTTCGAACTGCTCGAGCAATTGCGCTGCGAAACCCTTGCGCCGCCCGGCATGCCGGGTGTCGTGCAGAACCTGCGCCACCGCTTCGAAGCGTGGTCACGCAGCTTTCACCGCTCCGGGATGACTGGCAGCCATCTGGGCATCCTGCTCTACACGGTGGCGCAGATCGCGTGGTCGCGCCTGTCTGGCTGGCCGGCGCTGGAGGAGACCGAGGACCTGATCGAGGCCACCCGCGCCGCGCTCGCACCGGCGCTCGGCGTGCCGTTGGCGGCCCTGCGGCGGCGTCGCACGGAGCAGCGTGCGTTTGCCGTCCCTGCGCTCGAGATCGCGTGGATGGTGGCCGAGATGATTCGGGCCGTCCGCGCGGAGCAGGTGCCGGACGATGCGAACGAGGCTGACGAGGAAGAAGCCGCGTACCAGGCGTTCGCGTTGTGGCTCGACTTCGCGGACGACGAACTGGAGGCCATGGCCGTCGCGGACACGGGCAATAGCCGGATGCTGGAAGCGTCGGACGAGGGTTATCGCGTCTATACGAAACGCTACGACCGCGAGATCCATCCGGGCTCGCTCGTACGCAAGGAGCAGTTGGGCGAGTATCGCGAGCGTCTCGACGAATTGATCGCCGCGCAGGGCATCAATGTGGCCCGGTTGGCCCATGCGCTGAAGGCGGCGCTGGCCGTGGCGCAGCGCGACGGCTGGGCCTTCGGCGAAGAGCATGGGCGCATCGACGGGCGCCGCCTTGCGCAGTTGGTCAGTTCTCCTGCTGAACGGCGCCTGTTCCGGCTCGAGCAGCACAAGCCGCTGGCCGACTGCGTGGTGGGCGTACTGATCGATTGCTCCGGCTCGATGAGGGCGCATATCGAGCCAGTGGCGATGATGGTGGACATCCTCGCGCGGGCGCTCGATCAGGCGGGGGTGGCCACCGAGGTGCTGGGTTTCACGACCGCCGCGTGGAACGGCGGGCGCGCCCGGCTCGACTGGCTGGCACGCGGCCGGCCGCGCCATCCGGGCCGGCTCAACGAAACGGCTCACTATGTGTTCAAGGACGCGGCGCTCAGCTGGCGGCGCGCACGCGCTGACATTGCCGCGCTCTTCAAAGCCGACCTGTTCCGCGAAGGCGTGGACGGTGAGGCGCTCGACTGGGCCTGTGCGCGTCTCGCCGCTCGCGGCGAGGCAAGGCGGATCCTGATCGTGGTCTCCGACGGCAGTCCCATGGACAGTGCGACCGCCCACGCCAACGACGCCTACTATCTCGACCATCATCTGAAGGAAGTGGTCGCGCGTCACGAAGCGGCGCGGGATGTGGAAGTGCTGGGTCTTGGCGTCGGACTCGATCTCAGCCCGTATTACCGCCATTGTCTCGCGGTGGATCTGTCGGTGCCGCCCACCATGCCGCTGCTTGCCGAGGTCGCAAGCTGGCTTGGCAGGCGCCGCTAGGCGGTGGCCAAGCCTTTTTCATGCTTGCTTGCGACTGGTATCACGGCACACGGACAGGCGCCTGCGCCCCCGCCGGCTCCTGCACGGCGGCCAGCGCCTGGACTGCCGTTACGGCGATCACGTAGAAGATGTCGTCTGCGCTGCATCCCCGTGAGAGATCGTTGGCCGGTTTCCGCAGACCTTGCAGTAAAGGCCCGATTGCTTTTGCGCCGCCGACGCGCTCGGCCAGCTTGTAGCCGATATTGCCGGCCTCGAGACTCGGAAATATCAGTACATTGGCCCGTCCCTTGACTTCCGAGTGTTCGATCTTGCGCATCGCGATCTCGGCGACGATCGCCGCATCGAGTTGCACGTCGCCGTCGATCGCCAGATGGGGGCGGGCGGCCTTCACCCGGTGAGTCGCCTCGACCACCTTGTCGACGGCCGCGTGCCGGGCGCTGCCGCTCGTCGAAAACGACAGCATCGCCACACGCGGGTCCTCCATCAGCAGGCTTTGTGCGCTGTCGGCCGCGGCCATCGCGATTTCGGCCAGCTCGCCGGCGCCGGGATCGACCACCAGGCCGCAATCGGAAAAGATCAGGCCGCCTTTGAGCGTATGGAAGGGCTCGCACAGCATCATCAGGAAGAAACTCGACACCAGCTTGAACGAGGGCTGGATGCCGATGATCTGGATCGCGGTACGAACCACGTCGGCGGTGGTGTGGACGGCGCCCGACACCGAGCCGTCGGCATGGCCGAGGCGCGTCATGAGGTTGGCGAAGCACAGCGGCTCGAGCACCTCCTGTTGAGCGGCGTCGAGCGTCATGCCTTTCTTGCTACGCAATGCGAACAGTTCTTCGGCAAAGGCGGGCGTGAGCGGCGAGCTGGCGGGGTCCACCAGTTCCATGCCGGCCAGCTCGATGTGCTCGGCGGCGGCCGCCTGCCGGATACGCTCAGCGTCGCCGACCAGTACGATGCGGGCAATGCCTTCGCTCGTTGCCCGCTGTGCGGCCTGCAGGATGCGTGGATCCTCGGCTTCGCTGAGCACGATGCGCCGCGGCGAAGTGCGGGCGCGTTCGATGATGCGGTTGATCGCTTTCATGGGGTTTGACCGGTCGCGGTTGCGCCGCGGGAACGGGGGCGGCGATCGGAGAGGCAGCAGGTGCTCGTCCATCCATGCCTTCCGGGCGTTACAAAAGCGGAACGTTACATTCCGAAATTATTTTCAGGCATGATGATCGAAAAAAGCGACCTCGTCAACAAGTTCATCAATAAACGGTACGAATTGTTTCTAAAATTGATCTACCTGATGGTGACGGTCGCTCGTGGCGCGGTCCGCCGACGAGGCGGGACACCGCGCGCGCCTCACGCTATTCCGCCCCCGGATTTCACCGTCTGCAGCAAAGGTGCCATTCTCACCGCCATCGCCTTGAGGGTCGGCACCACCTCCAGCAGATCGTTGAGATTCGCCCGCGCCGTCGGGGCATGCGTGGCCAGACACGCGAGCACGTGCCGATCGTCGGGATCGCGCACCGGCACGGCGACAGCGACCATCCCACGCACGAACTCCTCGTTGTCCACGCCGATCCCGCGCACGGCGAGCCGGTCGAGTTCCGCCTCGAGCAGGCTGAGTTCGGTCAGCGTGCGATTCGTCATCCGCTTCAGTGGCAGCCGCGCGAGCACGAGGCGGCGCTCGGCGGCGGGCATTTGCGCCAGAAAGAGCTTGCCGCTCGCCGTGCAATGCAACGGCACGCGCGTGCCGGGCTGCATCTGCAGTCGCAGCGGCTCGCTGGTTTCCACGCGCTCGACATAGAGCACCGTATCGCCGTCGAGCGCTGTGAGGTTGCAGGTCTCACCCAGCGTATCGACAAGCGAACGCAGCAGCGACCGGCAAGCCCGCGTGAAGGTGTTGTTGGCGAGCGTCGCCAGAGCGAGCTGCGCGGCTCGCGGACCAAGCGCAATGCCCCGGTCCGTGCCGCGTGAATCCGGCATGTGCATGACGTAGCCGTACGCCTCGAGGGATTCGATGAGCCGCATCAGCGTTGCCTTGGGAATATGCAACCGCGCCGACAGTTGCGACAGCGAGAACGGTTGCCCCGCTGCCGCGAGCTGTTCGAGCACGGAAAGGGCGCGCAAAACCCGCGTGTCGTCATGCGGCGGCTCGTTGCGTGACGGCGGTGTGGACTCTGCCATTGGCTTCCTTGATCCAGATGACGGTTGCGCCGGTGAACCGCGCGCGTGCGGGCGGCTCACGGAATTTGATAATGAAACAAAAAATTCCGTTTTCGTCTCGGTTCCACCGATCCTAGCGCGAAGTGCTTGAATTTGGAATTCAAGATCAATAAATTTCGACAAAACATACCAGTTTTTGAGAATGAAAAACAGGAGACATCTACCATGACACGCAGTTTCGACTATGTCGTCGTTGGATACGGTCAGACGATTTTCCATCCATCGGGCACGGCGAAGATGGGCATAGCGGGCGGTCGTCGATGAGCACTCGCGGGTGTACGGCACACCCGGACTGCGGGTGGTCGATTGCTCGATCATGCCGACGCTGATGTCGGGCAATACCAATGTTCCCCCTGCCGCGTTTCACGCGACGCGGCGAGGCCACTCAATGGAGAATTGAAATGAACGCGTCCCACCCGTGAATGTGAGGGCCGATTCGGAATGCCTCAGAATCCCACCCTCGTGAATTCGAGCGATCACCGCCGAGGCTTGTGTCCCATTCGTCCATTGGCGAATGCAGAAAAGTGAAGATTGCCAATGGCACTCGCCCACGCATTTACCCAGCGAGTAGCGATAGCCTTCTCAACGTCCGAATCCGCGCGCATGAGACGGTCGGTCGCGAGACGCAGGCGCCCCAACGCGTATTGCTTGCGCGTGCCTTCCCGACACTGACACGAGGCGCTTTTGTGCATCGCTGACGAGTGAATGAGGTGGAAAGTAGCGAGGTACAGCCGACTACCACCTCATAGTACCCCGATGAAATGGCGTCTAGCGCAGCGAGGATAGGCTTGGCCCAGATGTGAATTAGTCACGAGCTGGGTCGGAGGCGAGTCAGTTGGGCGCGACGCAGGCAACTGATTTTTTGTCACCAAGTAAAAAGGAAAGTAGGTCGAATCGGAATACAGTCGCACGAAGTGCGGCGTAAGCAACGGCGCAGCAGAGTTCTCTTTTGGATGCGGCGTTTGTGAAGGCCGGTGACGGTCTGACTCCGGTCGTTCGGCGGATCACATCGAAGCGCGACACAGCGTCCGGGGCTCGTCCGCGTGTCACCGGATTGCTTGTGTGGCGTCCGCATCATCGAGCCGGACCTCGCGACTTTCCCTCAGTGCGTATCTTGTTGCCATCGCAGTAAATTGTCCCTTACACGACGGGCCACCAGGACCGACAGGTAGTCCATGATTCGTGCGCCTTCGCTGTACTCAGCCCACGTCTCCTCGTACATCCTCGAGACCGTTTCCACCGGGGTATTGGTGTCGGTGGCGATCACCTTGACAATATCATTGTCAACATTGGGCGTGGCCATACGAACTCCCGACTAAAGTAAATGAGCCGTGCGGGGAAAGACAATTAGACAGGTTACCCGACATGCGAGGCAATTGAATCTCTCTATCGCAGGAAACGAGTCGGTCGAACACCTATTGTCTGTGCACATGCCAACATTTCTCTTTCGGCCTTGCGCGGTGCCGTGTCGCGCATTCTTCTTCGCGGTGCAAAGTCCGCCGATGATGAAACCGCACAAGATCTGGAAATTGAGCTGACGGCGTGCGTCGGCACGGTTCAGTCAGCACGGAAAGTATCGCGTGATGAGCGGCAGTGTGATTGTCCAATACCAGAACGAGATTAAGTCCGCCAAACCTGACATCACTGCTGCTGGGCTCATTGCGAAGTGGCTGCTTGCCGACCTTGTGCGTTGGGCGGGGGCCAAGCGTAGTCTGTCAGAGGCCATAACGCGATTTCATGTAGGCGCGCATATCGGAAGCGCGCCTACGCCTCAGGTGTTTATTCGGCGAGCGGTTTCCCCGACGCGTCCTTGATCTTCGCCTTCCATTGCGAGCGGATTTCCGTCACGACCGAATCCGGCAGCGAGATGTAGTCGAGATTGTCCGCGGCTTGCGTGCCGTTCTTGAACGCCCAGTCGAAGAACTTCAGCGTTTCCGTGCCTTGGGCCGGCTTATCCTGCGTCGTGTGCAGCAGCACGAACGTCGCGCCGACGACCGGCCATGCGTCCTTGCCCGGCTCGTTCGTCAGGATCTGGTAGAACGACCTCTTCCAATCCGCGCCAGCAGCGGCGGCCTTGAAGGATTCCGTCTTCGGCTCGACCACCGCGCCCGACGAGTTCTTCAGGTCGGTGTAGACCATGTGGTTCTGCTTCGCGTACGCCCACTCGACGTAGCCGATCGCGCCCGGCAGACGCTGCACGAAGGCCGCCACGCCGTCGTTGCCCTTGCCGCCGGTGCCCGTCGGCCAACTGACGGTCGTGCCTTCGCCGACCTTGCTCTTCCACTCGGGGTTCACCTTCGACAGGTAGTTCGTCCAGATGAACGTCGTGCCCGAACCGTCGGCGCGGCGGACCACGGCGATGTCGGTGTCAGGCAGCTTGACTTTCGGGTTCAGCGCGACGATGGCCGGATTGTTCCACTTCTTGATCTTGCCGAGGTAGATGTCGCCGAGCACTTCGCCCGAGAGGACAAGTTCGCCGGCCTTCACGCCCGGAACGTTGATCGCCGGCACCACGCCGCCGACCACCGTCGGGAACTGGAACAGGCCATCCTTCGCCAGTTCGTCGTCCTTCAGCGGTGCGTCCGAGCCTGCGAAGTCAACGGTCTTCGCGTTGATTTGCTTGATGCCGCCCGACGAACCGATGCCTTGGTAGTTGACCTTGCCGCCACCGGACTTCTGGTAGGCGTCGGCCCACTTCGTGTAGATCGGTGCTGCAAAGGTGCTGCCCGCGCCGGTGATATCCGCCGCATGCGCTACGGCTGTGCCGAGTGCGAAAATGACGCTCGCAAGTAGTCTTGGCCTCATCTGAGACTCCTCAAAATTGCTCCTAACGCGCCGCACCATACGTTCCGGATATGACGATTACGTGACGGTGTTCGTGAGGGCCGGCCTTGATTGCATTCGCTCCAAGGAACATGAGAGCGCAAGCAAACGCTAAGAATGGCACTGCCGCCGAACGCCCCCCGAATCCGATCGACGGTAACCTTAGCCGCCAAGTGGAGAGGGGACGGGGGAGAGGTGCGGGCGTTTCAGTCAGATAGAAATCGTGCCCCGATTGCGCTGCGCGATGACGGGACGCTCACAAACGGCTCAGCAGCTCCGCCTTCTTGGCGGCGAATTCCTCATCGCTGAGAATTCCCTTCGCGTGCAGTTGGGCGAGCTTCTCTATGGTGGCGAACACGTCTGCCTCGCGGGCAACCGACTGAGTGCTGACGAGTTCCTTCTGCACCGACGGCGACGCCGGCTGCGGAACTCCATCGACCGAGACAACCGGCAGGCTGGCGACAGCGACCAAGCCGTGCTGGCTCGCAAATGTGAGGGACGCGCCACGGGACTGCTGCTGTGAGAAGCCGCTGATCTGGTGATTGAGCGTATCGTAAACCGTCACCTTGCCGTTCACTTCGATCGCCAGGCGCCGGGGCTGTGCGAAGTAGGCATAGCGGACGTCGTTCTGCGCGCCGGTGCTGTCGGGCCGCCCCAGATCAGCGGGCCACCAGTCGCCAGAGGTGCCGGGGGCGGGCGGAACGAACAGACTCACCGGTCCGACCGGTCCCGCTGCAGTCTGCTGCTGGTTGCTGCCACCGTAACCGGCGCCGCTTTGCTGTTGTTGCTGGCCGCCGCCGTCGTTGCCCTGCTGCCGAGTACCCTGGCTCTGCGACTGGAAGCTGCCGCTGCGAATAAGGTCGGGCTGGTTAGCTATCAGGCGGGAAAGCTCGGTACAGAGCCCATCGACCCGGCCTTTCAGGTAGTTGTTGAACATGTCGGAGACCATGGTCATTCCCCCCTGCATCCACTGGCCGGAGCCGCCAAATTCGGGGTGATTGAACTGGGCCATGCTGCCGTTGCCGCGGATCACAGACTGCAGCATGCTCATCACGGCATCCGTACTGAACCCATGTCGCTGGGCTACTTCTTCGATCAATTGCTGGCCGGCGGGGGTGAGTTTTCGCATGGTGATCCACTCATGGTTTCTTCCGACACCGGGTCATATAAACCGCAGCGCCGCCTGCTCGGTGCCGGACGGGGCAATTCAGCGAGGATCGCGAAAATTAGGCAACGTCGCGGGGGAACAGTTCAGTGCGCCGTGAGCGGTGTTCTTTTACCGCCTGGGTTGCCTGAGCTCGGAAGGCGGCCCATATCAGCGACGAGTAGAATAACCCGGCTGCACACGGATGGGCTGCGCAAGCGCGCTTCATGGGTCCTTGCCGACAGTCAGTCGGTCTTGCGTGACTCGTTAAAAGTCAGGATCTGCAAAGACAGGGGAATCGATATGGAACAGCGCATCCAGAATTCATATCTCGCGTCCAAAGTGATGCCGGCCGATCGGGCGGCGGCGGAAATTCTTCCGGGCATGATCGTCGGAATGAGCGGGTTTACCGGCTCGGGATACCCCAAGGCGGTGCCCCTGGCGCTGGCGGCACACATCGAAGATGCGCATGCCCGCGGAGAAAAGTTCGCACTTCGCATACTGACGGGCGCCTCCACTGCTCCGGAACTGGACGGTGCGCTCGCCAAAGTGGGGGGTATCGACTTTCGCTTGCCCTACCAGTCCGATCCGGAATTGCGCGCACGGATCAACCGTGGCGAGATTGAGTACATGGATATCCATCTGGGGCAGGTCGCGCAGTACACCTGGTTTGGGTTCCTGGGCAAGATCGACGTGGCAGTCGTTGAAGTTTCCGGCATATTGCCCGACGGACGTTTGATTCCATCGACATCGGTCGGCAACAACAAGACGTGGCTTGACCTGGCCGACAAAGTCATCATCGAAGTGAATTCGGCTCAACCTGCCGGTCTGAATGGAATGCACGACATCTACTACGGTACGGCGTTGCCACCGGATCGCCAGCCGATTCCATTGGTCCGTCCCGGTGACCGTATTGGGGAGCCGTACTTGCGCGTCGATCCATCGAAAGTGATCGCCGTTGTGGAAACCCACGGTCCTGACCGTCTGGGCCGATTCGCCCAGCCGGATGACAGCAGCATTCGAATTGCGAATCACCTGGTAGCGTTCTTCCGGCATGAAATCGCCAAGGGAAGGCTCGGGCAGCAGTTGTTGCCGTTGCAGTCCGGGGTAGGGAATATCGCCAATGCGGTGTTGAGCGGGCTGCGCGACGGCGGATTTGAAGGGCTTACTGCGTTTACGGAAGTGATTCAGGATGGGATGCTGGATCTGATCAGGACCGATACCATTCGCACCGCATCGGCGACTGCCCTGTCGCTGAGCCCGGAAGGTGTCGAAGAATTCGGCCGCAATATCGACCACTACCGCAGCCGCGTCGTTCTGCGTCCCCAGGAGATCTCAAACCACGCCGAGCTGGTTCGCAGGTTGGGCTGTATCGCCATCAACGGCATGGTTGAAGCCGATATCTATGGCAACGTCAACTCGACGCACGTGGCCGGCACTTCGATCATCAACGGCATCGGCGGCTCGGGCGATTTCGCTCGCAATGGCTTTCTTGCGTGCTTCGTTACGCCGAGTACAGCCAAGAATGGAGCGATCTCCTGCATCGTGCCGATGGTCAGCCACGTCGACCACACCGAACATGACGTCACCGTGATCGTCACGGAACAGGGGCTGGCAGACCTGCGCGGGTTGTCGCCCAAGCAACGAGCGCGTGTTGTCATCGACAATTGCGCTCACCCAGATTACAGACCGCTTCTGCAAGACTATTTCGAGCGTGCCTGCCGTGACAGTGTCGGGAAGCACACCCCGCACCTGCTTGGCGAAGCCTTGTCGTGGCACCAGCGGTTCGCCGAAATCGGACGTATGAAGCCCTGATCGCAGCCGCCATCCCTTTTATCGAGGTCTGCACTCACCTTCTATCCGCTGGCCTGCTGTGTGACCGGCCCCATCCTGCGTGCGCGCTTCGCCCAACTTTCTGCACGTATCGCTCGCCTCTCGCCTGATGGACGACATTGAGCGCGGACTTTGGGCGGCGGGCCAGCGCCTTCCGTCCGTTAGGCATGGCGAGTTGTCCCAGCAGGTTCGAAAGCATCGGGTCCCTCAGCAATCAGCGCAAACCGTCTTCGCCCTTGATCTCGCTTGCCTGCAGTCCGCCGATGCGCGGCAGCGGCCGGCCGGACGCCGTCACCGCGACGGCGACCACGATCTCGTCGGCGCGCGGCGCGTCGGCCACGCGCGCTTCGATCGCGTCGAAATGGCTGCCGACATACGCGGCATCCTTGTGGCCGAGCGGCACGTCGATCGCGGTGCCGAGCGTGCCCATTTTCTTCGCCGACGGCACGAGCGCCGCGCCCTTTTCCACGGCCGCGCGCAGCGGCGCGCCGAGCTTCGGATGCAGGATTGCGGCCGCATGCTCGAGTTCGCCCGCCTCGCCGACGATCGCCGCCTTGCCGTAACTCTGCGCCTGCCCCGGCGCGATGCCGAGCGCCTCGACGCAGCGCTTGCCGAGCAGCGCGCCGAGCTCCTCGCCGGCTTCGATCAGCGCATCGAGCCGCGGCTCGTAGCGGCCCGCGTAGGGATTGTCGATCACTGCAATCGCCACTGCACGCCGTGCCGGCGGCTCGACGGCCTGCCCCATCTCGATCCGTGTTTCATCGACCTGCACGATCAGCTTGCGAAGCTTGATAGCCATTTGGCTCTCTGTGTATGGGTTCGCTGTTTCTGCGTGGCGGCGTGAGGGGCCTCGCTGCATTGACGGCAACATGCCGACAACGTGACAGTGCCGCCGCGACAGATCAGCGGCAGCCCGAGCATCACCTGCCGTAACCAGCTCCGGGTGACCGGCAACTGGAACAGCACCTCGTCATCGGGCAGTGCCGCGCAGGCGGATCAGTCGACCCCGTTCAGCGCGTCGGACAGCGCGTTGATCAGGTTGTCGATTTCGCGCTTCTCCGCGATGAACGGCGGCGCGAGCTGGATCGTGTCGCCGCCGTAGCGGACGTAGAAGCCCTTCGCCCAGCAGCGCATCGCGATCTCGAAAGGACGGCGTGCCGGCTCGCCCGGCGCGGCCGCGATCGTGAAACCGGCTGCCAGACCGAAGTTGCGGATGTCGGTGATGTGCCGCTGGCCCCTCAGGCCATGCACGGCGGCCTCGAAGTGCGGTGCCAGCGCGCGCACGCGGCCGATCGCGTCTTCCTTCTCGAGCAGGTCGAGCGTCGCGACGCCCGCCGCGCATGCGACCGGGTGCGCCGAATACGTGTAGCCGTGCGGGAACTCGAGCATGTACTCGGGGCCGCCCGCGGCCATGAACGTGTCGTAGATCTCCTTCTTCGCGATCACCGCGCCGAGCGGCTGCACGCCGTTCGTCACCTGCTTCGCGACGTTCATGATGTCGGGCGTCACGCCGAACGCCTCGGCGCCCGTCATTGCGCCCGCGCGGCCGAAACCGGTGATCACTTCGTCGAAGATCAGCAGGATGTCGTGCGCGGTGCAGAGGTCGCGTAGACGCTGCAGGTAGCCCTTCGGTGGGATGATGACGCCCCCCGAGCCCGAGAACGGCTCGACGATCACCGCCGCGATATTCGACGCGTCATGCAGCGCGATCAGGTCGAGCAGGCGGTCGGCCAGCTCGGCGCCGCGCTCCGGCAGGCCGCGCGAGAACCCGTTTTCCCGCAGCTGCGTATGCGGCAGGAAATCGGCGTCGAGGCCCTGGCCGAACAGCTTGCGATTCGGCCCGATGCCGCCGACCGAGATGCCGCCGAAGCTCGCGCCGTGGTAGCCCTTCTCGCGGCCGATCAGGCGCGTCTTCGTACCCTTGCCCTTCGCGCGCCAGTACGCGCGGGCCATCTTCAGCGACGTGTCGGCCGCTTCCGAGCCCGAGCCGGTGAAGAACACGTAGTCGAGCCCGGCCGGCGTCAGATCTTTGATCCGGTTCGCCAGCTCGAACGACTTCGGATGGCCGAACTGGAACGCCGGTGCATAGTCGAGCTGCGCGACCTGGCGGCTCACCGCCTCGACGATCTCCGTGCGGCCGTGGCCGAGGCCCACGCACCAGAGGCCCGACAAGCCGTCGAAGATCTTGCGGCCTTCGCTGTCGGTGTAGTACGCCCCTTGGCCAGAAACGATCATGCGCGGATCGGCCTTGAACTGGCGGTTGCCGCTATACGGCATCCAGTGCGCGTCGAGCCATTCGGCGTCGGTGCGGAGCGTTTCTGCTTGTTGCGATTTGGTCAGAACGGTCATATTGGTCGGCGCGGCGCGCCCCTCGTCGATGAAGGTGTTGCACATTATTGGTTAGCCAATTAGCCTTTTAAATATCGCAATATCAATATTCACTTGCGCATTCATGCAAACAAAGAAACCGAAGAGCCGGGCGCTGCTCGGCCAGCTTAGTGACATGGACCTGCGCCTGTTGCGGGTCTTCAAGGGCGTCGTGCAGTGCGGCGGGATGGCGGCGGCCGAACTGGAGCTGAACATCGGCATCTCGACGATCAGCCGCCACGTGAAAGACCTCGAAACACGCGTCGGCCTCGTGCTGTGCCGGCGCGGACGCGCGGGCTTTACGCTGACGCCCGAAGGGCAGACGGTCTACGAGGAAACGCTGCGGCTGCTCTCGTCGATGGAGGCGTTTCGCAGCCGGATCGACGGAATTCACGACCGGATGGGCGGAGAACTGCATATCGCCGTGTTCGACAAGACGGCGACCAACCCGAACGCGCGACTCGGCGACGCGATCCGCCAGTTCGCCGACGAGGCGCCGGACGTCGCGTTGAACCTGCACGTCGCGTCGATCAACGAGGTCGAGCGCGGCATCATCGACGGCAGCTATCAGGTCGGGATCATCCCGGCGCACCGCAGTTCGGGCAGCCTCGTCTATGCCGACCTGTTCGACGAGCGGATGCTGCTCTATTGCGGCCGGCAGCACCCGCTGTTCGACGCGCCGCACGGCAAGCTGACCTGGACCGCCATCCGCAAGCACGTGTTCGCCGGGCTCGGCTTCCACTCGCCGAACATGCAATTGAGCCACCGCGCGAAGCTGACGCGCAGCGCGACCGCGTCCGATCAGGAGTCGATCGCGACGCTGATCCTGTCCGGCCGCTATCTCGGCTTCCTGCCGGATCATTACGCGGCAAGCTTCGAGCAGAAGGGGCTGATGCAGGCGATCGCGCCGCAGCGCTTTCATTACATATGCCGTTTCGTGAGCCTCTTGCGCCTGTCGCCGCGGCCGTCACGGGCGGCGCTGCTGTTTCAGTCGTGTCTGGAGGCCGCACATGCGTCGGTGCGGCCGAAGAAAGCAGTCGCATAAAATTGCTTTCAAACGGCTGACTTGCCTTGAAATAGACTGGCACTATACGAGCAGCGCTCAATAGGATCGCAAGTGAGCTAAGACGCCGCGCTGCGGAATTGCGACACGGCGGCTTTCGCGAACGCGCGAACGGCCGGCGACAATTCGCGCCGCCTGCTCGCCAAAGCGAGATGGACGGGAAACTCGAAATTGGCGATTGGCTTGAAGCACAGGCCGGGTTGGGTGAAAGTGCGCATCGATTCCGGTACGACAGCGATGCCGTAACCGGCCGAGGCCAGACTTAAGCCGGATATGAAATCCTGGACCCGATAGTCGAGGAGGGGCGGGAACCCCCCCACGTTTCCCAGTGCGGACAATACCTCGCTGAATCCCTCGTCCTCTTTGAACTGGGGCGAAATGAAGGACTCTCCCTTCAGGTCACGCGGCGTCAGCTTGCGACGGTTCGCTAGAGGATGATTCTCTGCGAGCGCGACCATGAGGCGCTCGGTTTGAACGATTGTAGCCACGATCCCCGAGGGGTACTGACGTCTCGGCCGCACGATGCCGACATCGATCTCGCCGCTGTCGAGCGCCTCAAATTGCCGAGGCGTCTCCATCGAAATCACTTCGATCCGCACATTCGGATGCGAAAGACGAAAGGCTCGCAGCATGCCGGAGAGCACACCGCTAGTCACCCCCGACGCAACGGAGCCGATCCGGACGACGCCAGCCAGTCCTCTCGCTGCCAGCCGCCCGATTTGATCCGCGCGTTCAATATGCCGCAATGCTGCCACGGCTTCCGCATGGAACAGCTGTCCCGCGTCTGTCAGCGTGACGGGCTGACGCTTGTTCCGGTTCAGCAGGCGAACGCCGAGTTCGCGTTCGAGCCGCTGAATCTGGGCGCTCAACGCAGATTGAGCGACATTCAATCGATCGGCCGCACGTGCGAAGTGCAATTCCTCGACCACGGCAGTGAAGTAACGAAGTTGCCGGGTGTCGATCATTTAATCTGAATTTCCGGTTAAAGATTCGCGATTCGTGTCTGGATGCTATCAAAAAAGAGCGCTCAAATGTAGCCTTGACCTTTACGGAGGAACACCATGGAAGCCCTGCACGCTGACGCGACTTTCGCTTCACAGGAGACACTTTTCCGCGTATCGCAGCACCCGACGCACCACCGGATCATGCACGTGACGGGTGATCGTGATGCGCTGGCTCGGTTTCTTCAAGATGCTCGGGATATCGATGTTGAAAATCTCGAATACGTCCCTTATATGCGCTATCACCTCGCTGACCTCTTGGTCCAGCGTCTAGGCGACGCGTTCGCCAGCACGCTGGTCGCGTTGATCAAGGACCGCCGCCATGGCGGCTTCACCATGGGGCTTCAAGGACTCTCTGACGATCCCTCCGATTTCGTCAAATTCGGTACCGCCATCGGTCACATTCTCGGCCCAGGCAACCACGACGCCATGTCCGGCAAGTTCTACGCGCGCTTCGTCGTGAAGCATACGGACGATAGCGACTCCTACCTCCGCCAGGCCTACCGATTGTTCACGATGCACACCGACGGCACCTTTGTGAGCGAGGCAACGGATTGGCTGCTGATGATGAAGTTCGCCGAAAAGAACGCGATTGGCGGCGAATCGAGATTCCTGCATCTCGACGATTGGGAAGAGCGCGACCCGTTCGTGAATCACCGGCTCGGAACTCAGCCATTTCTTTACAAGGCGCCGGGTTCCAAGAACGTCAGCGAAAAGATCGCACGACCGCTCTTTTTCCAAGGTGAGTTTGGTTTGTCGATCTCGTTCATCGACCAGTTCGCGCAACCCGCCAATCGTGAAGAGGCGGCATTTCTTCATGCGCTCTCCGAATCAATGGAGGCATCGGATGGCACCAAAGAAGTGGTCTTGCCGGTGGGCGACCTGGTCGTGTTGAACAATTACTTCTATCTCCATGGCCGTGCGCCGTTCGAAAAGAACGAATCGCTGTCCCGAGAGCTAATGCGACAGCGAGGCATGTTCGCGCAGTGATGCGCTTGCGGCTGGATGCTCCGCAAAGTCAATCGTTCGAACGCGGGGCGCCAGCTAGTTGTGGGACGGGTTTTGTGGAGAGTCAAATGAACGACGACGTCGACGGCGCAGCCGTACACCCTGTGCCGTCTGGCGGGACACCGAATCAGACTGCATACAGCGTCAGGAGCAATGTACCTTCGCGGCTTCGCGGGATACTTTCGTTAGCGGACTTTGAGGTGGCAGCGCGAGGTTTTCTTCCGCGCCCATTGTTCGGATATATTTCCGGCGCAGCCGAGGACGGCCTGTCTCTGGCTGCCAACCGGGCTTCGTTCGAACGGCTGAAATTCCGGACTAGGGTGCTTGTCGATGTGTCGCGTCGATCGCAGGCGACCACGATTTTCGGAAAGCGCTACGCGTCGCCATTCGGAATCGCTCCCGTCGGGATCAGCGCGATCTCGGCGTATCGAGGCGATGTCGTACTGGCGACGGCGGCGAAGGACGAGAACATCCCTGCGATCATGAGCGGCTCCTCGCTCATTCCGATGGAGACGGTCCGGACCGCCGCTCCGGACACCTGGTTCCAGGCGTATCTCCCTGGTGACCCTTCTCGCATCGACGCTCTCATCGACAGAATCACCGACGCGGGATTTTCGACGCTGGTTATCACAGTCGATATTCCCGTGTGGGCAAATCGGGAAAATAACGTGCGCACGGGATTCTCGCTGCCGCTGCGGCCGTCGCTGCGTCTCGCAATCGATGGCATCACGCGGCCCAGATGGCTGGCAGGCACCTTTCTGCGCACATTGATCAACTACGGCATGCCGCACTTCGAAAACTCGTTCGCAACCCGCGGCGCACCGATGCTATCCGTTTCGGCGATTCGGGACACGACAGGGCGTGATCATCTTTCGTGGACAGATATTCGGCGAATACGCAATCGCTGGAGCGGAAACCTGGTGATCAAGGGAATTCTTCACGTTGACGATGCAAAGCAGGCGGCGGCAATGGGTGCGGACGGAATCATCGTTTCCAACCACGGTGGCCGCCAGCTGGATGGTGCGGTGGAACCGCTGTGCGTCCTGCCGCAGATCACTGACGCTGTTGGCGACAAGATGGTCGTGATGATGGATAGCGGAATCAGAAGGGGTGGAGACGTGCTCAAGGCACTTGCGCTTGGGGCGCGATTCGTATTCCTCGGACGACCGTTCATGTATGCCGCCGCCGTGGGTGGCGCGCCTGGTGTGCGGCACGCCATTTCGCTGCTCAGAGACGAAGTGGACCGAAACATGGCGATGCTCGGCACGACTTCAATCAGCGATTTGTGCAGGGAAATGATTTGTGGGGAGGCTTGCGAACGTTGACGCGGACACTGCCGTCTCGTTCGTCCCAGAGTTCGAGTGCAGGCGCGCGAACTGCCGCGCCTGCCTCCTCATGCCTTAGCCGGCCTGCGGGAAGTCGCGGCATTCAATCCGTGCCTTAAGCTATTTATCGTGGATGCCAGCTTAGTGCTGGCGGTTCGACTGAGATAAGGGCACCGAGGATAGTCAATTCTTCGCGCCGATCATGAGCGGGGCGGCCGCGAACGAGTTCGAGCTAACCGCGGAGAGACGTTTTAGTTCGTCTTCCACGAATTCCATTCGATCCTTACCCCAAAAGAGCTCTTCGCCGACATAGATGCTGGGAACGCCAAAAATGCCGCGTTCGACGCCGTCGTCAGTGCTTTTCGCCAGTTCCTGGCCGATTTCTTCGCTTGCACTCACTTCTTCAAACCAGTCAGCATCCACGCCCAGCGCCGTGACCAACGGCCGTAGCCCCGCGTAATCAACGATGGAAGCATCGCCGCGTTCCCAATATGCGTCGAGCACACTTTCCGCGAATTCCAGTTCCAGGTTTTTGCGTCTCATCGCAAGAGACCCTCTCAGAACGCGGCTCGACTTGATGGGAAACTGACGCGGAATCGAAAATGGCAGGTTGTACTTTTCGGCCCAACGCATCAAATCTCGCTTCCGGTTGCGAAGCTTCGACTTCGGCTCTTTCATGAGCTCGTAATTGTTCGACTTGAATACATGACCAAGGTTGTACGGATGCAGGATCAGTTCTGCGTTATTGCGAGCAAGTATCGGCTTAAGGAGCTTGAACGCGAAGTACGTGTTTGTGCTTCCGATATCCCAATACAGTTCAACCTTTTGCTTGACCATCAAAGTCGCTCCTTGTGCATGATTAATGTTTACCGGGGATTCCAGGCAACATTGTTAGTCTATTTTTGTGGCTCAGATTAGGCCAATATTGATTCAACATCCCGGTATAAGGCGAAGGTATCGTTTGTTCGCGAGCCGTTGCGCCGACCGCGGCCTGTTCCATGAAAGGCGGTAAAGATCGAAGATTTCATCGCAACGGGTAGCACGCCTGACTGGTGAGGTGGCGCCCCAACGAATTCACGAGAACACGAAAATATTGCGGCTGGCGATTTCGAATCGCACATTAACTATTCGTCAGCGGTCTCCGCCGACCAATGGCACTTCTCGCTAACTCGCAGCGTTGTCCATTCTTCGGCCACTGTCGGGTGAAGCGCGACCGTTCGATCGAAGTCCCCCTTGGTAGCGCCGGCACGCATTGCGACGGCAATCAACTGAATCATTTCCGCTGCACCGTCGCCGATAACCTGAGCTCCGAGAACCTTGTCACTGCTGGCGTCGACCAGCAGCTTGAAATGAATCCGCTCGGTGCTCGCCGTTATGGAGGATTTCATCGGCCTGAAGTCCGTGCGGAATATTTCGAGCGTGGGACACCGCTGACGGGCCTCAATTTCGTTCAAACCCACAACCGCGACTTCAGGTGTTGAGAAGATCGCCGTGGGGATGTTTTGATAGTCGAAGTAGGAGAATTGAGTGCCGAAAGATCGGTCCGCGAACGCCTGCCCTTCGCGGATAGCAACGGGCGTTAGATTGACCCTGTTCGTGACATCTCCGACCGCATAGATCCATGGAACCGAGGATTGTGCTGTGTCGTCGACGCGTATGGCTCCCTCGGGATCAAGCTCCACGCCGACTGATTCGAGTCCAAGGCCGCGCGTATTGGGAAGGCGACCGGCAGCGAGGATGACGGCCTCGACCTCGAGGCAGGTCCCGTCGGATAGCGTAGCTCGCAAATTTCTGTCTGTGCGGTCAATGCGTTTCAGTGTCGCGTGAAGTCGCACACCGATGCCACGTTTGCGATAGGCTCGCTCGATTTCAATCTGCACATCATTGTCGAAACCACGCAGTAGTGCCGTTCCCCTATGTAGCAGGTTCGTTTGTACCCCCAGACCATGCATGATCCCTGCAAACTCAACTGCTATGTAGCCGCCCCCGACGATCAGGACGCTTCGTGGCAGATGTTCAAGCTCGAATACTGCGTCCGAGTCGATGGCATGTTCGATGCCCGGGACGTCAAACCCGCGATTCGGTGTACCGCCCGTGGCAATCAATACGCGTCTTGCCCGGTATCGGTGGTCAGTTCCCTCGATACGTACTGTCTGATCGTCTTCCACGACTGCCCGCCCGTCGATCAACGACACACCGGCCTTGGCAAGGCCTAGTCGATAGAGTCCTTCCAGTCGGGCGATTTCAGTGTTCTTGTTACGTAACAGTGTCGGCCAATCGAATTGAGCGTTGCTCAGACTCCACCCAAAGCCGACCGCATCACTGAATGATTGCTCGAGGCGGCTTGCGTATACGAAGATTTTCTTCGGCACACATCCGCGAATGACGCACGTTCCACCCACCCGGCTTTGCTCAGCTATCGCAACCGTGGCACCGTGTCCCGCGGCGGCGCGAGCGGCACGTACGCCGCCTGAGCCAGCGCCAATAACTAAGAGGTCTACGTCGAATACGTTCATCTTTTGGGCAGGCTAAATGTCACCTGTGTGCTGGTTCAGGATGGTTGAAGGGTGTTGGTAGCGAGCGGATCTTGCACAAGAACGCCATCGTTGTATAAAGCCGCGATTTGTTCCTTTGAGAGACCCACGAGTTCATGAAGAATTTCCGAGTTGTGCTCGCCTAACAGTGGAGCTCGCAGATCTTTGGCCTCGGTCCATCGAGAGAATTTCGCTGGAAAGCCGGGGATGTCGAAATCGCCGAGATGGTCGTCGTGAACACGCCTCACGGTTCTGCGCTCGCGCACATGTGGATGATCTATTGCCTCAATCAAGGTGAGCACCGGCGCGCTCGGGATTCGCTCCCGGTCCAACTCGAGGAGCGCCTCATCTCGGCTGGGAAATCGCGCGAGCCAGCCTTCGACGATTGCTTTCAGCTGAGCATCGTTTTCACGTCGAAGCCTTGCAGTCGCAAACCTCGGATCCGTTGCCAATTCGGGCAATCCGAGTGCGCGGAGAAACTGCTCCCATTGGTGGGGGAGAACGGCCAGCGTGATAAATGTTCCATCGGGATGGCGAAAAATGCCTGTAGGGCCACCGTCCGGATGTTGTGATCCGGTGCGCGTCGGGTTGAATTTCGGTCCGAGCATCGAAACCCTCGGCACGTTCCTCTCGTGCATCTGAAAGTACGTGTCCAAGAGGGACGTTTCCACATACTGACCTTCGCCTGTGCGTTCCCTGTGCAAGAGAGCGAACCCGACCGCCATGGCTGCAGTAATGCCAGTAGCACAATCGCCGATCGCCATCGTAATCAAGGCGGGGTCGCCGTCCGGCTCGCCGATCAGGTCCGTAATCCCTGCGTATGCCTGGCCGATATAGTCGTAGCCGGGTTTGATACTCAGCGGCCCGCTTTGGCCCGCTAGCGAGATGGAGCACATTACCAGCCGCGGATTGATGGTCTTCAGCGTCTCGTAGTCCAAGCCGGCCCGTGCCATCACCCCCGGCGCGAAATTTTCGACTAACACATCTACGTTCCGGATCATCGACTTGATCAGTTCGATGCTTTCGGCTCGTTTGAAGTCGAGCGCGACGCTTTTCTTCGAGTGATTATGTTGATAAAAGTAGGTGCTTTGAGACGATCGCTCGAACGGCGATTGACGGGGCCGAACGCCTCCCGCGCGAGTTCTGTCACCGTGCGGAGCGAGCTCGATTTTGATGACTTCAGCGCCCAGTTCCGCAAGGATGCGCGTGCAGGTCGGGCCAGCCACGACCTGAGCAATGTCGAGAACGCGGTAACCCGTCAGCATGGCTGTTTTGCTGGTCATGCGTGTTCTCCTCCGTCAGCGCGTTGTCGGCCGCCGAACTGCTTGTCGCCAAACAGGTTGTTCCAACGTTCACCTGAAGGCCGTTTGCCGCTTCTGTCAATTTTTTCCTTGAGTACATCAACGCCACGCTGCACTGCAGGCCGAGCCTTCATTTCCCTATACCAGCGCTGCAGAGACGGAAAATCCTCTAGCGCCTGTCCCTGCCAGTTATGAGGACGGATCCAGGGAAATGTGGCCATGTCAGCGATGGAATAGGTGTCCCCAGCCAGGTACGGCACCTCCGCCAAACGTCGGTCCAATACGCCGTAGAGACGGCGCGCCTCTTTGGTGTATCGATCGATGGCGTATTCGATCTGTTCAGGGGCGTATTTCCGGAAGTGGTGGGCCTGCCCCAACATGGGTCCGATGCCACCCATCTGGAGCATGAGCCACTCGGTGACCCTGAAGCGTTCTTTGGTGTTTTGCGGAAGGAATTTCCAGTCCGCTTTCTCCGCGAGATAGAGCATGATCGCGCCGGATTCGAACAAGGCGAATGGCGCACCTTCCGGCCCGTCATGGTCGACGATTGCGGGGATCTTGTTATTCGGACTGATCTTGAGGAACTCCGGTTTGAACTGTTCCCCTTTTCCGATATGTACCGGAATGACGTTGTAGTTCCAGCCGAGCTCTTCTAAGAGGATTGACACTTTGTATCCGTTTGGCGTGGACCAAAAATATAGATCGATCATGACTTTTCCTTGTTGAGTGTGGCGCCGTCGCACGGAGTAAGCCGACCGTCGTCGACGCTCCACGAAGCCTCGCCCGGATACGTGGCCTCACGTCCGCTTGGCGGGTGTGCATCTCCGGCTGAAAGAGGAGCGGACGATTGGTTGATGTGTCTCACCGTTGTCCTAGATACCGTTCGTCGTCACTGCATCGTAAGAAATTTGACGCAATTGCGACAATACCGATGCGAACATGGGGTATAAGAGGAAGATATGGCTGGAAGCACGCTGCAGGTTCCAGCTCACAAAGCCACTTCCGGTGGCGCAGTACACCAGTTGCGAGACCGGACGATCAAGCCGAACTGGCAGTCGCGCCGGCATCAGGAGACGTAGAAATGGAGATTCGCCAGCTTAAGTATTTCATCCGCATCGTGGAGCTCGGGAGCATGTCACGGGCAGCCGCAGATCTCTTCATCGCGCAGCCGGCGCTAAGCCAGCAGATGGTTCATCTTGAAAGCGAGTTGAACGTAAAGCTGCTCGCGCGCAGTGTCCGTGGCGTGACCCCAACTGAGGCAGGAAGTGTGTTCTATAGACACGCACAGGCGGTCTTGCGGCAATTGGAGCGGATGCGTGAAGACGTTCAGTCAGTGACCGAGGATCCATGCGGCGTGGTATCGATAGGCATGCCCACCAGCGTGGCCAACATACTTGCCGCGCCGCTGATGCTAGCCATGCAGTCGCGCTATCCGAAGATTCAATTGCGGATTACGGAGAGCTTGAGCGGGCATCTTGAGGAATTGATAGCAAACGGTCGCCTGGAGTTAAGCGTGCTGTTTGGGCGCGAGCGTCAGTCCAGTCATTTGACGGTTCGGCCGCTTGTCAACGAACAACTCTTCTTCGTGTGCGCTCAGCGTCACGGGCATTCGTCTGCCGGACGCTTGACCCTGGAAGACGCCGCTCGTGAGCGGTTTATCTTACCGAGCAAGTCGAACGCCACTCGGCAACTCATCGAGCGCATCTTTAGCGAGCGAAATCTAGACCTGCAGATCGCGGCCGAACTCGACTCGCTCTCGACCATCGCCTCGGTGGTGAGTAAAGGCCTGGGTGCGACAATAACGTCTCTTTCAGCAGTTGCGGCCGACCTTACCGCAGGGAAGTTAGTGGCATTGCCATTGGAGGGGGGAACTGTTTCGCGACTCGTCAGCCTGTGCACATACGATATCGTGGCTTTAAGCGCTCCGGCTCAGCGTGTCGCGGAACTGATCCCTTTGGTGGTTCACGAGTTGCTTGATTCAGGAGAATGGCGCGGTGCGACGGCCGCCCCGCAACTGGCCGAATTCGCGGCAGCGGTAGCGTAACCCGTTGCACCGACCGGGGCATACGAATCGCTTATACCGCTAGTCGGAAGCGCTATTTCCCAGCTGACTTCTGTATGCCTAAGATGGTTCCGAACATAAGTTTGTCCATCCGCCCTCGGGCGGATGGACAGATTCATTCATATTGTCGGAACTAGCGAATGCAAAAAATCCTCGATGGCGTGGTCGTACTGGATCTAACACGCTTCTTTTCCGGTCCCCAGTGCACGTTGTTGCTTGCTGGGCTGGGTGCTGAGGTAATCAAGATTGACGACCCGAAGACCGCCGATCCGACAGCGTCAGCGCCGCCGTTCGTTGGACCTCTCGGTGTCTCGTTGCATCGACAAACGGACGACGATTTCGGCATCGCCTATCTGAAGCGGGCAAGAAACAAGAAGTCGATGGCATTGGACCTGAAGAGCGATGCTGGGCGCCAGCTTTTCTTCGATCTTGTCGAAAAAGCTGACGTCGTTGTTGAGAACTTCAGCGTTGGCGTCACCGACAGGCTCGGAATAGGGTATCGCGCTTTGCAGGAACGACGCCCTGATCTGATTTATTGCTCCCTCACGGGCTATGGCTCCAGCGGACCTGCGTCCGGTTTGAAGGCGTACGACCTGATGGTGCAGGCCGCCACCGGCTTGATGAGCATCACAGGGCAGCCGGGAGGCTCGCCTGTAAAAACTGGCTCGCCACTGTCCGACGCCGTTGCGGGAGTGTTCGCAGCAAATGGCGTGATCGCTGCTCTGCTGCATCGCTTTCGTACGGGGGAGGGGCAAGCCATTGACGTGTCGATGGCGGATTGTCTTTTCTCATTGATTCTCGATGAACCGCTCGATTGCTACTCCGATCTAGGCCTTGGGTATCAACAGGGAAATCGCATCATGCGGTTTTCCCCATTCAACGCTTATCCCGCTCTTGACGGTTGGGTCGCGCTCGGTGCCGCCACAAACGCCGACTGGCTCAAATTGCTTGAGATCATGGGCCGCGCGGACCTAAAAGCTGACCCGAATATGATGGAGCTGAGTTGGCGAATAGAGAACAACGCGTATGTGGATCAGATTGTTTCCGACTGGACGCAAGTGCGCGCCAGAGATGAAATTATCCGAGTTCTTGAAGCAGCTGCACTTCCATGTAGCCCTGTGCGCACCGTAGACGATGTTATGCGTTGGGATCATTTGCGTGAACGCAAGATGATCACTCGGTTGCGTCATCCCGTCAGCGGGGAAGAACTCTGCGCGCACGCTCCTGGATTCCCGATCAAGTTCAGTCGAACTCCGGGAGGCTACGAGAAACCGGCGCCTATCCCAAAAGCACATAGCGACGAGCTGCTGCACCGTTTTTTAGGTCTAGATCAGGAATATCTGGATGCCATGCGGAATCAAGGCGTGATTTAGCCGGAAAACGTCATGTATCAGTGAAATTGTCGATATGAGTTTTGAGAAGTTAGTTTAACTAAAAAGTGACGTGTGAGACCGACGTTCCGACGCACCCACGTGAGCCACTACGGAACGATATTGGTAAAGGAGACAACATGAGAGCAGGTGTCGTCAATGCAGGGGCGAGACTAGATCGTTTGCCCATCACTCGTTTTCATTGGAAGGTCCTTGGACTCATCAGCGCCGGGGCTTTTTTTGATTCGTTTGATATTTTTTTGGCCGGAAGTGTCGTTGCTGCGATGATCAATGAGCGATTCGCGGATCTACAGACTGGAGCAATTTTCGTCTCAGCGACTTTCGTTGGGATGACAATCGGTGCCGGACTTTCTGGAATCGCGGGCGATCGTTTTGGCAGACGATATTCGTATCAGTTAAACCTCGCCTTATTTGGTATTGCGTCCCTGCTTGCGTGTTTCGCGCCTGATATCAGGACGTTAATTGGTTTGCGCTTTCTCATGGGCGTCGGGATGGGTGCCGAACTAGTGGTTGCCTCGGGCACGTTGCTCGAATTCATTCCACCAGCATCGCGTGGTCGCTGGATATCGATGCTTGGCTTCGTCATTAATTCCGGGTTGCTTGCGGCCAGCGCTGTCGGATATTACGTGATACCGGCGCTTGGCTGGCGATGGATGTTTGCGGTGGTCGGTATTGGTGCCCTGTTTGTCTGGATTTTGCGCCATAGAATGCCCGAGTCTCCACGATGGCTCGAGTCACGGGGCAGAAACGACGAAGCCGAACAGGTGCTGTGCAGGATAGAAAGCGAAGTATCGAAACGGGCAGGTCCGCTCCCACCGGTCACGGAGGTGCGGGACGTACCGGTCTCGCGAGCGCCGCTCAGTCGGATCTTTTCGGCAGGGATTCGCGGCCGCACGATCGTGGCGGCCCTAACGAATATGTCTATCAACGTGTCGCTGTATGGCTTTGTGGGATGGCTGCCGACCTTTTTTATCAGGCAGGGACTGACAGTCGTGCATTCGCTCGGATTCACACTTTTGATGTCGTTTGGCGCGCCAGTTGGGGCGTTAGTGGCTTTCGTAGTTGCGGACCGCTTGGGGCGAGCGCGCGGCATCACTGTCTTTGCGTTATTGACTATCGCACTGGGATTTGTGTATTCGTCAATGCGGGCAGAAATCCCCCTTGGAGCTGTCGGCTTCATTCTCGTGACCTCCATTTACACTATCACCACCTTGGGGTACTTCGGCTTTATTCCTGAGCTATTTCCGACCGATGTTAGATTGCGGGGGACGGGATTTGCTGCAGTCTGTGGCCGGGGTACGTCCATTGCAATGCCGTACGTAACGCTGGCACTTTTCAGTCTGTTCGGCGTCAGTGGGGTTCTCAGTATGGTCTCCGGCATGCTGGGTCTGTTAGCAATAGCGATTGCCGCGCTGCGAATCGAAACAGGACGTCATGCGCTGGAAGACATCGCGGCTCCTGTGGAATCCGAAAGCGTCAAGGACGTTGTCCGAAGACCGTTGTGATGGGGGAGACGGTCGTTCGAGCTAGCCCATCGCTCATGCCCAGGCTGCAGTCGATATGGCGCTGGCCGACGAGTAATCAATCGGGAGCCCGTCAGTCGACCAACTCGCGCAACCATCTCCGGCCCGGCCGGCGTGCTACTGCACCGGATTACCGGGACTTATTCCTGTCTGCCAGGCTGGCTCCGTTGACGCGGAACTGGACCGTCTTCGTAAGCTCGGCAAACGCCGCTTCCTGTGGCGACAGTTCGGCGGCACGTAGCACCAGCCACATTGCAGAGCGCGCGGCCTTCTCGCGCAGCGGCCGGTACGTCACACCGTTGACATTGATGCTGCTCAGTGACGCCGGTACGAATGCGATGCCGAGCCCCGCTGCGACAAGGCCGATGATGGTCGGCACTTCCCGCGCCTCCTGTGCGATTCGAGGCGAGAAGCCCGCCTGGCGACACAGCGCAACGATCTGTTCGTAGACGCCGGTACCGCTTTCGCGCTGGTACATGACAAATACCTCGTCGGCAAGTGCGCTGACGGGCAGTGCATCGGCGCGGGCCGAGAGTCGATGCTGCGGAGGAAGCGCGACCACGAGCGAATCCTCGAACAGGGACGTCGCACGGAGTGTGGGCGGAAGATCCGGTCGCCTTGCACTGCGAACGAATGCCACTTCGAGACGTCGCTCGATCATGGCGGTCAGCTGCTCCTGCGTGGTCAGTTCCTCCAACTGCAGGTGGACATCCGGAAAGCCCTGGCGATAGGCCAGAGGGGAGCACGTCGATCAAAGTATCGGGAGCCGTTGAAGTCAACGTCTCCGACTCGATCGCGTTCGCAGTTCGCGCCGGCATGGGTATCGGCAGGCGTCCGGTGTTCGCAGCCCGGCAGGGGCTCGCGGATGGGAGCCTCATTCGTGTATTGCCGCAGCATACGCTTCAACGAATAGATATTTACGCACGTCATCCGTCACGGAGGTACACGGACGCGAGAACCAAAACCTGGGTGGAGTTTTTGCGGACATATCTTCCCAGGACGATGGCGCGGAACAATGAATCTCTGGTCGAAGTAAGCAGTTCGCCGCGACACTCAACTGAGTTCGGCAAGTGATCCTCAGCCGGACATGAGCGAATCGAATCGTGGCACCTCGTAGTTGAAGGGGCGCGACGACCCGATTCCGCATCGAGAGAACCTTTACCAATGTTAAAACTAGTCCGGCTGGCGCCGGTCCCCGAGTCCGCTCATGGATAAGCGCAGGATCATGGTCGCCGTCGCCGGCGCATGGCTCGCCGGCTGTTCGTTCGCTCCCGCCTACCAAGTCCCGGCGACGCCGATTCCGGCGACCTACAAGGAGGCCGGCAGCTGGCAGATAGCGCAGCCAGTCGACCGCATCGAGCGCGACGTGTGGTGGAAGGTCCATCGCGATCCCGAACTCGACCGGCTCGAGCCGCTCGTCGCCACGGCCAATCCCGACGTGCGGGCAGCAATCGCCCGCCACGACGAAGCGATGGCGTATGAGCGTCAAGCGGAATCGGGCCTCTATCCGACGCTCGGTGCCGACGCTCAGGTGTCGAGAAACGGGCAATCGGAGCGGCGTCCGCTTCGCTTCGGGGCCGTCCAGCCTTCAACTTACGACGCCAAGCTCGCGGAGCTCGTGTTCGACTACGACCTCGATCTTTGGGGCAAGGTCCGCAATGCGCTTGCGGCGGGCAAGGCGCAGAGCGAGGCCGCCGCCGCCGATCCCGCCTCCGAGGCGGTACGCGCTACCGTCGCCGTACGGTGAAGCGCTGCGACTCGCCCATTCGCCAGCGCGTTTGGCGAATGCGTCGAACCGAAGCGCCGGTTTCGATGTCGCAAATATGGCCACCCGGGCGGCATCGACTGCACGGTGTTCGATGACGACACCGTGGCCGCGTTCAACGTCGGGACAGATGCTTTCCCCACCACCCGAGCCCGACGATTGCTGCGTTTCATCGCCAAGACTCAACCTCCATGATGTAGAGGCCGCCGTTGTAGTCGGTCGAATAGACGATGCCGTTCGAATCCACAAAAACATCGGCGGATTGGATAACTCGTGGACGGTTCGGGCGTTTGTCCATCAGATGCGTCGGTACGGGTGGCACCAACGCCGCAATTTCCACCGGCCGGTGCGGATCTCGTATGTCGAAGGCGCGTACGCCCGCATTCTGATACGTTGCGAAGATAATTTCGGAGTTGACAAACGACCCTGGGCGGTTCTCATGTAAGTTATGAGGCCCGAAGTGTCCGTGCTTCGATTTGTAGTCGGCCTCCGAAGGCGACGGAAATGTCGAGATGCTGACCGGATTCGCCTTCTCGCGGGCGTCGAACACCCAGATAAACTTCTCACCATCTTCTTGATGGTCAAGTACCGCTTCGTCGAGCACGACCAGCAGATCACGGTCCGGGAGTGGCAAGCAGTTGTGCGTGCCGCCGCCGAACGGGGGCGACCAGTTTCGATGGGTAATCAATTTCGGTGCCGACCGGTCAGCCACGTCCAGGATGACCATCCCGGCGTCCCGCCAGGCGCAATAGGCCGTATCGCCATGAACAATCGGGTGGTGCAGGCCGTACCGTCTGGAGTCGTCCCAGGAAGGCACCTCTCCACCGGCGGCATCCATGCCTGGCAACCAGAATCTGCCAGCTTCTTTCGGGGTCCGGGGGTCGGACATATCAATGGTGATGAAGATATAGTCCGTATAGCCGTCGAGAAGCGCCGACGCATAGGCCCAGCGGCCTCCGGTGTACCACACGCGGTGGATTCCGCCTCCATTCACTGGCATGAAGCCGATTTCGCGCGGAGCGCCCCCGTCTGAGATGTCATAGACCGCTAGTCCGGCGCGCCAATGACGTCCGGTGCTCGGCCTACTGGCCGTGCCTACCTTCTGACCAAGCGCGCCGCTGTAGTACGCGCGCTCGTCCTGAAACTCGGTAGCGGCGAACATATCTTTGGCGTTGATCACAAGCAGTAAATCGTCGTGCGCCTGCAGGTGGATGTTCCAGGTATCAGGCGGGGCAGGGACATAGTTGACCGCGGTCGGTTTCGAAGGGTCCCGCACATCAACGACGCTGAATCCTTTTGAGAACATGTGGCCTACGTATGCATAGCCGCGATGGACCATGAGCTGTACGCCGTCAGCGCGGCCACCCTGGTCTGAGTGGCCAATGATCCGCATGTTTCTCGAAAAGTCGGGGACGGGTAGGTCGGAAATAGTCATTTCGAGCTCTCTAGTTGATTTTCGTGCCTAACGTGCAGCCAAAAAATCATTGCGTTTTGAGGAAGTCGGACGAAGCCGTGTTCTTGAGAATCCAATGCGCGTCATGTGTGGTGTTATTGTCGTGCGACATCAGCAGATACCCGCCGAGCGTACGGCCACGTTCCACCGCTTTTAGACCAATGTCCAAACGGTCATTTTCGAACTGCGCGAGTGCCTGTTCGATGCGCACTGTAGGGTCACGCAGAACATCAGCAAGTTTCTGTGCATCCGCCGCAGCTTTGGCGACGCCCATGCCAATGTGAGGACGGCCAACGGAAGCGGCGTCTCCGATAAGTGCGACACGCCCGAACACCATCTTTGGAGAGAAGTGGTCGTAGATCGGCGTGAAGAATGGTCGGGGAATCGCCCTCAACGTGTCACGAAACGACGGCGGAAGCTGTTCTTCGGCTGCACGTTTGATCTCGTCGATCAGATCCTGGCGAACCTTCGGAGGCGCGATCGAAAGCGAATGGTAAGCTCCATTTTCATCTACCAGCATCGTCTCGAGCGTTTTCTTGTCGACTGGCCGGTACCAGACCCAGTTGTACCTCCGACGGCCTCGCTCAAGCGCATGATCTTGTCCGGGAATGGGGTAACCGATGACCTCGTTGTTCGGCGGCAAGAAGAACGCGAACTTGTCGAAGATCGTGTCTCTGGCGGACTTTGGCATTGCACCCTCGTCTGCGACACCGCGCCAGATCACGTAGCCTGCATAGATTGGCTGGACATCCGGCATATAGATGTCCCGAATGATCGAACGATATCCATCTGCTGCAATCAGAAGATCGGCTTTCTCGACGCGTCCATTTGAAAAGCGGGCCGTAACACCTGAGGCGGACTGTTCGACGGATTGCAGATTACAGCCCAAATGGTGGTGCTCGCTTGGAATCGTCGCGCGCATCAACTGGTGGAGCCTATCCCACGAAGTCACGATCTGCGGAAAGTCCAGGCGTTCGACAACCTGGTCATTTTTGTCGACAGCGATTCGTTCATTGATCGCGACACCAAGTTGCTCGATGTTTGCGCCGCTTTCCGTCAGCGCGTCCAGAAGTTCACGGTGTGTGACGATTCCGGCCCCGCGCCCAAACAACTCCACGTCAGAACGTTCGAATAGATCGACGGACCAACCGGCCTTGCGTAGCAACGCGGTTGCAAAGAGTCCGGCCATGGAAGCTCCGATGACGAGCGCCCGATGCGGGGACGACGAATTGTGATGTTGATTCATTGCTCCACCTCGCAATAAAGTGCGTTTTCAATAACAACGTATTTCGGCTTATTCGGAATTCCCAATCGAAACTACGTGGCCGCGGCAGCCGGGTAGCACTGGCGTCCTATCTTCTGTACTCGTCGAAGCCGAGAGAAATCGAAGAAGCTCATGAGCACGGTGGCGATGCACGGAGGCGCGAACACCATCAAGTTCGCGGCGAGGGGTCAGCGCCAGATTTCCACGAGCTTCCCAAAAAGAAATTGTGCGAGCGGCCCGCTTATATAGGATCCGGCCATCGCGGCGGATAGGGCGATCCAATTTGTGCGGGATGCGCGCTTCTAGCGAATCCAGATTGAGCCAGGGTCAAGCTGTAGGTCAGCCGAATTTCGCCGAGCAAACGCGCGAAACGCCTGGCGGTCCATCGTGTTAAACATGTACGAGCCGCCAGAGTCACGACAGGAGCGAGTGCGTCGCGAATGGGCTGGTAAGTATGGGTCGTCAGGGTTGGATGTCACAATGCACTCCGTGAAGGTAGGGTACGTATCGGTCGCCGGGTCGGCTTTATGCGCCTTCCGCTGAGGCTTGCGCAGCTACCGCATCCCCGCTATCCGACCGAGTCTCGGCATTTTTGTGCGCGATCTTTAGAAGCTCAGCGAAGTGCACAACTTGGCGCCCCGTCTTTTGCTGGATTTGCTCTCGGCAACTGAAACCGTTCGTCAGGATGAACGCCTGCTTAGGGGCTTCCCGGACAGCGGGCAATAACACGAGCTCGCCCGCATTCGCAGAAATCTCCTGATGCTTTGGATCAAAACCAAATGAGCCGGCCATCCCGCAGCACCCGCTGTCGAGCCACGTCGCGTTTACTCCCATGGCACCGAGAATTGCTCTTTCACCAGCCACGCCGAAAAGGGACTTCTGGTGGCAGTGCGCGTGGACGATCACCTCGGCGTGAAATTCAGGCGGCCGATATCCGCTTATATTGAGAAAGTCGGCAAGCAGGAAAGCGTTGTCGGAGAGGGCCTTCGCTCGTGGATCATCCGGAAACATCTTCAGCAGTTCGTCCTTGAACACCGACATGCAGCCAGGCTCCAGCCCGACGAGTGCGACGGCGGCATTGTCTCCATCAAACATAGGAGACAAGGTGTCGAGAATCGCCCGCAAACGCTCACGGGCCACGTCGAGGTAACCATAGTCGTAGAGCGGTCGACCGCAACAGAGGCGCCGCGTGGGTAACTGCGTGTCGAAGCCGGCGATCTCCAGTATGTCGACTGCGGCATTGGCTATTTCTGGATGGAAATGCTCGCAGAAGGTGTCCACCCAAAGAACCACCTTCTTCAGCGATCGCACAGGCGTTGCGGGCCGACGTTTGTGCATTCTGCTGTGAGTCTGCGGCGCAAATCGGGGCAGCGTCCTGCCCGAAGCAACACCGGCGATTCGCTTTGCGACGGAGGAAATGACTGGCGTTCGCGTAAGCGCGTTCGCGAGCCCGGGTAGGCGACCGGCGATGGGTGCCCAGTCCCCGATGCGGCCCATGGATATCGCCTGCCGAGGACGTCTCCGGCGTTCGTAATAGTGCGAGAGAAATTCGGCCTTGTACGAGGCCATGTCCGTGTGCGTGGGACAGTCGCTCCGGCAACCTTTGCACGCAAGGCAGGTATCCAACGCCTCTTTCACCGACTCGCTTTGCCAACCTTCGCGGACCAAGTCGCCCTGCAACATCTCCCAAAGAACCCTTGCGCGTCCTCGGGTCGAAAAACGCTCGTCGTGCGTCGCCCGATAGCTGGGGCACATCGTGCCCCCTTGTTCGGCGCGACAGCGCCCCATCCCTACGCAACGCTCCACCGCGCGTTGGAAGCCGTCTCCCTCAAGACTCCTAAATTGAAGCTTTGTTGAAAAATTGACTACCTTGTAGGCGGGCCCCGTACGCAGGTCTTCATCGAGGCGGCGTGCATCGACGACCTTACCGGGATTCATGAGGCGCTGCGGATCCCAAATCCTCTTGAAGGTGCGCATCGCCTCCATCAGCTCGTCGCCGAACATGATCGGAAGCAATTCGCCTTTCGCCTGCCCGTCGCCGTGTTCGCCCGACAGTGAGCCGCCGTAGTCGACGACAAGCTGTGCGGCTTCGCGGGCGAACCGCCGATACTCGAGTACCCCTTCCGGGTCTCTGAAGTCGAACGTGATGCGCGCGTGAACGCACCCATCGCCGAAATGCCCAAACAGCGAGGTCCTGTAGCCATAGCGATCTACCAAAGCCTGAAAGGCACGCAGATAGTCCCCAAGCCGATTCGGATCGACGGCGGCATCCTCCCAGCCGACTTTGGGATCCGGCTCGCCGGGATTGATCGTCAGTTGTGTACTGGAGGCGCCGTTCTCGCGGATGGACCAGATGCGCTTTTGGTCCTCTCGACTCGCGAGCAGCTTGCGGGTCGGTACCGGTCCGTTGCTCCGGCTGCGCAGCTTCGCAGCGGCGCCTTCCGCGTTGGCAACCGCCTCTTCAGGCGTCTCGCCTCCGAATTCCATCAACACCCACGCATCGCCCTCAGGCAGCATCGCAATCTCGGAAGCCGCCAGTTTCCGTGCTTCGAGTCCTCGAATGATTTGGCGATCGAGCCCCTCGATGGCGAGCGGCGAGCACTGCAGAAATTCCGGTACCGCGTCGGCGGCCACATAGATGTCGGGAAACCCGAGTGCCAGAACGACGCGATGCGCGGGACTATGAACCAAACGGACACGAGCGCGAAGCGTCAATGCACACGTTCCCTCGGTTCCCACCAGCGCGCGAGCGACATTAAATCCATTCTCCGGCAGTAGCTGATCCAGGTTATAGCCGGAGACCCGGCGGCTGATGTTCGGAAATCGGCTGCGGATCAAGTCCGCGTACTTGTCGCGGAGCGCCCGCAGGGCCGCGTAGATTTCACCCTTTCGCCCGCCTTCTGCGATGATGCGTTCGAGCTCCTCCTCGCTGGTCGGCCCTACCCAGAACCGGGCTCCGTCGTACGTCAGAACTTCGATATCCTCAATGTTCTCGAGTGTCTTTCCGGCCATCACGGAGTGTGGACCGCAAGAGTTATTTGCAATCATCCCGCCCAGTGTGCAGCGGCTATGAGTAGATGGATCCGGCGCAAACGTGAGTCCGTGCTGTTCGGCCGCGTCGCGGAGCTGATCGCAGATCACGCCGGGCTCAAGAAGCGCCGTGCGCGAGGAAGGGTCTAATTCTATGATGCTCGCACAGTGGGCGGATATGTCGAACACGACAGCCGTGTTGACTGTTTGTCCGCTCATTGAGGTGCCCGCGCCTCGCATCAGGACCGGTGCGTTGTTGCGCCGGCATACTTCGATTCCTTTGATCAGTTCATCGATCGACCTGGGGATGACTACCGCCAGCGGCACTTGTCGGTAATTGGAGGCGTCGGCCGCATATGCGGCCAGGTGTCCCTCGCCGAAATGCACTGACGCGCCCAGAGCGGCGACCAGTTCGTGGCGGAGCTTGACCCATCGCGCTTGCGATCCATTGCTCCCGGCGGGCGATTGATCGCCAGGCGCCGGATCCGGTTGTGACAATTGACTTGTCAACATGATGAGCCGGAAAAGTCCGTAAATATTTCTCGTTGCATTTCAAGTTTCCTTATTGGCGCAGACGCTCATGCACTACCACGATGCCCCTCAGGGAACGCGTGTGTACTCGCAGGTCAATCCGTTCGTAGTCCCCGCCGCATATCTCGAGTTGCAGGGTTTCCGATTTCAGCGGGGTTGACTCGTTGCCGATGCCTGCTCCGCGAATGCCTCGGCGATTCATCGAGCCGTTGTATCAACGCTCAGACGCTTCGCCTCGGGCGTAGCCTTCTCTCCAGTACACACCATCCGCCCGTATCGTCGTCCGATCGAGGATGCGACGCTGATCCACCGAGATCGGCGTAGCACGATGGGCAACCCGAAAGTTGTCGGCGATGACGACATCGCCTTCGAGCCAGTGATGCACGTATGTGGCATGCACGCGGGAAAGGTGATCGTTCAGATCGAGCCGCAACGCCATGAACTGTTCGCTCGTATAGCCGACGATGCGGCCGGTAAGGCCGACATTGAAGTAGAGCGACGGCTCTCGGGTGACAGGGTGTCGCATGACGAGTGGATGTTTTATTTCATTTCGATGAACGGTGATGAGGCCGTCGATTGAGGCCTTTCGTTCATCTGGAAAGGCTAGGTACGCCTCCCGAAGATCGGTAAAATGCGTCTCACCGCCATCGTCCGGTTGCGCAATCAAATACCAGATCGAAATGGGTGTCGCCTGTGCACGGAACGAGCCGTCGGAATGCCAGTAGTGCCCAACGTTTGCATAGCCATCCGAGGGACGGCTGGCGACGCGGAAAATTTGAGGAAAATCGGCCAACTGTCCTTCACCGGAAGGAAACGTCTCGAGGGTTCCAAAGACTTCCGACATCCTGACCTGATCGGCGGGCGAAAGCTTCTGATTTCGGATGACCAACAAGCCGTGCTCGAGAAGCGCCGTGCGCAACAGATCTTCATCCCTTGGTACCAGAGAAGTCAGATCGACCTCTTCGACGCGCGCGCCGAAGCCCATATTCATCGCGGTGATTTTCATCGTATCTCCGATTGCGGCAGCCATCCCAGGCCTTTTTTTCGCCGGCCGTCCGGCGCAGGTTGGACACGGGGTGGACCCGCGACGGCATGAGGTTCATTCCTCCAGGCGACGCGGTGCTTCATGGGTTGAGGCGTATGCTCAAGTGCCCGAACTCCTTGCCGGCAACTCTACACTTTGCGACCTCCCTTCCAATTTCCTTCAGGACCGTGCAAGTCGCCACAAGAAGGGTTAGGGCGGTGCCGCCGTTTGCCACCGGCACCGCGTGAACCGAGCTCAAGCAGCGTCCGCCTCCAAGCCCGGATAGTCTGTGTATCCCACGTCGTCCCCGCCGTACAGTCCGACGTAGCGCATTTCGTTATACGGGCCGCTACGTGCGATTCGGGCCGGCAGATCAGGGTTTGCAAGAAACATTCGACCAAACGCGACCGCATGAACGTCGCCATCGTCGATGAGTTTGCTTGCGCCTTCCGGCGTGATACCGCAATTGGCGATGATCGGCCCGTGATAATACGGCTTCGTGATCTTAAGAAGTTCAGGAAGGTCGGGGGTTCCTGTCCACGCATTGATATCGCAAACGTGCGCATACGCGACGCCGAATTCCTGCAATATCCGCGAAACGTGCTCATACGTCTCCGACGGATTCGGGTCTCGGACGTTGTTATATCCGGCCGTCGGGGAGATGCGCACACCTACCTTGCTCATTGGCACGACTGTGCCGATGGCGTCAAGGACATCGCCAAGGATTCGCGTTCGGTTTTCCGGCGAACCACCGTATTCGTCCGTTCGGGTGTTGGTGGTAGCCGAGAAAAACTGATGGAGGAGATAGCCGTTCGCAGCATGCACCTCAACGCCGTCGAATCCAGCGTCAATCGCATTTTTAGCCGCAACGCGGTATTCCTCGATTGTTTCCTGAATCTCGCCTTCCGTCATGGCTCGAGACGGCGTCGCCGCAATACGCACGTAGTTTCCGTTTTTCAACAGGCCATACACCTGCAACGCATCGAGATCGTCATTTACGCCTGAGGGAGAAAGTGGCTGTTCTCCCGAAAGGAGCCCGTCTGCGCCCACCCTGCCAGAGTGCCACAGCTGCATGAACATGCGTCCCCCGGCGTCGCGAACGGCTTTTGTAACTCCGCGCCATCCCTCAACCTGCTCCTGCGTCCAGATCCCCGGCGTGTTTTCGAAAGCGCAAGACCGAGGGCTAATGTTGGTAGCCTCGGTAATAATCAGACCCGCGCTTGCGCGTTGCGTGTAGTACTTCGCGTTCAATGGGACGGGAACTCCTCCCTCTCCGGCCCGACACCGCGTTAGCGGCGACATGATAATCCGGTTCGGCGATTCCAGATCGCCGAACGTTACGGTTTCAAACAACGATTGCATTTTTGCTCTCCTACTGTAAGTTTAAGAAACCCGACCAATATTGATCGAAATGAAGTTAGTTTTTCGCTTCAGAGCCGGTCGGCTCGCGTGCCGATTGCATCTTGGGAATGAAGATCAGCGACTGAGCATTAATTCCCGGGCTCGATATCACAACTCCATCAAACTTTCCCGTCGCGAGGCTATAGCGGACCACGTTGTTCAGACCGGACGAGTAAAGGTCTCCGTCGGGACCAAATGTGATGCCGCGCGGGTTCTGCGTGACCCGCTGTCCATCGGCGCCCACCCCGGCGTCAAAAACTCGCTTCAGCGTGCCGGTACGCCCGTCATACTCTCTAACCGTCGTCGTCGCGTGAGGCGAATTGAAGGGAATCTCGCTGCCAGAAAACAGGTCACCGTTCGGTCCTATCTCCGTGTCGGTTGGGCTCAAACCGGCATCGACGACATTGAATGTCGTGACAAGGGTTCCATCCTGCCTGAACCGCAGAATGGTGTTTTCCCCTTCGCCCGTCTGAGGGTTGATTCCGCTCGCGAGGTAGATGTCGCCAATAGCTGACACGGCGAGGCCTCGTGGAAATTTCACGTACTTCCCGGGGACGAACGTTTTGGGTTCGGATGAATGGGCGACGTCGAAGACCACAATACTTTTAGCCGACCGTGAACCCACGTAGTAGCGCCCGTCCTTGCCAAATTTGCTGCCCCCGGGGTTTAGACCCTTGACCAGAGGCAACTGCCCCGAGAAATCACCAGTGCGGCTATCAAACTCAAGAATGCGGTCGTCCCCATTGTTGACCATCACGTGTTTTCCATCAGGGCTAAGCCGAATGCCACGCGGATCATATATTTTTGCGCCGCGCCCGAATTGGCCAAGGTACTGACCTGTGACTGGATCGAATCGGTACACCCCATTTTGCACGGGGCCAGTGGCATATGAAGCGCTCGCCACAAGGAGCTCGTAGCGAGACAAGGGCGTCCCTCCCTCGGCTGCCGAGCACGCTATTGGAATGAGACAGGCCGCGATTGATGCCCAGCTACTTTTCTTCCACATTCATCGTCTCCTAGTAATACGCTAGCCGCACCAGTCACCAGCTAGTTTTCCTTTGCATTAGTCGTCTCCTGGTTTTTAGAAGCGTATTTCGATAATTTCCTGAGATCTACGTGGGCGCTCGAATACCTTCCATTCCATTGCGGAATTCATCACTTTTCGTCGCTTCAACTATCAAAAAAAGGCGAGGCGGCGACGCGATCCGGACAACAGTCGATGGACCATCCTGGCAGGTCATCCGTCCCGCGTACAAGTCGATGGTGATACCGCTCCGTTACGTCGCATGGCTTTCTTGCCTGATGAAGTCCGTTGGTGCTCTTTCGGCTGCGCAGGCGGGTCTAGACTCCCGCGGAGGGTGTGCGAGAAACCATCTTCAAAGGCACCGGCTCTACGGCTTTGTCAGTTTGGCGACGAGAGGCGGAGTTTTTAAAAGATACGAAATCCTAATTCTCTAAGCCAGTCCGCCGCGATGCTCACGAAAATCGTGGCAGGCGGGACCACAGGCGCCCCCGAGCGCAACGCCTTGGTGAACTTTATGCCGCTGGTGCACAAGGCTCGGGGGAACTGAATTGGAGGGCTTTCGCATAACAGTTATTCCGGGGAGGAATAGCATCGGGCGACATCGCGTCGCGTAGGATGTCGAAGCGGGGAGGGGAATAATACGAGATTCTGGATTCCGGAACGAACAGTGGTTTCGAACTTGTGGCGGCGTCGAGAGCCCGATGGCAAGACGTTAGATCACGCACTAGGGAAATTCCCAGCAGAGGTGAGGTTGAGACGGACGATTATGATTAAGTAATCAGGATAACCAATAACAAATTGAAGTTGAAGTGATGAAACGTTCCAGGTCGGAATGTACGGCATACGACTCGGGTTGTTCAAGCGGTTCTTTTCGCCGCCTGGTGCTCAATTCACCGGACGAGACAAGGAAAAGATGTTGGTCAACTCTGATCAACATGGGGGCTGACGAACCAAAAATTAGAGGTTTTTCCGCCGAACGAGCTTTTGTTCACGCAGTGATATGGGATACATAATTCGGCGTATTTCCTAACAAAATGTGCTGAAATCCCGATCCGGAAAAGTGCTGCAAATATTTGGAATACAAAGGAGATTCGAAGAATGGCTGCTTACGTTGTGCTGACTCGCGAGGAAACGACAAACCAGGCGGAACTCGAAGCCTATGCGAGGGAGGCTCCCGCCGCCGCCGAGGGTCACAAGATCTCGTTCCTGGCCTTACACGGAAAGCAGGAGGTACTTGAGGGAAAACCAATCGAGGGGGCCGTCATTCTCCAGTTTCCAACGTTTGAAGAAGCAAAGCGATGGTACGAAAGTCCGGCCTATCAGAGAGCCGCCGCGCACCGGCTTAGGGGGGCAAAGTACCGCGTCTTCATCGTAGAGGGATGCGACTGACCATGGACGCGGCAACTCTTCCCTATCATGCGGGATGAGCGGAAAGCGAAAGTACACCGCCGCACCGCGCAACTGATGACCACCCCCGAAAAGCGGGGGCCGCGGAGCAAATGCGTGTTCTCTTGAGCACAACGAGGTTGCGAAAAACGATGCGTGCAAGCGACAACATGCCTTCTTTCCCTCAAATGCCCGCAAAATGAATCGCCGATACATGGCGGCTTTTGCGGGGTAAGGCGGAGGCTGCTTGTCCAAACCAGACCGATCGTCATTTTCGACTCCGCCAACCCGTCTCATCTCGGCGTGCGCAGAACGTCGTTGCGCGGGTGGCGTGATTGAATACCGCGCTTTTGGGACGCCGGACGGGTAGGGAGAATGTGACGAGACCGCCGACGCGGAAACGCCTATGAAGGAGCAAACGACTTTCTGCGCATGACTTCTTCCACGAACACAGCAAATGCCCGCGACTTCGCGCTCGTCTGCCGCCCACCTTGATAGACGGCCCAAAGGTCCAGGGGCTTTAACTCCCAATCGGTCAGAACCGCGATGACCTTGCCAGTTTCCAACTCGGAACTGAACATCCACTCCGACCCAATCGCAAAGCCGGCTCCTGTGAAGACCGCCTCCCGCACACCCTCCGCAGCGGTAACCAACATGTGCTCCCGCAGCGAAACAGACTTCACCGTGCCATTTTTGCTAAAACTCCAGTTCCATCCTCCACCTGAATTGGGGTAGACGATGGCTTGCAGGCCGGTAAGGTCGTCGGGAGTGGCGGGCGCCCCGACCCGGTGAAAATACGCAGGCGTGCCGATAACGAACCGGTCGCATCTTCCGATCCTGCGGGCAACCAATGCGGAATCTGTAAGAGGACCGAGCCGGAGAGCTATGTCGATGCTTTCTTCGACCAGATTGGTGATCTGGTCGTCTAGCACGGCCTCAACTTTCAGTTCAGGATGCTGCTCCATGAATCCCAGGAGGACGGGCATGATATGCAGTCTCGCAAAGGTGACCGGGGCGCTAAACCGAAGCCTTCCGGATAGTTGTGCGCCCGCGCCCCGGGCTGCGAACTCTGCTTCTTCGATTTCTGCGATTGCCTGCTTCGCCCGCTCATAGAAGACCAGACCCGCATCCGTCATCGACAGTGCGCGCGACGATCGAAATAGCAGACGTACGCCCAAGTGATCTTCGAGTTGTGCGATAACCTTCGAGACAGATGACTGCCCGACTCGCATTTGGCTGGCCGCGGCCGAGAACGACCCGCTGTCAACAACGTGGACAAACGCTGCCATCGCAGCCACGCGGTCCATATGGAGACTCCGTTAGGGCCAGGGGCCAAATACACAAGAACGATTTCCCTAGGTAGCGCGGCCGCGCGCGGCACGAGCATTGCCGGGGGATGCACCTAGGGCGGAGCAATACAAGCGGCCCGCATCAACAACACGCGCCCCCCTTTTGTCTGCTCCACGGTGTATTGCCTTCTGCTTGTCTACAATTTTGATCATGTGCGTTCCGCCGATCGACGGGTAGGTAGCCGAGTGGAATAACTTCCATTCCTGTCGAGAATGGAAAATATATGTTGTCGTTCACCCGGAATTGACCTGCCTGGGCCTGTAGTTTTCATCGGATTTTGACCCGCGTGATTGTATCCCATGCTCAATCCTTGAGCAGGGGATACCGAGGTGATCACGGCGGGCATGCCGGCCAAGATCAGGCGGATGTCTTTCCGCGAGAAGGTCCCGCTGCGCGAGATTGCGCGGCGTACGGGCCTGTCCCGAAACACCGCGCGCACATGGTTGCGCCAGACAGAGACAACCGAGCCGAAGTATCCGAAGCGCACGAGTCCGGGCGTCGTCGACGACGGGGCCGATCGCGTCGCGTGGTTAAAGGCCCTCCCGCTCGCTCAGACTGCCGACGACTACGGGACTTTGCTGCCCTCGCGACTGGCCGCCTCCGCCGACTGACGCACGTTCGCTCGCTTCGTGTAAGGTACTTCCCCTGATGCACGGTTACGGCCATCCGCCATCACGTGATAGCGGCGTCGAAGTTGCACGCCGATGACACGCTCGTTCCCGTGCTGGCCCCAGGCAACGGCACAACCAAGATCGAACAACTATGGGTGTATGTGCACGACCTCGATTGGCTCGAGCATGGAACGACTCTCGCGCTGCCTTGCCAGCAGCCGATTCTCTGCTTGTTTCCGTTCGTTCACAGCGCGATTCGATCACAAAGAGATGCCCGATCAACCGGAGGAATTCGCTGATAGGATCAGGGCGACCACGCCGCGCTTTGGGCAGATTCTCCTTTGCCGCGATCATGTCGCGACGCGCGTGCGCCTTATGCCGAGACCGGCATAAAGCATTATCCTGAGTTGGGTATTTTGCCGAGTCTGGCGTCGTCGACGTTGCGCAGACAGCCATTGCGTATCGGCAAGAGTCAATCCTTGCGACCTTTATGCCCGATCAGCGCGACGCCATAGCATTTTTCCTTGTGAGCCGCGAGGGCAGCGCTTTCTTCCGCCTTGGTGAGCGGCGCCGCGTGCGCCATCGAAGCGAGAAGAGTTGCAACTGCGACAGCGAGGAGGGCGGAACTGACATCGATCTTTGCAGGCGCGAAATTTCTCCAGTAGCAAGGATGGAAGGTATCCGCGGCGAATATGTGAGTTAATTCGACGGATATCGTGAGCTGGTTACCGAGGACGAATTTTTTTGATTCGATGGGCCGCGTCGTGCGCTGAGGCAAATAAGGCATTGCTTCGCTGTAACTGGAGAGATGGCTCAAAGGAAATGGCGACGAGCACGGCGACACACCATGCTTGCCGGAATCGCCCATGCATGCATGCGGCATCGAAATACTGAATGGCGCGCCGGGGCGCCGCGTTGCACATGGGCGATACCGGTCGAGAGCAAATTGATGAGGTCATCCGTTCTCACGCAACGCCGCGTACGCGCGCGGCCAGCTCCTTGATCCCCCGATGAATGCTGACCTTGACGGCGGACTCCGTGAGTCCAGTCAGGCGGGCCGCTTCGCCCACCGAGAGCCATTGCAGATTCACGTGCCGGATCGAAAGCCGCTGCTTGTCCGGCAGATGATCGAGAAGCTTGGCGATGTCGCGGCGCCCATCGACCGGCTCGTCATCGGGTTCGAAAATATGAATTCGTGATCGTCGAGCGGCTCGTGCAGCGATTCCCGCCGTGCAGGCGTCCTGAAGAAATCCATCAAGTTATGGCGAGCTATTGCGTGAACCCACGCGGTTCACGGTCGGTCTTCCGATAGTTAGGTGATCACCGTCGCACTGTTCGCCTCGGGAATAGCGATGACCGGCCTCGCGCCCGGTACCTCGTCCGAGGACAATGGCGCCGGCCGAGTGTCATGTCAAGGATGACTGACGTAGCTCAATCATAGTCCGAGAGGGGCTGATGCGTGTATTCCGACTTGGAATGAAAGCTATTCAATCAATCGCATTTACGGACTTGGGGGGGCGCAATATTCTCTAGAAAAAGAGTGGAGACGAGAGATGTTTAGAGGAATTCTGTGCCTGCCTACGGCTTGTGCGTTCCCGGTCGCGTGTTCTGCTGTCGAAGGAGAAAATTCCTTGTCACGCTATGAACTTCTGGTTGCGAGCGCTTCGTACGTGTCCGGCGCCATCCGGAGCGGCGTGTCCGGGTTTGACCCAGTTACCGGTCGATACCTGGGGCCGTTCGGCTGCGGCGCGAAGATCGTTGGTCCGCGCGGAATCGGGTTAAGGCCTGGGGGCGAGACGGTTATGGCGAACAATGGAGATGACGGGGTAGTGATGTTTAGCTCTACTACAGGAGAATTCGCGGAGCAATTGACTATAGGGCGAAAGGCGAACACTTCGGGCCTCACAACCACCTTCACGAGAACCTTCCCGGAAGCTTCGTGAGTTCGGATTTCATCTTCGCGACCTTCCAGAACGCGGGTATCAGAGTGTTTAACTGTGACGTTTTTGTCGATGAAGAGGCGCTGGTTTATTCGACGGATTACAACGGAGGCCGCTACATCCTCGAATGCAACATATAGTTTTTTTTGCTCTATAGGATGCTCGATGGTTTCCTATAGAGAAACTACATATATAGAGTTTGGAGACAAAGTTGAAAAAAACGCGGGTGGCATTGTGGGCGGCATCGTGTCTCGTCCTGAGCGCGCAAACGGCTCAGGCGCAGAGTAGTGTTACGTTGTACGGCATCGTTGATGCCGGGATTACGTTCACGAACAACTCCGCCGGCCATAGCCTATGGCAGGCTCAAAGCAGCATCGCGCAGGGCAGCCGTTGGGGACTAAAAGGAGCCGAAGATCTCGGCGGAGGCACTCGTGCCGTTTTTCAGGTGGAAGACGGCTTCAACGTCTTCACGGGGAAGATTAGCCAGGGCGGTTCCGAGTTCGGTCGCCAGGCATACGTAGGTCTTTCGAATTTTTCGTTTGGAACGGTGACTTTGGGCCGGCAGTATGATCCTTTGGTTGACGTAATTCAGCCGACCGCGTTCAATTCGTTCGGCGCACTTTTCTCGCATCCGAGCGATATCGACAACACCAACAACGGCTTTCGCGTCAACAACGCGGCGAAGTATGTATCGCCTGCCTGGCACGGGCTTACCCTCGAGGCGATGTATGCCTTCGGTGGCGTTGCCGGCAGCTTCGGGCAAAACAGCACCATATCTGGCGGGTTGAGCTATGCCAGCGATGGGCTCTACCTGGGCGCAGCGTACTTTTTCGCAAAGAATCCCTCCAGCCAGTTCGTCGACGGTAACTTTCAACCGAACGGCAAGCCTGGCGTTTCCAATGGAGTGGGGGCGTTCGGCTACGTTGGCTCCCCCAGCAACATGCAGACGTTCGCTTTAGGAGGAACGTACGTCATCGGACAAGGGCGTATCGGCGCCGACGTCACCGATGTGAGGTTTCAGAATGCGAGTGGAGTGAGGGGTAATACTGTTTCGTTTGCCAACTACGAAGTGTGGGGGCAGTATCACTTGACCGAAGCGTTCAGTGTACAAGGGGGGTACACGTTCACTATGGGCAAGGTCGACTTTAACGACGCGAGGCCTAAATACAATCAGCTTAACCTCATGGTTGACTACAACCTTTCCAAGCGAACGGATGTTTACGCGATGAGTGTGTTTCAGCGGGCATCGGGCGGGGCGAAGGCTGATATCTATCAGGGCGTTGCCGGCCAGGAATCGAGTACCCATGTGCAGACGCTTGCGCGAGTTGGTCTTAGGCACCGGTTTTGAAATGGCCTTGGAACAAGGCCGCATGGTCTTCGGAATGAGTGTAGGAGATCCGGTTGTGATGGTTTAAAGCGAGAGCGACCGGGAAGCAACAGTGTTAGACCGCATTGAGGATCTGACGCTTGATTACTTGTTGGTTGCCACCTTGCACAGCTGGTCAATGTAATCGGCCCACTCCTGCATAACTCGGCGTCGATCGTCATCATGGGTCGTTCTGTCGTAGGCCTTTTGTACATCGCCACGTTTCGCGTGGGCGAGCTGTGCTTTCAGCACGTCGATATCTATTCCCAGTCGTTCTCTTCCCACCGTACGAAGCATGCCGCGAAACCCATGCGTCGCGTGTCTCCCTTGGAAACCCATTTCTCGCAATGCCTTGCTCAACGCATCTCGATGCAGGTGAGGAGTTCCTTGACGGGCCGGGGATGGAAACACGTAGCCACCTTTGCCGGTGAGTGCCTGCGACGCTTTCAGCGTGGCTACAGCTTGCTTAGGTAGCGGCACAATGTGGGCGTGTATTCATTCTTTCTGCGGCGACGTGCCACTCGGCCGCGTCCAGGTCGATCTCGTCCCATGGAGCCGCTGCGACCACTCCGGGGCGCAAACCGGTGAGCATAGTTAGCTTCAGAGCCGCCCTGGTAGTCGGCGACTTGTAAGTATCGATGGCCTTCACGAGCGGGACGATTTCGGTAGGCTTCGTTATCGCCGGGATGTGGCCTTTCTTGTGTCTCGGGATGACGCCGCGCAGCGACAATGGCATGCCGTCGTCTCTCAGACTATGGTGGATTGCGTAGGTCACGATACCGCCCACGTATTGGCGCGCCTTGGTTGCGAGGTTGGGCGCGTGCGCCGCTATTCCTTCCAGTATCGGTTTGACCTCCGATGTCGCGAGCTGCGAGATCGGCTTGTTGCGAAGTGGCGGGATCAAGTATTGCCGTACCACGAATTCCGCTTTTCGATAGGTCTCGTCGACCCACTCCTTGCGTTTGAACGCAAGCCAATTCTCGGCAACCAGATGGAACGCGCCTTCGGCAGCACGTTTTCGCGCAGCGGATTCGGCTCTGCGGAGCGCGACAGGATCCGTACCCTCGCGAACAAAGTTGCGAGCGATCGCGGCAGATTTGCGGGCTTCGACAAGCGGAACCTCGGGGTAGGGGCCAAGGCTGAGGAAGTTCTCCTTCCCCGTGCCTGGGCGACGGTAGCGGAGCAGCCACGTTTTGCTACCGTCCGGCCAGATGCGTAAGGCTAGCCCATTCCCATCCGCGAGCAGGTAGGGGCGCTCGCGCGGTTTGGCGACGCGAAATGCAACTTCGGACTTCGGTTCGACGCGTTTTGGCATGGCCTGGCACCTCGATTCCGTGTATACGCAAAAATCGTCGATGCCACCGGTCCATGGCAGCTATCGGCGGAAACAAAAAACCCCGTAAGACCTTGATCTTACGGGGTTTCTCGGACTTCTGCGGCTTTTTCCGGAACTGCTGTTGGTGCCCAGGAGAGGACTCGAACCTCCACGGAGTTACCCGCTAGTACCTGAAACTAGTGCGTCTACCAATTCCGCCACCTGGGCTTGCTTCAAGCTAGACCGCTATTCTAAGGTGATGGCGGAAAGTGTCAATTGGGAAAGTGAATTATTGACGAGGAGGGAGCCAGGCTCGCACACAGTGCTCATGCGTTTCGCTCATTGGCGTGGGAAATGAATAAGGCCGGCTTACGCCGGCCTTATATAAGTCTTGGTGCCAAGAGAGGACTCGAATATGACATGTAATATATTGATTAATAAAGAATAAATTTACTTTCATGTGCGCCATGCATGGACTTGTATACGCAATGATCTCGTACGTGTGGCTTGACTGTCGAGAGGCGAAGTGTTGCTTATATGTAGTTTCGAAATAGGGAAAGATTGATTCGTCTGCAGATTGCCGTTGCTGGTGCGCGATGGCGCGGCGCCCACGCCTGCGGGCGAAGCACTTTTGAGGCACATACAGGTGGTCAGGGCGCTCGAAACGGATACGCTCAAACCAATCAAACCGCAAGGGAGCGAACGCACGCGAGTTGCCATCGCGCTCAATGCTGATTTCGGAATTGGCCCGCGAGACGGGCCTCTCACGTGAGACGGTGCGCTTTTATGTGCGTCTTGGGTTGCTGTTGCCGCAGACCACCGAGAAGGGCGGCCGACAGGTATACGCCGAGCCCGCCGGCCGTTTTGCCGTTATACACGGCAGCCGCGCCGTTGCTTTGCGCGTGAGGCGTCCGGCCGGCGACAAAGGCTCCAGCGGTACCCGACTGGCGATTCTTGACCGACGGTGCATGCGCCGTCGCTTCGCGTATCGACCATCCTTCTAAATAATAAGGATCACTACGCAGATGCCGACGCTGCCGGCGACGACGACGCTCACGCTGGCACGCAGGTGCAGAGCAGTAGTGCTGATTCGGGACCTGCGGGCGAGGATAAAAAGAATTGCCTCAGGCCGCGCGGCTCTGCGCTCTTCGACTCGGAATAATGTTGCATCGATGAATCGGTCTCTATAGATACGGCGAACGGAAGGAACGAAGAGGGGAGCGGTCATAAGCGAAATCGTTTTGTTTGAGCGGCTTAAAGGTCACTAAAAATAGCTTTTCCTGTTCGCCAGGTCCATGAGAGCTCCGTGACATGGCTCTGCTAACGTTTTGTGAAAGATGGTTACGGAAAACGCAATCCAGCTTTACTGTGGCTGACGATCACGGGCATCTGGCAGGGCGGCGGCATCGTCGGACTGACCGGAAACAACCTCAAATTCGACAACGTCGAAGTTGACGGGCGTTATTTCGTGACGCCGACGTTCAGTCTGGGCGCATCCTATACGTACACGATGGGTCGCTTCGAGTCGTCGACGGGGACGCTCAATCCGCACTGGAACCAGGTGATGGGGCAGGCGGACTACTTGTTGTCGAAGCGGACCGATATCTATCTTGAAGGTGTTTATCAGCACGTCAGCGGCGGTGGGGGCAACCCGGCCTTTGATGCAGGCGTGTTCAATCTGACGCCCGCATCGGGCAATGAGCAAGTCGTCGTGGCCCTTGGGATGCGCCACCGGTTCTAACCAGCCAGGTTTCGGCCGGCCGCCGGTCCGCGCTTCGATAATCCCTGCCGGTGTTGCACGATGGGTGTGGCGGCGGGCAAAACCTGCTTGGCGGCGCTCGAGTCGAGGTTGAGCAGCAATGCTGCAAATTCGAGGTGTCAGGCGCAGGTATAAGTCGAAGTAATGGCATCAATGCCATCATTGTATTTTTCGGAACGGAAGTCGCTCCTTACACTGCAAGCCATGCAGTCGTGAACTGCGGATCGCTAAAGCCAGTGTAATGAATTGTCGTGATCAAACTTCACTCCTTTAGACGCCAGAAAATTCGCTATGAACGATATTCCAATGTGCAGGAGGCTTTCCTGTCGCTCGCATGTTCACTTATTTGCTGGCGACAACTAAAGCCACTTCTTAAACAATTTCGCAACAGCTTCTTAATGAGCCCGGCAGATGGAATTTAATCGCCGTCGTCCATGATGCACGCTATTGCGCTTCCCCTGTGTCAGAAAGAACATGAATCAGCTACAAGCAATGCGGGTGTTCACACGTGTGGTCGATCTGGGTAGCTTCAGTCTGGCTGCCCAACAGCTAGGCTTATCGACGGCGGCGGTGACGCGCAGTGTCGGCATGCTGGAAGCGCATCTGAACATGCGCCTTTTGAATCGCACGACGCGCAGCCCGTCGCTGACGGAAATCGGCAAAGACTATCTGGACGGCTGCCGCACGGTCATCGAAAAGCTGGACGAGATGGAATCCAATCTCGTCCAGGCCACGCGCGACCCGAGTGGTACGCTGCGGATTGCGGCGCCGATGACGTTCGTTGAAGCTGGCCTCGGCGCGTTGCTCGCGTCATATCGATCCTTGCACCCGCGCATCGATTTCGACGTGACGACGTACGACAGGCAAATCGATATCGTCGAAGGCGCTTTCGATGTGTGCTTCTCGGATGACCGGCGACTCGCCCGCTCGACGCTCGTGAGCCGCCGCCTGACGAGCGTGGAGGAAGTGGTCGTCGCGTCGCCCACGTATCTTGCACGGCATGGCGCCCCGCGCGATCCATCTGCATTGAACGGCCATAGTCTACTTTCGGTATCGAACGGTTCGCCGCGCATGTGGGAGTTCAGCGGTGCGAAGGGCGTCTGTCGCGTCTGCACCGGGCGCGGCATCAGCGCAACGAGCAGCGCGATGGTTCGCATGGCGGCACTGAATCACATCGGCATTGCACTGGTGGCGGCGCCGCTGGTGGCGGACGATGTTGCGCGCGGCACGCTCGTGCTGCTGCTCAAGCAATTCGAAGTGAAAGGCGGCCCGCGCCAGATTTCGATTCTCTATTCCGGCCGCAATAACCTGTCGAGAAAGATCCGCAGCTTCATCGATTTCACCGTGAACCGGTATCGTGCGCCCGAAAAGCCGGTCGCGCTGCGTGCTGTCGCCTGAGAAAGCTTCGAAACATGGCAAAGGTACTGACGATCGAGGACGATGAGCTGATCGCGCGTGACTTCGTGCGTACTAAGGCTTTTCGTTTTCGCGGTTAAACCTGTATTGCCCCACGGGGGGCCTGCGTCACCGGTTCTGACCTTCCAGCGCACGCCGGGCTCTGCGCACTGCGCGCCGTCTCAACAGGACAAAAGCGTCGGCAGATGCATGTGGCCGAGCAGATCCCGGGTGACGCTGCCGAGCATTTTCTCCCACAGTCCGGCCCGTCCATGGGCGCCCGCCACGAGGAGGTCCGCGCCCTGTTCGAGAGAGGCCGACTGAAGCAGTTCGCCGACCGGACCATCTACGACCGGCAGCGAATGCCCATGCACGTTCGGGCAGTGCCGGCGCAGATGGTCGAGAACAGTCGCGGTGGGCAGCCGGTCGGGGCGCGACAGCCCAGGCGCGTCGACCAGCAGCACCGTCGTGCGCTCTGCTCGCCCGATCAACGGCAACGCATCGGAGAGCGCACGCGCCGAGGCACGACTGCCGTTCCAGGCGACGGCAATATGGCGCCCGAGCGTCGCGTTCGCGCAGTTGACCTCCGGCAGTTCGCCTGACGGAGGAACGATCAGCAATGGCCGCCCAATGGAGAACAGCATGGCCTCGGCAAAGGAGTATTCGTCGGGCAAGTCGGGGTCTTCGTCGGTATCGTGGCCGACGATCGTGAGGTCGGCGTAGCGCGAGTACTGCGGGACGACCCGGCTTGCCTGTCCTTCGATACATTGCCAGACGGTTTCCACGCCATAGGCGTGTCCGTGTTCGCCGAGCAGGACTTGTAGCTCAGCCGCGTGCGCGTTGAGCTCCTGCTCGATGTCTTGACTGAGTGCATCGGCCTGCTTGCCGGACACCAGCCCCAACTCCGAGCTTTTCAGCCGCTGCGCCTGAGCGATGCTGTATTCGCGCACATAGAGCGCAGTGAGCCGCGCACCGTGGCGCACGGCAAGGCGTATCGCCATCGCCAGGCGCAACTTGCCGGATTCGCTCGCGTCCACGTGAACCAGTACGTTCCTGAGTGCCATATGTCAGTTCCTGTCGAACGAAAGTCCCGCGCTATTGCGGCTCATGCACATCCGATTGGGCGGTGCGCAGGCGTAGCGGACTGAAAGGGACCGTTTGCGCCTCGGTGGGCAGGTCGGCCTTGCTCCATCCGCCCCCAGCCGCACCGATCAGCGCCACGGCTGCCTGCAGGCGCCGCGTCTGGACTTGCACCTCGGCAATCTGGGCGGTCAGGGCAGCGATCTGGGCGACCGTGACGTTCAGATAGTTGTCGAGACCGTCGGTATAGAGACTCATCGAGATGTCCTGCGCCTTGAGTGCGGCCTGCAACGCGGTGTGCTCCTGGGCGGACTCGGTCGCGAGCTTGCCGGTCAGCACGAGCTGATCCTCCACTTGGCGAAACGCTTCGAGCACGGTGGCGCGGTAGTTGTCGCCCGCCTGCGCGAGTGGCACATGACGACGGTGCCGTTGCCGGTGGCGACTGCTTTTTGCATGCCCATCGCGCCGTAGCCGGCGAAGCGCGGCGAACTGGAGAAGCCGCGTTCGCCGTCGATGAAACGCGTGCGGGCGACCAGCGTGCGCGCCTCGTCGGCGGAATCGACGTGCGGAACCAGCAGTCCTGATGCGCCCAGATCGAGCGCGGACTGAATCGTGGCGACGTTCATGTCGGGAATCCGGACGAACAGCGGCAGATTCACGGAGCGCGCAGCGATCACCATAATGTCGAGCGTGGCGCGGTCGAACGGCGCATGTTCGGCGTCGACCACAGCGAAGTGGAGACCTGCGCCGCCGAGAATCTCAATGATCTGCGGCGCGCCCGTTTTGACGAAGGTGCCGATCTGGTGCGTGGAGGTGTCGTGCGTGGTTATTGTCGGCATGGTTGAAAGCGAAAAGGAAGCCCCGCGTCAAGACGCGGATGGGTTGAGCGACGCGCAATCGCGCGACGCCGCGCTGGTTTTTGTGTAATTGGCTCAGCTCCGGACGAGGTCCGGTCCACGGCGAGCAATACTAAGTCGCGCCGATCTCGCCATCCAAGCGGAATTCCTGAAGATTTCGCATCTCGGAATCAAAGCTAGCCTTTGCATTTTTTTTGGGGTCGCCGGCGACCTGTACTTTTCGCGCTGCGAAAAGTTGTGGAAACGCGCTTGGTGCGCCGGGGTACACGTGGAACCATACGGGGTGTCGAATGGGGCACGCGCCGACAGGCGCCTTTGCGCAACCCGTACCTCTTTGGAGACGAAATGCCTTCCATGCAGAACCACGCGAATTCCCCAGGCGGTCAGCACGTCAAACTGTTCGACTCGCACGCACACCTCGTGGCTGACGACCAGACGCGCTACCCGCGCAATCCGATGAAGCGCTCGCCCAATGCGCCGCCGCGCCTGCCCGGCGTGGTCGGTCTGCCGGGCGGCAAGCACGGCCCGAATCCGCTCAACGAAGTGCCGGACGTTTCGCGCATGCTGCCGTGGATGCGGGAAGCGTGCGTCGAGGGCGCGGTGGCGGTGCAGAAGCGGATGATCTACCGCTACGACAATAGCTACATCCTCGACTCGTCGGACAAGTATCCTGAGGTATTTTCTGCCGTCGTCATTCTCGATGCGCAAGACGAAGGCACGCCAGCGCTGGTGCGCTCGTACATCGCGAAACACAGCCTCGCAGGGGTGCGTCTGTTCGGCGGGCGCGAAGCCGACGGCACCATGCCGTGGCTGGATTCGCCGCGCGCGCTGCAGACGTGGGCGGTGGCCGACGAATACGGCATCGTGATGGATCTGGAAGTGTTGGCGATCGGCGGCGGCGGCCCGTCGGTGCCAGCCATCATCGCACTGGCGCGGCGCTTCCCGAACGTGCGGGTCGTGCTCGATCACATGCTCGAACCGGAAGTCGAAGACGACAACTATGGCTTCGACGCGCGCTACGTACCGCTCGCCGCCGAGCCAAATCTCTTCTTCAAGTTCACCTCGATCAACCTCGACATCTACCGCGAGACGAATACGCCGGCGCATGAAGTGCTGCGCCGGGCGGTCGATATCTTCGGTGCCGAACGCGTCATGTGGGGTTCCGATATCGGCACGTCGTCGGGCACGTACCAGGACATGGTGCAGCGCATGCTCGACGCCACCGCGCTGCTGACCGACGCGGAGCGCCACGCCGTCCTCTACGAAACGGGGAAGACGGCATTCGTGAAAGGCGGCGTGCGCGGCTAAGCACAACCCGAGTCAGCTAAGGAGATGACGATGTTTCTAGACCCGGCGGCCACGCCCGGCTTCAAGCGCACGCTGTTCAATGCGATCGTCGCTCCCCGCCCGATTGGCTGGATCAGCACGATTAACGGCAAGGGGCAGGTGAATCTCGCGCCATTCTCGCATTTCAATCTCGTCTCGACCGCGCCGCCGGTGGTGATCTTTTCGTGCAACGCGCCGGCCGACCGCCACGAGAAGGACACGATAGTCAACGTGCGCGAAACCGGCGAATTCGTCACGAATCTCGTAACCTGGGATCTGCGGGAGCAAATGAATCTCAGTTCGATGAACGCCCCGTACGGCGCCGACGAGTTCGAACTGGCCGGGCTCGACAAGGCGCCGAGCGTGATGGTGAAGCCGCCGCGCGTGGCAGTCTCACCGGCCAGCATGGAGTGCAAGTTGCTGCGGATCGTCGACATCGAGCCGACCGGGCCCGGCGAAACGTTCAGCAATGTGGTGTTCGGGCGCATCGTCGGCGTGCATCTGGACGAACGCTACGTCGATGCGGACGGCCGCTTCGATACGGCCCGCACCGATCCGCTGACCCGCCTGGACGGTAACCGTTACGCGACCGTCGGCCGCATGGACGTGCTCGGCCGCCCGAGTCCGCGGCGCGACTAACCCCCAATAACGAAGGAGCACGACATGACGACTCCGATCGATACCGGCGTGAGGGAAACCGCCGTCTACAATCTCGCGCCCGGCACCGTGGCGCGCGGCCAGAACTTCTTCGTGCAATGGCTGCAAGGCGACGGCACGGCCTTCGAAGCGCACAGTGCGTACGAAATGCTGCTGCTGCTTGCCGAAGACGGCGCCGAGGTCCGCGTCGGACAAAGAGCCGTGCAGTCCGTGCCGGGCCGCAGCGTTTGCGTGCTGCCGGCGGGCGAAATTACCGTGCAGCCGAAGGACGGCGGCCGCGCGGTGCTGATCGCGTCGTCGCGCGACGACCTCGCGCCCGGCGCCGCTTGCAACGAACACGACTATGCGTCGCCTGACGCGCGCATAGTCGGCAGCGATGCCGGTTATCGGCGCACGCGCGGCAACGGCGAGCTGCAGGTGATCGGCATCGACAGCATCCAGCCGCCAGCGGACAAGCCGCGCCTAAAGATGCTGCAATCGGACACGCTCAGCATCAATTGGGTCGAGTATCAGGATGCGCGGGACCGTTCGAACCTCAGCCCGCACAGCCACGCGGATTTTGAACAGGGCTCGCTCGCGATTCATGGGCATTTCGTCCATCACCTGCGGGTGCAATGGGGTGCCGATGCGAACCAGTGGCGCGACGATCAACATCTCGAAGCAGGCCCTTCTTCGATGATCACGGTCCCGGTTCATCTGATTCACACCACCGAAGGCGTCGGCGCGGGCCGCCATCTGCTGATCGACGTGTTCTCGCCGCCGCGCAAGGACTTCATCGACAAGGGATGGGTCGCCAATTCGGCCGATTACACGCGCGGTTGAGCGTGCATTTGCTAGGCGGCAAGTCCGACAGATGCTCGGGAATTCGCGTTGCCTTGAGAGCCAAAGAAAAGCACGCACGCGTCGACGAAATTGCGTGTGCGGCGCGGTATCGTCTGTTGACGAACGTATGCGACGCCAAGCGCAGCCGGTTTTCTGATCAATCGGCCGCCAGGAAAGACAAGCCGGAGCTGTTCGTCGGCTAGATGCTGTGCCACCAAAAGCTCGGGAAGTAGCGCTAAGCCGAAGCCGGACAGCGCCAATCGAATCGCCATCGATTCGCCGATGTTCATTCGGACGCTCTCGGGTTTCAGCTCGGCGACTTTTCCGTTCATCTCGATCCGTATCGCTTTGTCCGTGTCGGTGTCACCTTGGCAAGACACGATGATGTGGCCGGACAGGTCGCCTTGAGAAATATTGCCGTGATTTCGCTGCAAATAGGTATTGCTGGCTACCAGCGCGATGGGCGTGCATATGAGACGCCGGCAGACCGCTTCTGCATCGAGGATCAGTTCCGGCGGGTAGACGGCGACATCGTACCCGTCGTCATCCAGACGCAATGGGGTGGTGTGCGTGCTGACCGAAAGACCGACTTCAGGTGCGTTGCCCTGATACTCGCTGATGACTTGCGCGAGACCAGCCTCGATCGCCATCGGATGTGCCGCAATCCTTAACACGCCTTTTGCTTCGACGCGATCGCTTAAGAGGCGTTGCTCGCCTTCGTGAAGCCGGTTGAGGACGTCGACGCACACATCGAAATAGTCGCGTGCGCCAGGAGCCAGCAACACATGCCTGGACGTGCGGTTGACGAGCCGAGTCTGGGTATGCGACTCAAGGCTGCTGACGGCACGCGAAAGGGATGCGATCGAGAGGTTCAGTTGGCGAGCTGCCTTGGTGAAGCTCTCTAAGCGAACAACGGTAACGAAAGCTCTGATTGATTGGATGTAGTCCATGGTGCCTAACCGGGCCTTTAATGCAGGCGTGTTCGATTTGACGCCCGCATCGGGGGCGTCGCGATCGAGAGTGCTTTCGCGACAAGGAGTGGAGTGTAGGGACGTCATCGCCGCAGCAAAAATACAATACTGATATGCGTGCCATGCTTTCCGCGTATGTCAGCGATTAGCGCGGGTTAGGGCGGCTCACCCATCATCAACGTCATTGCGACCCGTCAACCCGGTCACGCCGAAAAATGGATCGCGGGGGCGCACACGCGATGCGTTTCGTTTGCGGCGTCTATAGAAATGATTGTGGCGACGTGTCAGGCGCAGGCATAAGTCGAAGTAATGGCATCAATGCCATCATTGTATTTTTCGGAACCGAAGTCGCTCCTTACACTGCAAGCCATGCAGTCGTGGACTGCAGATCGCTTAAACCAGTGCAAGGAATTGTCATGATCAAACTTCTTTCCCGCCTCGCTCCCGTCGCTATCGTGCTCGCAGCTTCGCTGGGTTCCGTTGTCGCCCATGCGGCAGATTCACAGGTCAGCGCGGGCAATGCGGTCGTCGCGCAAGCGCAAGGCCCCACGGATCAACAGGCTTCGGGCGTTGCGACGGTTCAAGCGCAACACGGCCTTACGAGGCGCGACGTTTATAACCAACTCGTTCAGGACGAGAAAGACGGGACGCTCGACAGGCTGAATGCAACCGTTTATTTCGGATCGTAACGACGCTCAGTGACGCACGCCGATTTGTATGCACCGTTGAGGGTTCCTTGAATGTTTAGTGGAACTATCCGACTGACGTGACGGAACCAGCGCGCTTCCTACAATCGCCATGGCGGGAACGGCAGGCTGTGTGCGATCAGTTGCCCATCTCGCCCGCTGCGGCTTCGACGTGTTCGCAGTGCAAACGGGCAACGACATTCAAAGTAATGAAACAACGCGCTCAATACAACGTTCGAAATAGCACTATTTGTGCCGGGGGCCTACGATGACCATCAACCGGCGCGCGTGTACTGCGGTACTGCTGGGCTTGTCTCTCTGGTTCCAGTCAGCGGTCGCTGACGAGGGCGTCATGCAATCGGGGCAGCGCATCGTCGAAATGGGCGATCAACACGGACATGCGAGTTGCGCAGCCTGTCATGCGGCCAACGGCGCCGGTCAACCGGCGTTGGGTATTCCCAGGCTGGCGGGCTTGCCTGCCGATTACCTGGAGCGGCAGCTGGCCTATTTCGCCGACGGCGAGCGCGACAGCGTCATCATGGCGCCCTACGCGAAGCGGCTGGATGCGTCGCAAAGACAGGCCGTGGCCCGCTATTTCGCATCGCAGGCTCCGCAGCCTGCCGACACCGCACCGCGTGCGGCGTCGGCTGAATTGCTCGCGCATGGCAAGGACATCTACGAGCGCGGGATCAGTGCGTTCCGTACGCCGGCCTGCGCGCAGTGCCATGGCGTTCGGGCGCTCGGCGTCGACGGCTTTTCGCCGCCGCTCGCGGGGCAATCTCCGGGGTATACCGTGCGCCAGCTCGAGCAATGGCGATCCGGTTCACTGCGCGGCGCGACCGGGAAATTCATGCGAGCCGAGGCGGCACACTTGAGCGACCTGGACATTCAAGCACTCGCGTCGTACGTCGCGACGCTGCCTGTCCCGCTCAATGCCAGTTCGAATGGAGACAAACAATGATGAAACGAGTCGGCGTGACAACTGTAGTCCTAATGATCGCGGCCGCCGCAATCTGGGCGGGAACTCGGGCTGCCCGCCATTTCGGCGGAGACGGGAGCGCCGCACAGTCCGCAGGCTTCCGGCCTCCGCCGGACTCTGCCATCCCTAAGGATCAGTTCGGCGACGTGGTCAGGCAAGGTGAGAAGATCTTTCACGATCCAGGAAAATACGCACCGGCGTTCGTCGGCAACAAGCTCAGTTGCGTCAACTGCCATCTTGCGGGCGGACGGTTAACCAATTCGGCGCCGCTCTGGGCCGCGTACATCTCGTATCCGGCCTATCGGAGCAAGAATGGTCACGTGAACACGTTGGCCGAGCGGCTGCAAGGCTGCTTCCGGTTCAGCATGAACGGCAAGGCTCCGGCGCTCGGCGATCCCACGCTCGTCGCGCTGGAGACGTACGCCTACTTTCTCGCCAAGGGCGCGCCCACCGGAATGTCGATTCAAGGGCGTGGCTATCCGAAGCTGCCGAAGCCGGACAAGCCCGCGGATTATCAGCGCGGCATGGTGGTCTATGCGCAGAACTGCGCCATGTGCCACGGCGCCAACGGTGAGGGCAAGTCCTCCGGCGGGCACGTGACGTTTCCGCCGCTTTGGGGGGCGCGGTCATATAACTGGGGTGCCGGCATGGCGGGGATAAACAATGCCGCCGCGTTCATCAAGGCAAATATGCCGCTGGGGCTCGGCGGTTCGCTGACTGTCCAGCAGGCATGGGATGTGGCCGCCTACATCGACAGCCAGGTCCGGCCGCAGGATCCCCGCTTTACGGGTGACGTCGCGCAAACGCGCAAGAAGTACCACAACTCGAAATCGTCCATGTACGGGATGACGGTGGACGGCGTCCTGCTGGGCGACCCGGCGCATACGCCGCCATCGGGGACGGTTCCGGCGGTGTCCACGACAGCTGTCGTATCGCCCAAACCGGAGGTCCATCATGAGTGAGCGCAACGACGCCGAGCCGCAGAGCTGTGAAACGGTCAAGCCGGTGGGCACCTGGGTGGTAGGAGGCTTCCTGATCGCAACGGTGCTGGCAGCCTGGTTGCTGGTATCGATGGTATTTCTAGCGAGAAGCTAAAGGGGGGAGCTCTTGAATCTCATTTCATCGGAAGAGGCGTTTGAGGATGCCTTCCATCGGGCCGCGCAGCAGCATGAGCGCGCGTGGGTCTTTATCGTGCTGGCCATGCTTGCCGTGCTGCTGGTCGGTACCATGTTCTTTGTGGTACTCGACTACGGCCTCGTTTCCCGAGGGACTTCGTTCCTTCGCCGACCTGACGCGGTCATGGACGATCCAGCCTTCCGCGAAGGCAAGGTGGTGCAGACCGGCTCGAACAGTTACGCCGTCTATATGGTCGGCCATGCCTGGGCCTGGTCGCCCGGCGTCGTTCATGTCAAAGAGGGCGCACAGGTGACGTTCTACGTCACCAGTACGGACGTGCTGCATGGCTTCGAGCTCCAGGGAACCACCATCAATGTCACTGCGATGCCGGGCGCGGTAGGAAAGGTCGAATATAAGTTCGATCGCGCAGGAACGTACTACATCATCTGCAACGAATATTGCGGCATCGAACATCATTCGATGATCGGCCGCATCATCGTCGATCCAAAGGACAAGTCATGAGCGCCGTCTTCCCGTCCTCGCCGGTATCGAGCGCGCCGGCTGTATCGGTGCCGCGAATGACCCCGGCACAACGCACGATGCTGGCGTTCCTCGTGACCGGCTTTTCCGCACTGATGATCGGCGCCACCATCGGCCCTTTTCAGGCACTTAACTACAGCGGCGTCGACGCGTATCCGTTCCTGCGGCCGCTGCTGCAGACCTACTACCAGGGGCTGACCATACACGGCGTCCTCAACGGCTACGTGTTCACGTTCTTCGTGACCTGCGGACTGCTTGTCTATCTGCCTTCGCGCGAGCTCGGGCTGACACCGAACCTGTTCCTGTGGCGCGCAGGTTTCGGCTGCATGGCGCTGGGTACGGTCATGCTGGTCGTGGCGATGTTCGACAACTCCTCCAGCGTTCTCTGGACGTTCTATCCGCCGCTGAAAGGGAGCCCCTGGTTCTATCTCGGCATGACCTTGCTTGGCTTCGGCAGCGTGTTCCCGCTTCCCGTCCTGCATGGGATGCGGAAACGCTGGAAACAGCACAATCCCGGCCGGATCACGCCGCTCGTGACCTATATGAGTCTGATCACGATGTCGATGTGGGTGCTTTCGGCGATAGGGATCGTGCTGGAACTTGTGCTGCAGCTCGATCCCTGGGCGCTGGGGATGATCGACACCGTCGACCCGCTGATCAGTCGTACGCTGTTCTGGCTCACGGGCCATCCGATTGTGTATTTCTGGCTCATGCCGGCCTACGTGTCGTGGTACGGCCTGCTGCCGAAGCAGGCCGGGGGCAAGCTGGTATCCGACCCGATGGCGCGCGTGACCTTCGTCCTGCTGCTGGTCTTCTCGCTCCCGGTCGGCAGCCATCACCAGTTCCAGGACCCGGGTTTTTCGAACGTCTGGCGCGGCATTCTGACGGTGTTGACGATGTCCGTCGCCTTGCCCAGCCTGATAACGGCCTTCACGATTGGCCTGTCGCTCGAATACGCGGGAAGGCTGCGGGGAGGCCGGGGCTTGTTCGGATGGTTCAAGGCGCTTCCGTGGCGCGATCCCAGCGTGGCGGGTCAGGTGTTGGCCGCAACGACCTTCATTCTCGGAGGCGCGAGCGGCATCGTGAACGGCAGCTGGCAACTCGACTCCGTGGTGCATAACACGACGTTTTTGCCGGGCCATTTCCACTTGACCGTCGGCAGCGTCACCGCAATGACGTTCATGTCGATTGCGTTCTGGATGGTGCCGCACTTGACCGGTCGCGAACTGATCAGCCGGCGCCTCGCGCTTGCCGCTGTCTGGGCCTGGTTTGCAGGAATCCTGATTTTCTCGTTTGGGATGCTGTGGGCCGGCCTTTATGGGGTGCCCCGTCGGGCATGGGTTTCGGAGCTGCCGTCTTCCGCCTATGACGCGCTCTATGGCACCGCGCATGTTCCGCTCGCGCTGGTGGCGCTGGGCGGCATCATCCTGTGGGTGGCCATTGCCTGCTTCTATATTGTGTTCTTCGGCTCGCTCTTTGCCGGAGCACGACGGGAAGCGCGGGTGCTGATCCCCTTTGCCCAGGCGTTCGGCAGGCGGGAAAGCTATGCGCTCGACGCGGCCGAGCCGGCGATGCCGGCGGAGCACGAGCATGAGTCGCCGACTGCCCGGGCGCTCGAACCGGTCGGCTGGTGGTCGCTGTTCGCCTTCGTGGTCATGCTGGCCGCCTATTTGCCGATCTTCTGGTCGTTCATGGGGCACGTGATCCATGCGCCCGGCTGGATGCTCTGGTAACAAGGCCAGGAGATACCGATGCCCTGCCTGCCAATCCGCTCGCGGTCGATATGGCGTTCGGCCTTGAGGGCGAGCGTGGTGCTTGCAGGCCTGCTGGCGATGCTTTGGGGCTACGCCGTTTTGGGCAGGAAGGCGGAATTCGAGGGGACGCCGGTCGCCGCGCGGCGGGCACCGGAGCTCGCTCTGCCGGACGATGACGGCCGGGCGTTCACGCTGCCCTCGCTACGGGGCCGTGCGGTGCTGGTCTACTTCGGGTACACGCATTGCCCGGACGTCTGTCCGACGACGTTGGCGGCGCTGCACCCGATCTTCGATCAGCTTGGTGCGCAGGCGGCTCACGTGCAGGTGCTCTTCGTCACCCTCGATCCCCAGCGCGATACGCCTGCACTGTTGCAGGCGTATCTTGCTGCGTTCACGCCGACCCCTCTGGGGCTGACGGGAACGCCGAAGCAAGTCGCCGAGGCGGCCCGTGCCTGGGGGATCCATTGGCGATCTGCCGAGACGGGCCGTTTCATCGACCATACCTCCGTCGTCACCTTGGTCGACCCCGAAGGACGAATCCGGGTTCGTTACGGGTATGCGCAACTTGCCGACCCCCGCGCCATGGCGCACGACATTCTGCGCGTGTTGCACGCGTCTGCCGCAGATAAAACATGAAAGCTGACTGGAATGCGTCCACGCTTGTGGTCTGGCTGTGCGCGAGTGGGATGGTTCCGGTGATAGGCATCGCCGGCGTCGCTCGCAGGGGCTGGCACTGGCGCCATGCGCTTGCCGGACTTGCGGCGGGGGCCTGCATGGCAGGCTCCGTACTCGGCTTGCGCGATCCGTTGGGGTCGATGGCCAGCTACAGCGCGTCACTGATGCTGCTCAATCAATGGGTGCCTCCGCTGCTGCTGATGTCGGGTCCCGCTGCCCAAAGGTCGCGCTGGCGCGGCACGGCTGCACCTGCGCCGGCTCGCGGTCTGGCAGGCTGGCTGCTCGACCCCTGGGTTGGCATGACCGTGTTCACGACGTTTTCCGTGATGGTCAGCCTCCCGGGCATATTCGAACCCGCGCTAGCGAATGCGCTCTTCAGCGCGCCGCTCGGCCTGCTCGAACTTCTTTCGGGCCTGATGTTCTGGGCTCAACTGTCAGGTAGCCTGCGCACGTTTCGATACGACTGGCAATCGGGCTTGTATGCGCTCGCCGGTTCGTTACCGATGATGGCAGTCGCTACTGTGTGGATGGTGTCGGCCGATATTCTCTACATGCCCTACGTCGACGTCGTTTGCCAATGGAATATTTCGCCGCTCGCCGACCAGCATTGGGCCGGCTTCGTCATGCTGACGATGGGTTTTCCGTTGCAGCTAGCGGGCGCCTGGCGACTGACGCAGCTGAATATGCCCGTGCTTCAATCTTGAAGCGACCCGCTGCCGGCGAAGATTTCGCCCCTTTTACCCGTGTCGTTGCCAGCGCGCGAAAGGGCCATGCGCTGGCTGCTCGAATCGGACCTCGCGGCAGGGCGGCAGACGCCAGGCAAACTTAACGGCCGGAGCCAACCGCGCGCCCTATTGGCACAGAGAACACGCGGCCGTCTACATCCGTCAGTTGCAGCTTGACGGCATGTGAGGCGTCTGCGGTATGTCCAGCCGGCAGCGGCAGCGTGATGTAGGACGCCGCCCCCATTGCCGCCCGCAATCCGAACGGTCCCGGACCAAACCTGTTATAGGCGTAGTCGTTCGAGAAGGCGGACTTGGGCAACTTCGAGAGCGCTTCGGCGTTCCATTGAGCGACGGGGGTGTTGTTCGCGTCGAGCAGTGCGGCGCGCACGATGTGAGCGGGTGCCTCAGGCGTACCCGCGTCGAGCGTTGCGTGGAAGTGCACATCGCCCTCGGCGCTGATTGTCGCGTCGCTCAGCGTGACGTGATGGGCGGTCGGGCTCACCGGGCCGCTATGGAACGGCGTCAATACCGAGCCGCGATAGTAGTTGTAGGTGCCCACATCGAACACGACCACGAGCACCACCGCCACGAGTGCAAGCTTGCGGAAGCCGATATCGGTCAGCGGCAGCGGCAGGCTGCCCGAGGCCCAACGGAACAGCTTGCTCTCGGCGCGCTGCGGCTTGTTTCTCACCAGGACATTGTCGAGCGCGTATGCGCCGCCGCCGCCGAGGAACAACGTCGCCCCCATCGCAAGGTTGCATGCGGCCATGGTCCATTCATCGATACAGGTGGCACCCTGCCAGCCGAACATCAGCATCAGCACGACAGAGAAGCCCATCGACGCGAGCGCTGCGGCACGCGTGTAGAGACCCATCATCAGCATCAACCCGACGATCAGCTCGGCTGCGCTGAAGAGAATCACGCCGGCGTACAGCAGAACGAAGTGATGGAGCATGTAGCTGATGACGTGGCTCATGCCGAGGATTGCACCAGGCATGGCCGTCTGGAACTTGTTCGCCATCCAGTGCGTGGCATTTGGGTTGAGCTTGCTCGGTGCGTAAATGAACCGGCGCGAGCCGCCGCCCCAGTAGATGAACCCCTGAATGGCGCGAACCGAAATCAATGATAGTGCGGCAATTCGCCCTGCGCGCTGCTCCAGTGCGGAGCGGGTGTGATCGTCGTCGGCCGCCCTACGCGCTGTGCTTTGAATGGAAATCGTACTCATTGCAGTATCCGTGAAATGAGAGTGTTGGTTGAAAGGCCCAGTTCGAACCTTGGGGCGGGAACTGTCGCCCGCCCTTGGGAACGTGGCGACAGCGTATCGGTCAACGCGGACCGCTAAAAATACTTTGAAGGCATTCGCGCGATGCCTTTTTATTATTCAGCTTCCCGAAAGCTCACTCATCGCAAGTTCCGGTATGCGTTGAAGTGATGGCCGCGATGCCATCAATGTATTTTTCGCGGCAAACATCGTTCCATACACTGCAGCCCATACGGTCATGAACCGCGACGTGTTTGATCCTCCATCGAATCATCATGAGCAACTTCGAACCCCAGACAATTCTCTCCGTTCGGCATTGGACGGACTCGCTTTTTAGTTTCTCTTGCACTCGCAATACGTCATTTCGTTTCGAGAACGGACAGTTCACCATGGTCGGTCTGGAGGTCGAAGGCAAGCCGCTCATGCGCGCGTACAGCATCGCGAGCGCGAACTACGAAGAAGATCTCGAGTTCTTCAGCATCAAGGTGCCGAACGGTCCGCTGACCTCACGCCTGCAGCATTTGAAGGAGGGCGACCCGATCCTGATCGGCAAGCGTCCGAGCGGCACTCTGATCGTCGACAATCTGTTGCGCGGCAAGACGCTGTGGCTGCTCTCGACAGGCACGGGGCTCGCGCCGTTTCTTAGCGTCATCCGCGATCCGTCGGTCTACGGCCGATATGAAAGGATCGTCCTCACGCATACGTGCCGCAATGTGCGTGAGCTCGCCTATCGCGACTACCTTACGCAAACGCTGCCCCAGGACGAGTTTCTCGGCGAGTTCGTGCGGGAGAAGCTGATCTATTACCCGAGCGTCACGCGTGAGGACTTCGCGAACCGTGGGCGGATTACCGATCTGATCGCTAACGGCAAGCTGTTCGGCGACCTCGGCGTGGAGCCGCTTTCCGTCGAGCATGACCGGTTGATGCTGTGCGGCAGCGCGCAGATGCTGAAGGACACGCGCGCGTTGCTCGAAGCGTATGGGCTTCAGGAGGGTAGTCAATCGTCGCCCGGTCACTACGTTGTCGAGCGCGCGTTTGCTTCGTGAACGACGTGCCGCTAATCCTTATGTCCAATTGATTGGAACATCCATGAAAGTCATCAAGTCGATTGCCGCCGCCACGCTGATTGCCGCCACGGCGGTGTCGTTTGCGGCCCATGCCCAGCAGGGCGAACCTCAAGGCTTCTGGAGTACGCCGACGATTCAGGGCTACGGTCCGATACATTTTCTGCCCGACGCCGCGTTCAAGCCGCGAGCGGATCAGACGTACAAAATAGTGTTTGCAATGACGCAGGCTGCCAAGTCCCCGGATGCCGTCGATCCGGCGCTGGACCACGTCGCCAGAACCGTCAATCTGTATGCGGCTGCGGGTGTACCGCTGTCGCATCTGAAGTTCGTCGCCGTCGCGTACGGCGCAGCGACTCCGCTCGTGCTCGACGACGCGCACTACCGCGCGGCGTACGGCGTGGCTAATCCGAACCTGCCGCTGATCGCGGAGCTGAAGAAGGCCGGCGTAACGGTGGCCGTGTGTGGGCAGGCCGTAGCCGAGCACCATTTCAACTATGACTGGGTTGCCTCGGACATCACGCCGGCACTCTCGGGCCTGACGACGGTCACGACGCTCGAGTCGCAGGGCTACGTCCTGATGCCGCTTTGATTATCGCTACGAGAGTGATCGACATGCCTTCATTCAACAAGACTTTTCTCGCATGCGTCATCAGCACGATGTGCGTGCTTGGCGCGCCGCTCGCCCATGCGTCCGGTTCTGCCGGAGCCAGTGAGGCGGCCGCGCCTGCGGCGGTATCGCAGAGCGTGTCGCCGCCCTGGCAGCACGGTGCGAACGACGACGTCGCGCAGCGCGGACTCGAATTCACCGAGCCCGACGCCGACAATCTCGCGGACTTTCACGGCGATCCGGTGCATCCGGCGCTGGCGCTGTATGTGGGCGGCAACTATTTCTTCGCAATGGCGCCACTCGTCCACGCATTCGAAGACAAGTATCCAGAATATCGTGGGCAGGTGTACTGGGAAACGATTCCGCCCGGGCTGCTCGTCAAGCAGATGGAGAACCGGGGCACCGTCACGGTCGGCAACATGACGTGGCCGGTCAAGCCCGATGTGTACCTTGCGGGCCTGAAGGCCGTGCAGAAGCAGATCGATGCCGGATTCCTGAAGGCACCGGCGACGCCGTATGTGACGAATACGCTGACCATCATGGTGCCGAAGGGCAACCCGGCGCACATCACGGGGCTGGCTGATCTTGGCCGGCCGGACGTGCGCCTCGCGATGCCGAACCCGGAGTTCGAGGGCATTGCGCGGCAGATCAAGACTTCGCTCGCGCACGCGGGCGGCGACGCGCTCGTCGATACGGTGTACGGCACGAAAGTGACCGACGGTACGACGATGCTCACCCACATCCATCACCGGCAGACGCCACTGTGGATCATGCAGGGCAAGGTGCAGGCGGGCGTGACGTGGCAGTCGGAGGCGATGTTCCAGGAGCAGGCCGGGCATCCGGTCAGCCACGTCGACATCCCGGCAGCGGAGAACACCACTGCGATATACGCCGGCGCGGTTGCCGCGCATGCGCCGCATGCGCAGGCCGCGCAGCGCTGGCTGCAGTTCATCCGTTCGCCCGACGCACTACACATCTTCGAGCGATATGGTTTCAAGCCGTACACGGGCGGCGCAGCGTGACGCGTTGAGAACAGTACGCCATCTTCGCGCGGATTGCGGAGGCGGCGCCATGGAGCGAACGATGTACCAATACGATCGGCATGATCAGACCATCGTCGACGAGCGCGTCGCGCAGTACCGCGACCAGGTTCGCCGCCGCCTGTCCGGCGAATTGAGCGAGGAAGAGTT
>NZ_JAFLRF010000079.1 GCF_017315705.1 Trinickia mobilis | reverse complement strand
CCGAGCCCGAACAGCATGAGCACCGGGATCAGGTACACGAAGCTCGGCAGCGTCTGCATGATGTCGAGGATCGGCAACAACACGCGCCGCAGCCACGCGCTGCGAGAGGTGAGAATGCCGATCGGCACGCCGAGCGCGACCGACAGCACAGTCGCCACCAGCATCAGCGCGAGCGTCTGCATCAGCTTTTCCCACAGGCCGAAGCAGCCGATCACGTAGAGCAGCAGCACGAAAAACGCGGCGACGCCGATGCGCCGCGTCGCGTTCCACGCGAGCAGGCCGACCGCAATCAGGATCAGCCACGGCGGCACGTCGCGCAGTGCCATTTCGATCGGCACCAGCACGTAGCGCAGGATCGAAGTGCTGAAGTCGTGGAAGCTGTCGCCGTACGCCGTGACGAACGACTGCACTTTGTCGTTCACCCAGTCGGCAATCGACAGATGAAGAAAGATCGAATTCATGGTGTTACCTCCCGGTCCCATGCAGAGCACACAGGCCCGCGCCAACCACGCTATGGACGGCAGGCCCGCGCCGATGCTCATCGGCCGCTCGATGCCCGCTTACGAACTGGCGAGCGCCGCCTGCACCTTCTGGGCGACGTCGGCCGGCACCCACTGCTTCCACATCTCAGGATGATCCTTCAGGAACTCGCGCGCCATCGTCTGGCCGTCGATCTTCTTGCTGGTCATCTCGAGGATGGTCTTGTTGAGGAAGTCCATCGGGAAGCTGACCTTCGAGTAGGCCGTCATCAGGTCGGGCTCGGCTTGATAGAACGGTGTCGACACGCCGATCTTCAGGTGCGAGACCAGATACGACGACGCGCATTGCGACGCGCTGTTGTCCGCGCGCAGCGTTTCCCAGCACTTCTGGTCGAACGGCGGCATCTTCAGCTGGACGAACTTGTACTTCGCCATCAGCGCGGCCGGTTGCCAATAGTAGAAGACGATCGGCTTGCCGCGCTCGTAGGCCGAGGTGATTGCCGCGTCGAGCGCCGCGCCCGTGCCGGGGCGGAAGTCGGTGTAGCTGTCGTCGAGCTTGAGGACCTTCAGAAGTCGCGTGTTGACGCGCTCGCAGTCCCAGCCCGACGGGCAGTTCAGGAAGCGGCCCTTGCCCGGTTCTTCGTCATCGGGGAAGACGTCCTTGTATTTAGGCAGGTCCGTGACCGACTTGAGGTTCGCCGCGACCGGCTTGATGTTGCGCGCAGGGTCGCCCTTCACGACATACTCCGGCACATACCAGCCTTCGTTCGTGCCGCCCGGCAGCGTATCGCCGATCAGCTTCACGTTGCCGTCCTTGACGGCCTTCGCGATGATTTCGGACCGGCCGGTCCATTGCTCGGCCCACACTTGCAGATCGTTGCGCGAGAGCGCGGTTTCGGTGGCGGCGGTGTTGCCCGGCACGGTGTCGGTCTTGCAGCCGTAGCCCTTTTCGGTGATGAAGCGCAGCACCTCCGTCGTGAACGAGCCGCTTTCCCACGTGACGCCCGCAAAACGCACCGGCTTGCCGCTCGAGCACCAGGTGCCGGCGTGCGCCGCGGCCGGCATCAGTGCGCCCGCTGCCAGCGCGATACACGACGCGCGAAGCCATTGTTTGATCTGCATGCTTGTCTCCTTTCGGTGGTTTATTCGGGGCGCCTTGCTCAGGCGTAGGTGCTGCGCTTGGCGAGCGTGGCGTCGAGCGCGGCTTCGTCGATCGCCAGGCCCAATCCTGGTGCATCCGACAAATTCAGCCACCCATCGCGGTCGATGTCGATAGGTTTTTCCAACATGAAGTCGCGGCGCTCGATCGACCATTCGGGCGGGTCGTACGGAAACTCGATGAAGGGCGCGGACGCGGCGCCCGCCGTCAGATGCAGGTTGGCGGCCAGGCCGATGCCGTTGCCCCAGGTGTGCGGCGTGAAGACCTTGCCGTGCGCTTCCACGGCTTGCGCGAGCTTGCGCAGGCCGTCCATGCCGAGCGTGCAGGCGACGTCCGGCTGCACGACGTCGAGGCAGTCGCGCGCGAGCAGTTGGTCGAATTCGTAGCGCTCGCGCGTGAGCTCGCCGCCCGCGATGCGCACCGGCGTTTGCTGCCGCAGCTTCGCGTAGCCGTCGTAGTCGCCGCGGTGCAGCGGCTCTTCCATCCAGTAGACGTTCTGCTTTTCGAGTTCGCGGGCGACGGCGAGCGCTTCGTCGACGGTCCACGGCGCCTTGGTGTCCCACGGCATGCGCCAGCCCTGGTTGCAGTCGACCATCAATTCGAGCTTGTCGCCGACTGCGCCGCGCACGGCGGCGAGCGTGTCGAGATCGTCGGAAAGGCACGTGCGGCCGAAGCGGATCTTGAGCGCCGGAAAGCCGCGTTCGATGACATGGCGCGCCATCTTCGCCATGTCGTCGGGGTGCCGGTGCACGCCGCTCGACGCATACGCGCGCACGCGCTTCGCGCGGCCGCCCATCATCTTCCAGCACGGCTCGCCGCGAATCTTGCCGGCGAGGTCCCAGAGCGCGATATCGAGCGGCCACGGCCGGCCCGCATGGAAACCGATGTTGTCCAGCACGGCGCTGTGACGGGGGAGATCGAGCGGATCGGCGCCGATGAAGAGGTGTTCGTAGTCCGCGAAGCCGTACATCGCGTCGCCGGAGCCGATGCCGGCATGGCCGGCGTCGTCGTGGACGCGGACGATCGTGGCGGGAAACTTGCGGCGCGGCTGGCTATCCCAGGACGCCGGGAACGGCGGGTCGAGTTTGAGCTGATGGTGCGTGATGTCGATCCGGGTGATGCGGTTTGCGGCGCTGCCTGCCATCTCGGCTTGTCTCCTTACTCCGGTCCCATGCAAGGCTCGGGAAGTCGTCGGGCGACGCTTCCATATCTGTATTGAGTGCATCCTATGAGTGCAAACGCCGCAACTCAATCGCTTCAATCGAAGTAAATGACTGCATTCATTCCGGTCGGTGGCGCGCGCATAATGCGTCAATACAAAAGGAGCTGCCCATGGCAATGAACACGTGGCTGCCGAAACTGGAGACAGGAAGCGACCCCAAATATCAGGTGATCGCGCGCGCGTTTGCGCAGGCCATCCTCAACGGCCAGCTGCCAGCGGGCGAGAAGCTGCCGCCGCACCGGTCGCTTGCGAGCGAGCTGCGCGTGACCACCGGCACGATCAGCCGGGCCTATGCCGAGCTGGAGCGGCAGGGGCTCGCGAATGCGCGCGTCGGCGACGGCACCTATGTCGCGCAGGCGCGCGCGCGTGAGCTGCCCGCTGCGGCGGCGCCGTCCGTCGTGCGCGGCTTTGCGCCTGCATCGTCCACGCTGATCGATCTCGGGCAGAACGTGCCGCAGCCGACTGCCGAAGCGCAGGTGCTCGTCACTGCGCTGCGCGATATCGCGGACGACGAGGCGCTTGCCTCCGAATTGCTGCAATACGTGCCGGAGGCCGGGCTGATGCGCCATCGCGAAGCGGGCGCGACGCTCCTCGCGCGCGCCGGCATGGCGGCAGCGAACCCGGCGCGCGTGCTGGTCACGCAGGGCGCGCAGCATGCGCTGGCGTCGGTGCTGCGCGCGGTCACGCGTCCGGGCGACACCGTGCTCGCCGAGATCGTCAGCTACCCCGGGATCATCGGGCTCGCGCGGCAGTTGCGTTTGCATCTCGTCGGCGTCGAGGTCGATCACGAAGGGATCGTGCCCGCGGCGCTCGACCTCGCGTGCAAGTCGCTGCATCCGCGCGCGATCTTCTGCGTGCCGACGATCCACAATCCGACCACCGCGACGATGTCGGCCGAGCGGCGCGATGCGGTCGCGTCGATCCTCGATCACTACGGCGTGCTGCTGATCGAGGACATCGTCCCGGCCATGCTCCTCGAAGCGCCGCCCGCGCCGATCGCGGCGCGGCTGCCCGAGCAGTCGTTTCTGATCACCGGGCTCGCGAAATCGGTGGCGCCCGGCTTGCGCGTGGGCTACGTGCAGGCGCCGCAGGCATGGTGCTCGAAGATCGCGGCCGTGCTGAGAAGCGATTGCTGGATGACCGCGCCGCTGCTCGCCGAGATTGCCGCACGCTGGATCGGCAACGGCGAGATCGAGCGGCTCGACGGCTTGCAGCGCGCGTACATCGAAACGCAGCAGACGGTCGCGCGCGAGGTGCTCGCTGGCGTCCCGTACCGGCACGCTCAGACGAGCTCGCATTTGTGGCTGCCGCTGCCCGAGCCATGGCGCGCGGCCGAATTCGCTGCTGCGCTGAGGCAGGAGGGCGTGCTCGTGAAGACCGCCGACAGCTTCGTCATCGGCCGCAATGCCGCGCCGCACGCGGTGCGCATCTGCATGACGGGGGCGCGCTCGATCGCGGCGCTCACGCGCGGGCTGTCGATCATTCGGGCGACGCTCGAACATGGGCTCGAAGGCGAGGTGGCGGCGCCTTATGCGCCTTGACGCCGTGAGCGTGTGAAGTCCTGCTGGCCGATCGGATTGCCGAGGCGGTCAGCAGGGCATCCCGCATCAGGCAGTTGCGATCGCGACTGATCCGCAACATCTGCCTGCGCCGCTTGTGGGGGCCGGGGCGCGTGGCATAATCTGCGCCTCATCGCCGTCCGTCCTTGCCTCTTAGCGCTCGCCGCCAGCATGTTCCGCCGCCGTTTCCAGAAGATCGGAAGCCTCCTTGGATTGCTCGCAATCCTGATGAGCACGTTCGCGCCGACGGTGTCGCAGGCGCTGGCCGCGCGCGATCGCGTCGACCTCGCGCTCGAAGCGTATTGCACGGCGCAACCGGCTTCGGCCGATGCGGGCGACGGCCAGTCGCCCGAGTCGCACGCGCTGCTGCACTGGCAGGCCTGCGCGTATTGCGGTTTCTTTGCCCATGTGCCCGTGCTGCCGGGCGTGCCCGCAACGTTCGCGGCCACACTGACGGCCACCCGCGCGCCGGTCGTCGCGCTTCACGTCGAAGTCCGCGCCGCGCCTCTTTTCACGGCTGCGCTGCCGCGCGCGCCGCCCGCCCGTTCCTGATTCGAATCCCTACCGTTCACCGATAATTTTCGCAACGCCTCGCAGCGTTGCGGCATCGTCGCGCAAGCGAGCGGCGATGCCTCATATGGTTCGAAAGGAACATCATGCGCACGTTTCGCAAACGGAGGCCGGCGCGTCTGCGCACGGCGTTTTGTTCCGCCGTCGGCGCGGCGGCTTGCCTTGCGGGTTCGCCTGCGGCTCAAGCTCACGCCGTGGTCGGCGACCGCGTCTTTCCGGCGACGATGGCCGTCGACGATCCTGGCGTCGGCGACGAATTCAACTTGCAGTTCGGCCACATCAAGACGCCCGACAGCAACGGCGACGACATCAACGTCAACACCGTGTCGTACGAGTGGGACAAGCTGATCACGAAGAATCTCGCGTTCAGCGTCGCGAGCAACTATGTCAGCCAGAACGTGCCGGACGGCGGCTCTGCGAAAGGCTGGGACAACGTCACGGTCGGCGCGAAGTACCTCGTCTATGCGAATGCGCGGCACGAATTCATGGCGTCGGTCGGGCTGCTCGCCGCGCTCGGCGGCACCGGTGCAAAATCGATCGCGAACTCGTTCTCGACCTTCACGCCGACCGTCTATTTCGGCAAGGGCTTCGGCGACTTGCCGGCGTCGCTCGGACTGTTGCGTCCGTTCGCGATTACCGGCACGATCGGCCCGAACCTGACGACCGCGTCGTCGGACCAGGGACCGAACTCGTTAGGCTGGGGCTTGACACTGCAATACAGCATTCCGTACCTGCAGACGCAGGTGAAGGATCTCGGCCTGCCGCAGCCGTTCGCCAATCTGATCCCGGTCGTCGAATTCCCGATGAGCACCTGCACGGCGGGCGCGTGCGCCGGCCAGACGACGGGCACGATCAACCCCGGCGTGATCTGGCTCGACCGCTACGGCCAATTCGGCATCGAAGCGCAGATTCCCGTCAATAGCAGGACCGGCACGCACACGGGTATCTTGGTGCAAGCCCATATCTACTTCGACGATATCTTCCCTAACTCTCTGGGCAAACCGCTCTTCTGACCATGAAAACTTCCCTGATCCCGCTTTCGATGCGCGGCGCCGCCGCCGCGCTGACGTTGACGCTCGCGCAGCTCGCGCACGCGCATGCCTATCCGACCAAGCAAGTGCCGGGCGCCGGCGCGACCGTGACGGCTGCGCAGAAAGATGTCGAGATCGACTTCGACGATGGGCTTGAACCCGCATTCAGCTCGATCGCCGTGACGGATGCGTCGGGCAAGTCGGTCGTGAACGGCAAGTCCGTGGTCGACGCGTCGAACAAGAAGCACATGTCGGTCGCGCTCAGTGTGTTGACGCCGGGTGTCTATACGGTGGCCTGGGTGGCCGTTGCCGACGACGGGCATCGCACGCAAGGGCACTACACGTTCACCGTGAAGTAACGTGAAGTAACGCGCGGGCGGCCGATTGCGGCTGCCCGCGCGCCTTGTCCGCCGGACCGATGCGAGGTCAAGGGCCTGCGGCCTTCGCGCTATGATGCGGTTTCATCTCCAGTCCACGCACGCCCGGCCGACATGGCAAAAGACAGCACCGCAGCGCCCGCAAGAAAAGCACCGAAAAAGCCGCGCGAGCATGCATCCGCGCAGCGCTTGACGGCCGCTGAACATTCCGGACCGATGGAAGCCAACGAAGGCAACGGCGACGAAGCGCAAGCCGGCTCGCCGCACTCGGCCTATCTGGTGCCGGGGCTCGAACGCGGGCTGCGGATTCTGGCCGAATTCTCCGCGCGCGAGCCAGTGCTCGGCGCGCCGGAACTGTCGAAGCGCATCGGCATTCCGCGCACGACGACCTTTCGCCTCTTGCAGACGCTCGCAGCGCTCGGCTTTCTCGAGCGCGCGAACGGCGACCGGCATTTCCGGCTCGGCGTCGCGGTGTTGCGGCTCGGCTTCGAATACTTGAGCTCGCTCGAGCTGACCGATTTCGGTACGCCGATTCTCGAGCGGTTGCGCGATGCGACCGGCTTTACGGCGCATCTCGTGATTCGCGATCAGCGCGACGTCGTGTTCGTCGCGAAGGCGCAAAGCCATCAATCGATGTTCAGCTCGGTGAAGGTGCAGGTCGGCACGCGCTTGCCTGCCCATGCAACGGTGCATGGGCACGTGCTGATGGGCGGCCTGACGCTCGGCGCGCTGCGCGAGCTGTACCCGGAGAAGGGGCTGGAGCCATTCACCGAGCGTACGCCTGCCACGGTCGACGAACTCCATGAGCGCGTGCGCGAATGCGCGGCGGCGGGATTCGCGGTCAGCGAGGCCTCGTTCGAGCGCGGCATTTCGGTGGTCACCGCACCGGTGCGCGAACAATCGGGAAAGATCGTCGCCGCCGTGACCGTGACGGTGCCTCGCTCGGATCTGGGCGAGGCTCACGAGCGCCGGCAACTCATCGAAACGGTTTGCGGTGCGGCCTGCGATTTGTCGGAGCGCCTCAATTACCGTCCGGCTGCGGACGATCCCACCGCGATGCACGCGCGGGGCATCCCCGCGCACGATCAGAACGAGTGGTGAATCCCGGTCAGGACGATGACCTGATTCGCGTTGCTCGACACGCCCGCCGTAAAGACCGCCGCATCGGCGCCGCGTTGAACGGCGTGAATTGATAGTTCGCGCCGGCATCGTAGCTCGGATACGTATCTGAGAAGCCGTTCGCCTGCAGCTTCGCGCGCGTGTAAAGGCCGTGCACAAGCAGCTTGCCGAACTGGTAGGGGAGGCCGGCGCCCATGCCCCCGACATGACGCCGGCCCCGATCACGCCCGCTGCAATCGTCTGCTAAATCATTTGTCATCCTAACCATGTGTTGCGAGGATCGGCCCGTTGTGAGGGGCGGAACAAAACGCGAAGAGCCCTATACGTTGGGCTTCCGGCGCGAATTTCTTGGACTGATTCGATGCGCGCGCAACCAAGTTCGAGACCGTGCTCGGTGTTTTCCCCTAGCGCTGCGGATTTTTGTTTTTTTCCTCCAGCGCGTTTCTTATAATGTCCATACATAAACTAACGTTCCTTGTATGGAACGCAGGCCGGATCGGCTTTCGTTCGCCCGAAGGCGCGCCTTGGACCGCTGAACGGCTCGCCGCTGAATTCCGCACGCTGGCGGAGTGACGCGCGGCAAAGCGCGCACAAGCCGCGCGCCTTAGGCCACGAGACACCCGCATCAATCGCATATGCATTCGGAGTCTTTCGATGACATCCCCCACGAACACAAGCAGCGCAGCCGATCCGATCCGGGCCTACCTCGATCTCGGTCTTCGCAACTATTGGTACCCCGTCGCGCCGAGCTGGCAGGTCGCGAACGCGCCGATCGGTCTCACGCGGCTTGGCGAGCAGCTCGTGGTGTGGCGTGACCAGGAAGGCCGCGTGCACGCGCTAGAAGACCGTTGCCCGCATCGCGGCGCGCGCTTGTCGCTCGGCTGGAATCTCGGCGACCGCGTGGCGTGCTGGTATCACGGCGTCGACCCGAAGTATCGCCGTGCGCAGACGCGCTATGTCGGCACGGGCGGCACCGGCGTCGCGAAGGACGTGAACACCGTGCCCGCGGGCAACTTCACGTTTTCGACGATGGTGATTCCGGCCTGCAACATCGGCCCGAGCCACATCCACATCGACGTCGAGGAGATCTTCTTCGTGATCCGCGGAAAGATGAAGGTGATCTGCGAGAAGGATGGCGAGAAGTGGGAGACCCTCGTCGGCGAGCGCGATCTGATCTCGGTGCCGCCGGGCGTCTATCGCACGGAAATCAACATCGGCGACGAAGATGCGTTGATGTGCGTGATGCTCGGTTCGCCGAAGCCGATTACGCCGACCTATCCGCCCGATTCGCCGCTTGCGAAGATCAAGCGCTAACCGAGCACGCGTGGCGACGATGACCTTTCCAGACACCCTCGTGACCAGCGCCGCTTGCGCTTCGCTCGAAGCGCGGCTTGCGTGCTTTCCCGCTCGACGCTTGACAACGCCGCAGCGTGTGATCGGCTACCGTGAAAGCGGCGCCGGGCACGCGCGCGATGCGCTGCCGCTCGTCTTGCTGCATGGCATCGGGTCCGGCGCCGCGTCGTGGGTTCAGCAACTCGAAGCGCTCGGCGCGAGGCGGCGCGTGCTCGCGTGGGATGCGCCGGGCTACGGCGAATCCTCGCGCGTCGCGCCGGCGTCGCCCGTCGCCGTGGACTACGCGCAAGCGCTCGCCGACTGGCTCGATGCGATGAACGTCGAGCATTGCGTCCTCGTCGGCCATTCGCTCGGCGCGATTATGGCGGGCGCGTTTGCGGCTCTTCATCCGTCGCGCGTCGCCGGGTTGCTGCTGCTGTCGCCTGCTGGCGGCTACGGAGCGGCAACGGCCGGCGAGCGCGAGACTCGCCGGGACTCGCGGCTCGCGATGCTCGCCGAACTCGGTCCCGCCGGCCTCGCCGAAAAGCGCAGCGCGAACATGCTGTCCGCGCATGCAGGCGACGCGGCACGCGCCTGGGTGCGCTGGAACATGGCGCGCATCGTGCCCGAGGGCTACGCGCAAGCGACGCATCTGCTCGCCAACGCGGACCTCGCGGCGGATATCGCTCGTGTCGCCGACGTCAACGGCCGCGTTGCCGTAGCCGTCGGCGCCGACGACACGATCACGCCGCCCGCCGCGTGCGAACGCATCGCACGCGCCGCTCGCACGAGCCTCAACGTCGTGCCGTGCGCGGGGCACGCGGGCTACGTCGAGGCGCCCGACGCCTACACGGCCCTCATCGATGCGTTTTGCCGCGCGAGCGCCGCAAACGCGAAGAACCCCGGAGCAACAGCATGACTCCCGGCACGCTCGGCGCGGCCGGCGTAGGCACCGCCCGCGAAGCGGACGACAAGGCCGAAACGGCCTACATGGTGCCGGGCCTCGAACGCCCCGAAGAAGCCGCCCAAGCGCTTTTTTATCTGGCTTCGCCGTTGTCGTCGTACACGACGGGCAGTCATATCGATGTTTCTGGAGGCGTTGCACGACATGTCTGAGAAAACCACCGTAGGCGAGCTGGTCGCCGCTTTCCTTGAACAATGCGGCGTGCGCATAACGTTCGGCGTGATTTCGATTCACAACATGCCGATCCTCGATGCGATAGGACGGCGCGGCAAGATCCGCTACGTCGGCGCGCGCGGCGAAGCGGGCGCGGTCAATATGGCCGATGGGCTCGCGCGCGTGTCGGGCGGCCTGGGTGTCGCGTTCACGAGCACAGGCACGGCGGCGGGCAACGCGGCGGGCGCGATGGTCGAAGCGTTGACGGCCGGCACGGCGCTCCTGCACATCACCGGGCAGATCGAGACCGACTATCTCGATCGCGGTTTCGCGTGCATCTACGAAGCGCCCGATCAGCTCTCGATGCTGCGATCGATTTCGAAGGCCGCATACCGCGTGCGCTCGATCGAGACCGCGTTTCCGACGATCCGCGAAGCCGTGCGCGTTGCGCTGACCGCGCCGAGCGGCCCGGTCAGCGTCGAGATTCCGATCGACATCCAGGCTGCGCTCGTCGATTGGCCCGCGGACCTGGCCGCGCCGCACGTGAGCCCGCTCACGCACGACAGCGCGCGCGTCGCGCAGCTCGCCGATGCGCTCGCGAGCAAGAAGCGGCCGCTCTTGTGGCTCGGCGGCGGCACGCGCCGTGCGCGCGCTGCGGTCGAGCGGCTCGTGGCGCTCGGTTTCGGCGTCGTGACGAGCGTGCAGGGGCGCGGCGTGCTGCCCGAGGATCATCCGGCCACGCTCGGCGCGTTCAACGTGCATCCGGCTGTCGAGAGTTTCTATCGGACTTGCGATGCGCTCGTCGTCGTCGGGTCGCGCCTGCGCGGCAATGAGACGCTGAAGTACAAGCTCGCGCTGCCGCAGCCGCTGTTCCGTGTCGACGCCGACGCACTCGCCGACAACCGCG
>NZ_JAFLRF010000078.1:4830-11226 GCF_017315705.1 Trinickia mobilis | reverse complement strand
CTGTTGTACATGTACAACCGGTTCATCGCCGATATTACCGTGGCGATTATCCGTCTCAAGCAGGCGTTTGGCGGCGTCAAGGACGCCACGGAGAACAAATTCAGAGTCTGGCGGCGTGCGGTGCCGGTGACGTACCGGCGGGCTTAAGCGATCGATGAGTTCAGGCCGCTAATGAGGGAATTCTTCTCGAACCGTCGGGAAGACCAGACCGCGCTCGGCTGAGGGATGTCCATATATCAATGGAGACACTATGAAGAAGTCCTGGTTCATCGTCCTCATGCTGTTTCTGGCAGGGGCCATCAGTTACATGGACCGCGCGGCTCTACCGATCGCGGCACCGTTGATCACGAGGGATCTCCACCTCGATCCCGCCAAACTCGGCATCGTGTTCAGCGCGTTCTTCGTCGGCTACTCGCTCTTTTCCCTCGTGGGCGGCTACGCGTCCGACCGTTTTGGCGCCAAGCGGGTGCTCGTTGCGAGCATGAGCCTGTGGTCGGTTTTCTCCGCGCTCACGGCGGGCGCGTTCAGCATGGCTTCGCTGCTCGTCGTGCGTGTGGTTTTCGGCGCCGGCGAAGGGCCGTATTTGAGTTGCACGAACAAGATGCTCAACGGGTGGTTCGAGCACGGCAAGCAGACGACCGCAGTCGGCTTCGCAACTGCCGGCCAGCAGTTCGGCGGCGCGATCGCGGGACCGATCGTCGGCGTGCTAGCGTTGCATTTCGGCTGGCGCGTGTCGTTCATCGTGATCGCGCTGATGGGTCTCCTGTGGGTCTCGGTGTGGGCTGCAACGGTGACCGACCGTCCCGGCGAGCGAGACATCGAGAGCCGCAACCCGGAAATTGCGGCGCGTGGCGACTTGCAGCACGCGGGCGCGGCGACGTCCGGGGAGCCAGTCGCGCCGCTTGGCACCTACCTCCGGAACCCGCAGATCCTCGCGACGTCGTTCGCGTTCTTCGGCTATGCGTACATCGTCTACTTCTTCCTGTCGTGGTTCCCGAGCTATCTGACGATGGAGCGACACCTAAGCATCGCGTCGATGAGCGTCGTCAGCGTCATTCCGTGGGCTTTTGGCGTGGTCGGCGTCGCGCTCGGTGGGTTGGTTTCCGATGTGTTGTTTCGCATCACCGGCAACGCGCTGCTCAGCAGGAAGCTGGTGATCGTGGTCAGCCTGCTGATCTCAGCTGTTTGCATCGCGATCGCTGGGCACTCGGACAGCGTAAACGTGGCCGTCGCGCTAATGGCGATCACGGTGTTCTTCGCGAATATGACGCTAAGTGTCTACTGGGGGATTATTAACGATATCGTCGAGCCGGCGCGGATGGGCAGCGTCGGTGGGTTCGTCCACTTCGTTTCGAATATCGCCGGCATTCTCGCGCCGGCAATCACCGGGTTCATCGTCCAATGGACGAAGCTGTTCCAGAGCGCGTTCTTGCTGAGCGGCGCCGTCGCGCTGGCGGGGGCGCTCGCGGTCGCCTTCTTCGTCCGTTCCGAGCCGCCCATCGCGGGAGTTACGGATGCGCGCGGCGGCTTGGCTGGACGTTCGTCGTCGTCGCCGATGCGGGCAGCCAGCTGCGCATCGGCGAGGGCGACCGATTGAGCGCACGATAGGGACATTCTAGCCGGCGATGATCTTTCGTTACCCATTCAGGGGGAGCGATCAATAGCCTGCCCGGGCAGATCACAGAGTGCCAGACGTGGATTTCTGCGCGCTTACCGTGTACTGTAGCCGTCATTATGATCGATGACCTGAAATCGTTCGTCACGGTGATCAATGAGGCGTCGCTGACCCGCGCGGCCGACGCACTGTCCGTGTCGCAATCCACGATATCCAAGCGCATCCAGCGGTTTGAAGAGCTGCTGGGCGTCGAGCTTTTCGACCGCAACACAAAACCCCCGCGACCGACCGCTCTCGCAAACAGGGTCTACGAACACGCGGTACCGCTGTTGCGAGCGCTCGGACATTTGCTCGATCTTGCGCGCGAGGACGCGGCGCCGTCGGGGACGATGCGCCTCGGCTTGTCGCAAGTAGTGGCGGACGTTGTGCTGTTCGATGCGGTGATGGCCATGAAAAAGCAATTCCCTGCGCTCGTGGTGAGGTCGCGTACCGAGCAGGGTACGCAGCTACAGCGCATGGTGGAAAACGGCTCGCTGGACGTTGCGGTGTTGATGCTCCCGCCCCGCTCATCGCTGTCGGGCGAGTTGATCGCCCGTCCGATCGGTACGTTCGATCTGAAGGTCGTGCAAAGCGCGGAGAAACCGCTCGTTAAACGCCAGGCAACGATCAGGTCGCTCGCGGACCACGACTGGATACTCAATCCCGACGGATGCGGTCTGCGAGCGGCCCTCGAGCGTGCAATGGGCGGCGCCGGCGGGCAATTGCGGCTGAGCGTCGATACCTACTCAGCGAGTACGCAGTTACAGCTCGTTGCAGCCGGCCTCGGTCTGGGCCTCATGCCGCTTGATTCGCTACATGCGAGCGCCTGGCGCAATCAGCTAAGCGTGGTGGATGTCGGCGACTTCGCGCTGTCGCTTGATCTGTGGCTAGTTTTTCCGCAGCACTTGGGCAACCTGACGCACGCCGCCGAGGCGCTGGCGCAATCCATTTCCGCGTCTTTTGCCCGGCAGGCCGCGGAAAGCCTCAGACAACGCGCGGACACGTCACGCCCGACCGCCGCGCAACCCCTGATCGAGGCGCGTTGAAACCATGGCGACCCGCGTCGCACTGATCGCGACAAGAAGGACGACGTCGTGCTGCGGACCGTTCGGCACGCTTACGCCCCGGCCGTCCTGCGAGAACGCTGCCGCTTAGACGACTCGTCAACCGAATGCGTGAGCCAATCAACAGCTCAATTCAGATCTTCGGCGCGACCAATCAGACGCCGACAACCGGCTCCCAACTAGACGTTTCGTCTTCGCTTCGACTTCGGCCGGTTGCGTACGGTCCGCTGTCTCAAGTGGATCCAGGTAACACTGGAATCGGGCTTTATCGCAAGCAGTCCTTGCGGTCGAATCCGTGCACGACGCCGATGTGGGCGCCCTGGTCGACCAGTACATGCGTGGTGGCCTTCCCTCCCAGACGCCCGGATCGGTGCCTTCCATAAAGTTTCCGATATTTCCGGAGCCGTTCATGGCCGATGGAGGCGAACGCGCGGCTGAAACAGGCGAATGACAGGCTGCGAGATGCGCGAAAGTGAGCACTGCTGACGTCGCAAGGGAAACTCACAAACTAAGCACCGCTGACGTCGCAAGGAAACTCACATGAGAGGACGACGGAGATCATAATGACCAAAAGCATTCTGTATCTAGCTGCCAGCCTTGTGGCGATTTCATCGATAGCTTCTGCCGAAGATCTGTCGACTGCTACAGCGCCCTTGCCGCCAGGCACGTTCACCACGTCAGCGCATTCTGACGAATGGAAAATTCGAAATGCATTGAGCGGGGGCCCTACCACCATCGCGGAGCACGCAACCGTGATTGATTGGCCCACGAATATGATGGATGGAATGTCTCATACCAGAGTGCTTCGCAAGGGCACCAACGGTTGGACATGCTTGCCCGACATGCCCGGAAGGCCTCAGCACGACCCGATGTGCGTAGATGAGACCACCATGAAGTGGCTCACGGCGACCCTCGCTGGGAAGAAGCCGGACATCGATCGCGCAGGACTGTCCTTCATGCTCGACGGCGAGGCAAGGGAGCAGGGAGGAGAGCACATAACTTCGGATAAAGACCCCAGCCAGGTCAAGAAATGGGTCTATATCGGCCCACACATCATGATCGTACTTCCCGATTCAGACAAAGACGCGCTCCGGGACGTCAGTCAACATTTCTCCAATGACCAGCCCTTTAAAAGGGTCTTCGGTCCCGCAGATGTAGGGACGCCATGGTGGCTCATTCCCATTGCAAAGGCCGGTGACAGGATCGAGGAGGTCCCGATGAAATAGGAAACAGCAGGTCTGCGATGGCAGCGAGCGGGGATCGCGCCGGCGCATGATGGCTCGGCGCGAACGGTTATAGAAATATGCCCGGCGACCGTCTACTGTACGCGGCGCCAATAGGTAATACCGTGAGTGAGCCGTCAAATTGATTAGATGCGGCCGAGCTGCTTGGGCTATCCGGCTGTCGATGGAGACATATGCCCTAGGATCGACGCGACGATGAGCACGACGAGCAACAACACCGCTTCGACCGCCAATAGAGAAGAGAAGCCGCGGATCGCCGCGTACGGCACATGTTCGTCATCCGGTTGGTGACTGCGCATGCTCGGTAGGTACACCGTTCGGTTCCAGCCTGCAGCAATGACCGCGGCGGTCACAAGGACCAGTTTGATTCCAAGAACGTGTCCATAAGGAATCGAAACCAGCGGTGCGGTCACTTGCGCCGTATCCTCAGCGGCGTTATAGACGCCCGTGAGAAGCACTAGCGCCAGTGAGGCAGTCGCGAAATGCGAGAGCCGGGTACAGAACTCCACGCAGTATTGCCACGCCGAGTTTTGCCGCAACGCGGATCGCCCCAAAACGACTGCCGCAATCATCACGCTGCCTGCCCACATCGCTGTTGCACACAGATGCACAACGTGAACCGCCTCGCGCAGCGTAAAGTCCCCTGAATCGGCAGCGTGACTCGCGGCTGCCTTTCCTGCAGCGTAGACGACCGCACCTAGTGCCACGACTACCCCGAAACGCTTTCCAAGCACGCTGCCGAGCACCGCCAAAATCGTGCCCGCGAACCCGAGCATCCAGGCGATGCCAAAGTGCGACTCGGCAAGAACCGGGGCGATCAGCGGACCGGCCTCGGCCGCGGATACCCTGCCCATCACCGCTGCTTGCAACCATAAATATCCAATCGCGGTCACTGCAAGCAGGCCGAAGGCGATGCGCTGCCACCTGAGCACCCACCCCGGCATGACGACGTGATTGCGTTGCAGCAGCACACCGTTCGCCCACAGACCCGCTGCCGTCGCAAATAGGATGTCCTGGATGGAAGCGGCGCCTATTTGTGCGACGACGAGCGGTTCCATCGACAATTCATCGAAAAAGTGCATCCTGATTAGAAAAGGGGCTTGCCCATAGAGTTGGGGAAGATGTCGTCGAAATACACGTGCGCCTGCAAAAGCACGCCTACATGCGTGCCCGTTGCCCGGTTGACTGGAATCTGCGCTTCGATGCCGAGTTGGCCGTAACGGTTGAGCCAGATGAGACCGGGGTTGACATAGCCGGTCGTTTGACCCGCGCACGCACCGGCCGTGCAGGTGCTCATTGGGAATTCGACAACCGGAATCAAACTGTTGAACGGCTCTGGCAGCCCCAGATCTTTCACCTGGTTTTGCAGATACGGGATGCTGTACTGCAGCGTGAATGCCCAGCCGAGCGAGTTGGGCCCAGTGTCCGAGGACGCCGTCGTGATGTTGGGGCCGACCTGGCCGGTGATGGCGAACGGCCGCAGCAGCCCGAAAGAGGCGGGCAAATCGCCGAAGCCCTTGCCGAAATAGACGGTCGGCGTAAACGTCGAGAATGAGTTCGCAATCGGTTTGGCGCCTGTCCCGCCAATCTGCGCCATCAATCCCACCGAAGCCATGAATTCATGCCGCGCATTTGTGTAGACCAAGTATTTGGCCCCCACCGTGAGGTTATCCCAGCCCTTGGCCGAACCGCTTGGCGCATTCTGGTTGACGTACTGGCTGGCGACGCTGAACTGCAAATTCCGGGTGATGAGCTTGTCGTACTCGTACGAGACGGTGTTGACATTCATGTTGTCGCCGTTGCTGTCCGGGCTTGCGATGTGCCCGAACTGAACATTGGCTTCATCGCCGACCCCGGGATCGTCAACCGTCAAGGTGACCGGAAACACCCGATCGCCGACGACGGCGTGAGCCGAAGCGGCGGGCAGGTAACCCAGCCCGGCGGTGAGGGTGGCAGCCGTGATGAATGCGGCGCGCGATGACGCCGCGTTGTGCCTCAAAGCGTTACGCATGATTGTTTTCCCCTGTTGTCTCCGGTGTCGCCACGCACCGACGTGGCGACACCTCTTATGCAAGATGCGCGGCGCTGGGGATCTTCAGGCTATGTTACGAACGCCGCCACAACGTGCGTCCGAAGAACGTCAGCGTTCGATCCCACGCGAGTTGCGCCCAGACGGGATCGAACTGCGTCCTCGTGATGCGGTCCGGTCCGACGGCCGTCTCGTTGGCAAACGCATGGTGGGCCAGATACCGATGAAACTCCACGTCGACACCACCCGTCTTCAGCTTTGCTTCGAGCTCCTCAACGTGCTCCAGGGCGAAGAAAGCGTCCTGCGTCGCCCAGTGCGCCTGAATCGGCGCCTTGATCTTGGCAGGATCGAGGTACTCGAGCGGCGGGAGGCCGTACCAGGCCACACCGGCATCGAGATCGGGAA
>NZ_JAFLRF010000078.1:0-4686 GCF_017315705.1 Trinickia mobilis | reverse complement strand
TCAGATACTGGACCGCGCCGGCGATGTCCTGCGTGGCCGCATCGGCGAAATCGAGGCCGCTCATCAGGTGATGCGCCTCTTCCTCCTCGACCGTCGACTTGCCGCGATAGATGTCGGGGACGAGTGCGAGATACCCTGCGCGCGAGAGACGATCCGCCACGCCGCGGATCTGGTCGTTCAATCCCCACCACTCTTGAATGACGACGATGGCGGGAGCGCCCGCAATAGTCTCGGGTTCCGCAAGATAGCCTTTGACTTCCATGCCGTCAGGGCGCCGAAAGGTAATCGTTTTTCCAACACTTTGCTTCATACGGATCTCCAAGGTCGAAAAAGGAGCTTCAGGAAATCGCCGCGTTTCGTCGCGGTATAGCTGACATTGCCGATCGCCGCATACAGGCCGCGCGAGAGAATCACCGCAGGACGAACGGGTTCGGCACTTCCTTGTCGAGATTGATGAAGACGCTCTTGGTCTGGAGATATTCCTTGATCATCTCCTGGCCGTTTTCCCGCCCGATTCCCGACTGCTTAAACCCGCCGAACGGGACCGCGTAGCTTACGACGCGATAGGCGTTGACCCAGATCGTGCCTGCTTTGAGTTCCTTGGTGTAGCGGAAGGCGCGGACGAGATCCTTTGTCCAAACGCCGGCAGCGAGGCCGTAAGGCGTATCGTTGGCAATCGCGATCGCTTCTTCATCATCCTTAAAACGAATCACCGAGAGCACCGGGCCGAAAATCTCCTCTCGCGCAACCCGCATGGTGTTGGAGACTTCGGTTAGAACGGTGGGTTCGACAAACCAGCCATTCTCGCAGCCGGCACCGTGATAGGCCTTTCCGCCATAGGCGACCAACGCCCCTTCGCCCTTAGCGATATCGATATAGTCAAGCACCTTTTCGTATTGGGATAAGTTGGCAATCGGACCGATTTTGGTCTCGCGATCCATCGGATTGCCAAGCTTTGCCGCGGCGACAAAGTCGCGAAGCGCTTCGACAAACTCGTCATGGCGCGCTTCGTGGACGAGGAGCCGCGAGCCGGCCATGCATGTCTGCCCCGTTGCTGCGAAAATGCCCGAGACCGCCCCCTTGACGGCTTGTTCAATGTCGGCGTCCTCGCAGACGATGTTGGGCGATTTGCCGCCAAGTTCCAGCGTGACATGCTTAAGGTTTTTGGCCGCCGCTTGATAGACCGCACGGCCGCCGCCATCGCCGCCCGTGAAAGCGACCTTGGCGACTTTGGGATGCTCGACAAGGGTCGCGCCGCATTCCGCGCCAAAACCGGTCACGACGTTCACCACGCCTGCGGGAAACCCGGCCTCGAGAAACAGCTTCGCAAATTCGACCATCGATACTGAAGCGTGCTCAGACGGCTTGACGACAACGGTATTGCCGGCCGCAAGCGCCGGCGCAAGCTTCCAGGTCGTCAGCAAAAGGGGCGAATTCCACGGCGTGATTGCAACGACGACGCCAAGCGGCTCATAGACGGTATGGGCGAACATCCCCGCCTTGTCGGAGGGAATCACCGCTCCTTCGATTTTGTCCGCGAGGCCGCCGTAATAGTAATAATGCTCCGGCAGGTAGCGCATCTGGCCGAGCATCTCGGCCTTCAGCTTGCCATTGTCCTGCACCTCCAGATCGGCCAACCGCTCGGCATTGGCGAGAATCAGGTCACCGGCCTTCCGCAGGAGGGCGCCTCGCTGGCTCGCGGTGAGATTCTTCCAGGCGGGATTTTCGAGCGCAGCCGCGGCGGCTTCGACAGCGGCCGCTGCGTCCTCAGCCTGCCCTCGCGGCACCCGAGCCCAGGCCTTGCCCGTATAGGGATTGACGCTTTCGATCCATTCGCCGCCGACCGCAGCCCGTTCGTCGCCGCCGATAAGCATCTTGAAATCTTGCATGACTCGTCCTCACAGCATCATTTGATGTTCAAGGCGAGTATGCGCACGACCTAGGGAAGCGTTTCGCCTCCAAGCGCCAAAACTTCGCCTGAACCTGAGCGGCGCAACATTGTTGGAGTGACGCCGAAACGCTCCTTGAACCGGTCAGTGAATCGCGACTGCGATCGGTACCCGACAGCGTCCGCCACTTGGCCGATTGTGAAGCTTGTTTCCTGGACCAGGACCAGGCTCGACATCAGTCTTGTTTCCTCGAGCAGATCGCGGAAGCTCGTACCCTCGACACGGAGATGGCGGCGCATGACAGACTCACTAATGCCCAGCATCCGGCAAAGATCCTGACATCGCCACGCGCGGGCCGGATCAACATCGATCATCTGGCCGATACGTTGCCGCCAGGAGGGATTGCGGCTGACGAGAATATTCCCGGCGAGGCCCGTCTGTGCCAGCAGTAGAAGGAGTTCAACAAGCCGGTGACGCTGGACATGAAGGGAAGGAGGATATTTGCTGCTCCAATCGAGCCATTGGATGATCCACTCAAGCGCGGCCTCGCTGGCGGGCGCATGCCAATTCGAGCTCAGATTCCAGCTCTCGAGACCCCGCCCATAGCTACGCTGAAATTCCTCTACCGTTTCGATATCAAAGCGGAACCCGAGGCCTTGATAAAGGCCGCTGATTGGATCTGGGAATTTGCCGATCCAGAATTCCGTGTCCGCCGGAACGAAGAGAAGCTCTCCGGCATTGGCAACGAACCGCCGACTGGCGAGTTCGATTTCTTTCGAGCCGGACACCACAAGAAGCACTGCCGGTTTGCTAAAAGTGACCCTGGAAATGTTCTGCGGCTTGTAACAGCTCTGTACACCAAGGCCGCACTGCATAAGATCGCGATCAAGCTCGCGATCGCGTCCGCGCAAATTGCTCAAGAGTTCCTGCAGCAGATGGCGCCTTTCCGAAGTCGTAGGACGCCGATTCTCGGCAACAAGGGTCAATTTTCCACTCATGGCTTCTTCCATTTGAATATCGTCCGTGTCTTCCGGTCGCAGATCCACACAATATCAGGTGAAGTCGTTTCCGGTTTCGCTCATCCATCACCTATGGAGATGGCCGGATCAAATCGGAAACTGCACTCGGCGAGCCGTTAGAGGCAATGATTCGGCTTCTTGGGGCGAATTGCGACGACGATAAACGGTAATGTTCCGTTCAGACCCACCCGCGTCGTAACTCGATATGGCCCGGCCAGCAACAGCTGCAACGAATGCCTCAAGGTCTTCGATCAACATTCCTAACTCTCATGAAGATTATGAAAAATATGCGCTTGCCGAAAGTGAAGCGATTACTTTACTTTATGCAGGCGCTGCTGAGCTGAAGGCATTCGTCAACTTTCCTACATGGTTCAAGTCCATGCCGCTTGATGCGTCTAACGAACTGAACTACCCCGCCGAAGGCTATTTAGATCCTGATACGACTTTCGCGGTCAAGTACCGCAGTGCCGGATCTAACCCCCGTTGAACCGAATTCCAGGAGTGACTATGTCCACGACTCACGGATACGCAGCACGAGATTCCCAATCATCGCTGGCTCCGTTTGAATTTCAGCGCCGCAGCCTGCGCGAGTGCGACGTGCAGATCGACGTGCTCTATTGCGGCGTCTGCCATTCCGATCTGCACCAGGCACGCAACGAATGGAACAACACGATCTATCCGGTCGTGCCGGGCCATGAAATCGTCGGTCGCGTCGCGCAGGTCGGCCCGGGCGTGACGCGCTACAAGTCCGGCGATTTGGTAGGTGTCGGCTGCCTCGTCGATTCATGCCGTACCTGCGCAAGCTGCGCGGAAGGGCTCGAGCAGTACTGCGAGAACGGCTTTGTTCTGACCTACAACGGTGCCGATCGGCAGAGCGGCGAGATGACGTTCGGCGGCTATTCGACCCGTATCGTCGTCGACGAGGCATTCGTGCTGCGCGTGCCGGACAAGCTCGATCCGGCAGGCGCTGCGCCGCTGCTGTGCGCAGGCATCACGACGTATTCGCCGCTGCGCCAATGGGGCGCCGGCCCCGGCAAGAAGGTCGGCATTGTCGGCCTCGGCGGGCTCGGCCACATGGGCGTGAAGCTTGCGCGCGCGATGGGGGCGCACGTGGTGCTGTTCACGACGTCGCCGTCGAAGGTCGAAGACGCCAAACGCCTGGGCGCGCACGAAGTGGTCATTTCGAAGGACCCGGCGCAAATGCAGGCGCACGCGAACAGCTTCGATTTTCTGTTGAATACGGTGGCCGCGCAGCATGACCTGAATCCGTTCATCGAATTGCTCAAGCGCGACGCGACGATGACGCTGGTCGGCGCGCCCGGGCACGACCATCCGTCGCCGCAGGTCTTCAATCTGATTTTCAAGCGCCGCCGGCTTGCCGGTTCGCTGATCGGCGGCATTGCCGAAACGCAGGAAATGCTCGACTTTTGCGGCGAGCACGGCATCACCTCCGATATCGAGGTCATTCCGATGCAGAAGATCAACGAGGCTTACGAGCGCATGCTGAAGAGCGACGTCAAATATCGCTTCGTCATCGATCTCGATTCGCTGCGGCAATAACGTAGGAGTGCGTATGACGGTCGGTGCCGAACGCCGCACGCGGCGGCAATTGATCGTCGATCGCGGCACCTGAGCGATTAAATGAAGGAGCGTTTGTATGTCGAATCGGTTACTGTTGTTGCTGTGTGTGTCGGTTCCGGCATTCATGATCAATCTCGACGCGAATATCGTGGCGGTGTCGCTCACATCGATCGCGCGGTCGCTGCACGCGGATTTCG
>NZ_JAFLRF010000077.1 GCF_017315705.1 Trinickia mobilis | reverse complement strand
GACCGGCCAGCCCCTCACCCCCAACCCGCATGCTCGCACGCGCTGTGCGCGCCGCGTTTCGCGTCTTGGCGCAAGCAGACCGACATGGCCAGCCGCCTTCGAGCCCATCCCACCACCTCGTTACGCCTTCTCCGCAGACAAAAAGCGCTAAGCCATTGAGCCTCAACGCCCCTTAACTTTCCCTATAGAATACTGTATAAAAATACAGTATCGAGTGCACGTCGCCCATCCAACTGGACTGCATTTCCGTAGGCTGGCAGCGGGTGGTCACGTTGATCATTGCTGTGTCCCGTCGGAGACAGCCGGGATGGGCATGTGCGGAAGACCGTTCAGTGCGTGACAAAACGCAAGGCAAACCGAGGCCGCTTAACAGGTTGATACGAGCTGGTTGATGTCGGTTTGGTGCGCACAGCACAACCGCAGCGAAGCCTGGGCGCTCCATCGATACTCGCGCGCGAGTAGGGCGGCGCATTCTCTTTAAAACGAGCAGGTCTATGGCAGCAATCATTCAGCTTGCGGCGCAGGCGCTGGCGCCCAATCTGCAACGTCAGATGTGGCAGGGCGACCAGGTTGCCAGCCCGTTGGCGCAGACGATTTCGAGCGGCCATCCGGCGCTCGATCGAGCGTTGCCCGGGCAGGGCTGGCCTACCGGCAGTCTGACCGAGTTGTTGGTCGAGCATGACGGCGTAGGGGAGATGCGCTTGCTGGTTCATGCGCTTCGCCAGCTCACGATGGAAGCGGAGCGGCACGTGGTGATGATCGCACCTCCTTATCGTCCGCATACGGCGGCGTTGCAAGCATGGGGGATCGCTATCGATCGGATTTTTTGGGTGCGGGCAACGGAAACTCAAGCTTTTTGGGCCGCCGAGCAGGCGCTGAAGCAGGGCGGGATGGGGGCGATGTTGATGTGGGCGTCGAATGCACGGCCGGAGGCACTAAGGCGCCTGCAAGTCGCGGCTCAAGACTCCCGGTCGCTGGCCTTTCTGATTCGCCCGGCGAACGCCGCGGTGCACTCTTCGGCCGCACCGTTGCGGATGATTTGTTCGCCCATTCTGCCGGATGGTGCGCAGGCGATGAACCGCCGGCATTGGCTGCACAAGGTCGGATTGACGATCGACATCATCAAGCGCCGTGGTCCGCCCCTTGCAGAACCGCTGCGCATCGAGCTTCCTGTGCAGGAAGCGATGTTGCCGGCGCGCACCGCATGTCCAAGGCGTCACGAACGAAAGGTCAATCATGTTGTGGATTGCTGTGACATTGCCTCTCTTATCGCTGGAGGCCGTGAAGCCGCCTCTGCCCGAGCGAAAGAGCACGAGCAAATCGAATCGGCGTGATGGCCTCGGCGAGCCTGCATCCGGTGCAAGCGATATCCGGTGCTATGCCCTGGCCGATCACGCGCATATCCTGATCCCGGATACCACCGCATATCAGTTCGGCGTGCATGTGGGGCAAACACGTTCGTATGCGTTGGTGCTGGCCCCGGGGCTCCAGATGCTCACGCCGGATCCCCAACGAGAGACGCAGGCATTCGAAGCGATGGCGCTGGCGCTGCTTGCGTATACGCCGAAGGTATCGCTGGCTCACGCTCATACGCTGTTGCTCGAGGTGGGCTCAGGGTTGAGGCTCTTTGGCGGACTGCGTGCATTGCTGGCGAAGGTCGCGTCGACGGTCCGCGATTTCGGCTATACCGCTCGCATGGCGTGTGCGCCGACCGCATGGGGCGCCTGGCTGCTCGCGCATGCCCGGGCGCGGCGGGAAGGGCGTCGCTGGCATGTCGTGAAGGATGCGTCGTTGCCGCGTGCGCTCGACGTGCTGCCGGTTTCCTTATTGCCTGCCGTAGCCGCATACGGTGATGCGTTCGAGCAGATCGGCTGCGCGACGCTGGCCGATTTGCGGCGCTTGCCTCGTGCCGGGATCGTCAGACGTTTCGGCAGCGACGTGTTGGACTTGCTTGCGCAGGCTTACGGCGAGAAGCCAGACCCGCGCGAGTCGTTCCGAGCGCCGGCTGCGTTTCGAGCGCAGCTTGAGTTGCAGGCGCGCGTCGATAGCGCCGAAGCGCTGCTCTTTGCCGCGCGCAGGCTCGTGATGCAGTTGGCCGGATGGTTGAGCGCACATCACGCAGCGGTCAGCAGCTACACGCTGTTGCTTGAACACGAGTTGGCGGCTCGCCATGCGCCGCGCACCTCGAGCTTGACGGTCTCATGGGCGGTGCCGTCGCGCGACCCCGATCACCTGATCTGGCTGCTGCGCGAGAGGTTGAATCAGACCGAGCTGATTGCACCGGCTGTCGAGCTGAAAATCGTCGCCAATCAGATCGGCGAACATGCGGCGCAATCGGACACGCTGTTTCCTATGCCGGATGCGGATCGCGATTCGGCCGCGCGTCTCTTTGAACGGCTGAGTGCGCGTCTGGGCTCAGAAAATGTGATGCGGATTTCCATGCAGGACGATCATCGGCCCGAGAGGGCGATGAGTGTCGAGGCGTATCAAATCGGGCAGCCCGAGCGGACGTCACGGCAGGCGAAGTCGAAGCGTGCGCTGCGAAATTCAGGGGCGAAGTCTGCGGCAAAGGAGATGCCGGCATCTGCATCGGGCGCTGCGGCAGGCGGCACCGTCGAGCCCAGCCATTCGGATAGGGCTGCGCAAACGGGGCTGCCGGATAACGCGTTGCCGCTTCGCGCGCCTCCTCAGGCGCTTGTCTTATCCGATGAAGTACCGCAGCCGCCGCGTCCCGTTTGGCTGCTCGATATGCCGCTCAAATTGGCCATGCGCGAACAGCGGCCGGTCTATCGACGTCCCTTGAAAATGCTGACCCGCACCGAGCGGATCGAGGCGGGATGGTGGGATGGGCAGGGCATCGAACGCGATTACTACATCGCAGCCGATGACGATGGGCGAATGTTCTGGGTGTTCCGAGAACGCCTGTCGGGCTATTGGTTCTTGCAAGGTCTTTTCGGTTGAAGCGATGGCACCCTCTGCTTTATCTCTTGCCACGCAGGCATCGGCATCGTCGCCTCTGTTGCCCGCCTATGCGGAACTGCACTGCCTGAGCAATTTTTCTTTCCTGCGTGGCGCTTCGCATCCGCGCGAACTCGTCGAGCAGGCGATCCAGCATGGCTATACCGCACTCGCGATTACTGACGAGTGCTCGCTCGCCGGCGTCGTGCGCGCGCACGTTGCGGCGAAAAAGCACGAGAACGAGCTGCAGCTTTTGATCGGCAGCGAGCTTCGCCTGACCAGCGAAGACGGTGAGCGTTTTTGCACGTTGGTTGCGCTCGCAACGAATCGGGAAGGCTATGGCAACCTCTCCGAGCTGATTACGCTTGGGCGATCACGCGCGGAAAAAGGCAGCTACCGGCTTTCGCCGATGGACTTTACCGATCCTCCGTCGGAACTCGCGCATTTGAAGCACCTGCCCGATTGCCTGCTGATGCTGGTGCCGCAGCGCGAAGCCTCGCTCGCGCAGACGCTGCGCTGTGCGCGCTGGCTCGCGGCCTTCGCGCCAGGGCGCTCATGGCTCGCGCTCGAGCTCTGGCAAAACGGTCGCGACGACGAGCATACCGAAGCGCTGCGAACGATTTCGGATGAGAGCGGCTTGCCGCTCGTCGCCGCGGGCGGGGTGTTGATGCACGCGCGCTCGCGCAAGCCGCTTCAGGATACGTTGACCGCGATTCATCTCGTGAAGCCGCTCGCGGAGTGCAGCCACGCGCTCGAACCGAATGCCGAGCGGCACATGCGCACGCGCGTGCGAATCGCGGCGCTATATCCGGCAGATACGCTCGAAGAGACGTTGCGCGTCGCGGCTCGCTGCAAGTTCAATCTCAATGAACTGCAATACGAGTATCCGGAAGAGCTGGTGCCGCCGGGCGAGACGCCGATGAGCCATCTGCGCAAGCTGGTCATGGCCGGTGCGATCGAGCGCTGGCCAAACGGGCTTTCCGTCGACAACATCGAGCAGATCGAAAAAGAACTCGCGCTGATCACCGATCTTCAATATGAGAAGTATTTCCTGACGGTGTACGACATTGTGCGCTTCGCGCGCGAGAACCATATCTTATGCCAGGGGCGCGGCTCGGCGGCGAATTCCGTCGTTTGCTATTGCCTGCGGATCACCGAGATCAATCCCGCGCAGATCCATATGCTCGTCGAGCGTTTCATTTCGCGGGCGCGCGACGAGCCGCCCGATATCGACGTCGACTTCGAGCATCAGCGCCGCGAAGAGGTCATCCAATACATCTACGAAAAATACGGCCGGCGCCGGGCGGCGCTGACCGCCACGCTCATCACCTATCGCACGCGTGGCGCGCTGAAGGATGTCGGCAAGGCGCTCGGGCTCGAGGCGACGCTGATCGAGCGGCTCGGCAAGTCGCAGCAATGGTGGGATGGTCCGGATGCGATCGCCAAGCACTTGGCCGAGGCCGGCTTTGACGCGCAATCGCACGTCACGCAGCACCTGATCCGCTTGACCCATGAGCTGCGCGGCTTTCCGCGGCATTTGTCGCAGCACGTCGGCGGCTTCGTGATTGCACGCGACAAGCTCTCGCGTCTCGTGCCGATCGAGAACGCGGCGATGAAGGACCGCAGCGTGATCGAATGGGACAAGGACGATATCGAAGCGCTCAAGCTGTTGAAGGTCGACGTGCTGGCGCTTGGCATGCTGTCGGCGATTCGGCGGGCGCTCGAATTCGTCGCGTTGCGGCGCGGCTTTCCGAATTTCGGCGCCGAGCATATCCCGCGCGAAGACCCGGCCGTCTACGAGATGTGCGGCCATGCCGATACGATCGGCGTGTTCCAGATCGAATCGCGTGCGCAGCAGAGCATGCTGCCGCGTCTGAAGCCGAAGCAGTACTACGACCTCGTGATCGAGGTCGCGATCGTGCGGCCCGGCCCGATCCAAGGCGGCATGGTGCATCCGTATTTGCGCCGCAGGCAGGGGCTGGAGGTCGTCGACTATCCAAAGGAAGAGTTGCGGCCGGTGCTCCAAAGAACGCTCGGCGTGCCGATCTTTCAGGAGCAGGTGATGCATCTCGCGATGGTCGCAGCCGAATACAGCGCTGAAAAGGCCGATGAATTGCGTCGCGCAATGGCTGCCTGGCGGCGCACCGGCAATCTGAAGCCCTATCAGGACGATCTGAAACAGAAGATGCTGGCGCGCGGCTACGACGAGGCATTTGCCGACCGGATCTGCAAACAGATCGAAGGCTTCGGAGATTACGGCTTTCCTGAGAGCCATGCGGCGAGCTTCGCGCTCCTGGTTTACCTGAGCGCATGGCTCAAGCGCTACGAGCCGGCTGCGTTTCTTGCCGGCTTGCTGAACAGCCAGCCGCTCGGTTTTTATTCGCCGTCGCAACTCGTGCAGGATGCGAAGCGCCATGGCGTGCCGGTGTTGCCGCCCGATGTCACGCTAAGCGATTGGGAGTCGACATTGGAGAAGCAGCAGCGGTCCGGTGAGCGCATCAGGTGGAGCGAGACCGGCAGGCGTTGCCAGGATGCCAGCCAGTATCGGCAGATGCTCCACGATGCGCCATTGCCCAAGCGGGCGGTGTCGAAGACGATCAAGCACGCCATCAGGCGTCACGTCGCGCGCGTGAAGCAGCCGGCCGCGACCTATGGTGCGAGAGGTCCCGCGGTGCGTCTCGGCATGCATCTGATCAAGGGATTTTCGCAGGCTGCCGCCGAACGGATCATGGCAGCGCGCGGCGTCGCCCCGTTTGGCGATATCGACGATCTCGCGCGGCGTGCCGCGCTTACGCGCCGCGAGCTCGAAGCGCTCGCAGCGGCGAATGCGCTCGTCAGTCTTGCCGGCCATCGGCGGCAGGCTTGGTGGGCCGTGACCGCGCAGCATACGGTGCCGCAACTTTTGCGCGACGCGCCGATCGCCGAGGCGCCGCTCATGTTGCCGCGCGCGGCCGAGGGGCGCGAAATCACCGACGACTATCGAAGCCTCGGGCTCACGCTGAATCGGCATCCGCTGGCGCTACTGAGGCCGCGGCTCGCGAAAGAGCGCTTCAGGACCGCGGCGCAACTGGCGCATCTGAACCACGGCCGGCATGTGCATGCGTGCGGGATCGTCACCGTGCGGCAGCGGCCCGACACGGCGAACGGCACGATCTTCGTGTCGATCGAAGACGAAACCGGCACGATCAATGTGATCGTTTGGCCGGCGCTCGTCGAAACGCAGCGCAAAGCGCTGCTGGGCTCGGGGTTGCTCGCGGTCTACGGCGTCGTGCAGCGCGAGGGCGAGGTACTGCATCTGGTCGCCAAGCGGCTCGAGGACCGGACTGCGTTGTTAGGGCGGCTCGCTGTGTCGAGCCGCGATTTTCACTGAGCGCTCGTTTGCCGGCTGGAGGCGCTTGTGCCGTTCACGGGCGCCACGGGAAGGCGCCGAGCACCTGCAGGATCGCCTCGTCAAACGGCGTGCGGCGTCCAATGCCGAGCGCCTCGAGACGGCTCGAATCCAGGTGGCAGTCGCGCGGACGCGGTGTTGCATCGGCCGGCGTGTGCTGCGGCGTGAGCCGGGCGTCGAGTTGCAATGCCCGCGCGAGCCGCATGGCGATGTCGAACTTCGTCATCGGCTCGGCCCCGGACCATTGCGTGATGCCGCAGATCGCGTCGCCGCGCGCATGGCGTTCCAACATTTGGCGGATCACGAAGGCGACGTCGGGCGTGAAGGTCGGATAGCGCGTCGCCCACGCATCCATGACGGCGGCCTTCGCATTGGGTGAGGCCGAGGCAGCGATCGCGGGAACGAGGCTCGTGGCCGCCGATTCCTGCCAATCCTCGATCGGTCCGAACAAGAGCGGTAGACGCAGCACGCAGCCGAGCTCCGTTGTCTCCAAGAGCGCGCGCTCGCCTTCCAGTTTGCTGCGGCCGTAGGCGTTGAGCGGCGCGGGCGGGTCGTCGCAGCGGTAGGGCGGTTGGGTGCCGTCGAACACATAGTCCGTCGAAATCGACAGTACCCACGCGCCGCGCCGGCGGGCAGCCGCGGCGACCGACGTCACGGCGTCGACGTTGAGCGCGCGGGCGAGCGCGGGATCGTGCTCGCAGACATCGGGCCGGCGTTCGGCCGCGGCGATCACGATTGCGTCGGGCGCGGTGCGCCCGATGAAGGCGTCGACTGCCGCCGCGTCGCGCATGTCGAGCGGGACCGATGCATCGTAGACACGCCGATAAGCAGTGCGGACGACGCGCCAGTCCGAGCGCTCCGCCAGCTCATTGGCAACCGCGCGTCCGAGCAAGCCTGAGGCGCCGAGGAGGGCGACCGTGAACATCGCGCTTCCTTAGACGTTGCCGCCCGCGTGGTTGGCGGCGCCGGCGACTGCGCCTTTGACGGTATAGCCGGCCTCGTCGATGGCGGCTCGCAGCACGCTTGCGTTCTGGACCGACTCGACGGCGACGCGGCCTTGCTCCAAATCGACCTGCACGCGCGCCGCGGCGTCGTGCGCTTGAATCGCCTTGGTCACGGCCGCGGCACAGTGTTGGCAGCTCATGCCTTCAACTTGGAATTCGATCATTGGGTTCCCTTTGGAGAATGGAGGTGAGAGGGTCGACCTTCCCATTATGGGAAGGTGTACGATCGGACAGCACATATAGGAGCTGACCATGAACATAGGTGACGCGGCCCGCGCATCGGGTGTGACCGCAAAAATGATCCGGTACTACGAGAGCGTCGGGTTGCTTGCGCCCAAAGCGCGCACCGAGTCGGGATATCGAATCTACGGCACCGACGAAATCCACACCCTGCGCTTTATTCGGCAAGCGAGGCGCCTCGGGTTTCTCGTCGAGGACATTCGCAAGCTGCTCGCCTTGTGGCAAGACCGCACGAGGGCGAGCGCGGAAGTCAAAGCCATCGCGCTTGAACATGTCGCCGAACTCGAGCGGCGCATCACCGAGCTGACCGACATGCGCGACACGCTCGCTCACCTCGCCCGGCATTGCCACGGCGATTCGCGCCCGGACTGCCCGATTCTCGAACAACTGGCTCATGAACTCGGCACGGAGCAGACGGTGAAATGCCATTGAGCCCGAGCGACATTTTCTGAGATGCAGGGCAGATAGGGTCGAATGAGTCAACCTGATTTGCACAATTATGGTGCTCCTTGACGCAATCAAAGGCCGGCTAACGGCGCGTTCAGCTAAATCCTCTTTACAAATCAACACCTTCGGTTGCGCCCTAAATCGAGTCATTCCGAAATGGAATGCTCGTCATTCGAGCATTTCACTAGACGGTTGCACCGGCAGGCCTATAATTCGGGTTAACCCTTTTACGGGAAATCCCTGATGCCCAACCCGCCAGGGGTTCAATTCGATCCTTGGAGAACATCATGTTTGCGTACATCCTCGAAAAGCTGAGCAACTGGTTTGAAGCTGCTGAACGTCGCCGCCGTGAGGCTTATCTCGCGTCGTCGGCTGACATCGTCCAGCTCGAACAACGTATTCGCTCGCTCGAAACCAACGGCTACTCGCTGTAATCGCAGAGCGCCAGTGCGACGGGCCGCACTCCGTACTTTGTTGTGATGCAAAGCCCCGCAAAGCGGGGTTTTGTCGCATCTGGAGCACTGATGCGACTAGCCTAAACCTTGCCATCACGGTAAGGTAAAGCGTTTTTGCTCGTCAACGCGCCCGATAACGGATATGTCGACCATGCGCCCTTTTCTCTTGCTTCGCGTGTTGCCGGCCGCTTGTGCGGCTTGCTTGCTCGTATCGCTGAACGCATCCGCCGCGTCGACCACAAAGCCGCTCGTGCTCGATACGCAAAGCGGCATTAACGATGGGCAAAGCGGCGTCGTGCTGCAAACGGCGCCGTTGTCGCGTCAGCCGATGGTCGCCGCTAAGCCGACTGCAACCCCTGCTGAGCTGCAACCGGATTCGTCGCAGCCCATCATCGTTGCGCCTTATATCAACTTGCCTGTAGGCGGAGCCTCGGCGCCGCGGCCTGTGTACCGCCCGCGCTCGAGCCAGTAGCGGGTCCGTCGCGGCTCAGTCGGCCCGGCCCTCGATCTTGAATTGCGCCGTTTCGTCTTGCCGGAGCTTGTCGACTAGGTAGGGCAGCGTTTCTTTCATCGTTGCGGCAAGCGTGTACGGCGGGTTCAGGATGAACATGCCGCTCCCGTAGAGTCCGAAGCCGTCCGACGGCGGACGGCTTACCGTCAGTGTCACATGCAGCCAATTGGTCGGCTGCAAGCGCTTTAGCTGCTCGGGAAAACGCTGCGATTCCGGGCGCGTCACCTCCGGATACCAGACCGCGTAAGTGCCCGTCGCGAACCGCTTCAAACTTTCCTCGATACAGGTCAGCGTGCGCGCGTAGTCGCGCTTGTCCTCGAATGATGGGTCTACCAGCACCAACGCACGGCGCGGTGGCGGCGGGAGAATTGCCTTGATTCCGTCGAAGCCATCCGCGCCAAAGAGCATCGCGCGGCGCCCCGCATCGCGAAAGTTGTGGCGCAGGACATCGATTTCAGTCGAGTGCAGCTCGAAAAGGCGCATGCGATCCTGGTCGCGCATCAGCCGCCACGCCAGGTAAGGCGAACCCGGGTAATAGCGGAGTTCGCCGTCCGGATTCAACGCGCCGACTTCCTCGACATATTCCGCCAGCGCGGTAGGCAAATCCGTCCGCTCCCAAAGTTTCCCGATACCCGTTTCGAACTCCGCGTTTTTCGTCGCATAGCCTTCCTTGAGCGAATAGACTCCGGCGCCCGCGTGCGTATCGATGTACCAATAGGCCTTGTCCTTCATGCCGAGATAGCGCAGCAACTGCACGACGACGCTGTGCTTGAGAACATCGGCATGATTGCCTGCGTGAAAGGCGTGGCGATAGCTGAGCATGGCAAACGGAATGCGAGAGGATGAATGCGGTTAAACGCGCAGCGAGCACGCAGTGTTGGCTCGTCTGCGCTTTGCATGAAAAATGCATGGCGCCGAGGCGCTGGTGGACGCTGGCGGGCGGTCGCGTATTGTACGCGACCGCCCGCGCCGTTTTTCGCGGGTTTTACTGATAGGCGTCGCCGACGACCTCCTCGATCTTCTGCTTGATTTCCGGGGTGATTTTGGCGGCCACGTCTTGCGCCTTCATGTTTTCCTGGATCTGCTCGACGCGCGACGCGCCGGTAATCACCGTGCTGACGTTGGGATTCTTCAGAATCCAGGCGATCGCGAGCTGGCCGATAGTGCAGCCGAGTTCATCGGCGATGCCGCCTAGTTGGCCCACGATGTTGTTCTTGCTCACATCCGTCAGTTGCGTGCGCAACCAATCGTAGCCCTGCAATTGGGCGCGGCTGTCGGCCGGCACGCCATTGCGGTATTTGCCGGTGAGGAGGCCCGACGCGAGCGGGCTCCAGGTCGTGAGGCCCAGCCCGATGTCTTCATAGAGCCGCTTGAATTGCTGTTCGACACGCTTGCGGCAGAAGAGGTTGTATTGCGGCTGTTCCATCACCGGCTTGTGCAGATGATGGCGCTCCGCGATTTCGTAGGCCGCGCGAATTTCGTCGGCGCTCCATTCCGATGTGCCCCAGTAGAGCGCCTTGCCGCGTGCGATCATGTCGCTCATCGCCCAGACCGTCTCTTCTATCGGCGTATTCGGGTCGGGACGGTGGCAGAACACTAGGTCTACATAATCAAGCTGCAGGCGGTGCAGCGACGCATCGATCGCGTTCAACAGGTATTTGCGGTTCAGCGTGTGGTACTGATTCGGCGCCTCATGCAAGCCCCAAAAGAACTTGGTGGACACGACATAGCTAATGCGCGGCCATGCGAGCTCTTTCAGTGCATGGCCCATGATTTCCTCGGACTTGCCGCCTGCATAGACTTCGGCGTTATCGAAGAAATTGACGCCTGCATCGCGCGCTGCCGCGAGCGATTCGCGAGCGGCTCGTCGGTCCACCTGATTGCCGTAAGTGACCCACGAACCAATTGAAAGCTCGCTGACTTGCAGGCCGGAACGTCCGAGTCGTCGATAGTTCATATGCTTCTCCTTCGAAGGGGGCATGAGAGTCAAACGCACAGCTTAATCCGAATCGCTTTCGCACGTGGGCGGTGGCGTCTTGTTGCGCGGGTTCATTTGTCGAGCAATTTGCGGAACAGGACCGTGATGGTTCATGCACAATACCGAGGTCGGTCGTGGCGCGGCAGTCGGCTGACCGGCATATGCCTTTCGGCCGGGTTGTCATGCATTTATCGCCATGGTGTCATGTGCTCAATCCAGATGGAGGTTTCGAATGTCGTCGTTGAACATGAATCTGAACGGTAAGGTCGCTGTCGTGACGGGCGCCGCAAGCGGCATCGGCAAGGAAATCGCATTGGTGCTCGCGGCACAAGGCGCTGCGGTGGCGATCGCCGACC
>NZ_JAFLRF010000076.1 GCF_017315705.1 Trinickia mobilis | reverse complement strand
GGCGCGCAGGCCGCATCGGCGCCTGCCAAGCCGGCGGGTGCCGCCCGGTCCGTGCGCGGCGAGACGGCCGGCACGGCGCGCCCGACAGCACCGGCCGCACCGCGCGCCTCAGCGCCGGCACCGCGCAGCGCCGCGCCCGCACCGATGGCGGCGAACAAGGCCTCCGACGACGACTGGGAAACGTTCTAATCATCATGACGACAGCGCGCGCACAACGAATCGACCGCCCCGAGCCCGTGAGAACGGGCGAGCTGGAGCGCGATTTCGAATTCACGGGGGCGGATTTCGCGCGCATTCGCGAACTGATTTATCGCCGCGCGGGCATTTCGCTGTCCGACCACAAGCGCGACATGGCGTACAGCCGGCTGGCCCGGCGTCTGCGCGCGCGCGGGCTCGACAGCTTTCGCCATTACCTCGACCTGCTCGAATCGGAAAGCGACCCGGCCGAGTGGGAAGCGTTCACCAACGCGCTGACCACGAACCTGACTGCGTTTTTCCGCGAGTCGCATCACTTCCCGATCCTCGAAGACTTCGTGAAGCGGCGGCAGCGGCCGGTGTCGGTGTGGTGCTCGGCGGCGTCGACCGGCGAAGAGCCGTATTCGATCGCGATGACGCTGATCGAATCGCTCGGCGATTCGGCTGCGCGCCACGCAAGCGTGCTCGCCACCGATCTCGACACGCAGGTGCTCGCCAAGGGCGAAGCGGGCGTGTACTCGCTCGACCAGGTGAAGCAGTTGAGCCCGGAGCGCCTGAAGCGCTTCTTTCTGAAGGGCACGGGCTCGCATGCGGGCTACGTGAAGGTGCGCCCGGAAGTGCGCGCGATGATCCGCTTCGAGCAGCTGAACCTGACCGATGCGGACTACCGCCTCAACACGCCGTTCGACGCGATCTTCTGCCGCAACGTGATGATCTACTTCGACAAGCCGACGCAGGCGCAGGTGCTTTCGCGCTTCGAGCCGCTCGTGAAGACGGGCGGGCTGCTGTTTGCCGGGCATTCGGAGAACTTCACGTATGTGACGCAGGCGTTCCGGCTGCGCGGGCAGACCGTGTACGAATTGACGCGCGACGCCGGTGCGAATCCGCGCGGCCATGGCCACGCTAAGCACGCCGCTGCCATGCCGCGAAGGGAAAGCGTTGACGACCCCCACGCTCACTTGCGTTCGCTGCCCCCCGAGGGGGCGGTTGCCTCCCTTGGGGCGGCCCGGCGGGAGGCAACATGAACGACCCCCACGCTCACTTGCGTTCGCTGCCCCCCGAGGGGGCGGTTGCCTCCCTTGGGGCGGCCCGGCGGGAGGCAACATGAACGGCCTCCCGATCGCCACCAACCTTTACTACGACAACCACTTCCGCCGCCAAGGCGTGAAGCTGCTGCCGAACGAGTTCTATACGACCGGCGACGACATGGTGCTCGTGACCGTGCTCGGCTCGTGCGTGGCCGCGTGCATCTACGACCGCACGGCGGGCATCGGCGGCATGAACCACTTCATGCTGCCCGACGACGGCACCGAGCCCGCGCAGGCCGCATCGGATTCGATGCGCTACGGCGCCTACGCGATGGAAGTGCTGATCAACGAATTGATCAAGATGGGCGGCCGGCGCGAGCGCTTCGAGGCGAAGGTGTTCGGCGGCGCGGCGGTGCTCGCGGGCATGACGACCATCAACATCGGCGACCGCAATTCCGAGTTCGTGCGCCGCTACCTCGGCCTCGAAAAGATCCGCATCGTCGCCGAGGACTTGCAGGGGCAGCATCCGCGCAAGGTCGCGTTCATGCCGCACACGGGCCAGGCGGCGGTGAAGAAATTGCGTCTGCAGCAGGAGCCGAGCGTCGCGGAACGCGAACAGGCGCTCGCCAAGCAGACCGCGGAGTTACGCGCGGCGCGCCATGCGCGGGCGCGCGAGCACGTCGAGCTGTTTGCGGCGCCGGCTAACAAGCCGCGCGTCGAATTATTCGGCGGTGTCCCAGGGGGAGGAGCGGCGGCTAATTTGCCTAATAAGCCGCCCGCGACGGGCAAACCGCGTATCGAGCTGTTCGGCGCCGGTGCGGGCTCAAGCGCGCGCCCAGCCGATCAGAACAGCGCCAAGACTGTAGAGGAGGCGTAGTAACCGTGCAGAAGATCAAAGTTTTGTGTGTCGACGATTCAGCGCTGATCCGCAGCCTGATGACCGAAATCATCAACAGCCAGCCGGACATGACGGTCGTCGCGACCGCGCCCGATCCGCTCGTCGCGCGCGAGCTGATCAAGCAGCACAACCCGGATGTATTGACGCTCGACGTAGAAATGCCGCGCATGGACGGCCTCGACTTCCTCGAAAAATTGATGCGCTTGCGGCCGATGCCGGTCGTCATGGTTTCGTCGCTGACCGAGCGCGGCTCGGAAATCACGCTGCGCGCGCTCGAACTCGGTGCGGTCGATTTCGTGACCAAGCCGAAGGTCGGCATTCGTGAGGGCCTGCTCGACTACGCGGAAAAACTCGCCGACAAGGTGCGCGCCGCAGCCCGCGCGCGCGTGCGGCAGGCGGCGCCCGCGCAGCATGCGGCGGCTGCCGCGACGCACGCGCCGCTGCTTAACAATCCGCTCCTCAGTACGGAGAAGCTGATCATCGTCGGCGCGTCGACGGGCGGCACCGAAGCGATCCGCGAAGTGCTCGTGCCGCTGCCGCCGGATGCGCCCGCTGTATTGATCGCCCAACACATGCCGCCCGGGTTTACGAAATCGTTCGCGCAGCGCCTGAACGGCCTGTGCCGGATCAGCGTGAAGGAAGCGGAGCACGGCGAGCGGGTGCTGCCCGGTCATGCGTACATCGCGCCGGGCCACGCCCACCTGCTGCTCGCGCGCAGCGGCGCGAATTACATCGCGCACCTGTCGGACGAGCCGCCGGTGAACCGGCACCGTCCGTCGGTCGACGTGCTGTTCCGCTCGGCGGCCCAGCATGCGGGTAAAAACGCCGTCGGCGTGATTCTGACCGGCATGGGCAAGGACGGCGCCGCGGGATTGTTAGACATGAGAAATGCTGGCGCATACACTCTCGCGCAGGATGAAGCGAGCTGCGTCGTGTTCGGCATGCCGCGCGAGGCGATCGCGATGGGCGGCGCCGACGAAGTCGCGCCTTTATCGGAAATGAGCCGGCGGGTGATGGCACGCCTCGCGGCGATGGGTGACCGCGTGCAGCGCGTGTAACCAAAAATGGACGAGCGGTTCTCGCCGCAAAATTGGGATAAAGGAATCAAGATGGACAAGGGAATGAAGATTCTGGTGGTGGACGACTTTCCGACGATGCGCCGGATCGTCCGCAACTTGCTGAAGGAACTCGGCTACTCGAACGTCGACGAGGCGGACGACGGGGCGGCGGGCTTGGCGCGCCTGCGCGGCGGCGGCTTCGACTTCGTGATTTCCGACTGGAACATGCCGAACCTCGACGGCCTCGCGATGCTCAAGGAAATCCGCGCCGACGCGGCGCTCCAGCATCTGCCGGTGCTGATGGTGACGGCCGAATCGAAGAAGGAAAACATCATTGCGGCGGCGCAGGCCGGCGCGAGCGGCTATGTGGTGAAGCCGTTTACGGCCGCCACGCTCGACGAAAAGCTCAACAAGATCCTCGAGAAGATGGCGAAAGCCGGGAGCTGATGTGGACCAGCTGATCAATTCGCCCGCCGAGGGTATCGAAGAGGCCGACCTGACGGCCGACCGCATTCTCGCCCGCATCGCGCAGCTTACGCGTGCGCTGCACGACACCATGCACGAGCTCGGTCTCGACAAGCAGATCGAAGAGGCGGTGAAAGCCGCGCCGGACGCGCGCGACCGGTTGAGATACGTCTCGACGCTCTCCGAACAGGCGGCTGAGCGCGTGCTGACGGCCGTCGACGAAACGAAGCCGATGCAGGAGCGGATCCAAAGCGAGGCGAACCGGCTCGACGTGCGCTGGGCGCAGTGGTACGAGGCGCCGCTAGAGCGCCAGGCGGTCGGCACGCTTCTCACCGACACGCGCGCGTTTTTCGCGAGCGTGTCGGAGGTGACGGCAGCGACCAACTCGAAGCTGCTCGATATCATGATGGCGCAGGACTTCCAGGATCTGACGGGGCAGGTCATCAAGAAGATCATCGAGGTGATCCACATCATCGAGCGGCAACTGCTCGCGGTGCTCGTCGAGAACATCGCGCCGGAGCGGCGCGAGCAGTTCGCGGCGTCGGCGCCGACGCTGAGCGCCCACGATCCGGACAGTCTCTTGAACGGCCCGCAGATCGACCCGGGAGGCAAGTCGGACGTCGTGCAGGGCCAGTCGCAGGTCGACGATCTGCTGGCGAGCCTCGGGTTCTGATGGACTGATCGCTTCCCGGCGCCGCTTGCCGCGGCGCGGGCGGCGATGGTTCGGTCCAACCGGGCGGCACGCGGTGCGGCCGCCGCCCGCCCGTCTCTCCTCCCCGCTTTTTTACGCCGTCCTTTTGGACGCGCCGCTGTCGCGCTATGTTCGCTTGCGCGCGTGGCGATTGCGCCCCGAAAGTGCGCGGCGCCGCGAACAACGGGCATACTACGGGACATGCGCGACGGCGCCCGTGTAGTCCATTCCGCCGGACGCGCTTGTACCCCAAGCGCTGGCGGTGCATGCGCCGACCCAGCGCGGGAAACCGATCGCTAGGGAGGCTTCGTGATGACGAGTCGCTTGAGACGCGCTGTCTTGCAGGCGTCGATCGCTGTGCCCACTTCGCTGTTCTTCGTGATTCCCGCCTACGCCGTGCTCGGCGGCAGCCCCATGCAGACGCCCTCGGGCGCCGCCGCCTCGACGGTCTCGCCCGCCGTTGCGCACGCCGCCGTGATGGGTTCGTCCAGCAGTCAGACTACGTCGTCCAGTTCCTCGTCCACGTCCTACTCGGTGATCGAGACCACGCTGTCCTCGGGCACGGTGGTCCGCGAATACGTGTCCACGTCGGGCATGGTGTTCGGCGTCGCGTGGCATGGTCCGCAGATGCCCGACCTCTCTCAACTCCTCGGCGGCTACTTCCCGCAGTTCGCCTCCGGCGTCCAGGCGGCGCACGCGGCTGGTTTGAGAGGCGCGGCGACTGTCGATCAAAGTGGCCTCGTCGTCCATTCGGGTGGCCACATGGGCTCGTTCATGGGCCAGGCGTATCTGCCCCAGGCGTTGCCGAGCGGCGTGAGCGCCTCCGACATTCAGTGACCCACCGGCGAACGGGAGAAGAACCTTGCGATTCACGACAAGACTCATCCAGGGGCTCGGCGTGCTCGGTTTCGCCACAGCGATTTCACTCTTCGCGGGTTGCGGAGGCGGCGGGGGCGGAGGCGGCGGCAGTAGCAGCGGCGGCGGTTCGTCGTCGGCCCCGAATACGGCCACCGTGACGGTGAATTCCGGCGTCGCCGGCGTGCCGAATATCCCGACGGTTAGCGTGACCGTTTGCGCGCCGGGCAGCACGACGAACTGCCAGACCGTCAACAACGTTCAGGTCGATACGGAATCGTTCGGGCTGCGGCTTGTCAGCAGCGCGGTTTCGCAAGTGTTGGGCAGCCTGCCGCAGACGACGATCAGCGGTTCGAATCTCTACGAATGCACGCAATTCGCCGACAGTTTCACCTGGGGCTCGGTCCGCACGGTCGATGTCACGATCGGTGGCGAGAAGGCGAGCAGCCTGCCGATCCAGGTCATCGGCGACTCGGGCTCGACTTCCGTGCCGCCCGGTTGCTCGTCGCACGGCGGGACACAGGAAACCACGGCCACCGTGCTCGGTGCGAACGGGATTCTCGGCATCGGTGTCGCCCCTTACGATTGTGCGTCCTGCGCGACGACCGCGAGCCCGGCCTTTTACTACGGGTGCAATGGCTCGAACTGCTCGGCCACGACGGTGCCGCTTTCGCAGCAGGTCGCCAATCCGGTGCCGAAGTTCGCCACCGACAACAACGGCGTGATTCTGACGCTGCCGTCGGTATCGTCGAGTGGCGCATCGTCGGTGACCGGCACGCTGGTGTTCGGTATCGGAACGCAGTCCAACAACGCGAACAATGCGTCGAACAAGTTTCTGACAAACGCGTCGGGCGACCTCTCGGGGACGTACAACGGGGCCTCCGTGCAGCAAGCGTTCTTCGATTCGGGCTCGAACGCATACTTCTTCGAGGCCGGATCGGACAGTGCGATGACCGCTTGCCCGAATCCAGGTAGCGCCGCTGGATTCTATTGCCCATCGTCCACGCTGTCGCGTTCAGCCACCGTGCAGAATTTCAACGGCACGGGCAGCACCGTCACGCTCTCATTGAGCATTGCTAACGCCATCGCGCAGTTTCAGACCGGCAACTTTGCATACAACAATTTGGCCGGTTCTCTGCCCAACATGCTCGACATCGGCCTGCCGTTCTTCTTCGGGCGCAGCGTGTACTACGGCATGGATCAGACCGCCTCGGGCGGCCAGTCGCCGTACGTCGCGTTTTAAGGAAGCGCGCGCCGGATGAGCGGTCATCCGGCGCGCCCCAAGCACTCCCCCCGATGTCGACCGAAAGTACGACTACGCCGCGCCCCGGACCCATCCGGCTCGCCGACGTGACGAAGGAAGCCTATATCTACCTCGGTGCCGGCGCGGCCGTCGTTTTGCAGCTCGCGCACCCTGGGGTCGGCCAGGGCGTCGTCGAGCATAGCGATACGTTGCGGCGCCCCGTGGACCGGCTGCGCACCACGATGACCTTCATCTACGCCGTGACGCTCGGCACGGCCGACGAGCGGCAGTACGTCGCCCGCTACGTCGACCAAGCCCACGGGCCGGTGCGCTCGGCCTCGTACAGCGCGTTCGATCCGGACTTGCAGCGCTGGGTCGCGGCGACGCTGTTCAAGGGCGCGCTCACGTTGCACGAGATGTTCGAGGGGCCGCTCGCGCCGCCCGATAGGGACGCACTGTGCCGCGAGGCCGCGGTCTACGGCACGACGCTGCAAATGCCGGCCGAGCTGTGGCCGGGCGATCTCGCCGCCTTCGATGCGTATTGGACGCGTTCTCTCGCCGGTTTTACCGTGAACGAAGACGTGCGGCGCTACGTGCACGCGCTCTTGGGCGCCGAAGGCGCGCCGTGGTGGATTCGCGTGCTGATGCCGCTGCAACGATTCGCCACACGCGGGTTGCTGCCCGACGAGATCCGGCGCGCCTTCGCACTTTCGTGGACGACGCAGGACGAGCGTCGCTGGGCGTGGTTCGTGCGCTATGCGCCGAGGCTCTACCGATGCGTGCCGGGCGTGCTGAGGCGACTGCCGGCCGCGTGGGTCATGCGCGGGTTTCGGCGAAGAATGGCGGGGTCGGCGGCGATTTGAGGCGAAACGGCCCTTTCATAGATGCCGCCGGCAAGCGCGAACTGAGTTCGCGCCGTATTTCGGTCTTTAGTCGGTGTGAACGGAGAGGTTTCTTGCTTTCGGTCACTCCAAGCTGGCATTTCGGAGTTTTCCTATAGTTCGCAATTTTCGCCGGCGATAGGGTCGACGGTTTCCATTCCAACAGGAGGAGACCATGACGAGTCCGATCGCCAGTGCTGCCAGCGCTCAAACCAATAATGTTTGCCGTGCGCTCCAGCGATATCGCAGCACGCTGCCGCGCAATACGACGCCGTATCACGGCAACGAGGTTTGCCGCGGTGATGGTTGGACCATCGGAAACGAACGGTTGAGCGGCGATTTCGATGTCGATCCGGTACTGGCGCGGCGATGGGTCGGCGGTGTGCTGGATTCTCCCGAATTTGCTGTGACTAAGCTCGATCCGGGTTTCTCGTGGCTGCACGACTATTTCTATGGCAGTCCAAGCAGTGCGCCGGGGACATTGGCCCGGCTGTATGAGGAAGGTCAGAGCGCGGTGATCGGTCCGGGCAGCGCATTGAGCAACCTCAACACCGGAATATCGGCCGTGCACGCAGCTCATGCAGGCAGCCTCGAGACGCGCATTCAGGCGGGCGCGCAGAAAATCACGTCCGGCACGAGCAAGAGCGTGCAAATCAATGCGTATGTCACGCTTTACAACGGCAACACCAGCGGAAAAGGAAGGGCTAGGCCGCGCATCCGGATCACAAATATGCCGCTTCAGACGGTGCAGCCTACGCTCGGCGCGCACTTCAGGTATAGCGTGCGTTCGCAGAGCGTCACCGAGGCGGTCAAAGAAGTGAAGCTGAAGGACTTGGCACCGAAAATCTCGCCCTTGGCGCGGGTCTATTTCCGAGGCGGATTCAGTACCGGCGTGCTGACTTTCGGCCCAAGCGCCGCACTGGATCTAATCGACAGCATCAACCGGGATACACAGGGCAAATTGCGATTTGATGCGAAACGTTCTGCCATTGCTTCTGCGCGGAGTCAGAGTGGAAATATGTTGGGATTTGCGGCTTCAACTACGATAACGACCGGGGTTGCGGTATTTGCTTCTTCCGCGATAGCGGCAAGTGGCACTGTTATTATTGCGGCATTAATCGGAGGTTATGCCGTTCAGGTAGTCTGGGGTGCATTGGGCGGCTCGGACTACGCTGAGTCAGCTACTCGCCAAGCATTGGAGGAATAGCATGTTAACATCTTTCGATGGCATGCGCTCCTTGCTTCCAAAATCACCGATATTTTTTGGCGGGGCGAGCGTTGTTTTTCTTGGTCTTCCCTTTGGTATGATAGTCAAATTCAACGAGATGGGTGGGAAGGGCATTCTGGTATTAACGGTAATCACGTGGTCAAGCGGGTTCATTATTGGAGTGCTGATAAAATACAGGGTAATGTTTTCCGTAAAATTTGCGCTCGGCATGGCTTCTTATTGCATATTTCTGCTCCTGTTTTGGATGGGTAGCGCAGTAGCCCTTGCCTTTGCGGATATCGCAGGGAGGCATGCCGATCGCAATCCTGTCTTGTTTTTTTATCTGATATCAATTGCGTTGCCTTTGATTTTTGGTGTTGTGAATCAATTGGTGAAGGTGAACTACTTTAAAAGTGGTCGCCAGGACGATTGGATGCGCAATCTGAAAATTCATGTCGATTTCGATAGATGCATTGTTTTTTCAAAGAAGAATCAGAATTTCGAGGCGCCAGGCGAACTCTCCGCGCGTATTTGGTCCGTGGGCGCAATGGTGACCAATATCCCGCTCTTATTTAAAATTTATACCGGGTCGAGAAATAATATGGTTTTCTTTCTTATGCCGCTGATGATCGGTGTCTCCGCCTATATCAATGTAAAATCGGTCGGCCCGCACCTCGCCTATTTGTACATGCTGCGCAAGTACGAAAAGAAGACCGGTCGTTGCTTTATGAACGCCGACTATGAAGAATTTCAGAAACTCCGCCGCACCTTCTTCCTCTCCCGCTGGCTGATGAAGGACTACCGCCCGGCAACCGATACCCCCCAAGCCGGCTAGCCATGTCTCCAGCGCTTGCCTGCCCGGCAAGCGCCGTCCTCCTTGCTTCGCCGGATACACGGCCGCCCCGCGGCCGCCCCCATCACTCGAAATACACCCCTTTCCCCGCCCTTATTCGCCGATCGCGGCTTGACGTCTGACGGAATAATCGCTGCCAGTGGGAAAGCGGCATGTCGCCGTGCCCGTTTGCAGAGCCCGAGAGCCTCATGGCAGAGGAAAGCGACCTCGAAAAGACCGAATCAGCCACCCCCAGGCGCCTCGAAAAGGCGCGGGAGGAAGGCCAGGTCGCGCGGTCGCGGGAGCTGGCGTCGTTTGCGCTGCTGTCGGCGGGCTTCTATGGCGCCTGGGGCCTGGCCGGCCCGATCGGCAGCCACCTGCAGGCGATGATGCGCGGCGCGTTCATGTTCGATCACGCGGGCGTCCTCGATACCCGCAAGATGCTGATCGGCGCCGGCAGCGCCAGCATGGAAGGCTTCTACGCGCTCTTGCCGATCCTCGCGCTGACCGGCGCCGCCGCCCTCCTTTCGCCGATGGCGCTCGGCGGCTGGCTGATCTCGTCGAAAGCGCTGCAGCCCAAGTTCGATCGCCTGGATCCGCTCGCCGGCCTCGGCCGCATGTTTTCGATCAACGGCCCGATCCAGCTCGGGCTGTCGCTCGTGAAGACGATCGTCGTCGGCGGCGTCGGCGGGCTGGCCGTCTGGAATCACAAGGACGACATCGTCGCGCTCGCGACGCTGCCGCTCAACGAGGCCATCGGCAGCGCGTTCCATCTGATCGCCGTGTGCTGCGGGATGACGGTGGCGGGGATGTTCATCGTCGCCGCGCTCGACGTGCCCTATCAGCTCTGGCAGTACCACAAGAAACTGCGCATGACGAAGGAAGAAGTGAAGCGCGAGAACCGCGAGAACGAAGGCGATCCGCAGGTGAAGAGCCGCATCCGCCAGCAGCAGCGCGCGATGGCGCGGCGCCGGATGATGTCGGCGGTGCCGAAGGCCGACGTGGTCGTCACCAACCCGACGCACTTCGCGGTCGCGCTGCAGTACACCGACGGCGAGATGCGCGCGCCGAAGGTCGTCGCGAAGGGCGTGAACCTGGTCGCGGCGCGCATCCGCGAGATCGCCGCCGAGCACAACGTGCCGCTGCTCGAAGCGCCGCCGCTCGCGCGTGCGCTCTATCACAACGTCGAACTGAACCGCGAGATTCCGGGGTCGCTCTACAACGCGGTCGCGCAGGTGCTCGCGTGGGTCTATCAGCTGCGCCGCTTCCGCGAGGAAGGCGGCGACATTCCGGCGACGCCGACCGAGTTCGAAGTGCCGGCCGATTTGGACAAGGGTCCGGTGTCGGACGACGACGCCGAAGAGGAAGCCGAGGAAGCATTGAACGAAGGCAGCGCGAAGCAGACCGCCGCGGGCACAAATAAAGCAGATAAGGGAACCTCGGCATGAACGCACGCGTAGGCGCCTTCCTCGGCAAGCGGCCGCAGATGTTCGCAGGCACCAACCTGCGCGCGCTGGCGGGGCCGGTCCTGATCTGCATGATCCTCGGCATGATGATCCTGCCGCTGCCGCCGTTCCTGCTGGATCTGTTGTTCACGTTCAACATCGCGCTTTCGGTGATGGTGCTGCTCGTCAGCATGTACACGATGAAGCCGCTCGATTTCGCGGCGTTCCCGAGCGTGCTGCTGTTCTCGACGCTGTTGCGCCTGTCGCTGAACGTCGCGTCGACGCGGATCGTGCTGCTCGAAGGCCACACGGGCCCTGACGCGGCCGGCCAGGTGATCGAATCGTTCGGCCACTTCCTGGTGGGCGGCAACTTCGCGGTCGGCATCGTCGTGTTCGTGATTCTGATGATCATCAACTTCATGGTGATCACGAAGGGCGCGGGGCGGATCGCGGAAGTGTCCGCGCGCTTCACGCTCGACGCGATGCCCGGCAAGCAGATGGCGATCGACGCCGACCTCAACGCCGGCCTCATCAACGAAGACCAGGCGAGAAAGCGCCGCGTTCAGGTCGCGCAGGAAGCGGAGTTCTATGGGTCGATGGACGGCGCGTCGAAGTTCGTGCGCGGCGACGCGATCGCGGGCTTGATCATCATGGTGATCAACATCATCGGCGGGCTGATTGTCGGCGTGGTGCAGCACGACATGAGCTTCGCTGCGGCCGGCAAGAACTACACGCTGCTCACGATCGGCGACGGCTTGGTCGCGCAGATCCCGTCGCTCGTGATCTCGACGGCGGCGGGCGTGATCGTGTCGCGCGTCGCGACCGACGAAGACATCGGCACGCAGCTCACCGGCCAGCTCTTCACGAACCCGCGCGTCCTGATGATCACCGGTTCGATCATCGTGCTGATGGGCCTGATTCCGAACATGCCGCACTTCGCGTTCCTGCTGCTCGGCGGCGGTGCGATCCAGCTTGCGCGCATCATGAAGAAGCGCGAAGAGGCGCGAAAGGCAAGCTCCACGCTCGTCGATGTCACGCCGGCGGCGGCCGCGCCCGTCGAAAGCAACGAAGCGAGCTGGGACGACGTGACGCTGATCGACGCGCTCGGCCTCGAAGTCGGCTACCGGCTGATTCCGCTCGTCGACAAGAACGCCGACGGCGAACTGCTCAAGCGGATCAAGAGCATTCGCAAGAAGTTCGCGCAGGAAATCGGCTTCTTGCCGCCGGTCATTCATATTCGCGACAACCTCGAACTGAGGCCGAACGCTTACCGAATTGCGCTGAAGGGCGTCGAGGTGGGCACCGGCGAGGCGTTTCCGGGGCAGTGGCTCGCGATCAATCCGGGGCAGGTCACGGCCGCCATTCCGGGCACGCCGACGCAAGATCCGGCGTTCGGCCTGCCGGCCGTGTGGATCGATACGAACCTGCGCGAGCAGGCGCAGGTGTACGGCTATACGGTCGTCGATTCGAGCACGGTCGTGGCGACCCACCTGAACCATCTCGTCGTGCAGCACGCGGCCGAATTGCTCGGCCGACAGGAAGTGCAGGCGCTGATCGCGCGCACGGGCAAGGACGCGCCGTCGCTCGTCGAAGACCTCGTGCCGAAGACGCTGTCGCTCACGACGCTGCAAAAGGTGCTGCAGAACCTGCTCGAAGAAG
>NZ_JAFLRF010000075.1 GCF_017315705.1 Trinickia mobilis | reverse complement strand
AGGAGCGGAATTTCCAGTCGGTCGATGCCGAATGGAGCAACGCCTTGGCGCAGCTTTCCCGCCCCGCCGTCATTGAATTGAAACAGGTGGCCTAAGGCGGCGGCTCGACTTCTTCACAACGACTGGAGATCACCATGAATATGGGCATTGCAGGCAAGACGGCGCTCGTTTGCGCCGCGAGCAAAGGGCTCGGGCGCGGCTGCGCCGAAGCGCTCGCCGCCGAGGGCGTCGAGCTCGTCATCCTCGCGCGCACGGCCGACACGCTCGAGGCGACCGCCGCCGATATCCGCGCGAAGACGGGCGCGAAAGTGCGCACGGTCGCGTGTGACATCACCACGCCGCAAGGGCGCGAGGCGGCGCTTGCCGCATGTCCGTCGCCCGACATCCTCGTGAACAATGCGGGCGGCCCGCCGCCGGGCGATTTTCGCAAGTACACGCACGACGACTGGATCCGCGCGCTCGAGGCCAACATGCTCACGCCGATCACGCTGATCCAGGCGACGATCGACGGCATGATCTCGCGCGGCTTCGGCCGCATCGTCAACATCACGAGCGCGGCCGTGAAGGCGCCGATCGACGTGCTCGGGCTCTCGAACGGCGCGCGCTCGGGGCTCACGGGCTTCGTCGCCGGTGTCGCGCGCAAGGTGGCCGAGCACAACGTGACGATCAACAACCTGCTCCCGGGCATTTTCGACACCGATCGCATGGGGGCGATGTTCGCGGCGCAGGCGCAGGCGAGAGGCATCAGCCTCGACGAGGCGCGCCGCCAGCGCATAAGCGGCATCCCGGCGGGCCGCTTCGGCAACCCCGCCGAGTTCGGCAAGGCGTGCGCGTACATTTGCAGCGCGCACGCCGGCTACATCACGGGGCAGAACCTGCTCATCGACGGCGGCGCGTATCCTGGCACCTTCTGAGCGCGGCGCGGCGCCCGCACTGCCTGCGAGCGGCGCCTCTTATCGTCTAATCTAGGCGTCGCGCTTAGTCACAGCAGCAATGAGATGAGACATGGCATTTCAATTCGAACTTGCTGGAAAGGTGGTATTGGTCACCGGAGCGTTCGGCGGCCTCGGGCTGCATTTCGCCCGGACGCGGGCCGAGCAGGGTTGCACCGTCGCAATGTGCGGTCGGCGTATCGAGTTGGGTATTGGCAAACCTACTGGGAGAAGAGTTTGACGACCCCTGCATCCACGACTTTCGCGATTTCCTCCATGCGCCATGTGATATGAGTCTCCATCAACTCGCGGCAACGCTTGGCATCACGCGCTTCAATAGCATCGAGGATCTCGAGGTGCTCGGCGAAAGCATCGTGCCCCCGTTGCTCGATGTCCACCCAACGCGCGAAATGAATGCGTGCATTGATGCCATACAGTGCACGCACCATTTCATTGTTGCCCGACATGGCAACGAGTCGCACATGAAACTCCTCGTCTCGGGTGACCAACTCGGCTGCGGGTGCGTGAGCCTTGTTCTTCATCACGTCCTTCCAGAACTTGCGCAATGCCCTCACGTCCTTGTCGTCTGTGCGCTGTACTGCAAGCTGCACGGCGGACGACTCGATACTGCGACGCAGTTCGAACAAATCGAAGATATCCTGCCGATTGAGTTCGCGAACATAGAACCCGCGATTAGGTACGAAGAGAAGAAGATTTTCAGCAACAAGCCGATTGAGTGCCTCCCGAAGCGGCGTGCGGCTCACCTGGAATTTCTCAGCGAGCTCCAGTTCATTGACTCTCTCACCCGGCCGGATGGTGTAGAGGACAGCCATGGTTTTCAATTGTTCGTACAGGTCGTTCACCGTAAGACCAGCGCGCTTGGGCGCGTTGGTCTCACGTACGCGCGGTCGCGACTCCCGTATCAATGAGGAGTACTTTGGCATTTCTCAGAATCCTTCCCAGGCGCCAGCGGCACCCATGTCATTCGATGTTCGGCCGCCACGCCTGAGGCACGCTTGCCTGCGGGCTTTCAAGGCGCGCGTCAGTTCGCTCACTTGCATTGGCTCGTGCTGTCCGGACAACATCGGTCCTGCGGAGAGCCAGAAAGTCTCGGCGGCACGCTTGGAATCAGTTCCAAGTGTCGGCAATGTTGTATTTTACAGCACACCCGCAACGTCATGTCAAAACTGATCGGCCTGACGCTGGCGAGTTATTGGGCGTCGTCGGCCGCAGGCCGGTCATGTGTGCCTTGGGAGAAGACCAGACGAAGGAGTGCCCCGGAGCGACCATGCCGGCGTTGCCCCAACTTGTTTCGGCGGCGACAGTAGGCTGGCGTTCGACAACTACGACTTCGTGACCATCCTTCTGCAACTGGTAGGCGGTTGTCACCCCGACTACTCCACCACCAAGCACTATTACTTTCATGATGTCCTCACATCTCAATTGCGCCAGTCGTTCGTGACTCGTGCGTCAGTTCTCCGGGGTTCCAGGCAGCGCCCCATTTGTACGAGACAGCGCCGAGCCGCTCAGGATCGAGCAGTCCATGTCGACGGCACCTGATGTCGAAAGGCGCGTCTTGTGCTGCGACGGTAGAGCGAAGCAAGCGCACTCCGTCGCGAGGCCGTCAGCCGGCCGCCTTCGATGGCGTGCGCGGGCCCGTCGATCGACGCCGCAAAGTGTATACATCACTGTAGATAATACAAAAAGCAAATACAATGAACTCTCTATCACCGTGTCGCCGCTCGCCGTCGCCCGTTTGCAGGATCAGTGTTTACCCGTTGCTTTGAGCACGCTCTGGGATCTATTTCCTGCTCGCTCTTGCTGATGAGCGGCTCCGGCCGGGGTTGCGTGAGCGTCCATCCGTACCGCATCAGGTGAAACGATCATTTGCTTTTCGCAATTTTGATCTGATAGTGTCTACACTGTTGTCGGCTGAAGTGCATTTTCAAAGTTGTTGAATCGCTGAATCGGTCCGGTTTCAGACGTGCAAACAGGGCTGCAGATGCCGAGCTGCTGTTCGACACAGGGTGCAATGTGGTACGGCGAGCTGTTTGACGTCCGAGGGGCTTGCAGCGACTACGTTCGGGTGTGATGCAACCGCGCGTGAAAACGGGGACTCGTTCTTATCACGCGCATGAGAGGAGATCTGGAAAATGAAAGCGACTCATACGAGGCTCGCCGCGCTTGCGGCCTTCATGGTGGTGACGACTGGCTCGGCGATGGCCGAGGCCCCGATCAAGATCGGCGTTCAGGCGCCTATCACAGGCGAGTACGCGGGCGAGGGGCAAGGCATCGAGAACGCTGTGAATTTGCTTGTTGAACAGCGCAATGCGGCGGGCGGAATCCTCGGCCGAAAAATCGAAGTCACGACCTGCGATGACGAAGGGAAGGCGGCTCAAGCCGCAATCTGTGCGCGACGGCTGGTGAACGAGGGTGTTGTTGCAGTGATTGGCAGTTACACCAGCGGAGCTGCACTGGCTGCTGCGCCCATCTACACCGCCGCCAACGTGATTCAGACAACCGACGCAAGCAGCGATGAGTTGACACAGCGCGGCTACAAAACATTCTTTCGCAATGCGCCGCCCAACAGTGCCGAGGCTGTTTTCACGGCCGAGTATCTGGTAAAGGCCAAGAAGTACCAGCGCATTGCGGTGCTCGCTGACCACTCCAGCTTTTCCAGTGGCCTTGCCGACAGCGTCCAGAAATCGGTGAAAGCGGCGGGTGGCAATGTCGTATCCAGCGGTTTCATCACGGCAGGCAGCCAGGATTACACGGCGGTCCTTACACAGATCAAATCCGAGGGCGCAGACGTCCTGTATTTCGCCGGCTACTACCCGGACGGCGGCCTGATCCGTTCGCAAATGGTTCAACTAAACATGCCCGCCAGCTTCGTCGGCGGCGATTCCAACCAGAACGTTGCGTTCGCCAAGATCGCCGGCAAGGCAGCCGAAGGCGCAGTCATGATCAACACCCCGGCACCTGAAAACTTGCCGTATCCGGAAGCGCGCGAGTTTCTGGCCAGCTACAAAGCTAAATATCATTCAGCTCCGCCTAGCATTTATACGTTTACAAACGCGGACGGTTTGCGCGCGGTGTTTGCCGCAATGGATGCAACAAAGAGCGCTGACGCCTCCAAGCTGGTGGACTACATGCATCAGATGAAGCAGTTCAATGGAATCACGGGCACGTTCGGGTGGGATGACAAGGGTGAGCGCGTGGGCAGTCCGTTCGTGGCCTTCGAAGTTACCGCGTTGGGGACCTACCACACTATCTATCCTGCCCAGCAAAACGCGAGCAAGTGAGGGAGGCGGTTGCGCGCAGACCGACGGCAACCCCGCGGTCTGCGTTCTGGATATAAGCAGTGGATCTTTGCGGGTCTGAAATTATGGATTTCATCTGGCAGCAAGTCGTGAACGGTTTAACCGTCGGGGGCATCTACGCACTGATTGCACTCGGATATACGATGGTCTACGGCGTCATGAAGATGATCAATTTTGCACATGGAGATCTGTGCGCGCTTGGTGCATTCGTCGGCCTGACCGTGCTGAGTAGCGGGTTCCTCAGCCATGTTCCCGGAGGGGCAATCATTGCGCTGATTGTTGTCTTTGCTCTCGCGATCATTGTGGTCTCGATCACAGGCACGCTCCTTGAGCGAATCGCTTACCGGCCGCTTCGCAAGGCGAACAGGCTCTCCCCGATGGTGTCGGCGCTCGGGGCGTCCATGCTTATCGAAAACGGGATGATGGTGATATGGGGACCCAATGTCAGCGTTTTTCCGGCTGGTGCCTTGCCTGAGAAAAGCTGGGTGATCGGCGGAGCATCCATCAGCTTCGTGCAGATCCTCATTATCTTCGGTGCTCTTCTGCTGATGGCCGGATTGCACCTGTTCGTCAATCACACGAGGCTGGGCACGGCGATTCGGGCTGCCGCAATCGATCAGGATGCCGCACGGCTGATGGGGATCAACGTTAACCGGGTAATCGGCACCGTATTCGTGATCGGTCCGGCTCTCGGCGCAGTCGGTGGCCTCTTTATCGGCCTCTATTATCACCAGGCCTATTTCACGATGGGCTGGTCGTACGGCCTTAATGCGTTCATTGCGGCCATTCTCGGCGGCATCGGGAACATTCCTGGCGCCATGCTCGGAGGTCTGCTCCTCGGGCTGGTGAACGCTTTCGGCGCTGGCTATATCTCCAGCTCTTGGCAGGACGCGATTACCTTCGGCTTACTGATAGCAATTCTTATTGTCAGGCCATCTGGCTTGCTCGGCGAACGCGTGGCAAACAAGGTTTGAGGGAATCATGGCGAATCAAAGTAGTGAAGTTCTGGATGCAAATCGTGTTAAGCCGGACGGGCTTGAGCCTTCCAACTCAAAAAAGACGGGACCGATGTCATTCACATCGACACGAAAACGCGGAAGCATGATTGGTTACCTGTTGTGGCTGGCGGGCCTGCTTCTGCCCGTTGTGTTCTCGTCATCATGGGTGACCATCGGTGGCATCTTTGCCGTATACGCGATTGTCGCGCTTTCGCAAGACGTCGTACTGGGCCGCGCTGGGATATATGACATGGGGCATGCGGTGTACTTCGGTGTCGGGGCATACGTGTCGGCCATTCTGAACGTGTCGTTCAACTGGCCCATCCTGTACACAGTGCCGCTCGCCATTGGCTCGGCTGCCCTGCTCGGCGCGTTGCTGTCGGCTCCCATAGCGAAGCTGCGTGGCGACTACCTGTTGCTCGTTACACTTGGGCTCAATGCGATCTTTGTCCTTGCGCTGAAGAACAATCTGTTTGGTGTGACGGGTGGACCCGACGGAATATTTGGTGTTGGCGCACCGACCGTGTTTGGCTACGTGCTAGGGAGTCAGTCCGCTCTTTTCTACATGAACTGGGTAGCACTTGCGATCGTATTGTGGCTGGTTGGGAACCTCGACAGGTCGGCGCTTGGTCGTACATTCAGGTATCTAAAAAGTGACGAACTGGCAGCCGTGACGGTTGGAGTGAATCCACGCATTTATAAGGTAGGTGCATTCGCGCTGGCCGCCGCCATCGCCGGCTTTGCCGGCTCGTTGTTCGCAATGCAGCTCTCGGGCGTGAGTCCCGGGTCATTCCAGTTTGCAGATTCCGTGACCCTGTTTGCAATCGTGTTGGTTGGTGGCCAGGCATCCGTCCCGGGCGTCCTTCTTGGGACGGCATTGATGTTTGTCGTACCTCAGGTCTTCACGAGTCTTGCGCAGTACCGTTACCTTGTCTTCGGTGCGGCGATGATCGCGATCATGATTGCGCGTCCTCAGGGAATCTGGCCGTCGAGGAGGGCTGCACGATGACAACGCAACAGCGCGTAAAGGAGTCGGTCGAACCTCGCGAAACGATGCTTGAGCTGGAAAATGTGGGAATCAGCTTCGGCGGACTTCGAGCTGTCGATGGTCTCGGCTTCAAGATACGGCGCTCGGAAGTCGTTGGTCTGATAGGCCCTAACGGCGCAGGCAAAACCACCGTATTTAACCTGATAACGAGCATCTATCGACCAACTGACGGCGCGATCCGCTGGCGCGGCAAGGAGATTACGGGTTTGCCTCCCTATCGTATCGCCGAAATGGGAATCCGTCGTACGTTTCAGACGATCCGGCTCTTTTCCGACATGACCGTTCTCGAGAACGTTGCTGCCGGCGCTCATCGTCAGATCCGGCAGCGCTGGTGGCAAGGTCTTCTGAATACGTCAACCCAGCAAAAGGAGGAGCGCGAACTCCTGGAGCGGGCGCACGCCGTTTTGGAGCGTCTGGATCTGGCGGCGGTGGCTAACGAACTGGCGGTTTCACTCCCGTACGGCGCACAACGTCGAGTTGAACTGGCGAGAACGCTCATTGCAGAGCCCGAACTGGTCATTCTCGATGAGCCGGCCGCCGGGCTGAACGATCAGGAGTCGGAGGAGCTCAATGCGACCATCCGTGCGATTCGAGATAGCGGGATCGCAATTTTGCTCGTCGAACACGATATGAACGTCGTGATGAACGTTACCGACCACATCGTCGTAATTAACTTTGGCAAGAAGATTGCTGAGGGCACTCCTGCCGAAATCCGAACTAATCCGCAGGTAATCGAAGCTTATCTCGGGCAGCCGGACGATGATGACGAGGCGCAAGCGCCCGAGGAAAAGCGTGGAGTCGCTATATGAGCCTTTTAACCGTTGAGAATCTGCGAGTGAGTTACGGGCAGATCGAAGCTCTGAAGGGGATTTCACTGCACGTCGAGCGTGGCGAGGTGGTCGCCATCCTCGGAGCCAACGGTGCGGGAAAGACAACCCTGATGCGCGCGCTGAGCGGGCTTCTCAAACCGCAGTCCGGAAAATTGCTCTTCGAGGGTGAGGATATCGTCCGGCGCAGTGCGGACAGTATTGTCAGGCTAGGAATTGGCCAGTCCCCTGAAGGGAGGCGCGTCTTCGGAACGCTGACCGTCGCCGAGAATCTGCGGCTGGGCGGATACACGCGGCCCAGCGCCGAAATCTCTCAGAGTTGTGAGGCCGTGTACGGCATCTTTCCGCGATTGTACGAACGACGAGCTCAACTAGCCGGCACCCTCTCGGGGGGCGAGCAGCAAATGGTTGCGATCGGCCGCGCACTCGTTAGCAAACCGAAGCTCCTGCTGCTCGACGAGCCGAGTCTCGGGCTTGCACCCATCATCATCCGTGAGATTTTCCGTGTGCTTGGCGAGATCCGTAAAACCGGAGTAACGATATTGCTGGTTGAGCAGAATGCGCGAACTGCACTCAAGCTCGCCGACCGTGGGTATGTCCTCGAGGTTGGCCGGTGTGTGCACGAAGCGCCGGCGAGAGCGCTTCTGGCATCTCCCGAAATGCAGGCGGCCTATTTGGGCCACGCCTGACGGAAACCGATCCACAAAGGGGAAAAGTTTCGTCCAATATTCATAAAGTGTAGACACATATGAATAATGCCTCTACGCTTTATATGTTGGCTTTTTATCATCAAGGAGAGGTTATGCAGGTCAAGCGTTATGAAAGCGGAAAGCGGATGAGCCAGGCCGTTGTTTATGGCGGACTCGGCTTCCTGGCTGGGCAGGTTGCCGACGATCCGAATCAGGACGTGAAGGGTCAGACGACGCAGATTCTGGCAAAAATTGACCGGCTACTGGAGCAGATTGGATCGGACAAGACCAGGATCCTGTCAGCAAGCATCTGGCTCGCGGACTACAAGACGTTCTCCGAAATGAACGAGATCTGGGACGCATGGGTGCCGGAGGGGCAGGCGCCGGCTCGCGCCTGCGTTGAATCCAAGCTGGCGTTCCCGCAGTACACGGTCGAAATCGCTGTGATCGCTGCGGTGTGAGGTTGTGGTGCCTCTGGTCAGCGTCGCGTGCCAATCAGAGGCAGCAACATGAAATACGGATTACGGTAGCACACGGCATCAACTGGTCATTACTTCGTCGTGGCACTCCAGATCGAGTCCGCGATGACCATAACGTCGAATGGATCTTCTTCAAATGGAAACCTCGGAATCTGCAGACACCTACGTCCGCCTTGATTTTTCGCTTGACGAGGGTATCTCGCATCGGACGGCCATTGGCCTCGTAGTGCTCGCAACGGACCATACGATCGAATACGAGTGGCGAAAGCTTCTTGCGCTTGACGGCGTCGGGTTCTATGAGAGCCGTATTGCCAACTCAGCGAAGATCACGCCGGAAACGCTCGTGCAGATGGACGGTCTGATTGCGCCGGGTGTTGAGGTCATTCGTCCGGGCGAGCGTCTCGATGTGGTGGCGTTCGGTTGCACATCGGCGTCGATGGTTCTCGGGGAAGAGAAGGTGTTCGAAAGGATCAAGGAGGCGCGTCCGAACGCCGCGTGCACAACCCCGATTACAGCGGCCCGTGTTGGGTTGAATGCCTTGGGCGCACGACGCATCGCCCTGTTGACGCCGTATGTGCGCAGGATCAATGAGTCCATGCGCGACTATCTCGCTGTGCGAGGAATTGATGTCGTGCGGATGGGATCGTTCGAGCACTCGGACGATAACGAGGTTGCGCGGATCGACTCCGCGTCGGTGCGCCAGGCTATCCTGAGCATCGGCCGTCACGATGACGTCGAGGCCGTGTTCGTCTCCTGTACGTCACTGCGGCTAGCCGACGACGTGGTGGCGATCGAAAGAGAACTCGGCAAGCCGGTAACGTCCAGCAACCATGCAATGGCTTGGCACGCGCTCAGACTCGGTGGGGTTGACGATTCGCTTCCCCAGTTTGGACGACTCTTCACCGTTTAGGTCGTTGGGATCTAGCAGGTTTTTATCATGAGTGCATCACAGAATTGGCACGAGACGTTTGACGTCCTGTTCGTAGGCTCTGGTTCCGCAGCGCTTTCGGCAGCTCTTAGAGCCAGTGCGGGCGGCCTGAGTTGCAAGATCCTCGAGAAGACTGCACTAATTGGCGGAACGAGCGCAATGTCCGGGGCAGGCACCTGGATCCCGGCAAACCACCATGCCGCCGCTGCTGGACTCGAGGACAGCGTTGATGATGCGTTGACCTACCTGCGTGCCGCATCTCCCCGGGGTTGGCAAGCGACTGAAGACGATCTGTGGGCCTCGTTCGCGCGAGCCGCCCCTCGCGCTCTTGAGTTCATCGAGGCAGCGACGCCACTACGTTTTGCACTCACGCAGGAGCCGGACATCATGCCGGAGCGGGCCGGAGGAAAGCTGCGCGGCCGCATGCTTTCGCCGAAGCCTCTGAGCAAATGGATTGTTGGAAGCTTTTCGGGAAAGATACGCCCCTCAACGCTCCCGCACCTCTTTACGTATCAGGAAGTATATGACGGGGATCTTTATCATCGACCTGTCTGGGCCGCGCTGCGCGTCATGCATCGACTCATCTGGCGTGTGTTGTCCCGAAGCCGTGCACAGGGAAGTGCACTTGTGATCGGGTTGCTTAGGGGGTGTCTCGACAAGGGCTGCAGCGTTTCGACGAACGCTCGGGTCGTGGAACTCATCAAGGACAATTGCACCGGTAGGATCATTGGACTTGTCGCCGATATGAATGGAGCAAGAAAGCGCCTTCGCGCCAATGTCGGCGTCGTCATTGCGTCTGGCGGGTTCGAGTGGAATCGAGAGATGCTGAACGAACATTTCCCAGGCAAGCTGGACTGGCTGGGGAGTCCTCGTAGCAACGAAGGCGATGGTCATCGAATGGTGTCAACCGTCGGCGGTGCGCTTGCTCACATGGACCAGGCCAATGTCTATCCCGCCATACCGACACGCTACGAAGGCAGGCTTCACGGACTGCCCACGATTTTCCAGGCGGAAAAGCACGCAATTGTCGTCAATCGATCGGGCAAGCGATTTGTCAGTGAATATGACTTCAATATCGGCGTTGCCGTCGACCGGCGCGATGGAAAAACAGGCCGGCCCGAGCATCTGCCGGCGTGGGTGATCGCGGACAGCCGGCTCCTGAAGGACGCGCCTCCGCTCGGGTGGTATTCACGCAAGGATCCAAGCTGGATGGTGCGAGCGTCGACTTTGCGTGAACTTGCCACCAAGATCGGAGTTCCCGCTGAGGCGCTCGCCGAGACCGTGTCGCGGTTCAATGATTTCTGCGCGGATGGTCGGGATCTTGATTTCCACCGCGGAGAGAGCGCGTGGGAGCAATTCAAGGCTGGAGGTCCCAACAGCGCATTAGGGCCGATCGACCGTCCGCCGTATCTCGCCGCGCCCTTTAACCGGTCGATTCTTGGTACAAAGGGCGGGGCCCGGACTAATAGTGCGGGTCAAGTGCTTCGGGCGGATGACAGCGTCATACCGGGGCTTTACGCCGCAGGCCTTTCTATGGCGAACCCGATTGGTACGCTTGCCGTTGGTCCCGGCACGACTATCGGGCCTAATTTAACGTGGGGCTTCATCTGCGGAGAAGCGCTTTTGAGTGAAAAAGAGGTTCGGCAGGAGCAACTGGCGGTCCACGCCTGACGGCCAGGTCGCAACGGACATCGAGCAAGGCAGCCGGCGGCTTCTCCGGTACGTATAGGACAAGGAGCATTTGATTGGCCGTTCTGCAACCGCCACACCACTGGCGCAAGATCTCGAAAGAAGAAACGCTCGACTATCCTCAGCTTGCCCATCCCGCGGAATGCGATTTCGCCATCATCGGCGGTGGTCTTTCGGGGCTGTCGGCGGCGATCGAGCTTGCCCGAATGGGCGGCTCGGTAAGCCTTCTAGAGCAGGACAGCATCGGACAAGCGGCGTCGGGGAGGAACAATGGTCAGGTTATCCCCCACCACTCGCTAAAGAGTCCCAGGGAAATCGAAGCGCTTCTAGGCAAAGAAAGAGGAACGCGATACAACACGATGGTCGCAACCGCGCCATCCAATCTGTTCGATCTCATCGACCGGTACGAGATCGCTTGCGACTCTGTACGCAACGGATGGATCCAGGCGTGTCATTCGACCACGACTCTGAAACGGGGAAGGATTTTCCATGACGAGTGGAAGACGTTCGGTGCTCCGGTCGAGTGGCTTGATCGCGATGCGCTGTCGGCGCGTATGGGCAGCGCTGCCTACCCGGGCGGATGGAAAGCGCACCGAGCTGGGCATTTGAATCCCTACGCCTTGTGCCGCGGCATGGCGCGCGCGGCTGCTTTGGAGGGAGCGAGCATCTACGAGCATTCACCGGTGACACGAATTCTCCGCGACGGCGATCGCTGGACGCTCGAGTCTCCGCGCGGCGCGTTGCGTGCAAAGTTCGCGTTGGTGGTGACCAACGCGTTGACGGGAAATTTCTGGCCGCACCTGAAACGGTCGCTCATTCCTGTGCGCTTATATCAGGTCGCAACCGAGCGGCTCAGCTCGGATCAACGCCTCAGCGTATTACCAGGAAACGAGGGCGTGTCGGACACGCGCCGCGACATTTTCGCTTGCCGATACGACTCCGACGGCCGCCTCGAGGCAGTGGGTGCGCACACCTTTTGGCACGACGCCGCCCTGCGTGGTAAGGAAGCCGTTCTGGCCAAATTTCATGCGGCATTCCCACAGCTGCGTGGACTGGCAGCCGCGGAATATTGGGAGGGCACGCTTGCGGTCGTGCCTGACCGTATTCCGCGCTTAATGGAGCTGGCTCCAGGCCTTCTGTTTGCTGGGGTGTACTCGGGTCGCGGTGTCGCTATGAGTACGGTATGGGGAGCTGCAGCTGCGCGCTTGCTCGCTGGTGCCGCTGACGAACGGGATATGCCGGTGCCCGTTACGCCAATGCGGACAGTCTTGGGGTACGACTTCGCTGTCCATGTCGCACGATTTGTCCATCCGTGGCATCGCTTCCTGGATCGGATCGAGGCGAAAGCTTCCAACCGAAACTAGGCGGAATTGACCGAGCCCTCGCGATGGCAATCTGCCGCCTTCCTTGTCGAGCCGTCCAGCAGCGTGCTCCCGATTCGTAGGTCTAGAGAGCCAGAGGGCTCGACGTCGACCCAACCTCTCGTAGTGCCTTGTTGATTCGTGGGTTGGGAACGTGTCCCTCGCACAGCATTGAGACGTCTGCGCCCGCCTTTGGGTGTGTTTGGTGATGTCCGGATCCCGGGTAAACGCCAACGCCATAGTGTCGACACTTGTGTAGAATAAATGGCGTGGGGTTAGCCGAGGCGCTCGCAACGCGGCAGTCACATCGCAGGAGAGATGCATGGATTATTCAATGACCCGTTTGCCGCTTTCGGACGAAACGAGGTTGCCGCGCGGCAGTATCGTGGCGCTGATCACGCCGTTCGCGAAGGACGGCGGACTGGATCGGACAGCGTTGCGCAAGCTGATCGACTTTCACGTCACAAGCGGGACTGCGGCTATCGCGGTTGTCGGCACGACCGGGGAGTCTTCGACGCTTTCGCATGTCGAGCACCGCGAAGTCATTGCCGCTGCAGTCGAGTACGCTGAGGGCAGGATTCATATCATGGCTGGCGTCGGCGCAAACTCGACGTCGGAAGCAGTCGAGCTCGCACGGTTCGCTTCAGACCATGGCGCCAGTTCGCTGCTTAGCGTCGTGCCCTACTACGTCAAGCCTACGCAACAAGGGCTATTCGATCATTTCACCGCGCAAGCCGATGTGGTTCGGATTCCGCTCGTGCTTTACAACGTCCCCGGGCGTACGGTCACTGACATGACCGCATCGACGGTTGCGCGTCTGGCACACCATCCGAACATCCGTGGTTTGAAGGACGCTACCGGCGACATGGCGCGTGCGGTGGAGATCCTGAGGGCGCTGCCGTCGGGCTTTGCGCTTTACAGTGGAGACGACTTCACGTCATTGCCGTATCTGGCTCTCGGCGGGTGGGGTGTCATCTCCGTTCTGGCCAATGTTGTGCCCGCGAAAGTCGTCGAAATGTGCTCGCTCATGGAGCAAGGCAAGATTGCACGCGCTCGCCGGCTGTTCGTGCAACTTCAGCCGCTGACGCGGGCGCTTTTTGCGGAAACCAGTCCGGGTCCAGTCAAGTACGCAGCTAGCCTGCTTGGACAATGCGAAGCGACGTTGCGGCTGCCGTTGGTGATTCCCGGGGAACCGACACGTCGACTCATCGAACAATGCGTCAAGGGAGAACTCGAACATGCTGCGTGAACCTTCGAGCGATCCTACCCGCGATTGCGCGATTGAGGGGCTGCCGAATCCGAGTGCACTCGAACGGCTCAACCAATGGTTCACAAGAAACGACGTTACCCGTTCAGCCGTAACGCGCGCCTCGCGTCTGTCAGGCGGGGCTATTCAAGAGAACTGGCGCTTGGAGATGAGCGACGGTCGGTCGTTTGTGCTTCGGACCGACGCCGATGCAGCAATTCCGACCAGTTGCACGCGTGCAGAAGAATATCTTAGATATCGACTGGCGTTCGACCACGGCGCACGCGTAGCACGACCATATGGATTGTGTGAAGACCTTAGCGTCATCGGCAAACCATTCTTCATTCTGGAGTTCGTGAGCGGCGTTGCGGCGGGTCACCTGCTCACCAAAGGGAATGCGTCTGTGTCCGATCGCGAGGCACTCGCCTTTGAGTTGGGCGAGTTGATTGGAGTTGTTCATCGCACGCCTGCTGACGCAGTGCTCGCGGCGATGGGGCCGAGGCCGGAGTCGGCAGTGTCCGCATCAATCGATCACCTGCGGGGGCAACTGGATGCTTTGCCCGACGTCCACCCGGCGCTGGAACTGTGCCTGCGTGACCTGGAATCGAAGCTGTGCGCAGCGACTGAGGGGGTTTTTACGCACGGCGACTTTCGCACCGGGAACTATATGGTCGACAACGGACGTGTGTGCGCAATTCTCGACTGGGAATTTTCGGGGTGGGGCCATCCGCTGGAAGACCTCGGCTGGTTTACCGCGCCATGCTGGCGATTCGGCCGGCCGGACCTGAGCGCCGGTGGCATCGGTTCGCTTCGAAGCTTCCTTGAGGGGTACCGGCAGGCCACCGGTCGCGAGATCCAACCGGATGAATTAGGAGAGTGGCAAGCGCTGGCTCAGGTGAAATGGGCCGTGATTGCGCTTCATCAGGAAGAGCGCCATGCGTCCGGCGCACAGCGCAGTCTTGAGCTCGCATTGTCGGGCCGACTTGTCGCCGGATTGACGCTTGAAGCGATGAACCTCCTGGAGATCCGTTGATGAATGCCACCGAAAAGGTGCTGGATTTGCTCACGCAGGCGCACGGTACGCTGACTCAGGCTGTCATCCCGTCCGCCTCGAAGCAGGAACGATACGACTGTCTGATGATTGCGAACGCACTTCGCATCGTCGAGCGTCATTTCCGGGCGTCTCCGGAAAACGGGCTGACTGCCATGACAGACGGTCTACTCGGAGAGGTCGTGATCGTCAAAGGTATCCGGGCCGGTCAATTCGATGCCGGCTGCCCGATGCGCACGCAGTTGATTGCAAATCTGCGTGACCGACTGGCCCGTCAACTGGTGATCGACAACCCACGCTTAGTCGAACAACTCACTCAACCCCCCCGAGAGGCTGACGGACATGGATTTTTCCATTGATTCTTCCACACGCGAAGTGCGCCAGCAAATTCGCACCTTCGTCAATGAAATCCTGCTGCCGCTCGAAGCAAAGGCGAACTCGTACGACGAGCATGAAAACATCGCAGAAGTCCTGCTTGCAGAGCTTCGCGCCCAAGCGCGAACGCGCGGACTTTGGGCATTGCAGATGCCTCGCGAGCACGGGGGCGGTGGGCTTTCGATTGCGCAAATGGCCGTGTGCTACGAGGAGATGAACCGTTCCATTTTCGGCCCCGTCGTGTTCAATTCCGCAGCTCCGGACGATGGCAACATGATTTTGCTGAACAAGGTGGCGACCCCAGCTCAAAAGGAACGTTGGCTGCAGCCGATCATCGACGGCAAGGTTCGCTCCGCGTTTGCGATGACCGAACCAGCGCCTGGCGCCGGTTCTGATCCGTCGATGATGCTGACGACGGCCGAGCGTGTCGGCGACAAGTGGGTCATCCGCGGCCGCAAATGGTTTATCACCGGAGCCGAAGCAGCCAGCCACTTCATCGTGATCGCACGGACATCGTCGGATGCTCGCAAGGGTCTGTCGGCTTTCCTGTTTCATGCGAACGACCCGGGTTGGCGGATCGTCCGCCGCATTCCCATCATGGGGCCCGAGGAGCATGGCGGGCACTGCGAGATCGAGTTCGATGGGCTCGAGATTCCTGACGATCAACTGCTGATGGGGATCGGCGACGGCCTCAAGGCCACCCAGATTCGACTCGGCACCGCTCGTCTCACGCACTGCATGCGCTGGAACGGTATGGCACGCCGAGCACTCGAGCTGGCGGTCGCGCACGTCAACACTCGAAAGACGGGTGGTCAGTTGCTCGCCGAGCGTGAGGGGGTGCAGTGGCTGCTCGGCGAAGCGGCGATGAAACTGGACGTTGCGCGACTGCTTACCATGCGCGCGGCGTGGTATCTGGACCAAGGCGATTTTGCGCGCCCGGAAATCTCGATGGCCAAGATTGCGTCGTCCGAGAGCTTGCATCAGGTGATCGACACGGCGATCCAACTGCACGGTGCGAAAGGATATTCGAAGGATACGCCGCTCGAATGGATGTACCGCTATGCGCGACAGGCGCGTCTTGTGGACGGTGCGTCGGAGGTGCACAAGATGGTTGTTGCGCGCGCACTGCTCGAGGGTGGGACCGACATGTGGAGTTGGAAAACTCAGTCTGCAGGAGCTTACGCTGGAGCAAAGGAGTGAACGTGACACTACGTAAAGTTACCCTCGACGACAAGTATGCGCTCG
>NZ_JAFLRF010000074.1 GCF_017315705.1 Trinickia mobilis | reverse complement strand
TTGCCTGGTGATGATCAACCTGCGGAAACTTCCCAAGTACCGGTCGCTGCGACATAAATCTCCTCCATAAAATTGAGTTTTCCAACTTACGATGCGATACCGTCTCGAACGCGACCTGACTCACGATAAGCACACGCGATCCATTCGCGAATCGCGCGGTAGTATTCGAGCGATGCGCGATACAGGCCATAGGCGGCGAGCGTGCCGCCAACGTGACGTCGCACTTGCGTGGCTTCGATTAGACGGGGACGTCCTCGAAATGAAATTTCCCATCTCGCAGCGCAAATGTCTGCTTCTTCAGCCATGCATCACTGGAGTTCGGGAAATCGGACCGATTGTGGACTCCACGCGTCTCGGTGCGGCGGAACATGGCTTGGCGCATGCCGTCAGACAGCTTGATCGCGCGTTCGAGGCGCAAGATTTCTTGCATCTCGCGGTAGCTGTTCCAGCCAAACGAGCGGACCTCGTCCAGCAGTTCAGCGAACTGTTCCCCGACACGTACAAGCCGTGCGCCGTCACGAATCGGCCCAAGAGCAAACTGGTTTGCGCGACGCAGATCGCTCATTAGCCCGTCAATCCTGCTTGGCTTTCCCGATTTGCTGGCTGGAGGAAGAAGAGATGCTCCTTGCTGCGCTGCTTTGCCGTTAAGGCTTTCTGCCGCGTGCCGTCCGGCAATCCGGCCGTACGTCATGGCTTCGACGAGCGCGACGCCACCGTGACGGTTGGCGCCATGCACGCCGCCAGCCACCTCTCCCACAGCATAGACGTTGGGAAGATTCGTCCGGCCTTCCACATCGACCCTCAGACCGCCGATCGTGTAGTGCGCCGAAGGGGCAACCCGTACCGGGGTGGTTCGGAAATTCGGCACGCACTTGCCCAAGAAGGTGCCTGTGAGTGAGTCCGGCGCCCAATCTTCTAAAGTCGTTTCACGGAAATCAACGAAGACCTTCTTGCCTTCGACGATCTCCGTCTGCACCACTGCCGCCAGTTGATCCCAGTTGTGCAGCTCCGAAAGGTATTGTGAGCCCTCGCCAAGATGCTTCACCATGATGTTTTCGCCCATGTCGTTAATGAGCTTGGCGCGCCTCGGGAAATCTGGATAAAGGAAGAGTGTCGGCACGCCCTCCTCGTTGACCGAGAGCGGGTAGAACTGCATGAACTCCATGTCGATCAGCTCGGCACCGGCGTCCATCGCCATGCCGTGACCATCGCCCGTCAGCGTCTCGGGGTTATCCGTGACCTCGTATAGGCCCTGAATCCCGCCAGTCGCCAGGATGATCGAGCGAGCGGCGATCGTCACCGGCTTGCCGTCGATAAGGGCACCGACCGTAGTGGAACCGGGTTCGAGAACCAGAGCACTTCCCCGCGCGCGCCGAATATTGGGCGACGTGTTGACGGCTTTACGCAACTGGGCATAGAGCGCGGTTCCGTGTGTCGACGAGAACTCCATCATGAGCCCCGTTATGTCCTCGACGGCATCGTTCTTCGCGTACTCGGTTTCCAATCCGGAAAGCAGCTCGCGTCCGCTCTTACTCACTGCCCGGCGCGCTCTCAGTCCACGCTCGGCCTTGTCGACAGGAACCTGATATGTCTCAATCAACTCCGCCATTTCCTTTGGCGCTTCATCGACGAGACGCCTCAAGAGCGCAATATCACACAAGCCCTTTCCAGTGGTTTGCGACATCGCTTCGTAGAACCGGGCACGATCGAAGCCCTCGTGCGCAGCGTAGGTGAGAAAGCCGGTGGAGACGGCAGTACTCGGTGCGCGGCCATCGCTGAGCAAGGTAACGTCACAACCCTTTTCGCTTGCGGCAAGCGCCGCAGTTTGACCCGCGGAGCCTTCTCCTACGACCAGTACGTCGGTTACAAGAAAATCCAACATGAGCGTCATTCTTCTGTCAAAAACTAAATTAAGGTGTTCTGAACGAGCAGTAGACGTCAGGGAAGAACGCCATATGCTTGTCTCCGAAAACATCCTCTTTGATTGGCGTCGCGAACGTTGCCGCGACCGACCGAAGCCTTGTGCCTCGACAAAGCGGTGGCCGCCACCCAATATTTGCTGGCTGGCGATCGCTTACCCATGTCGCGAATCAGCGCCAACCCGCCTCGGACCAACGCCATACCAGCAAAGCGGCACGAACGGACGCCGTCTGCGGTATGCCCGCCCCGGGGAAGAACGCGCTTCAGCGCAGATGTGAGGGGCCGGCCTCGTGTCATCAGCCAAGGTCGGCGATGTCGCGGTCCTTGGTCTCCGGAACCGTTAGGACACCGATGATGATGGTCGCGACTGCGAAGACGATCGGGTACCAGAGCCCGAAATAGATGTCGCCGGTTTGCGCCACCATGGAGATGGCGGTGGCCGGCAGGAGCCCGCCGAACCAGCCGTTGCCGATATGGTAGGGCAGCGACAGCCCGGAATATCGGATGCGGGCCGGGAAGAGTTCGACCAGCGCCGCCGCCATCGGGCCGTAGACCATGGTGACGTAGATCGCGAGCACGAAGAGAAGCCCGATGATCGACAGAACCTGCGCGCTCCGAAGATCGAAGACGTGGGTCATCCTGACCGTGCCGGGGGCGCCGGCCTTCGGGTAGCCCGCGGCCTGGAGGGCCGCGGTGACGGCGCTGCGGGATTCGGCGAGCTTGCCCGCCTCGAACGGCACGGCCGTCCCGTTGACGAGGACGCGCACCGGCTCGCCCGGCGCAGCGGCCCGTCGGTCGTAGCGGACCGAACTCTGGCCGAGGTAGGCGCGGGCGAGGTCGCAGGGCGCCGTGAAGACCCGGTTGCCGACCGGGTTGAACAGGTCGCCGCATTGGGCCGGATCGGCGGCAACAGTGACCTTGACGGTCTCGAGCGCGCGGGCGAGCGCCGGGTTGGCGCGCTCGGTGATCGCCTGGAAGATCGGGAAGTAGGTTGCCGCGGCGAGAAGGCAGCCGCCGATGATGATGGGCTTTCGGCCGATCTTGTCGGAAAGCCAGCCGAAGACCACGAAGAAGCCCGAGCCGAGGAAGAGCGACCAGAAGACGAGCAGCGTCGCTGTGAAGCCGTCGACCTTAAGGATGTTCTGCAGGAAGAAGAGCACGTAGAACTGGCCCATGTACCAAACGACGGCCTGGCCGGCGACGAGGCCGAAGAGTGCTATGAGGGCGATCTTGAGGTTCGACCAGCGGCCGAAGGCCTCGGTCAGCGGCGCCTTCGACGCCTTGCCCTCCGCCTTCATCCGCTGGAACACCGGCGACTCGTTGAGCTGCATGCGGATCCAGACCGAGATGCCGAGCAGCGCAGACGAGAGCAGGAAGGGCACGCGCCAGCCCCAGACCGGGAAGGCCTGCTCGCCGACCATGGCGCGGGTGCCGAGGATCGCGCCGAGCGAAAGAAAGAGGCCGAGCGTCGCTGTCGTCTGGATCCACGACGTGTAGAAGCCGCGTCGGCCTGGCGGGGCGTGCTCGGCGACGTAGATCGCGGCGCCCCCGTACTCGCCGCCGAGCGCCAGGCCCTGGAGGAGGCGCAGCACGATCAGGATGATCGGCGCCCAGAGGCCGATCGTCGCTGAGCCCGGCAGGAGGCCGACGAGAAAGGTCGATAGCCCCATGATCAGGATGGTGACGAGAAACGTGTATTTCCGACCGACGAGGTCGCCGATGCGCCCGAAGACGAGCGCGCCGAAAGTGCGCACGAGTGAGCCTGCGGCAAAGGCGAGCAGCGCAAAGATTGCCTGCGTCGCCGGCGGGAAGGCACCGAAGAAGGTCGCCCCGATGATCGCGGCGAGCGAACCGTAGAGGAAGAAGTCGTACCACTCGAAGACGGTGCCGAGGGATGAGGCGAAGATGACCTTGCGCTCCTCGCGCGTGACGCCGACGGTTTCGCGGAGCGGCATGGCAGTTGTGGTCATGGGTGTTTCCTCTGGATCTGCTGTTGATTGATCGAAGCGTGGGAGCCTGCGCGGCAGCGCGTCCCGCCCCCGACGATCTCTGCCTCGCTTGCGGTCAACGCAGCACTCTGGCCCGCACAGCTCTCTCCGACGACGAGCCCGTCCGTGACTAGGATTTCTGTCATGCCACACCTCGCGCAAGTTTCGCCAGCAGGGCTAACGCAAGTGGCGTGCCAAAAGGAAATTCCTTGTGTTTTCAGTGGCTTGTGCAGGTGAGCGTGAGCGTCGCTCTTCTCGAGAGGATCAGTTCTGGCCGGGTCAGGTCAAATCTGACCTCAGCCGAACATGGCCGAGCGCCTTTGGGCCATCGACTCAATGGCTGACGGGGCTTCGCCCTTCTCGCAGGCGTCTCTTGACGGTGGATTCGCTGATGCCCAGATGGGCGGCCGCCCGACCGATCGAGCCGAGGCGCTCGACGGCGGCTCGCACGGTCTCGACCTCATGGCTGCGCATGGCAGCCTTCAAAGGCTTGTTTGAGGGCGCGTGGGGCCCGTTCTCGACAAGGATATCGCTTGGCAGGGTCTCGAGCCCGATCTCGTCCTCGTGTGCGGTAACGGCGAGCCGCTCAATGATGTTGCGCAGTTCTCGAACGTTGCCCGGCCAAGCGTAGCGCAGAAGACGATCCATCACCGCTCCAGAGAAGCGGCGCGCGAAGCCGTAGCGCTCGTTGATCTCCTGCAGGAAACGGTGGGTGAGGGGGACGACGTCCTCCGGCCGCTCCCTGAGCGGGGGAATATGGATTGGGACGACGCTCAAGCGATAGAAGAGATCCTCGCGAAATGTCCGCTCCCGTACCATGGACCTGAGGTCACGGTTGGTCGCAGCAATCAGCCTGAAGTCCACATTGACCGTCCGGGTGCTGCCGAGACGGGTGAAGGCCCGGTCCTGGAGCACCTGCAGGAGCTTGACTTGCAACGGCGCCGGCATTTCGCCGATCTCGTCAAGGAACAGGGTGCCACCATGAGCGGCCTCGAAGAGACCCGCCTTGCCCTCTTTGCGGGCGCCCGTGAAGGCGCCGCGCTCGTAGCCGAAGAGCTCGGATTCGAGGAGCTCGGCCGGGATCGCGCCGCAGTTGATCTTGACGAAGGGCCCATCCTGCCTGGTTCCTTCGTTATGGATCAGGCGGGCGATGACGTCCTTGCCGACGCCGGATTCCCCCTGGATCAACAGCGTGGTGTCGACCCGCGCCAGGCGCAGGCCAAGATCAATCACGGCCTGCATGGCGGCGCTCGACCAAGTGACGAGATCGACGCGCTGGCTTTCCGAGCGTAGCTGCGCGAGCTCGGAACGGGTGCGGGCCAGATCGGCCTCAGCCTCGCTGAGTCGTTGCTGCAAGGCGACGAGTTCGGTCAGGTCGCGGGAGTTGATGATGACCTTGCGGACGTTGCCGCGCTCGTCGAAGAGCGGGATACCCGTCGCCAGCACGCTTTTGCCTGCTTTGGTGCGCTGCACCGCCGACTGTCGCTGCTTGGTGGTGATCACCTTCCAGGTGATCAGGGGCTTGATGTAGCCGAGCCGCTCAAGCTCGCGCGCGTCGCGGCCGATGAAGTCGCGGGCGTCGAGGCCGTAGGCTCGCTCGAAACCCTCATTGAGCCAAAGCGAGCGCCCACTGCCGTCGGCGACGTAGATACCATCGAAGCAGTTGTGAAAGATTTCCTGAAAGTCGGTGTGGAGTTCGCGCAGCTCTCGCAGCTGCGGGTCCTTCGGGTCCATGTAGCTCAAGGGCACGAAAACGGCGATGTCCCCGTCCTGCCCACGACCCGTCACGTCGACGTAGAACACCGCGTCGCCGATACTGACCCACACCGGTTCGCCTCGCTCGAGCGCGTCGGCGAGCCCAGCCGTGCCCGGGAAGACCTCAGCCAGTTCCCCCAGGGACGCATAGGCTCCGTCGAACAGGCTCCGCAAGGTGTAGTTCATGAACGCGATCGCCCCGTCGCGGACGCTCATCACGCCGATCGGCAGGCGGTCCAGGATGCTGCTCACCTCGGTCATGAATCTATCTTGGCGGACATCAATTTGTCGTCTAACGCCTTCATCCGCTCAAGTACCCGTGCGACATAGAGCGAACAGAGCGTGGCCGAATCCTCCCGGAACATCTTGATCCGCTTGGTATTCTCCAGAATCAAAAGGCCGACACAGTGCGCGAAAAATCCCGTTACTTCCACGCGGGCGGCCTCTTCTGACGCTCCCAGTGCCCGCAGCGCACCCTCGAAGTGCGCGAGGGCGTCGCGCAGCCTTTCATTCAGGGTTGCGTTGAGTTCCGGTGTGAGGCCGTGCGGCCGCATCCCGCCAAAAAGGTAGAACCCGAGGTCAAGGTCGCGGGGATTGCTCGCGTAAAAGTCATAGAACGCCATGGCGGCACGTTCGGCGCGCTTAGTCTCCGATCGCGCCCCCTTGATCCGGTCACTTACCGCCGCGTTCAGGCGCTCGAGCGATTCGGCCAGCAACGCGCCATAAATCTCTTCTTTCGCCTCGAAATACGAATAGATGGCACCCGGCGTATAGCCCGCGCGCTTGGCGATTTCCCGAATGCTTGCGCCATCAAGTCCGCGCTCTTCGAACACCTCACGGGCAGCAGCCAAGATGTGCGCGCGCTTGGCGTCGCTCACGACAGCCTGCCGGTCCCGACGCTGCTGCTCCCGATCAACTTCGGCAAGCTTCATTGGGTCCTCCAATTTCTGGACATGCTCGCACAGAATCAAACACTTGACAATGTTTTGAACACCGTTTAATTTTATTGCCAGTCGTTCAAACAACCCGGAGTCTCCCTATGCTGATGTCCTCCCGCGAATATGAAGAGTCCCTGCGTCAATATCGTCCGAAGGTGTTTGTCGACGGCCGACGCGTCGAATCCGTCGTTGACGAGCCCGCATTGCGCCCCGGCGTCAATGCAGTGGGACTGACGTACGACTACGCGCTGCGCGAAGAATACGCACCGATCACGACTGCAACTCAGGCGAGCAGCGGCAAGGTCGTCAACCGCCTTCTTCATATCAATACCAGCAGCGGCGACCTCCTCAACAAACTGGAAGCGGTCCGCCTCATCTGCCAGGAAACCGGCTGCGCACAGCGCTATCTGACGCACGACGCACTGAACGCAATCCACCAGGTTTCCGCGCGCATCGACGACGCGAAGGGCACAACCGAACATCGGGAGCGCTTCGCAGCCTACCTCCACGACATCCAGGACCGGGATCTGACCTTGGGTGTTGCGATGACGGACGCGAAAGGCGACCGCAGCAAACGACCGCATCAACAGAACAACCCCGACACCTACGTTCACATCACCCACCGCGACGGCAAAGGCATCCGCATCTCCGGCACGAAGGCCATCGTGACCGGTGCGCCGTATATGCACGAATTCCTGGTCATGCCTTGCCGGAACATGGGCAAGGAAGACGCGGAATTCGCCGTGTGTTGTGCAGTTCCGGTTGATGCTGAGGGCGTGACGATCGTCGCTCGTCCTGCCGGCCGCCCCGGCGAGAAGGCGGCTCTGTTCTCCAACAAGTACGGCCAATCGACAGGCGTGGTCGTGTTTCAGGACGTGTTCGTGCCTTGGGAGCGTGTGTTCTATGCCGGCGAGTGGGAGCATAGCGGCTACATGACCTACAACTACGCTACTCACCACCGTCACAGTTGCATCGGTGCGCGGGCGGGCTTCGGTGATTTGCTCATCGGTGCGGGCGCGCTGATGTGCGAAGCAAATGGCTTCGATCCGGGCGAAGAGCACCACCTTCGGGACCAGATGGTCGAACTCATCAAGATCACTGAGGGCTTCTACGCATGCGGCGTGGCAGCCTCGGTGTATGCGACTCAGGACGCTCCCGCACAAAGCTTCGTTCCTGATCATGTGTTTTCCAACATCGGCAAGCTGCTGCTCGCGACGCAAATCTATGACATGCACAAGATCGCGCATTACGTATCGGGTGGTCTCATTGTCACGCTGCCGGGCCCGGACGAGGACCATAACCCGGAAACCGCCGCCACGCTGCAGAACGTTCTCCGCGCCAATTCGGACATCCCGTATGACAAGCGCATCGAGACGGCGCGCTTTATCGAGGATCTGACAGCCTCGTATCAGGGTGGCTGGTACTCGGTTATCAGCATGCACGGAGGCGGGTCGCCGGAAGCGATGAAGCGGGAGATCTACCGCAACTATCCGGTCGGCTCCAAGGTTCAGCTCGTCGAGCGGCTCCTGAATCGCGGTTTGATGGACGACCCGAACCGAGCCATCACGCGTAATACTCAGCCTGGCAAATGCTGCTCGCAAGGGTGTACGGCTCCCGGCGCCCCGGTAATGGTCGATCTTCCCGTACTGCCGTCCAAGCAGCAGACGACAGTTTGAAAGGGAATTTCCATGAACATGAGATGCATGCGGGAGAAAGCATGAAATGGCGGAGGCCGGTGTTTTATAGAGTCGGGCCGAGAATCGTACAGTAGAGGGCCTACCGTACGCTTTCGAGGCGGTTTGTTGCGCTTGTACATGCGCGCTTCAGTCGCCGAACATGGCTTTTATGTCGCGTCCCGTCTGCTCGGCTTCCTCGATTAGCCAGTCGAGAAATTGCCTGGTTGCAGGGGAGTCCGCCACAGCTTGCTTCCAGCAAATAAAGTATGGGAACGGCATGGGTAGGCCGATCTTGAACGGCGCAACAAGTTCGTGTCGCTTGATGCTATCAATGGCAAAAAAGCCTTGTCCCAACGAAATGCCTCTCCCCCGAATTGCTGCATCGATTGCCATGCCTGAAACGGAATAAGTGAGTGGCGCCAGCACCTCGGGTAAGGGCACTCCGACGGCATGCAGCCAGTTTCCCCACGTTGGCGGCGACCTGTTTGCCCATCCCCACTCAACGTGAATGAGCGGATAGCGCAAGATATCCGCCGGCTGCGAAATCGGTCCTTGTGACTGCAAAAGCGAGGGTGCACATACGGGGGCGACTCTGTCCGTAAAGACGACGTGATAGGGCGTTCCGTCATGCGGTAGTGCTCCATACGTCAGCCGGACGTCGGCACTTCTCGCGCCGATGCTGGTTTCGTGATCGACGACCTCGACGTGAACCTGCACGTGAGGGCAGACGGTGTGCCATGTGTCCAATCTGGAGGCAAGCCAATGGGTCGCAACCGACGGAAATGTCATGAGGGTGAGTCGGCGCCCCGTCTGTGCCTTGAGCGCCGCCTGGGCGCTATGGAAGCACTCGAATCCCCTGGAAATATGTGAATGGTACAGCTCGCAGAGCGGTGTCGGTCGCAGGCCGGTGTTCTCCCGCTCAAAAAGCGCGACCCCGAGAAAGTCCTCGAGGACACGAATCTGCTGACTAATCGCCCCGGGCGTCACGTGAAGCGCCTCCGCTGCGGCCACGACACCCCCGTAACGAATGACGGCATCGAATATCTGCAGCGCTCGAAGAGGAGGAAGGCGGCTCATCTCGTTGACCTAGGAAATGCCGTCGGGATCGTCAACCCTGGAGGCAACAACCCGTTGCTCGGCAGCAAGTACGCGAACAATCGCGATCCCCATATCCATGTATCTTGCACCGGCTGCCCGATGATCGTCCGGGTTCTTGCACCAGGGCCACGCAACGGCGTCATGCAATGCTGCACGCTTACGGTTGCACATCGGTTTTGAACCATTTTTCCGACAGCCGCTCGACGGTACCGTCCGCAAGTGCCTCCGTGATGGCTGCGTCGAATTTCGCCTTCAGGTCCGTATCCTGTTTGCGAAACCCAAGTCCCTCTCCCGGGCCCCAAATCGCGCCGCCGATCTTGGGTCCGGTGGTCTGGATTTTAGCGGTTTCCTTGTTGTCGGCGATTCCCGCAAAGTAGGTCACGTCGTCGAAGGCCATGTCGATACGCCCGTTGAGCAAGTCGAGGTCGCGTTCGGCCGAGGTCTTGTAGAGGCGTACTGTAGTGACGTCCTTGAAGTTGTCGGTGATGAACTTGGTATAAACCGTGCCGGATTGAATGCCGATCGATTTCCCTCTCAGTTGATCGCGCAGCGGGGCGATCACGGGTCCGTCGGATTTGGGGTCGCCGGTCAGCTTGAGGAAAGCGGTTTTTCCCGTCGTGTTCGCCAATCCATGCCCATCTGCCGTCGCGAACGCGGCCGGCGTTGCAGCGTAGGGCTTGGAGAAGGCAATGACCTTTTGGCGGTCCGGTGTGATTGCAAGGGCGTCCATCACAACATCGAATTTGCCGGCCTGCAGGCCGGAAATGAGGCCGTCGAAGTCCTGGGCGACTGTGTCGCATTGCAGGTTGACCCGCTTGCACAGATTGTCGAGTAATTCCGGTTCGAATCCCGAGAGTTTTCCGCTCGGCAATGTCAGATTCCACGGAGCATAACTGCCTTCCAGTGCAACCTTCACGGTCTTCCATTCCTTTGCTTGAGCGCCGTTTCCTGCCAGTGCCAGCACGCCGAGAAAGGTGACGAGAGAAGCCTTCAGGACATTTGTGAAAATCATATTCACATTACACCTCCATACTGTCGAATCAAGGTTGCCCTTGGATTGGAAATAGGCGGAATTGCGGGCAGTACCGGCTTTAGCTGTGCAATGTGCCGGCGATGCTCTCCACGATGCTCAGCAAGTCGCCCTGTTCGACGAGCCGGTGGACTCCCACCATGTCCGGATAGAAGAACCGATCGCCTTCTGCAGTCGGGGCAACCTGTCGAATTCGCGCATACGCCGCCGCGGTTGCGGGTGATGCGTCGGCCGGATCGAAGAAGTCCAGCGCCTGGGCGGCGGTAAGCAGCTCGATCGCCAGCACGTGCTGCAACTTCTGCGAAGTGGCGTAGGCTTTTCGTGCCGCGTGATAGGCGAAGCTCACGGGGTCTTCCTGGTTGCCGCTCGTCGGCACGCTGTCGACGCTTGCTGGTTGAGCGAGGTTGCGCATCTCGCCCAGCAATCCGGCCGCCGTGTACTGAATGATCATGTAACCGCTGTTCAGCCCCGGATCCTTCGCGAGGAACGCGGGCAGTTCGCTGAAGTACGGGTTGACGAGCCGGTCCGTCCGGCGCTCCGAGATCTTCGCGAGCGTGGTCATGGCGATGCAGAGGAGATCGCACGCGATGCCGACGAACGTACCGTCGAAGTTGGCGCCGGATATCGCGGCGCCATCCTCTCCGTCGGGATGGATGACGGGATTGTCGCCGCACGACCCCATTTCATCGAGAATCGCGTCGTACGCGTCGTTGATCGCCCGCTTGGACGCCCCATGTACCTGAGCAATGCCGCGAAGGCTGTAGGCGTCCTGCAGTCTGTAATCGGCAAAGCGATCGCATAGTGCACTTCCGGCCAGCAGCCGCCGGATGTTGTCGGCGGTGTTCCTCTGATCGACATGTTTCTTGACGGAGTGATACCGGGCGTCCAGCGAGCGCGTGGTTGCCTTGAGCGGCTGCAGGGACATCGATGCGGCAATGTCGGCAACCTTCGAAAGCTCGATCGCGTTGTAAAGCGCAAGCATCCCGATCGCGGTCACTGACGTGGTGCCGTTGGTGAGTGCAAGCCCCTCCTTGCATCGCAGCGAGTACGGCTTCAGCCCCGCTCGCTCCAATGCTTCGGTGCCACTCAGGCGTTCACCGCGGCAGAAAGCTTCTCCTTCACCGATCAGCACGAGCGCCATATGGGCCTCGGGCGCGAGATAACCGACCGATCCGTCGCCCGGCGCGAACGGCGTGATGTCGTTGTTCAGCAGGCCGGCGATTTGCTGCAGCAATTCGAGGCTTACGCCGGAATAGCCCTTGCCGAGGCTGATCAGCATCATCAGGAGCGTGGCTCGGACAACTTCGCGAGGCAGCGGTTCGCCGACCGAGACGGCATGGGAGCGCACGATATTTCGCTGAAGCTGCTCGGCGTCGCTCGGGCTGATGACGCGTGTCGAATTTGCGCCAAAGCCAGACGTCACGCCATAGACAAGCCGGTTCTGGCTCAGAAAAAGATCGACCAGGCGGCGCGAATTCAACACGCGCTCGCGATATCCGGGCGAAAACGTTACCTGTGCACCATGTCTGGCCACGGCAATGAATTGCTCGATCGAAATGTCTGATTCTCCGAGCTGAACTTCGAAGATCTTATTTGGCCGAGATTGGATGTTCGCCAAACTCATTCTGAATTCCCTCCGTCGAATGCGTGTAATGAAGTTGGTGACAAAATAAGTTTCAAAGCGGGACCCTCGCTGGAGATCATTGCTGGTGAGAGTAGCGTCCGGCCATCTTGGCGCGCAAACGATATTATTTGATGTTCGGGTTTAGATTTTCTAAAGCCCGATTTGTCGCGTCATGTTAAATTTTTCTGCCTAAAGAATGATTTCCATCTGGTTCGATAAAATAATGTGTGCGGATTTTGAGGGGTTACCTGAAAATCTCGGTATTTCGATTATCGTCTACGTAAATGTTTTTCTTGAATTCTTGTATGGGCAGGTCGATGGAACCGTGGCTGCAATAGCATCCTCAAGCCGACGCGGTGCCGCGCAATGGGATCCGTGGCCGAGTGCGCCAGCAAGCGAAGTCTGGATATTCCGACCAACGCACGAAGGCCTGTTGTCTAGGGCAAAGCGGTCGCACAAGTGTCCGGTTGCTGGCGGAGGCGAACGACGGTTCATGGCCGAACCGTGTTGAGCGTCTAGCAATCGAACGGTGCTTGCCATGACCGGCGGCACGCGGGCCCGTTGCCGCCATCCGGCCAACGTCGCCTCCCCGTCTGCGCTAGAAGCGAAGCAGCCTCAAACCTTTGACGGATCCTGCCTCGGTGCTGGGCGGACGAGTGTCCCGGTTCGGCCCGATCTGTCAAGATAGGCGCCGCCCGACTGAAGCGATTGTGGCGAAAATACATACCGCATTTTTTGCTCCGAGCAAGCCTGCAAACGATTGCTTATACTCTGTGCACCTCTTTCTCCGAGGCGCATCGTATGCGGCAGGAATGGCTTGAATATCTCCAGCAACTTAGCTGGAACACTCCGATAACTTTGGCGCTAGCGTCAGCGGCGGTCGGCTCTGTCGTAACGCTGGCATGGATCGCCGCGCGCGATGCCCGGGAGCGCAGGCGTCGCCGACGGGACACTGCATTGGAGCTGGCGTTATCGCTGGAAAGCTACGCTCGAACCTGTCGGACAATGATGCATAAGGCCGCTTGGGCAGCATCGGAGCCGGTCGGCCCTACGGGCCGCGAAGCCAGCAAGGGCGTGTCCATTCCCGCCTTTGCCTATCCGGACAAGTTGCAGTGGGACGTCCTGAGCCGCAGAGTTATCTCCGAGCTGCGCGAGTACCCGGCAACGGCGCACGCCGCTCGGGAGTATGTGGAAGCATTCCGCGAATTCGGTGAGCCGATCGACCTTTGCGGCCAGGTTGAATACGAATGTGCGAAAGCTGCGATGGCAGCGTTAGCACTGGCTCGGACCACGCGCCGGCGGCACGGAGCCGCGACGTGGAAGCCGGGTGCCAAAGATTCAGCCATGGAGCGCGAACTGTCCGACTTCATCGCGAATGCTGAAGAAAAACGCAAGGAATCGCTCGAACGCCGAACGATTCCAGCAAACAGTTTCATCCACCGGTTGAATCCGCAGCAGCAAACAGCCATTGAACTCCGGCAGACGGAAGCTGCTTCACTTCCTTAGCCGTCGTTCGCCCACCGGCCGTGGCTTATCCTCGAGACGACCCGCCAACGAACCCTGGCATTAGAGCGTCATGCGCATCGTGAGTTGCCGGTGTCCTTGGGAAGTATCGAAAGATCCGCTTTCGAGATCTCGGTCGGCTTACCGATATACGGAAAGGCATTACCAAAGTAGCGCACGTCAGCCGGAATTTTGTTGGGGTCCGGCGGCCTGGGCCCAGGTGTGAGTGGGCGACGAGGAAAACGGATGCACAACCCACACCTCGCACCGTCCAGGGTGAAGCACCACACCATGAGAGTCCCCAAGCCGAACAAGCTCTCTTTCGACTTCCTCGACGCTTGCCGCCAACATCTGCGCCAACTGTTCGTTGGTGGGAGCATGACCTTTGTCGATGAAAGTCTGCACGATGTGGTGATGCAGAAGGGAGTCAAACCGTAGCTGAGCCATGATCTTTTTGCGGCGGTGCCGCCCCGGTATTCAGGTGCATTCCTCATCCTATACTGCTTAGCATCCGTCACGCGGTAGCCCTCGACGGCGGTGCACATCATGAATCCGGCACCGGACCCGGGGCGAGCCGCCGACGGAAAGCCACTTCGAGGCGCCGCGAGCCTCGCGTGTCGGTGTCCGCCGGACCGTCGACTTCCGACGTTTCGCTATTTGCCGTATGTTCTTGCCGCTCATGCCCAACCGTGCTCGTAGTGCCTGGGTATGAGTAGCGGCCGTGCCTCTGCAATGGGCCCAAACGCGAGGAAATCATGAGCGTTTCAGACATCCTTCATCATTCACGGAAGCCTCTCGACGGCGGCAACGGCTCGGCCTATCTGACAGATGTCTCCCGGCTCGATATCGAGCAGGCTTCAGAGGCGATCCGCGGACGCGCCATCCGCACGCCGCTGCTGCCTTACGCCGAGGCGACCGATCGGAGCCTCTTTCTCAAACCGGAGAACCTTCAGCCGCGCGGATCGTTCAAGATACGGTGCGCGCTGAATGCGGTGTCGAAGCTCACTCCGACAGAACTCTCAAGGGGAGTCTATACAGCGAGCACGGGGAACTTCGCGCTTGGGGTTGCGGAGGCGGCGCGGGAGCGAGGCGCAAAAGCGAGCGTGTATGTCACCGAAACGGCCTCGAGCAGCAAAATCGAGGCGCTCGGCAAGCTCGGAGCAAAGGTACTGAGGGTCAGCTATCCGGAATGGTGGGCGATATTGTGTGGTGACACACCCGATGCAGAGACAGGTACGTTCTTGCATCCGTGCGCATGCCGCGATGTGGTCGTCGGCAATGCGACCATCGGACGGGAAATACTGGAAGACCTACCGGACGTCGAGGCAATCCTTGTGCCCTTCGGTGGTGGAGGGCTGATAACCGGCATCGCGCTGGCGTGTTCGCATTGGGGCGCTCGCGCGAAAATCTATGCCTGCGAGACAGAGGCGGCAACGCCCTTATATTCCTCTCTCGCGGCTGGGAAGCCGGTCGAAGTTCCAGCGGAATCCAGTCCGATGGTCACGGGCATTGGCGTGTCGACTGTTCTCGACGCCAACTGGCCATATCTCGATGCGTTCGTGGACGGCGTTGTCGTATCCAGTCTGGATGCCACGGCTGAAGCCATCCGCTCGCTCGCAAAGAGCAATCATCTCGTGGTCGAGGGCGCCGGTGCCGCGGCGCTCGCCGCAGCGCGTCACCCGTTCTTCACCGGCAAGCGCATTGCTGGGGTCCTGACCGGAGGAGGCATCGACATGCAGGTGTTCGCTTCGGTTCTGACCGGGGACCGATCCGGGTATCTCGCGCCGGCTCGACTACGTGACTATGAGTAAAGCCGGGCTCAGGCCATGCGCGAAGGCACGCTCGCTGGTCGCTCACCAACAACGCTGCGCTCACCGCCCGCGTCGCTAGGCAAACAGATTGTGCTTGATCTGGCGCAAATGCCCGGTCAAAGCGGCGATAGCCGTTTCGGCGTCGCGATCTCGCAGCGCCTCGACAATCGCACGATGCTGTGCCTCGTATTCCTTGCGCCGCTCGGGCGTCAACGAATGGCGCTTGAGGCGGCCCCATTCGCCCTGGTCCCGGACACGATTCGAAAGCTCGAGGATCTTGAGGAAGAACGAGTTGTGGGTGGCGAGAGCGAACGTGCGATGCAGTTCGCCGTCCCAATGCTCGAATTCTTCGATGGTTTGTGCCGCTTCCGATCGCTCCAGGCACTCGGCCATCTTCGCGAAGTCTGCCCCGGTGGCGTTACGCGCAATCAGCCGGGGCATCAGCGGCTCAATCAGCAAACGCGCCTCCATCAGTTCGGCCGGGCTGGTCTGCCCGCCATTCAGATCTTCTTCGACGGCCCGAACAGGCGTAGGCAATGAATGTGCGGCGCCCCGCCGCACGAACGTGCCACTGCCGACCGACTGGCTAATCAACCCCCGCTCCTTGAGCTCCTGAAGCACACGCCTGACCGCGCCCCTCGACGTGCCGAACTGCTCGCTCAGAAGTCGCTCGGCCGGCAGCTTCATTCCGTCGCCCATTCTGCCGGTGGCGATCTCGTTCGTTAGAAAGCTCGCGAGCGCCTTTGCTCCGGCTGCACGCACCGAGCTTTTTCCCTCGATTTCACTCATGGCATTCCCCGATTTCAGTGGCTCGATCATACTTTAGCGGTACCAATTGGTCAATATATTGGTTTGCCCTTGCTTGCATCGAATCCATTTTGGTCCTACAGTCTCGTCAACGACAACCAATTGGATTCGCAAAGGAGGAACCAGATGAAACTCGCGAACCTCGACGTGGCGGGCAAACGCCTTATCGCCGTCGTCGATACCGGTGCGGAACGGTACTGGCCTGTTCACGACTTGGTCCCTGATTTTCAGGGTGACATGGTCCAATTGGTTCACAAATTCGGCCAGTTATACCGGGATCTGCGGCCGCGCGGTCCCGGCACGCCGTTGGCCGCGGCAAAAGTGCTGGCGCCGATCGACCAGCCTCGACGCAATCTCTTCTGCGTCGGCAAGAACTATTACGAGCATGCCGCTGAATTCCAGAATTCCGGCTTCGACAGCAGCGCCAAGAACGGCGAGCACGCACCCGAGGCACCGGTGATTTTCACGAAGCCGGCATCGACGGTCATTGGGCCCGGCGGAAAGATTCCCGGGCACACGGGCGTCACGAGTCAACTCGACTACGAGGCAGAGTTGGGGGTAGTCATCGGGAAAGGCGGGCGGGGCATCAAGAAGGCGGATGCCATGAACCACGTTTTCGGCTACACAGTGATCAACGACATCACCGCGCGAGACCTCCAAAAACTCCATCGCCAGTGGTTCCTTGGAAAGTCGCTTGATGGATTCTGCCCCATGGGCCCGTACGTGGTCACCGCGGACGAGGTGGACGGCCAGAACATCGATATCAAGTGCTGGGTGAATGGCGAATTGCGTCAGAACTCGAACACCTCCAAGCTCATCTTCAACATCCCGACTCTGATTGAAACCCTGTCGGCCGGTATCGAACTCCAGCCTGGCGATGTCATCGCGACCGGCACACCTGCCGGCGTGGGTATCGGCTTCAACCCGCCGAAGTTTCTGCAGCGGGGCGATCTAATCCGAATCGAAATCCAGAACGTCGGCGTCCTCGAAAACGAGGTGGGCGAATGACGACATCGTTG
>NZ_JAFLRF010000073.1 GCF_017315705.1 Trinickia mobilis | reverse complement strand
GCGTGCCTCTCGAAAGCGGCGCCGCCCCGGCTCGGCTGGACGGCCTGGGCGGGCGCGGGCGCGGCAGCGCCGGCCCGCGTCGCGCGCATGACGCTGCGCGGCGGCGGAGCCGCCTGATGTCGATCGATCTGAAGACGCTCGTCGGCAAGCTCGAACGGCCGGCGCGCAGCGCGCTCGAAAAGGCCGCGCAAAGGTGCCAGCGGGAGACGCACTTCCACGTCGAAATCGAGCATTGGCTGCTCGAACTGATCGACATCGAAAGGGGCGACCTGGCCTGCGTGCTGCCGCACTTCGGCCTCGAGCGCGACACGCTCAGCGCCGAAATCAACAACGCGCTCGAACAGTTCAAGCGCGGCAACACGCGCATGCCGGCGTTCTCCGCGAACCTCGTGCTGCTGCTGCAGGACGCGCTCGTGCAGTCCACGATCGTGCTGCAGGAGCCGTTCGTCGGCTCGGGCACGCTGTTGCTCGCGCTGCTCGAAAACGACGCGATGTGTGCGCAGTTGTCCGCGAGCGTGCCGTCGATCCTGCGCGTGTCGCGTGCGACGCTGCGCGCGAATCTGAAAGAATGGCTCGCGCCGTCGTCCGAACGCGGCGCGGCGGCCGCCCAGTCTCCGGCGCGCGGTTCCGGCGCCGCCGCGAGCGCGAGTGCGATGCTCGACCAATACACCCTCGACCTGACCGCCGACGCGCGCGCCGGACGCATCGATCCGATCGTCGGCCGCAACGCGGAGATCCGCCAGACCGTCGACATCCTGCTGCGGCGCCGGCAGAACAATCCGATCCTCGTCGGCGCGCCGGGCGTGGGCAAGACCGCCGTCGTCGAAGGGCTTGCGCTGCGCATCGCCGCGGGCGACGTGCCGCCGCCGCTCGCGAACGTCGCGCTGCGCGTGCTCGACCTCGCGCTGCTGCAGGCGGGAGCCGGCGTCAAGGGCGAATTCGAGCAGCGGCTCAAGGGCGTCATCGACGAAGTCAAGCGCGCCGCGCAGCCGGTCATCCTGTTCATCGACGAGGCGCACACGATGATCGGGGCAGGCGGCGCGGAAGGCCAAAGCGACGTCGCGAACCTGCTCAAGCCCGCGCTCGCGCGCGGCGAGCTGCGCACGATCGCGGCGACGACCTGGCTCGAATACAAGAAGTACTTCGAAAAAGACCCCGCCCTCGCGCGGCGTTTCCAGCTCGTGCAAATCGAAGAGCCCGACGAAGAGACGGCCGTTGCGATGCTGCGCGGCGTCGCCGCAAAGCTCGAGGCGCATCACGGCGTGGCGGTGCTCGAAGCGGCCATCGTCGATGCCGTGAAGCTGTCGCATCGCTATATCTCCGGACGGCAGCTGCCGGACAAGGCGATCGCCGTGCTCGACACCGCCTGCGCCCGCGTCGCGCTGGCGCAGCACGACACGCCGCCGCAGCTCGAAGCCGCGCGGCATCGCGAACATTCGCTCCACGACGAACTGGCGCGCTTGAGGCAGGAAATGGTGATGGGCGCGAACCACGCGGGCCGGCTTGCCGCGCTCGATGCCGAGCACCAGCGCAACGCCGCGCTCGTGCGCGAGCTGAATGCGCGCTGGCAGGCCGAAGCGGCGACGGTCCGCGAGATTCTCGCCGCGCGCGGGCGGCTCGCATCGCTCGATCATGCGCAGCGCGCCGCCCCGGACAGCGCACAAAGCGAACAGCTCGAAGATCTCGCCGCCGAGCTCGCGCGGCTCGAAAGCGGGCTCGAAGCGATCCGCGAGGACGATGCGATGGTGCCCGTCTGTGTCGACTCGAAGGCGGTCGCGGCGGTGATCGCGAGCTGGACCGGCATTCCCGTCGGCAAGATGCTGGCCGACGAAATGCATGCGGTCCGCACGCTGAAGGCACGCCTCGCGCAGCGCATCGTCGGCCAGGACGCGGCGCTCGACCGGATCGCCAAGCGGATCCAGGCCTATCGCGCGGGCCTGACCGATCCGCTGAAGCCGGTGGGCGTGTTCCTGCTGGTCGGCCCGACCGGGGTCGGCAAGACCGAGACTGCTTATGCGCTCGCCGACGCGCTTTACGGCGGCGAACGCAATCTCATCGCGATCAATCTTTCCGAGTATCAGGAAGCGCACACCGTGTCGCAATTGAAGGGCGCGCCGCCCGGCTACGTCGGCTTCGGCGCGGGCGGCATGCTGACCGAGGCGGTGCGCCGCCGCCCCTATAGCGTCGTGCTGCTCGACGAGATCGAGAAGGCCCATCCCGACGTGCTCGAAGCGTTCTACAACGTGTTCGACAAAGGCATGATGGAAGACGGCACGGGCCTCACAGTCGATTTCCGCAATACGGTGATCCTCGCCACGAGCAACGTCGGTGCCGAGCTGCTGATGCACGTGCCGCCCGGGACGCTCGCGTCGGAAGCGTTCGCCCTCCGGCTGCGCGAAACCTTGCTCAAGGCGTTCCGCCCCGCGTTTCTCGCGCGGATGACCGCCGTGCCCTACCGGCCGCTCGACGACACCGTGCTGCGCGCGATCATCGAGAATAAGCTGGAGCAGCTTAGAACGCGCTACCACGAATCCACGGGCAAACAGTTCGCGTTCGATGCGCGCATCGTCGATGCCGTGCTCGCGCGCTGCCGCACGGCGGGGGCGCGCGAGATCGACAACGTGCTGATGAACGAGCTGGTCGGCACGCTCGCGCAGTGGGCGCTCGAATGACCGGTGAGCGCGGCCCGCTCGACACGCGACGGCCCAGCCGAACGACACCCCGTCCCATGACCGACCTCCCTTCGCCAGCCCGACATGCCCCGTCCCACTCCCACCGATGACACCACGCGCATCACGATCGCCGGCACGCCGTTCGATGCGCTGTTTCCGTCCGGCTTCACCGGGCGCGAGGCCATCAGCAGCGTCGCCGAATTGAGCGTGCGCGCGACGGGCGCCTCCCCGAGCGCCGCGCTTTCGGGCATGACGGGACAGCACGCGACGCTCTCGCTCGTCTGGGGCGAGACGCCGCGGCTCATCGACGCCGTCTGCATGCGCGCCGCGCAATTGCCGTCCACCGTCGACGGCAGCCACTACGCGCTCGAATTGCGCTCCTGGCTCTGGCTGCTGACGCTCGCGGCAAACAACCGGATCTTCCAGAGCAAGACGACGCAGCAGATCATCGAAGCCGTCTTCAACGGCCACGGCATCAGCGACTTTTCGTTCTCGCTCGCCGGCAGCTATGAGGCGCGGACGTATTGCGTCCAGTACGCCGAAACCGACTTCTCATTCGTGAGCCGTCTTTGCGAAGAGGAAGGCTGGTTCTATTTCTTCCGCCACGCGAGCGGCAAGCACACGCTGGTCATCGCCGACAGCAACGATGCATTCGACACCCTGCCCGGCGCGGGCACCCTGCCTTACGTGGCCGGCCACGCCGGCGGACGCGAAACGGGGCAGGTTCTTTACTGCGAGATCGTCGAAGAGACCCTGACCGGCGCGTTCGCCAATTCCGACTACGCGTACCTCACGCCGGCCTCGCAACTGTTCTCGCAGGCCGAGGCCGAATCGAACGCGCTGACCGTGTACGAGTATCCCGGCCGCTACGAAACCAGCTCGGCGGCGTCGAGCATCACCAAGCGCCGCATCGACGCCTTGCGCAAAGGCGCGCGGCGCCTCGTCGGCGAAAGCGATTGCCGCGCGCTGATGCCGGGCTGCAAGTTCACGCTCTCCGGGCACGAATCGGACGGTGCGAATATTGCGTGGGTGGTGTCGAGCGTCGTCCACGAAGCGGACCACGGTACGTACCGCAACCGCTTCGAGGCATTCGCGGCCGACACCGCATGGCGGCCCGCGTGCACGACACGCCGCCCGGCGATGCCCGCGCAGACCGCGACCGTCGTCGGCAAAGCGGGCGAAGAGCTGTGGACGGACCAATATGGGCGCGTCAAGGTCCAGTTCCACTGGGACCGCGGCGGCAAGAACGACGAGCAGAGTTCCTGCTGGATACGGGTCGCGCAGCCGTGGGCGAGCAAGCGCTTCGGCATGCAGTTCATGCCGCGCATCGGCGATGAAGTCGTCGTGACGTTCATCGACGGCGATCCGGACCGCCCGCTCATCACCGGCAGCGTCTACAACGGCGCCAACCTGCCGCCCTACACGCTGCCGGACAATCAGACGCAGTCCGGCATCAAGACCAGCACGTCGAAAGGCGGCGCGGGCTTCAACGAACTGCGCTTCGAAGACAAGCAGGACAGCGAAGAGGTGTTTCTGCAGGCGCAGAAGGATCTGAACGTGAACGTCCTGAACGATGCCGCGTGGACCATCGGTCACGACGAGACGAGCACGATCACGAACGCGCGCACGCATACGGTGAAGAACGGCGACGACACGCTGGTGCTCGAACAGGGCAATCGCAGCGCGACCGTGAAAACCGGCAACGAGACGGTCGATATCGCGGGCACGCGCACCGTGAAGGCCGGCGGGAACGAAACACGCAAGGTCGGCGGCAATCTGGAGCAAACCGTCTCGGGCAACTTCACGCTGACCGTCGACGGCAACCTGAGCATCAAGGTGACCGGCACGCTCACGCTGCAAAGCAGCGGCGACCTCACCGCCAAATCCGACGGCTCGATGACGCATCAGGCCGCGCTCTCGCTGACCAACCAGGCGGGCTCGTCGTTGACCAACAAGTCGGACGGCACGCTGTCGAACGAAGCGCAAAGCGTCTCGAACAAGGGCTCGGTCGAACAAACCGTGGATGGCGGCGGCATGCTGACCGTCAAGGGCGGCATCGTCCAGATCAACTGAGGCGGCGATGGAACGGCTTCGAAACATTGCGTTGCAGCGCGGCGACTCGCGCATCGAGGGCACGACGCTCGACGGCGCGCTGCACGGCAGCGCGCGCGTTCTCACCGGCGGCGTGCCGGTCGCGGTGCTGAGCTACGCGCACGGCGGCCTGCACGGGCCCGCCACGATGTTCCATCCGGACGGCGCGCGCTCGGCGCAGCTCAATTACGCCGACGGCAAGCTGCACGGCAAGGCGGTGTACTACCTCGCCGACGGCACGGTGCAGCGCGAGGCGCAGTACGCGCACGGCGTGCTGAACGGGGACAGCAAGACGTGGCTGCCGGACGGCACCTTGCTCGAGCACGCGACGTACAAGCAAGGCAAGCTGCACGGTCTCCTGCAGCGCTTTCATCCGAACGGGCGGCTCGCGGAGCGGCACATGTTCAGCGCGGGCAAGCCTGCCGGACCGGCCGAGCGCTATGCGGCCGATGGCCGGCCGCTCGATGCCGACGGCAAGCCCGTGTCGCGCTGGCAGCAGTGGTGGCGCGAGTGGCGTGGGGAGCCGGCCGCGCCGGGTTGAGATCGGACCACGACTCGATCGTCGTCGTGGAACTGCTCCATCCGATCAGGATAGGGCAGGTGCGCCCGCGTCAGCCCGCCTCCGAGACGAGGCCTCGCAAAACGGTTTCCAGTTCCACTTCGCCCTTGACGATGCCGGCGTCCTCGCCTTCGAAGGCGATCCAGCCTTCATTGAACCCGTCGAGCATGCGCATACGCGGCAACGGTTCCTTCATGCCTTGGGACCGGAACAGCGCGTCCCATGATTCGCGCGCCACCTCCTCCGCACGCACCGGACGACCGAGCACCTGGGCAAATGCCGCGGCCAGATCGTTGGGGCTCACACGTTGCGGCCCCTCCAGCTCGACGATACGCACGCCGCGCCAGCTCTGTTGAAGCAGTTCTGCGGCAGCCCGGCCGACGTCCGCGGTCGCGACCATCGGCACAGCCTTGTCGAGCGGCTGCAGAAAGCTGGGGATCACGCCCGTGTCCCGGGCCGGCGCAACGTCCCATGCGGCGTTTTCCATGAACCAGGCGGGACGCAGGAATGTCACGGGCATCGGTAAATCGCGAAGCGCCTGCTCCAACAGCGTACGTTGCGTGAGCAGATTGGTCTCGGCCGCCTGCGCGCCGATCGTCGACAGGCAGACGACCTTGCCTGGCGCCGCCGACTGCAGCGCCCCGCGTACGGCGTCAATGACAGCACGCGCCTCGGGAAAGCCCGGCAACGGATCGAACTCGGACGGGGGCAGAATAAAGACGCCTTGCGTGCCCTCGAAAGCGGCGGTAAGGGACGCCGCGTCGTCCATGCCGGCTGTCACCACTTCACACCCGCGCTCAGCCCACGAACGTGCCCGAGCGACATCGCGTACCACCGCGCGTACCGGCTGGCCCGCTGCGAGCAACGCGCGCGCCACCGCACCGCCGACCTTTCCTGTTATCCCCGTGATTGCATACATTGCAGTTTCTGACAGGTCGCGGCGGGTGAGATGACGGGTACTCATGGCGATGCTCCTTTGGGTCACTGAGGTTGAAGCGGACTGTTGGGATGCATTGTGGGGAAACGCGATGAGAAACTAAATGACACGAATGACACTTGTAAAATGACTGATAGTCATTAATGAGTCATAGTGCGGTTTTTGACGCCATTCAATGACCAGGATGCAGCGCCTATGAGATCGTCAGGCGAGAATCTCTCCAGCGGTATCAGTGTGTTTGCCGCTGTCGTCGATGCGGGGACGTTCGCAGCCGCGTCCGAAGCGATGGGCATGTCGCCACCCGGGGTTAGCCGGGCGATCGCGCGACTCGAAAAGCGGCTGAAAATACGGCTCTTCAATCGGACGACCCGTGCCGTGTCCCTGACTGAAGAGGGCCGGCGGTTCTACGAGCAGGTCATGCCGCACTTAAGGGGAATGGAGGAAGCGGCCGCAGCCGCGACTGGAGGCGCCGCGACAGTGCGCGGGAAGCTGCGAATCAACCTTGACCCGGTTTTTTCGCGAATCATTCTGGGCCCGAAGCTCGACGAATTCATGGACGTGCATCCAGAACTTGAACTCGAGTTCATTGCGAGAGATCAGCTCGGCGACCTCATCATGGACGGCTTCGATCTGGCCTTGCGATTCGGCGAACCTCGCTCATCCAGTTTGATTGCGCGAAAGCTCCTTGACACCGCGGTTGTCACGGTCGCATCGCCCTTGTACCTCGCTCGCCGGGGGCGGCCAGCGGAGCCTCGAGAGCTGGGCCGCGGGGCGCACAGGTGTCTCGAATTCCGGAACCCGGAAACCGGGAAGCCGTATCCGTGGGAGTTTCATCGCAAGCGCAAAAAGCTTGTTGTCGAAACGAATGGACGGCTTACGGTGAATGATCCGAGCGCACTCCTCAACGCGTGTCTGGCCGGCTCCGGCGTCGCGCAGATGCTTCTGCTCGGAGCCGAGCCCCTGATCCGCGAGGGACGGCTCGTCAACCTGTTCCCGGACTGGCCGGATGAGCGCTTCCCGCTCTATGCGTACCATCCATCCCGGCACCACATGCCGGCCAAGACAAGGGTATTTCTTGACTTTATCGTCGCTTTGACAAGTACGAGTTAGCAACTCGAAATAGGCCAGTGGTCGCGATTCCGTGCCGGGAAGCGTCATCCGTCCGGATCAGCGCATGCCTCCACTCGCGACAAGATGTTCACCCGTCATCCAGCGCGCGTCGTCCGACGCAAGAAACACGGCGATCGACGCGATGTCATCCGGCTGACCCAACCGGCCGAGCGGAGTCTGGCTGAGCATCAGCTCATCAAAGTCAGACCCGATTATCCCTGCGCTGTGCGTACCCTCGGTCACCACCACGCCGGGATTGATTGAGTTCACACGAATTTTCCTCGGCCCGAGTTCGCGCGCGAGCACGCCGGTGATCGCGTCCACCGCGCCTTTCGTGCCGCTATAGACGGCACTTGCCGGCGGCGTAATGCGGCTGACGACCGAACTGACATTGATGATGCTCGCTCCCTCGCCGAGATGACCCACGGCGGCCTGCGTGGTGAGCAGCACGCCTAATACGTTGGTATTGAACTGTTTATGGAAGTGTTCTTCGGTAATCTCTTCGATAGGCGAGAACTCGTAGATTCCCGAATTGTTGACGAGGACGTCGAGGCGCCCAAACGTTTCGATGGCCGCGTTGACGATGCCTTGCGCGTCCGCTGCCTTCGAAACATCGCCGCCGACGGCGACCGCCTTGCCGTTGGCCGCCGTAATCGCCGCAACAACGGCATCGGCGCCCGCCTTGCTGCTTGCATAGTTGACGACCACCGAAGCGCCCTCTGCTGCGAGCGCCTTGGCGATAGCGGCTCCAATACCTTTGGACGCGCCCGTGACGACCGCCACCTTGCCTGCGAGCTTGCTCATGATCATTTCCTTGAAGAGATTGGGGACTGTGAAAAACGGCTGGCTTTTTCCGGAGCCAGTCGGCTTGCGTTCGTGCAAATATAAACATCTCTTCAGCCGCGATAAAGCGGCGCAAAACGAATTGTGTGGCGGCGTTTGTCCGAACAATTCGGAGCTGCGCATCAGGCTGCGCGCGCCGCCCGGGTCGTCAGCACGATCTTGCCGATATGCGCGATGCGCGCCGTTCATCGCGGCCGCCGCGTAATTCCGCGCGACGTAGCCGCCGGCAATGATATCGACGGGCGCGAGCACATCCGGGCCGCCCGGCCGCGTGATGTCGATCGTATGATGCAAATTCGCATCACGCCGGAGGCGATATGAACTGGGACGACGCGCGCATCTTCGTCGCGCTCCATCGGGAAAGGACCTTGCGCGCCGCCGCCCGCGCGCTCGACATCGATCAGGCGACGGTGGGCCGAAGGCTTGCCGCGCTGGAGCACGCGCTCGGCGCGACGCTGTTCCTGCGCACGTCGAACGGCTATGAGCTCACGCCGGTCGGCAAGATCGCGATCCGCGCCGCCGAGGCGATGGAACAGTCCGCGCACGATCTCGTCCGCCACACGCAAGGCGTGGACAAGCGCCTTGCCGGCGAGGTGAAGCTCTCGACGACGGATGCGCTTGCCCAAGAGTTCGTCATGCCGGCGATCGAGCGCCTGCATATGAAGCATCCGGACGTATCGGTGATGCTCGACACGACGACCCAGGTTCTCAATCTCGCGAAGCGCGAAGCCGACATCGCGATCCGGACCGTCAAGCCGCGAAATCCGGATCTGCTTGCCCGCCGCCTTGCGCGCTGGGAGGTGGGGCTGTTCGCGTCGCCCGACTATCTGCGGCGCCACGGCGAACCGGTGCCCGGCGAGCGATTCGCGGGGCACGATCTCGTGGTCTACCAGCCGTATTTCGCCAAGGCGCGCGCGCCGGCGTTCCTCGGGGAACCGCTGACGGACGGCCGCATCGTCGCGCGCCTGAACACGAACCTGACGCTGCGCGCGGCGCTCGGAGCCGGGCTCGGCATCAGCGTGATACCCGTGCCGATGGGCGAACGCGACGGCCTCGTGCGGATCTGGCCAGACCGCTCAAACGAAGCGCCGTATGAAATTTGGCTCGTCACGCATCAGGATCTGCGACACACCGCGCGCATCCGCGTGACGATCGACGAGATCGTCTTTGCGTTCGGTCGATAGCAGCGAATGCGCCGCTCGTGGCCACGGTGGTTTTCACCTCTTCCCCCTGAACTGCTGGAAGACGGGCTTTCGCGATGTCTGTGATGCGTGTCAAACGCGGCGATAGCTTCGCAGCACAGGGACCGCGCCGTATGCGACGAAAAAGTATCACGCTCGCGCTGCGATAAAGCCTACGGCTCAACTGAGTTGATCGGCGCAAGACAGGCCGCCTTCACCGCCTGGCTGTAGCTCGGCGGCGTCTGGGGCGCCTGATCAGTTCGGATGATCTCTCTGGGCATGCTCGTCTCCGTCATGAGTCCGGGTGTTCAAGCTGCGCGTAAGTTTTTCAGAAACTTGATGCGCGGGCAAACCCGCCAATATCGCGATCGATTAGAATGGCGACCACCCAGCGCGGTAAACGACAGAATAAGTCCGGCCAAAAGAGCAAAAATGCACGGGGAATCGCCATCATGAAGAAGCCAGCAAGCCGTTGTCCGAGGCAGAAAGCACTTACGCTCGCCCTGACAGCGGCTTTGGCTATCATGGCGAAGGCAGCGGCGGCCCAGACGATCATCAGCACCCCGACCACCGGCCCTTACCAATGGACTAGCGGTAACCTTGTTGTTACCTCGACGATTTCCGGCGGCGTTACCGGCATCGCGACCAACGCCAGCGTCGGCACGCTGACCAACAGCGGCACGATCAGCGGCGGCAGCACCGGTATCTCGAACAACGGCGGCACGATTGGCACGCTGACCAATAGCGGCACGATCGACGGTAACTCCACTAACGGCATCAATAACAGCGGGCACATCGCTCTGTTGAACAACACCGTTGGCAGCACCATTACCGGTCGTTTCTCGGGCATCGCCAACGCCGCCACCATCGATACGCTGTCCAACAGCGGCCAGATCAGCGGCATCACGGGCATCAAGAACTTCTTCGGCACGATCGGTGCGCTGACCAACAACGGCACGATCAGCGGTAGCCAAACTTCGGGCATCGACAACAACGCCGGTGCCACGATCGGCACGCTGACCAACAACGGCGTCATCAGCGGCGCCTTCAACGGCATCGGCAGTCTCAACGGCACGTTCGGCACGTTGATCAACAGCGGCACGATCAGCGGCGGTCACACCGGCATTTTCCTCAACGGTGCGAGCTCGATCGGCTCGCTGACCAATAGCGGCACGATCACCGGCCCCGGCTTTGCCATCGACAACGAAGCGGCCGCCTCGCTCGGGCCGATCACCAACTCGGGCGTGATCGCCGGCAACATCGTGAACCTCTCCGGCCACGACCTGAGCATCAGCGGCGGCACGGGTGCGATATTCGGGACGCTGACGGGCTTCGGTGGCGGCAGCGCCCTCGGCACCATCACCAATCTCAATTCGAACGTTGTATTCGGTTCCGGCAACCTGCTCTTGAACGACAACGTCAACGTCGGCAGCCGCGCGGTGAACAACACCGGCACGGCGGTGCTGCAGGTCAACCAGCCGGTCACGATCAACGGCAACTACAACCAGGGTGCCGGCGCGACGCTGCAAATCGGGGTAGCCAGCGGCGCCACGACGCAAGGCTCGATCACGGACACCGGCTACGGCCGACTGGCGGTGACCGGCAACTCGACGATTGCATCGGGTTCGACGGTGAGCTTGCGATCGAACGGTTACGCATTCGCCGCCGGACAGCGTTTCGTGGTGGTGGATACGGCGGGCGCCGCGGTCTATAACCCTGGCAGCCTGAACTATTCCGCTAATGGTTATGCCTTGCCGGTGACCGGCTCGGCCGTGGCTAACGGCAGCCACAGCGATCTGGTGCTCTCGCTGAACGGCGCGCCGACGCCGACGCCGACGCCGGTTCCAACTCCGACTCCAGCTCCGACTCCGTCTCTGAACCCGGCAACGGCACCGAACGCCATCGCGTCGCTCGACGGCTTGCTGCGCTTCACCGGAATCAGCGATCCCGCGCTGCTGAACCTGTACGACGCCGCGCTGGGTTCGCTGAGCCAGGGCTCGGCAGCGACCGCCAACCGTATCGGCAAAGCGTTGACCCCGGCCCAGACGGGCCAGGCCTCGGCCGCGCCGACGCTCGATGCCATCAACGCAGTGAACGGGCATATCGCCGCGCTGCGCCTTGCGCAGGCGGCGGGCGAAACCGGGGTGGCGAGCGGCGAAGGCCCAGCCCGGTGGGGCGTCTGGGGCCAGGCCTTCGGCGGGCATGCGAGCCAGGGCGAGCGCGACCAAGTGGACGGCTACAGTGCGAACTATGGCGGACTGCTGGTCGGTGCGGACAGAGCGATCAACGACCGCTGGCAAGCCGGCGGCGCGTTCACCTACAGCAACACGGCAATTGACAGCACGGGCGACATTGCGGGCGACACCACCAGGGTGAACAGCTATGGCTTGATCGGCTACGCGAGCTATGCGGGCACGCCGTGGTACGTGAACCTCTCGGGTGCCGTGGTGCAGCAGCAGTTCGACACGACGCGCCTCGTCAACTTGCAGGGCTTTTCGGGCGCGGCCGATGGCCACTTCAGCGGCCAGCAATACGTGGCGCGGGCCGAGGCAGGGTATCCGTTCGCGTTGGGCGGGCTCACGCTCACGCCGCTGGCAAGCCTCACGTACCGCTACCTGAACCAGGGCAGCTATACCGAGAGCGGCGGCAACGGCGCGGCGCTGTCGGTCGATTCGAGCCATGCCACCTCGGTGACAAGCAGCCTCGGCGCGCAGCTGGAGAAGGTTTTCTCGACGCATTACGGTGAGCTCGTGCCGGAGGTGCGAGTGCAATGGATTCACGAGTACGATCACGCGGGACAGGCGACAGGGGCGAGCTTCGCGGCGGATGCGACCGGCCAGACGGCGTTCACGACGGTCGGCGCAACGCCCGTAGCGGATTTGGCGGACATCTCGCTCGGCGTGTCGCTGCTGCGGGCGAACAACCTGAGCCTGTCGTTGCGCTACGAGCTGCAAGCCGGATCGGCCTTCCTCTCGCAGACCGGTACGCTCCGGCTGCGGCAGTTGTTCTGATGCACGAGGGAAGGACCGCCGGGCGCCGGTGTGCCTCGCTGCTTCCACAGGGCGGCGTGCACCGCCGGCCCGGCCATGTCGTTGCGTAGCAGCGCTTCGCTTGTGCCATGACAGCCGTTTGCCGCTCTCTACCATGCCGATTCCGTCCAGCCAGGAAATGCTGAGCATCCCCGAAGCGCTCGGTCGCGCCCATGCCCACTGGAACGCCGGCCATGCCGACCAGGCTGAACAACTCTGCCAGCGTGTGTTGGCTGCGTGGCCCGGTCAGGCCGATGCGCTGCACCTGCTCGGGCTGATGGCGCACGCTTACGGCAATCTCGATCTCGCGATCTCGCACCTGCGCCACGCGTGCCTGGCGCCGCGCGCGCCGGCCGCCTATTCCAGCAACCTCGCCGAAATGTATCGCCAAAAAGGTTTGCTCCCCGAGGCCGAAGAGGCCGCGCGGCGGGCGGTGGCGATGGATCCGGCGCTGGTGTCCGGCTGGAGCAACCTCGGCATCGTGCTGCAGGAGGCGGGCAAGTTCAACGAAAGCCTCGACTGCCTCGAGCGCGTGATCGCACTCCAGCCCGGCTGGGCGGAGGCGCACAACAACCTGGCCAACACAGCGAGACGCCTCGGCCGCATGGACCGTGCCGAACCGCATTACCGCCAGGCGCTGACCCTGAATCCCTCCTATGCCGAGGCGCACAGCAACCTGGCCTTCCTGCTGTCGAGCCAGGGCCGCTACGACGAGGCGGCGGCCGAAGCGCAGCGGGCCATCGAATTGAAGCCGCGTCTCGTGGATGCGTATTTGAACCTGGCCGAGGTGGAGCTATCCCGCCACCGTCACGACGCCGCGCTGCGTGCACTCGACATGCTCGGCGCCTTCGCACCGCGGCACCCGGCGGCGCTGGTCGCGCGCGCGAAGGTGTTCAATCAGATCGAGCGCCTCGACGAAGCGCTCGGCTTCGCGCGACAAGCGGTGACGCTCGCGCCGCACAGCGCCGATGCGCACAACACGCTCGCCACGGTGCTGCAGGCGCTCGGGCAGACCGACGAGGCGCTCGATCACTTCGAACAGGCGGCGCAACTGCCCGGTGTGTTGGCGGAAGAGGCACTGGTCGGGCGCGCCACGCTGCTGATGGAAGCGGGCCGCAACGACGAGGCGTTGGCGGCCTTCGAGCGGGCGCTGGAGGTCTTTCCGGGCTCGCTTCCGGCCCTCGCCGGCCGTGCCGACGCACGCACCTTCACGGCCGGCGACGCCGACATCGCGGCACTGGAGGCGTGCCTCGCCGAAGGCGAGCGCCGGTCGCTGAAGGACCGGATCTCGGCCCATTTCGCGCTCGGCAAGGCGTACCTCGATATCAAGGACCCGGCGCGAGCCTTCGACCACTTCGACGCGGGCAACTGCATGAAACGGGCGAGCTTCACCTACGATTCCGTCGCGGCCGGGCAGTGGATGAAGCGCATCGCAGAAGCCTTCACGCCCGAGCTGTTCGCGCGGCTGCGCGGTAAGGGGGAGCCGTCGGAACTGCCGGTGTTCATCGTCGGCATGCCGCGCTCGGGCACCACGCTCATCGAGCAGATCGCGTCGTCGCACCCGCAGGTGACGGGCGCCGGGGAACTGTCGGCGTTGCGCCTCGCTGTGGAAGGCAGCGGCCTCTTTCCGGACCGGGTGCCTGGAATGACGGGCGAAGATGCAGCCCGCCTCGGACGCGACTATCTGTCGCGCATCGCGCCGCTGGCGCGGGGACGGGCGCGCATCGTCGACAAGATGCCCGCCAACTTCCTCTACGCCGGATTGATTCCGCTGATCCTGCCGGGCGCGCGCATCATCCATTCGCGACGCGATCCGGTGGATACGTGTCTGTCCTGCTATACGAAGCTCTTCAGCGGCGAACAGCAGTTCACGTACAACCAGACCGAATTAGGGGAGTTTTACCGGTACTACGAGCGCCTGATGGCGCATTGGCGCGCGGTGCTGCCGGCGCAGCGGTTCATCGAGGTTGACTACGAGGCCGTGGTGGACGACCTGGAGGGCGAGGCGAGGCGTCTCATCGACTTCCTCGGCCTGTCGTGGGACGACGCCTGCGTGAGGTTCCACGAGAACGATCGGGTTGTGCGCACCGCGAGCGTCAACCAGGTACGCCAGCCGATCTACAAGACATCGAAGGGACGCTGGCGGGCTTACGCCGATCGTCTCAGCCCGCTGCTCGCCGCGCTCGGGGTCGACGCCTCGTGATGCACCGCATATCCGGACGATCGAATCGGTTTGCTGCCGCGCTGAGCGCTCTGCTGCTGATGAGCCTGATGACAGGCTGCGCGACGCGCGATCGGGATACCCATGCCGATGCGCTGGCCGCACCGGCGGGCTTGAAGCGCGAGCAGGTCGGCACGGACAGCTTCGTACTGACGGCCTTTTCACGGATATCAAGACCCGACGAGCCGCTCGACATCTATATCGAAGGCGACGGCTTCGCTTGGATTTCGCGCAGCGAACCATCGCTGGACCCCACTCCGCGTGAGGCGATCGGGCTGGCTCTGGCCGCAGCCGACCCGACGGCCAACGTCGTGTATCTGGCGCGTCCGTGCCAGTTCACGCCGATGGAGATGAATCCGCGTTGCGGCGTGGCGTACTGGACCGCCAAACGTTTCGCCCCGGAGGTCGTGGCGTCGCTCAACGAGGCCGTGGACCGCTTCGCGGCGCGGGTCCCAGGCCAGCGCATCAACCTCGTGGGCTATTCGGGCGGCGGCGCACTGGCTGTGCTCATCGCGGCGCAGCGCACCGATGTCGCCTCGATCAGGACGATCGCGGGCAATCTCGATGACGAATTCGTCAACCGGCTGCATCACGTTTCGCCGATGCCGGAGTCGGAGAATCCCATCGACTTCGCGGCACGCGTGGCGGCGATTCCGCAAATTCACTTCAGCGGCGCCAACGACACCGTGGTGCCGCCGGTGGTGGCGCAGCGCTTCGTCGATGCCGCGGGAAAACGATGCGCACAGGCGCGCACCCTGCCGGACGTCACACACGACGGCGGCTGGAGCTCGCTGTGGTCCGCGTTGCTGCGCGTGAAGCCTGGATGCACGAGACTCGATTTCATCAATTTGGTGCGTCCACCGGTTGAATCCGCAAAATACTAGCGGTCGTTAATAACAACGCCCGGCTCAAGACGTTGACGTCGACGAGGCGCAGCCAGCCCACGTCGACGATCGCTTCAAACGGACGCCACCAAGGGGTTCACGTACGCGTAATCGATGCGCCGCCATCGACCAGCGAGGCGGTACCGGTCACGAAGGACGCGTCATCGGACGCGAGATAAAGCACCGAGCGGGCGAGTTCTTCCGGCCGCGCGACCCGCTTGAGCGCATGCAACCCGGTCACGAAGGCCTGTGACTCGGCGCTGTCGTTCATGCCGCGATACATCGGTGTGTCCACTGCACCGGGCAGAATGGCATTGACGCGCACACCTTGCGGTCCATACTCGGCAGCCAGCGCCTGCGTGAGCCCAATCAACCCGGCCTTGCTCGCAGCGTATGCCGCAGTGCCCGGGAAAGCGAACGAATAACCGACGAACGTCGACGTGAAGATGATCGATCCACCGCCTTGCTTCATCATTTCGGGGATCTGGTGCTTCGCACCCAAAAAGGCGCTCGTCAGGTTGGTCGCCAATGCGGCCGACCAGCCTGCCTCTGACACGCCCGTGGTCGGGCCCATTTCGCCGAGGATGCCGGCGTTGTCATAGGCGATGTCTAGACGGCCGAAACGGCTCACCGCCAGCGCGACCAGCGCTTTCGAGAAGTCCTCTGACTGCACGTCGCCCGCGAGAAACGCGGCCTCGCCGCCTTCGCTGACGATCTCGGCCGCGAGCGTTTCAAGTTCAACTTCGCGGCGCGCCGCGATCACCACTTTTGCGCCTTCTGCGGCGAACAGTTTTGCGGCGGCTCGGCCAATTCCCGAACTAGCGCCAGTCACAATGGCGACTTTTCCTGTCAAGCGTTGCATGTTCAATCTCCTGCTGCAGTTTGTTGGCCAGTGCCCAATGCCTTGGTCCATAGGAACGACTATAGGCATCAGCCAGAAGTGCAGAAAGGCACAAAACATGGGTATATCATTCAGCATTTATGAATGATCAGAGAAGGACATGGATCGGCTGCGCGCTTTTGAAGTCTTCGTGACCGTGGTGAGCCGCGGCAGCTTCACGCGCGCAGCCGATGCGCTCGATACGTCGCCCGCCAACGTGACCCGCTACGTGAACGAGTTGGAAGCGCATCTCGGCACACGCCTGCTGAATCGCACCTCACGCAGGCTTTCTCTCACCGAGGGCGGCGAGACCTTTTACGCCCGCTGCAAATCGATTCTCGACGACGTCGCAGAGACGGAGGGGCTCGTGTCATCTGCGTCGGTCGAACCGCGCGGCCGACTGCGCATCAATGCGCCTGTGAGCTTTGGGATTCTGTACCTGGCGCCGTTATGGCCCGAGTTCATGCAGAAATATCCCGACGTGGAACTCGACGTTGCGCTGATTGACCGCGTCGTCGATATCGTCGATGAGGGCTACGACCTCGCCATTCGCATCTCACGCGCCGGTTCGACTAACCACGCAGCCCGCAAGCTGGCGACGTCGAGAAACATCCTGTGTGCGTCGCCAGCCTACCTGGCGCGTTGCGGATACCCCGCAGCGCCAGCGGACTTGATCGAGCATCGATGCATCGGCTATTCGTACGCGGCCACCGGCGACGAGTGGCAACTGATCGACAGTGAGAGCAAGGCTCACACCGTGAAGGTCAACTGTCGCATGCATACCAACAATGGTGATACGGCACGCGCGGCGGCACTCGCTGGGCAAGGCGTGATCTGGCAACCCACGTTTCTGGTCGGCAACGACCTGCGTGCCGGCAAGCTCATTCAGGTATTGCCTGAGTATCGCTTGCCTGACATCGACATACTCGCTTTGTACCCGAGTCGTCGGCACCTGAGTGCAAAGATACGCGCAATGATCGATTTCCTGGTCGATGTGTTCGGCAGTGTGCCGCCGTGGGATCGGGCCGACAGAGGTTGAGCGGATGCCACGCCGGCTCCGCCCACGATCGATAACCGGCCATCCGGAATGGCCGGGGTCGCTACGCCGGCTACGTTGCCCGATCGAACTTGTGTGCAAACCGCTGCGTCGCCCATTCGATGAAGGCGCGCAACCGCTGGCTCATGTGCC
>NZ_JAFLRF010000072.1 GCF_017315705.1 Trinickia mobilis | reverse complement strand
AAGGTCTGCGCTTCGCAATCCGCGAAGGTGGCCGTACCGTCGGCGCCGGTGTCGTCGCCAAGATCATCGAGTAAAAAGCCAGTTAATTCTCGTTGATCGGTAGTTTCGGGGTTGGCGATGTCGCCGACCCCAAAATGGTTTAGGGGTATAGCTCAACTGGCAGAGCGTCGGTCTCCAAAACCGAAGGTTGGGGGTTCGATTCCCTCTGCCCCTGCCAATTCTCGCGTCCCTGTGGGCGCTCGTTAAGGTGTTATGGCGAATCCTTCCGTCGAAACTGTAAATACTTCCAGCGATAAATTGATGCTCGTCGCGGGCGTATTGTTGGTCTTGGCCGGGTTCGTGGGTTTTTTCTGGCTCGGCGGCCAGGAGTGGTACGTTCGCGGCGCGGCTCTTGCCGTTGGAGTCATCGCCGGTGTAGTGGTTGGTCTTCTCTCCACCCCCGGTAAGGGTTTCATCGCATTCGCCAAGGATTCCTATAAGGAAGTCCGCAAAGTCGTGTGGCCCACCCGCAAGGAAGCTACGCAAACAACGCTTGTTGTTTTTGGCTTTGTGTTTGTGATGGCGGTGCTTCTTTGGATTAGCGACAAATCCATTGAATGGGTGATTTTCTCGGCGATTCTGGGTTGGAAATGATATGAACGATACTCCGGCATCTCCGAGCGGTAAACGTTGGTACGTCGTGCACGCTTACTCCGGTATGGAGAAGAGCGTGAAACGGGCGCTTCAAGAGCGCATCGAGCGTGCTGGCATGCAAGATAAGTTCGGCCAGATCCTCGTCCCGACAGAAGAGGTGGTCGAAGTGAAGGGTGGTCACAAATCGGTGACCGAGCGTCGTTTCTTCCCTGGCTACGTGTTGGTGGAAATGGAAATGACCGACGAAACCTGGCACCTCGTGAAAAACACTGCCAAGGTGACGGGCTTCGTGGGCGGGGCGCGCAATCGCCCGAGCCCGATTTCCCCGCGGGAAGTCGAGAAGATCATGTCGCAGATGCAGGAAGGCGTTGAGAAGCCGCGCCCGAAGACCTTGTTCGAGGTCGGCGAGATGGTCCGCGTGAAGGACGGTCCGTTTACGGACTTCAATGGCAGCGTCGAAGAAGTGAACTACGAAAAATCGCGCGTCCGTGTTTCTGTCACTATTTTCGGCCGCGCGACGCCTGTCGAACTTGAGTTCGGCCAGGTTGAAAAGCTGTAATCGGGTTTTTAACGGATCGCGTCGCTCGATGCGATCCGTCTTTCGCGCTTACGGTCCGCGCAATGGCCGTTGAGGAGCGTCAGTAGCCTTCACGGGTGAACGCGCGTTACTACTCACCGAACGTTCACGCGTTCCAACGAGGTTTTCAACATGGCAAAGAAAATCATCGGCTTTATCAAGCTGCAGATTCCTGCAGGTAAAGCCAACCCGTCGCCGCCGGTCGGTCCGGCATTGGGCCAGCGCGGCCTGAACATCATGGAGTTCTGCAAGGCGTTCAACGCGCAGACTCAATCGATGGAGCCGGGTCTGCCGGTTCCCGTCGTGATCACGGCATTCGCGGACAAGAGCTTCACATTCATCCTGAAGACGCCGCCGGCCACGGTTCTGATCAAGAAGGCGGCAAAGGTCGACAAGGGTTCGAGCAAGCCGCATACCGACAAGGTCGGCAAGATTACCCGCGCGCAAGCTGAAGAAATCGCCAAAGCGAAGATGCCGGACCTTACGGCAGCCGATCTGGATGCAGCGGTCCGCACGATCGCTGGCAGCGCCCGCTCGATGGGCATCACCGTGGAGGGCGTGTAAATGGCTAAGCTTTCGAAGCGTCTGCAAGGCTTTGCAAGCAAGGTCGATCGCCAGAAGCTGTACCCGATCGATGACGCGCTCGTGCTGGTGAAGGAATGCGCGAACGCCAAGTTCGACGAATCGATCGACGTGGCCGTTCAGCTCGGCATCGATGCGAAGAAGTCGGATCAAGTGGTTCGTGGCTCCGTCGTTCTCCCGGCAGGTACCGGTAAGTCGGTTCGCGTCGCAGTCTTCGCGCAAGGCGAGAAGGCTGAGCAGGCGAAGGCGGCTGGCGCGGAAATCGTCGGCATGGAAGACTTGGCTGAGCAAATCAAGGGCGGCAACCTGAACTTCGACGTCGTGATCGCTTCGCCGGACACGATGCGCGTTGTCGGTACGCTGGGTCAGATCCTCGGTCCGCGCGGCCTGATGCCGAACCCGAAGGTCGGTACGGTGACGCCGGATGTGGCCACGGCGGTGAAGAACGCCAAAGCAGGTCAGGTGCAGTTCCGCGTCGACAAGGCCGGTATCATCCACGCGACCATCGGCCGTGCGTCGTTCGAGCCGAGCGCGCTGCGCACCAACCTGTCGGCACTTGTTGACGCGCTGCAGAAGGCAAAGCCGGCATCGAGCAAGGGCGTGTACCTGCGCAAGATCGCTCTGTCGAGCACGATGGGTGTCGGCGTGCGTGTCGACCAGGCTACGCTCGCAGCACAGTAAGAAATTCACTGCGCCGACTGATCTCGGCGTGGTTTTAAGGGCTTTGGGCGGTCGCAAGATGGCAGTGAGCATCAAGCGGCCGGTTGTCAAAGACCGTTGGTGGGAATGCAGCAGTCAGGTGTTTCCTTAATGTAAAGCCAACGCAGATGGCGAACCCGAAACAGTTTTGAAGTGATGAAACCGGTTGTTGCCCGCAGTCATGCAAACAACAACTGGTCGAAATACTCCTAAACCTCGGACGCCGTTGTTGAACGCGGTACACAAGGCATCTCGCTGCGTGTATCGAATCTGGAGGTTAACCGTGCCACTGAACAAAGAAAGCAAGCAGGCCGTCGTCGCTGAGGTCTCCGCGCAAGTCGCGAAGGCCCAGACCGTCGTTCTGGCTGAGTATCGTGGGATCACGGTTGGCGATCTGACCAAGCTGCGCGCGAAAGCGCGCGAGCAACAGGTGTACCTGCGTGTGTTGAAGAACACGCTGGCGCGTCGCGCTGTCGAAGGTACTCCGTTTGCTCCGCTGGCAGAGCAGATGACTGGTCCGTTGATCTACGGCATCTCGGAAGATGCCATTGCCGCTGCCAAGGTCGTCAACGACTTCAGCAAGAGCAATGACAAGTTGATCATCAAGGCCGGTTCCTACGAAGGCAAGGTGATGGACAAGGCTGGCGTGCAAGCGCTCGCCAACATCCCGAGCCGCGAGGAACTGCTTTCCAAGCTGTTGTTCGTTATGCAAGCGCCTGTTTCCGGCTTTGCGCGCGCTCTGGCCGCGCTGGCAGAAAAGAAGCAAGGCGAAGCTGCTTAATCGCAGGGTGCATAGCGCGCTTCAGTTGAGCGCGATGGATCGCTGGCTGTATCCGAATTCAATTTAGGAGTATTTCAAATGGCAATCGCAAAAGAAGACATTCTCGAAGCCGTAGGCTCGATGTCGGTTCTGGAACTGAACGAGCTGGTCAAGGCGTTCGAAGAGAAGTTTGGCGTGTCGGCAGCTGCTGTTGCAGTGGCAGGCCCGGCTGGCGGCGGCGGCGCCGCTGCTGCTGCTGAAGAGCAAACCGAGTTCACGGTTAACCTGACGGAAGTCGGCGCGAACAAGGTTTCCGTGATTAAGGCTGTTCGCGAACTGACGGGCCTGGGCCTGAAGGAAGCGAAGGACCTGGTTGACGGTGCACCGAAGCCTGTCAAGGAAGCGGTACCGAAGGCTGCTGCTGAAGAAGCCAAGAAGAAGCTGGAAGAAGCTGGCGCGAAGGCTGAAATCAAGTAACACCCTGCGCGCTGTGCGAAGGCTGGCGGTTTTTCACCGCCGGCCTTTTTGTGCTTTGTGGGGACGGTGTTTTTACGCAGGGTAACCGGTAAAAACGTGGCCCCAGAAGCCAAAGACAAACGCCTTTCGGAATAACTGACCGGCGCTTGTCTTTGTCTTCTGAAGCGACTGCAGAAGGCAAGTTTGGTCGGGTAGCGGGCAACACAGGCATCCGCTGCCGTCAGCCAGCGGTTGGTAGCGGCCAACCACCAAGCTTCTAAGGCTCGTTCAAGCCATCGGACGGCCATCGGGTCTCAGTCGGTGAACACTCGGATTGTCTCATCAAGGTTCGCAGCCTCGACAATGCCCGCCGTGATTCGGAGATCGTATGCAATATTCCTTCACCGAGAAGAAGCGTATTCGCAAGAACTTTGCGAAGCGCCCCATCGTTCACCAAGTACCTTTCCTGCTGGCTACCCAGCTTGAATCATTCAGCACGTTTCTGCAAGCGGACACCCCGGCAGCACAACGCAAACCTGAGGGTCTGCAAGCTGCGTTCACATCCGTTTTCCCGATTGTTTCTCACAACGGCTTCGCTCGTCTAGAGTTCGTTAGCTACATGTTGTCGCCGCCGGCATTCAACATCAAGGAATGCCAGCAGCGCGGTCTCACGTACTGCTCGGCGCTGCGTGCCAAAGTGCGCCTGGTGCTGCTCGACAAGGAATCGCCGAGCAAGCCGGTCGTGAAGGAAGTGAAGGAGCAGGAAGTCTACATGGGCGAAATTCCGCTCATGACGCCGACCGGCTCGTTCGTCATCAACGGCACGGAGCGGGTGATCGTTTCGCAGCTGCACCGTTCGCCGGGGGTGTTCTTCGAGCACGACAAGGGCAAGACCCACAGCTCGGGCAAGCTGCTTTTCTCGGCACGGATTATTCCTTACCGCGGCTCGTGGCTCGATTTCGAATTCGACCCGAAGGACGTGCTGTATTTCCGCGTCGACCGCCGCCGCAAGATGCCGGTCACGATCCTGCTGAAGGCGATCGGCCTCACGCCGGAACAGATCCTCGCGAACTTCTTCGTCTTCGACAACTTCTCGCTGATGCCCGAAGGCGCGCAAATGGAATTTGTGCCCGAGCGTCTGCGTGGCGAAGTTGCGCGCTTCGATATTTCGGATCGCGACGGCAACGTCATCGTCACGAAGGACAAGCGGATCAATGCGAAGCACATTCGTGACCTCGAAAACGCGAAGACGAAATTCATTTCGGTCCCCGAAGATTATCTGATCGGCCGCGTGCTGGCGAAGAACGTCGTCGACGGCGACACCGGTGAAGTGATCGCGAACGCGAACGAAGAAATCACCGAAAGCACGCTCGAAAAGCTGCGCCAGGCGAAGATCAAGGACATCCAGACGCTCTACACGAACGATCTGGACCAAGGTCCGTATATCTCGTCGACGCTGCGTATCGACGAAACCGCCGACAGGACTGCCGCGCGCATCGCGATCTACCGCATGATGCGTCCGGGTGAGCCGCCGACCGAAGAAGCAGTCGAGGCGCTGTTCAATCGTCTGTTCTACAGCGAAGACGCGTACGACCTGTCGAAGGTCGGCCGTATGAAGTTCAATCGCCGTGTCGGCCGCGACGAAATCGTGGGTCCGATGACGCTGCAAGACGACGACATCCTCGCGACGATCAAGATCCTCGTCGAGCTGCGCAACGGCAAGGGCGAAGTGGACGATATCGACCACTTGGGCAACCGCCGCGTGCGTTGCGTCGGCGAACTGGCGGAGAATCAGTTCCGCGCCGGTCTCGTGCGGGTCGAACGTGCTGTGAAGGAACGCCTCGGCCAGGCCGAAAGCGAAAACCTGATGCCGCACGACCTGATCAACTCGAAGCCGATTTCGTCGGCGATTCGCGAGTTCTTCGGTTCGTCGCAGCTGTCGCAGTTCATGGACCAGACCAACCCGCTGTCGGAAATCACCCACAAGCGCCGCGTGTCGGCTCTTGGACCGGGCGGTCTGACGCGTGAGCGCGCGGGCTTCGAAGTCCGCGACGTGCACCCGACCCACTACGGCCGCGTGTGTCCGATCGAAACGCCGGAAGGTCCGAACATCGGCCTGATCAACTCGCTCGCGCTGTATGCGCACCTGAACGAGTACGGCTTCCTCGAAACGCCGTACCGCAAGGTGACGGACGGCAAGGTGACCGACCAGATCGACTATCTGTCGGCGATCGAAGAAGGCCGTTACGTGATCGCTCAGGCGAACGCGGCGGTGGCCGGCGACGGCACGCTGACCGACGAACTCGTGTCGTCGCGCGAAGCCGGCGAAACGCTGATGGTCACGCCGGACCGCATCCAGTACATGGACGTGGCGCCGTCGCAGATCGTGTCGGTGGCGGCATCGCTGATTCCGTTCCTCGAGCACGACGACGCGAACCGTGCGTTGATGGGCTCGAACATGCAGCGTCAGGCGGTGCCGTGTCTGCGTCCTGAGAAGGCCGTGGTCGGTACGGGCATCGAGCGCACGGTGGCGGTCGATTCGGGTACGACGGTTCAGGCGTTCCGCGGCGGCGTGGTCGATTACGTCGACGCGGGCCGTATCGTGATTCGAGTGAACGACGACGAAGCGGTGGCGGGTGAAGTCGGTGTCGACATTTACAACCTGATCAAGTACACGCGTTCGAACCAGAACACGAACATCAACCAGCGTCCGATCGTGAAGGTCGGCGACAAGGTCTCGCGCGGCGACGTGCTGGCCGACGGCGCCTCGACGGACCTCGGTGAGCTCGCGCTCGGCCAGAACATGCTGGTGGCGTTCATGCCGTGGAACGGCTACAACTTCGAAGACTCGATCCTGATCTCGGAAAAGGTCGTGGCCGACGATCGCTATACGTCGATCCACATCGAAGAACTGAACGTGGTCGCTCGCGACACGAAGCTCGGACCGGAAGAAATCACGCGCGATATTTCGAACCTCGCGGAAGTGCAGCTTGGCCGTCTCGACGAGTCGGGCATCGTGTACATCGGCGCGGAAGTCGAAGCGGGCGATGTGCTGGTCGGCAAGGTCACGCCGAAGGGCGAAACCCAGCTGACGCCGGAAGAAAAGCTGCTGCGCGCGATCTTCGGCGAGAAGGCGTCGGATGTGAAGGACACGTCGCTGCGCGTGCCGTCGGGCATGAGCGGCACGGTCATCGACGTGCAGGTGTTCACGCGCGAAGGCATCCAGCGCGACAAGCGCGCGCAACAGATCATCGACGATGAACTGAAGCGCTATCGCCTCGACCTGAACGACCAGCTGCGTATCGTGGAAGGCGACGCGTTCCAGCGTCTCGCACGCATGCTCGTCGGCAAGGTCGCGAACGGCGGTCCGAAGAAGCTCGCGAAGGGCACGAAGATCGAGCAGGCTTACCTGGAAGATCTCGACCACTACCACTGGTTCGACATCCGCCTCGCGGACGAAGAAGCCGCTGCCCAGCTCGAAGCGATCAAGGATTCGATCGAGCAGAAGCGTCACCAGTTCGACCTCGCGTTCGAAGAGAAGCGCAAGAAGCTCACGCAAGGCGACGAACTGCCGCCGGGCGTGCTGAAGATGGTCAAGGTGTACGTTGCGGTGAAGCGCCGTCTGCAGCCTGGCGACAAGATGGCAGGCCGTCACGGTAACAAGGGTGTCGTGTCGAAGATCGTCCCGATCGAAGACATGCCGTACATGGCCGATGGCCGTCCGGCCGACGTCGTGCTGAACCCGCTCGGCGTGCCGTCGCGGATGAACGTGGGTCAGGTGCTCGAAGTGCATCTGGGCTGGGCCGCGAAGGGTCTCGGCTGGCGGATCGGCGAAATGCTGCAGCGTCAGGCGAAGATCGCCGAGCTGCGCGAGTTCCTGACGAAGATCTACAACGAGTCGGGCCGCGCGGAAGAGCTGGACGGCTTCTCGGACGATGAAATCGTCGAGTTGGCGAGGAACCTGCGCGAAGGCGTGCCGTTCGCGACGCCGGTGTTCGACGGTGCGACGGAAGAGGAAATGTCGCGCGCGCTGGATCTGGCGTTCCCGGACGAGATCGCCAAGCAACTGGGCATGACGCCGTCGAAGAACCAGGTCCGCCTGTACGACGGCCGCACGGGCGAAGCGTTCGAGCGTCCGGTCACGGTCGGCTATATGCACTACCTGAAGCTGCACCACTTGGTCGACGACAAGATGCACGCGCGTTCGACGGGCCCGTACTCGCTCGTGACGCAGCAGCCGCTGGGAGGTAAGGCGCAGTTCGGCGGCCAGCGTTTCGGTGAAATGGAGGTGTGGGCGCTCGAAGCGTATGGTGCGTCGTACGTGCTGCAAGAAATGCTGACGGTCAAATCGGATGACGTGACGGGCCGGACCAAGGTCTATGAGAACTTGGTCAAGGGCGATCACGTGATCGATGCGGGCATGCCGGAATCCTTCAACGTGCTCGTGAAGGAAATCCGCTCGCTCGGTATCGACATCGATCTCGACCGCAACTAATCGGACTACGGAGAGAAAGCAATGAAAGCTCTGCTCGATCTATTCAAGCAAGTCCAACAAGAAGAAGTTTTTGACGCGATCAAGATCGGTCTGGCCTCGCCCGACAAGATTCGTTCGTGGTCGTTCGGCGAAGTGAAGAAGCCGGAAACCATCAACTACCGCACGTTCAAGCCGGAGCGGGATGGTCTCTTCTGCGCGAAGATCTTCGGGCCGATCAAGGACTACGAATGCCTTTGCGGCAAGTACAAGCGCCTCAAGCACCGCGGCGTGATCTGCGAGAAGTGCGGCGTCGAAGTGACGTTGGCGAAGGTGCGCCGCGAGCGCATGGGCCACATCGAGCTGGCTTCGCCGGTCGCGCACATCTGGTTCTTGAAGTCGCTGCCGTCGCGTCTGGGCATGGTGCTCGACATGACGCTGCGCGACATCGAGCGCGTGCTGTACTTCGAAGCGTACGTGGTGATCGATCCGGGCATGACGCCGCTGAAGGCGCGGCAGATCATGACCGAAGAGGATTACTACAACAAGGTCGAGGAATACGGCGACGAATTCCGTGCCGAGATGGGCGCGGAAGGCGTGCGTGAGCTGCTGCGCGCGATCAACATCGACGAGCAAGTCGAGATGCTGCGTACCGAGCTCAAGAACACCGGTTCGGAAGCGAAGATCAAGAAGTACGCGAAGCGCCTGAAAGTGCTCGAGGCCTTCCAGCGTTCGGGCATCAAGCCCGACTGGATGGTGCTCGAAGTCCTGCCGGTGCTGCCGCCGGAACTGCGCCCGCTCGTGCCGCTCGACGGCGGCCGTTTCGCGACTTCGGACCTGAACGACCTGTACCGCCGCGTGATCAATCGTAACAATCGGTTGAAGCGTTTGCTCGAACTGAAGGCGCCGGAAATCATCGTCCGCAACGAAAAGCGGATGCTGCAGGAAGCCGTCGACTCGCTGCTCGACAACGGCCGCCGCGGCAAGGCGATGACGGGCGCGAACAAGCGTCCGCTGAAGTCGCTCGCCGACATGATCAAGGGCAAGGGCGGCCGCTTCCGTCAGAACCTGCTCGGTAAGCGCGTCGACTACTCGGGCCGTTCGGTCATCGTGGTCGGCCCGACGCTCAAGCTGCACCAGTGCGGTTTGCCGAAGCTGATGGCGCTCGAGCTGTTCAAGCCGTTCATCTTCAACAAGCTCGAAGTGATGGGCGTCGCGACGACCATCAAGGCGGCGAAGAAGGAAGTCGAGAACCAGACGCCGGTTGTGTGGGACATCCTGGAAGAGGTGATCCGCGAGCATCCGGTGATGCTGAACCGCGCGCCGACGCTGCACCGTCTCGGCATCCAGGCGTTCGAGCCGGTGTTGATCGAAGGCAAGGCGATCCAGCTGCATCCGCTCGTTTGCGCGGCGTTCAACGCCGACTTCGACGGCGACCAGATGGCTGTTCACGTGCCGCTGTCGCTCGAAGCGCAGATGGAAGCGCGCACGCTGATGCTTGCGTCGAACAACGTCCTGTTCCCGGCGAACGGCGATCCGTCGATCGTGCCGTCGCAGGATATCGTGCTCGGCCTCTACTACGCGACGCGTGAAGCCGTGAACGGCAAGGGCGAAGGCCTGTCGTTCACCGGCGTGTCGGAAGCGCTGCGTGCGTACGAGAACAAGGAAGTCGAGCTCGCCTCGCGCGTCAACGTGCGGATTACCGAAATGGTCCGCAACGAAGACACGTCCGAGGGCGCGCCGGAATTCGTGCCGAAGATCTCGCTGTACGCGACGACCGTCGGCCGCGCAATCCTGTCGGAAATCCTGCCGCCGGGCCTGCCGTTCTCGGTGCTCAACAAGCCGCTCAAGAAGAAGGAAATCTCGCGCCTGATCAACACGGCGTTCCGCAAGTGCGGGCTGCGCGCGACAGTGGTCTTCGCCGACCAGCTCATGCAGTCGGGCTTCCGCCTGGCTACGCGGGCCGGTATTTCGATCTGCGTCGACGACATGCTCGTGCCGCCGCAGAAGGAATCGATCGTCGGCGACGCCGCGAAGAAGGTGAAGGAATACGACCGTCAGTACATGTCGGGTCTCGTCACCGCGCAGGAGCGCTACAACAACGTGGTCGACATCTGGTCGGCAACGTCGGAAGCGGTCGGCAAGGCGATGATGGAGCAGCTGTCGACGGAGCCGGTCATCGACCGCGACGGCAACGAAACGCGCCAGGAATCGTTCAACTCGATCTACATGATGGCCGACTCGGGCGCCCGGGGTTCGGCGGTGCAGATTCGTCAGCTGGCCGGTATGCGCGGCCTGATGGCGAAGCCGGACGGCTCGATTATCGAAACGCCGATTACCGCGAACTTCCGCGAAGGCCTGAACGTGTTGCAGTACTTCATCTCGACCCACGGCGCGCGTAAGGGTCTGGCTGATACGGCACTGAAGACGGCAAACTCGGGTTACCTGACGCGTCGTCTCGTCGACGTGACGCAGGATCTCGTCGTGGTCGAAGATGACTGCGGCACGAGCCAGGGCGTGGCGATGAAGGCGCTGGTCGAAGGCGGTGAAGTCGTCGAAGCGCTGCGCGACCGGATTCTCGGCCGCGTTGCGGTGGCTGACGTCGTCAATCCAGAATCGCAAGAGACGCTGTACGAAGCCGGCACGCTGCTCGACGAAACCGCGGTCGAAGAGATCGAACGCCTCGGCATCGACGAAGTGCGCGTGCGTACGCCGCTCACCTGCGAAACGCGCTATGGCCTGTGCGCTGCCTGCTATGGCCGCGACCTGGGCCGCGGCTCGCTCGTGAACGTCGGCGAAGCGGTCGGCGTGATCGCGGCGCAGTCGATCGGTGAGCCGGGCACGCAGCTGACGATGCGTACGTTCCACATCGGCGGTGCGGCGTCGCGTGCGGCGGTGGCTTCGTCGGTCGAAGCGAAGTCGAACGGTACGGTGCGCTTCACGGCGACGATGCGCTACGTGACGAACGCGAAGGGCGAGCAGATCGTCATCTCGCGCTCAGGCGAAGCGATGATCACCGACGACCACGGCCGCGAGCGCGAGCGCCACAAGGTGCCGTACGGCGCCACGCTGCTGCAGCTCGACGGCGCGCAGATCAAGGCGGGCACGCAGCTGGCCACGTGGGATCCGATGACGCGTCCGATCATCACCGAGTACGGCGGTACGGTGAAGTTCGAGAACGTCGAGGAAGGCGTGACGGTCGCGAAGCAGATCGACGACGTGACGGGCCTGTCGACGCTCGTCGTGATCGACGTGAAGCGCCGCGGCTCGCAAGCCGCGAAGAGCGTGCGTCCGCAGGTGAAACTGCTCGACGCGAGCGGCGAGGAAGTGAAGATCCCGGGAACCGAGCATGCAGTGCAGATCGGCTTCCAGGTCGGCGCACTGATCACGGTGAAGGACGGTCAGCAAGTGCAGGTCGGTGAAGTGCTCGCACGTATCCCGACCGAATCGCAGAAGACGCGTGACATTACCGGTGGTCTGCCGCGCGTGGCCGAGCTGTTCGAAGCGCGCTCGCCGAAGGACGCCGGCATTCTGGCGGAAGTCACGGGTACGGTGTCGTTCGGCAAGGACACGAAGGGCAAGCAGCGTCTCGTCATCACGGACCTCGAGGGCAACCAGCACGAGTTCCTGATCGCGAAGGAAAAGCAGGTCCTGGTGCACGATGGTCAGGTCGTCAACAAGGGCGAAATGATCGTCGACGGTCCGGCCGATCCGCACGACATCCTGCGTCTGCAGGGTATCGAGGCGCTGTCGCGCTACATCGTGGACGAAGTGCAGGACGTGTACCGTCTGCAAGGCGTGAAGATCAACGACAAGCACATTGAAGTGATCGTGCGTCAGATGTTGCGCCGCGTGCAGATCGTGGACAACGGCGATACGCGTTTCATCCCGGGCGAACAAGTCGAGCGGTCGGACATGCTCGATGAGAACGACCGCATGACCGCCGACGACAAGCGTCCGGCAACGTACGACAACGTGCTGCTCGGTATCACGAAGGCATCGCTGTCGACCGACTCGTTCATCTCGGCCGCATCGTTCCAGGAAACGACGCGCGTGCTGACCGAGGCGGCGATCATGGGCAAGCGCGACGATCTGCGTGGCCTGAAGGAAAACGTGATCGTCGGCCGTCTGATTCCGGCCGGTACGGGTCTCGCGTTCCACAAGGCGCGCAAGAGCAAGGAGCTGTCCGATCGCGAGCGTTACGATCAGATCGCAGCCGAAGAGGCCTTCGAGTTCGGCACTCCGGAAACGCCGGCCGCCGAACAGCAGCAATCGACAGAGTAAGTCCGGGCGGCGCAAGCCGCCTGGCTGCTTAGCTTGGAAAGCCGCTCAGTTTCGACTGAGCGGCTTTTTTTACTGGCCGGATGGCTAACGTTGTTGTTTCGCGCGTTTTGCGCGACGGTGCGTTGGTAAAATTCATCCAACCTGCACTTCGCCGCCTGCCTTAAGCATTCATGTCCCGCGCCCTCGAAATCCTCAACGAAACTTTCGGTTACCCCGCCTTCAGAGGGCAGCAGGGCGATATCGTCGAGCATGTCGCCGGCGGCGGCGATTGCCTCGTGTTGATGCCGACCGGCGGCGGCAAATCGCTTTGCTACCAGATCCCTTCGCTGGTACGGCGTGAAGCCGGGCTCGGCGCCGGCATCGTCGTCTCGCCGCTGATCGCGCTGATGCAGGATCAAGTGGCCGCGCTTACCGAACTTGGCGTGAGAGCTGCGTATCTGAATTCGACGCTATCCGGCGCCGAGGCCGCCGCCACCGAGCGCGCGTTGCGCGACGGCGACATCGACTTGCTTTACGTCGCGCCGGAGCGGCTCATGACGCCGCGCTTTCTCGATCTGCTCGAGCGCGCGCGCATCGGGCTCTTTGCGATTGACGAAGCGCATTGCGTGTCGCAATGGGGGCACGATTTCCGCCCCGAATACATCCAGCTTTCCGTGCTGCATGAGCGGTTTCCGTCGGTGCCGCGCATCGCGCTTACCGCTACCGCCGACGCCATTACGCGCGACGAAATCGTGCACCGCCTTGCGCTCGACGACGCGCGCATTTTCGTTTCGAGCTTCGATCGGCCGAATATCCGCTATCGAATCGTCGAGAAGGACAACGCGCGTGCTCAGTTGCTCGATTTCATTCGCGCGGAGCACACGAACCCGGAAGGTACGACGGATGCCGGCGTCATCTACTGTCTCTCGCGCCGCAAGGTCGAGGAGACCGCGGAGTGGCTGAAGGCGCAGGGCATCCGTGCCCTGCCGTATCACGCAGGCATGGAATTCGAGTTCCGCCAGCGCCACCAGGAAATGTTCCAGCGTGAAGAGGGCATCGTGATGTGCGCGACGATCGCATTTGGCATGGGCATCGATAAGCCCGACGTGCGTTTTGTGGCGCATTTGGATTTGCCGAAGAGCGTCGAGGGGTATTACCAGGAAACGGGTCGCGCGGGACGCGATGGTCTGCCCGCGAACGCGTGGATGGCGTATGGCCTCGGTGACGTCGTGCAGCAGCGCAAGATGATCGAGGAGTCGGACGCCGACGACGCGCATAAGCGCGTGCAAACCGGCAAGCTCGACGCGCTGCTCGGCCTGTGCGAGGCTGCTGCCTGCCGCCGCGTGCGCCTCTTGGCCTACTTTGGCGAGGCCAGCGAGCCGTGCGGCAATTGCGACACTTGTCTCGAGCCGCCGGCGTCATGGGATGCCACGCGCGAGGCTCAAATGGCGCTCTCGTGCGTGTTCCGCGCCCAGCGCGCGAGCGGTTTTCATTTCGGCGCGGGGCATCTGATTGACATCCTGCGCGGCAACCGAAATGAAAAGATCCTTCAGCGCGGGCATGAAAGCCTCAGCACCTTCGGCATCGGCGCGAGCCTGTCCGAGCCCGAGTGGCGCGCGATTTTCCGTCAATTGGTTGCATTCGGCTACTTGGCGGTCGATCACGATGGCTTCGGCTCGCTCGTACTCACCGAGGCGAGCAAACCCGTGCTGAAGGGTGAGCAGAAAGTGACCTTGCGACGCTACGTGAAGCCGACGCGCACGCGTCAATCGTCGAGCCGCACTGGTGAGCGGGCCGATCCGACCGCCGGCATGAGTCCGCGCGAGCGCGCCCGTTGGGACCGTCTGCGCGCCTGGCGGACCGAAACCGCGAAGAGCGACGGTGTGCCGGCCTACGTGATCTTCCACGATGCCACGCTTGCCGAAATCGCGCGCAGCGGCCCCGCTACGATCGACGATCTTCGCCATATACCCGGCATCGGCGCCCGCAAGCTCGATCGCTTCGGCGAGGAGTTGCTCGACGTCGTCGCTGCCGACTGACGGCGCTCATCGCGGCAAGAGCGAGTCGCCTCACCCCTCGACCGCTTTCGCTTTCGAATCGCTGCAAACTATTGACGCAGTTGGCATTTCCCGAATATGATGCTGGGTTCCGGTTCTTGGCATGCTAGGTCGAGGCGTAATCTCGCGCCCTGGCGGTCGAGGCAGGAAGCTCGATATGCATCAATTTCCGCTTTGCCCGGGAACGGATGCGTCGATTTCGTTCAATTTCAGGAATAAATAATGCCAACCATCAATCAATTGGTTCGCAAAGGCCGCGCGTCGGAAACGGCGAAGAGCAAGAGCCCGGCCTTGCAGGACTGCCCCCAGCGTCGCGGCGTGTGCACCCGTGTGTACACCACGACGCCGAAAAAGCCGAACTCGGCACTTCGTAAGGTCGCGAAGGTGCGTCTGACGAACGGCTTCGAGGTCATTTCGTACATCGGTGGTGAAGGCCACAACCTGCAAGAACACTCGGTCGTGCTGATTCGCGGCGGCCGTGTGAAGGACTTGCCGGGCGTGCGTTACCACATGGTTCGCGGCTCGCTGGATACCCAGGGCGTCAAGGATCGTAAGCAGGCTCGCTCGAAGTATGGTGCGAAGCGCGCCAAGGCTGGCAAGTAAGCAGCCTCTTCGTTTGGCCGCTTAGCGTTGCCGGCAAGGCAATCAAGAGTGGTCAGGTAGTCAAAGGCGGTGGTGCCGGATTCGCCGGCGCTGTCGAGTAAGTGGTCACCCGGCCAAGCTGGTTAGTCGTAAAGATGGATCGGGTTAGTTGGTGACCGCGGGGCTAGAAGGGCTTCGGCTCAGCTCCAACTGAAAAGTCAAAGGAAGAAACATGCCGCGTCGTCGCGAAGTTCCCAAGCGGGAAGTGTTGCCGGACCCGAAGTTCGGTAACGTAGATGTTGCAAAATTCATGAACGTGCTGATGCTCTCGGGCAAGAAGTCGGTTGCCGAGCGTATCGTGTACGGCGCTTTCGAACAGATCCAGACCAAGGGTGGCAAGGACCCGCTGGAAGTGTTCACTGTCGCGCTCAACAACGTGAAGCCGGTGGTCGAGGTGAAGAGCCGCCGCGTTGGTGGTGCGAACTATCAGGTTCCGGTCGAAGTGCGTCCGTCGCGTCGTATGGCATTGGCGATGCGTTGGTTGCGCGAGGCTGCGAAGAAGCGCAGTGAAAAGTCGATGGCGTTGCGCCTGGCTGGTGAACTCTCCGAAGCGGCTGAAGGCCGTGGCGGTGCGATGAAGAAGCGCGATGAAGTTCACCGGATGGCAGAGGCCAACAAGGCGTTCTCGCATTTCCGTTTCTAAGCCCTCGAACCCAGAGGCAACGGAAAAATATCCGGGCGGGTGCGCTTATCGGCGCCTCGCCCGTTTGTGTTAGGGCGCGAAAACTGTATGCATACTTTTCGTGTCATCCCAATAGAGGATCAAAGTGGCTCGTAAGACACCTATCGAGCGCTACCGTAATATCGGTATTAGCGCTCACATCGACGCCGGCAAGACGACGACGACCGAGCGCATCCTGTTCTACACCGGCGTGAACCACAAGATTGGTGAAGTGCACGACGGCGCGGCGACGATGGACTGGATGGAGCAGGAGCAAGAGCGTGGCATCACCATCACGTCCGCTGCTACGACGGCCTTCTGGAAAGGCATGGGCGGCAACTATCCGGAACACCGCATCAACATCATCGACACCCCGGGCCACGTCGACTTCACGATCGAAGTGGAGCGCTCGATGCGCGTGCTCGACGGCGCATGCATGGTCTACTGCGCCGTGGGCGGCGTGCAGCCGCAGTCGGAAACGGTGTGGCGCCAGGCTAACAAGTACAAGGTGCCCCGTCTCGCGTTCGTCAACAAGATGGACCGTACCGGCGCGAACTTCTTCAAGGTCTACGACCAGTTGAAGACCCGCCTGAAGGCGAACCCGGTTCCGGTTGTGGTGCCGATCGGCTCGGAAGAAAACTTCAAGGGCGTCGTTGATCTGCTGAAGATGAAGGCGATCATTTGGGACGAAGCGTCGCAAGGCACGAAGTTCGACTACATCGACATCCCCGCTGAACTCCTCGACACCTGCAACGAGTGGCGCGAGAAGATGATCGAATCGGCCGCCGAAGCCAGCGAAGAGTTGATGGAAAAGTACCTCGGCGGTGACGCGCTGACCGAAGCGGAAATCGTCAAGGCGCTGCGCGACCGTACGATCGCTTGCGAAATCCAGCCGATGCTGTGCGGCACCGCGTTCAAGAACAAGGGCGTGCAGCGCATGCTCGACGCCGTGATCGATTTCCTGCCGTCGCCGGTCGACATTCCGCCGGTCAAGGGCGAGCTGGAAAGCGGCGAATCGGTCGAGCGCAAGGCGTCGGACGACGAAAAGTTCTCGGCACTCGCGTTCAAGATCATGACCGACCCGTTCGTCGGCCAGCTGATTTTCTTCCGTGTGTACTCCGGCGTGGTGAACTCGGGCGACACGGTGCTGAATTCGACCAAGGACAAGAAGGAACGCCTCGGCCGTATTCTGCAGATGCACGCGAACCAGCGTGAAGAAATCAAGGAAGTTCGCGCAGGCGACATCGCCGCAGCAGTGGGCTTGAAGGAAGCGACGACAGGCGACACGCTGTGCGACCCGCAGCACCCGATCGTGCTCGAGCGCATGGTGTTCCCGGAGCCGGTGATTTCGCAGGCTGTCGAGCCGAAGACGAAGGCCGACCAGGAAAAGATGGGTCTTGCGCTGAACCGTCTGGCTCAGGAAGATCCGTCGTTCCGCGTGCAAACGGACGAAGAATCAGGCCAAACGATTATTTCGGGCATGGGCGAACTGCACCTCGAAATTCTCGTTGACCGGATGAAGCGTGAATTCGGCGTGGAAGCCACGGTCGGCAAGCCGCAGGTGGCGTACCGCGAAACGATCCGCAGCACGGCCGCGGACGTCGAGGGCAAGTTCGTCAAGCAGTCGGGCGGCCGCGGCCAGTACGGCCACGCGGTCATCACGCTCGAGCCGAACGAACAAGGCAAGGGCTACGAGTTCCTCGACGAGATCAAGGGCGGTGTCATTCCGCGTGAATACATCCCGGCGGTCGACAAGGGTATTGCTGACACGCTCAAGAGCGGCGTGCTGGCGGGCTTCCCGGTCGTGGACGTGAAGGTCCACCTGACGTTCGGTTCGTACCACGACGTCGACTCGAACGAAAACGCGTTCCGTATGGCCGGCTCGATGGCGTTCAAGGAAGCCATGCGCCGCGCGAACCCGGTGATCCTCGAGCCGATGATGGCCGTGGAAGTGGAAACGCCGGAAGACTACATGGGCAACGTGATGGGCGACCTGTCGGGCCGTCGCGGCATCATCCAGGGCATGGAAGACATGGTCGGCGGCGGCAAGATTCTCCGCGCCGAAGTGCCGCTGTCGGAAATGTTCGGCTACTCCACGTCGCTGCGCTCGGCGACGCAAGGCCGCGCAACGTACACGATGGAATTCAAGCATTACTCTGAAGCCCCGCGTAACGTCTCCGAAGCGATCATCAGCGCGAAGTCGAAGTAATCAGTCGGCAAGTCATTCACCGATCAACTTTATTGAAAGAAGAGAAACATGGCTAAAGGTAAATTCGAACGGACCAAGCCGCACGTGAACGTCGGCACGATCGGTCACGTTGATCATGGCAAGACCACGCTGACGGCGGCGATCACGACGGTGCTGACGGCGAAGTTCGGCGGCGAAGCGAAGGCGTACGACCAGATCGACGCGGCGCCGGAAGAAAAGGCACGCGGCATCACGATCAACACGGCGCACGTCGAGTACGAGACGGCCAATCGGCACTACGCGCACGTTGACTGCCCGGGCCACGCTGACTACGTGAAGAACATGATCACGGGCGCAGCGCAGATGGACGGCGCGATCCTGGTGTGCTCGGCCGCGGACGGCCCGATGCCGCAAACGCGTGAGCACATCCTGCTGGCGCGCCAGGTTGGGGTGCCGTACATCATCGTGTTCCTGAACAAGTGCGACATGGTGGACGACGCCGAGCTGCTGGAGCTGGTGGAAATGGAAGTGCGCGAGCTGCTGTCGAAGTACGACTTCCCGGGCGACGACACGCCGATCATCAAGGGTTCGGCCAAGCTGGCGCTGGAAGGCGACAAGGGCGAGCTGGGCGAAGTGGCGATCATGAACCTGGCCGACGCGCTGGACACGTACATCCCGACGCCGGAGCGCGCAGTGGATGGCGCATTCCTGATGCCGGTGGAAGACGTGTTCTCGATCTCGGGCCGCGGCACGGTGGTGACGGGTCGGGTGGAGCGTGGCGTGGTCAAGGTCGGCGAGGAAATCGAAATTGTCGGTATCAAGCCGACGGTGAAGACGACCTGCACGGGCGTGGAAATGTTCCGCAAGCTGCTGGACCAAGGTCAAGCGGGCGACAACGTCGGTATTCTGCTGCGCGGCACGAAGCGTGAAGAGGTGGAGCGCGGCCAGGTGCTGGCCAAGCCGGGTTCGATCACGCCGCACACGCACTTCACGGCTGAAGTGTATGTGCTGAGCAAGGACGAAGGCGGCCGCCACACGCCGTTCTTCAACAACTATCGGCCGCAGTTCTACTTCCGTACGACGGACGTGACGGGCTCGATCGAGTTGCCGAAGGACAAGGAAATGGTGATGCCGGGCGACAACGTGTCGATCACGGTGAAGCTGATTGCGCCGATCGCGATGGAAGAAGGTCTGCGCTTCGCAATCCGCGAAGGTGGCCGTACCGTCGGCGCCGGTGTCGTCGCCAAGATCATCGAGTAAAA
>NZ_JAFLRF010000071.1:19006-19699 GCF_017315705.1 Trinickia mobilis | reverse complement strand
GCGGATGCCTCTGCCGGGTTGAGCTATCTGCAACTTCATTCTCTGACCTGTCGGATTAATGGTTAAAAAAGGGGGGAGCGCTGCCGCGCTCACTCTCCAATGAACTTCTGCAGCAGGCGGCCCAACTCATCGAACTCCGCCTTCGTGAATTTCTTCAGCCGCGCATTCAGCACTTCCGGTGCGATTTTCGGAATCTCAGCCGCGACTTCTTGGCCCTTCTTCGTCAGCACCAAGTTGACCACCCGGCGATCGTCCGCGCTGCGCGAGCGTTCCAGCAACCCCTTCGCTTCCAGCCTGTCGAGCATCCGCGTCATCAGGCCGGTGTCGACGGACAGCACCTTCGAGAGCTCGAACGGCGTGGAGGCCCAGCCGCGCCGCATCGCGAGGAGAATGCCCATCTGCGGGCAGGTGATGTCGAGCTCCTTGAGGGCCGCATCCATTTCCGCAACGATCAGGTTGCGCGCCTTGGTCAGCATGAACCCGACGCTTTGCGTCAGCGAGAAGCTTTCGGTCGTGTAGTGCTCCATGGCGTCAATGACCGCCCGCGCCCGCTGCGCTCGCCGCCCCGTCCTTGCTGGGCTTGGTCACCCAGATGAGCGGAATGATCACGATAAAGATCACCGCCGACAGCCAGAACACATCGTTCAAACCCAGCATTGCTGCCTGCGCGTTCAACTGCGTTTCAAAAAAGGT
>NZ_JAFLRF010000071.1:0-18996 GCF_017315705.1 Trinickia mobilis | reverse complement strand
CGAGCGCGTGCACATAGGCCGGATTGTTCACGCTGGTCTGCTCGGCGAGCCGCGCATGGTGCAGGATCGTCCGGTCATTCCAGGTGTTATTGAGGAGCGACGTGCCCACCGCGCCGGCGAAGATCCGCGTGAAGTTCGACAGACCCGCGGCCGCCGGGATCTTCTCGGGCGGCAAGCCCGACAGGATGATCGCCGTGAGCGGCGTGAAGAACACTGCCACGGGGATGCCCTGCAGCAGCGTCGGCAGCACGAGCGTGTAGGGGTCGACGTCCGTGGTGTAGAGCGAGCGCATGAAGAACACGCCCGCAAAGCCGAGGAACGCGAGTGTCGCCAGCACCCGCAAGTCCGACCTCGGCATGATCTTGCCGATCACCGGCGCGAGGATCATCGCGAAGATGCCGAGCGGCGCCGTCACGAGCCCCGCGTCGACGGCCCGGTAGCCCAGATACTCCTGAATCCAGGTGGGCAGAATCACGAGGTTGGCGAAGAAGATCGAGTACGCGACCGATATCGCCACCGTGCCGCCCAGGAAGTTGCGTCTGGTAAAGAGGTGCAGGTCGACGATCGGCTTGGCCTCGGTCAGCTCCCAGATCAGGAAGAACAAGAATGTGATCAGCGCGACGATCGAGAGCACCCAGATCACGGGCGACTCGAACCAGGCGAGATCCTTGCCCTTGTCCAGCATGATTTGCAGCGCGCCCACCCAGACGATGAGCGAGATGAGCCCGACCTTGTCGACCGGCAGCTTGCGCGACGGCGTTTCGCTCTTGCGGTAGAGCGCCCAGATCACCGCAGCGGCGAAGAGGCCGACGGGCACGTTGATATAGAAGATCCACGACCAGCTGTAGTTGTCGGTGATCCAGCCGCCCAAGGCCGGACCGGCGATCGGCCCGACCACTGCGGTCATCGACCACAGCGACAGCGCGCTCGAGCTTTTTTCCCGTGGAAACGAGGCGAGCAAGAGCGACTGCGACAGCGGCACCAGCGGCCCGGCCACCACGCCCTGCAGGATACGCGCCGCGAGCAGCACGGGCAGGCTGGGCGCGAGGCCGCACGCCGCCGACGACAGCACGAACAGCAGGATCGCAACGACGAAAAGCTTCACCTGTCCGACCCGCTGCGTCAGCCAGCCGGTCAGCGGAATCGACACCGCGTTGGCCGCGGCGAACACCGTGATGACCCACGTGCCTTCGTCGACCGACACGCCCAGGTCGCCGGAGATCGTCGGGATCGAGACGTTGGCGATCGACGTGTCCAGCACAAACATGAAGGTGGCGAGGGATACAGCGAACGTGCCAAGTGTGAATTGCCAGCCAGTCAATGGCGCCGGAGCGCTCGCGTGTTTCGGCGGGTTCATGTTGCGTCCTTTAAGGGGGGGTAACGGCCCGCTCTTCTCACTCGATGAGGCGCCCCTAAGGGATTTGCCCGTGGCGCGAATGTGGAGCGGCGACGCCGCTTTTCTCAGAGCTGCCGGCTGCGCACGAGCTCGGGCGCTTTGGGCAACGTCTCCGGCTTGCGTTGAGCTATTTGATCAACTGGTCGTCGTCTGGCCGACGGGCGCCGGACAAAGGACGGGCGAGGCCGCTCAGGGCCATCGTATCGGGGGCGCGCCACGATTCCGGGTTCGTCCAGAACGCGCCGCGCAGGCGGTCGCGGCTGGGCGGCGCCAGCGATTTGACGGCCGCGGTGCCGATGCGGCCGCGCACCGAGATCTGACGTCCGCACGTTGAAAGCCGCTTCACGGTTTCGGCCAGCGTGCCGTCTGCCTGCCACACTTCGAAGCGTCGCCGGCAGGTCGGCGCGGAAGGACAGTGACGTGGCAGCTTCGACCAGCCTTGGCCGGTCGTCAGCACCCAGAGCACGGCATTGAGGACTACGCGCGCGTCTACGCGACGGCGTCCGCGTCGTTCGCCCCGTGCGGGTTCCGCACAGAACAACGCCTCGACTAGCGCCCACTCGTCATCTCTCAAATCGTCGAACAGCATCATGTCCTCACCTTAGTGAAACTAACCTCGGTGCGCCGCGCCGCGCGCTCACGAGACATCCGATAGACGAACGCCGCGTCAGACGACCTTTCGCCGCGAATGATCGAATCGCGGACTGTGGCGGGGGTTGGTAAGGTTTTTCTGTCGACGCTTTAGCGATGTTTCTTCGTACAACTGACGCCGGTTTGAAACTCCACCCTAGGCGTGCTGCTTTGCGAGCTTTCGGGTACGCCGCGCCCCGCTGGGAAAGCGCGACTCGGAGCGGGGCGCTCCGCCGTTATTCGACAAATCGTTGCCGTTCGTCATTCCTTCGGCGCGTATTGCATGTCGCCATTTCCGAAGGACCAGTCTTCGCGTGCGACGTCAACCAGGTTGATGACGATGTCCTGCTTGCGCAGACCAGTCTTTGCGTGAATTCCGTCAGCGATTGCCTTGTAGAAGGCTTTCTTGACATCGATCGTTCGACCGGAATTCCACGTAACCTGGATGAAGACAATACCGGGGGTGTAATCGATACCCAGATAACCTTCGGCCGGGTAGACGAGTTCATCTGACGAGTGCCGGGAAATGACCTGGAACTTATCGTTCTTCGGGACATTCGCGACGTTGAGCATGGCCTCGTATACCGTGTCGCTAACAGCCTTGACCACCTCGGGTTTGGCATCCTTCGAAATATCGATGCGTACGAGTGGCATAGCTCTCTCCTCTATCAATTGCGGCCACGCAGGTCTGCCGTGGGGACTGCGGCATCGCTGATTCTGAACGACTTCCGTTTAGCATAGCCCTCAGTCTGTAATTCCCAAAGCGAATTATAGTCATGAATAATATGCCACATGGGAATTATGATCGTACGACGGCCTCTCGGTAGAGGAGGGCGCTTCCCCAATATCCATGGCGTCTGTCACGGAACGTTCTGAGGTGATGCAGTCTTCGCGCTGACGTGCTTGCACGAAGCAAAAAAATGAACTAGCATTCATTTCATTGGTGAATCTAGATTCATTTCTTTCATGGCCTATCGTCAAACTCCCGCTGTTGAAGCACGCCTGCAGGACAACCGCAGTCGTATCCTGCAAGCCGCCCGCACCCTCGTAAGTGAAGGCGGCTGGATGGAGGCGCAGGTCGCGAGTGTCGCGGCGGCTGCCGGCATAGCCACCGGCACGGTGTACCGGTACTTCCCATCCAAGGCAGAGCTTTTTGCCGAGGTTTTGTCGGCGGTGTCTCAGCGCGAAGTGGATGTGCTGACCGAGATCGCGGATTCGGATGGCACGGCCATCGCCCGGTTGCACTCTGCAGTGGCGACGTTCGTGAGACGTGCCATGCGCAACTCGCGTCTGGCCTACGCGCTTATCGCCGAACCGTGCGACAAAGAGATCGACGAGGCCCGACTGACGTACCGGGCCGCGATCAGCGAGGTGGTCCGTTCGATCATCGCCGACGGGCAGTCGGCCGAAGAAATGAGATCCGATGTCCAGCCTGACATTGCCGCTTCCGTCATCGTGGGAGGGTTCATGGAAGGTCTGATTGGTCCGCTGTCACCGCTGAATCGTCAGCAGCACCATGAGACGGAAATTTACCAGCGTGAAGTGGCCATGCTGGCCGACCAGATCGCCAGACTGGCCTGCACCAGTGTGGCTATTCCACCCCCCACGGTTTGATAACTCGCTTGGAGACTCCGATGAACTATCCGGTCCCGACCGGCATGCTCGAAGTGCCCGCCGATCGCTACAGCACGCACCCTGTTCTCAATCAGGCGCAGCCCGCCAACGGCTTCAATGCCTTCACCGGAGACACGGTGCTCCGCGCAGCCATCGACCGGGAGGCTCCGTGGGCAGCAGGCCGATGCGAAGCACTCGGCGCGCTTGCCGGGGACGAGTATGTGCAGGACTTGGCGCGTCTGTCCAACCGTTACACGCCCGAACTCAAAACTCACGACCGCTTTGGCAATCGCATCGACTGGGTCGAGTTCCACCCGAGCTGGCATGAACTGATGTCGCTCGCATGGAAACACGAGGTACCTAATCTCGCTTGGCGCACCAACGAGAAGAACGGCCACTTCGCCCGTGCTGTGCTGTCCTACCTCTGGAATCAAGTCGAGCAGGGCAGTGCTTGCCCTACAGGGATGGCCTACGCCTCCCACGCCGGTTTTGAAGCCGAGCCGGCACTCGCCATTTGGGCGGAAAAGTCCAAAGGCACGAGTTACGAATTCAGCCGCCGCGAAGTGGGCGACAAACCGTCGGTCGTGATCGGGTATGCAATGACCGAGAAGCAAGGTGGCTCGGATCTGCGCGAAACGCAGACCACTGCACGCTACTCGCATTCGGATGACTACCACGGCGCAACGGCGCATTGGTACGAGCTGACCGGCCACAAATGGTTCTGCTCCGTGCCGCAGTCTGACGGGTTCTTTACGCTGGCGAAGGTCAATGGTGATGTCACCTGCTTCTTCCTGCCGCGCACGTTGCCGGATGGAAGTTACAACCGATTTTTCGTGCAACGGCTCAAGGACAAGTGCGGCAACAAGTCCAATGCGTCCAGCGAGGTGGAATACGCGGGAACGCTGGCTATCCGCGTCGGCGAGGAAGGTCGTGGCATTCGGGAAATCCTCTCCCATTCTCATCTGACTCGGCTGGACTTTGCGATCGGCTCTGCCGGCCTGATGCGCCAGTCACTGACCCTGGCACTGCGGCACACCACGACCCGTAATGCTTTCGGCACGACAATTGCGGATCGGCCGATGATGACCAACGTGCTGGCGGATCTGGCCGTGGAAGTCGAAGCGTCCACGCTGATGGCCCTGCGCGTGGCCAAGGCTACGGACCTGATGGCGGCAAGCGAGCACGAAAAGCTGCTGGCCCGTGTGGCCACGCCAGCGGCCAAGTTCTTCAACTGCTCGCGTGCGCCCTCCATCGCCTACGAGGCACTTCAGTGCCATGGCGGAAATGGTTTCATCGAGGAAAACCCGATGGCGCGCTTGTATCGCGAAGCGCCGCTCAACAGTGTCTGGGAGGGAACGGCCAACATGATGTGCATGGACGTTCGCCGCGCCATGATGAAGGACTCCGGCACGATCCACGCTCTGCTCGATGAAGTCGCGCCTCTGGCCGGCCAGGACACGCGATTCGATGCCTTGGTGCAGCATGCCGAGCGCCTGATGCGTGCGGCGGTGGGCAATGAGTTTCTCGCTCGTCCAATGACCGAGGTGGTCGCGCGTGTTCTTCAGGGTGCCGAACTGTTGCGGCACAGCACCCAGGAGGTGGTGGACGTGTTCCTGAACACTCGCAGCCCGAACGGCACCGGCTCGTGGGGTTCGCACTATGGAACGCTGGCCGTGACCGTCAGCCAGCCCGCGGCGCAGAAAGTCGTGCGGCGGGCCATGGTTACCTGCTAACAGCTTGGGTGTCGGGCGAGAATCTGCATATCTATCACGCACTATGAAAATATCTCAACGCGCACAATCCATCGCTCCGTTCTTTGCAATGGAATTCGGCAAACACGCTGCGGCCTTGGAAGCGCAGGGGCGCGACATCATCAAGCTCAACATCGGGGAACCCGACTTTGGGGCGCCTCCTGCCGTGATCCAGGCTGCGCGCAATTTGATGGATGGCAGATCGCTCGCGTACACCTCGGCACTTGGCATACCCGAGCTGCGTGAAGCCATCGCCGGCTTTTATCGGAATGCTCATGGAGTCAACGTCGCCCCGGCCAGGATTGTCGTTACTGCTGGGGCCTCGGCGGCGTTGCTGCTGGTCACGGCGGCTCTGGTCAATCCTGGCGACGAAGCGATTGTGGGTGATCCATCCTATCCCTGCAACCGTCAGTTCCTTAGCAGCTTCGGTGCACACGTCAAGCTCGTGGCGACCGATGCGGCCACACGATACCAATTGGACGCCGCGGCCGTACGCGCAAACTGGACGGAGAAAACAAGTGGGCTGTTGATCGCCACCCCGTCCAATCCGACGGGCACATCAATTCCATCGAGCGAGTTGAACGCAATTTGCGAGTGGGCGCGCAGCAATGACGCTTGGCGCATTGTGGACGAGATCTACTTGAACTTGTCCGATCCCGACTCGCAAGGGCGTTCACCTCAGACCGTCCTGTCGTTCGATCCTGATGCGATCGTTATCAACAGCTTTTCGAAATACTTTGGCATGACGGGTTGGCGTCTCGGTTGGTGTGTCGTACCCGACGCTTTGGTTCCGACTATGGAGCGACTCGCTCAGAATTACTACATCTGTCCCTCGACACTAGCGCAGCAAGCGGCATTGGCGTGTTTCACGCCAGAGTCGTTGGCTGTCTGCGAGGCAAGACGGATCGAGCTCGTCCAGCGACGCGCGCTAGTGCTTGAAGGTCTTGCGCGCATCGGCCTGCCTGTTTCAGCTCCACCCGATGGGGCGTTCTTTGTCTATTTCGACGTGAGCCGCACCGGGCTGACTTCATGGCAATTCTGCGAACGTGCTCTTCGAGATGCCCATGTCGCATTGACACCCGGAAAGGATTTCGGCCACTGCGGCGCGGACACCCACGTTCGCCTGTCGTACGCGGCATCCGCCAGCAGCCTGAAGGAAGCCATCGAGCGCCTTGGGGGATTGATGAACCGTCTCAAGGCGTGAGCGGGCGAACGCTCCATCACACACAACGCGATATCAGAGAGTCAGAACATGAGTTTGCAATCCGTCCGCGCATTTCTGTCCGCACATGCGCCTGATCTTGAGATTCTGGAAAAACCAACGAGTACAGCGACGGTAGCAGAGGCTGCCCAGGCGCACGGCGTAGAGCCTGCACAGATTGCGAAGACGCTCTCGCTGTGGCTGAAAGATGAGGTCATCTTGCTCATGCTCGGCGGTGACGCAAAGATTGACAACCGGAAGTTCAAGGATCAGTTCAAGGGCAAGGCCAAGATGCTCAGCGCCGACGAGGTCGTCGAGTGGACAAGTCACCCGGTGGGAGGCGTGTGTCCGTTTGGTTTGCCGCACAAACTGAAAATCTTTGCTGACGTGACGTTGAAGAAGTTCGATATCGTCCTGCCGGCGGCTGGCGCTACCAACGCCGCACTTCGGATCGCTCCCGATCGCCTGATTCAGCTCGTCCGCGCAGAGTGGGTTGACGTGGCGCAAAGTCAGGCTTAGGTCGGGTCTATCCGATTAAAAAGTTTGACGGTCAATGCAGTCCATTCGGATGTCGCAGTAAGCGACCGTTACGGCCAAAAAAAGTACAAGTGTTATTTCGATATACGAGATAAATGCATGTAAGGAGCGGGTTCATGAAGGTCCATGAGGAAGACAAGCTGAACGAGACGTCAAAGCGAACAGAGTTGACGCTCGACGACAAGTATTCGTCGGATCAAGGCTCGGCCTATATGACCGGAATCCAGGCCCTGGTACGTCTTGCGCTTGCCCAAAATCGGCGCGACGCCGCCAACGGATTAAGGACCGCGGGCTTCGTTTCGGGATACCGCGGTTCGCCGCTAGGCAACCTGGATACGGCACTGTGGCAGGCCGGAAAGCATTTGAAAAAGCACGAAATTGTTTTCCAGGCCGGCGTGAATGAAGACCTCGCGGCGACCGCCGTATGGGGGAGTCAGCAGGCGCAGCTTGCCGGACAGGGGAAATATGATGGCGTCGTGGGGTGGTGGTACGGCAAGGGACCCGGTGTTGACCGGTCGGGTGACGTTCTTCGACATGCGAATCTTGCCGGCACTGCAGAACACGGAGGCGTCGTCGCGCTTTACGGCGACGACCATTCGTGCAAGTCGTCGAGCATCCCGCATCAGTCGGAACACGTAATGATGGGCTGCGCAGTCCCCATTTTCTATCCGACTTCTGTACAGGAAATACTCGACTTCGGCGTCCATGCTGTAGCAATGTCACGCGCCACGGGATTGTGGACGTCCATGAAGCTCGTGAGCGAGATTGTTGAGACCTCGGCATCGGTTGACGTCAATCTTCGGCGAGTGGCGCCGAACGTCGCGCTCGATGCGCAGATTCCTTCGGGTGGTTTCAATATCCGTTGGCCAGACCGTTCCCTCGCGCAGGAGGAGCGTCTCTATCAGTACAAGCTGCCTGCTGCTCTCGAATATGCGCGCGCCAATGCGATCAACGAGGTCACATGGCCGTGTGCAAATGCGCGAATTGGGATTGCGGCGAGCGGCAAAGGCTATCTTGACACCGTCGAAGCTCTCAGGCTCCTCGGTCTCGAAGGGGAACCCGCGCGGCGTATCGGACTTCGCCTATTTCGCGTTGGCATGATCTGGCCGCTCGAGCCGGCCGGCTTGCGCGTGTTTGCCGCAGGCCTTCAAGAACTCATCGTTGTCGAGGAAAAGCGTCCAATTCTTGAAGCACAAATCAAGGACGAACTGTACGCACTGCCGGACTATCTGCGTCCGCGCGTCATCGGCAAGTCAACGGATGGGCACGGCGAATGGAGTACTCCCCGCGGTGAGGCGCCACTGATCAGTCACTACGAGCTTCAACCAGAACCCATCGCCAGGATGCTGGCTGCGAGGCTGCTCCGCTTCGAATTGCCGGAAGACATCCGACAGCATATTGAGCAGCGTCTTTTGCAGATCGACTATGCCGAGCGCGAGTCCCGTAAAGTCATTGATATTGCGGAACGCAAGGCCTACTTTTGTAGCGGTTGCCCCCACAATACCTCGACGGTCGTACCGAGTGGCAGCCGCTCACTGGGTGGGATCGGGTGCCACTTCCTGACGCTGACTATGGATCGGCGGACTGAAACCTTTACGCAGATGGGGGGCGAAGGCGCGAACTGGGTGGGAACCGCACCGTTCACCAAAGAACCTCACGTCTTCACCAACTTGGGGGACGGCACGTATTTCCACTCCGGATACTTGGCCATCAGACAGGCTGTGGCGGCAAAGGTGAACATCACCTACAAGATCCTGTATAACGACGCGGTCGGTATGACAGGGGGGCAGCACGTCGATGGTCGGCTCGGCGTCGCTCGATTGACCCGACAACTGGCGGCCGAGGGCGTTGGGGCGCAAATCGTCGTCAGTGATGAACCTGGCCTGATTAGCGCCGATGGGCTCGCACCCGGTGTAACGGTGCGCCACCGGAGTGAACTGGACGCGGTGCAGCGATACCTGCGTGACGTTCCCGGCGTTACCGCGCTGATCTACGCTCAAACCTGTGCCAGCGAAAAGCGTCGGCGGCGAAAGAGGAACGAGTATCCGGATCCCGACGAACGAGTCTTCATCAACAGTGAGGTATGCGAAGGATGTGGGGACTGTTCAAAGAAGTCGAATTGCCTATCCGTTGAGCCGTTCGAGACGCCTCTCGGCACCAAGCGACAGGTCAATCAGAGTAGTTGCAACAAAGACTTCTCATGTGTCGACGGGTTCTGTCCGAGTTTCGTGACCGTCCATACTCGAGACGTGAAGCGACCAGCCCAATTTGCCGGATTGCCGGAAGGGTGGCCGGTCGCGCCACGCACGCCGGCGCTCGACACACCATTTCGCATTGTCGTCGCTGGTGTGGGTGGCACTGGCGTGGTGACGATCGGCGCGCTTCTTGGTACCGCGGCGCACCTCGAAGGAAAAGCGACGCGCGTCATGGACATGGCCGGCATGGCCCAGAAGGGAGGCACTGTCTACTCGTACGTTCAGCTTGCGCTGAAGGACGAAGCGATTTCAGCGACTCGGGTAGCGGCCGGGCAATGCGATCTCCTGATCGGCGCCGACGCCGTGGTCGCGGGAAGCAGCTCAACCCTCTCTCGGCTGCGCCCCGATGGACTCGCAATCGTGAACGAGGACGGTTCGCCTACGTCGGAGTTCATTCGTTCGCGCGACTGGTCTGCACCAGTCAAAGACCTCCTCGGACGGCTTCGTGGCAAGGTGCACGCGGGAAGCGTTGTAGCAGCGCCCGCTGCCCGGCTGGCCACGCGCATACTCGGCGACGCGATCTTCGCCAATCTGATGCTGCTCGGAATGGCGTGGCAAGCAGGTCGAATCCCACTCGCTCGCGAGAGTATCGAACGCGCCATTGAACTCAACGGAACTGCCGTCGCGAAAAATCTCGAGGCATTCAGAGTAGGCTGCCATCTGATATCCGCCCCGACTCTGGCGCGCTCGCTCCTCGCGGAAGAAGCATTGGTGCCGGTCTCACAATCACTTTCCGATTTGATCGACGACCGCGCAATCCGCCTCAAGGAATATTGGAATGCGGGGTATGCAAACCAATATCGCAGTCTGCTCGAGCAGGCCGGCCGTCAAGTGCCGGATACCTTGATGACGACTCTGGCGACGCAGCTTTATCGGGTTATGGCCTATAAGGACGAGTACGAGGTCGCGCGCATGCTCGTGTCGGCGGACTTCCGCAAGTCGATCGAGGACAGATTCGGGGCGGGTGTCCGCTTGAGCTATCACCTTGCTCCTCCGACGCTCGGTACCGGGAAGGACGTCAAAAAGCGTCAATACGGACAATGGATTCGATGGCCGATGTCTGTCCTCGGCCGGATGCAATGGCTTCGTGAGACGCCGCTTGACCCGTTCGGCCGTAATGAGGAGCGCCGGAGAGAACGCGAATGGAGGAATCTGTATATGGCTTTCGTTGAGTCCCTTGGCTCCCGGGCGGCCACCACGTTCGACATGTCGGTGGCCCACGAAATAGCAAAGCTGCCGGCAGAGGTTCGCGGCTTTGGGCACGTGAAAATGCAAGCGATGGACATCGCATCGCGACGCTGGACAGCGCTCGCAGCCCGCCTCGAGTCGAGCGCTAATCAATAGCCGCGAAGTGTCGAAGGCAAGTCTGTGATGGTGCGCGCTCAGACAGATCACATCATCAAATGTCTCGATCGGTTGCCGGGCTTGTTGAAGCAGATGCACACCGGCTGAGCGGCAACCGCGCGGTTTGCTCCGCGCGGCCGAATTACGCCACTGCCGGCGCCGCATGAAGCAGTATTCGCTCAGAGCGCCGAATGGTCCTTCACCGCCTCTTCCAGGGCCGGCTTCAGGCCCAGGAACCGCTCGTCGACGGCCGCCGGGTCGTCGCGATTGAGCGCGATCATACGAGCCCGCGCCTCGCCGCCGCGGATGACCTCGAAGGCGTCCGTCTTGATACCCTCGACGATGGCGTCGGCCACGGCAGAGGCCGGCTCGCGCGCGAAACCCAGATCTGGCCCGGCGCGATTCGATTTCATCATCGGCGTGTCGGTGCCGCCGGGAAAGGCGGTCAAGACATGGATGCCTTCGCCTTTCAGTTCGCGCCGGAGTGCCTCGCCGAACCGGCCGAGCCCGGCTTTGGTCGCGGCATAGGTCGCGTAGAACGGTGCGCCGATCAAGGCGATGCCGGAGGCGATGTTCACAATCGTTGCATCGCCGCTCGCCCGCAGTGCCGGCAACGCCGCCTGTGTCAACAGGATCGGCGCGACGAGGTTGACATCGATCATGGCCTGCAGTTCGGCCTCGGGAATCGTTTCAAGGCGCCCGGCCCTGACGCCCCCGGCGTTGTTCACGAGGATGTCGAGCCCGCCAAGCGCGGCGACGGCCTGCTCGATCGTCGCCGCGCGGCCATCGGGCGTCGCTAGGTCGGCGGCGATGCTCGAGACGGACGGGGCGGTTTGTTGCAGCGCCCGCAGCGCGTGCGCGAGGGCGTCGGGGCGCCGGCCGGTGACGGCCACTTTCGCGCCCCTGGAGAGGAGCGCGTGCGCGAGCGCGAGGCCGATGCCGCTCGAGCCGCCGGTGATCAGGACACGTTTGTCTTCAATCTTCAAGACTCTGCTCCTGCGAGCTTGTCCTGAGTCTTAGTGTCGAAATCGCTCGTGTCGTGGCGCTCGTGCAGCTGCTCCGACGGCGCTCCGCTCGTACGGTTCACCATGCGGCCGCGCCTGACCGCCGGCCGCGCCAGGACGGCCTCGGCCCAGCGCTGCACGTTCTTGTAGTCCTGCACGCTCAAGAACTCCGCCGCCCCGTACTGCCAACCCTTGACGAGCCCGCCATACCAGGGAAAGGTCGCGATGTCGGCGATCGTGTAGTCGCTGCCGGCGAGGTATTCGCTCTCGGCGAGGCGCCGGTCGAGCACGTCGAGCTGGCGCTTCACCTCCATGGCGAAGCGATCGATCGCGTATTCGATCTTGGTCGGCGCGTAGGCATAGAAGTGGCCGAGTCCGCCGCCCAGATAGGGGGTGCTGCCCATCTGCCAGAACAGCCAGCTCAGCGTCTCGGTGCGCGCTGCGACGTCCGTCGGGAGGAAGGCGCCGAACTTTTCCGCCAGATACAGCAGGATCGAGCCCGACTCGAACACGCGGATCGGCTTCGGGCCGCTGTGGTCCACTAGGGCCGGGATCTTCGAGTTGGGGTTGACCGCCACGAAACCGCTGCCGAACTGGTCGCCGTCGCCGATCTTGATCAGCCAGGCGTCATACTCGGCGCCGGCATGGCCCAGGGCCAGCAGTTCTTCCAGCATGGTCGTGACCTTGACGCCGTTGGGCGTGCCCTGCGAGTAGAGCTGGAGTGGGTGCCGGCCGACAGGCAGCGCCTTGTCATGCGTCGGCCCGGCGATCGGCCGGTTGGTACTCGCAAAGGCGCCGCCGTTGGGCTTGGTCCACGTCCAGACCTTCGGGGGCGTGTAGTCGAGGGAGTCCGCCATAGTCTCTCCTGAATGGGTTCGGGGCCGGCTCAGGCGGCCGCGGGATAGTTGGACGGGAAGAGCGCGCGCTTGGTCTCTTCGTCATTAGTCTTCTTGAACGGGTGGCCCTCGCCGACGGCGCGCGCGCGGGCGACGGCCGGCCGCGCATCGACGGTCTCGAAAAGCCGCTTGAGGTTAGGGAACGGCCCGAGAGGGTCGTCCGCGTCTTTGCGTACGCGCGAAGCGCGGTCGAGCCATCCCCAGGCCGAAATGTCTGCGATGGTGAACGTTTCGCCGACGATGTACGTCCGCCCTTCGAGGTGATCGTTCAGCACCTCGTAATGACGCTCGGCTTCGCGCCGGTAGCGGTTCACCGCATAGTCGAGGCCTGCCGGCGCGGCGAACTGGAAGTGCACGGCTTGGCCGGAGAACGGGCCGAGACCGGATGCGAGAAAGAGGAGCCAGGAAAGCAGCGCTGGCCGGTCTTCCGCAGAGCCGAGGAACTTGCCGGTCTTCTCCGCCAGATAGAGCAGGATCGCCGTGGAGTCGAATACGCGCGCCTCCTTGCCGGCCGGTCCCTCTGTGTCGACGATGGCCGGCACCTTGCCGTTGGGGCTGATGGCACGGAAGGCTGGCGCGTGCTGCTCGCCCTTGCTGGTATCGACCGGGATCACCTCGTAAGCGAGGCCCGCCTCTTCAAGAAAGAGAGCGATCTTCGCCGGGTTCGGAGTGGGATGGAAATAAAAACGGATCATGGCGGCCATCTCAGGTTTGGTTTGCGAAGCGGTTTGATTGCGTGGTGCGCTCGCGCGGGTTCGTACGCAAGGCCACGTTCAGCGTGTGGCTTTGAGTTTTAGAACAGTCATTCTATAATGAAGCATTGCAGCGAGGACGGCAAGCTCGCTGAGCCATGACGGGATCGGATAAGGGATGGCGAGACCGAGAGAATTCGACGAGGCCGCGGCCTTGGACGCGACGGTCCAGTGTTTTTGGAGCCGCGGTTATGAGGCGACCTCGGTGAAAGACCTGATCGATACGACGGGACTTACCGCTGCCAGCCTCTACAACGCCTACGGCGACAAGCGCGGACTTTTCAGAGCAGCGCTCGATCACTACGTCGAGAGCAGCGTGATGGCGCGCATACGGCGCTGCGAAGCGCTCCCGCCTCGTCAGGCCATTGGCGCCTTTTTCGACGAAATCCTGAGCCGCTCGTTGAATGATGGCGAGCACAAAGGCTGCATGCTCGTGAATTCAGCCCTGGAAATGGCACCGCATGATCCCGAATTCCGGAAAAGCATCGCTGGCGCTCTCGCTCGCATCGAAAGTTTTTTCCTCCATTGCATCAACGCGGGCCAGGTCGACGGAACCATCACGCGGTCGCAGCCCGCGGAAGTGCTCGCTCGGCATCTCCTCGGCGTGCTCATGGGCGTTCGCGTCCTGGCTCGGGTTCGCCCCGAAAGAACCCTGTTGGAAGGCGTGATTGCGCCAGCTCTTGCCCTGATGAGGGGCGGCCGTGACTCGTGAATATCCGAAGCTTCAGATCTTCACGATTACCCGCTGCGGCAGATCAAGCGATGCGACGTACGGATGGACTCCGGTATTTCGCAACGCTTGAACCTCTAGAGCCCTTTCGCATACGTCAAGGTCATGCCGACGTCTGAACTGCGAGTGACGCGATCCGGCCATGACGTACTGCCGGCGGCGGCAACGACGACGGGCACGCCACGGAGTGCCGGCCTATCATGATGTATCGGAACCCGGGTGTCTGGGCGGCCGTGGCGATGTACCGGTGCGCCGCCGTATCGCAGGCAGCGAAAAACCGCAATTTCTTACAAAAGCGCAGAGGTTGCCTGCCGCAGGATTCGGATTTGCCGCTGTTCACTCTGCCGGAACCGGCGCTGCGCGTCGCCGACTGGCCGTATTCGCCAGGCTGACGGAACGCGCAAGAGGGGTTTTCGTGTCAAGGAAGAGTTGGAATTTCAGCAGCGACGGGCGCCCGGAGGCGTCGCGTTCGCCGAACGTCGCGAAGCTGTGGCGAGAGCCTTCGTTCGGCAACGCCGAGATGCTGCGCGCGGCGTATCGAACGCACCGGTTTCCGCCGCATTCGCACGACGAATTCGCGATCGGGTTCATCGAGCGCGGCGCGCAGGATTTCATCTACGTGGCCGGCGAAAGGGTAGTGATGCCGCAGGGTAGGATTTGCGTGGTGAATCCCGGCGCGGCACACGAGGGCGGCCCGGCGACAGAGTCCGGCTGGGATTACCGGATGCTGTACATCGGCAGGTCGAGTCTCGAGGGGCTTCTCATGGATGCCGATGGCAACCGGATCGCCCGCGATCTGCATTTTCCCGATACCGTCATCGACGATCCCGAAACGCTACAACTCATCCAGCACGCGCATGCGTGTTCGGAATCGATGGACGCGACGCGCCTCGAGGTCGGGTCCCGGCTGACCGGCGCGATATTCCAGCTGGCAATCCGGCACGGACGGAAATCGCAGCGTGTGCAGCTCGGCGCGACGATCCCGGGCGCCGTCAAGCGCGCGCGCGACTATATCGACGCGCATGTCGCGGCCAATCCGTCATTGGACGTGCTCGCCGAGGTCGCGGGCGTCAGCGCGTTCCACCTGTTGCGCGAATTCAAGAAGGCGTTCGGTTTCGCGCCGCACGGGTATCTGATCCAGCGCCGGGTGGAGCTGGCGAAGCACCTGCTGCTGAAGGGAAAACCGCTTCGGCGCGTGGCCATCGAAGTCGGCTATTCCGACCAAGGGCATCTGAGTCGCGAATTCAGCCGGTTCTTCGGCGTTCCTCCGAGCGCGACGCGGTAGTGCCCATTGTCGGATTGCTCGGCCGTCCTGCAATCGGAAGTCAATTTTGTACAAATTCCGGCGCCAGCCCGCGTCTAGCATCCGAACAATTTCTCCCTACGTCGAGGAACACACAGTGAAGCTAGTTCGATATGGCGAATATGGCGCCGAGAAGCCGGGTCTGATCGACGAGGCAGGGCGGCTGCGGGACCTGAGCGGCGAAGTCGAGGACATCGAAGGCGTCACGCTCGACCGCGCATCGCTCGCGCGGCTGCGATCGCTCGACGCCGGAACACTGCCGATCGTCGGCGGCGCCCCGCGATTCGGATGCCCGGTCGCGGACGTCGGAAAGTTCGTCGCAATCGGTCTCAACTATACCGATCACGCGATCGAGGCGAAGATGCCGATTCCGTCGGAGCCGATCGTCTTCATGAAGGCGACCAGCTCGATTCAAGGGCCCGACGACGACATCATGCTGCCGCGCGGTTCGACGAAGACTGATTGGGAAGTCGAGCTCGGCATCGTCATCGGGACGCGCGCACGATATGTGTCGGTCGACGACGCCCTCGATCATGTGGCCGGCTACGCGATCGTCAACGACGTCGGTGAGCGAGAGTACCAGCTCGAGCGCGGGAGCCAGTGGGACAAGGGCAAGGGATGCGACACGTTCGGCCCGATCGGCCCGTATCTGGTCACGGCGGACGAGGTCGGCGATCCACAAAATCTGGATCTCTGGCTGGACGTGAACGGCGTGCGCAAGCAGATCGGCAATACGCGGACGATGATTTTCGGCGTCGCACAAATCGTCAGCCATCTGAGCGAATTCATGACATTGCTTCCGGGCGACGTGATCACGACGGGCACGCCGCCCGGCGTCGGCATGGGATTCAATCCACCTCAGTTCCTGAAGGCCGGCGACGTCGTCACGCTGGGAGTCGAAAAGCTCGGCACGCAGCGTCAGGTTGTTGTCGCGTTCGCACGATAGCACCGGGCGGCGGCCTCGAACCGCGAGGCCGCCGCCGGATGTTTCGGCACCAGCGCTCCGTGAATTGCAAACAGGATACCGTCCTCATCGACTAACGCTGCTTTCACCGATCTTGCGGATTAAAGAGCAATTTTCTCCAAAGATAGTTTCCGCTATCGGAGGACAATCTTTTCCGTCAATCTGCCAATGCCGGTACGGTCCCCCCTTGTGCTAAACCCGATACGGGAATAGTGGGCAGACTAAAGTAAAACATCAGGAGAACAGAATGAACGAATCGCGGAACGCTTTCAATGATTTCTGGGATGCGGCATGGAACTCCCGTCCGACTCCGCGTCAATGGTGCGGAAAGCTGTCTCCCGAGGAAGGATACGCTGTGCAGTTGGATGTGGGAGACCGCTACGCCGACCACGGCGTTCGCCGGTTCGGATGGAAGGTCGGAGCTCCCAGCAAGGCAGTTCAGAAGCAGCTTGGCTTGACCGAGCCCGTCTACGGCACAGTGTTCGAAAAAAACGTGCATTGGGCTAATGCCGTACTGGCTATCGATACGCTAATCGGACCGCATATCGAATGCGAACTCGCCTTCCGGTTAAACAGCAAGATCCAAACGGCCAAAAATCTCGACGATGTTGCTTCGGCTGTGGGTTTCGTTTATCCGGCCTTTGAATACATCGAGAAACGCGTGCCAATGTCGGATCTGGGTGTCGCTATTGCCGACAACTCTGAACATACCGGAATCGTGCTTGGCCGGCCAATCAGACCGGAAGTCGACTTTGACTACAGCCGTGTCGTCTGCAAACAGTTTTTTAACGGAATAGAGCGGGCGTCCGCCACGGGGGCGGTGATCATGGAAGGCAATCCGCTCGGTTCAATCCTTTGGATGAAGAAGATTCTCGAGAAACACGGACGTCAACTAGGCGATGGCGATCTCGTCATGACAGGGTCTTTTATCCGGCAAACGCCGATCGCTCCCGGCGATGTCGTCAGGGCCGAATTCTCAGGCGTCGGCTCTGTTCAGGTGACCATCGCGCGCTAGAGGGTTTCAACGTCGTCTCATCGCTGTCTTGCCTTTCTTTCAAACCGGAGCAGTCATGTTCTCCAAAATTCCACTTCACCACGGCGACCCCATAACCGGCCTGACAGAGAGGTACATCCGCGACGAGCGGCCAGCCAAAGTGAATCTGGGCATTGGAATTTACCAGGATAACGAGGGAAAAGTCCCTGTCCTTGAAACAGTTCGTGCCGCGGCTAGCCGAGTGAATGCAGGTGATCTCCCGTCACCTTATCCTCCGGTTGACGGCGACGCCACGTATCGCACCGAGACAGGCCGCTTCCTGCTTGGTTCGGCGTTCGAAACGCTTCGGGATTCGCTGGCAATCGTTCAAACGGTGGGCGGAAGTGCTGCGCTCAGAGTCGGCGCTGAATTCCTCAAACAGTTTTTCCCCGGAAATTCGGTTCAAGTCAGTGATCCGACGTGGCACAACCACATTGGATTCTTTGAGGGAGCGGGGTGGGAGGTAAATCGATATCGCTATTTCAATCCTAGGGACCGGGCGCTGGACTTCGAAGGTATGCTCGAGGATTTACATAGCTTGAAGAAAAATGACATCGTGCTACTACATCCCTGTTGCCATAATCCGACCGGTGTGGACCCTAACCAGGAGCAATGGCGTGAGATACTTGATGTCATTCAGTCTCGAGAGTTGATTCCATTCGTTGATCTGGCTTATCCGGGATTTGGAGATGGGCTCGAGAATGATCTGTTCGTGGTCCAGGATCTCGCCCGACGTGGCATCGACTTCGTCGTCAGTGGAACTTACTCCAAGGTATTTTCGTTGTATGGCGAGCGATGCGGTTTTCTTATGATCAAGTGCTCTGGAGATGAGGAGGCGGGAAATGTCCTGAGTCAGCTGAAGACCATCATATCCAGAAATTACATCTGGTCTCCGCAATATGGCAGTAGGCTGGTCTCTTCAGTGCTTTCAGACGCCGAATTGAGAAATCAGTGGATAGTTGAAGTCGATGCCATGCGGTCCCGCTTGGTTGACGTGCGCTCAAGCTTGCACGGTGCTTTACACGGTGCTCTACCTGACCAGGATTTCTCGCACATAGTTGAACAACGTGGAATTTTCGCCTACACGGGGCTTACAGAGCGGCACGCCGAGGCCCTCGAGAGGGATTTTGGAGTGTACATCATGACGACCGGACGTATTTGCATAGCATCGCTCAACGACAGGAACTTGCCCTACGTTGCGGATGCGTTCTCGCAGGTCATTGCAGATGTTCCTCTCTGATGGGGTTCTGGTGCACATAGTCGATTGATACCGCCAGAAGAAGACTGTTTCACTGAGGTGCACACAGCGTATGCGTATAGTCTATGTGAATGGACGATTTGTTCCCGAATCCGAAGCCGCCGTGTCGATCTTCGACCGCGGCTTCACAATGGGAGACGGCGTCTACGAAGTGACCTCCGTGATGCAGGGACGCATGCTCGAGTTCGACGCACATATGGCGCGTTTGATGAGATTCCTGAACGAAGTGGGAATGGTGCTCGATACGAGTGCGACGCGCCTCAAGGAGATCCACGAAGAGCTGATCTCACTAAACAAGCTCGACGATGGGCTTGTTTATCTGCAGGTG
>NZ_JAFLRF010000070.1 GCF_017315705.1 Trinickia mobilis | reverse complement strand
CCGAGCCCGAACAGCATGAGCACCGGGATCAGGTACACGAAGCTCGGCAGCGTCTGCATGATGTCGAGGATCGGCAGCAGGATGCGCCTGAGCCACGCGCTCCTCGACGTCAGAATGCCGAGCGGCACGCCGAGCACGACCGACAGCACGGTCGCCACGAGCATCAGCGCGAGCGTCTGCATCAGTTTGTCCCACAGCCCGAAGCAGCCGATCGCGTAGAGCAGCAGCACGAAGAAGCCTGCGACGCCAAGACGCCGCGTCGCATTCCAAGTGAGCGCGCCGATCGCGATCAGGAGCAGCCACGGCGGCACCGCACGCAGCGCGCCTTCGAGCGGCACCAGCAAATAGCGCAGCAGCGTCGTGCTGAAGTCGTGGAAGCTGTCGCCGTACGCCGCGACGAACGATTGCACGGCGTCGTTCACCCAGTCGGCGATCGACAAGTGTAGGAAAAACGAATTCATCATCAGCTCGCGAGGCTCGCCTGGATCTTCGAAGCGACGTCGGCCGGCACCCACTGCTTCCACATCTCGGGATGCGTGCGCAGGAAGTCCGTGGCCATCGTGCTGCCGTCGAGCTTTTTGGTGTTCATGTCGAGGATGGTCGCGTTCAGGAAGTCCATCGGGAACTTGACCTTGTTGAAGAGCGCGATCAATTGCGGGTCCGCTTCGTAGAACGGCGTCGACACGCCCACCGTGATGTGCGACACCATGTACGACGACGCGCATTGCGACGTGCTGCTTTCATTACGCAGCGTCTGCCAGCAGGCGTCGTTGTACGGCGGCATCTTGAGCTCGGTGAGCTTGTACTTCGCCATCAGCGCGGCCGGGCCCCAGTAGTAGAAGAGGATCGGCTTGCCGCGCGCGTAGGCCGACGCGATCGCCGCGTCGAGCGCAGCGCCAGTGCCGGGGCGGAAGTTCGTATAGGAGTCGTCCAGCTTGAGCACCTTCAGAAGACGCGTGTTCACGCGCTCGCAGTCCCAGCCGCTCGGGCAGTTGAGGAAGCGGCCCTTGTTGGGCTCTTCGTCGTCGGTGAAGAGGTTCTTGTATTTCGGCAGATCGGACACGGAAACGAGCCCCGGCGCCGACGGTTTGATGCCGCGCGCAGGGTCGCCCTTCACGACATATTCGGGAACGAACCAGCCTTCCTTCGTGCCGCCCGGCAGCGTATCGCCGACCAGCTTGACGCTGCCCGCAGCGACGGCCTTCGCCGTGATCTCGCTGCGGCCCGTCCATTGCTCGGCCCAGACCTGGATGTCGTTGTGCGCGAGCGCAGTTTCGGTGGCCGCGGTGCTGCCGGGCACGACGTCGGTCTTGCAGCCGTAGCCCTTCTCGAGAATTTGCCGCAGCACTTCAGTGGCGAACGCGCCGCTTTCCCAGGTGATGCCGGCAAAGTGCACGGTCTTGCCGGAGGCGCACCAGTCGCTCGGGCTGGCCGCGTGAGCTGCGCCGCCGGTGGCAAGCACGAGAGCGGCGAAGAGCGCCGCGCGAAGTTGTTTGAATCGCATCGTTGACCGTCTCCAATATCAATGTCGTTCTAAGACTTGTACTTGTGCCGACCGCACCCTGATCCGTTTTGGGTCAGGCGGGTATCGTGATTGTGCTGTCGAGCCCGGTTCCCGAAGAATGGATTTTTTGTGGGATTAGGTATGAGCCAGACTCAATTTCGGGTTTCTACCGAGCGGGGCGGGGCGCACGGGAAGCGCCTTGCAACTGACTGTTGCAAATTCGGAAACTTGAAGGCGATTGAATCGCCCCTATCTCGAAACTCTTTAACGCTCCGGGACCCAGCTTCGACAGCGGTGATTGCCGCACCGGTCGACAGCTTGTGGTCCGGTTTGCTTTCATTTGTCCGACAGTCTTTCGGAGCGATGGAATGCTGAGACACGCAAAATACTTCGTCACCATTTTCGCGGCAGGACTGCTCGGCGCATGCGCGAGCGGCCCGGCCATCACGCCCACCGGGCAGGCCAATACGTATGTGATTACCGCCGAGGCCGCGGGCGGATCGCTCGCATGGGGCAGGGCGTGGAACCAGGCCAATGACCGCGCGGATCAGTTCTGCAAGCAGCGCGGCATGCTGGCGTCCACGAAGTTGGTGAGCACGTCCGGGATCGGCGCCATGGAGACGCACGAGACGACGCTAACCTTCACATGCCATCCGGACTGGACTGCCGCCCGCAAGAATTGAAGGCGGCGTCAGGCCCCACCGCGATCGCTGATTGCGCCGGCGCGGCAACTGCGGTGAGTTCTCGCGCTGCGCGCGGAAGGATTGGCGAAGCCGTTCGCAGTGGCGGCGTCCGGCTTCGGCCGTTGGTGCTCGTCATACTTCGCGGCCAAGGGCGCGGTGCTCGCCGCGTTTGACGTGCTTGCTGAGGTGCGATTGTGAATGCAGGCTCGCGCGATCGGCTGCGCGGGCATGCCCTTTGTCGCGATCCGCCGCGATCGGACTATTCGTGTTGCTGAAACCCTTGCTGCTCATATGGCTCGCTGACATGCCGCCTGCGTGACCGGCACCTGCTCCCATCCCGCCGTTGCCGCCGCCACTGCCTCCGCCGTTGCCGCCGCTGTGCGCGAAAGTCGGCGCGGACGCGCACGCCAGCACACAGGCCGCCGCCGCTATGATCGATCGTGCCGCTGTCATTGTTGTCTCCCTGAATGTCGTTTTCGATGCCGGGATTGTATGAAGCGCGTGGCCGGCGCGAAACGTCGTATGTGTAATTGTCTGTAAATACTGTTTCCGGCCGGGTGCCGCGCACCGTGTGGGGCACCGCCTGCTAGGGCCTCATCCGATTCAGAACCCGGTCCTTGAGGACGAACTGGTGAAACAGTGCGGCGGCGAAGTGCATGCCGATCAGCGCCAGCAGTGCCCAGGCCAGCACGCCATGGATGTCGCCTGCCGCATGTCCGAATGCGGAGTTGGCGGGAGCGAGTGCCGGCAGCGGCAAGACGCCGAGCAGCTTCACCGCCCAGCTTCGCGACGAGGCATTGGCCCATCCGAGCAGCGGCACCGCTACGAGCGCTGCATACAGCAGAAAGTGCGTACCGCGCGAGAGCACAGCCAATAGTGGCGGCAAGTTATGAGGAGGCGGCCGGTGCGTGACGCGCCAAACGATCCGCAGGGCGATGGCGGCAATCAGCGTCGCGCCAATTCCGAGGTGCCAGGCGATGAGGCCTTGGGGTTGCGTATCACGGTGCACGTCCGGCATGACCCAGCCAACGACGAACTGCGCAACGATCAGGACGAAGATCAGCCAGTGAAGAAAGCGCGCCATGCCGTCGTAGGTCTGGTCGCCGTGCTGTTTGAGGTTTGACATCGCCAATCCAGAGACATTGGGGAATGGGAATTCTGCTCGACTTACCTTAGGCGAACCTTAGGTGAGTCGAGTTTTTGAGCGAGGAGCCGTGGCGCCGAAGGCCATCTTGGGGGCAAATGTGCGCAACCGAACGTGCTCGCTCAAACGTGAAAACAGTCAAATTTGGAATGGTGCCGAATACGCAGATGAACACGATCGCGGAGACGCTCAGTTATGCTCATCGATGCAATTCCCGAGATCGGTACCTGCGGATTATCCAGACGTAACACCCGGTTACCTCTTGCGAGGAACGTTGACATCCGGGGGCGGGTCCCTCTCATGGAGGGGTGGCGATGGTTGCCGCACTCTTCGGACGTTTGGGGCAGGTCCCCGAAGAGGAGGGAAACGATGAATACTCAACCTCGTCGGCGGCGAAACGCCGTGATGGCTGCGGTGGCCGCAGCGACCCTTGGGCTCACGGGCGGCGTCGGCGCGCAGCAGGCCAGCGACGTCACGGGCGGCACCACGACCGACAACACCAGTGCAGGCAACGTCAACGGCGGCGGCATGCCGCAGATCCAGAGACAGGGCGATGTGTCGTTCGTGTCCGGCGGTGTCGGTCAGGACGAATCGAATGCCCTGCAAAGCGCGCAGAGCCAATGGCCGTTAGCGCTGCTCTTTGCGGGTCCGGGCTCGGACTATCTTGCCGACGTCCACGTCAATATCGTCGACGCGCGCAGCGCCCAGGTGCTGAACGCAACGTCACGCGGCCCGTACATGCTGGTCCGGCTGCGTCCAGGCCGTTACATTGTGCAAGCGTCGTACAAGAACCACGATCAGAGCAAGACCGTCACGATTCCGGCCACGGGTACCGCCAGGACGGCGTTCTACTGGAGCACTCAGTAGTCACGACGCTAACGTTGCAACCCGAGGGTCAAGCAGGCTGGCGCAGTGCAGTAGACGCAAAAAGGGCGCTCATCATGGACTTCGCTTCGGGAAAGCGCTTCCGTTCCCTGCTGCCTCACGAGGCCGTTTTCCCGCCGTTGATCCGGACGATCTCGCCAGTGAGGTAGCTTGCCTTGTCAGACGCGACGAACACGACGGCGTCGGCGATCTCCTCGGGGGTTCCCGCACGCTTGAGCGGAACGCTTGTGAGAAAGGCGGTTTTCCGGTCGGCGTTGCCGGCAATTCGGTTGAGCATCGCGGTCTCAACCGGACCCGGAGCGATGGCGTTGACGCGCACTCCTGATGCAGCGCCCTCGATAGCCGCCGATTTGGTCAGGCCTTCAACCGCGTGCTTGCTTGCCACGTAGAGGGACAGGTTCCCTGCGCCGCGCGAGCCCATCGTAGACGAGATGTTGACGATGCTGCCGCTGCCCTGCGCGAGCATCGCGCGCATCTCGTGTTTCAAGCTGAGCAGTGTGCCGAGTACATTGGTATCGAAGACGGCGGCATAACTCTCAGGAGTGCTATCCGTAAGCGGGCCGGACGGACCTTCGGTGCCGGCAGCGTTGACTGCCACATCGAGCCGGCCAAAGCGCGCGACGACTTGATCGACAAGATTGCGGACTTCGTCTTCGAAACGAACATCGGACTGTAAAAACTCTGCTTCCACGCCGAGCGTGCGAAGTTCCTCAGCCAGTTTCCGGCCCTCTTCCGCGCGCCGGCCGGAGACGACGACATGCGCGTTTTCACGGGCGAAAGCCAGTGCGGTGGCACGGCCAATGCCGGTCAGTGCGCCTGTGATTAGAACGACGGGATGGGTGGACATGACTTTTCCTTGGTGAAGTTCGGGATTACGGCTGAAGGCAAAGATCTCGGTCCTCTGCTTACAGGACTTCAAACACGCTATAAACGGGACCATGTTTGAAGCGGTGACCCGTGCCGACCGCAATGACCCGATTTAGAAATTCATACTTTCCGGCGGGCGCTTCGAAGATCGGATTGATGCGGAAGTAGTAGCTCGCGGGGTCGACTTCTTCGCCTTTCTCCAGCCGCTGGATCACATCGGCCGCGCCGTGGCGGATGCCGCGGTACGCCATCGTGATGTTCGTGCCGTCGCCGGTCTGCAGGATCAGGCGCACATCGAGCGCAGTGCTGCCGTCGCTGCGTACGGCCTGCCAGTCGCTGCCGCCGTCCAGCACCTTGCCGCTCAGCCGAACGCCCGTGAAAGTCCCGGACGGCACGATGCCTACGCGGCGAAAGGGCCCCGGCGTGTCACCGACGATCACGATGGGTTTGACATCGAGGCGCATCACGAACAGAGGGCGCGTTTGCACGCTCCTGAGCGGTGCGGGAAGTTCGTCGAAAACGGGGGTAGACATCGTATTCCTCGCGGCAGTTGAGGGCATGCAATCGAGTCGCGTACGGGTGTGTTTCGGGTTGTTACTTCAGCGGCGAGAAGTCGGTTGGACGCATGATGCGCGACTCCATGCTGACGAAAATGTCGAGTGCCTTCACCTTGCGGCCGAATTCCTGCCAGCGGCTGTCCGCCGCCATCCGGTCGCGACGTTCGATGCGATCGTCGAGGCTCTTGTAGGCCCAGATATGCACGATCTGGCTGATATCGCCGATTTCAGTCGTGAAGAAGCCAATCAGCTCGCCGAGAAATTCCTGTTGAAGCGGAAGGCCTTCGCTCTTGTATAAAGCAAGCCAGTCGGCGCCGCGCAGCGGCTTGAACGTATAGGTGCGGATTTCGTAAAGCATCTGATCTCTCGGTGCAGTGAAACCGCCGGATGCGATGATCGGGCCGCAGAACACCTTGCGCAGCGTGTCCGGCAAACCGGCGGTTCGACGCTTTACAATGCGGTAGGCGCCCTGTTGCCCCTTGTTCGCTAATCTAGTGGGCGATTGCTTAAAGCAAAAAGACTTTCTAGGCTGGTGGGCATGCCCGTGAGGCATGGGATGGGATGGGATGCGGGCGGCGCGCCCCCACCGGCACGCGTCAATATCGATAAAAGGCGGCTTGCAGCGCCCCCCGTTCGTTCGGGTTGCTCAGCATCGCCAGCATCAGCAGGATGCGGGCTTTTTGCGGCGCTTGAATGACGCGCCGGAGCTCATGGCCGATGGCGGCCGCATCGATCCGACGACGACGACAGGCATTGCGCTCTTTAAGGTCAGGTGCAGAAAATAGGCCGTTTCTTCGATGGTGTCGGTGCCGTGAGTGAGAATCACGCCGTCGACGTCGTCCTCTTTGAGCACCGCGGAAACCCGCTTGCCGATCGGACCGGCGCGTTTGCAGACGATGCAAGCGTGCGTTTTCGCTCGGCTTGCCTCCGCTACCGACGGAGTTGCAGCTTTCCGTCCATGCGTCGGTTGAGTGAGAGCGGGTTCGTGGTTTTAAGCGCGTCGGGCAGCAGCGCTTCGGGCATGTCCTGATAGCTGACCGGGCGCAAGAAGCGCTTGATCGCGAGGCTGCCCACCGACGACGAGCCGCCGTTGGACGTCGCCGGGTAGGGGCCGCCGTGCACCATCGCATGTCCGACCTCGACACCGGTGCCAAAGCCGTTGACGACGATGCGGCCGGCGCGGCGCTCGATAGTGCGCACGAACGTCTGGGCGTCCGCATGGTCGTTCTCATCGATATGCAATGCGACGGTCAACTGTCCGTCGAGCCGTTCAAGCAATGCACGCATGGTCGCAAGATCGGGGCAGCGCACGATGAGCGATGATGCGCCGAAGATTTCGTCGTGCAACTCGCTCGCTCGCCTGAACGCCTCGGCGTTCGTCGCGAACAGCGCGGGGCGGCCACCGTGCAGTGCGTCGCTGCTGCCGCGCAACAACGTAACGACATCGGGGTGCACGGCCATCCGCTCGACGCCGGTTTCGTAGGCGCGGTGAATGTCCGGCGTCAACATCGGCGAAGCCTGCGTGTCGGTCAATGCCGCGGTGGCCGCGGCAATGAAACGTTCGAGCTCTGGACCCTCGACTGCCAGGATTAGCCCGGGGTTCGTGCAGAACTGACCGCTGCCCATGGTCAACGCCGCGGCAAATTCCCGGGCGATTGACTCCGCGCGGGTCGATAGCGCCTGCGGAAACAGCAAAACGGGGTTGATGCTGCTCATCTCCGCGTAGACGGGGATGGGTTCGGCCCGTGCCGCGGCGATGCCCATCAATGCCGTGCCGCCGCGGCGCGAACCTGTGAAGCCGACGGCCTTGATGCGCGCATCGTTCACGAGGGCCTGCCCGATTTCCAGGCCGCTGTCGAACAGGAGCGAGAAGGTGCCCTCCGGCATGCCGCAGTCGTGCACGGCCCTCTGGATCGCCCGCCCGACGAGTTCGGACGTGCCTGGATGGGCTGAATGCGCTTTGACGACGACGGGACAACCCGCCGCCAGCGCCGAAGCCGTATCCCCTCCCGCCACCGAAAACGCGAGGGGGAAGTTGCTCGCGCCGAATACGCCGACCGGACCCAGCGCGATATGGCGCAGGCGCAGATCGACGCGCGGCATCGGCTGCCGCTCCGGCATAGCGGGGTCGATGCGCACGCCAAGAAAATCGCCTTCTCGCACGAGCGCGGCAAACATCCGCAATTGCCCAACGGTGCGTGCGCGTTCGCCCTCGATGCGCGCGCGCGGCAACCCGGTTTCACTCATGCAGCGCGCGATCAGCGTGTCGCCGAGTTCCAGGACGTTGTCTGCGATAGCCTCCAGAAACGCGCTGCGTTTGGCGAGCGACGTCTCGCGATAGGTATCGAAGGCTTGGGCGGCGAGCGCGCAGGCCTCGTCCAGATCGGCGTACGCTGCGCCGCCGAAGACCGGTTCGAGCGTGGCGCCATGGGTTGGGTCGATGGCCCGGATCTCGCCATGGCTGCCGCGAACGGACCGCTGGCCGATCAATAGGTTGCCGGAAATCTGCATGCGTTTGTTCCTTGAATCGAAGAGGGTCGGTGCGACGGGGACACGCCGCGACGGGCGCCCCGGCAGGGTGGCTGGTTCATGGCCGTGTCGTCGTGACCGCCCTACCACTTGTGCCGCATGCCGATGACGGCCGAGACTTGCGTCGTAGTGGCCGATGGCGAAAGCGAATAGATCTGTGCGAATTTCGCGTCGCCCGCCGCCTTCTGAAAAATCCCGACGAGGAAAAGATCCGTGTTTTTGCTGAGGAAGTAGTCGGCCCCCGCGTTCACCTGATGCCATTTCGGATTGTTGTCTTGCGGATGGTAGGCGCCGGTCGTGAAGATGTACGCGGCGCCGAGCAAGAGGTTCGGGCGGACGTAATCGGTCAATGAAAGCTCGGCGTTTTGCAGCGACAGCCGGGAGGTGTCGAGATATTCGAACATTACGTTCGTATAGAGCAGCGAAACCCTCGCGGTCCCGAGTGAATAGGCGCCGCCTGCACCGAACATCCGATGCTTGCTCACGCTCGAGCCCGTCGCCGGATTGGTGATGAAGGGCGACGAGAAACCGTAGTCGTTGACCACCGCGCCATTGGTGTTGTTCGAGTCATTGGGGTTGTTGACCTGCACATACGCTGCCCCGAGCGTCAGCGGTCCGTTGGCGTACTGTGCTCCAGCGCTATAGGCGTTGTTATCCGAGAAGCCACCGGCCTTGTTCGAAAAACCATAAAGACCTTCGATCTGAAGGCCGTGGTAGTTGATGCTCTTGTACTGGACTGCGTTGTTGATGCGGAACGTGTCGAACACGTTGTCGCTGTCGCCGATATGGGCGCCATACGCCGCAAACTGGCATGCCGACTCGAAGCCGCACAGCGTCACCGCTTCATCGTATTGTCGCCCGATCGTTACGGTGCCGTACCTGTTCGACGAGAGTCCGACGAACGCTTGCCGTCCGAACTCGCGGCCGCCTTGCGAAAGCGTCCCATTGGCGAGGGAGTAGCCGTTCTCCAGCGTGAAGATGGCATTCAGACCGCCGCCGAGATCTTCGGTCCCTCTGACACCCCAGCGAGGCGTTTGCATGGGTCCGCTCGCGAATTGCCACGTTGAGTGACCGTGGTGATCGGCGCCTACCTGGTTGTTTGCGTAGACGATGCCGGTCGAGATCAATCCGTAAAGCGTCACGCTGGATTGGGCAGAGGCGGCCTGGCAGGCGAGCGCGGCCGCCGCAAGAACAAAGAGACGTCGAGTCATGGTTACCTTGAATATCTGTTTTGCAGCGTGAACGATCGATCCATGCGCATATAAGTAGGATTGCGAAACGAATGCCATGTGATTTGAAGCTTGTTGCTTCGAACGGACTCCAGCAGGTTGCCGGGTGGCGACTACACGGCGATCCGGACGCGATGCAAGGCAAGCCTGCCCGTCAGCGTGAAAGCAGTTCGTAACGAATGCCCCGCCGTTCGGTACCGTATTGCATCGGGCGCTTCATGGCCAATCCCTTTTGGCGAGCTGATTCTTGCGGAATTGCGAACTGACTCTTGCGGAATGGCGAACTAATTCTTGCGGAACAAAATTCTCGCCGCCTAGCACTGATTTTGGCCACCAGCGAGCTAATTTTTCGCTCGATCTCCGGCCACCAGTGCACGATTCGCGCACGGCACGTCCTGGCTTACGAGATCCTTGCGCAGGCGGAGTGAGCGAATTTTGGCATCGAGCGTCTTCAAAATTGATGCTTGCGGGGACACTTCCGGCTACTGACAATAGGTTTGGCCGGCAACACTGCGAAAAGAGCCAGACCGGCTCCCTGAACCCAAAAAGGATCACCGGACATGGAGATGTCAACAATCGAAAATGCCGAACGCCGCCGCGTGTTGCGGTTGACGCTCGCGGCGGGCGGCATGGCTGCGGCAGGCGCGCTGCTTTCGGTGCGCGCTTTCGCGGACAACAAAGTAACGGTCAACATGCAGCTCGGCTGGATTCCGGGCGGCAACCAGGTCGCCGAGGTCGCGGCGAAGCGGCTCGGCTTCTACGAGCAAGAAGGGATCGATTTCCACATCCAGCCGGGCGGGCCGAACATCGACGGGGTTGCGATCGTCGCATCGGGGCGTTTCGAGGCCGGCGAGATCTCGTCGAGCCCCTCGATCATGCTGGCGGTCTCCCAGGGCCTGCCGATCAAGTGCATTGCCGTCGGGCTTCAGCAGCATCCCTATACGTTCTTTTCGCTCAAGAGGAAGCCGATCCGCACGCCGCAAGACATGATCGGCAAGCGCATCGGCATCCAGTCGACGGGCATCGTGCTGCTCAAGGCGCTGCTCGCGAAGAACAAGATCCCGGAAACTCAGGTCGATATCGTGCCGATCGGCGCGGACATGACGCCGCTTTTGAGCGGGCAGGTCGAAGCGGTGACGGGTTGGCAAACGAACACCACGGCGCTCAAGCCGCTCGGCGCCGACCGCGTCGATCTGCGGCTGTGGGACGCCGGCGTGCGGCTCTACGCGCTGCCGTACTACACGACGCTCGCGACGCTCAAGGATCATCCCGACACCATGACGCGCTTCATCCGGGCGACCGCCCGCGGCTGGCTCTACGCAAACGCGCATCGTGACGAAGCGGTGGACCTGCTCGTCAAGGAATATCCGAACCTGAACCGCGCCGACGAGCGCGTCGCCATCGATTCGCTGATGGGCTACGCGTTCGACGCGGCCACCAAGGCCCAAGGCTGGGGGACGATGGACAGCAAAGTCTGGGAAGAGCAGATCGACATGTACGGTCAGCTCGGCCAGTTCGCCGCGCATCAGCCCAAGGTCGAGGACGTCATGACGATGGATGTCCTCAATGCCACCCGGCCATCCCGACTTCTGGTGTAACCCATGCATGCTGCCACTTTGAATCCGCCGCGCGCGGAACAGCCCGGCTCGTCTCTTGTGGAGCCGCCGGACGCCGATGCGTCGATCAGCTGCCGCAACGTCAAGGTGCGTTTCTTCACCGACCGGCGCAGCGTCACGGCCATCGAAGGCTTGAGTCTCGACGTTGCCGCAGGCGAATTCCTCACGCTGCTGGGCCCGTCGGGCTGCGGCAAGTCGACGCTGTTGCGGGTCGTCGCCGATCTCATCAAGCCGAGCCGCGGCGACATTCGCGTGCTCGGCGCGGCGCCCCAGGTCGCACGCGAGCGCCGCGACATCGGCTTCGTGTTTCAGGACGCCGCGCTGTTGCCGTGGCGCACGGCGCTCCAGAACGTGCAGTTGCCGCTCGAAATCGCGCGCGGCAAGGCGCGAGCCGGCCGCGCGACGCCGCGCGAGCTGCTCGAGCTCGTCGGCCTGAAGGGGCGCGAGGATGCGTACCCGCACGAGATGTCCGGCGGGATGCGTCAGCGCGTTGCGATCGCGCGCGCGCTCGTCAGCGACCCGAAGGTGCTGCTGATGGACGAGCCGTTCGGCGCGCTCGACGAAATCACGCGTGACCGCCTCAACGAGGAACTGCGCCGGGTCTGGAAGGAGTTGAACCTGACCACGCTGTTCGTTACGCACAGCATTTATGAAGCGGCGTTTCTCGGGCAGCGCGTGCTGATGCTTGCCGCCAATCCGGGCCGCGTGAGGGAGATCGTGCCGGTCAACCTTCCGGAAGACCGCACGCTCGATATCCGCGAGACTCGCGAATTCGTTGAACTGGCTGCATATCTGCGGCGCGTACTGGAGACCTGCTGATGGCTACGTCCGAGATCCCGTTGAACCTGCCGCCCGAGGCGGCGGACCCCGAGGCGCAGGCCTTCCGGGCGCGCCGCCGCCAGCAGGTGTGGCGCTCGCGCAGTCTGCCGGCGCTCGGCGTCGCCGGGCTCCTGTTCGCGTGGTGGGCAGTGGTGGCGGGCTTTCATGTGAAGCCCTTCATCGCGCCGTCGCCGTGGCTCGTGCTGCAAACCCTGGTCAGCAAGAGCGACCTGCTGTTGCAGAACATGGTGCCGACCGCGATCGAGGCCGCCGGCGGCTTCCTGATCGGCAACCTGGTGGCGATCCTGCTGGCCACGCTGTTCGTTCACAGCAAGACGCTGCGGGAGATCTTCTATCCGGTCGCCGTGATGATCAACTCGATCCCGGTGGTCGCGAAGGCGCCGATTCTCGTGCTGATCATGGGCAACGGCCTCGAACCGAAGATCACGATCGCGGCGATCGTCTGCTTCTTCCCGACGCTGGTGAACATGGTGCGCGGGCTCGAGGCGGTCAATCCGCAGGCGATGGAGCTCATGCAAATCCTGTCGGCAAGCAAACGCGAGGTCTTCTTCAAGCTGCGCCTTTATGCATCGCTGCCGTATCTTTTTTCGGCGCTGCGCATCGCCGCGTCGATGTCGGTGATCGGCGCCGTGGTCGGCGAATGGATCGGCGCGACGCAAGGCATCGGCGCGATGATCATCCAGGCGACTTACAACTTCGATTCGGCCCTGCTCTACACGGCGATCATCATGAGCGCCGTCCTGTCAGGCCTGTTCTTTCTCGTGATTACGGTGCTCGAGCGCTGGCTCGTCAAGTGGCAGCCCGAAAGCGCGCATTGAGCCCGAGCGACACCATCCACCTCAGAGAGGAGCTTCAATGAACACAGTCAGTGACTGGATCCAGGAGCCCGCACGCGACGTTCGCGTGGCGGCAAAGGCGAACGTCGTCGTGGTCGGCGGCGGGCCCGCGGGGCTGTCGGCGGCGATCGGCGCGGCGCGCAACGGTGCCAAGGTGATCCTGCTCGAGCGATACAACCACCTCGGCGGGCTTGCTTCGGGCGGCATGGTACTCGTGCTCGACGACATGTGGGACAACCACTTGCACGAGATTTCGGTGCGCGGCACCTGCATGACGTTTATCGAGCGCATGGCCGCACGCAAGCTCGCGATGTTCCCGCGTTCGCACGAATGGGGTGAAGATCCCGCGGCCTATCGGCAGTGGGGGCGCTGGGGCACCTTCGATTTCCACGTCCAGAAGACGCCGCATCCTGTCTGTTTCGCGGTAGCGTTCGATCCCGATGGGATGAAGCGCGTGGCGCTGGAGATGGTCGAGGAACTCGGCATAGAGTTGCGTCTGCACTCGTGGTTCTCGCGCACGCTGGTCGAGGACGGCACGGTCAAGGGCGTGATTTGCGACACGAAGAGCGGCCGCGAGGCGATCCTCGCCGATGTGGTGATCGACGCGACCGGCGACCTCGATGTTGCGGCGTCCGCGGGCGTGCCGCATGTCGGAGGCACCTACATCACGACGACGGTGTTTCGCCTGGGCGGCGTGGACACCGACGCGGCCGAGCGTTTCGAGGCAGAAGAGCCGGATGCGTTCGCCGCGCTCGATCGCCAGATCAAGCGCATTCTCGGCGGATCGTGGGGCTACTGGTGGCTCAAGACGCCGCTGCCCGGCGTCGTCTGGTGCAATTGCCCGCACATGCCCGGCCTCGACGGCCTCAAGCCCGAGGACCTCACGCGCGCGGAAGTGCAGGGCCGCAAGCACATTCATGCAGCCGTCGATTTCGTGCGTGAAAAGTTGCCCGGTTTCGAGAACTGCTACGTGGTCGATGTCGCTCCGCAAACCGGCGTGCGCCAGACGCGTCTGCTCGAAGGCGAATACGTGATGACCAAGGAGGACCTCGCGCAGCGCACCCGCTTCGAGGACACCGTGGCGCGCGGACGCGACTACTACATGCCGTACCGCGTGCTGCTGCCCAAGCAAGTGGACAATCTGCTCGTCGCCGGCCGCCACTATTCGGCGACGTCCCAGGCGCAGAAGATGTCGCGGGAAATTCCGCCTTGCATGGCAATGGGCGAAGCGGCCGGTGTTGCCGCGGCGCTCGCGCTGGGCGCGGGCGTTTCGGTCCGCAACGTCGATGTGCGTGCGTTGCAGAAGACGCTGCGCGCACAGGGCGGCGATCCGGGCGATCAGGTGGGCCGCAACGCCGACATCCCGCCGCTTGCCGTTCATATCGACGCACGGGAGGCGGCATGACCGGCGCCAACAGCACGCCAGGCGCGCGCGAATTGCCGCTCTCGGGCGTGCGCGTGATCGATCTCACGCAAGTCATGATGGGGCCGGTCTGCACGCAGATGCTCGCCGACTACGGCGCGGACGTGATCAAGATCGAGCGCAAGGGGGCAGGCGACCTGAGCCGCTCGACGTTCGAGCCGGTGGCCGGCGCCGACAATCCGATCTTCTGCAGCCTGAACCGCAACAAGCGCAGCGTGGCGCTCGACTTGCGCGACGCGCAGCAGATGGCGGCCTTGAAGACGCTGATCGCGGATGCGGATGTTGTCGTCAGCAACTTCCGCGCTGGCGTGATGGACCGCATGGGCCTCGGCTACGAAGCGTGCCGCAGCCTGAATCCGCGCATCGTCTATGCGGTCGGCTCGGGCTTCGGCGAAACCGGGCCGTATGCGCACAAGGGCGGACAAGACGTGCTCGCGCAGGCGATGAGCGGCGTGATGGCGCGTCGCGCCGACGAGTCGCTGCCGATCTCGGTGTATCCGACGGCGCTTGCGGACTATTCGGCCGGCATGCACCTGATGCAGGGCATCCTGCTCGCGCTGCTGCATCGCGAGCGAACCGGCGAGGGGCAGAAGGTCGACGTGTCGCTGTACAACTCGATGCTGGCGATGCAGATGCAGGAAGCGGCGATGATCATGATGCAGGACTCCGAAGTGAACTGGGCTGCGATGCCGCTCTCCGGCGTATTCGATACTCAGGACGGTCCCCTCGTGCTGGTCGGCGCGTTCAAGCCGAATCCGCTGCGCGACATCTGCGCGGCGCTGCAAATCGAGGACCTGTCGATCGATTCGCGCTTTGCCAACCTCAACGAGCAGTTCCGCCACAAGGCCGAACTGCACCGCATCTTCCGTGAGCGCTTTGCGAGCAATACGCGCGAGTTCTGGCTCGCCCGGCTCGAAGAGCAGGACCTGCTGTGCGCGCCGGTGCGCGATCTGCGCGAAGCGCTCGTCGATCCGCAAACGCTGCACAACAAGATGATTCTCGAAGGCGAGGGCGAAGGCCAGCCGGTGCGTTTCATCGGCAGCCCGATTCAGCTGTCGGGTGCGATAGTCGGCCTGCGGCGAGCGCCGCCGCGGCTCGGACAGCATACCGAGGAAGTGCTCCGCGAACTGGCGGACGGCGTCGCCACGGAGGCATCATGACCGTACGCCTATCAATCGATCAGCACGTCGCCAGAGTCACGCTCGCGCGCCCGGAGGCGCTCAACGCCGTCGATCTCGAGACCGAAGACGAGTTGCAGTGCATCTGGACGGAGCTGGAGCACAACCGGGACGTGCGCGTCGTGGTGCTGACCGGCGAGGGCGAGCGAGCGTTCTGCGTCGGCGCCGACCTGAAGAATCCTTCGATAAGCGGCCTCGAATACTGGGCGGCACCGCGACCCGGCGGCTTCGGCGGCATTGCGCTGCGCGAGACGCTCAACGTGCCCGTGATTGCGCGCGTCAATGGTTACGCGCTCGGTGGCGGCTTCGAGATGGTGCTCGGTTGCGATCTCGTGATCGCGTGCGAGGAGGCGAGCTTCGGCTTGCCCGAGGCGCTTGTCGGGCGCATGCCGCTCGACGGCGGCATGACGCTGCTGCAACGCCAGATTCCGTATCGCCAGGCGATGGCCATGCTGCTGACCGGCCGCCGCTTGTCCGCGCGCGAGGGCCTCGAGATGGGTCTCGTCAACGAAGTCGTGCCGCGCGCCGAACTGGACGCCGCCGTCGACCGATGGGTCGAAGCGGTGCTCGCGTGTGCGCCGCTGTCGCTGCAGGCGATCAAGCAGGTCGTCAGACGCACGTCCACGCTGTCGCCGGCTGAAGCGCAGGCGCTGCGGCTACCGGCTCTCGTCGAGGCGCTGCAATCCGAGGACGCATACGAAGGCGTGCGCGCCTTCCAGGAGAAACGCAAACCCCGCTGGAGCGGACGCTGATGGCCTATGTGATCACCTCGCCGTGCATCGACGTGAAGGACGGCGCGTGCGTGAAATGCTGCCCCGTCGACTGTATTTACGAAGGCGAGCGCACGCTCTATATACACCCCGGCGAATGTATCAACTGCGCCGTGTGCGCGTCGGTGTGCCCGACCGAGGCGATCTTCCATGAAGAGGAACTCCCGCAAGCGGAAGCGTCGTTTGCCGCCGTGAACCGGGAGTTCTTCGACGCGAGCGTGAGTGCGCTCGGCTCGCCGGGTGGTGCATGTGACGTAGGCAAGGTGGCCTGTGACCATCCCAAAGTTGCGGACTGGCCGCCGCGGATCATGTCCTGAGAAAACGAGATGCATGCGAACGTCCTGAAGTATTTCGTCGAGGTGGCGCGGTGCAGTTCGATCCGCAAGGCCGCGCAGAATCTCTATGTCGCGTCGAGCGCGGTCAACCGGCAGATCCTGAAGCTGGAAGCGGAGATGGGAACCGAGCTGTTCGACCGGCTGCCGAACGGCATCCGCCTGAACGCGGCCGGCGAGCGCGTGTTGCAGCACATTCGTGCGACGCTGAACGACTTCCACCTGATGCGCAGCGAGCTCGACGATCTGAAGGGGGAGCGCAAGGGGCACGTGTCCGTGGTTGCGATGGATTCGCTGTTCGTCGATTTCCTGCCCGCCACGGTCGAGGAGTTTTCCGAGGTCTATCCGGCCGTGACGTACTCGATCGCCGCGGTGCCGCCGCACGACGTGCCGGCGCGACTCGTCAGCGGTGAGTACGACATCGGCATTTCGTATATCACGAAGCTGCCGGCAGGCCTCGACCCGGTGCTTGAAGTGTCGCTGCCGCCGGGCGTGGTCATGGCGGCGTCGCATCCGCTCGCGAAGCGGGAGCGAATCAGCTTCGACGACTGCCGTTGCCACGCGTTTCTGCGGCTCGAAGGGCGTTCACCGATCCAGGGCGTCGTGACGACCAATTTCCCCGAGATCTGGGAATCGCTGCAGCCGAGCGTGACCTGCAATTCGACGACGCTGCTCAAACGGCTGATCGCGTCGGGGAGGGGCATTTCATTCTTTTCCAAACTGGCTTTCCTCGACGAGCTCGCGCGCGGCGAGGTGGTGTGGCGTCCGCTCGATGACGAGAATGTGAACGCGCTTACCGTCGGCATCATCGCACCCAGTCAACGGGCGCTGCCGCACGTCACGGTCGAATTCCTCGACCGCATTGTGCGGCGTCTGAAGCATGTCGAGCTGTCGCTGCAGGGAGCCTGATCGAATCGGGAGCAAGCAGGCCACGCGTGGCCGAAAGCGCCGTCAACTTCGAATGCAAGCTCACCGAAGTGGTCCAGCTTCGCGATCACAAGCGTACGCCTGTCGCCGCCTGGCTCGTGTTGGGAGAAGTCGTCGCCGTGCACATTCGTAAAGACCTGCTTAAAGACCTGCTTAAAGACGGTCTCTTCGATACCTTCGGCGCAGGCATTATCCTTCGCGCAGGCGGCCCTTCGGCCTATGCGCTCGTCGCACCCGAGAGTCGGTTCGACATTAGCCGACCGCCCGGGGTGAATCATCCCGCCACGAGATGAGAGGCGCCGGGGGGCTTGCCGTGATGGAGCGTCACGCTCTGTCTAACCGATGCGGACTGCGCGCACCCCTCGGCGGTCGGTGCTATGCAAAGGCATAGAGTGGACTCGGTGTCAGCCAGCCGCGGCGTTTTTTTGGAATGCACGCAGAAATGCAGTGACCGCGTCTTTTGCCCATCGGTCCCGTTGGGCGGCGGACGCGGGAGAATCAGGGTGCGTCAGGCATTGCATCTGCGCTTCGCCACGCACCATATTCACGAAGAGCGAGGCTGCGCAATCGCGTCCGATGCCGCCGAGCTCCACTTCCCCTCTCGACTCGGCGGCTTCCAACGTCTGAGCGACGGCGTTATTCATGGCACCCGGGCCAGCTAGATAGAAGCGTCTTCCAAGTTCGGGAAACCTCGGCGCTTCGGACACGATCGCGCGATACAGAGCCAATCCGTCACGCGACAGCAAAAGCTCCAGGTATGCCTGCGCTATCGCGTTGAGCATCCCCGCAAGGCGCTTCTCCGGGAATGTGTGCTTGCGGATCGTTTTCTGAAACAGCTCGCATTCGACTTCGACGACCGCTACGAACAAGGTTTCCTTGTTCGGGTAGTGCGAATAAACCGTCGATTTCGATACCCCGGCGGCTTGCTGGATCATGTCGGTGGTCGCGGCGCTAAAGCCATTGGCCAAGAAAACAGCTCTTGCCCCTGCAAGAACAAGACGTGCCTTTTCGGACTGGGTTGCCGCCCCATCAGACGAGAGGCACTGGGAAGACAGGGTCGTCTTCGAGCGCCCTGAGGAGATAGCCATAGGTTCCGTCGCTGGTGAAGTAAAACGGGACGATACCACAGAAGCAGCTTAGATCGAACCGTACGGTATGATACGAAATTGACATTAATTATCGAAAAATACGGGCTGTAACGTGAGTCACTTGACGGAACCGAACCGATCGGTTTAGTATTCATCGCATGTTGTTCTTGATCCGGGGCGGTGTTGAACCGGCGCTTGTCGGACTTTACTCGCTGGAATTCGCGGCTTTGTGCCGTCTCCTCGGCAAGTTGCTCGACGGATGAGCCATTTTTTTTTACCTAAATATCTGACATATCAGATAAATGGCGCTGGTTTCAGGACAGCCGGCCGCCCAACCCCTTAAAGGATGCAACATGAACCCGCCAAATACCGCAGGCGCTCCCGCACCATTGACTGGCTGGCAGTTCCTGATAGGTACGTTCGCCGTGTCCCTCGCGACCTTCATGAATGTGCTGGACTCGTCGATCGCCAACGTCTCGATCCCGACGCTGTCCGGCGACCTCGGCGTGTCGGTCGACGAAGGCACGTGGGTCATTACCGTGTTCTCCGCGGCCAACGCGGTGTCGATTCCGCTGACCGGCTGGCTCACGCAGCGGGTCGGGCAGGTCAAGCTCTTCGTGGTCGCGATCCTGCTGTTCGTGCTGTCGTCGGCGGCATGCGGCCTGGCACCCAACCTGATGGTGCTCCTTGCTGCACGGGTCGTGCAGGGGGCGGTGGCCGGGCCGCTGATCCCGCTGTCGCAGGCGTTATTGCTCGCTTCGTTTCCAAAGGAGAAAAGCTCGAGCGCGCTGTCGCTCTGGTCGATGACCGCAACGGTCGGACCGATCGCCGGTCCCGCCTTGGGCGGCTGGATCACCGACAACTACAGCTGGTCGTGGATCTTCTATATCAACGTGCCCGTCGGCATTTTCGCCGCAGCGGTGATCTGGGCGCTCTACCGCAAGCGCGAAACGCCGTCGCGCAAGCTGCCGATCGACAAGGTCGGGGTGCTCTCGCTCATCGTCTGGGTGGGCGCGCTGCAGATCATGCTCGACAAGGGCAAGGATCTCGACTGGTTCAATTCCCCGACAATCTGGGTCTTGTCGATCGTCGCGCTGATCGCATTCCTGTTCTTCCTGATCTGGGAGCTGACCGAGGCCAAGCCGATCGTCGACCTGCATCTCTTTACCGGACGCAACTTCCTAGGCGGCACGGTGGCGATTTCGGTCGCGTACGCAATCTTCTTCGCCAACCTCGTGATTCTGCCCACCTGGATTCAGGAGTATCTGGGCTACCGGGCTGTCGATGCGGGGGTCGTGACGGCACCGCTCGGCATCTTCGCCGTGCTCCTTGCGCCGGTGATGGGCAAGATCATGCCGAAGTCGGACAGCCGCGTGCTCGCCACGCTTGCGTTCCTGGGGTTCGCCGGCACGTTCCTGATGCGCTCGTGGTACACGACGGGCGTCGACCCCTACACGCTCGTGCTGCCGACGCTGCTGCAGGGCATCCCGATGGCGCTGTTCTTCACGCCGCTCACGGCGATCATCCTGTCGGGTTTGCCGAAGGACAAGATTCCGGCGGCCGCGGGTCTCTCGAACTTCGTGCGGGTCTTCGCCGGCGCGGTGGGCACGTCGCTCCTCAGTAACACCTGGAACGACCGGACGATCCTGCACCATGCGCAGCTCGCCGAGCAGACCAGCATGAACAACCCGAACTACGTGCACGCGCTCGCCGGCATTCAGGCGACGTTGCACGCGAGTCTCTTCAAAGCGCAGGCCTTTTTTGAAACGCAGTTGAACGCACAGGCGGCAATGCTGGGTTTGAATGACGTGTTCTGGCTGTCGGCGGCGCTCTTTGTCGTGATCATTCCGCTCGTCTGGGTGACCAAGCCCAGCAAGGATGGGGCGGCGAGCGCAGCGGGCGCGGGCGGTCATTGACGCCATGGAGCACTACACGACCGAAAGCTTCTCGCTGACGCAAAGCGTGGGGTTCATGCTGACCAAGGCGCGCAACCTGCTCATTGCGGAAATGGATGCGGCCCTCAAGGAGCTCGACATCACCAGCCAGCAGATGGGTGTTCTCCTCGCGATGCAGCGAGGCTGGGCCTCCACGCCGTTCGAGCTCTCGAAGGTGCTGTCCGTCGACACCGGCCTGATGACGCGGATGCTCGACAAGCTGGAAGCGAAGGGGTTGCTGGAACGCTCGCGCAGCGCGGACGATCGCCGGGTGGTCAACCTGGTGCTGACGAAGAAGGGCGAAGAAGTCGCGGCCGAGATTCCGAAGATCGCGCCGGAAGTGCTGAATGTGCGGCTGAGGAAATTCACGAAGGCGGAGTTCGATGAGTTGGGCCGCCTGCTGCAGAAATTCATTGGAGAGTGAGCGCGGCAACGCGCCCCCCTTTTTTAACCATTAATCCGACAGGTCAGAGAATGAAGTTGCAGATAGCTCAACCCGGCAGAGGCATCCGC
>NZ_JAFLRF010000007.1:279036-280019 GCF_017315705.1 Trinickia mobilis | reverse complement strand
AGGGCCGGGAGTACGAGGCGCCGCAGGGGGAGACGGAGACGCTGATCGCGCAGATCTGGGAGCAGGTGCTGGGCGTCAAGCGCGTGGGGCGCGAGGACAGTTTCTTCGAGCTGGGCGGGCATTCGCTCTTGGCGACGCGCGTGATCAGTCAGCTGCGGAAGCAGCTGGGCGTCGAGTTGCCGCTGCGGGCGCTGTTCGAGGCGCCGGTGCTGGACGGGTTCAGCGAATACGTGATGCGGCAGCAGCGTATGGGTGCGGGTCTCGAGCGGCCCGAACTGGAGGTGCAGAGCCGGCCGGAGCGCCTGCCGCTGTCATACGCGCAGGAACGCATCTGGGTGCACGAGCAGATGGGGCTGCCCGGCGCTGCCTACACGATACCGGGCGCGGTGGGACTGGAGGGCGAGCTCGACGTGGTGGCGCTGGAGGGGGCGCTTGCCGCCATCGTGGCGCGTCACGAGAGCCTGCGCACGCGCTTTGCGAGCGTGGACGGCGTGCCGTACCAGGTGATCGACGAGACGCTCGGCGCCGTGCTGGAGCACGAGGAGCTGTCGGGGCTCGAGGCGGCGCAGCGCGAAGCGCAGGTGCTGCGAGCCGCGCGGGAAGAAGCGCAGCGCGGCTTCGATCTGGAGCGCGGTCCGCTGTTGCGGGTGAAGCTGCTGCGGCTGGGCGAGCGTGAGCACGTGGTGCTGCTGTCGATGCATCACATCGTCTCGGATGGCTGGTCGATGGGGGTGCTCATCGAGGAGCTGGGGCGGCAGTACGCGGCGCAGGTGTCGGGCACGCCGGCGCAGTTGGCGCCACTGGCGGTGCAGTACGCGGACTATGCGCTGTGGCAGCGGGCCTGGCTGCAGGGCGAGGCGCTGGAGCGGCAGAAGAGCTACTGGCGCGGGCAGCTCGCGGAAGCCCCGGGGGTGCTGGAGCTGCCGCTGGACCATGTGCGGCCCGCGCAGCAGAGCTTCCGCGGTGCGCACCTGCCGGTGCGG
>NZ_JAFLRF010000007.1:2177-278871 GCF_017315705.1 Trinickia mobilis | reverse complement strand
CTGGGGCGCTGGAGCGGGCAGCACGACGTGGTGGTGGGCACGCCGATCGCGAACCGCACGCAGGCGCGCACGGAGGAGCTGATCGGGTTCTTCGTGAACACGCTGGCGCTGCGTGCGCAGCTGGATGTGAGGCAGAGCTTCCGGGCACTGCTGGGGCAGGTGCGGGAGCGCACGCTGGGGGCGTATGCGCATCAGGACCTGCCGTTCGAGCAGGTGGTGGAGCTGCTGCAGCCGGAGCGTGACCTGAGCCGTCAGCCGGTGTTCCAGACGATGTTCGTACTGCAGAACACGCCGCGTGCAGCACTGGAGTTGCCGGGGCTGCGGTTGAGCCCGGTGGGGTCGGGGGGGAGCACGGCGAAGTTCGACTTGACGCTGTTGCTGACGGAGACGGATCAGGGTCTGAGAGGGACCCTGGAGTACGCGATGGACCTGTTCGAGGCGTCGAGCATGGAGCGGTTTGCGGCGCAGTACGGGCGGCTGCTGGAGGCGGTGGTGGCCGATGCGGATCAGCCGGTGTGGGGCATCGACATTCTGTCGGCGCGGGAGCGCGAGCAGGTGCTCAGGGGCTGGAACGAGACGGCGGACGAGGTAGCGGAGCAGACGCTGGTGGAGCTGTTCGAGGCGCAGGTGGAGAGGGCGCCGGAAGCGGTGGCGGTGGTGTACGAGGGCGAGTCGCTGAGCTACGGCGAGCTTAACGAGAGATCGAACCGGCTGGCGCGGGAGCTGAGGGCGCGAGGGGTGGGCGCGGAGACGCTGGTGGGGATCTGCGTGGAGCGCTCGCTGGAGATGGTGGTGGGGCTGCTGGGGATCCTGAAGGCGGGCGGGGCGTATGTGCCGCTGGATCCGGGCTACCCGGCCGAGCGGCTGGCGTACATGCTGGAGGATGCGCAGCCGGTGTGCGTGGTGAGCGACGGGTCGGCGGCGCAGGTGCTGCCGGCGGGCACGGCGTTGCTGAGGCTGGACGAGGCGATGACGCAGGCGTTGCTGCACACGCGTGATGCGCACAACTTGACGCGAGAGGAAGTGGGCCTGAACGCGCTGCACCCGGCCTATGTGATCTACACCTCGGGTTCGACCGGACGGCCCAAGGGGGTGATCGTTCCGAACATCGGCCTCGCCAATCTGATCCGCTGGCACATTAATGCTTTCCATCTGCGCGCGGAGCACGCGACATCGAGTCTGGCCGGACTCGGCTTCGACGCAGCCACGTGGGAAATCTGGCCAACGCTTTGTGTCGGTGCTTCCCTGCACCTGTTGCCGTCGCAGCATCGAGGCAATGCAGACGCACTTGTCGAGTGGTGGGCGAAGCAAGACATCGCAATCACCTTCCTACCGACACCGATTGCGGAACTCGCGCTTGCGAGCCGGTCCGCTCCGGCCGGGTTGCAGACGTTGTTGACCGGCGGGGACACACTCAGACATATACCGTCGAACGCAACCACATTCGACCTGGTCAACAACTACGGTCTGACGGAAACATCGGTTGTCGCGACCTCAGGTCGAATCGACGCGTCGAACCACGCTGCTTCGATTGGGCGGCCGATCAGCAACATGCAGGTGTATGTGCTTGACGAGCGGCTGGAGCCGGTGCCGGTGGGTGTGGCGGGCGAGCTGTATATCGCGGGGGCGGGGCTCGCGCGCGGCTATCTGGGCCGGGCGGAGCTGACGGCCGAGCGCTTCGTGGCGAACCCGTTCGGCGCGCCGGGCAGCCGGATGTACCGCACGGGGGACGTGGCGAAGTGGCGCCCGGAAGGCGTGCTGGATTTCCTGGGCCGGGCCGACGATCAGGTCAAGCTGCGGGGGTTCCGCATCGAGCTGGGCGAGATCGAGACGGCGCTCACGCGTCAGCCCGGCATCGCGCAGGCGGTGGTGCTGGTGCGCGAGGACCAGCCGGGCGAGCGTCGCCTTGTGGGTTACGTGGTGGGTCAGGAAGGCACGTTGCTGGATCCGCAGGCGCTGCGCCACGAGCTGGGCCGGGAGTTGCCGGAGTACATGGTGCCGGCGGCGATCGTGGAGCTGGCGGCGTTGCCGCTGACGCCCAACGGCAAGCTGGACCGACAGGCGCTGCCGGCACCCGAGTGGAAGAGCCGTGCTGACGAGGCGCCGCATGGGGAGACGGAGACGCTGATCGCGCAGATCTGGGAGCAGGTGCTGGGCGTGGAGCGCGTGGGTCGCGAGGACAACTTCTTCGACCTGGGCGGGCATTCGCTCTTGGCGACGCGCGTGATCAGTCAGCTGCGGAAGCACCTGTCGATCGAGTTGCCGCTGTTGGCGCTGTTCGAGGCGCCGACGCTCGCGCAAATGGCCGCACTGCTCCAGCAGCAAAAGGCGACACACACGTTGCCCGAGCACGAGCACGAGCACGCCGCGAAGCTCGTCGCTTTGCGACAAGAGGGGCGTCAGGCTCCCCTTTTCTGCGTGCCGCCAAACGCAGGTATGACCGGGTGCTACGCGGATCTGCTGGCGCACGTTCCTTCTGGCCATCCCGTGTATGCCCTGCCGTCACTGGACTATACGAATCCGGAAGCTGCCTCGGCTTCTTTGTCCGACATGGCGGAGGTCAATTGGGCTTTGATGCGTGAAATCCAGCCGATCGGCCCCTACTTCATCCTCGGATGGTCGTTCGGAGGCATCGTCGCATTCGAGACCGCAGCGCAAGTCGAAGCGGCCGGCGAAACCGTGGGACTGGTGGCAATCCTCGACGCGTATCCCGGATCCTCGTCGGCGATCCACCGCAAGCAGCGCGGAAAGCTCGAGTACTTCCTCTCGACGATGGGTTGCGAAGACAGCGAAATCGAATCGCTTGGAGAGCATCTCGACTACCCGGCCGTGGCCCAGTTTCTCAAGAAGCGCGGCTTATTGGGCGATGACGATCAGTCTGCTGTCGAAAAGTTTCTGCCGACCTATATCGATATGAGGATCCATATGTTTGACATCGCGAAGGATTTCAAACCTTCGGCAAGCCTGCACGGCGAAATGACACTTTTCGTTGCTGGGCTCAACAACAAAAGCTCGAACGCGGGGGACCGCTGGACGCCTTATCTGGCCGGAAAATTAGATGCGCACGTGATATCGACAAGACACGCTGAAATGGTCGAGCGCGACGCCATGTTGCATATCGGCCCAGTCGTCGCCACAAAGATGCGGGCCGATCTGTCGGACGAGCGCATGCTGAATCCGAATCGTTCTGAACTCAACAAGCACCATTCCGCGAAGTGAACACATGCAAGGACGTTTAGTTTGGTCGACGCAAAACGCTGATACGCGGAATGCGCTGCGCCTGTTTTGTTTCCCGTACGCGGGCGGAAGCTCGATCATCTATCGCAACTGGTCGCAGCATGCGCCCGGTTGGCTGCACATGTGTGCGATCGAGCTGCCCGGCCGCGGCCGGCTTCGCAATGAGCCGGCGCCCAGCTCCCTGCCGGCGCTCGCCGACGAACTGGCATCGGCTTTGTACCCATATACCGATCATCCGTTCGCGCTGTTCGGACATAGCATGGGAGCCCTCATCGCGTACGAAGTCGCATGCAGGCTCGAGGCGTTTGGAAGAAAGCAACTGCAGATGCTGTTCGTATCCGGCGCCCGCGCGCCTTATCTGCCGCCGAACCGGCCGCCCATGAGCGACCTTCCGGACGACGCGTTTATCGACCGCTTGCGGGAGCTCGACGGCACGCCGGTCGAGGTGCTCGAAAACCGGGAACTGATGGATTACATGATGCCCGTGCTCAGGGCAGACTTTGCGATGTGCGAAAGATATCGCCTGCAGCGACCCAATTTGCTGCGCGTTCCTGTCTCCGTGTTGTACGGAAGTGAAGACGACCGCACTCCGAAGCAAGAGGTGGACGCGTGGCGCCTACTGACCACGGGCTCGTTTTCGAGTACGGTGTTTTCGGGAGGGCACTTTTTCATCAACTCAAACGAAAGAGCCATTGTCGATTCGGTAGTCGGCGAATTGAAGTCGCTTGCTTTTAACGAGAATCTCGAGCGGAGCCAGACGAACTGAAGCAGTTTGCATGAAGTGACACGTCAACTACCTTGACAACCGCAGGCTCCCCCTTAATTCTTCGGGATTGGGGGCAGTCCAAACGAAAATGGTGACATTTATGGCTCTTCCGAGAAAGTACCTGAGATCTAACGTCCTCTGCGAGCCGCTATTCAATAGCTGGTACGTATGGACGCACCTGATATCACCGCACACGGCTTCGCAGCATGTGGTGAGCTCCCAGATTCCTTTAATGGAGTCGTTCATCGATTCACCGGAGCTCCACGCTGATGCGGCGAGAAACCCGGCGTTACGCGGTGGCCCCTTCATGGACCTCGATCCAACCTACGTGCCGGCCATCGAACGGCTGTTGGCCGACACCAATGCCGGTCTCAGCAAGTACATCGAGCTCGGTCGGTCCATTCGAGAAGCGAATCGTCTCATCGACGCGAATGCGGTCGGCTATTCGGTCGAAAATCTCTACAAGGAATTGCCCGCCCCGTTGCGCGGGCGGGTGGAAATCGTTTACGACGATAACAATCACCCCTTCCTTCGCTTTGTCGAGTCGCTTTTGTACGGACCGTACGGGCATTACGACGAACGGCATCAGAGTCTCCTGCTGTCAACGGTGGTTTCCGATAACCGAGGGTTCATTCTCTCGACACCCCGGCTAGAAGAGGAGCAGCATGTCGGGCTTAACGTCCCGTTCAGTTCCACACTGATTGACAGGCTTTTCGGCGCTCGCACCGAACCGGTTATCGCCGAGGATCTTGCCGCCGACTTTAGTCTGCAGGGAGCGAAAAGGTCACGCTTTCTAGAACTGTTCACCGAGACGCCGCCAGTTGGAGACGCCACGGAAATGCAGGGCACCGGGGTGCGTATTCGTTACTTCGGTCACGCGTGCGTGCTGATTCAGACAGCTGACGTGTCTATCTTGATCGATCCCACGATGAGCTATCGGTACGAGGGTGTTGGGATGGGTGATCGGTTCACTATCGATGATCTGCCGCAGCACATCGACTATGTGCTGCTTACGCACGACCATCAGGACCACACCTGCCTGGAATTTCTCCTGCAGTTGCGCCAACGTATCGGAACGATCGTTGTTCCACGAGCGTCCGGCGGTACGCTGCTCAATCCGTCGACAAAGCGCCTGCTAGGTGCGGTCGGTTTCGCAAAAGTGGTTGAGCTCGATGAGTTGGAATCGATCGGCTCCGGGAGTCATTGCATCACCGGGCTGCCGTTCTTTGGTGAGCATGGCGACCTTGGAATTTCTGCCAAGCTGGGTTATCACGTGCGGGTGGCTGGGCGCTCGGCCTTGTTTCTCGCTGACTCGAAGAATTTGGACACGGAGCTTTATCGTCTGCTGCACGCTCAACTGGGTGATGTGGACATCGCTTTCATCGGCATGGAGTGTGATGGGGCGCCGGTATCGTGGCTATACGGACCGCTGCTTCGCCAGTCTTTACCCCGGAAAATGGACCAGACACGGCGTCTCAGCGGCAGCAACAGCAAGGAGGCGTTTGATATCACGACTGTTTTTCGCTGCAAGAAGGCGTACGTATATGCCATGGGACAAGAACCGTGGTTGGGTTTCCTAACTACAGTTTTGTATACCGAGGAGTCGTCGCCTATCATCGAATCGAACCGCTTCGTGGCTGCCTGCCGGGATGTCGGAATCGAATCGGAACGCCTGTACGGGAAGAAGGAAATATTCCTGTGAGCACTCTCAACACCATGCGACCGTAATATCGCTTTGGCGGGGGCGGCTTTCGCGCATATCGGCTTTGCCGTTGTGCCGAATCTTCCGTCAATGCTGGATGCCGGCCAGCGGCGCCGGAGCTAACGTCAATCTCGATCCGGGACAGGATGATGCGCGCGCAGCGGAAATGCTTGCTAACCGGGCGTTTGCGTTTGCGAAACGCTTTTTCGAACAGCGGCACGAGTTTGATCACCCGGCGATGCACACTCGAATGATCCGCCTCTACAGCAAGCCAAAGACAAACATTTCTTGGCACTGCAAACCGGTACTGCTCGATGTCCGATAGGGATCGCATCGAGTGCCGCCTTGTAGTGGCGGCGCGGTTCGCCTATCAACCATCATTCTTCGCTTTCGTTATCGCCTTTTCGCGTTTAATAATTTCCTCGCGGCCGACACTCCCACCATAGCGAGACGCTGCAATTGCACCGCGTAAAAAACGTAAAAAGCAAATGAGGGTTGTTGAATTGCAAGCTCGAGACATTTCAATTGCGGTGTCGGCAGTTCCCAACATGAGTCCGCCCCTAACACCTCGGCCTGGGCCATGTAACAGCGAAAGCTACCTAGCGTAAATTTAGGCCTCCGGACGGAGAGCGCGCGAACTGTTCTGCGCATCCTCAGCGTGATCTTGAAGCGTATAACCGATCCTCCTCAATACCGCTTTTTAAACCACGCCTCCATGAGATCAAAGCCCGACGAACCACCAAACGTGACAATACCTATAGCAGATGCTGCTTTAACGTAAATCGACACAAGCGTGACAGAAAGGTAAGGCGGTACGCATGTTCTCTATCATCTACTTTCCACTTGCTTCTGCACTAGCCTTGCCGTCGTTACCGAATGGGCTCTGGGATATTCTGAGGGAGGGACATGTTTCCTCATTTGCATATCAGATGAGCCGAATCGCCGAGAGCCTCGACGACGAACTGCACGCAGCGTCCTGGTGGCAGCTCCGGGCCGATCTCCAGGTTGCACTGGGTTGTCATGCAAACGCAGAGGAATCCTATCGTACGTCGCAAAAGATGATCCGAACCGGAAAACACGACGTGCACGTGGCGTCAACGCGAAACACCGGTTGGCAAGCCTTCTTCCGCTATCGTTTCGCGACGGCGATGGCATGCTTTTCCCGGTTGACGGACGAGCATGGCATCGACCCTCGGCGTCGTCTGGAAGCGATGTTTGGCGTCATGTGTGTGCAGTTTCAACTCGGAAACTTGCGTGCTTCCGAACATGCGCTTCAGATGATGCTCTCCACGCTAGAAACGTCGATTGCTGAGATTGAATCTACGGACGACTGGTTCGAGATCGTTCACACGCTGCAAGCGGATATTGCTGTGCAGCGGGCATTGCGCTCTAGGCCGCAGTTGTCAGACCACGTCTACTGGAGGTCTGAAATCTCGAGAGAGCTAGGACTGTCGAACGGAACCGACGTGGGTGACGGAAGGCTATTGACCGCTTTGCTGGCGACAGTCAAATCCCCCATTCTGCGTTCGCGTATCCACTACTTGACTGCACTACACAAACTTGCCGGTGGCGAGCACAAGGCGATGAACGACCTGACGGCACACCTGCGTTGGGCGACGGTCAACGGATTGGTTCCCTATCAGAAGTTTGCGCGCGAGGAAATAGCACTCGCGAGCATTGCTGGCGGAGCGCCGCACATCGCCGAAATCGTGCTGTCTGCGCTTTCGGCGGAGAATCGCCATGCACCCGACCATGGTCAGCTCGAGTATTTGTATTGCCTTGCGAAGACTCGCCAAGCGGAGGGCAGACACTACGACGCGATGCTGCTTTACAGCCGCTACGCGTTATCGGCTATGCAATGCCTTCGCGAGTCATCGAGGGCCGTCTCATATCTTTACCGTACCGGTCAGCGAGAGGAAGTGCTTGACGACGTAGCAGCGAGATTGCCTGCAAAATATCGGCGAGCATATCGCTACATACTTGAAAATCTCGAGCGAAGCGATTTGTCTGTCAAAGAAATTGCAATAGAGATCGGCGTGACTATTCGAGCGTTGCAGAACGTATTCAAGAGTTGCCTTGGTGCAACGCCAAGGGATGTGATTCGGCAGCGTCGGATGGAACGCATTCGTGCGGAACTCCAAGGCGAGGAAAAGCATTCGGAGGAAGGGGTGCAACAAGCCGCAAGCAGATGGGGAGTGCGGCACCGGTCCTCCCTGGCGATGGACTATAAAAACCAATACAACGAGGTTCCTTCGGAAACGCTCAAACGCTCAGGCCGTTGATCCTCCATGCACATGATGACGGGGTTTTTGCGAAGAATTGATGGAAAACCATTGGGCCGTATTACTGAGCTCTACGTAATTAAATGACATCAGTTCGGCAACTCAACCTGTTTCCAAAACGCAGTGATGAGCTTGGGTCTGCGCTGCATTGCGGACACTGACATCGGTGGATTGAGCGACGAATGCAACGCATTTACAAAACATGGTAAGCGGCACGAATGCCGGTGACAACCGGGTGAGGTTCTGTTAGTTTTCTGAACGGACCATATTGTCTGAGGAGTCGCGCATCACTCCCTCAGTCCCTTGAGGGCCGGGCCGGGCTCAAGGCTCAGTAGACGACGGGGCGCAGACCAAACACGCAACAAGGGGTTAATAATGACAGTCAAACAGAAGCTTCGGGCATTAATGGTCGTAACGTTTATCGCGATCTCCGGCGGGATCATCACGACGTTTCTGGGATTCAGCGTAGTCAGCCACGCAGAGCACGACGTACAAAGACGTGACGTCGAGCTGCGAGGCCTGACCGAAATTAAGGCCAGCCTCCTGGCGACGCTGGAGCTCGATCCGACCTCAGCCGACACCCAAAAGGTATTTGCGGATTCGGAGCAGAACGTCGGCAAATGGCGGAATACCATCGGCCCGATTTTCGCGAGTCAGGCACACCGTGATCACTTCAACCAGGTGGTCACCGGATGGGAGGCATACGAGCAACAATCGCAGCAAATCATCAGGCTGTCCGCAACCGATCCGAAGGCCGCCAACGACCAGGTGACGGCGCTGTATCACTCGCAATTCCAGCCGCTGCAGGCTTCACTACAGTCGCTGATCAACGATGTCAGCACGCTCAGCGAGCAGAGCAACGAACGGGCCGAAAGCGCTAGTCAGCGCTCGGTTTTCACCGTGATCGCGATTCTGGTTGCCGTGCTTGTGATTGTGCTGGGCTGGGTCATCGTGCTGTCTCGCTCGATTCAGCGGGCGCTCGGCGGTGAGCCCGACTATGCCGCGCATCTGTGCAAGCAGATCGCGCGCGGTGACCTGACCATCACAGTCGAAACGCCGGCAGGCAATGAGGAAAACCTGCTGTCCGCGATGCGCGACATGAAGCAGCATCTGACCACGATCATCCACCGCATCAAGCATTCGGCGGAAGCGATCAGCACCGGCACGCACGAGATCGCGGCGGGAAACAGTGATCTGTCACAGCGCACCGAGGAACAGGCGGCCTCGCTTGAGGAAACCGCGTCGAGCATGGAACAGCTGGCCGGAACGGTGCGCCAGAACGCGGAAAACGCGCGGCAAGCCGCGTCGCTGGCCGAGCGCGCGTCGGGCATCGCTCAGCGCGGCGGCGCGGAGGTCAGTCAGGTGGTCGAGACGATGCAGGGAATTTCTGAAAGCTCGTCCAAGGTCGCGGAAATTATCAGCGTGATCGAAGGGATTGCGTTCCAGACCAACATTCTCGCGCTCAATGCGGCGGTCGAAGCCGCGCGCGCAGGCGAACAGGGGCGAGGGTTCGCGGTGGTCGCAGCCGAGGTGCGCTCGCTCGCGCAACGCAGTGGCACCGCGGCGAAGGAAATCAAGGCGCTGATCGACGAGTCGGTGTCGCGCGTGGACATCGGCTCGCAACTGGTTGCCGACGCGGGCAGCACGATCGGCGAAGTCGTGGAAGCGGTGACGCGCGTCACGGGCATCGTGAAGGAAATCTCGGCTGCGTCGGAAGAGCAAAGCGCGGGGATCGACCAGGTCAACCGCGCGGTGAGTCAGTTGGACGACGTCACGCAACAGAACGCGGCGCTGGTCGAACAGGCATCGGCTGCGGCGCAGTCGATGAATCAGCAGGCGCAGTGGTTGCAGGAAGCGGTGTCGGTGTTCCGGGTAATCGAGGGTGCAGTGACGCACCCGGCCCATGCGCTGATGACGAAGGCATTGCCGGCGCAGCGCCGTCATGCTTCGGGCGCGTCGCACCAAGCAGCGAAGTCGACCGCGAAACACGCCGCATTCCTGCAGTAAAACGGGAATCCGGACACCCGTTTTCTCCGTAGGAGCACGCAAATGGATGCGCCTGACACCGCCCTTCACGGGCAGGATGCGTCACGTTGCTGACGCCGGGGTGCGTTTTCGAGCGCGCTCAGACAGCTGAGGCCGCGAAGTCGCAGATGATCGGCCTTTCCAAAGGTGACGTATTGGCGTGCTCACAAAGGGCGAGCAGTGCGCCTATGCTGTCGTATCAGCAAATGATTTCGCTTTATAAGTTTCTTGAGCGTAGTCAGCCGAACGATGCGCGCAATTATCTTAACGCTGGCGTCAAGTGATGTGAGCGCAAAGCTATCCTGTGCGCGAACCGTGAGGCTGTCGCGCAAGGAGGCGCCGTCCTACTCTCGCATCGGAACGGACTCCTCGATCGCGTGCATTTGAGGTTCGCCATTTAGCGTGTGCGCTTGTCTTATGTGGCTTCCGGGGGGCACGTCATGCATGAGCCATACGTTGCCTGCGATCACGGAGCCTCTTCCGACCGTTACACGCCCGAGCACGGTCGAACCCGCATAAATGACGACATCGTCCTCGACGATCGGGTGACGTGGCAGCCCTTTTTTCAGAGCGCCCGATGCATCGCGAGGAAACTGCTTTGCCCCAAGCGTCACGCCCTGATAAATGCGCACGCCGTCGCCGATCACAGTCGTCTCGCCGATGACGACGCCGGTGCCGTGGTCGATAAAGAATCCTGCGCCGATGCGCGCTCCAGGATGAATGTCGATTCCGGTCTGTGCGTGCGCTAGCTCGGCGGTGATTCGCGCAATCAGGGGCAGCTCAAGACGGTGCCACTCATGAGCCATACGATGATGAATCATCGCGCGGATGCCGGGATAGCAGAGTAATACCTCGTCCACGCTTCTTGCGGCGGGGTCGCCATGAAATGCCGCCAAGATATCCCTGTCAAGGAACTTGCGGATGTCCGGCAATCGTGCAGCAAATTCGCGTACGGCCGAGACGGCCCGCTGATCGACGTCCTCAAGTTCGAGTCCGCGGTCGCGTGCCCAATACTTGTATTCCAGTCGCACCTGATCGCGCAAGGATTGAAGTGCACATTGCAGTGCGTGCCCGACATACAAGTCCTCACGCTCGTCGCACAGGTCCGCAGGACCGAGCAGCATTGGGAAAAGCGCGCCCCGAAGCTTTTCGACGATATCCGCTACCGTTTCCCAGGCCGGTACGCCTCGGACCTCAGAGCGTATGGAGCTCCCGTGTCGGTCGCGCCACGTTTGGCGCACGGTTCTAAGAGATTCGACAATACCGTCAGTCCCGAACATTGACACCGATAACACCGTTTCAATTAAATTCAATTCGAGTAAATGCGGCGATATGAACGGGAAATCCGACTGTTGCGGAGGCCAACGCCATTTGCATCCTTTGGCAAAATGGACGTTTCCTGTTCTTGCCCTGAAGGCGACGCTTGAGGCCATGCAGTCGCACGGCCACAATACTCCAACAAGTACAACCGTGGTACGGCGTCGAAGCGAAACCCCGCTAGTGAAGGCGAAGCGTTTCCGCGCAGCACGCTGCGTCCCAAGACCCGGCGTCAGCGACGCGACTTCGAGCGCTTGGCAGACCCGTGGCATTAATCCGCTGGGCAAATGAGGTCGAAGGGCTTCGGGTTGATCTAGCCAGGCCCAGCCGAACCATCAACGTCGACGACATGGTTGGATGGGACCGTTGGTGTGGTGCATGGTCGTGCGGCCGAGGGGTCGTTCAATGGTGGACGCCCGTAGACACGCATTACTTCGTAGACGAAAAGTTGCGCAGTATCGTCGAAGAGGAAACGACCGTGGGATGGACCTGCGACATCAGCGACATAGCCGGCTTTGCAGCCTCGCAATCCGAGTTGTCCGACTTTTCCAGTACCGACGCGCTGGTGACCATCAATCGCCGCCCCCTGATCGAGCCGTGCACTGAAGAGAAGCTTGCGGAGAAATAAGGGTTCTCCACTCACAACACCAATCAAGCCGCAAAGCCTTGCGCAGCACGGCCCCTCGGATTGTTCAGGTCCGACTATTTGGGCAAAGGCAGAGTAGGGTTGACGCCCACAAACGATTCATCGGGGCGCTCACCCTGGCGCGCCTAGCTTAATGGTTTTCTATCGTTTCCGAGGGTGTCTCGTTAAATTGACGGCGATATCCGACGGAAAGCGTGGAACGCTTTTCTACTCCCCATTTTTGAGCGACATCAAGAATCTTACGCTCCGGCAGCGCATCGCTTTCCCGTAACTCCTCATTTATTCGCGTAAGGCGTTGCTGTCGAATGATTTCCGTTGGTGTGGCGCCGAGTCGGCTTTTGAAAACGATCTGCAACGCCCGGGCGGTAACTCCAATCTCCCGCGCAATTTCATGGACGGACAAATCGCTGCGCCCTAAATGGTGTATAAGGTATCGATAGGCTCGTCGATATTTGGCAGGGAGTCTTGCGGCGACGTCATCGAGTGTCCCGCTCGGCTTGCATTTGCGATTTCGATAAGCCAATTTGGAAATTCTCGACATATCACGCAGGCAATGCATCGCCGATAGTGCATAGCGTCTGTAGCATTGCAGCGAGTTGTCGCTGCGGCCCGTCGACTCATATATTTTCGCCATGCAATATAAATATTCAATTTGGCAAGTGTCCGGTGCGGCGCGGAATGTCGCCGGCAGTTGTCCAAGTGCAGCCTCTGCCAATTGTGGGGCTCCCCCTGCCAGGCTCGCGAGCGCGATTTCATGGTATGTCGCACGCTCATACAGCATGGATCCACTGCCGGAAGCCCACTTCGAGTGAGTCAGCAGATTCTGAACGACGTTCCGCTGGCCATCAGCAAGGCTCACCAACCCCGTAAGAAACGCGCATCGCTTGCGAAAGATTCCCGGGGACAAGCTCGAGACGGCAGTCTGAAGACGACCGGCAACAGGAGCAACCTCTGAAGCAATCGGGCCGCGCCAGGCCGAAAGACCCGAGCGCCAATATACATGATCGGAAAAGCTCGAGGCCGAGCGCAACTCACGCTGGACCATCAAGTCGACGGCCAGGGTTTGAAGCAGGTTTCTCCAATCGTCCGGCTCATCCGCCTCTAGTTCCGAAAAATCAAGCGCGGCCTCGAATTCCTCTAATAGATTAATTGCTTCGTTAAAATGAGCCAGTTCAAAAAGCGTACATACCGTACCGAGAGAGGCTTCGGCTCGACGTAACGGAGAAACGGTCGGCTCGTCGAAGAGTCGGCGAAAGCAATCCATTGCCACATTGAGTCGCCGTTGAAATAAGGCTTGCCACCCAGTATTCCTCAGTGACATCTGCAGTATCGCGTCCTTACTCTCGAACATCATTTTCTGGGATCGACGATATGACTTCTCCGCTTCCATTTCCAGTCCGGCCAGCAATTGAAAGTCGGCCTGCAATTTAATCCAATGTGCCGAACTTATTTCTTCTTCCAGGCAATCCACCTGTCGATCGACAAACGAGGCCGCAGACATATGCTCAGCGTCACTCAGCAATCGCCATACCGTTCGCGTCGACGGATGGGAAGTAAGCGAAGAAATCAAGGGGAAATAAAATGCTGATAACATAAGTACTCCAATGATGACGTACCTCGAGATCGATCGGAAAAGCGATAATTGACACGCTTCACGATGACCGCGCCGCGCGATATTCGTCGGCAATCACATCGACGGAAAAAACTCCCCTAATTACCGTTTGAGCGTCTGCGAGGGGACTTCGTTATACTGAGTTTTGTAGCCTGTCGCTAAGGAAGACCGGTGACGCACCCCCCATTTACTTGCGACTTGCTGCACCCCCTGCTCTGAATGTCTTTCCTCCGCTTGAAGTTCTGCGCGAATGCGTTCCATCCGACGTTGCCGAATGACATCCCTTGGCGTTGCGCCAAGGCAACTCTTGAATACGTTCTGCAATGTCCGAATCGTCACACCGATCTCTATCGCAATTTCCTTGACAGATAAATCGCTTCGATCGAGATTTTCGAGGATGTAGCGATACGCTCGCCGATACTTGGCAGGTAACCTCGCTGCTACATCATCGAATACTTCGCTGCGCCGATTGGTACGAGAAGGATGTGTGAGGGCCCTCGATGATTCGCGAAGGCATTGCATAGCCGATAACGCGTAGCGGCTGTAAAGCAGCATCGCGTCGTAGTTTCTGCCCTCCGCTTGGCGAGTCTTCGCAAGGCAATACAAATAATCAAGTTGACTATGATCGGGAGCGTGGCGGTTCTCCGCCGAAAGCGCAGATAGCACCATTTTGGCAATGTGCGGTGCCCCGCCGGCGATGCTCGCGAGCGCTATTTCCTCGCGTGCAAACTTTTGATAGGGAACGAGCCCTCTGTCCGCCGCCCAGTGCAAGTGCGCTGTGAGATCGTCCGTCGCCTCGAGTCTGCCCTTGGAAAGTTCATGTTGCGCAGCCAGGTAGCGGAGGCGCGAACTCAGGATTGGGGATTCGACTGACGTCAGCAAAGAGGCAAGTCGCGCTCCAACGCCCGTGCCAATTTGATTCGACGGCCCCAGCTCCTTGGAGATTTCAGATCTCCAAAAAACATGGTCTGACAGCTGAGGCATGGAGCGCAATGCCCGATTTGCGGCGATATCGGCGTTTAGTGTGTGAACGATCTCGAACCAGTCAGCCGTGGAGTCAATCTCTGTAGTCGAATTTTCGAACGCGCCGAGTAGTGTCTGAAGGGAGTCTTCGCACGCGCGCAAATTGCCGAGTTGGAATTGCACACATACGACACCAAACATCCCTTCGAGACGGCGCCGCGGGTCGATGCCGTGTTCGTCCGTCAAACGCGTAAAGCATGCCATCGCCGTCGCGAAGCGGTAGCGGAAGAAAGCTTGCCAACCGGCGTTTCTGGCTGACGCCACATGCACGTCGCGGTTTCCGGTCCGGATCATCTTTTGTGACTTCCGGTAAGAGTCCTCCGCGTCCGCGTGACGGCCCAGTGCGATCTGGAGATCCGCCTGGAGCTGCCACCAGGACGCTGCGTGCAGTCCGTCTTCCTCGCTCTCGGCGATTCGGCTTACGTGAGACGCCGCTGAGGACACGTGTCCTTTCCTTAGAATTTCCCAGAGCTCACTCGATAACGATGAGGAGGCTAGTGAAGCAACGAGTGGAAAGTAGAAAATGGAGAACATGAATACCGCCCTACGTTTAAGTAATTCTGATGTCCATCGACTTTCAAATCGAGGTCCGTCAAGTGCACTGTCACGTCCGGTGGCTCGCGATGCAGCAGCCGAATTGAAAGGTGTGGCTTAGAGGAAAGTAAAATTCAGAGGAAGCTCCATCAAGGCGTGCCGAGATCAGACGATCTGTGCGTGTGCACAGATCGCGTAGGGTGCTCAGTTCCAAAGGCAAGCACGCTCACAAGATTTGCCATGGGAGACGCGCCTGTCTAACTTTCGCGTCTTCCGAGCGGATCCTTATACGCTTGGTGGCTTTGGCGAGTGGATCGTCCTGGGTCGCGTGTGCGCCCGAGGGGATGCGGAACGTCGATTGCAGGTTGCGAGAGTGTTTCCGGGTCGACTTTTTTCGTGCGATCACTTCAACTTTCCCCTCCGTCATTTCGCGCCGCGCGTCGCAGCACGTCGCCATGATGGGGTTGTCGTTCGCGTATGACGTAGTGAATGCGAAAAGGCGATAACGAATGCGAAAGTGTGGGCGGTGGTTGGGAGCGCTGGTCATCTACATCTCCAGTGCAGTGAAACACGATTTGCCCTGTACGCACGAGGGCGCTGACGATACTGAAAGGTGAGGCAAGGCAGTCGGCCCGGTTCGTGTCATGTCGCTGCTTCCAATTCTGCTCAAAACCCATTGCCACGAAATGCTTTATCGGAAGGTCAATGAAGGTTCTCACCTATGCAGCAACGAACCTTTCGATTCGCGTAAACCACATTGATGGTTGGCCGAGGCAAGTCCCGTGCGTCCGGTACAGCCACAAGACGTGCGCTGACGTTCGCGTCGTAGACGACGTGCTTTCGTTGCGCCGGATGCCTGATCGTTACGTTGGGGTCGTCCTCGTATTCGCGTATCCGGACGGCGACATCTCGCGGATTTGTGTTTTGAACGTACACATCGGCTTCGACGCGCGCATTCGGAAAGCTCGCCAACATTCAAGTAACGGCGGGCCGATATGCTTCATCACGAAGGAGGCGGGCGAGGGGATCAGATAACGGCTGGCCGAGGATAGGGCCAGGTCGCGTTTTTCAGCGGCCTTGGTCGCGCGTCCCAGCTCCGCTGCGGGCACGGAAAGTCCGATGGGAGTCAGGCGGTCCATGGCCTCATAAACTTTAGCGCAACTCGTTTGGCGAATGCGCCGCCCGATATGCAAGCAGACGGGATCACAGGTGTGCGGGCGCTTGGGCACAACGCCGAACGTTGGATCAAGTCGAATATTGCAGTATTAGGCACGAGCGCCTCCGACCAGAAGACGCTGCGCAGGAATATGTCTTATTCCAGACAGGCATACCGCCCCCGTGTCAGATTTGGCTATGTCCCTTGCTATCACGTGAGCCGCCGATGACGATCATGAAGGTAATGTAAAATATTCTTCGTAGTCCGAAAGTAATGCATCGAGGGTTGTTTCTATGTACCTGTCGCTTCGCGCAAATCTTATTGTCGGGCGAGTATCGATGGGTGATGGCTAAGGATTCACTGATCAATTGACTGCTGCTACACGATGCATGCATGCATGCTGAAGGCAACGCGGCCATGACTCTACGGACATGAACCAACGCAGCTTCGCGAGCGTCGAGTATATGAAGAAGAAGCAAACGTGGCGCGAGAAGTTTCTCGGCGAGATGCAGCGCATCGTGTCGTGGCCATGCCTGATTGCGGTGATCGAGCCGCTGTACCCAAAGAGTGGGCGAGTGGGCCGACAGTCCGTCGGGGTGCCGAGGATGCTGCGCATGTACTGTCTGCAGCAGTGATACGGCTTGGCCGACGAGGCGCTGGAGGACGCGCTGTATGACAGCCAGGCGTTGCGCGACTTCGTGAGCATCGACCTTTCGCACGAGTCGGTGCCCGATGCCACGGCGCTGCGAAATTTCCGCCGTCTGCTGCAGGACAACGACCTGACGCGGGATATTGTTTTAAGGCCTCCAATACTACGCCCGAAGAAGCTGTCGATCAGCCTTCACCCAAGCCGTCGCCGGCGAACCTGCCATTTGCCAATCTCAGCAGCGATAGCGATCAGGATTTCTTCGCGGACGGGCTGGCGGACGAGATCACGACTCTCAAAGCGAGCCCGTTGCCATCCGTAAGCGGGTAGGGGCGCTCGCGCGCCTTGGAACGGACTCGACATCAACGCCGGACTATTCACGGGGAGCAGGTCACAGTTCACGAATCGGGCATTTTGCCGGACAAGCGCGACCGGTAATTTACAAAGGCTTCGTCATAAAGGCTTCGACGCAGCCCTCGTTTCGTCGTATACTCCTCGTTTGCTCGAGCGGGTGCCCTGAATCAAAAAAGCTAGGCGCGAATCGCCCACGTTGCACCGCGGCGCGCAGGTTCAAGGAGTGGTAGTTCAGTCGGTTAGAATACCGGCCTGTCACGCCGGGGGTCGCGGGTTCGAGTCCCGTCCACTCCGCCAAACAGTTCAAAAGGCGAACTTCGGTTCGCCTTTTTTTCTGCCCGCTGTTGTAATATCGGGCGTTTTGTCAATCGCGTTCCTTCCCGTATGCTCGATTTCTTCCGCAATCACAAGCGCCTGATGATGTTCATGCTCATCCTCGTCATCGTGCCGGGGCTGGGTTTCGTGGGCATCCAAGGTTTCCATGGGTTCTTCGACGAAAGCGCGAATGTCGCGAGTGTCAACGGACGCGCGATCACGCGGGTCGAGTACGACAACACGTTCCACCAGCAGATCGATCAGGCGCGGCAGATTCTCGGCGCGCAGTTCGACATGAAGATGATCGATACGCCCGAGCGCCGGCAGGAGATTCTGGATAGCCTGATTCAGCAGCGCGCGCTCGCCGACGAGGCGCAGCGCGAGCATCTGACTGCGTCCGACGATGCCGTGCGCCGCGCGCTGCTCGCCGATCCGGTTGTTTCGTCGCTGCGTAAGCCGGACGGTTCGATCGACGTCGACCGTTACAAGCAATTGCTCGCGACGCAAGGCATGACGCCGGAGCAATACGACGAGCAGGTGCGCTACGGTCTGTCGATGGAGCAGATTCCGGACAGCATTCAAGCGAGCGCATTCACGCCGAAGCGCCTCGCTCAGCATCTGGCGGATATCGCTTCGCAGCAGCGCGCCGTACAGGGCCTGATGCTGCGCGCGAGCGATTATGCGTCGAAGGTGCAGCCGACCGACGCTCAACTCGCGTCGTACTACGACAGCCACCGCAACGACTTCGCGACGCCGGAAGCGGCGACGATTCAGTATCTCGTGCTGTCGCCGTCGACCCTCGCTGCGTCCGTTCAGCCGACCGATGCCGACTTGAAGAAGTATTACGACGACAACATTGCCCATTACCAGACTCAGCCGCAGATGCGCGCGAGCCTGATCCTGATCTCGGCGCCGCAAAGCGCGAGCGCGGATGAAAAGGCAAAGGCCAAGCAAAAGGCCGATGCGTTGCTCGCGGAAGTCAAGGCGCATCCCGACCAGTTCGCGAACATCGCCGAACAGAATTCGCAAGATCCGCTGTCGGCCGCGAAGGGCGGCGATCTCGGTTATTTCGGGCCGAAGATGATGGCGGGCGGCGCCGCGTTCGACGATGCCGCATTCAAGCTGAAGAAGGATGAAGTCAGCGATGTGGTGACGACCGACGTCGGTTACCTCATCTTGAAGGCGACGGACGTCAAGCCGTCCGTAACGAAGCCGTTCGACGCCGTGAAGGACGACATCGCGAAGGATTTGAAGACGCAGCTCGCTACCAAGGCGTTCGCGGACAACTCGGACGGTTTCACGTCGACCGTCTACGAGCAGGCAAAAAGCCTGCAGCCCGCCGCGGACAAGTACAAGCTGACGATCCAGACGGCGACCGTCACGCCGAAGCCGAACGCCACGTTGCCGCCGGATAGCCCGCTGAACAACGCGAAGTTCCTCGCCGCCGTGTTCGCGAGCGATTCGGTCAAGGAAAAGAACAACACGCAAGCGATCGACGTCGGCAACGGCACGTTGATCGCCGCGCGCGTGATCGATTACAAGCCGGCCGCGGTGCCCGCGCTCGATACGATCAAGGACGCGGTGCGGCAGAAGTACGTCGCGGAACAGTCGGCGGAAATGGCGCGCAAGGACGGCGCGGCGAAGCTCGCCGACTTGCAGAAGTCGAAATCGACCGGCGGTTTCTCGCCCGAGTTGAAGGTGTCGCGCACTGACGCGCAAGGCGTGCCGCCTGCTGTGCTGGGCGCCGTGTTCAAGGCCGACGCGCAGAAGCTGCCGACCTATGTCGGCGTCGATCTCGGCGCTGATGGCTATGCGATCTATCGCGTGAACGCGGTGCTGCCGGGTCCTGCGACCGATGCGCAAAAGCTCGCGGCTGCCCAGCAGCAGATTGCGCAGTCAAACGCGCAATGGGAGATGCAGGCGTATGTCGATTCGCTGCGCGCGCGCTCGAAGGTCAAGTTATACGGCAATCTCGGCTCTTCGCAGAACACCGGCGAATAATGTCCCGCTCCGAGCGCTTCGCTAGAGGCGCTTGCGAATGCGACACGATATGAAAAAAAGGTTCTTCACGTTAGATCGTGAAGAACCTTTTTTATTGCCGGTTAAAGAATCGGATCAGGCTTTACAGGCACGCGCTGATGGCATTTGTTGCGTCGCCGCCAGCGGCGCCGCCGGAGCGAAAGCCAACCCACGTGCCCTTGCCGCTATTTGAAGGACGAACCACGGCCGCTGCGCCCGACGGCGGTTGCTGACCCGGAACGTACACGTCCATTGCCATGTTGTTGGCGAGCATGGCTTGCGAAGTCACTTGTTGCTGCGAATTGTCGGCCCATTTCTTCGCGATGCATTGCGCGACGGCCTGCGGGGCTTGCTGACTTTGTCCGACAGATTGAATGCCGGACGGCGACTGAGCATAGGCGGACGCTGCGGCGACTAGTGCGATGAGGGGGAGGTATTTCTTCACGCTTTCTCCTTTCTAAAACATGCTCGTTCGAGCAGGAAACAAGTCACACGAAAGTGTGAGAGCGTCGAATGAAAAACGATGTTCCCTCCGATTTGGAAACAAAGTGTTAGCGTCTCGTAATTTTTTTCAATGAGACGCCGGGCGCAACAGTGGCTTGAGTGTCGGCCATACGTTATTCAGCAACGCGGTTTGGGCTTGTTGCGCCGGGTGAATCTGGTCGGCTTGGAACATTTCGGGTTTGTTCTCGATGCCGGCGAGCAGAAACGGTACAAGCGGTACGTGCATTTCTTTCGATAGCGTGCCGTAGAGGCCGTGGAACTTCTGCGTATAGTCCGGTCCGTAATTCGGTGGGACGTACATCCCGATCAACACGACTTTCGCATGCCCTTGCCGTGCCTGTTCGATGATCGTGCGCAAATTGTCTTCGGTCGTCGAAAGCGGAACACCGCGCAGTGCGTCATTGGCGCCGAGCTCGACGATCACGATCGAAGGCTTCAGGCGCTCCATCAATTCGGGCATGCGGGCGCGTCCGCCGCTCGTGGTGTCGCCGCTGATGCTCGCGTTCGCAACGCTATAATCGATTCGCTCATCCGCAAGACGCTGGCGCATCAGCGCCACCCAGCCGGTGTCGCGCGGCAGCCCGTATTCGGCCGAGATGCTGTCGCCGAGCACGACGATCACAGGCCTTGCGGGCGCGGCATGGGCGGCGAGCGCGGCATGCACCGCTGCCGGGCCGAATGCGATGCCGGCGAAAACGGCGCTCAACGCGCGGCACGCGGAACGCCGCTTGCTCGATGAGCGGGGATGCAAATTCAATCGACGCTTCTTCATGCTAAAAAATACCGATCCGATCATTGAAGTGCGGGGTCTGTCCAAGAGGGTCAAGGAGGCCACCGGCGAGCTGACGATTCTCGATGATATCGACTTGTCGATCATGCCGGGTAGCAGCGTGGCGATCGTCGGCGCGTCGGGCTCGGGGAAGTCGACGTTGCTCGGCTTGCTCGCGGGGTTGGACAGTGCAACGTCGGGCTCGGTTCGGCTGCTCGGCCATGAACTGGCGACACTGTCGGAAGACGAGCGGGCGGCCTTGAGAAACGGCTCGGTCGGCTTCGTGTTTCAGTCGTTCCAGCTGATGCCGCATCTCACGGCGCTCGAGAATGTGATGTTGCCGCTCGAATTGCAAAGCGGGATGTCGGCGCGCGATGCGTCGTTGCAGGCGCGCGCGTTGCTCGAGCAAGTCGGCCTTGGGAAGCGGACGACGCACTATCCGAAGCTGTTGTCGGGGGGAGAGCAGCAACGCGTGGCGCTCGCGCGCGCGTTCGTCACGCATCCGGCGATTCTCTTTGCCGACGAGCCGACGGGCAGTCTCGATGCCGCGACCGGCCACGCCGTCATCGACTTGATGTTCAAGATGAACCGGGCGAACGGTGCGACGCTCGTGCTGGTGACGCACGATGTCGAACTGGCGCGTCGCTGCGATACGACGGTGACGATCGACGCCGGGCGCATTGTTTGATCGTTCGACTCAAGACGATGCGCTCGGCGAGCGCGGACGCGAAACGGGCGACGCGCTGTCGACCCGAGTCAGCGCTTGAGCGCCGCGCGAGCGCGCGCGATCAGCGCCGAAGTCGACGAATCGTGTTTCTTCTCGTCGACCGATGCGGCAGTCAGATCCGCTTCGACGACCTTGCCGAGAATCTTCCCGAGCTCCACGCCCCATTGATCGAACGGGTTGATGTTCCAGACCGACGCCTGCACGAGCACCTTGTGCTCGTAGAGCGCGATCAGCGCGCCGAGCGAGCGGGCGGTAAGGGCTTCGAGAAGCAGCGTCGTCGTCGGACGGTTGCCGGGGAAGACGAGGTGGGGCACGAGTTCGGGCTTGTCCGCGTCTGCAACCTGCTGCGCTTCCTCGATCGTGCGCCCGAGCATCAGCGCTTCGCTTTGCGCAAAGCAGTTCGCGAGCAGCTTCGGATGATGGCTTGCGAGCGGATGTTCGGGCGTGAGCACGGCGATGAAGTCGATCGGCACGATCGTCGGGCCCTGGTGCAGCATCTGGAAGAACGCATGCTGGCCGTTCGTGCCGGGCTCGCCCCACGTGACGGCTGACGTCGGATAGTCGACGAACGCACCGTCGAGCCGTGCGGACTTGCCGTTGCTCTCCATCTCGAGCTGCTGCAAATACGACGGCAGGAAGTGCAGCGCTTCCGAGTACGGCGCGACCAGATAGCTCTGCGAACCGAAGAAGTTTCGATACCAGATGCCGACCAGGCCCATCAGCACCGGCAGGTTGCGCTCGAGCGGCGCGCTCTTGAAGTGCTCGTCCATGGCGTTGGCGCCGGCCAGCAGCGCGTCGAACTGATCGGGGCCGATCGCGATCATGATCGACAGGCCAACCGCCGACCACAGCGAATAGCGTCCGCCGACCCAGTCCCACATTTCGAACACGTTTTCTCTCGCGATGCCGAACTTGACGACCTCGGCGGGGTTCGCCGATACGCCGACGAAGTGCTTCGCGAGCGCGCTTTCCGGGCAGCCTTTGGCGATGAACCAGTCGCGCAGCGAGCGCGCGTTGGTCATCGTTTCGAGCGTCGTGAAGGTCTTCGAGACGATGATCGCGAGCGTCTCTTCCGGATCGACCTGTTCGAGCACGCGTGCGAGATCGGCGCCGTCGACGTTCGAGACGAAGTGCGTGGTGATCTCGGGCGTCGCGAGGTGATGCAGTGCGTGCACGACCATCTTCGGCCCGAGGTCCGAGCCGCCGATGCCGATGTTGACGACGTGCCGAATGCGCTTGCCGGTGTAGCCGGTCCAGCGGCCGTCGCGCACCGGGTTCGCGAACGCGGCCATCTTCGCGCGCTCGGCGGCGACTTCCGCGTGGAACGGCGCGCTCGCGCTCGTCGCGCGCAGCGCGGTGTGGAGCGCCGCGCGGCCTTCGGTCGGGTTGACGATTTCGCCGGCGAACATCGCGTCCCGGCGCGCCTCGACGCCTGCTTCGCGCGCGAGCGCCACGAGCAGGCGGAGGGTTTCGTCGGTGATGCGGTTCTTCGAAAAGTCGGCGGCAAGGCCCGCGCCTTCGAACGTGAACCGTTCGGAGCGCGTCGGGGAGACATCCTGGCCGGTCGCGAACCAGTCGCGCAGGCGCGCGTCGCGGATCTGTTCGTAGTGTGCTTGCAGCGAGGACCAGGAGGGAAGCGTATTCAGCGTCATAAACTGTCCGTCTTACGAAGGGGCTCGAAGGGAGGGCCGCGCATCAGGCTCGGCACGCGGTCCGTCGTCGTGAAGCAGCGCTGCGCCGCGCACGGTCGCGCCACGCACGTGCCCGTGCTTGGATTGATCGTGCGGCCGAAGCTCGGGCTCGGGACGCGGTCGATGTACGGCGCAGGCGGTCAGTATAGCGGCGTCGCATGTCAGCGCGTATGCCTGGATCGTGAACGGCGCGGGCTTCGCGTGTGCGGCATGCGCTGTGCCGCTGCATGCAAGGCGATCGTCACGCGCGCGGCGGGTAGATCAGTCGATTGAGCAATGCGCGCACGACCGGCGCCAGTTCGCCCGCGGTCAGGCCCGCCGGGCCGTGGCCGCGTTCGGTCAGGGTCTCGGCGGCAAGGCCGTGCAGATAGACGCCGGCGAGCGCCGCCTCGTAGCGCGGCAGCCGTTGCGCGAGCAGCGCGCCGATGATGCCGCCGAGCACGTCGCCCGTCCCCCCCGTGGCCAGCGCCGCGCTGCCGGTCGGATTGATCGCCACGCGGCCGTCCGGCGCGGCGATCACCGTGCCCGCGCCTTTGAGCACGATCACGCTCGAAAGGCGCGCGGCGAGCGTGCGCGCGGCAGCGAGCCGGTCTTTTTGGATCGTCGCGGCATCGCAGCCGAGCAAGCGCGCCGCTTCGAGCGGATGCGGCGTCAGCACGCAGATGTCGCCGGCAATGCCGCGCGCGGCGACTTCAGCCGCCAGCGCCGGGTCGCAGGCGATGAGGTTCAATGCGTCGGCATCGATGAGCTTCGGTACGCCGACCCGCAGCGCACGGCGCAGCGTGCCGGCCGCGAGCGGCGTGCCGCCCATGCCGCAGCCGATCGCGAGGGCGTCCATGGCGTCGAGCGGCAGGTCGTCGGCCGCGTGCAGCATCAGCTCCGGATGCGGCGGATCGTATGCCGGGCCGCCGGCGCCGATGAACGCGACATGCACCTTGCCCGCGCCGGCATGGAGCGCGGCGCGCGCGGCGAGGATCGGCGCGCCGCACATGCCGGTGTCGCCGCCGACAACCGCCAGGCTGCCGAACGTGCCCTTGTGGGTGGCGTGCGAGCGGGCGGGGAAGCAGGGGGCGAAGAGCGCTGGCGCATTCAGGCGAATCGGGCCGCGCGCGGCCGTGTTCATGTCGACAGCGATGCCGATCGGCGCCACCGTCACGGCGCCCGCGAGATCACGGCCTGACGCCGTGTAGAGCCCGGGCTTCGCGCCGATGAAGGTGATGGTTTCGGTGGCCGTTACGACCGCGCCTGGGCCGACTGCGTTGCCGGTGTCGCTGTCGAGGCCGCTCGGCACGTCGAGTGCGAGCACGCGTCCGGAATTGCGCGAACGTTCGCTCAGCCGGGCGGCGACTTCCGCGAACACGCCTTCGAGCGGCCGCGCCAGGCCGATGCCGAACATCCCGTCGACGAGCCAGCCATAAGCGTCGAAAGACGCCGGCGGCACCGCCGAAATCGTCACGCCTGCCGCGCGCGCAACGCCGAGCGCCCAGCGCGCGTCGTCCGGTTTGACTTCGACGGGCATGCACACTTCGACGGCGATGCCCGCGCGATGCAGTTCGGCCGCGGCGACGAGCGCGTCGCCGCCGTTGTTGCCCGGCCCGGCGACGATCCAGATGGGGCGGTTTTCTGCCGACGAACCGTCGTGCGTGGCGCGATCGGCGAGAAAGCGCGCCGCGGCCGCGCCGGCGCGCGCCATCAGCGTGTGCGCGGGAAGCGCCGCTTCGGCTTCATTTTCGAGCGCGCGCAGTTCGGCGACGGTATGGAGCGGCAGCGGCCGGTCGTGAGGGGAGAGGAGGAGCGGCGGTGAAGCCGATTCAAGCGGAGCGGTAGCGGTCATGTCGGGCGGCGCCAAGCGGGTGCACATGCGAAGAATGCCGCCGGCTCTGCGCAGATGGCGCAAGGCCCCCAGACCCGGTTGATGCTTGAGGTCCGCGAGCCGTGCCGCCGCCGAAACCGCGCTGTCAGCTCGCGAAGCGATCGGGGCGGAGCGCCGCGAGCGTATCGGGCGGCACGCTCGGCGCGTTGCCGGAGACAAGATCTGCCACCACTTTAGCAGACCCGCACGCGAGCCCCCAGCCGGCCGGCCCGTGGCCGAAATTGACGAAAAGCCGCGGATGCAGGGCCTGTCCGACCACCGGCAGGCCGTCCGGCGAGAGCAGCTTCACGCCTTCCCAGGCCAGCGCCGCCGAGATTTTCGCGGCGCCGGGAATCCAGTCGTGGGTAGCCTGGCCGAGCAGCGTCAATGCCGCTTTCTTCAGCGGTTCGGCAAGCGGTTTGGCGCTCTCGCGCACGCCTTGCAGCACGGCGCCGCCCGCGATGCGCATGCGCTGATTCATGCGCGACATCGTGATGCGCTTGATCGCGTCGACAACCGCCAGATGCGGCGCGCGTTCTTCGTAGGCGATCGGCGCGGTCAGCGCGTGCAGCCGCAACGGATGGAGCGGCAGATCGAGGCCGAGCCGCTCGACGAGCGGCAGGCTGCCCGCGCCGGCGGCGACGACGATCGCGTCCGCCGCGATCACGTCGACTTCGCGGGAGCGCGGCGAGTCGCCTTCGCGCGGCGCGAGCTCGACGGCCGCGCGCTGATTGTCGACGCGGATCGCCGCGACGCCGCGGCCGAACTTGAATTCGACGCCGCCGTTCTCGTCGAGGACCTGCTTGACGAGCTTCGCGAAGAGCGGGCAGTTCGCTGTGCGCTCGGTCTCGAACAGCACGCCGCCCGCGAATTCGGGCTCGGTCGGCACCGAGTGCTCGACGGCCGCGCACTCGGCGGGCGTCAGCACGTGGTGCTGCATTTCGAATTCGCGCAGGAGGTCGAGCGCGCTTTGCAACTGCTCCCATTCGCGCTGATGGCGGACCACGTGCAGCACGCCGCTTTGCTGTTCGAATTCGAGCTTGAAACGGCTTTCGATGTCGGCGATCGCCTCGCGCGACGCGTCGATGAGCGGCTTCAAGCGCAGGCAGTGCTCGCGAAACGCGTCGGGCGCTTGCAGTCGATCGAGCCGGCGCACGAAGCGGCGCGCGCCCGAGTTGAGACCAGGCTTGAACACGATGCCGCTTTTCGGTGCACGCCGGCTTTGCATGAAGGTCGGACCGAACCAGACGTCAAGCGGCGTCGGCAGCATCGCGCCGCCGTGACCGTAAGTCGCGCCTTGCGCAACGGTCGCGTGGCGCTCGACGACGCACACGCGGTGGCCGGCCGCGCGCAGCTGATATGCGGTGGCGACCCCGACGATCCCGCCGCCTATGACAATGACATCCATGATTGATTCGATGCGAAGAAGCGCGAGGAGCGCTTCCTGATTCCCGTGTTCGCGTGACGTGCGGCGCAGTGCGAGGTTGCGCGCCGACGGATGAAGCCGTGCATGATACCGCCAAACGCGGCCGGCCGGTCGCGCGGACGGCGCCGGGCGTGGCGCGCAAGCGTCGCCCGGCCTGGGGCGATTGCGTTGAAATTTTGGGGCCGGCATGCGGTGCCGGCGTGCCGCCAGCATGCTCGAAACCACCCGGGGAAACCGCGCCGCGGCGCGCTCGCCAGGCCATTCGGCCGGCTTTTCGGGGGCCGCTTCCAGGTATAATCTCGGTCTTCCTTTCGCCTCACGTCGCCCCACGCGCGACTCATCGACGTCACGTCTTGTCCATGGCCCACTTCTCGTGTTTCCCCGGCGCTTCGGCCCTTTCCGATTTCCGTCAAACCCGTCTTCTCGACACGCTTGCGAAAATCGACAGCAACATCGTCGGCATTCGCGGCCAGTATCTGCACTTCGTCAATTCGTCCGAGACGCTCACGAGCGAAGACAGCGCGAAGATCGAAGCGCTGATGCACTACAGCGCGCCGTTCGAGGCGGGCAGCGAGCGCGGCACAGGTGAAACCTTCCTGGTGGTGCCGCGCTTCGGCACGGTGTCGCCGTGGGCGAGCAAGGCGACCGATATCGCCCGTCACTGCGGTCTTCTCCACGTGCGCCGCATCGAGCGCGGCGTCGAGTACACGGTCACGCTGAAAAGCGGGCTGCTCGGCGGCAAGAAGGCCCTCACCGACGAAGCGCGCGCGGCAGTGTCGGCAGCGCTGCACGACCGCATGACCGAAAGCGTGGCGCGTTCGCGCGACGATGCCCAGCACTTGTTCGACGAACTGCCCGCCAAGCCGCTTTCGACCGTCGATATCCTCGCGCACGGCCGCGGCGCGCTCGAAGCGGCGAATACCGGCCTCGGCCTCGCGCTTGCGGACGACGAGATCGACTACCTGGTCGACGCGTTCGGCAAGCTCGGCCGCAATCCGACCGACGTCGAACTGATGATGTTCGCGCAGGCCAACAGCGAGCATTGCCGCCACAAGATCTTCAACGCGCAATGGACGATCGATGGCGAGCCGCAGGGCATCTCACTGTTCCAAATGATCAAGAACACCGAGAAGCTGAACCCGCATGGCACGATCGTCGCCTATTCGGACAACTCGGCGATCATGGCGGGCGGCATGGCGGAGCGGTGGTTCCCGCGCCGTGAGGGGGCGGCGGGCGAGCCCGGCGAGCGCTATGGCCGTCACGTCGAGCTCACCCACACGTTGATGAAGGTCGAGACGCACAATCACCCGACCGCGATTTCGCCGTTCCCGGGCGCTGCAACGGGCGCGGGCGGCGAGATCCGCGACGAGGGCGCGACGGGCCGCGGTGCGCGTCCCAAGGCGGGTCTGACGGGCTTCTCCGTGTCAAACCTCGAACTGCCCGACGCGCGCGAAGCGTGGGAAAACGCGCGCGACGCGGCGGTCCCGCCGGCGCAGCGCAATCCTTCGGACCAGCACGACGCGTATGGCCGCCCGGATCGCATCGCATCGCCGCTGCAAATCATGATCGACGGCCCGCTCGGCGGCGCCGCGTTCAACAACGAATTCGGCCGGCCGAATCTCGGCGGCTATTTCCGCGTCTACGAACAGAACGTCGGCGGCCAGGTGCGCGGCTATCACAAGCCGATCATGATCGCGGGCGGCATCGGCAATATCTCCGACCAGCACACGCACAAGCACGACCTGCCGGCCGGCTCGCTCTTGATCCAGATCGGCGGCCCCGGAATGCGCATCGGCATGGGCGGCGGCGCCGCGAGCTCGATGGCGACCGGCGCGAACACCGCCGAACTCGACTTCGATTCGGTCCAGCGCGGCAACCCGGAAATCGAGCGGCGCGCGCAGGAGGTGATCAACTCGTGCTGGCAACTCGGCGACAAGAATCCGATTCTGAGCATCCACGACGTCGGCGCGGGCGGCCTGTCGAACGCGTTCCCGGAACTCGTCGACGGGGCCAACAAGGGCGCGCGCTTCGAGTTGCGCAAGGTTCAGTTGGAAGAGAGCGGTTTGTCGCCGCGCGAGATCTGGTCGAACGAAGCGCAAGAGCGCTACGTGCTCGCGATTGCGCCCGCCGATCTGCCGATGTTCGAAGCGATTTGCGAGCGCGAGCGCTGCCCGCTGGCGGTCGTGGGCGTCGCGACCGACGCGCAGCGGTTGCAATTGATCGATGCCGGCGCCGAGGGCAAGCAGGAACCCGTCGACATGCCGATGGACGTGCTGCTCGGCAAGCCGCCGCGTATGCATCGCGATGTGACGCGCGTCGTGGCCGAGCGTGAGCCGGTTGACGTGACGGGCCTCGCGCTGGCGGAACTCGCGGTTTCTGTGTTGAAGCACCCGACCGTCGCGAGCAAGTCGTTCCTGATCACGATCGGCGACCGTTCGGTCGGCGGCACGACCGCACGCGACCAGATGGTCGGCCCGTGGCAGGTGCCGGTTGCGGATTGCGCGATCACGGCCGCCGACTATGCCGGTTTCCGCGGCGAAGCGATGACGATGGCCGAGCGCACGCCGCTCGCGGTCATCGACGCGCCGGCGTCGGGCCGCATGGCGATCGGCGAGGCGGTGACGAACATCGCGTCGGCGCCGATCGCTTCGCTCGACAAGCTGAAGCTGTCGGCGAACTGGATGGCCGCGTGCGGCAGCGCCGGCGAAGACGCCGCGCTCTTCGACACAGTCAAGGCGATCGGCATGGAGCTGTGCCCGGCGCTCGGCATCAGCATTCCGGTCGGCAAGGATTCGCTGTCGATGAAGACGAAGTGGGACGATCGCGGCGTCGCGAAAGAGGTCGTCGCGCCCGTGTCGCTGATCATCTCCGCGTTCGCGCCGGTGGAGGACGTCCGCCGTCATTTGACGCCGCAATTGCAGCGCGCGAGCGAAGCAGGCGATACGACGCTGATCGCGATCGACCTCGGCCGCGGCAAGCATCGCTTGGGCGGCAGCATTCTCGCGCAGGTGACGCAGCAGGTCGGCGACAGCGTGCCGGATGTCGACGATCCCGAGGACCTCAAGCGCTTCTTTGCCGCGATCCAGGCGCTCAACGCGGATGGCAAGCTGCTCGCCTATCACGACCGTTCGGACGGCGGCCTGTGGGCGACGGTCTGCGAGATGGCGTTTGCGGGGCACGTCGGCGTGTCGCTCAACGTCGACATGCTCACGCTCGATTCGCAGCACGAGTTCGACTACGGCGACGCGAAAGACTGGGCTAAGCAGACGAGCGGCCGCCGTGAAGACCTGACGATCCGCGCGCTCTTCTGCGAGGAGCTGGGGGCAGTCGTCCAGGTGCGCGCAGCGGACCGCGACGCGGTGCTCGGTGTGCTGCGCAAGCACGGCTTGGGCGCCTGCTCGCACGTGATCGGCAAGCTGAACGAGCGTGATGCGATCGAAATCTACCGCGACGCAAAGAAGATCTACGAAGCGCCGCGCACGGAACTACATCGCGCGTGGAGCGAGGTGAGCTGGCGCATTGCACGCCTGCGCGACAACCCCGCATGCGCCGACTCGGAATACGACGCGTTGCTCGAAGCGGACGACCCCGGCATTTCGCCGCATCTCACGTTCGACGTGAGCGACGACGTCGCGGCGCCGTATGTCCCCCAAGGGGACTTCCTTCGGGGCGTCAGCAAGGGCGCACGCCCCCGCGTGGCGATCCTGCGTGAGCAAGGCGTGAACTCGCACCTGGAGGCGGCGTACGCGTTCGACCGCGCCGGCTTCGACGCGCACGACGTGCACATGAGCGACCTGCTGTCGGGCCGCGCGACGCTCGCCGACTTCGCTGGCGCGGTTGCGTGCGGCGGCTTCTCGTACGGCGACGTGCTGGGTGCGGGCGAGGGCTGGGCGAAGACGATCCGCTTCAACCCGATGCTCGCGGACATGTTCGCCGCCTTCTTCGACCGCAAGGACACGTTCGCGCTCGGCATCTGCAACGGCTGCCAGATGATGAGCAGCCTCGCGTCGATCATCCCGGGCGCAGAAGCGTGGCCGAAGTTCACGCGCAACAAATCCGAGCAGTTCGAGGCGCGCTTCTCGTTCGTCGAAGTCCAGAAATCGCCGTCGATTTTCTTTGCCGGAATGGAAGGCTCGCGCATACCGGTCGCGATCGCGCACGGCGAAGGCTTCGCCGACTTCTCGCAGCAGGGCGATGCGGCGCGCGTCGACGTCGCGATGCGCTTTATCGACCATCGCGGCCAAGCGACCGAACGCTATCCGTTCAATCCGAATGGGTCGCCGGCAGGCATTACGTCGGTAACGACGCCGGACGGCCGCTTCAGCGTGCTGATGCCGCATATGGAGCGCGTGCATCGCACGCTGCAGATGAGCTGGCATCCGGAAGGCTGGGGCGATGCGAGCCCGTGGATGCGAGCGTTCCAGAACGCGCGCCGCTGGATCGGATGAGGGGTGTAGGGCCCGAGTAAGTGCTGAAGCACTTACGCCGGCCGACATAAAAAATGCCACCCTCGGGTGGCATTTTTTTAATCCAAGCAACGTGCGCTACTGAATCTTCGCCTGCTTGCGCAGGCCTTCTTCGAACGCTTGCAGCTTTTCCTGCTGAATCTGCTGGACGATTTGTGTCTTGACCGAATCGAGCGGCGGCGGAGCGATGTCGCGAATGTCGTCGACTCGGATGATGTGCCAGCCGAACTGCGTGTGCACCGGCTGGTCGGTCATCTGGCCTTTTTGCAGCTTTTCCGCCGCGGCCGCGAATTCCGGCACGTAGGAATTCGGGTTCGCCCAGTCGAGGTCGCCGCCGTTCTTGCCCGAGCCCGGGTCCTTCGAATATTGCTTCGCGAGGTCCTCGAAGCTCGCGCCGGCCTTGATCTTCGCGATCAGGTCCTGCGCTTGCTGCTCGTTGTCGACGAGGATGTGGTGCAGATGATATTCGCGGCCCCCGGCTTGCTTCACGAGATCGTCATAGCGTGTTTTGACTTCCGCGTCGCTTGGCTGGTTGTCCTTCACGAATTTCTCGATCAGCGCGCGCAGCACGACCGTCTGCTGGGCAACCGCCACTTGCGCCTTGACGTCCGGTTGTGCCGGAACGCCTTCGCGGATCGCTTCCTGCATCAGGATTTCGCGGTTGACCAGTTCCTCGCGCACGGCCTGCTGCAGCTGCGGCGAGTCTTGCTGGCCCTGCTTCACGAGCTGGCTGACGAGCGCATCGGCGCGCGATTTGGGGATCGGCGTGCCGTTTACGACGGCGATATTCTGTGCGAAAGCTGGTGCAGCCGCGAAGGCGGCAAGCAGTACCCAGAGCTGGGATTTCTTCAAGGTCATCGGAAGTTCCTAACGTTCCTAATGGGGCGACTGAGCGAGCAATATCGGGGACGGCATCTACGGCGTCGAGGACCGCGTTGCAAATTCCTCGGGCGTGTAAGCCATGATGGCAAGCGCATGGATGCCGCGCTGCATGGCATCGGCCAGCGCATCATACACCATGCGGTGCCGCGCCACGCGGGCTTTGCCGGCAAACGCCGCCGCGACGATCGTCACCGTGTAGTGGCCGCCGGCCGAGGCTCCCGCGTGGCCGGCGTGCTGCGCGCTGTCATCGCGCACGCTGATGGAATCCGGCGCGAGGGCGGCCGTCAATGTCGTTTCGATTAGCGCGATGCGCTCGGCGGGCGTCGCGTTCAGAAAGTCGCTCATCGGTCACTCTTCCTTCAAATACTTCGCGAGCCACAGGCTCTGCGCGACGATGAACACGACCATCGCGCCCGTCGTGCCGAACAGCTTGAAGTTGACCCACTGCGATTCGGTGAAATTGGCGACGACATACAGGTTCGCCACGCCGAGCGCGACGAAGAAGAGCGCCCACGCAACGTTAAGCTTGTCCCAGACCTCGCCGGGCAGCTTGAGCTGCTTGCCCATCATCTTCTCGATCAGGTTCTTCTGGAACGCGAAGCGCGCGACGATCAAGCCGGCCGCGAAGAGCCAATAGAGCGCGGTCGGCTTCCATTGGATGAATTTCTGGTTGTGAAGCACGAGCGTCGCGCCGCCGAACACGACGATCACGCCCAGGCTCACCCAAAGCATCGTGTCCACCTTGCGGTGCCGGAACGCGACCCACGCCACCTGGAGCAACGTGGCGACGATCGCCACGGCGGTGGCGGTGAAGATCCCCCACAGCTTGAACGCGACGAAAAACAGGATGATCGGGAACAGATCGAACAGAAATTTCATTGATAGTCGGAACGTCGATGAGCGGCGCTTGCTTCCAAGCAAGCACCGCGGAGGACCTTGGGGCGTAGCCTCGGCAAAGGCGGCAGCGTTCGTGCCGGCATCCGCTGCCGCGTGTCTTTCGAACGGCGGGATCGAGCGGCGCGGGGCCCTCTGTCCGCCGGCCGCCGAACCGGGCGCGCTACGTTACTTGGGGTCGAATTGTAGCGCAGCCGAGTTGATGCAGTACCGAAGGCCGGTCGGGGCGGGACCGTCCTCGAAAACATGGCCGAGATGCGCGCCGCAGTGCTTGCAGCGGACTTCGATGCGCAGCATGCCGTGCGAGCGGTCGGTGAGTTCTTCGATCACTTCGCCGTTGATCGGCTTGAAGTAGCTTGGCCAGCCGCAGCCGGCGTCGAACTTGGTGTCCGATTCGAAGAGCGGCGTGCCGCAGCAGACGCAGTCGTAGATGCCGCGGTCCCAGTGGTCCCAGTAGCGGCCGGTAAACGGATGTTCGGTGTGGGCGTGGCGGGTCACCTGGTATTCGATGTCGGAGAGCTGGCTGCGGTATTCGGCGTCGGTTTTTTGCGCCTGATGCGGTTGCTTGGCCTGATCGTCGTCGAGGGGGCGGTTCATGGTCGGGTTGTCTCCGTGGGATGAGGCGTCGCGGTGGGGCGTCAGGAAACGGCCCTGCGATGCGGCGCCAAGTCAAGTTCGTATGTACGTGTCAGCTGGAAATTCGGTTTCGATTCCGGTTGCGGGGGCGCGTCGCTTGGGGCTGTCCGGCGCCCCGAAGGAAGTCCCCCGTCCCGCGGCCCAAGGCCACTTCCTTCGGGGCGCAGGAAGTCCCCCGCCCCGCAGGAAGTCCCCTTGGGGGATTGGGGACAAGAGGCATCATGACGAGCAACTGACCTCGAGCGAGCCGGCCCAGTCGGGTGGCAACGCGGCGTAGGCCTCGTTGTCCGGTTGTTCGTCGAACGGATGGCGCAGCACGGCCGCGAGCCGCTCGACCTCCGAAAAGTCCTTTTCCTTCGCGCGTCGGATCGCCGTCTCGGCAAGGTGATTGCGCAGCACGTACTTCGGATTCACGCGGTTCATTGCTTCGCGCCGCGCGGCGTCGCCGCGTGTTTCGCCGGACAGCCGCGCGCGATAGTCGTTCGCCCAGAGATCGAATGCGGCGCGGTCGAGGAACAGGTCGCGCGCCGCCGCGTCGCCGCTCGCATCGTGTTTCGACATGCGCGACAGATGGCGGAACGTCAGTGTGAAGTCCGCGCGGTTCGCGTGCATGATTTCGAGCAGCTTGTTGGCGAGCGCATCGTCACCGGGCCGCTCGGTCTCGAGGCCGAGCTTGGCGCGCAAGCGCTGCTCGAGCGCCGGGGCGAAGCGATCCTTGTACCCTTCGAGCACGCGCTGCGCGTCTTCGACCGAGCGCTCGCCGCGCGCCGCTTCGTCGTAGCGCGCGCCGAAGAGCGGCAGCAGCGCCTGCGCGAGGCAGAAGCAGTTCCAATACGCGATCTGCGGCTGCATCCGGTACGCGTAACGGCCGGAGGTGTCGGAGTGATTGCAGATGTGGTTCGCGTCGAACCCGTCGATGAAGCCGAACGGACCGTAGTCGATCGTGACGCCGAGAATCGACATGTTGTCCGTGTTCATCACGCCGTGACAAAAGCCGACCGCCTGCCATTGCGCGATCAGATCTGCGGTACGCAAAACGCTTTCGCTCAGGAGCGCGAGGTAGGGGTCGTCCGCCTCGCGGCATTGCGGAAAGAAGCGGTCGATCACGTGATCGGCGAGCGCCTGCAGCGCATCGGCGCGATCGTTCGAATAGAAGTGCTCGAAATGGCCGAAGCGAACGAAGCTCGGCGCGACGCGCGTGACGACCGCCGCCGTCTCGATCTCCTCGCGGCGCACCGGCTGGTCGGAGCCGATCACGCAGAGTGCGCGCGTCGTCGGTATGCCGAGATGGTGCATCGCCTCCGAGCAGAGGAATTCGCGAATCGACGAGCGCAATACCGCGCGCCCGTCGCCCATGCGCGAATAGGGCGTGCGTCCGCTGCCTTTCAACTGCAGTTCGTAGCGCTCGCCGCCGCGCTCGACTTCGCCGAGCCCGAGCGCGCGTCCGTCGCCGAGCTGGCCGGCCCAGACGCCGAACTGGTGCCCTGAATAGACGGAGGCGTAAGGCAGCGCCTGCGACGGCCACTCGCGCGTGGTGTTGCCGCAGAAGAAATCGGCGAACGCGGGGTCGTTGGCGACCGACGGATCGAAGCCGAGCATGCGCGCGGCGTCGGCCGAGAAGCCGACCACATAGGGCGCGGTGAGCGGTGCCGCCGGCAGGCGGGTCAGGAAGGCGGTGCCGAGCTGGGCGAACGAGCCGTCGCGCGTGTTGCCGATCGCGTCCGCGACCGACGACATCCGCTCCGACAGCTCGGTACTGCTTGGGGAAAACGACATGTTGAGCGCCTCGGAATTAGCCGATATTGTAAGTCCGCGCCCGCCGGCGCGCTGGAGGCGGCCGCCAGCACGCCGGCGGGCGATCTGCAGGCGGCGGGCTTCCAGCGCCGCCGCCTTCGGCGCATGTGCCGTGCCCGGTGTCCGCAGCAGGGCCTCTCATTGCATCGAGCGGCCGTGGCCCGATCAATAACGAGGAGACGAACGGATATGACAACGCCGTTGCTGGGTCAGATGATGGACGTGCCGCTCAACGTGTCGTCGCTAGTGAGGCATGCTGCAAGATACGCGGGCGATACGGAGATCGTGTCGCGGCGCGTCGAGGGCGACATCCATCGCTACACGTACCGCGATTGCGAAAAGCGCGCGAAGCAGCTTGCGCAAGCGCTGATCCGGCTCGGCGTGAGCCCGGGCGAGCGCATCGGCACGCTGGCCTGGAACGGCTACCGCCATCTCGAGGCGTACTACGGCGTGACCGGCTTCGGTGCGGTGTGCCACACGATCAATCCACGTCTTTTTCCCGAGCAGATCGCCTTCATCATCAATCACGCCGACGACAGCTATGTCCTGTTCGACACGACGTTCGCGGCGCTCGTCGACGTCGTCGCGCCGCAATGCCCGAAGGTGAAGGGCTGGATCGCGCTGGCCGACGAGGCGCACATCCCGGCGCTTGCCACACCCGTTCTCAGCTACGAAACGCTGCTCGCGGCCGAAGACGGCGATTTCGAATGGCCCGTGCTCGACGAACGCTGCGCATCGAATCTTTGCTACACGTCGGGCACTACCGGCAATCCGAAGGGCGCGCTGTATTCGCATCGCTCGTCGGTGCTGCACGCGTACGGCGCGTCGCTGCCCGATGCGCTGGGGCTGTCCGCGCGCGATGCCGTGCTGCCCGTCGTGCCGATGTTCCATGTGAACGCGTGGGGCATCCCGCACGCGGTGGCGCTGACCGGCGCGAAGCTCGTCTTGCCGGGCAAGGATCTCGACGGCAAATCGCTCCACGACCTGATGGAAACCGAGCGCGTCACGTTTTCGGCGGGCGTGCCGACCGTCTGGATGTGCCTGCTGCAGTACGTGCGCGAGACCGGTAAGCGTTTTTCGACGCTCGAGCGCACGGTGATCGGCGGCTCCGCCTGTCCGCCCGCGATGCTGCGCGAGTTCGAGGACGTCTACGGCGTGCGCGTGATACACGCATGGGGCATGACCGAGATGTCGCCGCTCGGCACGCTCGTGCGGTTGAATTGGGAGCAGTCGCAGCGGCCGCTCGAGGAGCGGCGGCAACTGATGGAAAAGCAGGGCGCGGTGATTTGCGGCGTCGATATGAAAATCGTCGGCGCTGACGGGCAGGAACTGCCGCGTGACGGGGTCGCCTTCGGCGACCTCCACGTGCGCGGCCCGTGGGTGATCGATCGTTATTTCCGCAGCGAAGCGTCGCCGCTCGTCGACGGCTGGTTCCCGACCGGCGATGTCGCGACCATCGACCGCGACGGCTTTCTCCACATCACCGACCGCAGCAAGGACGTCATCAAATCCGGCGGCGAGTGGATCAGCTCGATCGACGTGGAGAACGTTGCGATCGCGCATCCGGCCGTGGCCGAGGCGGCCTGCATTGCGTGCGCGCATCCGAAGTGGACCGAGCGGCCGCTGCTCGTCGTGGTGAAGCGCGAGGGCGAGAACGTGACGCGGGAGGCACTGCTCGCCTTCTACGAAGGCAAGGTCGCGAAATGGTGGATTCCGGACGACGTCGTGTTCGTCGAGCAACTGCCGCACACGGCGACGGGCAAGCTGCAGAAGCTCAAGCTGCGTGAGATGTTCCGCGATCACGTGCTGCCGGCTGAGATTGCTGGCGCGGCCTAGGCGCGCTTGCGACAGGTGTTCGCCGCGCCCGCAAACACCATGCGCTCGATGCAAGGACCGCATGCAATCTCTGCAACGAGCCGATGTTGACACAAATTGAACGATCGTTCGTTTTTGTGTATTCTAGCTTCCACTCGCCGGTACGCGGACAATGATCCGCGCGCCCGGTCCCATGCAACGCTGGAGGCAGACAGATGGCAGTGGACTACACGACACGCGACGGCGTTGCCGTCATCACGCTGAACAATCCCCCTGTAAACGCACTCGGCCTCGCCACGCGCACCGGCATCATGGATGGCCTCGCGCGCGCCGAGCGCGATCCCGCCGTCGTCGCAATCGTGCTGACGGGCGCCGGCAAGGCGTTTTCGGGCGGCGCGGACATCACCGAATTCAACACCCCGAAAGCGATTCAGGAGCCGACCCTCGCGACGGTGATCCGCGCCCTCGAAGCGAGCGCCAAACCGGTGGTCGCGGCGATTCACAGCGTGGCGATGGGCGGCGGGCTCGAGCTGGCGCTCGGTGCGCATTACCGCGTGGCCGTGCCGGGCGCGCAAATCGCGCTGCCCGAAGTGAAGCTGGGTCTCTTGCCCGGCGCGGGCGGCACGCAGCGCCTGCCGCGCGCGATCGGGCTCGAGGCCGCGCTGAACATGATCGTGTCGGGCACGCCGGTGATGTCGGAGAAGCTCGCGCAAAGCGGTCTGTTCGACGAAATGGCCGACGGCGGCGTGCTCGAAGCCGCGCTCGCGTTTGCGCGCCGCGCGGCGGAAAAGGGCATGGGCGCCGGCGGCACGCATCCGCGTCTCTCCGATCGCAAGATTGCCCATGAGAATGCCGCAGGCTTCATCCAGTACGCGCGCAACAGCGTCGCGGCGCTCACCGAGCATTTCCCCGCGCCGGGCAAATGCATCGACGCCATCGAGGCGGGCGTGCTCAAGGGCTTCGATCACGGCCTCGCATTCGAGCGCGAATGCTTCCTTGCGCTCGTGCAGACGCCTGAAAGCCGCGCCTTGCGTCACGCGTTCTTCGGCGAGCGGGCCGCGAGCAAGATTCCCGACGTTCCTGCGGACACCGCCGTGCGCGCGATCAGGCAGGTCGCCGTGATCGGTGCGGGCACGATGGGCGGCGGCATCGCGATGAACTTCGTGAACGCGGGGCTGCCGGTCACGCTGTTGGAGACGAAGCAGGAAGCGCTCGAGCGCGGCCTCGCGACGATTCGCAAGAACTACGAAACGACCGTCAAGAAGGGCAAGCTGACCCAGGAAGCGCTCGAGACGCGCATGTCGCTGATCAAGCCGACGCTCGCCTACGACGATCTCGCCAGTGCCGATCTGATCGTCGAAGCGGTGTTCGAGGAGCTTGGCGTGAAAGAGCAGGTGTTCCGGCGTCTCGACGGCGTCGCGAAGCCCGGCGCGATCCTCGCGTCGAACACGTCTACGCTCGATTTGAACAGGATCGCGGCGTTCACTCGGCGTCCCGGCGATGTCGTCGGCATGCACTTCTTCAGCCCGGCCAATGTCATGAAGCTGCTCGAAGTCGTGCGCGGCAAAGAGACTGCGAAGGACGTCCTCGCCACCGTCATGCAGGTCGCCAAGCAGATCAAGAAGACGGCGGTCGTGTCGGGCGTTTGCGACGGCTTCATCGGCAACCGGATGATCGAGCAGTACTTGCGTCAGGCGCTCTTCATGCTCGAAGAAGGCGCGCTGCCCGCGCAGATCGACGGCGCGATCGAGCGCTTCGGCTTCGCGATGGGACCGTTCCGGATGAGCGACCTCGCGGGCAACGACATCGGCTGGGCGATCCGCAAGCGCCGCTATCAGGAACAGCCGGACCTGCACTATTCGAAGATCGCCGACCGTCTCTGCGAAACCGGCCGCTTCGGGCAGAAGACGGGCGGCGGCTGGTACGACTATGTGACGGGCGAGCGCAAGGCGCGCCCGTCGGCGCTCGTCGACGAGATGGTCGTCGCGTATTCGAACGAGATCGGCAGTGCGCGGCGCAAGATCGGCGACGACGAGATCGTCGAGCGGCTCGTGTTCGCGCTCGTCAACGAAGGCGCGAAGATTCTGGCAGAAGGGATCGCGTCGAAAGCGTCCGACATCGACATGGTCTATCTGACCGGCTATGGCTTTCCGCTTTGGCGCGGCGGCCCGATGCTGTATGCGGACACGGTCGGCCTCTATAACGTCGAGCGCGCGATGGCCCGCTACGCGTCGCAACAGAACGGCGACGCGTGGCAGATCGCGCCGCTTGTCGCCGAGCTGGCGAAAGCGGGCCGGGGCTTCAACGGTTGAACGGCCGCTCGGTGGCCGGCGCGACCCGATGCGGGATTCGACGCACAACCCGATCGGCAATGTTTAGCGAGGTGACACGATGAAAAGCGCAGACGAGGTGCTGCTCGTGGTCGACGTGCAGAACGATTTCATGCCGGGCGGCGCCTTGGCCGTCGCCGATGGCGAGCAGGTCGTGCCGGTCATCAACCGGCTGGCGAAGGGCTTCGAACACGTGGTGCTGACGCAGGATTGGCACCCGGCCGAGCATATCTCGTTCGCCGTGCATCACCCGCCGCATCAGCCGTTCGAGACGATCGCGCTGCCGTACGGGCAGCAAGTGCTGTGGCCCGTTCATTGCGTGCAGGGCACGCCGGGCGCCGCGCTGCATCGCGACCTCGACGTTGCGCACGCGCGTCTCGTGATCCGCAAGGGCCATCACCGCGACATCGACAGCTATTCGGCGTTTCTCGAAGCCGACGGCACGACGCGCACCGGCCTTGCCGGCTATCTGCGCGATCTCGGCGTGACGCGCGTCGTTTGCTGCGGGCTTGCCACCGACTACTGCGTCGCGTGGACCGCGCTCGATGCGCGTCTGGCCGGATTCGAAGTCGCCGTGATCGACGACGCGTGCCGCGCGATCGATCTCGACGGCTCGCTCGACAAGGCATGGCAAGAGATGCGCGCGGCAGGCATCGCAAGGGTGAGCGCCGCCGACGTGCTCTCGTGAGCGGCACGCGCAGGCTTCAATCAGATACAGATCAATTTTCGACAGTTGTGCATGGGACATGGGACCCGAGTAGGCGCTAAAGCGCCAACTCTGGTCGACCGCTTTGCATGGGACCAGAGTAAGCGCTAAAGCGCCAACTCTGGTCGACCGCTTTGCATGGGACCAGAGTAAGCGCTAAAGCGCCAACTCTGGTCGACAGAGGAGAGACAGATGACAGACGCCGTAATCGTATCGACCGCACGCACCGGTCTTGCAAAATCGTGGCGCGGTGCCTTCAACATGACACATGGCGCGACGATGGGCGGCCATGTCACGCAGGCCGCGATCGCGCGCGCCGGGATCGATCCGGCGCGCGTCGAGGACGTCGTGATGGGCTGTGCGAATCCCGAAGGCGCGACGGGCGCCAACATCGCACGGCAGATCGCGTTGCGCGCCGGGCTGCCGGTCAGCGTGCCGGGCATGACGGTCAACCGCTTCTGCTCGTCGGGCTTGCAGACGATCGCGCTGGCCGCGCAGCGCGTGATCGCGGGGGAAGGGGACGTGTATGTGGCGGGCGGCGTCGAGTCGATTTCGTGCGTCCAGAACGAGATGAACCGCCACATGATCGCCGAAGGCTGGCTGCAGAAGAACAAGCCCGAGATCTATTGGTCGATGTTGCAGACGGCGGAGAACGTCGCGCAGCGCTACGGCATCTCGAAGGAACGGCAGGACGAGTACGGCGTGCAATCCCAACAGCGCGCCGCTGCTGGGCAAGCGGCAGGCAAGTTCGACGACGAGATCGTGCCGATGACGGTCCTGGCGGGCGTCGCGGACAACGCGACGGGGCGCCTCTATACGAAGGAAGTGACGCTCGCCGCCGACGAAGGCATCCGCGCCGGTACGACGCTCGAAGGCGTCTCGAAGATCCGCACTGCGCTGCCGGGCGGTGTGATCACCGCAGGTAACGCGAGCCAGTTTTCTGACGGCGCGTCGGCATGCGTCGTGATGAACGCGAAGGTCGCCGAACGCGAGGGCTTGCAGCCGCTCGGCGTGTTCCGCGGCTTTGCCGTGGCAGGCTGCGAGCCGGACGAAATGGGCATCGGGCCGGTGTTCGCGGTGCCGAAGCTGCTGAAGCAGGCAGGCTTGAAAGTCGAGGACATCGACTTGTGGGAGCTCAACGAAGCCTTTGCTGTGCAGGTGCTTTACTGCCGCGACACGCTCGGGATTCCGAACGAGCGCCTGAACGTGAACGGCGGTGCGATCGCGGTCGGGCATCCGTACGGCGTGTCGGGCGCGCGGCTTACCGGTCATGCGCTGATCGAAGGACGCCGGCGCGGCGCGAAGCATGTGGTCGTGACGATGTGCATCGGCGGCGGGCAGGGCGCGGCGGGGCTGTTCGAGATCGTGTAGGGGGCGGGCTTCGCGGCGCTTTACCCGACATTCATCGGCAACAACACCATCTGCTTGCCCTGCAGATGCAGGCGCGTCTGAATCTCGACCGGCGTTTGGTTATGCAGCCACGCAGTGAGGAAGTTGACGCGCTTGAAGATCAGCTTGCTCGCGAAGCAGACGCTGTTCGGAAACTCGTCCATCGTGGTCTCGGCGAGCTTCATGAATTCGCCGATCGGATGCGTGCCGAACGCGATTCGATAATCCGACGCCATGCCGTTGCGGCGGCAGTGCGCCACGTAGTATTCGAGCGCGGTCGAAATGGTCCTTTGCAGGCGGTCCAGATGCTCCGCGCCTTCGTAGGCCTTCGCATCGACTTCGCCGACCGCAAGAAAGATCACGTTCTTGAAGTGCCCCGGAAAGAGCCGGTTCACCCATAGGAGCGCGTGCATGCTTGCGCCCCGATGCTTGCCGACGAGCAAGATCGCAGTGGGCAGCGACGGGTCCGGCTTGCCTGGGCGCGGTTCGCCGACCGTGGGCGCGGCGCCGGCAAAGAGGGCGTCTTCCTTCGCGAGTTGCGCGCGCGTATCCGTGTAATGGCGCTTGATGAGAAAGCACAGCGCGATCACCGCGCTCGTGACCAGCACCGTCAGCCAGCCGCCCGCCGTGAATTTCTCGATCAGCGTGATGACGAGCACCGTGGCCGTGACCGAAAGTCCGAGCGCCGACAGCACGAAGCGGGTGAGCCAGTGATGGCTCTCGCGGCGGTGCTGCCACCAATAAGTGCACAAGCCGAGGAGGGACAGGCTGAACGTGAGGAACACGTTGATGCTGTAGAGCACGACGAGCACATCGACGTTGCCGTGAGTCCAGCCGAGAATCAGGAGGCTCGCGACGCCCATCACGACGATGCCGTTCTGCCGCACGAGCCGCGTCGACAGATCGCGGAAATGGCGCGGCACCCAGGAATCCGATGCCATGTTCGACAGCACCGCGGGCCCGTCGAGGAACCCCGTCTGCGCACCGACGAGCAGCAAGCCCGCCTCGAACGCGAGGACCGCGGCGAGCAGCCCATGCCGCACGAACGAGGAACCGAGCCCCATATGGTCGATCACGCTGCCGAAGACGACCGCATTGAGCGTCTGGCCTTCGACCGGCTGCGCATTCCACAGCATGTAAAGCAGGATGATGCCGCCCGCGGTGAACGCGAGCGACGTCGCCATGTAGAACATCGTCCACTTGCCGTTCGGCACGCGCGGCTCGGCGAGCATGTTGACGTTGTTCGACACGGCTTCGAGACCGGTGTACGTCCCGCCGCCGAGCGAGAACGCGCGCATCAGGAGCGCCAAGACCACGACCGGCCCGAACGCATGCGACATCGTGTGCGCTTCGCTGAACGCGCCCGGCACGACGCCCGCCAGACGATTGCCGTGGACCGCCACGCCATAGACGATCAGCCCGAGATGCAGCACCACGAAGCCCATGAAGATCGGCAGCAAGACGAGGATCGATTCCTTCATGCCGCGGAAGTTGAGCCCCGTCATGAGCACGATGAGGATCAATTCGGTGGCGAGCTTGAACTCCTGAGCGCTGACCGGCAAAAGGCTGAAGAATGCGTCGACGCCGCTCGCGAGGGACGTCGCCACGGTGAGCACATAGTCGACGAGGAGCGCCGCGCCCGACACCAGCCCGGGGCGCGGGCCCAGCAACGCCGTGGCGACGCGATAGCCGCCGCCTCCGGTCGGGAACAGCTCGATGACCTGGTTGTAGCCGAGCGCGATGATGAAGACGGTCGCGGCCGTGGCGACCGCGAGAAAGACCGCGAGCGGCGTGTGATGGCCGAGCGCGAGGAACGCCTCCTCGGGGCCGTAGCACGACGACGAGAGACCGTCGGCGCCGAGCCCGACCCAGGCGAGGATCGGCGTCACGGCGATGGCATGGCGTGTGCGGGGATCGAGCGGATCGAGTGGTTCGCCGACGATCAACTTCCACATCTTGCTGAAGGTGGCCATGGAGTCTCCCGGTCGATTCAGACTGCAGACTGCGGCGACAAGCGTATCGTGAGGGTCGGCGTGAGGACGGCAAGCATCCGCAAAGCGGCGGCTTCGCAGCATTGATAGACTGGCCGTCGGCATAATTCGCCTCGAATGTAGGGCAGTTCGGTAACGCATGCCAGTCGGCGATACCCAGGCCTTGCGAGGCTGACGGTTTGAAAGCCGCGAGCCGTCGTCACGCACGCGTCGAGGCACGTCGTATGTGCGGCAGGCAGCGCATCGCCGTCACGAGCGGCGGCACGCGTCGACATGAAGCGTCACAATACGGATACAAGGATGAGTTTGAGCCTGCCATGCGTTTCTTTTCCCGACTTGGGGCTGATGAGCAGACGGGGGGGCGCGGCATGAAACGTCTGACCCGCGAGCCCCGCATCGGACTCGTCTTGGGCGGCGGCGCCGCGCGAGGCTGGGCCCATATCGGCGCGATACGCGCGCTTCTCGAAGCCGGCATCCGCCCGAACGTCGTGTGCGGCACGTCGATCGGCGCGCTCGTCGGCGCGGTGTACGCGAACGGCGACCTCGACTGGCTCGAGCAATGGGTGTCGCGCCTCACCTGGCAGACTGTCGTGCGGCTTCTGGATCTGCAGATCTCGGGGGGGCTGCTCGGCGGCAAGAAGGTGATCCAGATCTTCGCGAATCAATTCAACGGATGCGAGATCGGCGAACTGAAGCTGCCGTTTGCGGCGGTCGCGACCGAGCTCGATACCGGGCGCGAGATCTGGCTGCAGGATGGCAGCGTCGTGGAAGCCGTGCGCGCGTCGATCGCGATTCCGGGGCTCTTTACGCCGGTGTGGCACGAGGGCGCGTGGCTCGTGGACGGCGGCTTGTCCAATCCGGTGCCGGTTTCCGCCGCGCGCGCGATGCGCGCCGATTTCGTCATCGCGATCGACCTGAACAACGATCTCTTGAACGGACGCGATCTGGGCGGCTCCGTGGCCGAGCTGCCAGTGCATGATCCCGGCGCGCCGCCGCCCGGCAGCGTGCGGCGCAACGGCAAGCCGTGGCCGAAGTGGCTGCAGCCCAATCCGGACTTCGCCGACGGCGACGCGGGGATATCGGCCGAGCCGAGTGCGCGGGCGCCGTCGATGCTGAGCTCGATGGCGCAGAGCATCGACATCATGCAAGTGCGCATCACGCGCAGCCGCCTCGCGGGCGAGCCTGCCGACATCCTGATTCAACCGCGCCTGGGCGGGATGAGCATCTTCGATTTTCATCGCGCGGCGCCGGCCATCGCCGAGGGCCGGGCCGCCGTCGAGCGGATGATGCCGGCGATTCGGGCGCATCTGGGCATGGACTGAACGCGCCTTCGCTCGCCGCTTGGGGGATGCGGTTATCATTCCGGCCTTAGCGCCTGATCAGCGGGGCTTCCGTATCGGCCGTTGAAATCGTACGAAAGAAGGTGAACAGAGTGATCCGACACATCGTGATGTGGAAGCTGAAAGAACACGCCGAGGGCGCCACGCGCGCCGAGAACGCGCACAAGCTCAAAACCAAGCTCGAAGCATGCCGCGGCATCGTGCCGGGCATCCTGCGTCTCGAAGCCGGCGTCGCCACGCCCGGCCTCGAATCGACCTACGACGTCGTGCTCGATTCCGATTTCGCCGACAAGGCCGCGCTCGACGCCTATCAGGTCCACCCGGCTCACATGGCATTGAAGACGTTCGTCGCCGCCGTGCGCGAGTCGCGCGAATGCGTCGACTTCGAGGTCTGACGTACCCGCGATGAGCGATCCGCAAAATCCCGCCGAGCCCAAGGCGCCGCCCCCGCATCATGCACCGCCCGCAATCGAGAGTCCGTTCGTCGATCATCTCGGCGTGCGTCTCGTGTCCGCGGCAAATGGCGCGAGCGAGCTGCTGCTGCCGCTTGCCGACACACACCTGAACGCTTGGGATGTCGCGCACGGCGGGATCACGATGACGCTCGCCGACGTCGCGCTCGCCACCGCCGCGCGCAGTCTCGCGGACGAGGGCGTCGGCGTCGTCACCGTGGAAATGAAAGTGAACTTCATGCAGCCGGGCCGCGGCGAGTTGCGCGCGTTCGGCCGCGTGCTGCACCGTTCGACCACGATGGCCTATTGCGAGGGCGAAGTCCGCGATAGCGAAGGCCATTTCGTCGCCAAGGCGCTCGGCACGTTCAAGTACATGCGCCGGCTCGCCGTGGGCCGCGACGTCGTCGAGCAGCGCCGGCGCCGCGCGCCGCCCGTCAAGCCCGGTCCGAGCGACGGCTGACACCAAACTGGATGACTGCCATGACCCAATCCAATCGCCAGATTCTGCTCGTATCGCGCCCGCACGGCGCGGTGACGCCCGACAACTTCAAGCTCGTCGAAACGCCGCTTGGCGCGCTCGGCCCCGGCCAGGTCCGCGTGCGCAACCACTTTCTGTCGCTCGACCCGTACATGCGCGGCCGCATGAGCGATGCGAAGTCGTATGCGGAGCCGCAGCCGCTCAACGAAGTGATGATCGGCGGCACGGTGGGCGTCGTCGTCGAATCGAACCATCCGGCGTTCGCGGCCGGCGACAGGGTCGTCGGGACGCTTGGCTGGCAGGAGTACGGCACGTCGGACGGCGCCGGCCTGCGCAAGGTCGACGACACGCACGTGCCGCTGCCGGCCTACCTCGGTGCGGTCGGCATGCCGGGCGTCACGGCCTGGTATGGCCTGAACAAGATCATCGCGCCGCGCGCCGGGCAGACGATCGTCGTGAGCGCGGCGAGCGGCGCGGTCGGCAGCGTCGTGGGACAACTCGCGAAGCTGGCGGGCTGCCGCGCGGTCGGGATCGCGGGCGGCCCCGACAAGTGCCGCTACGTGGTCGAGACGCTCGGCTTCGACGCATGCGTCGATTACAAGGCCGGCAATCTGTACAAGGACCTGAACGCGGCAACGCCCGACGGAGTCGACGGCTGCTTCGAAAACGTCGGCGGCGAAGGGCTCGATGCGACGCTTGCCCGCATGAATCCGTTCGGCCGCGTCGCGGTCTGCGGCATGATCGCAGGTTACGACGGAAAGCCGGTGCCGATCATGCAGCCGTCGCTCATCCTGCGTTCGCGATTGCTGGTGCAGGGCTTCATCGTCACCGAGCACCTGGACGTCTGGCCCGAAGCGCTGCGTGAACTCGGCGGGCTCGTCGCGCAGAAGAGGCTGCAGTATCGAGAGACGATCTCGCAAGGGCTCGAGAGCGCGCCGGAGGCGTTCATCGGGCTTCTGAAGGGAAAGAACTTGGGCAAGCAGCTCGTCAAGCTGATTTGATCAAAGCGTCAGGAGTCCGATGCTAGGAGACAAAATGGAGCACTTCGCAGGCAAGGTCGCGGTCATTACCGGCGCGGCGAGCGGATTCGGCCGTGCCTTCGCGGCGAAGGGCGCTGCGCTCGGCATGAAGCTCGTGCTGGCGGATGTCGACGCAAAGGCGCTCGCCGAGGTCGTCGATGCCCTCGGCGCGCAGGGCGCCGAAGCGATCGGCGTGCCGACCGACGTCTCGAACGGCGGCGCCGTCGAAGCGCTCGCGCGCCGCACGCTCGACGCCTTCGGCCAGGCGCATCTGCTCTTCAACAACGCGGGCGTCGGCGCCGGCGGCTTCCTGTGGGAGAGCAGCGCGAACGACTGGGCTTGGGTGTTCGGCGTCAACGTGATGGGCGTCGCGCACGGCGTGCGCGTCTTTGCGCCGATCATGCTGCGGCAGAACGAGCCGGCGCATATCGTCAACACGGCGTCGGTGGCGGGCTTGCTGTCGCCGCCGTCGATGGGCATCTACAACGCGTCGAAGCACGCCGTCGTCGCGTTGACCGAGACCCTCTTTCACGATTTGCGCAATGCGGGCGGCCTGGTGGGATGTTCGCTGCTGTGTCCGGCCTTCGTGCCGACCGGCATCGCCGATGCGGAGCGCGCGCGTCCGGCCGGGCTGCGCAACGATGCGCCGGCGACGCCGTCGCAGGTCCTCGCCGGCAGGCAGCTTCATAAGGCGGTGCGCGCCGGCAAGCTCTCGGCCGAGGAGGTTGCCGAGTTGACGTTCGACGCGATTCGCGAGCGCCGCTTCTACATCGTCACGCACCCGAGCATCATGGAGAGCGTGCGGCTGCGCCATGAGGACATCGAGCAGCTTCGCGCGCCAACCGACCCGTATTCGCTGAAGCCGGAAGTGAAGGGCGGCGCGTGACGGAGCGGCGCTTGCCGGCAACGCGCCGACTTTTGATCGTGGCGTCATCCGGCGCTCGATTTCCCGCTGCTTTCACCCATGGGCGGCGCACGGCGTCCCGCAACGCCGTATTTCACGATGCCGCTTAACCCCAAAGTCGAGCAGGTGCTCGACATGATTGCTCGCGCCAAGCGTCCCGCGTATCACGACCTGGCACCGCAGGCCGCCCGCGCCTCGTATGAAAAGAGCGCGCCGATTCTCGAGATCGCTGCGGCGCGGATGTTCTCCGTCGAGGATCTCGACGTGCCGACGCGCGACGGCGCGCACATCCGCGCGCGTCTTTATCAGCCAACCGAGCCGAGCTGGGCGGAACCCGCGCCCGCGCTCGTCTACTTCCACGGCGGCGGCTTCACGGTCGGCAGCGTCAACACGCACGACGCGCTGTGCCGCATGTTCGCGCGCGATGCGCGCTGCGGCGTGTTGTCGGTCGACTATCGCCTCGCGCCCGAGCACAAGTTTCCGACCGCCGTCGACGATGCGTTCGACGCGCTCGCCTGGCTCGCCGAAAACGCGGCGACGTACGGCGTGGACGCCACGCGGCTCGCCGTCGGCGGCGACAGCGCGGGCGGCACGCTGGCGACGGTCTGCGCGGTGCTCGCCCGCGACGCCGGACTCGAGCTCGCGTTGCAGCTCCTGATCTATCCCGGCACGACCGGGCATCAGGCGACAGATTCACATTTGCGCCTCGGCGACGGTTTTTTATTGTCCGGCGAGACGATCCAGTGGTTTTTCGGGCAGTATCTGCGCGATGCGTCCGATCGCGACGACTGGCGCTTCGCGCCGCTCGACGGCACGCGCAATGCGCCGTCGTTTCGCGGCGTGGCGCCTGCGTGGATCGCGACGGCCGAATACGATCCGCTTTCCGACGAAGGCGCGGCGTACGCCGAAAAACTGGCGGGAGAGGGCAACGTCGTGACGCTCAAGCGCTACGCGGGCATGATTCACGAGTTCTTCAAGATGGGCGGCTTCGTGCCGGAGGTGGCGTGCGCGCATGCCGAAGCGGCGGCCGCGCTGCGCGCTGCATTCGAGGCGGATTGAAGTCAGGCAAAGACGGCGCTTGCCGCGCAATGCGCGCATGCGCCGGGGAGACGTCGATGAGCAAGATCATCCTGCACGTAGGCGACTGGGCGACGCTCGGTCCCGACGCCGCGCGCGTGCGCGACGCAGTCTTCGTGCGAGAGCAGCAAATTCCGGCGGACCTCGAATGGGACGCGGCCGACACCGATGCGCTGCATGCCGTCGCGTACAGCGAGCGGCTCGGCGAGCGTCATCCGGTCGGTACGGGGCGCTTGCTTGCGACGGGCGCGATCGGCCGCATGGCGGTGCTGCGCGAAGCGCGGCGCGGCGGCGTCGGTTCGTGCGTGCTCGAAACGTTGATCGGCCATGCCCAGCAGCGCGGAGACGCGCATGTCGAGCTCTACGCGCAGCGTTCCGCAGTGCCGTTTTATCTGCGGCACGGCTTTGCGGTCATCGGAGAGGAATTCGAGGAGGCCGGCATACCGCATGTGCAGATGGTGCGCGTGCTGCGCGGGCCGGAAGCCGAGGCTTGAGCTTTTCGCTCCGTTCGGGCGTCTGTGTCCAGTGCTCAAACGCCAGCGCACAGTGTTAAGGCGGTTGCTGCGCGACTCCGAGCGCAAGCTGCGGGAGGCCGCGCAGCAGCGGCTGGCGCAACTGCGCGCGTGACTCGCGAGGGCATGGCCACGCAGGCAATGAACTCTTTGATCAGCGTTTCCCCTAGGCGAACAATGAAATCATTGAAATCGGCTCGCTCTGTCTCGGGTTTTATAAGGCAATGGTCAGGAGAAGGGTTTTTTGCCTATCCAGCATCTTATGGCGGCCCCGCTATTTCAAGATGTGAAAGTCGCAAAATTAGCTCTGTTCTGTTCATACAGCCGAGCTTCGATTTCATATTGTCAACGTGCGTCTCAATGGTTCGACGCGACAGACCGAGTCGTTGAGATATTTCACTCGCCGTTCGGCCAGCAATGATATGCCGCGCTATTTCTAGCTGTCTCGGCGTAAGTGATCCGCTGACGAGTGATTGGGTTGGGGGGGATTGCTTCATGTGGCAAGACGCTCTTATGGCACAAATGAGGCGGTCATCTGATGCTTGTTGGGTCAATTTCTTTGCTGAATTACGAAAAAAGCACGCCAACAATAAATCTTCAATAGCAAATGCATTGGAATATTCTTGTGCATTCATGCTGGAGCGAACCAAGGCGCGGATTTGCGCTCGGATCGAGCATCGGTTTCATAACATCAAGATCCTGCTTCGTCATCGCAAGGTGCGCTATAAGCTGGCCAGGAACACGGCGCGGCTGTTCAGCCTGTTTGCGGGGATGAAATCCCGCAAGCCTTACCCGAGTGATGTGAGCGACGAGGAGTGGTCGTTCGTGGTGCCGTATTTGACACTGGTGCGAGAAGACGGTGCGCAACGCCGACATGATCTGCAAGAAATATTCAATGGGTTGCGCTGGTTGATCCGTCGCGTGCGCGTATCCGCCGGCGAGGCGGCGCAGACGTTCGCCTTCGCGAGGCGGGCATGCTGGCGCTGATGCTGCGGGCGCAGGAGTTGGGCGCACTGGCAGACTGGCTGATTCGCGCGGCCCATGACCGGGCTTTGCCTGAGGGTGCGAAGCTGAGATCTTGTTCCGCGTTTTGAAGAATGAGGTTGCCGCGTGGAGGCATTGCAACTGGGCACGATTGAGCGGCTCGAGCGGGCCTTGGAGCGGTTTCTGGTGGCAGCTTGGCGCTTCTCGCACACTTGATGCGTATGGGACGCACTTGCCAAGATCTGGATGCCGAACTGTTCTTCGATCCCGACGAGATTCGCGGCGCGTATCGGCTTACCCACGTCAAGCAGTCGGCTAAGCCCAAGCTTAACGAGTGTTACGCTCGATCGCGCGCTTGGGTGGCTTCCTCGGCCACAAGGGCATTGGCGAACCCGGCGCCAAGGCGATCCGGCTCGGACTCAAGGAAGTCCATGTCGCCGCCAATACCTTGCCGGCGTTACTTCAGCCGCGCGCGATCCGCTCGATCTCGAACGCGAACGATCGCTCGAAGTTGCCGGGCCGCGCGAGCTGATGCGTGCCGTCGTCGTCGCTGCGCTCGGCGATATCGACATGCCAGCCCGCGCCGCGCACATTCACCCGCAGCGCCGTCGTGCCGCGCGTGCCGTATTCCGCGGTCTCGATGAAGGCCGCCGACAGCGCGCGCTCCCGCTCCAGCGTGAGGCCCGTCGACGGCAATTCGTCGTCGTGTGCGGTGCGCGGGTCGCGCATCAATTCCATCAGCGAAGCAAGCGGCGGCGCCGGATCGCGCTCCAGCAGCTTGCGCAATTCGTCGCGCTTTCTCACGAGCTTCGGCCACGGCGTATCGAGCACGGCGTTCGAAATTGCGTGCACGCCCGCATCGAGCAGGATCGGCGCGGCCGACGAGCGATTGCAATACCAGCCGAGTTCGCGCCGCGTGAAATCGCCGATGAGCAGATTGAACCCGTTGTAGGCGGCGCCGTTTTCGGCGACTCGATGAAGGTAGTCGAGCGGCGCGAGCGGGGCGCCCTGCAGATACGCCGACACAAGCGTGCCGCGCGTCGGCGCGTCCGGGCGCATGTCGTTCGGCGCGCGGTAGTTCGTGAGCGCCGCGAAGCGTCCGTCGCGCGACACCCCCAACCAGGTGCCGCCCGCCGTCAGATCGCGTCCGGCGAGGAGGTCGGGCGCATCGGCCCACCAGGCGAGCGGATCGGCCGTGCGTCGAAAGTATTCGTCGCGATTGGCGGTCAGCGTAAGGAGCGGGCCGTGTCCGGCGGCGGGCCGCCAGTGGAAGACGATCAGGCACATCGCGCGGGTATCAAACGTCGGCCGGCAACGAATACGGCAGGGGCAGGAAACGCAGCACGGGGCCATCCGCCGCGCCCAGATGCACCGAGCCGCTCTCTAGCGCCGCGAGCTTGATCTCGACGAGCGCGTCGACGCCGCCTTCCGGGGCCGACGCCGCATTGACGATCTGTCCGCACGGCTGGCCGGGATCGTCCGAATGAAAGAGTTCGCCGCCGGCGCCGACCTCCGCCAACTCCCCGGCGACGTTCGCAAGCGCCATGCGCCGCTTGATCGTGCCCCGGTACTGACTGCGCGCGACGATCTCCTGGCCCGGATAGCAACCCTTGCGGAAGTTCACGCCGCCGAGCACGTCGAAGTTGACCATCTGCGGGACGAACTGCTCGACGACCGGCCGCGTGATGCGCGGCTCGCCCGCGCGGATATCGAGCCAGTCCCACACGGCAGGCGTGACCTGCGTGAGCGTGCCGTCGAGCAACGGCCGGCGCGCGGCGACTTCCGCCTGCGGCCCGATCCACAGATAGCGCGCACGGCCTTCGGCATCGGGCACGCGGATCAGCGAACCGGCGGGGCCGTCGACCTGGACGTGCACGGCGTCGGGCAGCGCATCGAAGACCTGCGACAGCGCTTTCCTGACGTCGCCGGCGAGACCGACCACCGTCAGTTGCGCGCTCGCATCCGCGAGCTTGGCTTTCGCGCGCAGCACGAACATCGACAGGCGCTTTTGCACTGCCGCTTGCAGATCCTTCGAAATCAGCAGGCGGATCGTGTCGCCCGTACGCCAGCTCAGAAACGACGCGAGCAGGCGCCCCTTCGGCGAGCAATAGCCGGCGAGGCGTGCGGTGGCGGCATCGAGATGCTGGACATCGTTGGTGAGCTGGCTGTGCAGGAAGCTGGCGGCATCGTCGCCGTGCACGTCGATTACGCCGAACTGCGTAAGCGTCGTGTAGGCGCCGCGTTCGAGGACGGCCTCGAATTCGACGGCGGCGGGCCGGGGCAGGAGCGGCAACGGAGCGGCGGTTGCGTGGGTTGGCGCGTGGCTTGCCGCGTTAGGTGCCGTTACGGCCGGCGCGGGAGTCGCTGAAGTGTTGGGGACATTCATGGAATCGGTATGCAGTCAATCCTGACTTTGGCGTAGGCGAGCAGTTATTATATGAGGTCCCTCTGAGCCATGTTCCGCATGTCCCTTCTGAAGAAATGCCTCGTCCTCGGGGCAGCTGTTGTCGTGCTCGCTGCCGCCGTCGGCGCCGGCGGCTATCACTGGGCGATCAGCCCGCTCACGCTAGCGCAGCCGGAGCTGGATGTCACGATCAAGCCGCACAGCACCGTGCGCAGCGTCACGCTGCAACTCAATCGCGGCGGCGTGCCGGTCGAGCCGGAGCTCTTCATCGCGATGACGCGCATCTTGAACCTGCAAAGCGAGGTGAAATCCGGCAACTATGAATTCAAGACCGGCATCACGCCCTACGATCTGCTGCAAAAGATGGTGCGCGGCGATGTGAACGAGTACGTGGCAACGATCATCGAAGGCTGGTCGTTCAAGCGCATGCGCGCAGAAATCGACGCGAACCCGGCTGTCAAGCACGACACCGCCGGCATGAGCGACGCCGATCTTCTGACGGCGATCGGCGCGACCGAAACGGGCCTGGCCAACGCCGAGGGTCTGTTCTTTCCGGATACGTATCTGTTCGACAAGGACACGAGCGACCTCGACCTCTACCGCCGCGCCTACAAGCTCATGAAGCTGCGCTTGAACGAAGCGTGGTCGGCGCGTGCGCCGGGTCTGCCTTACAAGACGCCTTATGAGGCGCTGATCATGGCGTCGCTGATCGAAAAGGAAACGGGCAAGGCGAGCGACCGGCCGCTCGTCGCGGCCGTGTTCGACAACCGCCTGCGCGTGGGCATGCCGCTGCAGACCGATCCGACGGTCATCTACGGCATGGGCGACGCCTATGCCGGCCACCTGAAGAAGCGCGATCTCCAGACCGACACTCCCTACAATACGTACACGCGTACCGGCCTGCCGCCCACGCCGATCGCCCTGCCGGGCGCCGCCTCGTTGCAAGCGGCGATGAACCCGGCGCCAAGCAGCGCGCTCTACTTCGTTTCGCGCGGCGACGGCACGAGCGAGTTCTCAGACACGCTCGACGACCACAACAAGGCCGTCGACAAATACATTCGAGGTCAATAAACGATGGCGCGCGGGAAATTCATTACGTTCGAAGGCATCGACGGTGCGGGCAAGACCACGCACCTGACTTGGTTTCGCGAGCGCCTCGCAGCGTCGCTGGCGCCTTCGGGGCGCGCGGTGGTCGTCACGCGCGAGCCGGGCGGCACGCCGCTTGGCGAAGCGCTGCGCGAGATGCTGCTGCATCAGCCGATGAATCTGGAGACCGAGGCGCTCCTGATGTTCGCGGCACGCAGCGAGCACCTGGCGCTTGTGATCGAGCCGGCGCTCGCGCGCGGCGACTGGGTGCTCTCGGACCGCTTCACTGACGCGACGTTCGCGTATCAGGGCGGCGGCCGCGGCTTGCCGCGAGACAAGCTCGAAGCGCTCGAGCGCTGGGTGCAGGGCGGCTTCGGGCCGGATTTGACCGTGCTGTTCGACGTGCCGACCGATACCGCAAGCGAGCGGCGAGGCGCCGCGCGCGCGCCCGACAAGTTCGAGCGCGAATCGGAAGCGTTTTTCACGCGCACACGCGCCGAATACCTGCGGCGCGCGGAAGAGGCGCCGCACCGGTTTGCGATCGTCGACGCGACGCAAAGCATCCCGCGCATCCAGGAAACGCTCGAAGGCCTCATCGCGAGCCTCACCGCGTGATCCGCCGCATTCCCCTTTACAACCGTCTAGCGAACGAAAGCCGAACATGATTTACCCGTGGCAAACCGACGACTGGAACCGTCTGCAACAGTTGCGCGCACAGTGGCCGCATGCGCTTTTGCTGTACGGCCAAGCCGGCATCGGCAAGCTGCGCTTCGCGCAACATCTCGCGCAAGGGCTCTTGTGCGAATCGCCCGCCGCGAACGGCGAACCTTGCGGCACGTGCGCCGCGTGCAATTGGTTCGTGCAAGGCAATCACCCCGACTACCGGATCTTGCTGCCCGAGGCGCTGGCCGCCGAGGCGGGCCCGGCGGCGGCCGCCGACGACGATAAAGCGGATGCCGACGACGGCAAGAAGACGAAGACGCCGAGCAAGGAAATCAAGATCGAGCAAGTGCGTGCGCTGCTCGATTTCGTCGGCGTCGGTTCGCATCGGGGCGGGGCGCGCGTCGTCGTGGCATACCCGGCCGAGGCGCTGAACGTCGCCGCGTCCAACGCGCTTTTGAAGACGCTGGAGGAACCGCCCGCCGGGGTGGTGTTCTTGATGGTGTCGGCGCGCGTCGACCGGCTGCTGCCGACGATCGTGAGCCGCTGCCGTCAATGGCCGATGTCGACGCCGGCTCCCGAGACGGCGGCGCAATGGCTCGCGGCGCAAGGCGTCGAAGACGCCGCGGCGCTCCTTGCCGAGGCGGGCGGCGCGCCGCTTGCGGCGCTCGCGCTCGCCGTCGACGAAAACCGCGTGCTGCGCGACTGGACCTTGACGCAGCTCGCCGCCGGCGCCGACTGCGATGCCTTCGCGTGCGGCGAGACGCTGCAGAAACTGCCCGTGCCGGTCGTGCTCGGCTGGATGCAGCGCTGGCTCTACGATTTGCTCGCCGAGCGCACGGCGGGGGCGCCGCGCTATTTCCCGTCGGCATCGGCTGCGCTCGCGCGTTGTGCGGCGCAGGTCGACGCGAACGCGTTCGCGCGCTTCATGCGGACGGTCACGCGCCAGCGCGCCGTCGAAAACCATCCGCTGAACGCGCGCCTCGTATTCGAAGCGCTGTTTATCGGCTATCGCGAGCTGTTTGCATAACGAGCTGCCCATGAGCCTTTCCTACCGCGACGCCACGCTCGACGACTTGCCCGCGATCGTCGCCATCTACAATTCGACCGTGGCCTCGCGTCAGGTGACGGCCGATCTCGAACCGGTCACGGTCGAAAGCCGCATCGCGTGGTTTCACGCGCACGGGCCGAACGCGCGGCCGCTGTGGGTCGTCGAGGAGGCGGGGCGCGTGATCGCGTGGCTCAGCTTCTCCGATTTCTACGGGCGCCCCGCGTACTCGCGCACGGCCGAAGTGAGCATCTATCTGGACGACAGCGCGCGCGGCAAGGGGCTCGGCAAGACGCTGCTCGCCGCCGCGCTCGACGTGGCCCCGAGCCTGGGCATCGACACCGTGCTCGGCTTCATCTTCGGCCACAATGCGCCGAGCCTCGCGCTCTTTCGCCGTTTCGGGTTCGACGACTGGGGGCGCCTGCCCCGCGTTGCGGTGCTCGACGGCGTCGAGCGCGATCTCGTGATCGTGGGCCGACGGCTGACGGACGCCAAGCCGGCGGCGGTCTGACCGTCGCGTCCGGCGCGCACGCTTTTCCGCTTCACTCTTGTCGCACAGGAACTCACGATGTTTGTCGACTCGCACTGCCATATCAACTTCGAAGGTCTCGGCGACCGGCTGCCTCAGGTGCTTGAAAACATGCGCGCGCACGATGTCACGCATGCGCTGTGCGTGTCGGTCGATCTCGAGACGCTGCCGTCGGTGCTCGAGATCGCGCGCGCGTATGACAACGTGTACGCGTCGGTCGGCGTGCATCCCGATCACGAGGATGCGAAAGAGCCGAGCGTCGCCGAGCTGGTCGAGCTGGCCGGGCATCCGAAAGTCGTCGCGATCGGCGAGACCGGGCTCGACTACTACCGCCTCGAAGGCCGCACGATCGACGACATGGAGTGGCAGCGCGAGCGCTTTCGCACCCACATCCGCGCAGCGCACGCGACGATGAAGCCGCTCATCGTCCACACGCGCGCCTCGTCCGACGACACGCTGCGCATCATGGAAGAGGAGCGGGCAGGCGTGCCGGGCGGCGTGATGCATTGCTTCACCGAGCCGTGGGCAATTGCCGAACGCGCGCTCGCACAGAATTTTTACATTTCGCTGTCGGGCATCGTCACGTTCAAGAACGCGACCGACGTGCAGGACGTCGCGCGGCGCGTGCCGCTCGAGCGTCTCCTGATCGAAACGGACTCGCCATACCTTGCGCCCGTGCCGTATCGCGGCAAACCCAATGAACCTGCGTACGTAAGTTATGTCGGACGCTTCATCGCCCAGCAGCGCGAGATGCCGGAAGCGGAGCTGGCCGCTGCCACGACGCAGAACTTCTTCCACCTGTTCAAGAGCGCGGCGCCCGTTGTAGCGTGATCACAAAGTTCATTATTATCAAAGCACTAGGGATGGAAATTAAAGTTGAATATGAACAATATCATGACTGAGTCGCAAGCCATCGCGACGGCTTCGAACCATTCGGGCGCGCTGCGTCATGGGATCGTCCGGCGCGCCGGACGCGTTTCGCTGGCGCTCGCGGGCGGACTGATGTGCGCGGCGTTCGTTTCGCAGGCCGCGTACGCGTCGCCTGCCGACACGATGATCAAGGCGGTCAAGTTCGACGACGTGAAGGAAGTCGACAAGCAGCTCGCGAACGGCATGGACCCGAACCTCACCGATCAGAACGGCATGCCGATCCTCGTGATCGCGGCGCGCGAAAAGTCCGACCAGGTGGCGGCCGCGCTGATCGCGAACCCGAAAACGGACCTCGAAAAGCTCGACCCGGCCGGCGAGAACGCGATGATGCTCGCCGCGCTGAACGGCGACGTGGACCTCGTCAAGCTTCTGATCAGCAAGGACGCCGAGGTCAACAAGAAGGGCTGGGCGCCGCTGCACTACGCGGCGGCGAACGGCCATGACGACGTCGTGCAGCTCCTGATCGACCACTCGGCCTACATCGACGCCGGCTCGCCCAACGGCACGACGCCGCTGATGATGGCCGCGCGCGGCAATCACATCACGACCGTCAAGGTGCTGCTCGACGCGGGCGCCGATCCGACCATCAAGAATCAGCTAGGCCTGACCGCGCTCGATTTCGCGAAGCAATATCACGCGAAAGACGTGACCGAAGGCCTGACGGCGCGGCTGCAGAGCGTGCAGACGACTCCGTCCGCGGCGCCTGCCGCGTCACAAAACAGTGCAAAATAACCAAGTTGCAGCGCGGCGCTCGCCGCGCTCATTCAATCGGCCTCTGAACGCCGATCCCCACACCGCGATACACCGCTCAAATGAAAGGAAAACCATGCTGCGGGCTTTGATATGCGCCGGCGCGCTGGCCGTGCCGCTTACGGCCGCCGCGTTCACGGGAGGCGACCTCAACAAGCTGTGCACGAGGACCGACGTTGCATCGCGCAGCGCATGTGCGGCCTATATCGAGGGCGCGGCTGACGGCGTGTACAACACGATCGACGCCATCGGCGGCACCACCGGCCCGCGGGTCGGCCAATATTTCTGCCTGCCGCCGGACACGCGCACGCAACAGATGACCGATGCCGTGCGCAAATACGTCGCCGAAAATCCGAACTCCGCGAACTACAACGCGAGCACGGTGATCGCGCTTGGACTCGGCAAGGCGTTCCCGTGCAAGCCGAACTAATGAAATGAAACAGCCCCCACGCTCACTGCGTTCGCTGCCCCCCGAGGGGGCAGTCAGTGCGCTTGGGGCGGCCCGGCGCGTACTGAGTGAGCTGAGCTGACGCCATGGGCCGCTTAGTGGTGGTCTCAAACCGCGTCGCGACGCCGACGGAAACCAAAGGCTCGGCGGGCGGCCTCGCGGTCGCCGTGTTCGGTGCGTTGAAGGATATGGGCGGCGTGTGGTTCGGCTGGAGCGGGGACGTCGTCAGCGAGACGGTCGCGAACGCCGGGCCGACGCTCGAAGTGGACGGCGCCGTCACCTTCGCTACCGTCGGCCTGCCGCGGCGCGACTACGACCAGTACTACCGCGGCTTTTCGAACGCGATGCTGTGGCCCGTGTTCCACTATCGCAACGATCTCGCCGTCTACGAGCGCGACGACTATGCGGGCTACCGGCGCGTCAACGCGTGGCTCGCGCACAAGCTCATCAAGCTGCTCGCCCCGGACGACATCGTCTGGGTCCACGATTACCACCTGATTCCGTTTGCCGAGGCGCTGCGCCAGGAAGGCATCGGCAACCGGCTTGGTTTTTTTCTGCATATTCCATTTCCGTCACCGCAGATCCTGCTCAACGTGCCGCCGCACGAGGATCTCGTGAAGTCGCTGTGCTGCTACGACCTGCTGGGCTTCCAGACGGAAACGGACCAGACCGCCTTTCACGACTACATCGTCCGCCACGCGCGCGGCACCGTGGGGCCGGGCGGGCAGGTCGAGGCGTTCGGCCGGACGCTTCGCACCGGCGTCTACCGGATCGGCGTGTTTCCGGACGAGATCGCCGCGCAGGCCGAGCGCTGCGAAAGCCGCCAGGACGTGCTGGAACTCAAGGAAAGCCTCGAAGGGCGCAAGCTCATCATGAGCGTCGACCGGCTCGACTATTCGAAAGGCCTTGTCGAACGCTTTCGCGCGTTCGAGCAGCTGCTCGAGAAGGCGCCCGAGTGGCGCGGCAACGTCACGCTCGTGCAGATCGCGCCGCCGACGCGCTCCGACGTCGATACTTATCAGCAAATCCGCCAGAACCTCGAGTACGAAGCCGGACGGATCAACGGCCGCTATTCGGGGCTCGATTACACGGCGATTCGCTACCTGAACCAGCGCTACGACCGCTTGAAGCTGATGTCGCTCTTTCGCGAGTCGCAGGTCGGCTTCGTCACGCCGCTGCGCGACGGCATGAACCTCGTCGCGAAGGAGTACGTCGCCGCGCAGAATCCGGACGATCCCGGCGTGCTCGTGCTGTCGTGCTTTGCGGGCGCCGCCGACGAGCTTACGTCCGCGCTGCTCGTCAATCCGCACGACATCACCGGCATGTCGGAGGCGTTGCAGCGTGCGCTGTCGATGCCGCTCGCCGAGCGCAAGCGCCGCCATCAGGCCAACATGGCGGTGTTGCGCCAGAACAATCTCGGCGTCTGGCGCGACGCGTTCCTGGCCGATCTGCGCGGCGTGCCCGTGCGCCGGCCCTGAGCAACCCCAAGCTCGGATGTTTCGCGACTGTAACAGGACCGAGGAAGTGCAATACTTCCCGTCGGTTTGCGCACGATCCGCGATAATCGAGGCGAGATGAACCGAAGAAGCGGGCGGGGCAGCGGCCGGAACGGCGAGTTGCCGCCCCCCGGGGAACCCAGCGGCCGCGAGAGCCGCTACCTGCGACGGCCTGCCCGTCCAGACATGGAGAGCCAGAAACATGAAGATTGCGCAGATCGCCCCTCTGACCGAGTCGGTGCCCCCGAAGCTCTACGGCGGCACGGAGCGCGTCGTGTCGTACATCACGGAGGCGCTGGTCGATCTCGGCCACGATGTGACACTTTTTGCCAGCGGCGACTCTCAGACGAGCGCGAAACTCGAAGCGGTGTGGCCGCGCGCATTGCGCCTGGACCCGGCGATCCGCGACCGAATCGCGCCGCACATGCTGCTCATGGAAATGGTGCGGCGTCAGGCCGAAGAGTTCGACGTCCTGCACTTCCACATGGACTACTACTCGTTCTCGCTGTTCAAGCGGCAGGACACGGCGTTCGTCACGACGCTGCACGGCCGCCTCGACCTGCCCGAGCAGCAGCCGGTGTTCGACACGTTCAACACGGCGCCCGTGATCTCGATCTCCGATTCGCAGCGCGCGCCGCTGCCGCAGGCCAAATGGCTGACGACGGTCTACCACGGTCTGCCGGAAATGCTCTACACGCCGCAGCCGGTCGAGCAGCGGTACCTCGCGTTCCTCGGCCGGATCTCGCCGGAAAAACGCGTCGACACGGCCATCCGCATCGCGTCGCGCTGCGGGCTGCCGATCCGGATCGCCGCCAAGATCGACGCCGCCGACCGCGAATACTTCGAACGCGACATCAAACCGCTCTTCGATCTGCCGCACGTCGAGTTCATCGGCGAGATCGCCGATCATCAGAAAGCCGAATTTCTGTCGGGCGCGCATGCGCTGTTGTTCCCGATCGACTGGCCGGAGCCGTTCGGCCTAGTGATGATCGAAGCGATGGCCTGCGGCACGCCGGTCATCGCGTTCAATCGAGGCGCGGTGCAGGAAGTGATCGACGAGGGCATCTCGGGCTTCATCGTCGAAGACGAGATCAGCGCCGTGGCGGCCGTCAACCGCCTGCATACGGTGCCGCGCAAGCGTGTCCGGCAGCGCTTCGAAGAGCGCTTCACGTCGCACCGGATGGCCAAGCAGTATCTCGAGGCGTACCAGGCCGTGATTCGCGCGCAGAAGCGCTCGCGCTTCAAGGTGGTCGACACGACGTCGAACTGAACGCGTTAGCAGTGAGCCAATGAAAACGGCGATGCGCAATGCATCGCCGTTTCTGCTTGTGCCGACCCGAGTGAGTGCAGAGCGCTTACTCGGCGCGCCGCTTAGATATTGAGGCGCGAGACCTTCGTGCCTTGCAGCGACAGATCGCCCATCAGGCCCGCGTTCGTCAGCACGAACACCTCGACCGGCGAGGTGGCCGTTGTCGTGTCGACCGCACCGTTGGCGCCCATCTTCACGAGCGCGACCGAGGCGTCGCCGCCGGCCGACCAGCCGTCCGAGCTGCGGAATTTGTCGAGCGAGTCCTGCGTCATGAACAGGAACACGATCGCCTTCGATTGTGCGCCGGCCTGCAGGCCTAACGAGCCGGTGGCCGTGCTGTAGTAGCCGACCGTGCTGCCGCCTACGCGCAGCGCACCTTCGCCATATTGGCCGCCGACGATCAAGCCGGCCTGGATGACCGACGGGAACACCAGCACGCCGCGGGCTTTGCCGACGAGCTCACGCGAGCCGGGCACCGTGGCAAAGAGACGCGACATCGTGGCGTCCACGCTGGCGTTGATCGACTGGCGCTTGGACGCATTGGTGGCGCTGGTATCGGGCTGATTCGGCGTGGTCGTGCAGCCAGCCAGCGCGAGGCTGCCGACTACGATCGCCGCTGCTGCCTTGAGCATCAGTTTGCGTTTTTGCATCTTTTTCTCCGTCGTGGATCTTCAAGGAAAACCTCACAAAATGAGAGGTTTGTACGAAGCGTTATAACACAGAGACAAGTTTCTAAACCCTGACTTCATCTCGGAAAGCCTTGCTGGACGGTCATTAATGCCAACCGACGGTTCGTTTCGGTGATTCTGAGCGGTTCGATAAACATTGCTTTTTGCGCAATGTTAGGGCGTCTGGAACACTTTGAAAGCGGCCTTTCACTTGCTTGACAGGCAGAAACCGTGCCCGGCCCGCAACGGTCAATGATTCGCCGGGCTTTTCACGGCGGGCGGCCGGCGCAAGGCGCGGCGGATGCCCGCGATCACCAGGCCGACCGCAAAAATGAACGCCGCAGGAACCACCCAATAGCCGACGAACGCGTGCCAGAGATAGCTCGCGAGCGTGCTTTTTCTGAGCGCGTATTCGTCGATGGCTTCTTGTTGGCGTGCCGCATTGGCGGCAAGGACATCGGCCGGGCAGCCGGCCGAGCGCGCCTCGTCCGGCTTGCCGTGGCAGCGGGCAGGGGCGCCCGCGGCGCGCTGGGCGTCGGTGAAGGTCCAGGTCGTGAGCGCGTTGTTGAGGTCGACCGTGTTATAGGCCATCTCGTCCCGGATCTCGTGTACCGCGACAATCATCACCGGCACCAACCAGAAGATGATGACGATCAGCCACCGCCTGAACCAGCGGTTTTGTCTCCATGCCATTCCAGCCTCCGCAATGCTTTACGCATCAACGACGAGACGGCGGCCCGATGGCGCATTGTCGTATTGGGGAGCGGACCGTCTTCGCAGCCATCATAGAAGAAAATGCGACATATCGCCGCATTGCGATCGCACGCGCGGCGATCACCGAACAAGGCAGGACAAGAGCGGCCGCAAGCGCACGGCGGTGCGGCGCTCAGCCCGGGCCGAGCGAAGCCCGGGACGACAGGAGGCGGCCCGCGCTTAGCTCTTGTTGCTCAGGCAGTCCTTCATGAATGCCTTGCGGTCGTCGCCTTTCTTGTCGCCGGCTTGCTTGTTGCACAGGGTCATCTTTTCTTGCTGCGTCATCGGCTTCGCGCTGGCGGCCGAGTTCTTCGACAAGCAGTCCTTCATGAATGCCTTGCGGTCATCGCCTTTCTTGTCGCCGGCCTGCTGGTTGCACATCGTCATCTTCGATTGCTGGCTGTTTTGCGCGAAAGCCGGAGAGGCGAGCGTGGCGCCGGCGAGAACGGCGGCATACGCAGACAGGGCGATAGCGGATCGGATCTTCATTCGACACTCCAAACGGGGGATTAGCGTTATTGGCGATGCGACCGCGCGCAGGTTGCCGCTCGGACCTCGATCGACTCGAGCGGGCTGGGCGCCGTCGCATTATGGCAAAGCCATCCCAATAAAAGCTAGAAATGCCAAGCCGAAAAAGCCGCCGGTAATTTCTTCAAATTTGCCGGTAATTCAAGCGTCGAGCGATCCGGAGATCGAATTCCGGCGCGCATGCGGGTTGCGCGAGCGGCAACGCTACGGCAATCGGGCGGCAGATTGGCCACGATCCGAGCGGAACGGGTCTTGCGTACGCGGACCAGTATCCCGGGCGCGCGCCGTCGGGGCGCCGCGTATCGGCTGACAGCAAGCCGTGACGGGATCATTCCATCCAAACGGAGTTTGCGATGTCGGTTCCTCTATCGGAGCAATACAAAGGCTTTGCGATCGCGGTCCAAGCCCTGCGCCGCGCAAAGGAAGGCAACGAGGTGCCCGATGGGCCGCGGCGCTTCGATATCGTCGTCACCATTTCGCGGCAGTTGAGCGGCGAGCACGGCAAGTCCGAAATGTTCGGCGTGCCGGAGCATGATCCCTTCGAAAGTCAAATCGAAGCGCACAAGACCGGCGTGCAGTACGCGCGCGACATCATCGACGGCAAGGTGGACGGACAGTCCGTCGAGGGGCTCTAGCCGCATTGCGGCGCCCGCGTCCAATCCGCTTCCTTCCCGCTCCCTTCCGCTCCCTGCCTTGTCTTGGCGCCGCATGGCCTGCGGCGCCGGCCCTTTGCTTCCTTGCTTGTCTTAGCAGAAACCCCAGCCTTCGAGGCCCATCCTTGCGCGCTTCGCAATAACGGTCCAGCATAGGCGCTCCCGCTCACATCAAAAAACGGCTCGTCCCGAGCCCATAAGCAAAAGGAGACTTGCATGAATCACCGCATTCGTCGCCGCGTGCTGACCGCCGCCGTCGTCCTTGCCGCCGCCGCGGCGATGCCGTTTTCCGCCTTTGCTCAGGCGCCGAAGAAGCCGAAGGTCGCCCTCGTGATGAAGTCGCTCGCCAACGAGTTCTTCCTGACCATGGAAACCGGCGCGAAGGACTATCAGAAGCACAACGCCAGCCAGTTCGACCTGATCACGAACGGCATCAAGGACGAGACCGATACCGCCAGCCAGATCCGCATCGTCGAGCAGATGATCGTGTCGAAGGTCGATGCGATCGTGCTCGCGCCCGCCGATTCGAAGGCGCTCGTGCCGGTCGTGAAGAAGGCGGTCGATGCCGGCATCATCGTGGTCAACATCGACAACCGGCTCGATCCGGACGTGCTGAAGTCGAAGGACCTGAACGTGCCGTTCGTCGGGCCGGACAACCGCAAGGGCGCGGAGAAGGTCGGCGACTACCTCGCGCAGAAGCTCAAGGCGGGCGACGAGGTCGGCATTCTCGAGGGCGTTTCGACGACCACCAACGCGCAGCAGCGCACCGCGGGCTTCAAGGATGCGATGCAAAAGGTCGGCGCGAAGATCGATTCGGTGCAGTCCGGCGAGTGGGAAATCGACAAGGGCAATGCCGTGGCCTCCGCGATGTTGAACGAGTACCCGAATCTGAAGGCGCTCCTGTGCGGCAACGACAACATGGCGATCGGCGCCGTGTCGGCCGTGCGCGCGGCGGGCAAGCAGGGCAAGGTGTACGTGGTCGGCTACGACGACATCGACGCAATCAAGCCGATGCTCAAGGACGGGCGCGTGCTCGCAACGGCCAATCAGTACGCGGCGAAGCAGGCCGTGTTCGGCATCGACACCGCGTTGAAGGCGATCGCCGGGCACAATAAGCAATCGGAGCTGTCGGGTGTCGTCGAGACGCCGGTCGATCTGGTCACCAAGTGACGCCGGCCGCCGGCGGGTGTCGCGACGCGGAGCGCCTGACGGTTTGGCGGAACGGCTTAAGGCGGTCCATGCCCGGCCGGCCCGCTAATTCAACGAACGCTCAAGAAAGACGCGGCATTGCCGTTATCTTCAAGATAGCCCTCATGGCGATCGCCGATTCGCGATGGATTCGACCCACGACGAAATGACCGCAGTGCTGTCCGTGACCGGCATCGGCAAGACCTACGCGGAGCCGGTACTGACCGACGTCGCGCTCGAACTCTTCGCGGGCGAGGTGCTGGCGCTGACCGGCGAGAACGGTGCGGGCAAAAGCACGTTGTCGAAGATCATCGGCGGTCTGATCGAGCCGACCACGGGCGGTATGCGGCTGGCGGGCGAGCCGTATGCGCCGGCGAGCCGCACCGTCGCCGAAACGCTCGGCGTGCGGATGGTGATGCAGGAGCTGAATCTGCTGCCGACGCTCTCGGTCGCCGAGAACCTGTTCCTGAACCATCTGCCGCGCCTCGGCCCGAAGACGCTCGGCTGGATCGACAGGCGGCGCCTGCGCGCGGACGCGCGCGTCGCGATGGCGCAGGTCGGGCTCGATGCGATCGATCCGGATACGCTCGTCGGCGAGCTCGGCATCGGCCACCAGCAGATGGTGGAGATCGCGCGCAACCTGATCGGCGACACGCGCGTGCTGATCCTCGACGAGCCCACCGCGATGCTGACCGCGCGCGAAGTCGACCTGCTGTTCGAGCAGATCGGGCGGCTCAAGGATCGCGGCGTCGCGCTCGTCTACATCTCGCATCGGCTGGAGGAGCTCGCACGGATCGCGGATCGCGCCGCCGTGCTGCGCGACGGACGGCTCGTCCATGCGGACCGGATGGCGAATGTGACGAGCGATCGCATCGTCACGCTGATGGTGGGACGCGAAATCGGCGAGCGGATCGATCTCGGCGAACGCAAGATCGGCGCGCCGCTCCTGAAAGTCGATAAGCTCGGTCGCGGCCAGGCGGTGCGCGACGTCTCGTTCGAGGTGCGCGAGGGCGAGATCTTCGGCGTGAGCGGGTTGATCGGCGCGGGGCGCACGGAACTGATGCGCTTGATTTACGGCGCCGACCTCGCCGATCGCGGGACGGTGTCGGTCGGCCGGCCGCTCGCGGCCGTGCACATCGGCTCGCCGTCGGATGCGGTGAAGCACGGCATCGCGCTCATCACGGAGGATCGCAAGGGCGAAGGGTTGCTGCTGCCGCAGCCGATCGCGGCGAACGTCTCGCTCGGCAATCTGCGGGGCGTCGCCAGGCGCGGCATCGTCGATGCACGCCGCGAAACCGCGCTCGCGCAAACCCAGATCGATACACTCCGCGTGCGCGCGGCGGGGCCGGCGCAGCCGGTCGGCGAGCTGTCGGGCGGCAACCAGCAGAAAGTCGTGATCGGCCGCTGGCTCGCGCGCGCCACCACGGTCCTTCTCTTTGACGAGCCGACGCGCGGCATCGACGTCGGCGCGAAGTTCGACATCTACGGCCTCATGGGCACGCTCGCCCGCGAGGGCCGCGCGCTCGTCGTCGTCTCGAGCGACTTGCGCGAACTGATGCTGATCTGCGACCGGATCGGCGTGATGTCGGCAGGAAGGATGACGGGCATTTTCACGCGGGACAACTGGACGCAAGACGAGCTGCTGGCCGCCGCATTCGCGGGCTACAGCGGGCGCGACGCGCTGTTGCGCCCCCACGACACGCATCAGGCAGGGAGTCTGTCATGACCGACCAACCGGCGCCGAAGCCTGGCGCAAGCGGTGGTGCAAGCGCAGCGAGCGCGGCTGCCGAAAGCGGCGGCGCCGAGCGCACCGCGCCGGCCGGTACGCGGCTCGGCTTCTCGAACTATCTCGGGCTCGCGGGCGCACTCGCGGCGATGATCGCGCTCTTCTCGGTGCTGAGCTCGCACTTCCTGACCTACGACACCTTCAGCACGATCGCCAACCAGATTCCCGACCTCGTCGTGATGTCGGTCGGCATGACCTTCGTGCTGATCATCGCGGGGATCGATCTGTCGGTGGGCTCGGTGCTCGCGCTCGGCGCCTCGGTGGTCAGCGTCGCCGCGCTGCAATGGAGCTGGGGGCCGTTTCCGTCGGCGCTGCTCGGTCTCGCGGCTGCCGCGCTCACGGGCACGGTGACGGGCGCGGTGACGGTGGGCTGGCGGATTCCGTCGTTCATCGTGTCGCTCGGCGTGCTGGAAGCGGCACGCGGGCTCGCCTATCAGATGACCAACTCGCGCACCGCGTATATCGGCGACGCGTTCGACTTCCTCTCCAACCCGATCGCGCTCGGCATCTCGCCGGCGTTCCTGATCGCGGTGGCCGTGATGATCGCGGCGCAACTCGTTTTGACGCGCACGGTGTTCGGCCGCTATCTGGTCGGCATCGGCACCAACGAGGAGGCGGTGCGCCTCGCGGGCGTCAATCCGCGTCCCTACAAGGTCGTGGTGTTCGCGCTGATGGGTGCGCTGTCGGGCTTGGCCGCCTTGTTCCAGATCTCGCGGCTCGAAGCCGCCGATCCGAACGCCGGTGCCGGCGCCGAGCTGCAGGTGATCGCGGCCGTGGTGATCGGCGGCACGAGCCTGATGGGCGGGCGCGGCTCCGTCATCAGCACGTTCTTTGGCGTGCTGATCATCTCGGTGCTGGCTGCGGGGCTCGCGCAGATCGGCGCGAACGAGCCGACCAAGCGGATCATCACCGGCGCGGTGATCGTGGTGGCCGTCGTGCTCGACACGTACCGAAGCCGCCGCAAGCGCGCGTGACGTAACCCACATTGGACAGGATCGGCATCGGGCATCATCGGACGGTTCAGCCTTTCAAAAAAATTGCCGTTATAGCGGAATGGCAATACGGGGCGTTCCGTCGCGGCCGCGAAAGAAGCAGTCATCAGGCGGCGCCGCGGCGCAAGCTGAGCGTAATGAGGCAGGTGTAGAAGGTGAATGGCGGCCGGTAAGGGCCAGGGCTCGCCTGCCGGCAATAAAAACAAGCGAGAGAGAAACGGGTTATGGCGACGATCAAGGATGTAGCGGCCGTGGCTGGCGTATCGTTCACCACGGTGTCGCATGTGGTGAACAATTCGCGTCCGGTGTCGGCCGACCTGCGCGCGAAAGTCGAGCGGGCGATCGACCAGCTCAACTACGTGCCGTCGGCGGTCGCGCGGTCGCTGAAGGCGCGCGCGACGGCCACGATCGGCCTCGTCGTGCCGAACAGCACGAATCCTTACTTCGCCGAGCTTGCGCGGGGCATCGAGGATGGTTGCGCGCGCAAGGGTTATTGCGTGTTCTTCTGCAATTCCGACGACGACCCCGCCAAGCAGCGCAACTACTTGCGCGTGCTGCAGGAAAAGCGCATCGACGGGCTGATCGTCGCGTCTGCGGGCGACGACGCCGTGCTCGCGGAGAGCCTCGCCGATGGGCACGAACCGCTCGTGATCGTCGATCGCAACATCGAAGGGCTCGCCGCCGATCTCGTGCAGATCGACCACGAAAAGGGCGCTTATCTCGCCACGAGGCACCTGCTCGAACTCGGACACGCGAAAATCGGCTGCATCACGGGACCGGTTTCAACCGCCGTGAGCGCGATGCGCGTGCACGGCTTCATTCGCGCGATGGCCGAGCGCGGCATCGAGATCGCGCCGAGCGCGATCGTCGAAAGCGATTTTTCCGGCGCGGGCGGCCATCTCGCGGCGAGTCAACTGTTCGATACCATGCGCCCGAGCGCAATCTTCGCGTGCAACGACATGATGGGCATCGGCGCGCTGCGTGCGGCCGCCGAACGCGGCATACGCGTGCCGCGGGACTGCTCGATCATCGGTTTCGACGACATCGAGTTCAGCGCTTACACGTATCCGGCGCTGTCGACCGTCGGGCAGTCGGTGCGCGCGCTCGGCGAAACGGCGGCGCAGACGCTGATCGAGCGCATCACGGGCGCCGCCGCCGGACCGACGCGCCGTCGCGTCGTGTCGCCGCGCCTTGTCCTGCGCGAATCGACTGCTGTCTATGCGGAGCCTGGACACATCGCGCTTTGCGCTTAGCCCGGTTCGCAAAGCGGAGTTTGTAAAAATTACAGACCCCTGCCGAGCGCATTTCCCATACGGTAAAAAGTGCTTCAAGTCCTCAGCGTCGGCGCCGTTAACGACGCTAGAGCGCTGCGTCTGATCGCGCCTATTCAAGCTATTCGGTGCGCGCGGGCCGCAGCGACGACGGCCGGCGGCTCCGACGACTCGGAGACGTTTTAAGCGCTCCGGGCGGCAGCCAGGGCGCTGGGTCAGGGGCGTAGCCGTCTCACGTCCCCGTTAGAATGCGCGCAGCGCCATCGTGCCGATGCGCCAACCGATCTGCCCCGGGATGCCTGCCTATGATGCTGTTGCGCACCGAAGCCCGCCGCACCCCCTCCCGCATGGCTGCGATCGCGCGGATCGCCGGCATTGGCGCGGCGGCGATTCTTCTGATCGTTATCCTCTGCGCGGCGGGAGTCTGGTTTTTCCTGCGCGCGAGTCTCCCCGAACTTGACGGCACCCGCATCGAAGCGGGCCTTTCCGCCCCCGTCACGATCTCGCGCGACGCGCAGGGCACCGTGACGATCCGCGGCGCGACACGCGCCGACGTCGCGTTCGCCACCGGTTTCGCGCAGGCGCAGGACCGCTTCTTCCAGATGGACGTGCTGCGCCGCGTCGCAGCAGGGGAACTCGCTGCGCTGGTCGGCGCCGACGCGCTCGCGATCGACGAGCAAAATCGCCTGAATCGCTTTCGCGCGCGAGCCGAAAGAGCGGTCGCGGCGCTGCCCGCGGACGAGCGCGCGGTGCTCGGCCGCTATACGGACGGCGTCAACGCCGGCCTCGCGGCATTGCGCGCGCGGCCGTTCGAATACGCGGTGCTGCGCGTCGAGCCGCAACCGTGGCGGCCTGCCGACACGCTGCTCGTGGTCTACGCGATGTACCTCGACCTCCAGGCGGGCGAAGTGCCGCGCATCCTCGCGCGCGCCGCGCTCCGCGATGCGGTGCCGCCCGAGTTGTTCGCGTTTCTGACGCCTTCCGGCAGCCGTTGGGACGCGCCGCTCGACGGCCGGCCGACCGTCGCAGGACCGCCCGTCATTCCAACGACCCGTCCGGACTGGCTCGACGATCCGTTGCCTGCGGCAACGACCGCGCACGCCGACGCCTTCGTGCCCCCTGCGGCAGCGATAGGCAGCAACAACTGGGCCGTCGATGCCGCGCACGGCGTGGGCGGACGCGCGCTCGTCGCGAACGACATGCATCTCGGTCTGCGCCTGCCGAACATCTGGTACCGGCTGACGCTGTATTTCCCCGACGATTCGGGCCACGCCCGGCGCCTTTCCGGCGTGAACCTGCCCGGCACGCCGCTCGTCGTGGCGGGCAGCAACGGCGACGTGGCGTGGGGTTTCACGAACAGCTACGGACATTTCATCGACTTGGTGGGACTCGAGCGCGATCCAGCCGATCCGTTGCGCTATCGCGGGCCAAGCGGCGCTTGGGAACGGGCAGAAGAGCATGTCGAGACGATTGCCGTCAAAGGCTCGGCCGCCGTGCAACTGCCGGTGCGCGAGACGCGCTGGGGGCCGATGCTGGAAGCGGACGGAGGCAAGGGGGGCGAGGGTGGCGGAGGCTATGGCCCCAGCGCGCGCACCTACGCCGTGCACTGGGCCGCGTATCTGCCCGGCGCGGTCAACGTGAATCTGATCCGCATGGAGCAGGCGCGCGACGTCACGCAGGCGCTTGCAGCCGGACAGATGAGCGGCATCCCGACGCAGAATCTCGTCGTCGCCGATCGCAGCGGCCATATCGCCTGGACGCTCGCGGGCCCCTTGCCCGATGCGAGGCTCGACTCGCAAGGGTTGCCGGTTCCGGCCAGCGCCGCTTCGGCGGCGTTGAAGTTCGAGCGCTTGCCTGCCGCGAGCTATCCGCGCGTGATCGATCCGCCGCAAGGCCGTCTGTGGACCGCAAACAATATGCAACTCGGCAACGCGGAGGAACAGCGCAAGATCGGCGACAGCGGCGCCGACATGGGCGCGCGCGCCACGCAGATCCGCGATGACCTGTTCGCCCGCGAACGCTTCGACGAGCGCGATCTGCTCGCCATTCAGCTCGACGACCGCGCGCTGTGGGTGCGGTACTGGCGCGACCTTGCGCTCGATACGCTCGATGAAGAGGCGCTGCGCGATCATCCGCAGCGTGCCGCGTTCAAGCGCATCGTGAGCGCCTGGAACGGGCGCGCGGATAGCGATGCGGCCGGCTACACGCTCGTCCGCGATTTCTATCAATCGTTCTACGACGCGTGGTTCGGCCCGCTCGATGCGCGCATGCAGCAGCGCTGGCCGCAACCATCGTCGGCGAAGGGCGCCATGCCATGGCTTTCGGCGCCGACGACCAGCCGCGCATCGTCGCGTCTCGAGCCGCTGATGGAAGCGCTCGCGCAGCAGCATGCGTGGGTGCCTTCGCGCGATGCGAACTGGCGCGCGTTCGTGCTCGATCGCATCGACGCGGCGATCGCCCGCAACCTGCGCCGTCGCGCCACGCTCGACGACGCCCGCTGGGGCGAGCGCAATCGCCTCGCGCTCTATCACCCGTTCGCGCGGCTGTTGCCGCCGCCGCTGCGCGGATGGCTGGGCGCGCCGGCCGACCCGATGCCGGGCGACATCGACATGCCACGCGTCCAGCACCCGTCGTTCGGCGCATCCGAGCGCTTCGCGGTGTCGCCCGGTCATGAAGAAGACGGCATTCTGGAGATGCCGGGCGGCGCATCGGGACATCCGCTGTCGCCGTTTTTTTTGGCGGGTCACATTGCGTGGGTACGCGGCCACCCGAGCGCGTTCTTGCCCGGACCGGATATCCATCGGCTTACGCTGACGCCGCTTCGATGAGCGCGCAATCAAACTGAAGGTTTGCTCGAAGGTGACTTAGGGCAACCGGAACGGATCGAGAAAAAGAGGTGTCGATCGACGCGGCAGCGCCGGAAAACGACGCTCGCGCATGCACCATCTCAGCATCGCGACGATACTCACGAAAAAACTGTAACCAATCGACACACCGTGTAATCGGAAACCGGGTGTCGTGCGTATAAGGTAGGAACGGGAAGGCGAGGAGACCCGCTGCGCTGCAAGTCGGACGATAGCCGCGCTGGACGAGCACTGCGAAGACGCGCAGAAAGCGCCGCAAAAAGCGCACATCGGCAGCGTGGGAGATATGTGGGATGACAGACGAGCAGTACGCGAGAGGCGCAATGAAGGTACGCTGGCGTACAGGCGAATTTCTTGCGCTGCGTCACCGTCTAACGCACGAGAAGTTTTGTCGCCGGCAACAGCGGGAGCCGCTGCGGGATTGAGGATTCGGGAACAAGATTGTAGGTGACCGATTCTGCGTTTCCAAGATGGGAATGACGCGAAGCGCTTTTCACCACGTTGTCCGTGAAAAAAAATTTAAAAGGGTTTAGGATGAATTCGAGCGATGTCGTTTCCGATTTTGCGCGCCGCGCGCGGCATCGATCGCAGACTTCGGCATGGAGGTAGCATGGATATCTACAGCAGCTTCGCGAACCGCTTCGAGAAAACACGAGAAGAGGAGTTCTCGCTCGAAGAGTATCTCGCGCTCTGCAAAGACAATCCCGCCGCGTACGCTACAGCTGGCGAACGCATGCTGACGGCAATCGGCGAACCCGAACAGATCGACACTCGCAACGACCCGCGCTTATCGAGGATCTTCGCGAACAAAGTCATCAAGGTATACCCCGCGTTCCGTGAGTTCTACGGAATGGAAGAGGTGATCGAGCAGGTCGTCGCCTACTTCCGGCATGCGGCTCAAGGGCTTGAAGAAAAGAAGCAGATTCTCTATCTGCTGGGGCCTGTCGGGGGCGGGAAGTCGTCAATCGCGGAGCGTCTCAAGCAATTGATGGAGCGCGTACCGTTCTACTCGATCAAGGGTTCGCCCGTGAACGAGTCGCCACTCGGGCTCTTCGACTATGACGAAGACGGCCCGATCCTGGAAGAGCAATACGGTATACCGCGCCGCTATTTGAAGAACATCCTGAGCCCGTGGGCCGTGAAGCGTCTTCACGAATACAACGGCGACATCCGCAAGTTTCGCGTCGTGCGCCGCTATCCTTCGATCCTCCGGCAGATCGGCATCGCGAAGACGGAGCCGGGCGACGAGAACAATCAAGACATCTCGTCGCTTGTCGGCAAGGTCGATATCCGCAAGCTCGAACAGTACGCCCAGGACGACGCCGACGCCTACAGCTATTCCGGCGGCCTGTGCCTCGCGAACCAGGGCTTGCTCGAGTTCGTCGAGATGTTCAAGGCGCCGATCAAGGTGCTGCACCCGTTGCTGACGGCAACCCAGGAAGGCAACTTCAAGGGCACGGAAGGCTTCGGCGCGATCCCGTTTGAAGGCATCATCCTCGCGCACTCGAACGAATCCGAATGGAAGGCGTTCAGGAACAACCGCAACAACGAAGCGCTGCTCGACCGGATCTTCGTCGTGAAGGTGCCGTATTGCCTGCGCTCGTCGGAAGAGATCAAGATCTACGAGAAGCTCATTCGCAACTCGTCGCTCGGGCAATCGGTCTGCGCGCCAGGCACGCTGAAGATGATCGCGCAGTTCTCGGTGCTCACGCGCTTGCAGGAGCCGGAGAACTCGAGCCTCTTCTCGAAGATGCAGGTGTACGACGGCGAAAACCTCAAGGACACCGATCCGAAAGCAAAGTCGTATCAGGAGTACCGCGATTTCGCGGGCGTCGACGAAGGCATGACGGGCGTGTCGACACGCTTTGCGTTCAAGATCCTGTCGCGCGTGTTCAACTTCGATTCGACAGAAGTCGCGGCGAACCCGGTGCACCTGATGTACGTGCTCGAACAGCAGATCGAACGTGAGCAGTTCCCACCGGAGACGGAACAGAAGTTCCTGTCCTTTGTGAAGGACGTCCTCGCCTCGCGCTATGCGGAGTTCATCGGCAAGGAGATTCAGACCGCGTATCTGGAGTCGTATTCCGAGTATGGGCAGAACATCTTCGATCGCTACGTGACGTATGCGGACTTCTGGATACAGGATCAGGAATTCCGCGATCACGACACGGGCGAGAGCTTCGATCGCGCTGCGTTGAACGCGGAGCTCGAAAAGATCGAGAAGCCTGCCGGCATCAGCAACCCGAAGGACTTCCGCAACGAGATCGTCAATTTCGTGTTGCGGGCGCGGGCGGCCAATGGCGGCAAGAATCCGGCCTGGATCAGCTACGAGAAGCTGCGTGTCGTGATCGAAAAGAAGATGTTCTCGAATACGGAGGAACTGTTGCCTGTCATTTCGTTCAATGCGAAAGGATCGGCGGAGGAACAGCGCAAGCACGAAGACTTCGTCAACCGAATGGTCACCAAGGGCTATACGCCGAAGCAGGTCCGGCTCTTGTGCGACTGGTATCTGCGCGTTCGGAAGTCGTCATGAGCCGAAGCGTGCCTGGCTCGCGCGGGGCGTCCGCGCGAGCCCCTTGCGAGGCGTGAGCCGCGCGGGCCTATGACCTAGTCCCGCGCCGTCACTCGCGCCTCGCGCTCGAGAACTCCAAGCGGGAGACCGGCTGTGCTTCACCAAATCATCGACCGCAGGCTGGCAGGCAAGAACAAGAGCATTGCAAACCGCGAGCGCTTCTTGCGCCGCGTGAAAAACTATATTCGCCGCGCCGTTTCCGACGCGGTGCGTGATCGCAGCATCAAAGATATCCAGAACACCCAGAGCATCACGATTCCGCGTAAGGACATCGCGGAGCCGTCGTTCCGGCATGGCCCCGGCGGCAAGCGCGAAATGGTGCATCCGGGCAACTCCGACTATATCCGCGGCGACAAGATTCCCAGGCCGCAGGGCGGCAGCGGAGGCGGCGGCAGTCAGGCGAGCAACGAGGGCGAGGGGCAGGACGATTTCGTGTTCGAGCTCTCGCGCGAAGAGTTCATGCAGTACTTCTTCGACGACCTGGAGTTGCCGCGTCTCGTCAAAACCCATTTGCTTGCCGTGCCGACGTGGAAGAGCATCCGCGCCGGCTGGGCTGCCGAAGGCACGCCGAACAACATCGATGTCGTCCGGTCGCTGCGCAGCGCATTGGGCCGGCGCATCGCGCTCGGTGCGCCGCTCGTCAACGATCTTCGCGAACTCGAGCAGCAGCTCGAAGAACTGACGAACGACCCGGGCGATCGCCGGGAAGAAATCAAACTGCTCGAAGAAGAGATCCATCATTTGCGCGGGCGCATCTGGCGCATCCCGTTCATCGATCCCTTCGACCTGCGTTATGTCAACCGCGTGAAGCAGCCGCAGCCGTCGAGTCAAGCGGTGATGTTCTGCCTGATGGACGTGTCCGGCTCGATGGACGAGCAGCGCAAGGACCTCTCCAAGCGCTTCTTCATCCTGCTGTACTTATTCCTGAAACGTAACTACGAAAAGATCGAAGTGGTGTTCATCCGTCACCACACGCGCGCGGAGGAAGTCGACGAAGACACCTTCTTCCATTCGACCGAAAGCGGCGGCACGGTGGTATCGAGCGCGCTCGAACTGATGCGCAAGGTGATGGAGGAGCGCTATTCGCCGACTGAATGGAATATTTACGGAGCCCAGGCGTCCGACGGCGACAACTGGACCGACGACTCGCCCAAGTGCCGTAAGATCCTGCAAGATGACATCCTGACGAAGACGCGGTATTTTGCGTATATTCAAGTGGCGCCGGAGGAGCAGAACCTGTGGCTTGAATATGCGCAGCTTGCGGTGAGTCAGCAGCACCTCGCGATGAAGAAAGTCGAGACGGCGGCTGACATTTACCCTGTGTTCAGAGAGTTGTTCGAAAAGCAGGTGGCCGCATGAGCACGAAGCACCTGCATAACGAGGCGCGCGGCTATCAGCCGGAGCGCCGACGAAAAGGGACGCATGCGCATCATCCACAAGCGCAGCGCGAGCCCGGCACCCGCACCGACACGCGAGGGCACACCGAAGCGCCCGAACTGGGGCAAAGGGAAGTCCGTATGAACGTTGCCGACCGACGGCCTCTGCCGTGCCCGTCCGACTGGACCTTTGAGCTGATCGAGGAGTACGACACGCACATCGCTCATGTTGCAGAGCAATATGAGCTCGATGTGTATCCGATCCAGCTCGAAGTCATCAGCGCCGAACAAATGATGGATGCGTACGCGTCCGTCGGCATGCCGGTCAACTACCGGCACTGGTCGTTCGGCAAGCATTTTCTTGCCACCGAGAAGAGCTATCGGCGGGGCCAGATGGGGCTTGCGTACGAAATCGTCATCAACTCGAACCCCTGCATCGCGTATCTGATGGAAGAGAATACGATGACGATGCAGGCCCTCGTGATCGCGCACGCGGCCTACGGGCACAACTCGTTCTTCAAGGGCAACTATTTGTTCCGCTTGTGGACGGATGCGCACGCGATCATCGACTATCTGGTCTACGGCAAGAACTACATCGCCGAATGCGAGGAGCGCTACGGCCTCGATCGCGTCGAAGAGCTGCTCGATTCCTGCCACGCGCTGATGAACTACGGCGTGGACCGCTACAAGCGGCCGCAGAAGCTGTCGCTTGCGAAGGAGTCGGCACTTCGCCGCGAACGCGAGGCTTATCTGCAGTCGCAGGTCAACGAATTGTGGCGCACGCTGCCGATCAAGAAGCAACTGGAAGCCGAAGAAGAGGAGGGGCGATACCCGCCCGAGCCGCAGGAAAACCTGCTGTATTTCGCCGAAAAGAACGCGCCGCTGCTCGAGCCGTGGGAGCGCGAAGTGATCCGCATCGTTCGCAAGATCGGCCAGTACTTCTATCCGCAGCGGCAGACGCAGGTGATGAACGAAGGCTGGGCGACGTTCTGGCATTACACGCTGCTCAACACGCTCTACCAGCAAGGCTTGCTCGAAGACGGCTTCATGATGGAATTCCTCCATTCGCATAGCAACGTCATCTATCAGCCGCCCGTCACGAAGCCGTATTACAGCGGGATCAATCCGTACGCGCTCGGCTTTTCGATGATGAGCGACATCCGCCGGATTTGCGAATCGCCGACCGAAGAAGACCGCAAATGGTTTCCGGAAATGGCCGGCACGCCGTGGCTCGAAGCGCTGCACTACGCGATGCGCAACTTCAAGGACGAGAGCTTCATCGCGCAGTACTTGTCGCCGCACTTGATACGCGACATGCGCCTCTTCTCGGTGCTCGACGACGACATGCGCGATGCGCTCGAAGTCTCCGCAATTCACGACGAGAGCGGCTATCAGTACGTGCGGCAGGCGCTGTCCCGCCAGTACGACATGCATCATCGCGAGCCGAACATTCAGGTATGGTCCGTGAATACGCGCGGCGATCGCAGCCTGACGCTGCGGCATTTCATGAGCGACAACCGTCATTTGGCAAGCGATAGCGAGGAAGTCCTCAAGCACATGGCGCGCCTGTGGCAGTTCGACGTGTATCTGGAAAGCGTCGACGAGAACGGCACCGTGAGGAAGCGCTACGACTGCCGCTATGCGGCGCCTGCGCTTCGGCTCTGACGTCGCGCTGAAGCCCTCAAAAATCCGATGTTCGATCTAGCCAGCCTTCGGGCTGGCTTTTTTTCGCTCGCACTTTCGCGCGCGGCTTCCGGCGCTTGCTATCGCATGCTCCTTCTGACGATTTGCAAACACAAAAGCTTTCGTTTGTTTAAAATTTTCAGCCTTTCAGAAATCAGCCTTTTTTCCGAGCGGGAACCCGACCACGCAACTGCTCAACACGGCAGTTTAGATGAGCAAGCGCCTTGCTTGACCGTCATGACTTGCGTGCCCGGGCACGGGCGAGAAGTTCACGGACTTCGTCGTCGCTCGTCTCGCCGAAGTCTTCGTAGTATTGGCCGACGCTGTAGAAATTCGGCGGATTGGCGACGCAGACAAACGCATCGACGATGCCGCTGAAATCCGCTTGCGCGCCGAGCGGCGCCACCGGCAGGCCGATGATCACGCGCGCGGGCTGCTGTTTGCGCAATGCGCGCACGGCGGCTTGCATCGAGGAGCCGGTCGCCATGCCGTCGTCGACGACGATCGCGACGCGTCCCTCGACGATGGCCGGTGCGTTCTCGCCGCGATAGAGCGTCGCGCGGCGCGCCAGTTCGATTTGCTCCTCCGCGTGCACCGCCTCGAACTGTGCCTGCGTGACGCGTGCGATGTGCATCGTGCCGTGGTCGACGTACAAGGCGCCTCCCGCCGCGATCGCGCCCATTGCGAGTTCGCGCTCGCCGGGCACGCCGAGCTTGCGCACGGGGAGCACGTCGAGTTCGGCATCGAGCGCCGTTGCGACCTCGAAGCCGACCGGCACTCCCCCGCGCGGCAGCGCGAGAACGACCGCATCTTGGCTGACCCCCTCGTTTCGCAATTGGGCCGCAAGAATACGGCCCGCTTCGGATCGATCCCTGAACAATGCGTACATGATGCGCCCCGCGGTCTAAGGCTCGTGTCTCTATGGTAGACGCCGTGCGCGAAAGCGTCCGGCGTCGCGCGCGGCCACCCAAGGGGCGTGTCCGGACACGCGACGCGCGCTATGCCTCTGGACGATCTCGCGCGATCACGAACACGAGCGCCCCCATGAAAAACGACGCGAGCACGCCGAGTGCCAGCACGAGTGCGGCGCTGAGCGCGTCGCCGGAGCCCAGGTAGCGGTCGTCCGTCGTATAGATGAGCGTGAGCGGCTCGCCGCCGAAGCGCAGCGTCTCCGTCCGGCTGAAGAGCGTATGGGTGGGGGCGTTGTCTACGGCATCGGATGTCGCGTACAGAAGGTTCGCGGGCGAACCCGCGTACATCTGCAGATCGATGTTCCTTTCGTGGACCTCCAGGCTGCCGAGCAGCCACCCGGCGTCGAGATGCGCGACGACAAAGCCGGCGACATCGGCCCGCCGCGCTTCCTTCGTCGCGGCAAGGTGGGCGCTTCGGTACACCGGCAGATACAGTTCGAAGCGCGGGCGATTCGAATCAGTGCGGGTGTCGAACGCGACCGGACGTGCGATGAGCGCGGGCTGGCCGGTATCGGCCGCGCGCAGCAATGCGCCGCGGCGTGACGGGTCGCGGCCGAGATCGTAGGCGAGCGGCGCGGCGTCGGAGCGCTGCGGATACATGAGCGTGACGGGCACCAGCGCGCTGGCCGATGCGCTGCTGTCGGCGGCAACTTTTGCGTCCGGCGCGCTGTCTGCCTTGATGTCGCCCGCAAGGCCCACCACGCCGTCCGTTGCGGCCGTCGCATAGCCCAGCGCGCGCAGGGCGGGCTGCTTTTCGTCGAGATCGAGGCGTGATACATACCGGCGCCAGGCGTCGGGGGAAACAGGAGCCGCAGACGAAGCGGAAAGTGCCGGCAAGGCCGGCTGCGTCACGGCGATGAGACCGCTCGCACCGCGCAGGATCTCCTCGCATGCGCCCAGCTTGTTGCGCAACTCGACAGTGGTCTGCGCGGCACGCCATTCGAAGCGCGCGAGCGCGGCGCGCTGCAGTTGGTCGTGCACGATCCGCCACGCGCCGATCACGGCGGCGAGCGCGACGATAAAGGTGATAACGGCTGCGAACGCGGGACGCCGAACGAGCGTGGCTGATCGCTCGGGCGGCGGATTCGGCATGTCGTGACCCGAGGTTTTTTCGTAGACGGTCATGCGGTGTGGTGGCAAGTGAGGTCCTAAGCGCCTCGGCGGCTCTGACAGCGGCACGGCGGCAAAGACGGATTTATTCTGTTCCTGTGCTTCGGCAGCGAGCTCGTCCGAGGGGAAATTGTGCGCGTTTTGCGGCTTGGCTGCCAGGGAGCCTCCGGCCGGCGCGCCGGCGTCCATCGCCGGCCGATCCGCTTGTCAGAGCGCGTCGTGAAAGATCACACCGATGGTGTGCCGCCGGCCCGAACGCAGACGGCTCACGCCGTGCCGCAACGCGACGCGGTAGACGCCGCGCGAGCCCTGAACCGGACGATGGTTGACCGCGAAAATCACCGCATCGCCACGGGCAAGCGGCACGACCTCGACGCGCGACTGCATGCGCGGACGCTGTTCGGTCAGCACGAATTCGCCGCCGGTGAAGTCGCTGCCCGGCTGCGACAACAGAATCGCGACTTGCAGCGGGAACACGGACTCGCCGTACAGGTCTTGATGGAGACAGTTGTAGTCCCCCTCGCCGTATTGGAGGATCAGCGGAGTGGGGCGCTGCTGCCCCGCTGCATGACAGAGCCGGATGAACGCTTCGTGCGTGGCCGGATAGCGCGTCGCAACGCGCATAGCTTCGTTCCAGCGGTTCGCTACCGGCGCGAGATGCGGGTAGATCGTCGAGCGCAGCGCAGCGACGAGTTCCGGCAACGGATAAGCGAAATATTTGTACTCGCCGCGGCCGAAGCCGTGGCGTTCCATGACGACGCGGCTGCGATAGATATCGTCGCGCGGGTAGAGCGCCGTCAGCGCGTCGCATTCCGCGGCCGTCAGCAAGGCGGGCAGCGTCGCGCAACCATACTGGCCCAGATCGTCTTCGACGCGGGGCCAATCTAGCGAGTCCACGCGCTGGGCGATCGCGATCGACGACGCGGCGGGAAGGAGGGCGAAAGCGGAAGGCGCGTCGACGCGCCCGCTCGCGCGCAGGCGCGAACTTGAGCTGAGTGGCGTGTTCATGCGAGGGGCCGGTGCGTTGTCCAGGAGCACAGTCTACGGACGCAGCGACGGCCTCGCACTCCGACTCTTGCGGTCAAATTCCCGGCGCCCGAATGTCGCGCACTCTCGCTTCAAGCGGGTGTCACGCCTTGTAGCCGATTTTGCGCAGCAGTTCCTTGCGCCATTGAACGTCTTCGTCGTTTTCGATCCCAAGCGGCGGGAACCCATCGACCACGCCGAGGATGGCTCGGCCCTGTCCCGTCTCGGCGATGACGACTTCGGTCGGGTTGGCCGTCGCACAGAAGATGCGGCAGACCTCGGGCACGGACTTGATCGCGTTGAGAATGTTGACCGGGAAATAGCCGTCGCCGAGCACGACGATGAAGCTGTGGCCGGCGCCTATCGACATCGCGTTCTTGCACGCCAGTTCGGTCAAGCCGGCGTCGGTGCCGGAGCGGCGCACGAGGCGCTTGCCGGATGCTTCGCAAAACGCCAGGCCGAATTTGATGCCGGGCACTGTGCCGACTACGGCCTCGTGAATGTCTTCGACCGACTTGATGAAGTGCGATTGTCCCAGGATGAAGTTGGTGGTTTCCGGCTTCGAGATGGATACGGTGAGCAGTTGATGCATGTTGGACCTCGCTCCTTAACGTACACATACGGACACATGTCCACGCGGGAGGGCGCAAAACGTCGGACACATCAAGCGTAGTACGAAGCGGAGGCGAGCGAAAGCGACCGGCACAGAAATATGCGGGCGGGGGCGGGTCGGCACACCGGGAAACCGATGTTTTCCCGGAATGGAAGCCAGCGTCTTGAAGAACATGGACACCCGATATTCAAGTGTGCGTCCAGGCTTCGAAAGCCGAGACGGGCTGCCATTCGCATGGGTTGTTTTGCATCTTGTCAGCCGTTTCAGCTACCGAAGTAAATCGTGCAGTAGCTCGCCGGTCCCACGCAGCTCGAACCGCCCCTCTGCGTCGCTGTCTTGCCTGCGACGCCCGCCGCGCTCGAGCCGGACATTTCCGGGCCGACGCTGCTTTCGCGCTGCTGCGCGCGGGCCGCTTGTTGCGCGAAGATCGGATTGATGTCGGGATACGACGTGTCGGTAACCAAACGCGAGCCGTTGTTTTCCGCTTGAATCAATTCCTGACGGACTTCGGCGCGGGTCTTTTCCTGAGCGGACGCGCTGGTGGCGACGCCGGCCGAGGCAAGGAAGACCATTGAAAAGGCGACAACGAGGCGCTTGTTCATTTCGAACTCCTAAGTTGATATCAGTTAAATCTCACTTGCTACATCTGGGTGAACACAGCGTGAGTCGGCTTTATTCCCGGTTGCTGATTTTTTGTTCTCGTCGCGGACTGGGCTGATCAGCCGTAGCGGTCACGTGAGGTCCCTAAAGTGGCGGACCTGCTTGGGTAAACCACGGAACCCCGCGTTTTCTTCCCGTAATCGATTCAAAATCACCGCGCGAAGGCGCGCGAGGCTTGCCGCAAACGCGCTTCGCGCCGGCAAATAGGGTCAGCGATTATTTCGTCTCGGGTGAGATGGCGGATCAGCTCGCGGAACGGGCGGACGCCGCGAGCGGTTTGCCCCGAGTAAGCGTGCCGGGCTCAGTCGGCGGGGCGTTTATCTGTCAGAGCGCGCCGGCAATCCTCGAGTACCTGCTGGACCAACCGTGCCTCGAAATTCAGGTCGTCGGTATCCAGGATTTCTTCGACCGCTTCGCGAGCCCAGTCGGCATCGACGAACCTGGCGTGCGACCGGGCGATATCGATCGCAAGGGCGGACAGCTTGGCGATGCTGAGCCAGTCCGCGTCGCGCATATGGCGGTCCAGCCACTTGTGCGCTGCCTGCACGTGAAAAGAGGCCTGCGGCCATTCCTCGTTCAGGTAATACGCCCCGAGGCTGCCGCACGTCAGCCAGCAAAGCAGTTCGACACGGTCGTTTGGACTTAGGTGTTGGCGTACATCACTCATGGCGACGCTCGCGAATGTAACTTGCGTTCGGGGTGCCGTTAGGCGAACCCGTGGTCCTTCGCTTTGACAATAACACGCCTTTAGCAAGCACAGGAGGGTCTCCCGCACAGACTCGGGTTCGCACGGGTGGACCCTCTAAAACGCGGGCTGGCGTCATTTGCCGGGGAATGCGGTCGCGTCGCGAGCGGCGGACATCGTTTGCGTGTGGTCGCCGGGCACCGGGGCGGTTGTCTGGACCTCGTGTTCGAGGTATTTTAAATTTAACATAAGATAAATTATCGACATTTTTTGTGTTACAGCTTTTTAGTAATGTCTGGTTTTGGCTCATTAGAAATGTCCGATTCCCGAGCTGGCGGTTCGCTGCGCGATTGCAAGAGCCGCTCATGCGCCCAGCCCCGGACCTCAGTGACCGAGACCGCTCCTGGCGATCTGCTGTTCCACGAACTGCGCGAACAGCGTGTGCAAACGGGTCGTCGGATGAAGGTCGTCGGCGAACATGTACGTCTGATCGGCATTGGCCGTCACGTAGGTAGTCGGCGAGCAAAACAATGACGTGTCATCAGGTGTTTTCGCGGGGTCGCAGGCTTGGCCGGTGTTGGACACGGCGAAACCATTGGCCTGAAAATTCGCGATGATCTGATTCACCCAAGTGTAAGAATCGATCTGGATGACCTTGCCTTGCAGGCCATTGGCCTGCAAGGAAGCGTTCAAGCTGTCGTTGAACATTTGCGATACCTGGGTCAGCGTTGCCCCGCCGTCGGGCGAGGCGATACCTTTGGGCGATAACCCGATATTCGGAACATTGACCACGACGACATGCGTGGCGCCGCTCTGGACGATTTGTCCGATAACTTGAGCCAGAGTCGTTGCCGCCGTCTGCACGGTCTGCGCCGCGGCCGGCAGCGCCCCCGCGCGAAGCACGTCGTTCGAGCCAGCCCAGACCAGCACCAGTTGATTTGAATTGAAGCTCCCGTGAGCGGCCAAATAGCTCGAAACTTGCTGATTGACGGGCATTTCGACGTTGCCGATCACGTCGGTTAGAAAGTCGTACAGATTTGCCGGCGTCGCGACCGTGGAGCCGCCCTCCGCATAGCCAAGACCGCTTTGCGCACTCAATTTATGGGTGATGTCGATCGTAAACGCCGCGCTTAGCGTATCGCCGTAGTATTGCGCGACATTCTGAGTCCACACTTGTCCTGGATTGGTCGTGAAACGCCCCCCGCCTACCGCGCTCGCGATCGGCGCATAGGTCCCCACGTCCGACAAGCTGTCACCGAACGAGACGATTTGCAGATTGACGCCGCCCGCCGGGGTGGCCGCGCCGCTGCCGCTGCCACTGCTTGTCCCGCTCCCATGCCCGCCGCATGCGGTAAGCAGTGCAACCAGCACGGCAGAAATTGCAGCACGTACCTTATCATTCAATGCGCGCATCTCGCCTCCCCCGCTGGTCGACCGGACAGCCACGCTCAAGTGGCCGGCCTATCTCCCGCTTGCATAACGTTCTTTGCAGCAAACACCTACGTTAAGCAAAAAGGATGCGCTATCGTCCTGATTCACCATTTCAGCGAGCATTGAAGCGGCAAGTGGCCCCCGTGATCGAAGACGCGGCCCGTCATTCGCAAAGCTGATGCGATAGCCGCTCCTCCGGATTCAGATGACGCTGCGTGGCCGCATCGGGCGATCCGAAGAGATCGCATCCGCCGCGCTATCGCGCCGCGGGTACCCCGTATCGCGGGGCCGGCTCGCTACGCGACAGGTTCGGTCCGAGCGCCGCGCGAGCCGACTCGAACGCGTTCCAATCGGCCGCATCGGGCAGCGACGGAACCGTCGCGAGCTCGCCCTGATCGAGCCCGGCGAGCGCCGCATCGACGAGATCTTCGGCGCTCATCACGATGCTTTCGGGCAGATTCTCGACCGGCTGACCCGCGATGCCCCAAAACTCCGTGCGCGTCGCGCCCGGCAGCACAGCCTGGATGCGCACGCCTTTGTCCGCGAGTTCATGGCGCAGGGACTGGCTGAAGGCGAGCACGAACGCCTTGGTGCCGCCATAGACGCCATTCAGGAGCTCCGGCGCCACCGCGACAATCGACGCAATATTGACGATCGTCCCGCTGCCGCGCTCGACGAACTTCGGTGCGATCGCATACGTGAGCCGCGTGAGCGCCGTGACGTTCAACTCGATCATCGCTTCCATCTTGTCCGGATCGGACACCAAGAGCGGGCCCGCTCCGCCGAAGCCCGCGTTGTTCACCAGCATCGTAATGCTCGAATCGGTGCGCAGGATGTCTTCGACGCGACGCACGTCCGCCTTGTGGCCGAGATCGGCTGCGACGACTTCGATGGAACGGCCGCTCGCCGTCGTCAGACGATTTGCCAGTTGATCGAGCCGCTCGCGGTTGCGCGCGACGAGGATCAAGTCATAGCCGCGCCGGGCGAGCCGGTCCGCGTAGACGGCGCCGATGCCGGAAGACGCGCCCGTAATCAGCGCGGTACCTTTGTGTTGGGGGTTGCTCATGATGATTCTCCGTTTTCCTGTTGAGGCGCCGACCCGATGTCGGTCTGCACAGGACGGAGAATAGGAGGATGCGCGGCTGTCTCCAATGTCCAATATCCAACTTTTTCAGACAACCCTGCCCTCCGCGCTCCATATTTCCGGCAATACGCGCGTCTGCGTTCGCACGGTGTGTTTGAGCAATTCGCCCTTTTCCGCGTCGATTTGCTGCCAGCCGTGCAAGGTTAGCGTCGAGCGGGGCGCTAGGTGGGAGTGAGATCGGCGAAAAGGCACGCGCTCTGGCCCGCGATTCGAACGCTCACCTCACAAGAAACCCATACGTGAGCGGGTCGCGCTCGTCGACGATCCAGTTCGCGAAACCGCACACGTAGGCGCTGCCCTCCACTTCCGGAATCACCGCCTTGATGCCGCCCACGGTCGTTTCGCGCAGCACGCGTCCCTTGAAGATCGTCCCGACGATCGATTCGTTGACGAGCGTGTCGTCCTTCGACATCCGGCCTCGCAAATAAAGCTGCGCGACGCGGCCGCCGGTCCCCGAGCCGGTCGGCGACCGATCGACTTCGCGATCGGCGAACACGCAGCAGTTCGCCTGCGTCGATCCCGCGTGACGCGGTTCGTTCGCGATGATCGTGCCGTAGATATGGTTGATCTCGGGGATCTCCGGATGCACGACCGGGAACGCGTGGTTGGCCGCGTCCTTGACCTCCGCGCCGAACCGGATGAGGCGCTCGACGTCGGACTCGCGCACTTCGAGCCCATGCGGGGCGCCATCGGCATAGAAGTAAAACGCGCCGCCGTAGGCAATGTCGCCCGTGACCTTGCCGAACGACGGCGTGTCGACCGACACGTCCTGCTTCCAGATAAACGACGGCACGTTGACGAAGCGCACCGGCCCCGCATGGTCGCCGTCCCACCTGACGAACGCTTCGATAAAGCCGCACGGCGCGTCGATGCCGACCCGCGTCTCGGGGCTCGTGCGCGTCACCCAACCCAATTCGACGGCGGCAGTGGCAAGTGCAATGACGCCATGCCCGCAATGGTCGCTATAGCCTTCGTTGTGAACGAAGATCACGCCGAAGTCGGCGGTTTCGCTGACCGGCTCGGTCAGGTAGCCGCCATACATATCGGCGTGGCCGCGCGGTTCGAACATCAGCGCGCGGCGGATCTCGTCGGCGTTTTGCTTGAGCCACGCGCGGCGTTTGACGATCGTGTCGCCTTGCATGCGCGGCAGGCCGCTCGTCACGATCCGGAACGCTTCGCCGCCTGTGTGGACTTCTACCGTCGAAATGGATCGGGTGATTTTCATGAGTGAATTTCGGTAGTTTGGCGCTTGAACGCTGTTGCTGATCCGCCGTTACTGACCATACGGCACGGGCAAGCCATTCTTGATGACGTAGACGGTCGTAGGCGCGCCCTTCAGGTCGCCATACTCGTCGAACGAGTACGTGCCCGCGACGCCCGTGTAGTCCTCCTTCGCGAGCTGGGCGGTCAGCTTGGCCTTGTCGGTCGTCGTGCCCGCCTTGACCATCGCGTCGGCGAGCATCTTCACGCCGTCGTAGTAGTTGACGGCATAGACCTGCGTGTCGGTGTGGTACGTGTCCTTGTAGCGCTTGAGGAAGTCGCGGCCTGCCGCGGTCTTGTCGAGCGACACGCCGCCTTGCGCGCAGTAGACGATCGACGCCGCCGCGCCTGCCACATGGCCCATGTCGGCCGAGCAGATGCCGTCGCCGCCGAGCAGCTTGGCGCGCAAGCCGCGCTCGACCATCTGCTTGGCCATCGGCGCGCCCTGCGCCGCATAGCCGCCGAAGAAAATCACGTCCGGGTTCTTCGACTTGATGTTGGTCAGGATGCCGAGGAAATCGGTGGCCTGCGAGTTCGTGTACTCGCGATCGACGATCCGGATGCCGTGCGCCTTCGCGACCGACTCAAACTCGTCGGCCACGCCCTGCCCGTACGCGGTGCGATCGTCGACGATCGCGGCGGTCTTCGCTTTCAGGGTGCTCGCGGCGAACGTCGCCATGGTTCCGCCTAATTGCACGTCACTTGCGCCGATCCGGAAAATGTTCTTGAAGCCTTGCTTGGTCAAGGTCGGGTTCGACGCGACCGGCAGCATCGGCACGCCGGCCCCGCTGTAGACGCGCGACGCGGGAATCGCCACGCCGGAGTTGTACGGGCCCATCACGGCGACCACGCCGCTGTCCACGAGCTTTTGCGCAACCTGCACGCCGGCTTTCGGGTCCGCTTGATCGTCTTCGGAATCGAGTTTGAACGTCACCTTCTTGCCCGCGACCGTTACGCCTGCTTTGTTGAGGTCTTCGATCGCGAGGCGTGCGCCGTTCTCGTTGTCCTTGCCGTTCACGGCCTGAGGGCCGGTGAGCGGCGCCGAATGGCCGATCGTCACGACCTCTTGTGCGTGGGCGGTTTCGATCATGCCGGCGGCCGACACGGCGGCCAAAGCAGTGGCAAGGTAGCGGCGCATACTGTCTCCCGATTGTGTTTGGAAGAAGCAATGTAGTGGCAGACCGGCCGTAACGCAACGGAAGGAAAGTGCCGCTCCCGGACGCGCGACATGGCGCGGTGCGCAACCGTATGACGATCGGCAGCGGGCCAATTCGTCAAAATGCGGTAATACGTAGGCAAAAGCTGCGTTCGAGCGCCCTATTCGTCGAACAAATGCGCGTGGCGAAGCGCCAATGCATCGAATCGAACGGAAAACCCGGCTCTTTTCAACGCACCAGGGTTTTCCCGACAGGCCCACACTCGATAACTAGACAAGTCATTACGAGGAGCTCATGCGCGCGGCCTTGCAAGGGTTTGAGCGGGACGAACCGAAGCCCCGGGCGCTGTTTCTGATCCCGGTGCTGACATGGCTCGTCCTGTGCGTCATGTGGGGCACCATCCTCTTGCGCCTCGAAATCGAAAAGGCCGCGGTGTTGCGCGACACGCGCCTCGCCGCGCGCACGCTCGCCGATTCGTTGCGCACGCACACGTTGAAAACGATTCACGACGTCGATGAGATCGCGTTGCTCGTCAAGTACGGCTACGAGAAAGCGCACGACGCGTCGCGGACCTTCGACTTGCATAGCTACGAGACGCATGGCCTCATCAGCTCGGACACCGCATTGCAGGTCACGCTCGTCGGTCCCAATGGGCACGTCACGATGTCGACGAGCCGCGTGACCGGCGATGTCGATTTGAGCGACCGCGAGCACTTTCGCGTGCACCGGTTCAATCCGGATGTCGGGCTCTTCATCAGCCGGCCGGTGATCGGGCGCATCTCGAAGCACTGGTCGGTGCAGGCGACGCGGCGCTTGAACCACCCGGACGGCAGCTTCGACGGCGTCGTCGTCGTATCCGAAGACCCGGCCTATCTCACCGACGGTTTCTATAACCGCACCGCGCTGGGCGAGCACGGCATGATCGCGGTGCTGTCGCGTCATGGCTTCATGCTCTCGCGCCGCGCGGCAGACGCACACAGCACGGCGGGGCAATCGCTGCCTGCGGGCTACGACGCCTTGCTGCACGAGCGCGATGCGACGCTCGCCGACCCGCTCGATCATGTCGAGCGGATCGTCGCCGGCAGTGCGATCGACCGGTATGGGCTCTTGGCTGTCGCGGGTCTCTCGGTCGACGATGCGCTCGACGACTACTACCGCATGCGGCGCGTCTACGTGACGATGGCGATCGTCATCTCGGTGATGCTGGTCGGCTTTGCTGCGTGGATCATGTCGCTGATCCGCAAGCTGCTCGCGGGCCGCGAAGCATTGCAGCGGCTCTCGCGCGTCGACCGGCTCACGGGCCTCCTCAATCGCGGCAGGATCTCGGATTTGCTGGAGCAAGCGGTTGCCGCACCTGACGCAGCGGGACATGTCGCGGTGATCTTCGTCGACCTCGACAACTTGAAGCAACTCAACGATACGCACGGGCATCAGGCGGGGGATGCCGTGCTCGCCGCGCTCGCCGAGTGTCTGCGCTTCGCGGCCGGCGAGTGCGGACGGATCGGGCGCGTCGGCGGCGACGAGTTCCTGGTGCTGGTGCAAACGACCGAGCCGAATGCGGGCGACGCGGCGGCGCTGATCGTCCGCCAACTCGACAGCGCGTTGGGCGAGCCCGTCCTGCTGCACGAAGAGCCGTATCGGATGACGGCAAGTTGCGGCGTCGCGGTGCTCGAACCGAACGAGACGGCCGACGATCTGGTCCGCAAGGCCGACGCTGCGATGTATGAGGCCAAGGAATGCGGCCGCATCAAGGCGAGCCCGGTGTGGCGCGCGCGCGCACGCGCCGGCAACGGCCAAGCGTCGGACCGGGACGCATTCGACTTACGCGCCTAGCGAAGCTTGCGCAGCTTCGCGGCGTCGGCCGCGGCGACGGCCGGCGCCTGGTTGTTCCGGCCCGCGCGAATGAACGTCAGCACGTCGGCGATCTGGTGGCCGTTCAACATGCCCGCTCGACGCGACTTACAGGCTCGCTTCGAGCACGCGCCGGCTGACGTCGAGCGTGATGTCCTCGCGCTCGCCGAGCTGCGTCATGCCGTGCACCTCCAGTTGCGCGACGAGGGCGTCGATCGCGTCCGCGCCGACGTTGTAGTCGGGCAGGCGCGTCTTCACGCCGAGGCTCTCGAAGAAGGCGCGCGTGCGGCCAATCGCTTCGTCGATGCGTGCATCGTCGTTGCCCGACGTGATCTGCCAAACGCGCTCGGCGTATTGCAAGAGCTTCGCGCGCTTGCTGTCGCGCCGGACCTGGAGCATCGACGGCAGCACGATCGCGAGCGTGCGCGCGTGATCGATGTCGTAGCGCGCGGTCAGCTCGTGACCGATCATGTGCGTCGCCCAGTCTTGCGGCACACCGGCGCCGATCAGTCCGTTCAGCGCAAGCGTCGCAACCCACATCAAATTCGCGCGAACGGCATAGTCGTCTGGATGCGCGAGCGCCTTCGGGCCGATGTCGATCAGCGTCTGCAGCAGCCCTTCGGCAAAGCGGTCCTGCGCGAGGCCGTTCGCCGGATAGGTCAGGTATTGCTCGACGATGTGCGTGAAGGCGTCGACCACGCCGTTGGCGATCTGCCGCGGGGGCAGCGTGTAGGTCTTGGTCGGATCGAGGACCGAAAACTGCGGGAACACCGATTCGTGGCGGAACGCGAGCTTCGCTTGCGTCGCCCGTCTCGTGACCACCGCGCCATTGTTCATTTCGGAGCCCGTGGCGGGCAGCGTCAGCACGGCGCCGAGCGGCAACGCGCCGGTGACGTTCGCACCGTGCGTTTCGAGGATCGTCCAAGGGTCGCCTTCGAAATGCACCGCGGCGGCGATGAACTTCGTGCCGTCGATCACCGAGCCGCCGCCCACCGCCAGCAGGAAGTCGAGCTTCTCGCGGCGCACGACGGCGACGGCCTCCATCAGCGTCTCGAATGTCGGGTTCGGCTCGATGCCGCCGAACTCGCGGATCTCGCGCGCGCCGAGCGCCGCCTTGACCTCGTCGAGCGTGCCGTTCTTCTTCGCGCTCGTGCCGCCGTACAGCACGAGCACGCGCGCCGCAGCTGGCACGAGGTCGTTCAGCTGGCCGATCGCTCCTTGGCCGAAAACGATGCGGGTGGGGTTGTAGTAGTCGAAATTCTGCATCAGGTATTTCTCCATCAATTAGACTGGTCGTCTACGATTAGACCGGTCGTCTCGCCTTTGCGGCAAAAAAAACTTCATAGGCGGGCGCGCCCGCCTAGTCTTTCAAGAAACCGCCGGGCCGCCCCAAGTTTTCCGCCCCGCAGGAAGTCCCCTTGGGGGATTGCCCCCTCGGGGGCCTGACGCGCAGCGGCAGGTCTGGGGGCGCTATTAAAGCGGTCCGGGAAGGTTGAGGATGATGCGCGTGGTCGCCATGGCGGCGTCCAGCGGCTGGCGGCGGTAGCCGATCTTGTCCAGGAGCGTCGCGCCGAGCCATAGCTCATAGAGCGTCGCGGCGGTGCGATGCGCATCGTCGATACCTTTCAGCGAGCCGTCCGCCGCGCCCGCCTCGATGCATTCGGCAATCCGGGCGACGATCCGTTCGGTGCCGTCCTGCAGCACGGCGCACATCGGTTCCGACAGATCGCACACTTCCGCGCCGAGCTTGACGACCAGACACTTGCAGGCAGCATCGTCGCTTTCCTGGTCGTTGCGCCAATCGTCCCAGTAGCTCATCAGCCGCTCGGCGGCGGTGCCGTCCTGACGCACCAGCAGTTCGTCCATGCGTTCGAGATAGCCGGTGAAATAGCCTTCGAGCAACGCCTCGCCGAACGCTTCCTTCGATCCGAAGTAGTGATAGAAGGAGCCCTTCGGGATGCCGGCGGCGCTCAGGATCTCGTTCAAGCCGACCGCCGAAAAGCCCTTGCCGAGCATGATCGGACGCGCGGTGTCGAGGATGTGCTGCCGCATTTCGGCGGCGTTCGCGGATTTCATGGGAACGGATGATAACCGAAAATTAGACCGGTCGTCTAGAAATGAGATTGCGCTGCACCCCCTCACCTTGCACCACCCCAGTTACGCAGCCCAGCCCGCTTCGACAAAGACTTGGCACAGCGCCTCCATCCCCTTCGCGTCGTCGTCGTCGAAACGCGCTAGCAGCGGGCTGTCGACGTCCCAGACGCCGATCAGCTTGCCGTCGGCGTCGACGAGCGGCACGACGATCTCCGATTGCGAGGCAGAATCGCAGGCGATGTGCCCCGCGAACTGATGCACGTCGCGCACGACCTGCGTGCGGCGCGCCTCCGCAGCCGTTCCGCAGACGCCCTTGCCGAGCGCGATGCGTACGCAAGCGGGCTTGCCCTGGAACGGACCGACGACGAGCTCGTTCCCGTCGAAGAAGTAAAAGCCCGCCCAGTTGAGATCGGGCAGCGCGTTGAACACGAGCGCGGCAAAGTTGGCGGCGTTCGCGATCCGGCTGGTTTCGCCGCCGATCAGCGCGCGAGCCTGGGCGGCGAGTTCCTGGTACAGCTCGGCTTTGGGCAACTGGGCGTCGACAGATGCGGAGAACATGGGGCTTGGCCTGAAAGGAGACGGGAAAACGGCGGCAATCGAAGAGCCGCAGTTTAAGACAGCCTGAGGCGGCGTGCATCGCCGCACCTCTTCTTCTCATCAGTACGGGCATTCCGGGCTACCGCTATGTCGCCGCATATATTACGCTCGACGCATAAGCCGGCATCGCGCTCGCCACACCCTATGCAACATATTGATCCTGATATTTCAAAGGCCTGCCTGACGCATGCGAAAAGCTGCCTGGCGAGCGTAATATTGCGTCCTTTATAACGCCAAGGAGAAAAACAATGATTCGCAAGTTGGCGGCCGCCGCCGCGCTCATTGCCGGTGCCGTCTCGGCAGCGCCGGCCTACGCGCAAGGGGAGACAGTCAACGTGCTGTACGCCGGGTCGCTCGTCAATCTGATGGAGCGCAGCGTCGGTCCCGCCTTCGAAAAGGAAACGGGGCTGCAATTCCGCGGCTACGCGGCAGGGTCGAACAAGATCGCCAATGAGATCAAAGGCAAGCTGCGCCGCGGCGACGTGTTCATCAGCGCCAGCCCGAAGGTCAACACGAGCCTGATGGGCGCGGCCAACGGCGACCATGTGAGCTGGTACGTCAACTTCGCCGAGTCGCCGCTCATGATCGGCTACGACCCGAAGAGCAAGTTCGCCGCGGACTTCAAGACCAAGCGCTGGGACCAGGTGCTGCAGGAGCCGGGCATCCGCATCGGCCGCACCGATCCGAAGCTCGATCCGAAAGGCGCGTTCACCGTCGAGATGGTGACCAAGGCCGCCGATCTCTATCGCCAGCCCGACCTCGTCCGGAAGACGCTCGGCGATACCGAGAACCCGTCGCAGGTCCTGCCCGAGGAGACCCTCGTCGGACGCCTGCAGTCCGGGCAGCTCGATGCGGGCTTCTTCTACTCGACCGAGACCTCCGACCTGAAGATTCCCGCGATCCGTCCCGCGCCTGAACTGCAAGCGAAGGCGAGCTACACGCTGACGATACTCAACGACGCGCAAAACGCGACGGGCGCCTCACGCTTCATCGATTTCCTGTTGAGCGCGAAGGGCCGCGCGCTGCTTGCGGAGCATGGCGTCGAGGTCGTCAAGCCGGTCGTCACCGGCAGCACCGAGGCGATTCCGTCGCCGGTGCAAGCCGTGATCGATGCGGCGCCGTAAGCTCACGGCGCCCGCCTTGCCGGCATCGATCGGGAAGTCATGAAGTCACTCGCCGCCCGCCCCCTCTTCTGGCTTGCCGCGCTGCTCGCCGCGTACCTGTGTGCGCCGTTTGTCGCGAGCGTGCCGCAGCTGGGGAACGCCGACTGGGCGAACGTCGACTGGCGGGCAACCTGGTCCGCGGTCGGCGTGTCGGCGGCGAGCGCGAGCGTCGCGTCCCTCGTCATTCTGGTGGGCGGCGTGCCGCTTGGGTATTTCCTCGCGCGCTCCAGTTCGCGCAAGACGGCGCTGCTCGGCTTCGTCGTGCAGTTGCCGCTCGCGCTGCCGCCGCTCACGAGCGGCGTGCTGCTGCTGTTCCTGCTCGGGCCGTATAGCCCGGTCGGCCGCATGACCGGCGGCATCCTCACCGATTCGTTCGCGGGCATTGTCCTCGCGGAAACGTTCGTTGCGGCGCCGTTCCTGATCATCGCCGCGAAATCGGCGTTCGCCGCCGTCGATCCGGTGCTGGACGACGTCGCCGCGACGCTCGGCCATCACGCGGGCAGCCGCTTTTTCCGGGTCACGCTGCCGGTCGCGTGGCCCGCGATCCGGGCCGGCCTCGCGCTCGCGTGGCTGCGCGCGTTCGGCGAGTTCGGCGCGACCGTGATGGTCGCGTATCACCCGTATTCGCTGCCGGTTTATACGTATGTCGTGTTCGGCGGCCAGGGCTTGCCGGCGATGATGCCGCTCCTGTTGCCGACGCTCGCGATCGCGATCGTCTGCGCGGCGCTGTCGATCTATACCCGACGTCAGCGCATCGGCGTGCTGCCCGCCGACAATGGCGATGACCCGGAGTCGCCGCTAGGACGCGCGCCGCGCGCCGCCGCCGACGATCTGCAGCTCACGTTCCGTTTGACCCGCCGCCTCGGTTCGTTCGATCTCGACGTCGCCTACACGGCCGCGACGCGCCGGCTCGCGATCATCGGACCCTCGGGTTCCGGCAAGTCGCTCGCGCTGCGCGTGATCGCGGGGCTCGAGCGCAACGAGGGCGGCACGCTGCGGCTCGGCGCGACCGATCTCGGCGCGCTGCCGCCCGAGCGCCGCCGGATCGGCTACATGCCGCAGGATTACGGCCTGTTCCCGCATATGACCGTCGCGCAGCAACTCGCCTTTCCTGTCGATGCCGACACGGCCGGCGCGCGCTACTGGGTCGAGCACCTCGGGCTCGCGACGCTGGTCGCGCGTCTGCCGCACGAACTGTCGTTCGGCCAGCGGCAGCGCGTGGCGCTCGCGCGCGCGCTCACGCAGCACAGTCAGTTGCTGCTTTTCGACGAGCCGTTCGCTGCGCTCGATACGCCGCGCCGCCGTCGCCTGCAGCAGTCGCTGCGGGCACTGCAGCGCGAGATCGCCGCCGTGACGATCACCGTCACGCACGATCCGGACGAGGCCGCGCTGCTTGCCGACGAAGTGCTCGTCATCGAACATGGCCGCCTGCTGCAAGCGGGTCCGATCGAAACCGTGTTCGAGAAGCCCGCCACGATGCGCGTGGCCGACCTGCTCGGCTTGAGCAATATCGGCGAAGGGATCGTGCGCGCACCGGGACAAGTGCAGATCGGCCGCGATCTGGTGGTGCCGATGGCGGACGAAGCGCTCGCTGCCGGTCAGCGCGTGATGTGGCGCGTGTCGTCGCATGCGATCTGCGCGTCGCACGATGGCGCGCACACGGGAACGGTCGAGGCCGTCGAATTGCGCCGCGGCGAGCGCTATGTGCGGCTCGAAACCGGCGGCGTGCGCTTCGACGTGGCGAGCGACGACCCTCGCTGGCTAGTCGATACGCACCAGCGTTTCGATATCGACGCGGCCGGCGTCTCGGTCTGGGCGATCGGCGCTGCGCACGAGGCAGCGCCTGCGACAGCCGTCAGCGCGACCTAGCGAATTCCGCTGCCTGCGCTGCGATCCATTAAAAGAACCGGCGGGATTCGCGGATAAGCCGCGACATCGCCGCCAGCATGGTCAGGCAGAGGTTCGAATCACAACAACCGCGCGGCCTCGTCCATCAACGCCGCTTCGAGTACACGCGCCACGTGAACGGCCTGCCGCTTCGCCCCGTCGTGAATCTGATGCCGGCAGCTCGTACCGTCGGCGACGATGAGCACGTCGGCGCCGGCCTTGCGCACCGCCGGGAGCAGCGACAGCTCGCCCATCGCCATCGACGTCGCGTAGTGTTCGGCCTCGTAGCCGAAGCTGCCGGCCATTCCGCAGCAGGAAGACTCGACGGTCGAGACGTCGAGTTCGGGAATCCACTTCAGCACGGCCTGAACGGGGCTGAACGCGTCGAACGCCTTTTGATGGCAGTGGCCGTGCACCAGCGCCTGACGCGCACTCAGCGCCTTCAGATCGAGTTCGAGCCGCCCTGCCTTTTGCTCGCGAACCAGGAACTCCTCGAAGAGGAACGCTTGTTCAGCGAGGCGCATGGCCTCGTCGCCGTAGCCATAGCCGAGAAACTCGTCGCGCAGCGACAGCAGGCACGACGGCTCCAGACCGACGATCGGCACGCCGCGTTCCACGAAAGGCTTGAGCGCATCCAGCGTGCGGCGTGCTTCGGCCTTCGCCTCGTCGACCAGTCCCGCCGCGAGGAACGTGCGCCCGCAGCAGAGCGGCCTGCCGTCGGCGCGCGCGCTCAAATGCACCGTATAGCCCGCGGCTGCGAGCACGCGTTGCGCGGCACGCGCATTGCCGGGCTCCAGGTAGTTATTGAACGTATCGACGAAGAGCAGCACTTCGTTGCCGTCTTCGCGCAACGGCAGCGATGTTTGCGCGCTTTCGAGGAACGGCTTTGCAAAACGCGGCAGCGATCGTTGCGGCGCGAACCCCAACGCACGCTTCACGAGATTCGACAGACCCGGCACCGATTCGGCGAGCCCGATTGCCGAGCCGAAACGGCTCGCAAGCGGCGCATAGCGCGGCATGAAGGCCACCATCGTGTCGCGCAGCGGGATGCCGTGCCGGTTCGCCCAAGCGGCACGCGCTTCGATCTTGACGCGCGCCATATCGACGCCGGTCGGACAATCGCGCTTGCAGCCCTTGCACGACACGCACAGACCGAGCACGTCCTTGACCTCGGAACTCGCGAGCCCTTCCTGCCCGAGCTGACCGGAGATCGCGAGCCGCAGCGTATTCGCGCGGCCGCGCGTGACGTGCTGCTCGTCCTTCGTCACGCGATAGCTCGGACACATCGTGCCCGCATCGAACTTGCGGCAATGGCCGTTGTTGTTGCACATCTCGACCGCTTTCGCGAGCCCGGCCGACAGGTCGCCGCCCGTACCCGGCGCGGTCTCCTCCCCCGTCAGCGGATCGCGCGCCACGTTCCATGCCGACCAGTCGAGCGCGGGCGTGAGCGCCGCTTCGCGATAGCCTGGCGCGAAACGGAAGTTCGCTGCGTCGTCCATCTTCGGCGGGTTCACGATCTTGTCCGGATTGAAGCGGTTCTCCGGATCGAAGAGCCGCTTGATCTCGCGAAATGCTTCGTTGATGCGCGGACCGTACTGCCACGCGACCCACTCGCCGCGGCACAGTCCGTCGCCGTGCTCGCCAGAAAACGCGCCCTTGTATTCGCGCACGAGCGCGGCGGCCTCTTCGGCGATCGCGCGCATTTTCTGTGCGCCGTCGCGGCGCATGTCGAGAATCGGCCGCACGTGCAACGTCCCCACGCTTGCGTGCGCGTACCAGGTGCCTTCGGTGCCGTGCTTGTGGAAGACATCGGTGAGGCGGCTCGTGTACTGCGCGAGATGCTCGAGCGGCACCGCACAATCCTCGATGAACGACACCGGCTTGCCGTCGCCGCGCATGCTCATCATGATGTTCAGGCCGGCCTTGCGGACTTCCCACAGCGCTTTCTGCGCGCCGGCGTCGGGCATCTTCACGACCGAATCCGGCAGGCCGAGGTCGCCCATCAATTCGGCGAGCCGGTCGAGTTGCGCAAACGGCAGGTTGCGATCCTCCCCTGCGAACTCCACGAGAAGGATCACCTGCGGATTGCCGGTCAGCGCACTTTGGATCACGGGGCGAAACGCCGGATTGCCGATCGCGAGATCGATCATCGTACGGTCGACCAATTCGACTGCCGTCGGCCCGAGCTTGACGATGTGCTGCGTCAGGTCCATCGCCTGATGGAACGTCGGGAAGTTCACGACGCCGAGCACTTTGTGCGCCGGCAGCGGCGCGAGCTTGAGCGTCAGTTGACGGCTGTAGGCGAGCGTGCCCTCCGAGCCGACCAGCAGGTGCGCGAGATTTGCCGAGCCGTCGTCGGTGTAGGCGCGCGGATTCTGGCAATCGAACAGGTCGAGGTTGTAGCCCGCGACGCGCCGCAGCACCTTCGGCATCTTCTCGACGATTTCCTGCCGCTCGCGTGTCGCGATGCGCGTGAGCGCCGCGACGATCTCCTGCATGCGCGGCGCGCCGCTCGCTTCGGCCAACGGTCCGAAGCGGTGCTGCGAGCCGTCCGCGAGCACTGCATCGATCGACCGCACGTTGTGCACCATGTTGCCGTACTCGATCGAGCGCGAGCCGCAGGAGTTGTTGCCCGCCATCCCGCCGATCGTGCATTGCGCGGCTGTCGAAACATCGACGGGAAACCACAGCCCGTGCGGCTTGAGCCATGCGTTCAGGTGATCGAGCACGATCCCCGGCTCGACCGTCACCGTGCGCGCGGCGGCATCGAAATCGACGACCGCGTTGAGCCATTTGCTGGTGTCGACGACGAGCGCCTCGGCGACCGTCTGCCCGCATTGGCTCGTGCCGGCGCCGCGCGCGAGGACCGGCACTTTCAAGTCGCGCGCGATGTCGAGCGCGATGAGCGCATCGGCCTGATCGCGCGGCACCGCCACGCCGATCGGCATGATTTGATAGATCGACGCATCGGTCGCATAGCGTCCGCGGCTCGCGGCGTCGAAGAAGACATCGCCGCGCAGTTCTTTCGCGAGCTTCGCGGCAAGCGACCCGGCGTGCCGGGCGGCGGGCGGGACCAGCTTGATCGGTTGGGCCACGAGCGAAGCAACAGGCTGTTTCATGACACTCCTACTAGCGCTGAATGTTCGGGAGTCGCGCGCAGCCGGCTACGCGCGCAATTCGCCGACAGGCCCCGCGGGATCGACGGCAAACTTGCTCTCCGGCTGCATCCGGAACGCGAGCACGACGCCGACGCCCATCAGCAGCATGCTGCCGAAGAACGGCAGATCCCAACTGCCGAATCTGTCAATCAGGAATCCGGACAATACCGGCGACAGAATTGCCGCGAGCGCCGAGCCCGTGTTCATCATGCCGCTTGCGGTGCCCGAATGTTCCGGCGCGATGTCCATCGGAATCGCCCACATCGGCCCGATCGTCATCTCCGAGAAGAAAAAGCCCGCTGACAGCGAAGCCAGCGACACGTAGATGTCGTGCGACAGAAAGAGCGGTATCAACGACAGCAGCGTCAGCATCATGCAGATCGCGACCATCCAGCTGCGCGCGCGCTTCAGGCTGCCGGTGCGCGTGAGGATCTTGTCGGTCACGATGCCGCCGAGCGTGTCGCCGAGCACGCCGGCGAAGAACACGCTCGACGCAAACAGCGCCGACTTTTGCAGGTTTAGGTGGTAGCTGTGCAGGAAGTACTGCGGAATCCAGCTCAGAAAAAGCCAGAGCGTCCAGCCATAGCAGAAATAGACGATCGTGACGGGCGCCATGCGCTTGAAGAGCTTGGCCCACGGCACCTTCGCCGCCTTCGGTTTCGGCGCCGGCAGCGCGGCGAGTTCCTGCGGCGTGATGCGCGGATGGTCCTTCGGATATTCCGTGAAGGTCATCGCCCAGACGACCACCCAGACAAAGCTCAACGCCGCGCACGCATAGAACGACTCGCGCCAGCCGTAGGTGGTCATCACCAGGACCACGGCCGCAGGCGCCGCCGCATTGCCCACGCGCGACGCCGCGTGCGTGATGCCTTGCGCAAAGCCGCGCTTTTCCTTCGCGACCCAGCGCGACATCGCCGCGGTCGACGCGGGGAAGGTCGCGCCCTCGCCGAGCCCGAGCAGCACGCGCGCGGCCAGCAGCGAGAAGAGGCCGCCCGCGAAGCCGGTCAGCACCGTCGCGGACGCCCACAGCGCGCCGCAGAAGATCAGCGTCTTGCGCGCGCCGAAGCGGTCGCTGACCCAGCCGCCGATGATCTGGAACACGAGATACGGATACGCGAACGCGGAAAAGACGAGCCCGATCTCCGTCTTCGAGAGACCGAACTCCTTGCCGAACCCCGCTGCGGCAGTGCTGACGTTCACGCGGTCCAGATACGTTATGAAATACATCACACACAACATCAACAACACGATACTGCTCGCACGAATGCGTTTCATCGTCTGTCTCCGTGTCGAACGGGCTTAGCGCTTTAGCTGTCGTTCGGAGTCAGTGCTTTAGCACTGACTCCGAACTCGTGCAGAGCACTTAGCCCGATCCCATGCAAAGCTATCGCGTGGCCGACAGCTCGATCGGCCACGGCCGGCCTCTGCGGGCGGTGATAAAGAATCGGGGCGCGGGCGTTGCTGCACGCGCCGCTTGCGGTCGCGGGCGCACCCGGCGCTCGCGCGGCTTACGCGGCCGCTTTCAAGTTCGGCTTCGCGGCGTTCGATCCGAGGTAATCCATCGCCGCAATCGCGCCGCTCGCCGCCAACGGCACCCCCGCAATCTTCAGGCCCATCTCGCAGCCGGACAGCGTCGCCATCAGCGTGAGGTCGTTGCAGTCGCCGAGATGGCCGATGCGGAACATGCGCCCTTTCAGCTTGCCGAGCCCGGTGCCGAGCGACATGTCGAAGCGCTCGTAGATCGTCTTGCGCACCGCGTCGGCATCGATGCCTTCCGGCGTCATCACGCCGGTGAGCACCGGGCTGTAGACAGCGGGATCGACGCACTGGATCTCGAGCCCCCACGCGCGCACCGCACGGCGGCACGCCTCGGCGAGGCGCTGATGGCGCGCGAATACGTTGTCGAGCCCTTCGCCGAGAATCATCTCGATCGATTCGGCCAGGCCATAGAGGAGATTGGTGTTCGGCGTGTACGGCCAGTAGCCGGTCTTGTTCATTTCGACGATCTCGCTCCAATCCCAGAAGCTGCGCGGCAACTTTGCCGTCTTGCTCGCTTCGATCGCCTTGGGCGAGATCGCGTTGAAGCTGATGCCGGGCGGCAGCATCAGTCCCTTCTGCGAGCCGGATACCGTCACGTCGACACCCCACTCGTCATGCCGATAGTCGGCCGACGCAAGACCGGAGATCGTGTCGACCAACAGCAGCGCCGGATGCCCCGCCGCGTCGATCGCCTGCCGCACCGCCGCGATGTTCGACGTGACGCCGGTCGACGTCTCGTTGTGCACGACGCACACCGCCTTGATCGTGCGCGCCGTGTCCGCACGCAGACGCGCTTCGATCCGCTCGGCGTCGACCCCGCGGCGCCACCCTTCGATGCCCGGCAGGCCGAGGAACTCGGGCTTGAGATCGAGCTTCTCCGCCATCTTCTTCCAGAGCGTCGCAAAGTGCCCTGTCTCGTACATGAGGACGGTGTCACCTGGGCTCAGCGTGTTCGAGAGCGCCGCTTCCCAAGCGCCCGTGCCCGACGCCGGATAGATCACCACCGGGTGTTGCGTCTTGAAGATTTTCTTGATGCCCGCCAGCACTTGCAGCCCGAGCGCCCCGAACTCGGGACCGCGATGGTCGATCGTCGGGTAGCTCATCGCCCGCAGGATGCGATCGGGCACCGGGCTCGGACCCGGGATTTGCAAAAAATGACGTCCGGCAGGATGGAAATCGAGTGTCAGCACCTTGTTCTCCTCACATGAAGCTCAATTGAATTTTGCATTCAAAATACTTTAGCAGTGACATCGGCGCGAGGAAAGCAGAATTTCGGATATTGACTAAGGGTATTCCCGACACGGGTTCTCGCGCGAAAAATGAGGCCTGCGGTAAAATATACGGAACCTTTGCTAGAGGATTTTGCATGCAATCGTCCAACTCCGAAGCCAGTGCTCCGCTGCGGCTCCTGCCGAAGCTCGAGCGGCAGCGCCTGCACGACACCGTGGTCGACCATCTGCGCGAATTCATCGTCGAAGGCGTGCTCGCGCCGGGCACGAAGCTCAATGAGCGCGAACTGTGCGAGCGGCTCGGCATTTCGCGCACGCCGCTGCGCGAAGCGCTGAAGGTGCTCGCGGCGGAAGGGTTGATCGAGATCTCGCAGAACCGCGGCGCGACGGTTTCGAAGATGAGCGATGCGGAAATCTGGGAGACCTTCGAGGTGATGAGCGGCCTGGAGGCGTTCTCAGGCGAGCTGGCGTGCCAGCGCATCACGCCGGCCGAACTCGCGGAGATCAAGGCGCTGCATTACGCGATGCTGGCATGCCGCACGCAGAACGACCTGCCCGGCTACTACAGCCGCAACCACGAGATTCACAACCGGATCAACGAAGCCGCGCGCAATTCGGTACTGCGTCAGATGTATGTGTCGATCAACCGGCGGCTGCAGGCACTGCGCTTTCGTTCGAACTTCCATGCGCAGAAGTGGGACAGCGCGGTGCACGACCACGAGGAAATGCTGAAGGCGCTCGAAGCGCGCGACGGCAAGCGGCTCGCGGAAATTCTGCGGCAGCACTTGCTCGATAAGCGGGATGCGGTGATGCAGGTGGGATCGGAGTCGTGAGTCCGCCCGCCCGGCCAGCGAAGGCCAAGGCGGGCGGGTTGGCTGCTGCACGGCATCGATAGGTCGAGTCTGCTGGGCGCCCTGCCTCGTCGGTTCGGCGCTTCAACATCGGAGGCGCTGCCTGTCGCGCGCCTCGGTGACGAACGGCTTAACCGAAATAACAGTTGATGGTGCCGAGCGGGCCGTAGTCCACATTGAACGTGTCGCCCTTTCTCGCCGCGCATGGCCGCGTAAACGAGCCGCCGAGAATCACCTGCCCCGGCTCCAGCGCGACGTCGAACGGCGCGAGCTTGTTCGCGAGCCACGCCACGCCGTTCGCCGGATGATTGAGCACCCCCGCCGCGACGCCCGTTTCCTCGACGACGCCATTGCGCGACATGATCGCCGCGACCCAGCGCAAGTCGACGTCGTGCGGCCGCACGGGCCGGCCGCCGAGCACGACGCCTGCGTTCGCGGCGTTGTCGGCGATCGTGTCGAACACCTTGCGCGGACGCTTCGTTTCCGGGTCGATAGAATGGCTGCGCGCGTCGATGATCTCGAGCGCGGGCGTGACGTAATCGACGGCGTCGTAGACATCGAAGATCGTGCAGTTCGGGCCTTTCAAGCGCTTGCCGAGCACGAACGCGAGTTCGACTTCGACGCGCGGCACGATGAAGCGATCGACGCGCACCGTGCCGCCTTCGGCAAAAAACATGTCGTCGAGCAGTGCGCCGAAATCCGGCTCGTCGATCTGCGACGTGTACTGCATCGCCTTCGACGTCAGCCCGATCTTGTGCCCCTTCAAGACACGCCCTTCGGCGATTTTCAAGGCGACCCACTCGCGTTGGATCGCGTACGCGTCGTCGATCGTGATGTCCGGATGGTCGAGCGAGATCTGCCGAATCTGCTCGCGATTCTGCTCGGCTTGGTGGAGCTTTCGCGCCAGCAGTTCGATCGTGCCTTGGCTCAGCATGATGTGCGATTCCCCAATGGATGATTTAAGCCCGAACCTGGCGTTCAGGGCGGCTCAGGAGGCGCGCTGGTAGCGCGCGTGAATGTTGTTGTGCTTGTATGTGCCGCTTTCGCCGAACTCGATCAGCTCCATCGACAGCGCCAGATAACGCTTCGCAAAAACATCGGCAAAGTGCGCCTTGACGGCTTCGAACAGCGCGTCGCAGGTTTTCTTCTTCACCGCGTCGCTGCGGCCGGCGCCGATTTTCAGCGTGATGTGCACGAACGCGTCATCTTCTGCGCCATCGGCCACGCGGAGTCGTGCAACTCGAATGCGCGCGAGCGGATGCCGCCGATCGGAAACGCGCCGTCCTGCGCGATCAGCGTGTCGTTGATCGTCTTCAAGAGCGCCGGGATGCGCGCGCCGGGGCCCAGGTTGTCGGTGTATTCGACGATGATGTGAGGCATGGCGAGGCTCCTGTTATTCAATGGCGCTTAAGGGACCGAGCGTGTTCAAGGCAGTGGAAAGATCGCGTTGATCTGCCCGGTGCCCGAACTCGCGAAGTAGCCGGTGACGATCTCGACCGGCTTGTCGTACGCATCCCAACCGAGCAGGCCGAGCAGCATCGCCGTATCGTGCATGCCGCCTTCGCCGAAGCAATGCAGGTTGTACTCCGGCAACATCTTGCAGAACGTCGCGAAGTCGCCCTTCTTCCACAGCTCCACGACGCGCTCGTCCACTTGCCGGAAAAACTCGCGGCTGATCATGTGGATCGCTTCTTCCGGGCTGTTGTTGTCGTTGAAGCGGTGCGACAGCGACCCGCTCGCGAAAAACGCCACGTTCGAATCGCTCGCCTCGATCGCCTCCTTCAGCGCCGCGCCGAAGCGCCGGCTCTCGTCGAGCGGGTGCCACGCGCACCAGCCCGCGATCGAGACCACCTTGAAGTGCTGATCGCCGTTCATGTAGCGCATCGGCACGAGTGTGCCGTATTCGAGCTCGAGGCTGTCGATCTCGTGAGCGCGCGTGAACACGCCGTGCCCGGTCGCCGTCGCCGCGATCAGGCGCCCGAGCTCCGGGTTGCCCGGATACGCGTACGTCATGTTCTTGATGAAGTGCGGCAGCTCGTTGCTCGTGTACGTGCCCGCGAAACGCGAGTTGCAGTTCACGTGGTAGCCGGCATTGACGAGCCAGTGCGTGTCGGACACGACGATCGTATCGACGCCCAGCTCGCGGCATCGCTCGCCGATGAACTTGTGCCCGTCGATCGCGGCCTGCCGGCAGCCGTGGTGCCGGCCTGGCAACTCGGACAGATACATCGAAGGCACGTGCGTGATCTTGGCGGCTATGGAAAGCTTACCCATCGTTCTGTCTCCGGTGAAACCGTCAAACGCCCCACTTCGGAATGTGATGGCTGCCCATCGAGATGCAGACGTTCTTCACTTCCGCGAACACTTCGAAGCTGTATTCGCCGCCTTCGCGCCCGGTGCCTGACGCCTTCACGCCGCCGAACGGCTGGCGCAGGTCGCGCACGTTCTGGCTGTTGACGAACACCATGCCCGCTTCGATGCCGCGCGCCAAGCGGTGGACCTTGCCGACATCCTGCGTCCAGATGTACGACGAGAGCCCGTACTGCGTCTCGTTCGCGAGGCGCAGGCCATCGTCTTCGTTATCGAACGGGATCAGGCACGCGACCGGCCCGAAGATCTCTTCCTGCGCGATGCGCATCCGGTTGTCGACGCCGGCGAGCACGGTCGGCTGCACGAAGTTGCCGTTCTTGAGATGGGCGGGCAGGCCGGCTGGCTTGTCGGCGCCGCCCGCGAGGATCTTCGCGCCTTCCTGTTCGCCGAGGCGGATGTAGCCGGTGACCTTCTCCCAGTGCGCGCGCGTGATCATCGCGCCGAGGTTCGTTCTCTCGTCGGCCGGATCGCCGACGATCAGGCGGTTCGCACGCTCCGCGAACTTGAGCACGAATTCGTCGTAGATCGAGCGTTGGATGAAGATGCGCGAACCCGCCGTGCAGCGCTCGCCGTTGATCGAGAAGATCGTGAAGAGCGACGCATCGAGCGCGCGGTCGAGATCCGCATCGTCGAAGATCAGCACCGGCGACTTGCCGCCGAGCTCCATCGAATACTTCTTGAGGCCCGCGCTTTCCATGATCTTCTTGCCGGTGGCCGTGCCGCCCGTAAACGACACGGCGCGCACATCGGGGTGACGCACGAGCGCATCGCCGGCCGTCGCGCCGTAGCCCTGCACGACGTTGAACACGCCGGGCGGAATCCCCGCCTCCAATGCCAGCATGCCGAGCTGATCCGCGGTGAGCGGCGACAGCTCCGACATCTTCATCACCGCCGTATTGCCGAGCGCGAGGCACGGCGCGGTTTTCCACGTCGCCGTCATGAACGGCACGTTCCACGGCGACACGAGCGCGCACACGCCGACCGGCTGATATAGCGTGTAGTTCAGCATCTGATCGTCGACCGGGTAAGTGCGGCCGTTCATCTGCACGCACACTTCGGCGAAGAAGTTGAAGTTCTCGGACGCGCGCGGAATCAGCTGCTTCCTGGTCTGCGAGATCGGCAGGCCCGTATCCCGCGTTTCGAGCGCGGCGAGTTCCGGCACGTGCTGGTCGATCAGCTCGGCGAGCTTGCGCATCCGCTTCGCGCGCTCCTTTGCGGGCGTGTTCGCCCATTTCGGGAACGCCTCTTTCGCGGCCCGCACTGCGAGATCGATCTCGGTCTCGCCGCCCGACGCAACCGCCGTGATTTCCTCGCCGGTCGCCGGGTTGTAGGTGATGAAGGTCTCGCGGCTCTCGACTTGCCTGCCGTCGATCCAGTGTTTGATGGTCATCGTTGGCTCCTTGCGCCGACGCCGTCAGCCCGCGCGGTAGTAATCGGTTTCACTCACGATCGAATTGACGAGCCGGCCGACACCTTCGATCTCGGTCACGACCTCGTCGCCCGGTTTCGTATCGGCGAGCCCTTCCGGCGTGCCCGTCAGGATCACGTCGCCCGGCGAGAGCGTCATGAAGCTGCTGAGGGTTTCGATCAGCGACGCAATGTCGAAAATCATGTCGTGCGTCGAGCCTTGCTGCGTCTTGACGCCGTTGACGAACGTGGAGAGCGTGAGGTTCATCGGGTCCGGCACGTCGTCGCGATCGACTAGCCACGGCCCGAGCGGCGTGCAGGTATCGCGGTTCTTCACGCGCAGGTTCGGGCGGTAGTAGTTTTCGAGGTAGTCGCGGATCGCGTAATCGTTCGCCACGGTGTAGCCACGGACGTACTCGTCGGCGTCTTCGCGCGACACGCGGCGAGCCGTCTTGCCGATCACCACTGCGAGTTCGCACTCGTAGTGCATGTAAGTCGCGTCGACCGGGCGCACTGTCTGCGCGCGATGGCCGACGAACGTGTTCGGGCCTTTCAGGAAAATGAGCGGCTCTTCGGGCGCCTTGAACGCGAGTTCCTTCGCATGGTCGGCATAGTTCAGGCCGAGCGCGAAGGCCGTGCGCGGCTCGACGGGCGGCAGCCAGATCACGTCGCGCTCGGCGAGCACGCGCCCGGTGTCGAGGCGGATCAGATCGTCGCCCGCGGGCGTGGCGGTGTGCACCGCGCCGTTGAATGCCACACGTGCCGTTTTCATCGTGCCTCCCTTCCCCCAATCCCCCAATCCCCCAAAGGGACTTCCTGCGGGGCGGGGGACGTCCTGCGAGGCGCGGGACTTTCTTCGCGGGGCAGCGAACGATAGTGAGCGTCGGGGTCGTCAATCTTCTCCGTCACGAGCGTATGCGTAAGCGTGCCCACTTCGCCGATGGCGATCTCAACCATGTCGCCCGTGCGAGCGCGCGGCACATTGGCCGGCACGCCGATCAGCAGCACATCGCCGGCGTCGAGCGACATGAACGACGTCACGTCTGCGATCAGTTGCGCGACAGGACGCACGAGGTCGCCGGTATTCGTCTCCAGCCTGGTTTCGCCGTTTACGCGCACGGTGAGCGACAGACGATCCGGATCGCGCACCGCGTCGCGCGCGACCACAGACGGGCCGATCGGGCAGAAGCCGTCGCGGCACTTGAAGCGCACGGCCGGTCGGTAATAGTTCGGATGCGGCACGCCGACGTCGCTGACGACCGTGTAGCCGAGCACGTAGCCGAGCGCGTCGGCGGCCGTTACGCGCGTGGCGCGACGGCCGAACACTACGCCGAGCGTCGCGCCGATTTCGAGTTCGCCGACGCCGTCCGGCACCGCGACCAGAGCGCCGTCGTGCGCGTAGGTGTTCGCGGGCTTGATATAGAGGATCGGCGCTTGCGGCGGCTTGCCGTACGGCGCCGCGTTGACCGCGTCGCCCAGCGCGGTCAACGCGCTGCGGAAATTCAAGAGCGCCCCATAGACGCTTTTCAACTCGACCTCGCCGCGCGCCGTGCGCCCGGCCTTGTCGGTCACCACAGAAAGTCTCATCGGCTTGACTCCTTGCTCGTCGGCAGGATGGGTTCCCGGAACATAGTAATTAATATGTTAATCATAGGCAAGCGAATCCGCCGATAGTTGATTGCGGTATGCGGCATGCGGCGTCCCTGATAAGATTTCGCCATCGCCTTTCCGTCCAAAGCCATGACCCGCCAGTTCGACCACCGCAATCTCGCGATGCTGCTTCTGCAGGCGCGCGAAACGCTGATGGGCATGTTCCGCCCGATCCTCAACGAGTTTTCGCTGACCGAGCAGCAGTGGCGCATCATCCGCACGCTCGACGCGCAGCCGTCGCGCGAACTCGAAGCGGGCCAGATCGCGAAGCTGTGCTGCATCCTGAGCCCGAGCCTGACCGGCGTGCTGGAGCGTATGGAGCGCGATGGCCTGATCCGGCGCATGCGCCCGCTCGCCGACCAGCGCAAGCTCATCGTGACGCTGACGCCCAAGAGCACGGAGCTGGTCGCGCAGATCGGCCCGCGCGTCGACGCCCAATACCAGCTTCTCGAAGCGCGCCTCGGCACGAGCACGCTCAATGAAACGTATCAGCTTCTCGACCGCATGATTGCTGTATTGCCGCGCAACGACGGCGAGGAAGCGACTGCGGCTGCGGCCGCCGAGCAGCGCCGCCCACGCGCCCGCGCGGCACGAACGCCCGCTTGACGCACGCGGGGCCGCACCTGCTGCGGCTCCGTACCGCACGCAACTGAACATTCCCCGCAGCTCGCCATATCGGCCGCGTTCAAGATACGACGCGGAACTTCGTCTGCGCCGGGTGTGCAACACCCTAGCCGCATCACTTTAATGCATAATTTAATTATCTATTTTTCGTTAGGCGTTATCAAAAATCATAATAATGCCCTGGCACGTACGTTCAAGGGAGAATCGGCCGAGGTGGCCGATGCATTTTCGGCTCGCGACTCTTACGTTCGCAATGGACTGGTCACGAGCTGGATATCCAAGATTGTCACGGTGCGCGCGGCGCGAGGCGCCGGATCAGTTCTGCGTGGCTCGGATGCGCGGCGGCCAGTGCCTCGGCGTCGGCCAGTTCGAACTCGCTGAACTCGAATCCGGGCGCAACCGTGCAGCCGACGAGCGCGAAACCGGCCGCACCCGCCAGATCCGCCTGATCCGCGAGAGCGGGACATTGCGCGGCAAACCAGCACCCGGCCGGCACGACGGCCTGAAAGACCGCGTCGTCGCGAACCAGCGCATTGCCGAGCCGGTGCGTGACGAGCTGCCCGGCGGCATCGAGCACGTGCACATCGAGCGGGTCGCCGGCGTAGAAATGCCAGACCTCGTCGGAGCGAATCCGGTGCCACGCCGAATACGCGCCGTCGCAGAGCATGTAGTAGATGCAGGTCGACGCACAACGCGAAGCATCGGTCGCCCCGCTGCGCTCCCCGTCGCTCGTGCCCGTGATCCGAGCGACGCGCGCGGGATCGCGATGCGTCTCGCGGTAGTGGCCGCCTTCGGGATGCGGGATCAGCCCGAAACGCTCGATCAGATGGTGTTTTGCGTGGCTGGCTGAGTTCATCGGATGACCCTCCTCGAGGATGGGCGCTCGCACGACAAGCGGCCGCATGTTAGCGCAAAGGCGCGGCGAGCCGCGTGCAAAGGCGCGCTGACTTGCCGCAATGTCTGAATGCATCCGCCCCGAAACCCGCCGCAACGGCTCGCTAATGCGGCACGCGCCGCAAACCGACGCGATGGTCCTTGTCGAACGCGACGCTCGCGACGTTCGTATAGCGGGCATCGACCGTAAAGCGAATCTCGATCACCGGATCGAACTGTGTCGACACCGCCAGCCGGTGCACGCCCGGGCTCAGATAGAACACGACATGCTCGCCGTTTTGCAGATCCGTGACCTGCACGCCGTCGACGTAAACGAGCGCGTCGCGAAACCGCACGATCACGTTGTCGGTGCGCTCGCGGCGCACGTCGACGGCGACTTTGCCGGCGGCCGGCTGCGTGACATCCGGCTTGAGGATGCGTTCGACCGGCACCGGCCTGAACGCCACGGGTGCCGCAGGCGTCGCCGCGCAGCCGGCCAAGACCGCCGAAGCGGCGACGAGTGCCGCCGCGATCGTCCCCGCCGTGCTCGGGCGCACCGCCGCCCTCGCCTTGCCTGCCCAATGCCCGCGCATGCTGTTCCCGTCGTCGGCGTCGAATGCGAGAGAGTGTAGCGGCTCGCCGTCCGCGCGTGCATCCGGTGGCGCACACAGCCGCGTAGACCCTTCCCTCTTGCGCGGCAAGGCGTTCTTGATCATGATCGAACGTGCATCCGGCGTCCCCGGCGACGCCGCGCTGGGCTTGCCGCCGCGGCCCCATGCTGTCATCCCGCACTCCGGCGCACGGCGGCGGGCAGCGCCGCAGAACCCACCTCAAGGAGACCGCCATGTGGTATTTCGCCTGGATCCTCGGCATCGGCGTCGCACTCGGCTTCGGCATCATCAACGTGATGTGGCTCGATGCGAACGATACCTTCGCGCACGATGCCGTCGAAGGCGCCGATGCTCAGGCGGACGACTCCAAGGACAAGCACTCGTGACCTATCTGGTTTTTCTGTGCGGTCACGCGGGCACGGGCAAGACGACGATCGCCAAGCGCCTGATCGGGCCGCTCATGCGCACGACGGGCAGCGCATTCTGCCTGCTCGACAAGGACACGCTCTACGGACACTACAGCGCCGCCGCCATGCAGGCGCTGACCGGCGACCCCAACGACCGCGACAGCCCGCTTTTTCTCCAGCATCTGCGCGATCCCGAGTACCGGGGCCTCATCGATACGGCTCGCGAGAATCTCGAACTCGGCATCAGCACAGTCGTGATCGGGCCGCTTTCGCGCGAGATTCGCGACCGCCGGCTTTTCGACCGTCAATGGCTCGGTGTCGCGGACGACGTCGTGATCCGCATCGTCTGGGTGCTGACGTCGGAAGAGACCGCGCATGCACGCATCGTCGCTCGCGCCAATCCGAACGATGCGTACAAGCTCGCGCACTGGGACGAGTACCGGCAGCGCCGCTTCGTGCCGGGCGGCACGGCGCGCGTTGGTCTCATCATGTTCGACAACACCGCGCCGAGCGCGGCCGATTTCGACGCGCTGCTGCGCGAGATCGTGCAGATGCCGTCGCGGCCGGCAACGATCCTGCCGCCGGGGCCCGCCTGACGCCGCGCTCCACCGCGGCATTCATGCTCAAGCCGTCGCCATCGCCTCGAGCGTCGCGCCTTCGTACAGCTTGCCGAAGCGATTGTCGAGGAAGTCGCGCAACGACACTTGCTCCTGGCGCACGAAACCGCTTTGCGGCAGCTTCTTTTCGCGGAACAGGTCGAGCACCGCGCACATCGCGCCCGCCGTGGTGATTTGAATCGCGCTCATCGGCACGCCGCACACGGTCTTCGCAAAGATCTTGCGCGTGAACACGTCCTGCACGAGCTGGCCGTCGCGCATGCCCGTCACGGTGACGAAGATCAGCACGACGTCTTGCGCGGTCGACGGCACCGCCCGGCGCATGATCGACTTGAGCGTGTCACGATCGCTCGACAGACGCAGCTCTTCGAGCAGGAACTGGATCAGCGCGCGGTGGCCGGGATAGCGGACCGACTTGTAGTCGAGCGATTCGACACGGCCGGACAGCGTCTCGCACAGCGTGCCGAGGCCGCCCGACGTATTGAACGCTTCGTACTCGATGCCGTCGAGCGAGAAATGCTCGAGGCCTTCGAGCGGCTGAACCCATTGCGAGCGGCCGTCGCGAATCGCTTCGCACGGCTGGCAGTATTCGTTGATGAGGCCGTCGACACTCCAGGTCAGGTTGTACTTGAGCGCGTTGGTCGGAAACTCCGGCAACGCACCGACCCGCATCTTCACTTCGCGGATCTCTGAGAAGCGGTTCGCCAGTTCGTGCGCGGCAATGCCGATGAAGCCCGGCGCGAGCCCGCACTGCGGCATGAACGCATGCGTCGCGCCGTCGGCGAGGCTGCGGATCGCGTTGGTCGCGCGCACGTCCTCGGTGAGGTCGAAATAGTGGACGCCCGCGGCCTTCGCCGCCGCAGCCACGTTCACCGCGAGGTAGTACGGCAACGCGTTGACGAGCGCGTCGAAGCCTTGCACGGCGTTCTGAATCGCGTTGGCGTCGGCCGAATCGACGCGTTCGGTGGGGATGCCCTGGGCGGCGAGCTTGGCAAGCGCGTGCGGATCGCGATCGAATGCAACGACTTCGTACTCGCCGGTCTCCCGCAGCATGTGGGCAATGGTGTGGCCGATCAGACCGGCACCGACGATGGCAACTTTCATGCGCTTCTCCTGATTGTTCTGCGTGTCGTGGATGGTTGCCGCCGCCTGCGGCACAAGGCAGCGGGTGGAAACTCTGCACACAGTGTAGGGATGCGCAAAAACAGTTTATAGACGCAAAGTGCTGCGCTCTGACTGCGAATTTCGTCATAATGACGAGGCAAATCGTCACTATGACGAAAACGTGTAAAAATTGTGCAAACGCGGGCGGCGGCGCGGCAGCGCTGTCGTCGTGAACGAACCGCAAACGGTATCTGGCTCTACGGCTTTTCCTTGCCCTTGCTCTTCGGACCGGCGCCGTTGTGCGAAGGGGAACGCCCCTTGCGCGCCGCGCCTCGCTGCGCTCCGCCGGTCTGTCGGCCACACCGTGCTTCCATCACGTCCTCGAGGTAGTGCTGCACCACGCGCTGGAACTCCAGCATCGCCGCGTGGCGGCCGGCCACGCTCGCATCGTGGCTCAGCGCGACGGCTGCCTTCATAAGATGCTGGACGACCACGGCCCGGAACAAAGCCTCTTTCGCGGACAGTCGCGGCGCGAGGGCGGCCAGCACGGAGGCGATTCCCTTGCGCAATCTTTCGCGCACGCCGGTGGCGCCAGGCAGCACGACATCATGCGCGTCGGCCAGCACCACGAAAGCGGGGTGCGTCGCGCGAAACGCCACGAACAACGTCGTCAGCCGGCCCGCAACGACCGATGCGTCAAGCGACGGCACCTCCTCGCTCAGCCGGTCGAACGCTGCCTCGAGCTCGGTCACGTATTGCTCGATCAGCGTACCTGCGACCTGCTCTTTCGTCGGAAAGAACTGGTAAAGCGAACCGATCGACGACTCCGCGCGCGCGGCGATCGCTGTCATCGTCGTTGCTTCGTATCCTTTTTCGGCGAACTCCGCGCCTGCGGCTTCCAGCAACGACGCGACCCGCGCATGACCGCGGGCGCGGCGCGGCGCCTTCGCCTCGCCAGGATTCGGCGTTGACTTTTGTGAGTTCATCCTCATACACTATTTGTGAGCACCCCCTCACAATACACCAGCGGCTCATCGCTTTCAACGGAAGACCATCATGTTGCAGAAACTTGACCCCAAGACTACCGCCCTCGTTCTGATCGATCTTCAGCAGGGCATTCTCGGATTCGGGAAAGCACCCCGCCCAGGCGTTGCCGTGGTGGCTACCGCGGCAACGCTCGCGAAACGCTTCCGGGAAGCGAATGCGCCAGTCGTCCTGGTCCGGGTGGGCTGGAGCGCCGACTTCGGCGATGCACTGAAGCAGCCCGTCGATCAGCCCGCAGCGCTTCCCCCCGGCGGACTCCCCTCGAACTGGTGGGACTTCCCCGCCGAACTGGCGGTGGAGGAGCGTGACATCAAGATCACGAAGCGCCAATGGAGCGCTTTTTACGGCACCGAGCTCGACCTGCAATTGCGGCGTCGCGGCATCGAGACCATCGTGCTCGGCGGGATTTCGACGAACATCGGCGTCGAGTCGACGGCCCGCGCCGCGCACGAGCACGGGTACTCGCTGGTGCTCATCGAGGACGCAATGAGCTGCGCCGCGCCCGAGCATCACCATGCGTCGCTCAATTACATCTTCCCGAGGCTCGGTCTCGTCCGGCAATCCGGCGAAGTACTCGCGGCGCTCGCAGGCTGACGACGCCCGATGGACAAGTCAAGCGCGGCCGGAGAGCCACGATGAGCAGCGAACTTCACTCCGCGGCTTCGCCGCCCTTGCGCCGCGTCGAAACCGTGTTCGACGGTCGGGTGTTGGGTTTTGGTCTATTTGCCGGCGCCGCAGCGAGAAACGCCTATCCGCCGATCATCCCGCGATCGATCTTGCGCGCGAGGATGATCGACGTCGTCGTGCGCTCGACACCTTCGAGCCCGCCGATCTGATCGAGCAAGTCGTTGAGGCGGTCGGGCGAATCGGCGCGCAGCCACGCGACGTAGTCGAACTCGCCACTGACCGCGCACAGCAGCTGCACCTCCGGCATCTTCGAGAGGCGCTTCAACACATCCGCTCCGAACTTCGGCGCGAGGATGATGCCGACGTACGCGTAGATGCTCGCATCGAGCACGTCCTGGCCGAGGCGCACGCTGTAGCCCGCGATCACGTTCGTGCGTTCGAGCCGCTCGATGCGAGCGATCACGGTGGTCCGCGCGACGCCCAGCTGGCGCGCGAGATTCGCGACGCTTTCGCGCGCGTTGGCCTGAAGCAAAGCAACCAGGTTGCGGTCGAGTTCGTCGAGCTGGTCGAGGCGCGGAGGTCTCATCTAGGGAAAAGCCGGGCTGGAGGTAGGAAGAACCGGATTATCGCCCGGCGTTATGCCGCCGTGGCTGCTGTGCGCGAGCGCCGCGCTTCGTAGGCCTTCACGTGGTTATATGCGATGCGCAGAATCGACAGCCCGCCGTCCGCTTGCGAAGCGCCATTCGCGCGGGCGAGCAAGTCGCCCAGCACGTGATCGCCCTCGGTGCGTTGACCGTTCTCGATATCGCGCATCATCGACGCCGACAGCGGCGACCCCGGCCCGAACAGCGGCCCTTTCGTGCGCTCGGCAAACGGCTGCCGGACCGGATAGCCGTTGGCCTGCGCGATCGCGCTGCATTCGGCGAGGATGGCGGCGATCGCGGCATGGCCGTCGGGCGCGTTCAGAATGTCGCCGATGGTCGCGCGGAACAGGCACGTGCTCGCGGCGAGCGTCGCGAGGAAGACCCACTTCTCCCACATTTGCTGCACGATGGTTTCGCTCGCATCGACGTCGAAGCCGCCCGCGCCGAGCGCCTTTGCAATCGCGGCCACGCGCTCGGAGCGCGTACCGTCGAGTTCGCCGAAGCCGATCGCGTGCATGTCCGTCATCTGGACAATCGCGCGGTTCGCATCGAGCGTCGCCGAGATCAGGCAGATGCCGCCCACCACGCTCGATGCGCCGAAGCGCTCGCGCAGCACATCCAGATGGCGCATGCCGTTGAGCAGCGGGAGGATCACGGTCGACGGGCCGACTGCGGGCGCGAACGACTCGATGGCGTTGTCGAGATCGTAGGCCTTGCAACTGAGGAGCACGAGATCGTAAGGCGCGTGGATGCGATCGGCGAGCACCGTCTGGACGTTCGTCAGCGTGGCGTCGCCCTTCGGGCTCTTGATGACGAGCCCCGACTGTTTCAGCTCCGCGGCGCGCTTCTCGCGCACGAGAAACGTCACATCCTGACCGGCGAGCGCCATCCGGCCGCCGAAATATCCGCCGGTCGCTCCGGCGCCCACTACGAGAATTCGCATCGTCGTCCTCTCAGTTGCTGTTTTGCGCGAACGCCGTCGATTGGAAAATCGCCGGTTCGCTCGCCGAAAGATGATCACTGTAATATAAAACGACCCGGAACACCGGCCGACACCGGCAAGCGCTGTCGGCTTTCAATGTCCTTTCCGTGGGGCGCTTCCGGTTGTCCGGCACCGGCCACGGAAATTTCCATGCAGACGAGTCGATTCGCGGTCCCAGCGGTTTTAAGTTGTAGTTCGTTTCGGTTGTAAGCAGTTGTCGCATTGTGGCCGTAATGGGGAATTATCGTGATACAAATAGCGCGATCGGCGAAGAGCGCTGGTGCAAGAGGCCGTGCCAAACGGCACCGCACTCGCTTCGCCGGGGTTCCATCCCACACGTCAAGAGGAGTTTCGATGAAAAAAGCACTGGTTATCCTCGCTTCCACCTTCGCCATGAGCGGCGCTTTCGCCCAGGCTTCGGCGCCGGCCGCGACGCCGGTCGCTGCATCGGCCACGGCGGGCCACGAGGCGCGGGTCGAACAACGCATTGCGATGCTGCATTCGGAATTGAAGATCACGCCGGCTCAGGAAACGCAGTGGCAGCAGTTTGCCGACGTGATGCGCCAGAACGGCGAGACGATGGGCGACCTGTACCGTCAGCGGATGGCTGACAAGGACCTGTCCGCGCTCGACGACATGAAGCAATACACGCAAATCGCGCAGGCGCATGCGGACGGCATGACCAAGCTCGTTGCCGCGTTCGAGCCGCTTTACAGCTCGTTCTCTCCGGATCAGAAGAAGGTCGCCGACGAGACGTTCCGCCAGCACGGCGAGGAGCATGGCGGCCACAAGGGCCACACGGCGAAGCCGGCGCAGCAGTAATGCGTTGAGGGCGCCGATGCGCAGCCCGGCAGGTGACTAGACGCCCTGTGTGCCTGCGCTGCGATTGGCGCCGATGCCTTGCCATGAACGCCCGCCTCTCTTGGCGGGCGTTTTCGTGTCCCATGCCTCTCGCCCCGTCACTCCCCCTTTTTTTCCGCTTCCGATGATCGAACTGAAAGACGTCGACTTGCGCAACGATCCTGCTGCGCAGCGCTATATCAAGGATGAAACCGTCGCCGTCGAATTTGCTTGCGGCGAGGGCGAACTGATGAGCCTCGAAGGACCGAACCGCTACGCGCGCGGCGACGCGCTGATTACGGGATCGACCGGCGAGCGCTGGGTGGTCTCGCGCGAGCGCTTCGACGCGAAGTACCAGCCTGCCGCGCCGGCGCTCGCTCATGGCGAGCCTGGCCCGTATCGCAATCGCCCGGCAGTGGTGCTCGCCAAGCGGATGGACGCGCCGTTCTCGATCGCGCGCTCAGCCGCAGGCGACGTGCTGCGCGGCATCGCCGGGGATTGGGTCATGCAGTACGCGCCCGGCGACTACGGCGTCGTGCAGGCGCAGCGCTTCGCGAAGGTTTACCGTCGGACTGACTGAAGGCGTCGCGCGGCAAAACACGCGCGCTGCGGCGCGCGTCACGCGAATTCGTCCGCGAGTTCGATCGTCACTTCGCGCGGCACCGCTTCGCCCTTCGCATACTGCTCTTCGAGCGAACCGAGCATCGCTTCCACGTACGCGCGCAGCACCGCGAAACTGCGGCCGCGCGCACGCGGCGGCGTCGCGCGATAGCGTGCGAGCGCGGGCGGCTCGATACGCACTTCCATCGCGATGCGCTTGGCCGTCGAGCCGAACCGCATCGCGACCCACTGGATCGACAAAGTCGGCGTGCCGTCCTCGGCGGGCTGTTCCACAAAGCGCGTCTGCTCGGGGAAGAGGTCGCTGACGACGCGCGCCAGCTCCTCGAAGTCCGCACTCGCGCATTCGTATTGATAGGCTTCCATCGTCGTTTTCGTGATCGCCTCAGTGTTCGCTCTTTCGCGCGTTAAAGCCCGCCTTAGACCACCGCCTTCGCAGCCGCGCCGGCATCGCCTTGCGCGGGACGCCGGCAAATCTTGGTCAGCACGCCGGCCACTACGATCGCGCCCAGCGCGTATGCGCCGTCCACCGCGACGAGCGGCAGCTTGCCCGCCTGAAACAGCGCGGCGGGCACGTCGATCAGCGCGTGCACGACGATCGCGAGCGGCAGGATGCCGCGCCAGCCGGCCCGCAGGCCGCGCCACATGAGCACCGACAGCCCGATCTGAAACACGAGCGCCGCCGTGCGTTCCAGCACGAAGATCAGCGCCATCGGCACCGACAGCGTCGAGAGCAGCAAGTGAATGCGCATCACCGTTTCGTCGGGCAGGTCCGTCATGCCGGGATCGAGCTTGCCGTGGCTCGCGAGCACCGCGTACACGATCCACTGCAACTGCACCGTCACACCGACGAGCCAAGCCTCCGCGCCGCCGTGGCCCAGGCCGTAGCTGAGCGCGGGGCCGTCGGAGCGGTGCTCCGAAAGAGGAGCGGCGCCGCGCTGCCTCATGAGCCAGCGCATGCCGAGCCAGCGCCCCACCTCCTCGCATACGCCTGCGATCAGCGCGCCGTAGGTGACGAACACGACCGGGTTCATGAGCCACATCGCGGTCATCGGGTTGCGGCTCAACAGATAGCTGTTGAGCCCGCGCTCGATCACCATCGCGAAGAGCGCGAACACGGCGATGCCTGCGATCGCGTAGCGCTTATCGAACGCCATCGGCACCCGCAGCCGCCAATACAGCACGACGGGCAATGCCGCGACGAAGAGCGTCGCGATCGTGAGGCAAATGAGCGTGAGCGGTGCAACCATGAACGTCCTTGTTGGTGTCGAAGCGGTTGTCGATGCGGTGATCGATGCTTCGATCGATCACACCCTTGACGAAAAGCGCGAGGCGGCAGGCGCTTAGCGCGCCGTCGAACCCCTGACGACCAGCTCGCCCGGCAGCATCGCTTCACGCGTGGGGGAAAGCACGCCGCCGATGCGCTCGTGCAGGAATTCGACCGCGCGATAGCCGATCGCATAGGTCGGCTGGCGGATCGTCGTGATGCCCGTCAGTTCGGCCCATTCGGGATCGTCGACCGACATCAGCGCGACGCGGTCCTGCCAGCGCGGCCCGTAGTGCGAATTCAGATGCAGCGCGAGCGACAGCGCGACCGGCGCGTTCGCCGCGAACAGCGCCAGGCGCTTGCCGGAGCCGTCGACGGCCGCGTCGATGCGGCGATCGAGCGCCGCGTGCGTGCGCATCACGGCTTCGGGGTCGGCGAGATCGAGCACCGTCGTCTCGCCTCGCGGACGCGGCTCGCCCCCGGCTGCATCGGAGTCGGCCGCGCGTGCCGCATTGTCGATCGTCTCGCGAAACGCGGCCTCGCGCACGCGCCGCGAACTGACCCGTTCGAACGGCTGCACGACGAAGCAAATCTCGTCGAAGCCCCGCCGGAGCAGATGCTGCGTGCCGGCCCGAACAGCCTCGGCATTGTCGAGCCCGACGATATCGGCATCGAGCTCCGCCACCTTGCGGTCGACGAGCACCGCCGGAATCCCGCCCTCGCCCAGCGGCTTGAGCGCCTCGTCCTTCACGCCCAACGCGTTGACGATCACGCCTTCGACCCGATATGTCGTCAAGAGCTGCAGAAAGCGCCGCTCCATCTCGACTTCATTCGCGGCGTGGCAGATGAGCGGCATGTAGCCGAGCGCTTGGCACGCGGCTTCGACGCCTTGCAGCACTTCGACCGTATAGGGGTTCGTCAGGTCGGCGACGAGCATGCCGATCAGGCGGTTGCGCCCGCGCTTCAGGCCACGCGCCATCTGGTTCGGCTGGTAGTCGAGCCGCTTGATCGCCGCTTCGATCCGCTCGCGCAAATCGAGCGACAGCACGTTGGTCTCGCCGTTCAGATAGCGCGAGACGCTCGTCTTGCCCGTGCCCGCTTCGCGCGCGACATCGCTGATCGTCGCGCGGCGCGGCGCGCCCGTACGCATGTAGCTCATCGCGCAGCCTCGTGAGCGGCGCGGCCGCATGCGCACGAGCGGCTCGTGCGGCGGCAGTCGGAGAGGTGCGGAAATACATCAGCCAACCGAAAACTCCTCGTTGTCAAACCCAAAGCGGCAGCGCGGCGCCCGTGCGCGAGGATCGCCCGCGGCATGCGCCAACTATGCGCCGAAATAGACAAAAGCGCGCCGTAGGCGCGCTTTCGAACTGCATCAGTGCGCGCATCATAGCGCACGCCGCTACCCGGCACCACTTAAGCACCCGCTTAGGGCCGCTTCAACACCTCGCGGTTGACGATATTGCGCGTGAGCGTGCCCGCCAGCGCCGCGACAAGGTTCTCGGCCGCGCAGCGCGCCATCGCGTGACGGGTCTCGCGGGTCGCCGAGCCGATGTGCGGCAGCGCGACCACGTTCTTCATCGTCAGCAACGGTGAATCGGCCGCCAGCGGTTCGCGCTCGAACACGTCGAGACCCGCGCCCAGGATCGTGCCGTGGCGCAATGCTTCGATCAGCGCGGCTTCGTCGACGATCGCGCCGCGCGACGTGTTGATCAGGATCGCGCCCGGCTTCATCGCCTTGAGTTCGGCAGCGCCGATCAGGTGCCGGGTCTCGGCCGTCAGCGGCACTTGCAGGCACACGAAATCGGCCGCGCCGAGCAATTCCGCAAGCTCGACGCGTTTCGCCCCATACGCACGCTCTGCCGCTTCGTTCGGGTGGCGGTTGGTGTACAGCACGCGCATGTCGAAGCCGAGCGCCGCACGCCGCGCGAGCGCTCCGCCGATGCGGCCAAGTCCGACGATGCCGAGCGTCTTGCCCTGCACTTCGACGCCGAACTGCGCCTCGCCGACGCTCTTTTGCCACTGCCCCGCCCTGACCCAGTCCGCCAGTTCGACGACGCGCCGCGCGCTTGCGAGGATCAGCGCGAACACGGTGTCGGCGGTCGATTCGGTCAGCACGTCCGGCGTATGCGCGAGCAGGATGCCGCGCCGCGTGAGGTCGTCGACGTCGAACTGGTCGACGCCGACGGAGATCGTCGACAGCGCTTTCAGCCGGGTCGCGCCTTCGAGCATCGCGGGCGTCACCTTCACGCTCGCGCCGATCGCGCCGTCGGCGTCTTTCAGTGCGGCGGCGAGCGTGCCGGGCGAGAGCGCCGCATCGTCGAGCGTGACGACATCCGCGTGTTCGCGCAGATAGGCGAGCACGTCGTCGGGCAGCGCCTTATAGGCGAGGATGTTGGGTTTCATCGTTGTCCTTCTCGTTTGCCTTGTCCTTGTCGTTGTCATTTCCCTGGCAAGTGAGCGGCCAGCTCGGGCGACGACACAGCGCGCGCCTTCACCGCGAGCGTCAGGATCACGGCCGCCACGAGCGCGACGCTCATGAACGCATACGACGCCGCCGGCGAGCCCGTCGCGCCGTTCAGATAGCCGACGACATACGAGCCGACGAACGAGCCGAGCGCGCCCATGCTGTTGATGAGCGCCATCGCGCCGCCCGCGACGTTCTTCGGCAGCAGCTCCGGCACGATCGCGAAGAACGGCCCGTATGGCGCGTACATCGCGGCGCCTGCGATCACGAGCAGCGCGTACGAGGTCCAGAAGTGCGTCGAGCCGAGCGCGTACGATGCCGCGAACGCCGCTGCGCCGATGAGCAGGAACGGCCAGACGAACGCCTTGCGCGCATCGAGCTTGTCGGAGGCCCACGAGACGGCGACCATCGCGATCGTCGCCGCGAGATACGGAAGCGCTGATAGCCAGCCCGTCTCGACCATGCCGAGCGTCGACCCGTTCTTCAGGATCGACGGCAGCCACAGCACGAAGCCGTACACGCCGATGCTCCAGCAGAAGTACTGCGCACACAGCTTGATGACGGCGGGCGACTTGAACGCCTCGCGATAGTTGCGCACCGGCTTGATCGCGGCTTGTTCGGCGGCGAGGACGGCGTCGAGCGCGCGCTTGTCCGAATCGGACAGCCACGACACCTGCGCGGGCTTGTCCTTCACGATGAACCACCAGCACACGGCCCAGACGATCGCCGGCACGCCCTCGGCGACAAACATATTGCGCCAGCCGAACGAATGCACGAGATAGCCGGACACGATCGACATCCACAGCACCGTCACCGGATTGCCAAGGATCAGGAAGGTGTTCGCGCGCGAGCGTTCGCTCTTCGAGAACCAGTTGGAAAGGAAGATCAGCATCGCGGGCAGGACGGCCGCCTCGACGACGCCGAGCACGAAGCGGATCGCCATCAGCGACGGGATATTGCTCACGACGCCCGTCAGCGCCGCGCAGGCGCCCCACAGAATCAGGCTCACGAACACGAGCTTCTTCACGCTGCGCCGCTCGGCGTAGATCGCGCCGGGGATCTGGAAGAAGAAGTAGCCGAGAAAGAACAGCGCGCCGATCAGCGACGCGAGCCCTTTGCTGATGCCGAGATCCTGATTGATACCGGCTGCCGATGCGAAGCCGAAGTTCGCGCGGTCCAGGTAGGCGAGGCTATAGGTGATGAAAACGATCGGCATGATCGCCCACCAGCGGCGGGGGGCTAGCGTTGCGGGCATGGTTGTCTCCTAGGTCTTGAGTCGAGGAATCGAACGAGCCGTGTCGTTGAGCGTAGGCGAACCGGTGGGTTGCGCCGAGCTCGCCGGCCTCTTGTTGGCGTTATCGGTAAGGTCTGCGGTGCGCGTCAAGCCAAGGCATCGGTCTCGGCGCGGGCGCCGCCATCGCCGAGCCGCTCCAGGCGCTCGAGCCTCGCGAGCTCCGTGCGCGTCGGCAGGCCTTCCGAATCGCCGCTCACCTGAATCGCGAGCGCGCCGATCCGGTTGCCGCGCGCCACGGCCGCCGGCAGCGTGAGGCCCTCGAGCATCGCGCTGATGACGCCGACCGCGAAACCATCGCCGGCGCCGACCGTGTCGACGACGTTCGCGACTCGCTGCGCGGGAATCACGCCGTCGCAGTCGCCGGTGCGGAAATACGCGCCCTCTGCGCCGAGCTTGACGATCACGCCGCGCGCGCCGGCCTCGAGGTAGAAGCTCGCGATGTCCTCGGGCTGGTCGAAGCCGGTCAGCGTGCGGCCTTCGCCGATGCCCGGCAGCACCCAGTCGGCGAGCGCGGCGAGCGCATTGAGCGACGCGGCCATCGCCTCGCGCGACGGCCACAAGGTCGGCCGCAGATTCGGGTCGAACGAGATTGTCTTGCCTGCTGCGCGCATTTCTCGCGCCAGATGGAACGCAAGCTCGCGCGAGGACGCCGAGATCGCAGGCGCCACGCCCGTCAGATGCAGGTGACGCGCGCCGAGCGCGTAGTCGGCGGCATAGTCCTCGAGCGACAAGTGGCTCGCGGCCGAGCCCTTGCGGAAGTACTCGACGGCCGGGTCTCTGCCGTCGTCGTGCTTCGACTTCAGCAGGAAGCCGGTCGGATGGCGCGCATCGACCGTCACGCGGCTCGCGTCGATCCCTTCCGTTGCGAGCGTGTCGAGCACGTACTGGCCGAACGAATCCTGCCCCACGCGGCTCATCCAGCCGACCTTGAAGCCGAGGCGCGACAAGCCGATCGCGACGTTCAGGTCCGCGCCGGCGATGCGCTTCGTGAACTGACCGACGCCGGCTAGCGGCCCGGTTTCGTTCGCGACGAACATCGTCATCGCTTCGCCGTACGTGAGGACGTCGAGATGGGTGGACATCGTTGACTCCTGCCCCCCAAGGGGACGGGGCAGCGAACGAACGTGAGCGTGAGGGGGGGTCATGTTTCTCCTTCTGGAGGCTTTTTCATAGGTCGGCGAGCCACGCGACACGCCGCTTGGCGTCGGCGGCAACGCAGTCGCTATCGAACGGAAATTCGATGCCGCGCGGCACGTGCCGGGGCAGCAGCGAAAAAATCCCGGCGCACAACGGATCGCCGGCGGCGGGCGCGGCGGCGAAGCGGCGCGCGCCCTCGCCTGCGACGGCCTTGCAATGGATGTAGTCGACATGCGGCGCAAGCGCCTTCGCGGCTCGAAGCGGCTCCTCGCCGGGCCACTGCCAATTGCCGATGTCGAACGCCATCCCGAGCGCGCCCGCGGCGCCTTCGCGCTCGAGGCCCGCGAACAGCCCGACGAACTGGCTCAGCAACCCGCCCGCCGGCAGCTGGCCGTTTTCGACGACGAGCCGCGCCCGCCCCCCGGCGACGGCACGGCAAATGCCATCGCCGTCGGCCCGTCCGTCAAACGACCCGAGCTGCAGCTTGACGAAGCGCGCGCCGAGCGCGTCGGCCTGGGCGGCGGCGGCGGTCAACGCGGCGCGGTCGAGCGAACCGTCGCCGCGATAGAGCGAATCGGGCGTCGAATACACGGACCACATGCCGAGCCGCGCGATCGCGTGCCCGAGCAGCGCGAGCCCGTCGAACGACGCCTCGACAGCGGACCCGAACAGTTCGCGGCGTACTTCGAAGCCGGCCGCGCCGGCGTCCGCCGCGGCGGCCAGCCATGCGAAATGACCGTCGCGCCGGATCGCGTCGGCGCCGAACGCACTCGCGACGATGACGACATCCGCCTTGCCCGTTCGACCCTGAATTCGCGTCGAACCACCGCTTGGAACCGGTTCCATCAGTAGACTTTAAAAAAGCGCCGATGCGCTGGATGGGCGGATATTGCGCCGCCCATGCGCCACCGCGCCATAGTGGAAATCCCTAGTCCGGTTCAGGCGGCACCTGCGAGGCACAGCTCCAGAAACCGCTCGGCCGCGCGCGACGGCGCGCTCTCGTGCGGCACCAGGATCGAAAAGCGCCGGGTGAGCGGCGCCGGGCCAAGCGAGACGCGGCACAGCGCGTCGTCCTCGTGCCGCATCGACATCGCGGATACGAAGCCGATGCCCATCCCCGCTCGCACGGCCTCCTTCACGCCTTCGACGCCCGCGACTTCGAGCGCCACGCGCATCGGCAGGCCGTGCCGCGAGAACGCGCGCTCGACGAGCTGACGCACGCCCGACCCTTCTTCCCGCAGTACGAGCGGATGTGCCGCGAGCTCGGCGAACGTCGCCGACAGCGCCGGCCGCGCGGCGCGCTCAAGGGTATCGGCCTTGCCCGCTGCTGCCTCAGCCTCCGCCTCTGCCGGCCCCCGCTGCGCCAGCGGATGCTCGCGCGGCACGATCGCGACGATTTCATCCTCGCCCCACGGATGCACCCCCGTGCCGGGCGGCAGATCGGCCCCGACCGGCCCTTCGATCATCGCGATATCGAGCGAGCCGAGCGAGTTGACGATATCGGCGGTGTTGCCGCCCGCCGTCTGAATCGAGATCTCGGGAAAGCGCCGCTGGAAGTCGGCGATCAGGTATGGCAGCAGATAGCTCGCGAGCGTGGTGCTTGCGCCGACGCGCAGCGTGCCGCGCTCGAGGCCGCGCAGCGCGTCGCGATACACATGGGCTTGGCGGTACGTGTCGCGCAGCCGCTGCGCGTATTCGGCGAGCTGCGCGCCGCTCGGCGTGAGACGAACGCCCCGGCCGTCGCGCTGGTACAGCGGCTCGCCGAATTCCTCCTGCAACTGGCGCAGCTGCCCGGACACTGCCGGTTGCGACAGATGCAACGCCACGGCGGCGCGGCTGATGTTCAGATGCTCGGCGACGGCGGCGAAAGTTATAAGCTGATCTGGGGTCATGGCGGCTAACTATCGTGTATGCCGATATTTTACGTCACAAATGACGATTTTTCATATCGATATAACCAAACTAGGATTAGGCCATCGAAATCGACCCAGACCCACATCATGTCTACCCCACACCTTTCCGCCCCGCTGGCCGCGCATGAATCGACGATGCGCGGCCAGCTCAACGGCATCCTGTTCGTCGCGCTGTTCGCAGCGGCTGTCACGAGCGTCGCATCGCTGCCCGCCATCGCCGGGCTCGGCATGAGCCCGCTGATCGTCGGCATCGTCGCCGGCGCGATTTACGGCAACGCGCTGCGCGACGGCATGCCCGCCAGCTGGGCCGCGGGCGTCAACTTCTCGGCGCGCAAGCTGCTGCGCATCGCGGTTGCGTTCTTCGGGCTGCGCGTGAGCCTGCAGGAAATCGCGCAAGTCGGACTGCCCGGTCTCGTCGAATCGGTGGTGATCGTCGTCAGCACGCTCGCGATCGGCACCTGGGCCGGCATGAAGCTCATGAAGCTCGACCGCGACACCGCGATCCTTACCGCCGCCGGCAGCGCGATCTGCGGCGCGGCGGCCGTGCTCGCGTTCGAATCGACGCTGCAGTCGAAACCGCACAAGAGCGCGATGGCCGTGGGCAGCGTCGTGCTGTTCGGCACGCTGTCGATGTTCCTCTATCCGGTGCTGTATCGCGCGGGCTGGCTGCATCTCGACACGCTCGGCGCCGGCCTCTTTTTCGGCGGCACGATCCACGAGGTCGCGCAGGTGGTCGGCGCGGCGAGCAACGTGAGCGGCGAAGCCACCCACGTCGCGACGATCGTCAAGATGACCCGCGTCATGCTGCTCGTGCCGGTACTGCTCGCGCTCGGCGTGTGGCTCAACCGCGCGAAGCAGCCGGCCGCGCATGAGTCGCATGATGCGTCGCATCGCGCCGCCAAGCCGCGCAAGCTCGCCGTGCCGTGGTTCGCGATCGGGTTTCTCGCGTGCGTCGTCGTGAACTCGCTGCATGTGCTGCCGGAGGCCGCTACGCAGACGGTCAACTTGCTCGACACGTTTGCGCTGACGATGGCGATGACCGCGCTCGGCATCGAAACACGCGTGTCGCAGATTCGCGAAGCGGGCCCGCGCGCACTGCTGACCGGCTTCATCCTGTATGTGTGGCTGATCGTCGGCGGGCTGGGTATCACCTGGGCCGTGGAGCGTTTGTTCGCGTAAGCGTTCCGAGGCACGGCGCACGCCGCCTGCAAACGGGTTGTGCCCCGCCTCGCGCGGGGCATGCGCGTTTGCAGGAGGTCCTTGCGGCGCGCGAGGGCTCGAACGCTCATACTTGCCGTGGTTCGATGCGGACCCGCGGTTGCCACGCACCGCAAACTTCAGCGAGGACAAGAGATGGCTTACGAACTTTATTACTGGGACGGCCTGCAAGGCCGCGGCGAATTCGTGCGGCTCGCGCTGGAAGAAGCGCAAGCGCCGTATGTCGACATCGCGCGCGACGACGACGGCAGCGGCGCGATGATGTCGATCATGGACAGCAAGACCGAGCCCTACCCGCCGTTCGCCCCGCCTTTTCTGAAAGACGGCGACCTGATCGTCTCGCATGTCGCGAACATCCTGCTCTACCTCGGCCCGAGGCTCGGCCTCGCGCCGCAAGACGATTCGCGCTTTGTCGTGCACGGCCTGCAGCTCACGATCGCGGACATGGTGACCGAAGTCCATGACACGCACCATCCGCTGGCGAGCAGCCAGTACTACGAGGAGCAGAAGGAAGCGGCCAAGGCGCGCGCGACCGATTTCATCGACCACCGCCTCCCGAAATTCATGCACTACTTCGAGCGCGTGCTCGAGCTTAACCCGCACGGCGGCCGCCACATGGCGGGTAACGCGCTGACCTACGTGGACTTGTCGATGTTCCAGTTGATCGACGGGCTGCATTACGCGTTCCCGCGCGCGATGAAGCGATTCGGCGAGCACTACCCGCGCCTCGCCGCGCTGCATGACGCGGTCTTGGCGCGCCCGAACATCGCCGCGTACCTCGCATCCGCCAGGCGCCTGTCACACAACGAGTCGTGCATCTTCCGCCACTACCCGGAACTCGACAAAGCCGCCCGCTGACGTCGCGGGCACCCTCCGGCTCAGCCGCCTCTGCCCGCACGGAGAAAACGCCGATCCCGCATTTGAACCCTAGCCTGGTGCTATCCTTGCGCTCGCCCCGGAAACGATAACGATCCCCGCCCCAAGCCGTGCTTTCATTCCTGCTCCGCCTGCGCACCCGCGCCAAAGAACTGTTTCGACTTTCCGACGCGCACACGATGCTCGTTTGGTCCGTGATCGTCGGCGTGTTGGGCGCGTTGGCGACCATCGCGTTTCGCCAGGGGATCGACGTCTTTCAATGGCTTTTCACCGGTAAGATCGGCAGCTTCGTCGAGATGGCGCGCGCGCTGCCGTGGACCGTGCGCATCTGGCTGCCGGCCGCGGGCGGCCTCCTCGCCGGCTGTGCGCTCCTGATCGCGCGCCGCGGTGCCGACAAGAAAGCGAACTCCGACTACATGGAAGCGATCGCGATCGGCGAAGGCGTGGTGCCGATCTGGCAGAGCCTGTGGCGCAGCATCTCGTCGCTTTTCACGATCGGGTTCGGCGGCTCGATCGGCCGCGAAGGCTCGATGGTGCAACTGGCCGCGCTCGCCGCCTCGGCGGTCGGGCGCATCCTGCACTTCGATCCGGCGCGGCTGCGCCTGCTCGTCGCGTGCGGCGCGGCGGCCGGTATCACGTCGGCCTACAGCGCGCCGATCGCCGGCGCGTTCTTCGTCACCGAGATCGTGCTCGGCTCGATCGCGATGGAGAGCTTCGGGCCGATCGTCGTCTCGTCGGTTGTCGCCAACATCACGATGCGCGAGTTCACGCGCTACAAGCCGCCGTACGAGATGCCCGTGTTTCCGGCGATCACCGGCGTCGAGGTGCTGCTCTTCGTCGCGCTCGGCTTGCTGTGCGGCGCGGCCGCGCCGCAGTTCCTGCACCTGCTCGATGCGACCAAGAAACAGTTCAAGCGCCTGCCCCTGCCGCTGCCGCTGCGGCTGGGGCTCGGCGGTCTCGTGGTCGGCGTGATCTCGGTGTGGGTGCCCGAGGTGTGGGGCAACGGCTATAGCGTCGTCAACCACATCCTGCATTCGCCCTGGACCTGGACCGCGATCGTCACCGTGCTCGTCTTCAAGCTGATCGCGACGGCGGCGACCGTGGGTTCGGGCGCGGTCGGCGGGGTGTTCACGCCGACGCTCTTCGTCGGCGCGACCTTCGGCTCGCTGTTCGGCATCGCGGCGCATGCGATCTGGCCGCACGGCACGTCGGCCGCGTATGCGTATGCGATGGTCGGCATGGGCGCGTTTCTCGCCGGCGCGACGCAGGCGCCGCTGATGGCGATCCTGATGATCTTCGAGATGACGCTCAGCTACCAGGTCGTGCTGCCGCTGATGCTCTCGTGCATCGTCGCGTACTTCGTCTCACGCGCGATCGGCAAGACGTCGATGTACGAGATCACGCTGCGCCGTCTCGAAGACGAACAGGAGCGCCTGCGGCTGCGCTCGCTGCTGTTGCGCGAACTGGTCAAGCCCGCCGAAACCGTCGTGCCGCTCTCCGCGAGCGTCGATCACATGACGCGCATCTTCCTCGAGTACCCGGTGAAATATCTGTACGTCACCAACGATGCCGGCTGCTTCCTCGGCGTCGTCGCATTGAAGGACATCACCTCCGACCTGCTCGATAAGCGCGATACCGCCGAGTGCACCGCCGCCGATTACCTCCAGCAGCAGTTCGACGTGCTCACGCCCGACATGCCGATCGGCGTCGCGCTGCAGCATTTCATGGCGTTCCAGGGCGAACGGCTGCCGGTGATCGAAAGCACGGCCGAGCCGAAGCTCGTCGGCGCGGTCTACAAGACGGCGCTGCTCGACGCGTACCGTCGGATGAATCCGGCATTCTGACGCCCTCCCAGGGGGGCGCGCTCACGCCCCCTGCGCAAGCCTCCCGCCACATCCGCCGACGCCAAGACCTCGCCATCCCCGCTGCGCGCGATGGCAAAGCGTGGCATATTTTCTACAATTGATTCAGAACCGTGCGGCGCCCCCGCGCCCGGGTTTGCAACGACGAGCGAAGCCGCTCGCGCGGCAGTCAATCATCTCGGAGCGAAGATGAGCGAACCTTCCCTCGATGCCGTGCGCCGCGATCACGCCGGCTGGATCTTTGTCCATATCGAAGGCGAACCCTACGACCGTGGCGAACAACACGGCCAGCTCCTCGCAGCCGAGATACGGAACGCGATCCACACCGCCAAATACCTGGCGCGCTGGGATACGGGCGAAGACTTCGAAACCTTCACGAAAGCTGCGGTCGCGCAGTTCGCTCCCAAGCTCGACACCGAATTCGCCGACGAAATCCAGGGCATCGCCGACGGCGCGAAGCTGCGCTTCGAAGAAGTGCTCGCGTGGAACGGATATATGGACTTGCTGCAAAGCTGGTGGCCGAGCCAGGCCGCCGCGCGCGATCCCCGCCTCGGCATCAAGCCGTGGCGCGGCCGGCGCGGGCATCATTGCAGCGCGTTCATCGCGACCGGCAGCGCGACGCGCGACGGCCGCATCGTGATGGCGCACAACTCATGGGACCGCTACGCCGCGGGCGACGCGTTCAACGTCGTGTTCGACATCGTCCCCGAGTCGGGCCACCGCATCCTGATGCAGGGCCTGCCCGGCTGCATTTCGAGCCTCACCGATTTCTGGATCACGTCGGCCGGCTTGATGGTCACCGAGACCACGATCTCGAATTTCGCCGGCTACAACGCCGCGGGCGCGCCGGAGTTCTACCGCTCGCGCCGCGCCACGCAATACGCGAACAGCATCGGCGACTGGTGCGAGATGTTCGCGATCTCGAACAACGGCGGCTACGCGAATAGCTGGCTGCTCGGCGACTGGAAGACGGGCGAGGTCGCGCGCTACGAACTCGGCCTGCACTACTCCGGCTTCGAGAGCACGAAGGACGGTTTCTATAGCGGCTACAACACCGCAACGGATTTGAAGATCCGCAATCAGGAATGCATCGGCGAAGGCGAAGACTTCACGGACGTGCGAAAGAACGGCGCGCGCCGCCTGCGCTTCATGCAGCTCGCGGAGATGCACCACGGCAAGATCGACATCGATCTCGCCAAAGAGATGATGGCCGACCATCACGACGTCTATCTCGATCGCGCCGACAACCCTTGCTCTCGCACGATTTGCGGGCACCTCGAACTCGACGACGCGCGCTTCGGCGGCTCGGACCAGGGTCCGTTCAACCCGTGGGGCGCGAACGACGGCAAGGTGGTCGACAGCGAAATGGCGCGCGACCTGGCGTTCTGGGCGCGCTGGGGACACCCATGCGGGCGGCCGTTCGACGCGCAGGCGTTCATGAAACGCCATCCGCAATGGAACTGGCTCAACGGTTATATGCGCGACCGGCCGTCGTGGCCGTGGGCGCGCTTCGAGGTGCTGCGCTAAGGGCTGCGTCAGGGACTGCGTAACGGGCCACCTGAGAGTCCGCGTCAAGCACGGCGCGTGCTGGCCGGTATGGCACCGGCGGCGGCGCATAGAGAAGGAGGTCGAGCGATGAAAATCTCGACAGTGACAGCCATGGCATTGCTCTCGGCTTCATGCTTCGCGGCACCCGTTCACACGACCGCGCTCGACGGCCTGATCGCGCGGGACGCCGCCCTCGCCCACCGCGCCAATGCCGCCCCCGTCGCGCCTCCCGCTCCCGGCGTGAACGCCGTCGCAATCCGGCCGGACGGCTGGGCCCGCATCAGGCTGCCGAAGCCGACGGGGCTCGCGCACAAGTTCGCCGCGCACGAGCGGCAGGCACAGACCTGAAGCGCTTGCCGGCATAAAGTCTGGCCAAGCGCAGCACGACCACAGAGGATGGGACCGCGACATGAGCAAATCGAACATCCCGACCGAAGCCATCGACCTGCAAATCACGGACGTGTTGCGCGCGGTGCCGTATCCGGCAAACAAGGACCAGCTCGTCGAGATCGCTCGCGACGCGGGCGCGAGCAACGAGTTGCTATCGATTCTCGACGGCCTGCCCGAGCAGGACTATCCGGATATCGAATCGGTGACGCGGCTGATCGGCAGCAACTGCGGGCCGGGCATCAGCGTCTGAACCCGCGCAAAGAGAGCACGCGGGCGCTCAACTCGGATTGCGCCCGAACACCACTCTCGCGAAGAACCCCGCCAGCACCGACTCCGTCAACTCGGCCGTCACGTGCTGCGGGTCGGAAAGATAGAGCGATTGCACGCCGTCGCACAGGCCCATCAGGCCGACTGCGAGCATCTCGGGCGGCAGCGGCAGCGGCGTGCCGACGCGCTCGGAGAACGTGCGGATATAGCCCGACATCTCTTCGCGCTTTTCGTGCATGAACGCGTTGAAACGCGTGCGGAATTTCGCGTCGCGGCTCGCCTGCAGCTTCGCTTCGCCCCAGAGCAGGAAGCACTTGTTGTCGCGAAAGAGCTGGCTGTAGTAGGTCAGCACGTTCGCTTCCATCTGCTCGCGCGTCGCCCCCTCCACGAAGATGTCTTGCAGTTCCGACTGCATGCGCTCGTGATCGACTCTGAGCAGCTCGAGCAGCACCTCGGGTTTGCCGCGGAAATTCGAATAGAACGCACCGCGCGTGTAACCGGCCGCTGCGGCGATGTCCTCGACGCTCGCAGCGACGTATCCCTTCTTCGTGAAGATGGTCAGGGCAGCATCGAGCAGACGCTGGCGCGTCTGGTCCTTGCTCTGTTCGCGGGTCAATCGTTTTCGTGTCATGGGGCAAATTTTACATCGGCGCCTGACGGATTCAGCTTTGCATTCAGATACAAGTGTGTATTAGAATCCAGTTCGTATTTTGAGGCAATGGGGCGCGCGGCGTTTGAAACGCTTACTGCAAGCCTCTGCGGCAGGCCTTTTCCGCTTGTCGAATCCGTTCGCTTTCGTAAGCCATGGTGTCACTGTGAATCGTCCGAGTCTTCGCCCGTCACCCGCGGCGCGCATGCCAATCCGCCCATTTCGTCCTGGCCGTCCCGATCGCCTCGACCCTTCATTCGTCAGCCGAATTCGTCTAGGCGGCATGGCGCTTGCGCTGTGCGGCGCCATTGCGCTCGCCGGGTGTCATCAAACGGAAACGGCCGCGCCGGCGCCGCGCCCCGTCGTCGCCGTCGCCGTGCATCCGGACGGACGCCCTGCGCTCGCGTCGCTGCCCGGCGAGGTCGATGCGCGCTATTCCACGCCGCTGTCGTTTCGCGTCGCAGGCAAGATCGTCGACCGGCAGGTGCGCCTCGGCGACACCGTGAAGGCCGGGCAGATCGTCGCTCATCTCGATCCGGAAGATCTGCAGAAGAACGTCGCGAGCGCGCAGGCACAGCTCGACGCCGCGCAGCACCAGCTCGTCTATGCCAAGCAGCAGCTCGACCGCGATACCGCGCAAGCGCAGGAAAAGCTGATTGCGCCCGCACAGCTCGAACAGACTCAGAATGCATACGCCTCAGCCGCCGCGCAGCGCGATCAGGCGCAGCAGCAACTCGCCCTCGCGAAGAACCAGTTGCAATACACGACGCTCGCCGCCGATCATGCGGGCTTCATCACCGCCGAAGACGCGGACACGGGGCAGAACGTCTCGGCCGGTCAAGCTGTTTACCATCTCGCGTGGTCGGGCGATATCGACATCGTCGGCGACGCGCCGGAAAGCGCGCTCGCGGCGCTCGCGGTCGGCCGAACGGCGACGATCACCCTGCCGGCATTGCCCGGCAAGCGCTTCACTGCGCGCGTGCGCGAAGTGTCGCCCGCTGCCGATCCGCAAAGCCGCACCTATCGCACGAAACTCACGCTCGAAGCGCCGAGCCCCGACGTGCGCCTCGGCATGACCGCCGACGTCGCGTTCGACGGTGTGACGAACGACGCGCATCCGTTCACGCTGCCCGCCACCGCCCTCTTTCACGACGGCACCGATCCGGCCGTGTGGATCGTCCGTCCGGGCGGCGCTACGTCGAGCACCGGCACGCTCGAACTGCGCCGCGTGCAGGTTTCGCGCTACGACGAACGCACCGTCTCCGTTTCCGCTGGCTTGAACGATGGCGATCGCGTTGTGCTGCAAGGCGTGCATACGGTCAGCGCCGGAGAAAAAGTGCGCGTCATGGCGCCGCTGCACCCCGAGGACTTCGCATCATGAGCACGGTGGATCGCGAAGGCCCGGACGAGCGGGCCGGCCCGCGCACGCACGCGGGCGATGAAGAAGGCCGCTTCAATTTATCCGCGTGGGCGCTGCGGCACCAGGCGCTCGTGATCTTCCTGATCACGCTCGCGACCTTGTTCGGCATCCTCGCCTATACGCAGCTCGCACAATCGGAAGACCCCCCCTTCACGTTCCGCGTGATGGTGATCCAAACGTTCTGGCCCGGCGCCACCGCGCGCCAGATGCAGGACCAGATCACCGACCGCATCGGCCGCAAGCTGCAGGAAACTCCGAACATCGACTTCCTGCGCAGCTACTCGCGCCCCGGCGAATCGCTGATCTTCTTCAACATGAAGGACTCGGCGCCCGCCAGGGACGTGCCCGAGACCTGGTACCAGGTGCGCAAGAAAGTCGGCGACATCGCCGCGACGCTGCCGGCCGGCGTCCAGGGCCCCTACTTCAACGACGAGTTCGGCGACGTCTACACGAACATCTACACGCTCGAAGGCGACGGCTTCTCGCCCGCGCAACTGCACGACTACGCGGACGAACTGCGCACCGTGTTTCTGCGCGTGCCGGGCGTCGCGAAAGTCGACTACTTCGGCGACCCGAACCAGCACCTCTACATCGAGGTCCCGAACACGCAGCTGACGCGCCTGAACATCTCGCCGCAGCAGCTCGCGCAGGCGATCAACGCGCAAAACGCGGTCTCGCCCGCAGGCACGTTCACGACCTTCGACGACCGCGTCTTCGTGCGCCCGAGCGGCCAGTTCAAGGACGTCAACGCACTCGCCGACACGCTCATCACGATCAACCAGCGCTCGTTCCGCCTCGGCGACATCGCGACGATCAAGCGCGGCTACGACGACCCGCTGTCGACGCAGATGCGCTTCGAAGGCCACGCGGTGCTCGGCATCGGCCTCACGATGCAGCCGGGCGGCGACGTGATCCGGCTCGGCCGTGCGCTCGACGCGCAGGCCGCGGAACTGCGCGCGCATCTTCCTGCGGGGCTCAAGCTCGTCGAAGTGTCGAGCATGCCGCACGCGGTCTCGCATTCGGTCAACGACTTTCTCGAAGCGGTCGCCGAAGCGGTGGGCATCGTGCTGATCGTGAGCCTCGTGTCGTTGGGCGTGCGTACCGGGATGGTCGTCGTGATTTCGATTCCGGTCGTGCTCGCCGTCACCGCGCTTTGCATGTACGTGTTCGACATCGGGCTGCACAAAGTTTCGCTCGGCACGCTCGTGCTCGCGCTCGGCCTCCTGGTCGACGACGCCATCATCGCGGTCGAGATGATGGCGGTGAAGCTGGAACAAGGCTGGAAACGCACGCGCGCGGCCGCGTTCGCCTACACGAGCACCGCGTTTCCGATGCTGACGGGCACGCTCGTCACGGTGTCGGGCTTCCTGCCGATCGCGCTGGCCAAATCGAGCACCGGCGAATACACGCGCTCGATCTTCGAGGTGTCGGCGATCGCGCTGATTGCTTCGTGGTTCGCGGCCGTCGTGCTGATTCCGCTGCTGGGCTACCACCTGCTGCCCGAGCGCAAGCGCGCCGCGCATGAGCCTGACGCCCCGAAGGAAGTCCCCTTGGGGGACGACCACGAACACGATATTTACGACACGCGCTTCTATCAGCGCCTGCGCGGCTGGATCTCGTGGTGCGTCGAGCGACGCTTCGTCGTGCTCGCGATCACCGTCGCGCTTTTCATCCTCGCGCTGGCCGGCTTCTCGCTCGTGCCGCAGCAGTTCTTCCCGAGCTCGGACCGCCCTGAATTGCTCGTCGACGTGCGGCTGCCCGAAGGTGCCTCGTTCGATGCGACGCTGCGCCAGGCTCAGCGAATCGAAACCACGCTCAAGGGCCGCCCCGAGATCGATCATTTCGTCGACTTCGTCGGCACCGGCGCGCCGCGTTTCTACTTGCCGCTCGATCAGCAGCTCACGCAGCCGAACTTCGCGCAGTTCGTGATCACCGCGAAGACCGTCGAAGACCGCGAGAAGCTCGCGCGCTGGCTCGACACGACGCTGCGCGACCATTTCCCGGCCATCCGCACGCGCTTATCAAGGCTCGAAAACGGCCCGCCGGTCGGCTACCCCGTTCAGTTCCGCGTGAGCGGCGACGATATCGCCGCCGTGCGCTCGATCGCCGAGAAAGTCGCGGCGACGATGCGCGCGGACCACCGCACGACCGGCGTCCAGTTCGATTGGGACGAGCCCGCCGAGCGCTCGGTGCGCTTCGAGATCGATCAGAAAAAGGCGCGCGAAGTAGGCGTCACGTCGGAAGACGTGTCGAGCTTCCTCGCGATGACGCTTTCGGGCTACACGGTCACCCAGTACCGCGAGCGCGACAAGCTGATCAGCGTCGATTTGCGCGCACCGAAGCGCGAGCGCGTCGATCCCTCGCATCTCGTGAACCTCGCGATGCCCACGCCGAACGGACCGGTGCCGCTCGGCTCGCTCGGCCATCTTCGCAACGACCTCGAATACGGCGTGATCTGGGAACGCGACCGCCAGCCGACCATCACCGTGCAGTCCGACGTCGTGGGCCGCGCACAAGGCATCGATGTGACGAAGCGCATCGATCATGCGCTCGCGCCCGTGCGCGCCGCGCTGCCGCTCGGCTACCGGATCGAGATCGGCGGCTCGGTCGAGGAAAGCGGCAAGGGCCAGGCGTCGATCAACGCGCAGATGCCGCTGATGGTGATCGCCGTGCTGACGCTCCTGATGATCCAGTTGCAGAGCTTCGCGCGTGTGATGATGGTCGTCCTGACCGCGCCGCTCGGGCTCATCGGCGTGGTCGGCACGCTGCTGCTGTTCGGCCAGCCGTTCGGTTTCGTCGCGATGCTCGGCGTGATCGCGATGTTCGGGATCATCATGCGCAACTCCGTGATTCTCGTCGACCAGATCGAGCGGGACATCGCGGCGGGACACCAGCGCTTCGACGCGATCGTCGGCGCGACCGTGCGGCGGTTCCGCCCGATCACGCTGACCGCCGCGGCCGCAGTGCTTGCGCTGATTCCGCTGTTGCGCTCGAACTTCTTCGGGCCGATGGCGACTGCCCTGATGGGCGGCATCACGAGCGCGACGGTGCTGACGCTGTTCTATCTACCCGCACTGTACGCAGCGTCGTTCCGGGTGCGGCGCGACGAGCGCGATCCGCCCGCGTCGCCCACCGCGCACACGGGGAATTGACCATGGCGAATTGTCCAAGACACTCCGCGCCCGCCGTGGCCGTCGCTGCAGCCGCCGCGTTCGCGCTTGCCGCGTGCTCGTTCGGTCCCTCGGGCGAGCCGCCTGCGATGCCCTCGCCCGCTCACTACGGCGCCGGCGCGCAGCCCGCGCAAACGGTCGCCGCGCAGGGCGTCGCGCAGCGCTTCGAAATGGGCGCACAGCCGGTGCCCGAGTGGTGGCGCCTGTACCAGTCGGACGCGCTCGATGCGCTCGTCGACGAAGGCCTGCGCAACAGCCCGACCCTCGCCGCCACCGACAAGCTGCTCGCCTCCGCACATGAGCAGCTTCGCGCGCAGATCGGCAGCTCGCTGCTGCCGCAGATCGATGCCGGCGGACAGGCCACGCGCCAGCGCGCGCTCGGGACTCCCGAAATCGGTCCGAATACGGTTCTCTACAACGTGTTCGCCGGGCAGATCCAGGCGCACTACACGTTCGATATCTTCGGCGCGGCGCGCCTTGCGAACGCGGCGCTCGGCGCGCGCGTGAACCAGCAAGCGTATCAGCTCGATGCCGCGCGGCGCGCGCTTGCCGCCAACATCGTGACTGCCGCGATCAACGCCGCGGCGCTGCAAGCGCAGATCGAGACGACCGAACGGCTCGTCGCACTGGCGAATGAACAGGCTCAGGACGCGCAGCGGCGCTACGAACTCGGTTCGCTCGCGCATGCCGATGCGCTGAATGCGCGGCAGAGCGCATCGGCGCTCGCAGCCGGCCTGCCAGGACTGCGCCAGCAGCGGACGGCGACGCGCCATGCGCTCGCCGTCCTGCTCGGCCGCACCCCGGATGCCGCGCCGCCCGATCTCGACCTCGCGACCTGCACTTGCCCGAGCAAGTGCCGGTCGCCGTGCCGTCGGACCTGCTGCGCGCGCGGCCCGACATCCAGGCGGCGGACGCCGCGTTGAAGGCGGCGGCAGCCGACGTCGGCGTCGCGACGGCGCAGATGTTCCCGAGCCTGTCGCTGACGGCGTCGATGGGGCAAGCCGGATTTAGCTGGCCGCTCGCGCTTTCGGGCGCGGGGGCGATCTGGAGCATCGGCGGCTCGCTCACGCAGCCGATCTTCCACGGCGGCGCCCTGCTCGCGCAGCGGCGCGCGGCCGTCGATGCATACGACGCCGCGGTGCTGCAGTACAAGCAGACGGTGCTGTCGGCATTCGAGAACGTGGCGGATACGCTCGCGTCGCTCGAGCACGACGCACAGGCGCTCGATGCGTCGAGCGACGCGGCGCGCGCCGCGCGGCAGGCCTACGACGAAACCGCCGCGCGCTACCGGCTTGGCGCCGTGCCGATTTCGACGGCGCGCTCGGGCGAGCAGCAGTACCAGAACGCCCGGCTCGACGAGATCCGCAATATGAGCGCGCGTTTGAGCGACACGGCCGCGCTGTTTCAAGCGATGGGCCAGCCGCCAATCCACCCAAGTTAAGCGACTTCGAGTTCGGCCATGCGCCGCTCTTCGGCCATGCGCCGTTTCTCTGCGCGCAGCATGAAGTGATTGGCGCCGATCACGCCGATCGTCACGACGACGATGAACAGCGTCGCCAATGCGTTCATCTCGGGATTGAGCCCCAGCCGCACGCGCGAGAACACGACGAGCGGCAGCGTCGTGGACCCAGGTCCCGACAAGAAAGCCGACAGCACCAGATCGTCGATCGACAGCGTGAACGACAAGAGCCACCCCGACACGAGCGCCTGCGAGATCAGCGGCAACGTGATCGCGAAGAACACCTTGAGCGGCGTGGCGCCGAGATCGAGCGCGGCCTCTTCCAGCGACGGATCCAGATCGCGCACGCGCGACTGCACGATGATCGCGACGTACGAGATACAGAGCATCACGTGCCCGATCCAGATCGTCACGATCCCGCGGCCTTCCGGCCAGCCGAGCCACTTGCCCATCTCGATGAAGAGCAAGAGCAGCGAAATGCCCTGGATCACCTCGGGAATCACGAGCGGCGCGTTGATCATCCCCGTATAGAGCGTGAAGCCGCGAAAGCGGCCCATGCGCGCCAGCACGAAACCGGCCCACGTGCCGATGATCACCGACGCGAACGCCGTCATCAACCCGATGCGCAGCGACAGCCAGGCCGCGGCGATCAGCTCGTCGTCGGTCACGAGCGCTTCGTACCAGCGCGTCGAGAAGCGCGTCCAGACCGTGACGAGCTGCGACTCGTTGAACGAATAGACGATCAGGCTGAGGATCGGGATATACAGAAAAGCAAAGCCGATGCCGAGCGCGACGACTTGCAGGGTGCGATTCGGTTTGATCATCGGCGTTCTTCCATTTGCTTGGCCTGGAAGTGCTGGAACATCGCCATCGGCACGAGCAACAGCAGCACCATCGCGCACGTCACCGCCGAAGCCATCGGCCAGTCCGCGTTATTGAAAAATTCATTCCACATCACGCGGCCAATCATCAACGTGTTCGCGCCGCCGAGCAGCTCCGGAATCACGTACTCGCCCACCGCCGGGATGAACACGAGCAGGCAGCCCGCGATGATCCCGTTCTTCGACAGCGGCAGCGTGATGGCCAGGAACGCTTTCCACGGCTTCGCGCCGAGGTCGTAGGCAGCCTCGAGCAGCGTGAGGTCCATCTTCACGAGGTGCGCGTAGAGCGGCATGACGAGAAACGGCAGGTACGAATAGACCATGCCGATATAGACCGCGGTGTTGGTGTGATAGAGCTCGATCGGCTGATGGATGATCCCCGTCCACATGAGGAAGTTGTTCAGCAAGCCGTTGTTCTTCAGGATGCCGATCCACGCGTACACGCGAATCAGGAACGACGTCCAGAACGGCAGCATCACGGCCATCATCAGGACGTTGCGCGTCGACGGATTCGAGCGGGCGATGTAGTACGCCATCGGATAGCCGAGCAGCAGGCACAGGAGCGTCGTGATCGCCGCCACCACGACCGAGTTCACGTAGGTCGCGAAGTAAAGGCTATCGCTCAACAGGAACGCGTAGTGGGCGACGTTCAGCGAAATCTGGACGACGCCGTTCTGGATCGCTACGAGTTCCGTGTACGGCGGAATGCCGAGCTGCAGCTCGGCGAAGCTGATCTTCAAGACGAGCAGGAACGGCACGAAGAAGAACAGCAGCAGCCAGATGAACGGCCCCGCCACGACGGCGGTGCCGCCCGTCAGATTGAAGCGCCGCACCGGCCAGGTGAGGAACGATGTCAGAGCGCTTTTCATGCCGTCAGCACCACGCCTGCCGACGCGCTCCAGCGCACGTAGATGTCATCGCCCCAGGTCGGCGAGTCGATTTCGGTGAGCGCGAGACTCGACACGTTCGCGATCACGGTCTTGCCCGAATCGAGCTTCACGTGATAGAGCGAATAGCCGCCCATGTACGCGACGTTCGAGATCGTGCCGTGCCCCCAGTTGTACGCGCCTTCCGGCGGCTTGCGCGTGAGCGCGATGCGCTCCGGGCGCACCGAAATCGTGACCGGCATGCCGAGCGGCCCGGTGATGCCGTGGTTCACGTAAAGACGCGTCGATAATGCGGTCGTCTCGACGAACACGTGATCGGGCTCGTCCTCGACGACGTGGCCGTCGAACAGATTCGTCGAGCCGATGAACTCGGCCGAGAACCGCGTGTTCGGGAATTCGTACACTTCGTGCGGCGTGCCGATCTGGACGATCTGGCCTTCGCTCATGACGGCGAGGCGGTTCGCCATCGTCATCGCCTCTTCCTGATCGTGCGTGACCATGATGCAGGTGACGCCGACCTTGCCGAGAATATTGACGAGCTCGATCTGCGTGCGCTGGCGGATTTGCTTGTCGAGCGCGGACATCGGCTCGTCCAGAAGCAGCACCTTCGGGCGCTTCACGAGCGAACGCGCGAGCGCGACGCGCTGCTGCTGCCCGCCCGAGAGCTGATGCGGCTTGCGCTTGGCGAAACGCCCCATCTGCACGAGATCGAGCGCCGCCTGCACGCGGTCCTTCAACTCGGCCTTCGGCACGCCTTCCTGCTTCAAGCCGAATGCCACGTTCGATTCGACCGTCATGTGCGGAAAGAGCGCGTAAGACTGGAACATCATGTTGACCGGCCGCCGGTACGGCGGCAGCTGCGCGAGATCCTCGCCGTCGATCAGGATCTTGCCCGAGGTGGCCGTCTCGAGGCCGGCGAGCATCCGCAGCAAGGTCGACTTGCCGCAGCCCGAACTGCCGAGCAGGGCGAAGAGCTCGCCCTTCTCGACCGACAAATTGACGTTCTTGACGGCGATCGACTCGCCGAACTTCTTCACGACGTCGACGATCTGCACGAAGTTGTCCGCCGCCACCGCGGCGGAAGTATTGGCGAAGGACGGCGTGCCGGTCCCTGCCAGCGCGCTCGACTGGTCACTCATGATTTGCGGCTTCACTCCACACGTTTGACGAACAAAGCCCCCGGTTCGGCACCGAGGGCTTCATGACCGCTTGCCGGATTGCGGCGATAGGCTTAGCGGCCCGACTTGAACTCCGTCCACAGCCGCGTTTCGAGCCGCTGGATCTCCGGCGGCAGCGGCTTAAGCAGGAACAGCGTCTTGATGACGTCGGGGCTCGGATAGACGGCCGGATCGTTCGCCACGTCCTTGTCGACGTACTTGCGCGCTTCCATGTTCACGCTCGGGTAGTACACCGCATTCGTAATCGCCGCGTGGACTTGCGGCGTCTCGATGTAGTTGATCCACTGGAGCGCGGCGTCCTTGTGCGCGGCGTCCTTCGGAATCGCCATCACGTCGAACCAGACCGGCGCACCGCCTTTCGGGATGTAGTACTCGATCTTGTACGGCTTCTTCGCCTCGATCGCGCGGTGCTTCGCGATCACGACGTCGCCCGACCAGCCGTACGCGAAGCAGACGTCGCCGCCCACCAGGTCGTTGATATAGCCCGACGAGTTGAACTGCGTGATGTACGGACGGATCTTCTGCAGCATCACGAGCGCCGCGCGATAGTCGGCCGGATTCGTGCTGTTCGGATCCTTGCCGATGTAGTGCAGCGCGGCCGAGAAGACCTGGTCCGGCGCGTCGAGGACCGAGACGCCGCACGCCTTCAGCTTCGAGATGTTTTCGGGCTTGAACAGGATGTCCCAGTTATCGAGCGCCGCGTCCTTGCCGAGGATCTGCTGGACCTTCGTCACGTTGTAGCCGAGGCCGGTCGTGCCGTACGCCCAGGGCACCGCGTACTTGTTGCCCGGGTCCGCACCGGCGACGAGCGCCATCAGCGACGGATCGAGGTACTTGAGGTTGGGCAGCTTCGATTTGTCGAGCGGCTGGAAGATGTTCGCGGCGATCTGCTTGCCTGCGTAGTTGCTCGTCGGCACGACGATGTCGTAGCCCGAATTGCCGGTCAGGAGCTTGGCTTGCAGCGTGTCGTCGCTGTCGTAGTTGTCGTATCTGACCTTGATGCCGGTCTGCTTTTCGAAGTTCGGAATCGTGTCCTTGGCGATGTAGTCCGACCAGTTGTACACGTTCAGTTGCGTGTCCTTCGCGCTTGCCGTCAAGGCCGCGGTCGCGCACAACGCCACTGCTGCCAGTTGTGCCGCCATTTTTACTTTCATTCGCTTCTCCATCCCGTTCGAACCGGGTCGATGCCACACCCTTGCCCGTGCTGCCGCCTACCTGCCGCGAAGCGGGCAGCCCCCCTTTTGAAAGCTCGAAAACTACCATTAAATATCGTGCTTTTTTAAAAAAACGCCAAGTTGTCGCGCAAAGGGTACAGCGCACGGCAACCGCTGCCGCCTGACAGGCGCCTTACCGGTTCTTCGCGCCACGCCAAAGGCGAAGCCGGCGCAATTTTATCGGGTTATCGCGGCCTGTCCACCGTCAAAAAAAGACATGGAATCAAGAATGGGCAGTTTGCGGCGGTTTTGGCCGGCCGCCGGCCTTGACGCCGCGACGCCGTGCGCCCGGCCCGGGGCCCAATACCTGCGGTTCGCTTTCAGCGCCGCCGGGCGAGCTCGCGCATGCGCTAACATGGCGGTCTTCCCGGTCTCCCGTCTCGAATGAAAGGTCCTCGATGCCATCCAACCTTCACGCCCTGCCCGACAGCCCTTGCATCGGCGTCTGCTCGACGCTCTTCGACGAAATCTGCAAAGGCTGCGGCCGCACCGCCGCCGAGGTGTCGAACTGGGTCTTCATGAGCGACGAAGAAAAGCGCGCGGTATGGGCGCGCATCGAGCGCGAGGGGACCGCCTTGCGCTTTCAGTACGACAAGCTCTGAGAGGCGGCGCGGCAAAAGCAAGGCCCCGATCCGTCGGCTATCAAGCGACGATGTGCTTAGTGATACGTAATAATCGCATTGGCCTCGATCAATTGATCGGCATTCATACGGCGCGCATTTTGTGCGAGATCAAGAAAAACGGCGCGTGCGAGTGATCGCACGCGCCGTCTTGAATTGCGCCAGCAGGTGGCTTCAGGCTAAGCCTGAAATTACTGCACACCCTGGCTCGCGAGGAAATCCTCGTAATTCCCACCAAAGTCATACAGCGTGCCGTCGGTCCGCACTTCGATGATCCGGTTCGCCAGCCCGCTCACGAACTCGCGGTCGTGCGACACGAAAATCAGCGTGCCTTCGTACTTATCGAGCGCGATCTGCAGCGACTCGATCGACTCCATGTCCATGTGGTTGGTCGGCTCGTCCATCAAGAGCACATTGTGGCGGCCGAGCATCAGCTTGCCCCAGATCATGCGGCCCTTCTCTCCGCCCGAGAGCACCTTGACCGATTTCCTGATGTCGTCGGCATTGAAAAGCAGGCGCCCCAGCGTGCCGCGCACCATCTGCTCGTCGTCGCCGTCCTTGCGGTAATCGTCGATCCACTCGGTGAGCGTGACGTCGCTCGGAAATTCTTCGTAGGTGTCCTGCGGCATGTAGCCGACGTTCGCGTTTTCGGCCCACTTGACCGTGCCGCCGTCCACCTGCACGCCGCCCTGCAGCGAACGCAAGAGCGTGGTCTTGCCCGCGCCGTTCTCGCCGATGATCGCGATGCGCTCGCCCGGCTGCACGCTCACGCTGAAGTTCTGGAAGATCGTGCGGTCGTACTTCTTCGTGATGCCTTCCGCGACCACCGCGATGTTGTGCAGCTTCTTCTCGTACTCGAAGCGGATGAACGGGTTCTGCCGCGACGACGGCTTGAATTCCTCGATCTTGATCTTGTCGATCATCTTCAGGCGGCTCGTGGCCTGGCGGGCCTTCGACTTGTTCGCCGAGAAGCGGCGCACGAAGTCCTGCAGGTCGGCGACGCGTTCCTTCGCCTTCGCGTTCGCGGCAGCCTGGCGCTCGCGCGCCTGCGTCGACGCGAGCATGTAGTCGTCGTAGTTACCCGGGTAGACCTTGAGCGTGCCGTAGTCCATGTCCGCCATGTGCGTGCAGACCTGGTTCAGGAAGTGACGATCGTGCGAGATGATGATCATCGTCGAGTTGTACTGGTTGAGGATGTCCTCCAGCCAGCGGATCGAGTTGATGTCGAGGTTGTTGGTCGGCTCGTCGAGCAGCAGCACGTCGGGATTCGAGAACAGCGCCTGGGCGAGCAGCACGCGCAGCTTCCAGCCGGGCGCGACATTGCTCATCGGGCCGCTGTGGTCCTCGATGTGGATGCCGATGCCGAGCAGCAGCTCGCCCGCGCGCGCTTCAGCCGTGTAGCCGCCGTATTCGGCGAACTTCGCCTCGAGTTCGGCGGCGTGCATGTAGTCGTCGTCGGTGGCGTCGGGGTTCGCGTAGATTGCGTCGCGCTCGGACATCGCGGCCCACATTTCGGTGTGGCCCATCATCACGACGTCGAGCACGCGCACGTCTTCGTAAGCGAATTGATCCTGGCGCAGCTTGCCCAAGCGGATGTTCGGCTCGAGCATCACGTTGCCCGAGCTCGGCTCGAGGTCGCCGCCCAGGATCTTCATGAAGGTCGACTTGCCGCAGCCGTTCGCACCGATGAGACCGTAGCGGTTCCCTTCCCCGAATTTGACCGAGATGTTCTCGAAGAGGGGCTTGGGCCCGAATTGCATGGTGATATTGGCAGTAGACAGCACGGCGCGTCCCTTTGAATGATAGATCGGCGAAAAACCGGTTATTTTAGCAAGCTTTTGGCGCGAGCGGGCGCCACGGCCGACGCCGGGCCCGCCACCGCTCCGTCAATGTGGATGCCGCATGAGACAAGCGCGTGACGGCGGAAGCGCGCGTCAGCTCCCCTTGTACTGGGCAGCTTCGGCGGGGCTCAGCGTGCCTGCGCCTGCTGCCGCGGACGCCTTGTGCGCACCGCCCGATGGGCCACGCGCGGCGGGCGGCGCCGCATGCGCCCCGGAACCGGCGAACGGCGGCTTGCTCGCCTGCTCTTTCTTGCCGGGCGGCAGCGCGCTCGGCGCCGGCTTCATCTGCGCGAGCAAGTCGTCGCACCGCAGCGGCTGGTTGTTGCTCGGAGCGATCAGCGGAATCAGCGCGGCGAGCGGGTTGATGAGGCCGAGCCCCACCATCGCGCCCGCGCGCAGCGCCAGCGCGCCCGCGCTTACCCCGACGTGCGGGTCCTTGAACGTGCCCTTCACGTAGAGCGGCGAGCGCAGCGTGATGACGCGCAGGCCCTTCGTGTGCGGATGAATGCCGAGATCGATCGACTCGTCGCGCAGATCGACGTGGCCGTCGATATTGATCACGGCGTCTTCGGTATCGAGTGCGAACACGCGCGAATCGAGCACGCCGTTGGTCGCGACGAAATCGGCCGCCGCGCAGTTGATCTTCACGTCCTGGCCGCCGAACAGCTTCTCATAGACGACGTTGGCGACGTTGAGCCCCGCGGCCTCCATCAGGAACCGGCTGATCGTGCCCTGGGTCACGACCGCCTTCACCTCGCCGTTGGAGGTCGCGGCAAGCGCCGCCGGCGAGTTGCCCGTGGCCGACAGCGCCGCGTCGCCGTTCACCTCGCCGAGCGCCGACTGCATCGTGTTCACGTTCGGGAACAGTTGCTTGAGCTTCAAGTGACGCGCGGAAGTCGAAAAGCGTCCTTTGAGGGGCGCCGCGCTGCCGTCGAGATGAAGGGTCGACGACAGCGTGCCGCCCGCCACGCCGAAGTTGAGCGGCTCGAGCGACAGCACGCCGTCCTGCATCACGACGTGCGCATAGAGGTCGCTGATCGGCAGATCCGGGTTCTTGACGATGCGCTTGCCGGTGAACTTCACGTCGGCGTCGATCGCCTTCCAGCGGTCGGTCTGGAACGGCTCGACGGGCAGCACGCGGCCGGCGGGCTGCTTCGCGGTGTCGCCGCGCTTGGCCTTGCTCGCGCTGCTGTCGGCACCGATGATCGGAGCCAGATCCGAGAACTGCAGGACGTTCGATACCAATTCGCCCTGCAGCAACGGTCGCGGCTCGCGTCCCGTGTAGGTCATCGAGCCGTTGATATCGCTGCCGCCGACCCGCCCCGTGAAGTTCTCGTAAGTGAATTCGTTGCCGCCGGCCTTGAAACGGCCGATGAGGCGTCCGTCGGTCGCATAGGGGGGCGTCTGCGGCAGCGTGATGCCGGTGATCGAATACAGATGCGAGAGGCTCGCGCCCGCGAGCCAGAGCCGCAGGTCGAGGGCGGCGAGGTGCGCCGGGTCGGTCAGCGTGCCGACGAGCGCGAGATGGGTGTCGCCGATCCTCACGCCGGCTTGCAGGGGAAACGGCCGGGCGGCGTCTTGCAGCGCGAGCACGCTGCCGAGCTTGCCGGAGCCGGAAATCGCCGTGCCGTTGTAGCTGCCCTTCGCGGTCCAGCCGAGCGCGTATGTCAGCGCGGGCTGTCCGTTCGCGGCAGTGCCCGATGCTGCCGCGACAGCGCTCGCCTGCGCCGCCAACTGCTGCGCGCCGCGCTGGCCGACCGTCTGCGCCGACGCCGTCCGCGCCGACGCCTCCTGCGCCTTCAGCACGTCCCCAAGCGGTACGGCCTGCCCGAGCGTATCGATGCCGATCTGCAGGTCGACCTTGCTCTGCGCGTCCGACACGGAAACGCTGCCCTTCGCGAACGCGAGGTCGCGCAACTGCAGCGTCCAGGTGCTCGGCCCGCTGGAGGACGCCAGCTTGAACGTCCAGTTGTTGCGACCGTCGGCAAGCCGTTCGACGTCGACCGCCGGGTTCACGAGATCGATCGACGGAATCACGATCGTATGCGCGAGGAGCGGCAGCACCTCCACCTCGAAGCCGATCTCGTCGAGCGTCGCGAAGTGCGGCGACTTGGCCCAGTCCGGATTGCCGACGGTGATGTTCTGCGCGGTGAAGCGCGGCCAAGGCACCCACGCGCGCCAGCCTGATTCGCCGGCCGGACGCCGCCAGCCGATGCGCAAGTCGCCGTTGATCGCGAACGGCCGTCCGATCGCCTGCGTGACCTTGTCGTCGACCCATGGCCGCGCGCGGTTCCAGTCGAACGTCAACGCGAAAATCACCGTCGCAGCAATGAGAACGACAACGATCGCGAGCAGGCTCGCGGCGATCTTGCCGAGCGCGCGCGGAAGGCTTCGCGCGGCAACCGCGGCGCTTGCACCGTCTTTTTTGTTTTCTGAAGACATGAGCGAGTTGGGGCTCGATTGACGCCCGTCTCAATTCAGGTTGATATGCAGTGCCGCAGCACACGTGCCCGGCCAAGGGCGCTTATTATGACGCACTGCCGCAACGAAACCACCGTGGCGGCCGCGGCTCCCGTTGCCGTTCATCAAGCCTTCCCACACTCATGACGCCTTCTGCTCTAGTCGAAGCACACGGCATCGTCCGGCGCGATCCGCAGCGCGGACAGACGCTGCTCACGCCGACCGACTGCGCGCTGCGCGCCGGCGAGCGCATCGCGATCAACGGCCCGTCCGGGTCGGGCAAAAGCGTATTCCTGCGCGCGCTCGCGCTGCTCGATCCGCTCGCGGCGGGCTATGTCGCGTGGCACGGCCGGCGCATCGAGCGCGCGGCGATTCCGCGCTACCGGCGCAGCGTCGCCTACATCCGCCAGCGGCCGGCGATGCTCGACGGCACGGTCGAAGACAATCTGCGCTATCCGTACACGCTCGCCGCCTACCGCGACGTGCACTTCGACCGCGAGCGGGCCGCGACGCTGGCAACGCAGGCCGGACGCGCTGCCGATTTTCTCGACAAGCAGGCGAGCGAACTGTCGGGCGGCGAAGCGCAGATCGCCGCGCTGATCCGCGTGCTGCAGCTCGAGCCCGAAGTGCTGCTGCTCGACGAGCCGACGGCGTCGCTCGACCCGCAGGCGTCGCTCGAAATCGAACGGCTCGTCACGCGCTGGTTCGAGGCCGCTCGCGACATGCGCGCCTACCTCTGGGTCTCGCACGATCCGGCGCAGGCCGAGCGCATGAGCGAGCGCAGCCTGTCGATGCGCGCCGGCACGCTCGGCGCGGTCCCGGCGGCCGTGCGATGAACAGCGTGCTGCAAGACCTGAGTCTTTGGGATGTCGCGATCGCGGCGCTTTTGATCGTCGTGAACGGGGCGGTGTCGGTCGCGCTGTCGCTGGACCTCGGGCGCAAGCTCGCGTGGGCCGCCGTGCGAACCGTCGTGCAGCTCCTTGCAATCGGCTACGTGCTCAGCTGGGTGTTCGCGAACGCGCGCTGGTACGTCGTGCTGCCGCTGATGGCGCTGATGACGCTCATCGCGGGCCTCGCCGGCTCGCAGCGCGGCGCGCGCACCTATCGCGGCCAGCTCGCGGACAGCCTCACGTCGATCTGGGTCAGCTCCTGGCTCGTCGCCGCGGTCGGGCTCTTCGTCGTGATCCGCATCCATCCGTGGTACGAGCCGCAATACGCGATTCCGATTCTCGGCATGGTCCTCGGCAATACGCTGACAGGCGTGTCGCTCGGCATCGAGCGGATGACGGAGGAATTGACCGCGCGGCGCGACCGCGTCGACATGGCGCTCGCGCTCGGCGCGACACGCTGGGAAGCGGCGCAGGGGCCCGCGCGCCAGGCCGTGCGTGCCGGGATGATTCCGACTTTGAACCAGATGGCCGTGGTCGGCGTCGTGAGCCTGCCGGGGATGATGACCGGCCAGGTGCTCGCCGGGCAATCGCCGCTCCAGGCCGTGCGCTATCAGATCGTGATCATGTTCCTGATCGCGGCCGCATCGGCCCTCGGCACGGTGGGCGCCGTGCTGCTCACATACCGGCGGCTCTTTTCGCCGGAGCACCGGTTCCTGGCGTCGCGGCTGGTCGAGCGCAGCGCGCGGCGGTAGCGCGCTGCGCCCTCCTCGTCAGCGCTTGGCGGACACCGCCACCTGCGAGCCGTCCGAGAGCGTGAGCGTCTTCACGCTGCCGTTGGTCGGCATCGTGAAGCGCACGATCTGGGAGATCGATACGCTCTTCGGGCATTGAATCTGTTTTCCGCCTGCCTTGACGGCGGCCGTGCCGTGCGGCGTCTGGGCCTGGAAGCTCATTTGCACCGTCGCCGTGCCGTCTTGCGCGACGACGGGCGCCAAGCGGATCTGCGTCTGCCGGATCATCGCGCCGTTCGCGTCGAGCGGCAGCGACGCGTAGTTCGGGCACAGATCGGTCGCGGCGACGGGGCCGCCCGGCGGCACGGTCTTCCAGTTGAAGTCGTCGGTCTGGCCGGAGCTGATCGTGCGGGTCTCCTGCGAGTTGCCGAATTGCTTCGACGTGACCTTGACGGTGTATTGGATCGGCCCGTCCGGCGGCACTTGCGACGTGACGGTGATCGGGGGCGCCGCGTGCGCGGCGGCGGCGAACATGCCCGCCGCCAGCGCGGCAGCGGCAACGGCCGCGGAACGGGAAGCGGGGCGGGCGTTGGGTTTTCGGCGACGGCTCATGCTGTGACCTCCTCGTAGTGCGGCCGCACGATGCGCGATGCGGGCCGTGCGGGCCGGATGCATGCTGCCTCCCGCGGGGCCGCCCCAAGGGAGGCATCGGCCCCCTCGGGGGGCGCTTTGCATGGGACCGGAGTAAGCGCTAAAGCGCTAACTCCGGTCGACAGCGAACGTAAGTGAGCGTGGGGGCGGTACATGTGCGCTTCCAGTCTAACGCCAACCGGGCCGCAAGGCGCCGGCCGACGATCGGGTGTTACCCCGCTTGCGTTCGCCTCAAGAAAACGCTGGGCCGCCCCAAGTTTTCCGCCCCGCAGGAAGTCCCCCTGGGGGATTGACCCCCTCGGGGGGCCTGGCGCGCAGCGACAGGTCTGGGGGCATTCAAAATCCGCTCAGCACCAGCTTGCCGATCGCGCGCCCTGCCTCGAGCATTTGATGCGCGCGCCGCACATTTTCCGCGTTGATCGGGCCGAGATTCCGGCCGACCGTCGTGCGCAGCGTGCCCGCATCGACAAGCCGAGCGACTTCCGTGAGCAGCTTGTGCTGCTCGATCATGTCCGGCGTGCCGAACATCGCGCGCGTGAACATGAATTCCCAGTGAAACGCCGCGCTCTTCGTTTTAAGCAGCTCCACTGCGAGCGGTTTCGCGTTCTCGACGATCGTGCAGATGCCGCCCTGCGCACGGACCGCTTGCGCCGCCGCGGGGAAGTGCTTGTCGGTGTCGTTGAAGATCAGGACGTAGTCGACCTCGGCAAAGCCCGCGTTCTTCAGTTGCGCGGGGACATCGCCGAAGTGATCGACGATGTGGTCGGCGCCCAGCTCGCGCGCCCATTTCGCCGATTCGGGGCGGGAGGCCGTCGCGATCACGGTCAGCTTCGCAAGCTGTTTGGCGAGCTGGATGCCGATCGAGCCGACGCCGCCTGCGCCGCCGACGATCAGCACCGACTTGCCCGCGTCCGCGCCCTGCGGCGACACGCGCAGCCGGTCGAACAGCGCTTCCCACGCGGTGATCGCGGTAAGCGGCAGCGCGGCGGCTTGCGCGAAGTCGAGCGACGCCGGCTTGCGGCCGACGATGCGCTCGTCGACCAGGTGGTATTCGCTGTTCGCTCCCGGCCGCGTGATGCTGCCCGCGTAGAACACGGGATCGCCGGGCTTGAACAGCGTGACGTCCGGGCCGACTGCCTCGACGATGCCCGCGGCATCCCAGCCGAGCACGCGCGGCGCGGCTTCGACGGTGTCCTTCGGCGCGCGCACCTTGTAGTCCACCGGATTGACCGAGATCGCTTCGATTTTGACGAGCAGATCGCGCCCGCTCGGCTGCGGTTTGTCGATCTCGACGTCGATGAGGGCTTCCGGATGGTCGATCGGCAGATAGCGGAAAAGACCTACGGCTTTCATGGATGCCTCCTGTCTGGCAGCGAACGATAGCGAGCGTGGGAATGGTTCATGAGGGCTCCTGGTGGGTTTTCAATCGATTAAGGACTGGACTTGGACAACGCCCTGCGGCGCTTCGTTGCCGTGCGTGGCGAGTTGGATCGACCGCATCGTAGGGCGATCCGCCATCCGAGAAAACCATCATAATCACTGAAACATTTTCTTGGATTTCAGAATAATGGAAACGCCCTCGCTTCCGGCCGGCCCGGCCGGCGCCGGCAGCCGCCTCGATTTGCTCGACGTCGGGCTTTTCCTGCGCGCGGCTTTGCTCGCCAACGTGTCCGCAGCGGGACGGGAATTCGAACTGTCGGCGGCGGTCGCGAGCGCCCGGCTCGCCAATCTCGAACGGCTGCTCGGCGCGCGCCTGTTGCATCGAACCACGCGGCGCGTGAGCCTCACGCAAGAAGGTGAGGCATTCATCAAGCACGCGCAGGCCCTTCTCGACGCGGCGGACGCCGCGCGCGCGTCGGTCGGCCGCGCGCGCGACGAGCCGCAAGGGCGCCTGCGCGTCTCGATGACGTCGTCGTTCGGACGCCAGCACATCTCGCCGGTCATTCCTGAATTCCTGCGGCGCTACCCGGGCGTGTCGGTCGAGTTGCGGATGTCGGATCGGATCGTCGACCTCGTCGACGAAGGCGTCGACGTCGCGATCCGGATCGGCGCGCTGAAGGATTCGTCGCTCGTCGCGCGCAAGCTCGCCGCGAACCGGCGCGTGATCTGCTGCGCGCCCGCTTATCTGGAGGCGCACGGCGTGCCGCATCATCCGGAGGAACTCGCACGCCACGAGTGCATCGTGCTGTCGGGCCAGCGCGACTGGTCGTTCGTCACGCCTGCGGGGCCGGTTAGCGTGCGTGTCGGCGGGCGGCTCGCCACCGATAACGGCGAGGTGATTCGCGACGCCCTCCTCGCCGGCTTCGGCCTCGCGATCAAATCGACGTGGGACGTGGGCAGCTATCTCGCGAGCGGCAAGCTCGTGCCCGTGCTCGAGGCCTACCCGCTCGCGGAAACGGTGGCGATCTGGGCGGTCTACCCGACGCGCGCATTCGTGCCGACGAAAACCACCGCGTTGATCGACTTCCTCGCCGCGCATTTCGGCGATCCGCCCTATTGGGATTCGCAGAGCACGGGCGCAGCGGCGTAGCGATTCATGCGCAGACGCGCGAAGACGCCGTCAACGCACCTCGCACGGCACCGACGCGTACCCGCGAAAGCGCGCGCGTCCGCCTCGTACCGGCTCGCCCGCGAGCCGGTAGTCAGGAAATCGTTCGACGCACCGCCCGATCGCAACGCGCGCCTCGAGCCTCGCGAGCGACAGCCCCGCGCATTGATGGATGCCGAACCCGAACGCGAGATGCCGATTCGGCGCGCGGCGAATCGAGAAATGCTCAGGCGCCTCGAACTGCGCGGGATCGTGATTCGCCGCACCGATGCACAACGTGATCAGCGTGCCGCGCGCGATCGCGACGCCGCCGATTTCGGCATCCGCAGTGGCGATCCGGTTGCCGAGCTGGTTCGAACTCTCGAAGCGCAGGCATTCTTCGACCGCCGATTCGATCAGCCCAGGCTCCCGCAACAGCAACGCACGTTCGCCGGGCCATTGCGCAAGCGTCACGAGACCGTTGCCGATCAGGTTGGTGGTCGTCTCGTGCCCGGCGTTCAGGATGAAGATGCAGTTCTGCAGCAGCTCCGTCTCCGACAAGCGCTCCCCGTCCGCCTCGCCGGCGATGAGCCGGGTGAGCACATCGTGCTGCGGGTCGCCGGGCGAGCGGCGGCGGCGCGCCACCAAGCCCTCCAAATAATCGACGAACTCCGTCACCGCGCGGTTGCCGCGTTCGAGCTGCGCGGCGCTAGGCGCCGGTTCGAGCGCGCCGAGGATCGCGAGCGACCAGTCGCGCAGCGGAGCGCGTTCGTCGTGCGGCACGGCGAGCAGATTGCCGATGATCTCGACGGGAATCGCCGCGGCGAAGTCCGAGATCAGATCGAAGGCGCCGCGCTCGGCCGCCCGGTCCAGCAAGCCGTCGACGAGCCGCACGAGGTCCGGCTCCATCGCCGCGATGGCGCGCGCGGTCAGCGCGCCCGCAATTCGCTTTCGCACGCGCGTATGCAGTGGCGGGTCGTTGAAGACGAGGCTCGTCGTGTGATGCTCGTACAGCGGCGAGTCGCCGTACTTCGGCTTGAATTCGACGGTCTTGTCGGAGCTGAACGTCCTCGGGTCGCGGTAAACCGCCTGCACATCCCGGTAGCGTGTCAGGAAGAGCGAGCCGTCGGGCATGCGCTTGATGGGCTCGAAGGTGCGCAGTGCATCGTAGACGGGATACGGGTCGGCGTAGAACGCCGCATTCAGATGCCGCAAATCGAAAGCGCGCGCCAGTTCGCGGCTGCGCTCGGACAGCTGTGCTTGGGGCTCGGGACACATCGGCGGTCTCCGTCATACACCGACCCGCTACAATAGCCGGATTTTCCACGCGCCGCTCGCGCCCTTCGCTCCCACGCGCCTTCCATGAATCTCGTCATCCAAAGCCCCGCGCCCTTGGCCGCTGCCCACGTCAAACCGCTCGTCGCGCTGTCGCGCGGCACCGGCTCCGCGCCCATCGACGCCTTCGCGCTTCGCATCGAAGGCGCCGACCCGGCCCAGCGCGCGGACCTCGAAGTCTATTGCGGCGCGCATGCGCTCGACTACGCGTTCGTCGAACCGGGCAAGACGCTGCACGATTTCGGGCTCGTCGCGATGGACATGGATTCGACGCTCATCACGATCGAGTGCATCGACGAGATCGCCGATTTCTGCGGGCTGAAAGCCGAAGTCGCCGCGATCACCGAGGCCTCGATGCGCGGCGAGATCGCGGATTTCAACGAAAGCCTGACGCGGCGCGTGGCGCTTCTGAAGGGACTCGACGCGAGCGCGCTGGAGCGGGTCTATGAAGATCGGCTGCAACTGTCGCCGGGCGCCGAGACGATGCTGGCCGGCGCGAAGGCCGCCGGGTTGCGCACGCTGCTGGTGTCGGGCGGCTTCACGTTCTTTACCGAGAAGCTCAAGGCGCGCTTGAATCTCGACTTCACGAACGCGAACACGCTCGAAATCGTCGACGGCAAGCTGAGCGGGAACGTGCTCGGCGAGATCGTCAACGCCGACGTGAAAGCGCGCATGCTGCGCGAGACCTGCACCAAGCTCGGCATCCCGCCGACGCAGGCGATCGTCTTGGGCGACGGGTCGAACGACTTGAAAATGATGGGCGAAGGCGGCCTGTCGGTCGCGTTCCGCGCGAAGCCCGTCGTGCGCGCGGCGGCGAGCGTCGCGTTCAATCACGTGGGACTCGACGGGCTGCTGCGGCTCTTTTGAACGTCAAGCGGGGCGCGCCGCGCGACGGCGCCCCGCTTTTATTTCGACGCTAAAACAGAGCGACGCCTGCCTTCAGGCGAGCGCCGAAGTCATCGCCCGCTCGATATCCAAGCGCAGATCCGCTTCGTCTTCCAAGCCGATATAGAGCCGTACCAGCGTGCCGCGATGCGGCCACTGCGAAGCCGTACGCATCGACGCGATGTCGTAAGGCATCGCAAGGCTGTGCGAGCCGCCCCAACTCCAGCCGATCGCGAACAGTTCGAGCGCCTCGACGAACGCGTCGATCTGCGTCGCGCTGTAGCGCGCGTCGAACACGACCGAGAACAACCCGCCCGCGCCGCTGAAATCGCGCTTGAACGACGCGTGCCCCGGGCAGTCCGGCAGCGCCGGATGCAGCACGGCCGCAATCTCGGGGCGGGTCCGCAGCCACTGCGCGAGCGCGAGCGCGCTGCGATCGTGTGCTTCGAAACGCGCCTTCATGCTCGGCAGGCTGCGCAGCACGAGCGAGCAATCGTCGACCGACACGCCGATCCCCATGTGCATCCGTGCGCGCTTGAGCTTCAGGTGCAGCTCGACGTCGACGGTGATCGTCGCGCCCATCAGCACGTCGCTGCCGCCCGACTGGTATTTCGTCAGCGCCTGCACCGAGATGTCGACGCCGTGCTCGAACGGACGAAACGCGAGGCCCGCCGAGAAGGTGTTGTCAATCGCGGTGACGACGTTGCGCGCGCGCGCCGCCGCCGTGATCGCGGGCACGTCGGGCACTTCCATCGTCACCGAGCCCGGCGCCTCGACCCAGATCAGACGCGTGTTCGGGCGGATCAGGTCCGCGATCCCCGCGCCGATCAGCGGATCGTAGTAGCGCGCGGTGATGCCGAAATCGCGCGCGAGCCAGTCGCCGAACTCGCGATTCGGCGAGTAGGCGTTGTCCGGCATCAGAACGTCGTCGCCCGCCTTCACGATGCCGAAGTAGACGTTGGAAATCGCCGACAGACCCGACGACTGGAGCAGCGCGTGCTTCCCGCCTTCGAGCGCCGCAAGGCGCTGCGCGAGCGTGATCGAAGTCGGCGTCGCGTGCAGGCCGTAGCGCCACTGTGCGTCGTTGCGCCAATCGAGTGCGCGCATCGTCGCGAGATCGGGGAACACGACCGTCGATGCGCGCGTGACCGGCGTCGAAAACGACGCGAAACCGGGTGTCAGCGCATCTTCGGGATGGACGATGCGGGTTTGCAAACCGCGTTTGGATGTGGGCTCGGTCATGATGTGTCGGGAGAGGATGCCGGTGGGCGTCGGTGGGTATCGGCTGCGGCCGTCAGTCGCCAGTCGACAGATTGCTCACGCCGCCGACTGCGCGCGGATTGGCCGTCGTCGCAGGCGCCGCGTTGGCGGGCGGCTGCGCCAAGCCCGCCGGATGCAAGTCGAACGGCTGGGGATCGGAGTCGTCGACGTTCAGCCGGTCGCCCTCCACCGAACCGTCCGGCGCGAACTTGCCGACCCAGTTGCCCGTGATGTGCGTGCCGTCGTTCGACTCTTCGACTTCGAGCGTGTCGCCGTCGCGGTCGCCCGCGATCAGGATGACTTCACCCGTGTCCGCGAATTGATATTCGCCATGCACGCCCGACGGGTCGTCGGTCTTCGGCCCGAGGCGCAGCACGATCCGGCGCGAGCCGAGCGTGCCCGCGTAGCTCGGGAACTTCGCGAACTCGGGGTTCGGCTTGAGCGGCAGCGGCGTCGCGGGCGGGGCCGCCAGCGCCTTGACCGGGTCGCTCGCCGCCGCGCTTGGCCCCGGTACCTGCGCGCAAGCGCCGCAAGCGAACAGCAGCGCCATGGCGCCGCGCGAGGCGAGCCGCTTCAGCGCGGGCGAGCTGTGGGCGGTCGTCGCGGCACGCTGTGTTGCAGACATCTTCGATCCTTGCATCCGTTCCATCCTCGTCCTGCCATTCAATCCCATTGCAATGCCAGTGCGGCCATGGCGGCGCAACGCCATGCGCCGCCCGAACCGCAGCCCGCGCGCGGCGAGCCGGACCCGCGTCAAATCCGCTCGAAAATCGCGGCGATGCCCTGCCCGCCGCCGATGCACATCGTCACGAGCGCATAGCGCCCGCCGATGCGCTGCAACTCGTACAGCGCCTTCACGGTGAGGAGCGCGCCGGTCGCGCCGATCGGGTGACCGAGCGAAATGCCCGAGCCGTTCGGATTGACCTTCGCCGGATCGAGCCCCAGCTCCCTTGTCACGGCACACGCCTGCGCAGCGAACGCTTCGTTCGCTTCGATCACGTCGAGATCGGCGGCGGTGATGCCCGCGCGCTCCAGCGCCTTGCGGGTGGCCGGCACCGGGCCGATGCCCATGTAGGCCGGGTCCACGCCCGCATGCGCGTAGGCAACGAGCCGCGCGAGCGGCTTGGCGCCGCGCGCTTCGGCCACGCGTCGCTCCATCAGCACCACGGCCGCCGCGGCGTCGTTGATCCCCGACGCGTTGCCGGCCGTCACCGTGCCGTTTTCCTTGGCGAACACCGGTTTGAGCTTCGCGAAATCTTCGGCGGTCGCGTTCAAGCGGACGTGTTCATCGGTATCGAAACTGACCTCGCCCTTCTTCGACGCCATCGCGACCGGCAGGATCTGCTCCTTGAACCACCCCGCTTCGATCGCGCGCGCCGCGCGGCGGTGCGATTCGAGCGCGAGCGCGTCTTGCGCGTCGCGCGTGATGCCGTACTTCTGCGCGACGTTTTCGGCGGTCACGCCCATATGAATCGACTGGAACGGGTCGTGCAGCGCGCCGAGCATCATGTCGATGATGCGCGCGTCTCCCATGCGCTGGCCGAAGCGCGCCGCCGGCGCGATATACGGCGCGCGGCTCATGCTCTCCGCGCCGCCGCCGATGGCGATATCGGCGTCGCCAAGCAGCACGCTCTGCGCCGCCGACACGATTGCCTGCAAGCCCGAACCGCACAGGCGGTTCACAGTCATCGCCGGCGCGTGCTGCGCGACGCCGCCGTCGAGCGCGACGACGCGAGCGAGATACATGTCCTTCGGCTCGGTGTGAATCACGTTGCCGAACACGACGTGTCCCACGTCATCCCCATTCACCTGCGCGCGCGACAGTGCCTCGCGCACGACGCGTGCGCCGAGATCCGTCGGCGAGAAGTCCTTGAGGCTGCCGCCGAAATCGCCGATTGCGGTCCGCACGCCGCTTGCCACCACCACTTCACGTTGCATCGCTGTGTCTCCAGGTTTCACGGTTATGAATCGGATGAACCTTTGGGCCGCCGGTCGTGGCCGGCGTCAGCCCCCTCCAGGCCTATTCGCGTCCGTCGCCTGCCACGCGGCGGCGCCGCCGCGGCAACACGTCAGGCACCACTCACTCGGCGAGCACCCGCTCCACCGACGCGCGATCGGGAATCGGCGCGACCGCCCCGAAGCCTTGCGTCGACAGGGCCGCGGCAACGTTCGCGTAACGCGCGGCGGCAAATGGATCGTCGCCTTCGACGATGCGCGCGATGAACGCGCCGCCGAAGCAGTCGCCCGCGCCCGTCGCATCGACCGCATTCACGACGCGACCCGGCACCACGCGGCGCTCGCCGGGCGTCGCGACGTAAGCGCCATCTTTGCCGAGCTTGAGCGCGACAATGTGCGGCCCGCGTGCGAGCAGGAAATCGACGATATCGTCGCGCCCGGTCAACCCGGTGAGCGCCGTGACGTCGTCCCAGCTCGGCAGGCAGATATCGGTTTGCCGGATCGCTTCGAGCATCACTGCGCGCGCACGGGCGAGCGGCCAGAGCTTGAGGCGCAGATTGGTATCGAAGCTCACTCGCACGCCGTTGGCGCGGGCGTGCTCGATCGCAGCGAGCGCCGCATCGCACGCGTTGACGCCGATTGCGAGACTGATGCCGGACAGATGGACGACTTTGGCGGCAGCGATCGCATCGAGCGGCAAATCATGCGGCGCGTATCGGCTAGCGGACGAACCGGCGCGCAAATAGTCGAACCGGTGCCCGTCAGGCCCGTGCGAAACGAAGTAGACCCCGGTCGGCGCATGCGCGTCGACGCGCACCATCGACGTATCGACGCCCTCGCGCTGCCACAGCGCGACCAGCAATTGGCCGAAATGATCGTCGCCGACGGCCGACACAAACCCCGTGCGCGCGCCTTGGCGTGCGGCGGCGATGCAGAAATTCGACGTGTCGCCGCCGAAGCCTTGCAGATAATCGGGCCGGCCCGGCGACGACTGATTGAACTCGACCATCGCCTCGCCGAGCGCGAGGATGTCGGGCGTGATCAACGCCGGCGACGAATGCGCGCGGCCCACGCTCAGACCTCGCCCCAGAGATCGTGCCCGTCGGCGCCGGTGATCTTCACCGAGACGAAGTCGCCCGCCTTGTAGCGCTTCGACGCCTTCGCCGCAGGCGCCACAAACACGACGCCGTCGATCTCCGGCGCATCGGCCGCGGTACGGCCGATGCCGCCGTCGGCATTCACTTCGTCGACGAGCACCTTGAGCGTCTTGCCGACCTTGCGCGCCATGCGCTTGGCCGACACCTCCTCGGCGACTTCCATGAAGCGCGCGCGGCGCGCTTCGCGGACGTCATCGGGAAGCGCGCCGTCGAGCTCATTGGCGCTCGCGCCTTCGACCGGCGAATACGCAAAGCAACCGACTCGATCGAGCTCGGCCTCGCGGATAAAGTCGATGAGCGTCTCGAACTGCGCTTCCGTCTCGCCCGGGAAGCCGGCGATGAACGTGCTGCGGATGGTCAGATCCGGACAAATCTCGCGCCACGCCCGGACGCGCTCGAGCGTCTTCTCGGCGTTGGCCGGCCGCTTCATGCGCTTGAGCACTTCGGGGTGCGCGTGCTGGAACGGCACATCGAGGTACGGCAGCACGTGACCCTTGAACGGACCCTCGGCCATCATCGGAATGATTTCGTCGACGTGCGGATACGGATAGACGTAATGCAGGCGCACCCACGCGCCGTACTGAGCGGCCAGCTCGCCGAGCGCACCGACGAGCTCGGTCATCCGCGTCTTGAGCGGGCGGCCGTTCCAGAAGCCGGTGCGGAATTTGACGTCGACGCCATAGGCGCTCGTGTCCTGCGAAATCACGAGCAGTTCCTTGACGCCGGACTTGAACAGGTTTTCCGCCTCGAGCATGACTTCCGCGACCGGACGCGAAACGAGATCGCCGCGCATCGACGGGATGATGCAGAACGTGCAGCGATGGTTGCAGCCTTCGGAAATCTTCAAGTACGCGTAATGGCGCGGCGTGAGCTTGATGCCGGCGGGCGGCACGAGATCCATGAACGGATCGTGCGGCTTGGGCAGATGGCTGTGCACGGCCTGCATCACCTCGCCGACCGCGTGCGGCCCGGTTACGGCGAGCACCTTCGGATGCACCTCCTCGATCAGGCCCGAGCCGCTCGCGCTCTTTTTCGCGCCGAGGCAGCCTGTGACGATCACCTTGCCGTTCTCGGTCAGCGCCTCGCCGATCGCATCGAGACTTTCCTGGACCGCTTCGTCGATGAAGCCGCAGGTGTTGACGACGACGAGATCCGCACCGTCATAGGTGCCGGAGATCTCGTAGCCTTCGGCACGCAGCTGCGTGATGATCTGCTCGGAATCGACGAGCGCTTTCGGGCAGCCGAGCGACACGAAACCGACTTTCGGCGCGGCTGAAGAGGAAGTTTGCGACATAAGGATGGTCCGGCGAGTAACGACAATCGGGCAGCGCTCAGGCGAATGCCGGAGGCCTGCCCGGCAAAGCTGCGCGCTGGCGCTGCATGGGCGATGGAGGGAGCGCAAAGCCGCCGCTGCATCGCTCGCGACGGGGTCGGAACACCTCGGAACGCCCTATCGGCGGCGGGGTCCGTCACGTCGCGTGAAAACCCGCCATTGTACCGCGCCGGGCCCCGATCCGTGCCGCCTGGCGCGGCGTCTCGCCCAAAGGACTCAGCCCGAGCAGTGCATGGGACAAGAAACTAGCCGGCCGCCAGGCCGGCTCTCGGCCGATTGCCGCAAACGCCGTTATTTCTTCTCCGGTTCCGGGTTCGGCTTGAACGGGAATGTGCTGAACATGTTCTTCGCCTGATTCTGCATCTGCTCCTGCATCTGCACGAACATGTTCTTCGACTGCTCGATGTAGCTCGTCATCATGCCCTGCATCATCGGCGCCTGCATGTTCATGAACTGAGACCACACTTCCGGGTTCAGCGCATTGCCTTCGTACAGGTTCTTCGACTGATCGGCGAGCTTGTTCTGGATCTCGATGAACGCCTGGATGTTCTTTTCCAGATACGTCCCCATCATTCCCTGCATCGCATGCCCGTAGAAACGGATGATCTGCGACAGCATCGAAGAGGAGAACATCGGCACTCCGCCGCTCTCCTCTTCGAGAATGATCTGCAACAGGATGCTGCGCGTCAGGTCTTCGTTGCTCTTCGCATCGATGACCTTGAAGTCCTCCTGCTCGAGCACAAGCTGCTTCACATCGCTCAAGGTGATGTAGGTGCTCGTCTCAGTGTCGTAGAGCCGACGGTTCGGATATTTCTTGATCAGTCGTTCGGCTGTTTTCTTTGTAGTGGTGGACATGTAACGCCTTTGAGCGCAATCGAAGCGCAGTGGCGGCGCCCGCGACCGGCCAAGCGCCCCCTATATTCTCTGACGCGGCTGCGACACCCTGGAAACCCGGGCGACGCAACACGAATCAGCCCATATGCAGCCCGCCGTTCAGCGAGAAATCGGCACCCGTCGCGAACCCCGATTCGTCCGAAGCGAGCCACGCCACGATCGACGCGATTTCGTCCGGCGAGCCCAGTCGGCGCACCGGAATCGTCGCGACGATCTTGTCCAACACATCCGGACGGATCGATTTGACCATATCCGTGCCGATATAGCCCGGCGACACCGTATTGACCGTCACGCCCTTGGTCGCCACTTCCTGCGCGAGCGCCATCGTGAAGCCGTGGATGCCGGCCTTGGCCGTCGAGTAGTTGGTCTGGCCGAACTGGCCCTTCTGGCCGTTCACCGACGAAATGTTGATGACCCGGCCGAATCCGCGTTCGACCATCCCGTCGATCACCTGCTTCGTCACGTTGAAGAGGCTGGTCAGGTTCGTGTCGATCACGGCCGTCCAGTCTTCGTGCGTCATCTTGCGGAACACGACGTCACGCGTGATGCCCGCGTTGTTGACCAGCACGTCGACCTCGCCGACTTCGGACTTCACCTTGTCGAATGCCTGCTTGGTCGACTCCCAATCGCCGACGTTGCCTTCCGACGCGATGAAGTCATAGCCGAGCGCCTTCTGCTGCTCGAGCCATTTCACCCTGCGCGGCGAATTCGGCCCGCAGCCCACGACGACCTTGAAGCCCTGCTTGTGCAGGCGTTGGCTGATGCTCGTGCCGATGCCGCCCATGCCGCCGGTTACGTACGCAATACGCTGAGTCATGAAACACACTCCATTATCGTTATCGGAAGCGGCCAGGGGCCGCTCCTTGCCCCACCTAAGTCCGCCCTGCCTGGACCCGCGCCTGCCGGCGCCGGGCGCGGCAACGCCCGGGGATCAGGCACGCTCCACTGCGAGCGCCACGCCCATCCCGCCACCGATGCACAGCGACGCGAGACCGCGCTTGGCATCGCGCTTTTGCATTTCATGCAGCAGGGTCACGAGAATCCGGCAGCCCGACGCGCCGATCGGGTGGCCGATCGCGATCGCACCGCCGTTCACGTTGACCTTCGACGTATCCCAGCCCATCTGCTTGTGCACGGCGAGCGCCTGAGCCGCGAACGCCTCGTTGATTTCCATCAGGTCGAGATCCGACGTCGACCAGCCAGCGCGCTCCAGGCAGCGCTTGGACGCCGGCACCGGGCCCATGCCCATCACCTTCGGATCGACGCCCGCGTTCGCATACGCCTTGATGCGCGCGAGCGGCGTGAGGCCCAGCGCCTCGGCCTTCTTCGCCGACATCACGACGACCGCCGCGGCGCCGTCGTTGATGCCCGACGCGTTGGCCGCCGTCACCGTGCCTTCCTTCGTGAACGCGGGCTTGAGGCCCGCAAGCGATTCGGCCGTCACGCCATGGCGCACGAACTCGTCGGTCGCAAAGCGCAGCGGCTCGCCTTTCTTCTGCGGAATCTCGACCGGCACGATTTCGTCGTCGAAGCGGCCGGCCTTCTGCGCAGCTTCCGCCTTGTTTTGCGACAGCGCAGCGAACTTGTCCTGCTCTTCGCGCGTGATGCCGTATTCCTTGGCGACGTTTTCCGCCGTGACGCCCATGTGGTACTGGTTGTAGACGTCCCACAGGCCGTCGACGATCATCGTGTCGATCAGCTTCGCGTCGCCCATGCGAAAGCCGTCGCGCGAACCGAGCAGCACGTGCGGCGCGGCGGTCATGTTTTCCTGACCGCCGGCGACGACGATCTCCGCCTCGCCCGCGATGATCGCGTTGGCGGCCAGCATCACGGCCTTCAGGCCCGAGCCGCACACCTTGTTGATCGTCATGCCCGGCACCGCGCTCGGCAGACCGGCCTTGATCAGCGACTGGCGCGCCGGGTTCTGCCCGGAACCGGCCGCCAGCACCTGTCCCATGATGACTTCGCTCACTTGCTCGGGCTTGATGCCCGAACGCTCGAGCACCGCGCGGATCACCGTCGCGCCGAGCTCGGGTGCTGCGATCTTGGCGAGAGCGCCGCCGAATTTGCCAACCCCGGTACGGGCGGCCGATACGATCACTACGTCAGTCATTTCCAAGTCCTCCGAGCGAAGCGGCGCATGGCGCCGCAACTCGTACAGTTAAAAAAACCATTCCTGCGCGACTCGTTCCCACCGGTGCTCCGAAGCCATGCCTCGGGAGCCGGCTAACGGCCTTGGTCCGCCGGCCGCGAGTTCAGGCGCGCTGCTGCACATAGCGCCCCGGCGCCGCCTCGATCACGGGATACTCCGCGGAACCGAGTTGCGCCGACGGCTTCACTTTCTTGCCGCCGTATTGATCGAGCCAGCTGACCCAATCCGGCCACCAACTGCCCGGCTTTTCGGTGGCCTGGCCGAACCATTCGTCCGGATTCTCAGGCAGCGTCCTCTCTTCGCTTTCGCCTGCCCAGTAGCTGCGCTTGTTCTTCGCAGGTGGATTGATGACGCCCGCAATATGCCCCGACGCGCCCAGCACGAAGCGCTGCGGCCCGGTGAGCAAAGGCGCGGACGCATAGGCCGTTTGCCACGGCACGATATGGTCCTCGCGTGAACCGTAGATGAAGGTGGGCACATCGATGTGCGACAGATCGACCGCTTCACCGCATACGGTCAGCGCACCCGGCTCGCGCAAGCGATTTTCCAGATACGTATTGCGCAGATACCAGGCATACATCGGCCCCGGCAGATTCGTCGAGTCGCCGTTCCAGAACAGCAGATCGAACGGCGCAGGTGTACGGCCCTTCAGATAGTTGTCGACGACGTAGTTCCACACGAGATCGTTCGGACGCAGGAACGAAAACGCATTGGCGAATTCAATGCCGCGCATCAGGCCCGGCGGCGTGCCGTTCTTGCCGCCGATCGTTTGCTCGCGCATCTGCACGTGCGCCTCGTCGATGAAGACATCGAGCACGCCCGTATCAGAGAAGTCGAGCATCGCGGTCAGCAGCGTCATCGACGCCGCGGGATGTTCGCCGCGCGCGGCCAGCACCGCGAGCGCCGTCGCGAGCATCGTGCCGCCGACGCAGAAGCCGAGCGTGTTGACCTGCTCGCGCCCGCTCACCTGCTTGACGACGTCGATGGCGGCAAGCACGCCATCTTCGATGTAGTCGTCCCACGTCTTGCTCGCAACCGACGCATCCGCATTGCGCCACGAAATCATATACACCTGATGCCCGCTTTCCACGGCGTGCGCGACGAGCGAGCTTTCGGGCTGCAAATCGAGGATGTAGTACTTGTTGATGCAAGGCGGCACGAACAGAAGCGGCCGTTCGAAGACGGTGCCCGTGCGCGGCTTGTACTGAATCAGCTGGATCAAGTCGTTTTCGAAGACGACAGCCCCTTCGGTCGTCGCCAGATTCTTGCCGAGCACGAAACGCGATTCATCGCTCTGCGAAATCTTCCCGCGCTGCAAATCGGCGAGCAGATTCAGCACGCCCTGCCGCAAGCTCTCGCCTTGACTTTCCAGTAAGGTTTTCTGAGCCTCGGGATTCAGCGCGAAGAAATTGCTGGGCGCCGCGGCTGCCGTCCATTGTTGAACGGCGAAGCGGATGCGCTCGCGCGTTTTCGGGTCTGTCTCGATCGCATCGGCCAGCTCTTGCAGATAGCGGGCATTGAGCAGGTACCACGCTGCGGTGTACGCATAAGCCGGCGTGGCTTTCCATGCGTCCGCGCTGAAACGCCGGTCCTTTAATTCAGGCACCGTATTGTTTGCTGTGCTGGCTTGCTTAAGGAGTTCGAGACAATCGCGCGAGTAGTCCGCCTGCAACTGCTGCAGACGAGTGGGCGGAACGGCTGCAGTCGGCACTTTCAGGCCGGCGAGCGCTTGCGATGCCGCCTGGCCGAAGGCGGCCCCTCCGAAATCCGGCATCCCCGGCATCCCCGGCATCGAGGGCATGGACGGCATCTGCGGCATCGAGAACGGAAACGCTCCGCCGTTGCCCACGGCGCCCATCTGAGCTGCCGCCTGTTGGCCGGCTTGCTGCCAGTTTGCGGGATTCGCGAGCGAGCGCCACGTATTCATCCAGGCGTCGAACATTTGCTGCATGTCGGCGGCGCCTGCTCCGGCTTGCTGCTGCGCGCGGCCCGACGAGGCGCCCGTGTGAGAGGAAGTCGATGAATTTTTTGATGCAGTCATACCCGCTTTTGACCTGTGAGTCTCGGAAGACCGATTGAGAGGCGGGCGTTCGCGCACGCGGGCGAATTCTCGCAACCTACGACACGCTCGCCCTTGCGAGGGGTCATTCTTGCTCCCCGCCGCAAGCCGTGTCAATGCTTACATTCCGATTTTGCCGCAGTGCGATAGTTTTTTAATTATCGTTTTCCCCATGTCGATTGATGCGACCTTGCCGTGTTTTGCCGCGTGTCTGTCGTAGTCCTCGAAGTTTTGCCAGCGAGGCAATCCAGGCGCGGCTCGCGCTCGATCGATTCGTCCGCTGCGGCAGTCAATCACGGCGCTATATGCGGTGCCGCATAGACATGGTTTGCGCGGCGCATTGCAGCAAAAAGCGTCGTCGACAGTCAGACAATTGCCCGTTTTCAAGCACCCGCGGCGATAGGCTGCGCTGATGCAATTTGCATATCGCACGAACGTTCGGCACCACGAAATCGATCTCAGTCGGCAAGCCAGATCATCGCGGCCATGCGGCCGGTCACGCGATCGCGCCGATAGGAATAGAACCGCTCCCGGTCGGTTACCGTGCATGCGTCACCGCCGCTGATCTGCGCAATGCCGAGCCGCGCGAGCCGCACACACGCAAGCGCATAGAGATCGGCGAGGTATTTGCCGGGCGTCGACCCATGATCGACGAAGGCACGCGCGACGAGATCGCGCTCGCCGACGCGGGCTTCGGTCATGAACACGTCACGCACATCTGCCCCGACTTCGAAGGCGCCGGGACCGATCGCAGGTCCAAGATAGGCGCAAAGATTTTCGAGTTTCGCGCCGGCCAATTCAGCCACACGCTGCGCCGTCTTTTCGACGATTCCAGCGGCGAGGCCCCGCCACCCCGCGTGCGCCGCGCCGACAGCGCGCCCCGCCTCATCGCATAGCAGAACCGGCATGCAATCCGCGACCATCACGAGGCACGCCACTCCGGGCGTCGCGGTCACGCTGGCGTCGGCACGTACCGCCGGCGCCCCACCGCTATCGGCAGCGGCGATCACATCATCGGCGAGCACCACTTCGTTGCCGTGCACTTGTACGAGCCACGCCGCACGCGTGCCGGCGAGCGACAGCAAACGCGCGCGATTCGCAGCGACCGCGACCGGATCGTCACCCGTGTGCAGGCCGAGGTTCAACCCGCCAGCCTGATCGGCGCCCGCGGTCCAACGCCCATAGGGCGGTTCGCTCACGCCGCCGTTGCGTGTCGTCACGAGCGCGCGCACGTGCGGCGACACGCACCATCCGGGTTGCAGGCAATCAGCGAACGTCAGGTTCGGCAAGGTCATGCGGATCGATCCTCGTTTTCATTGTTGGTGGATGTCCGGCGCGCGCCGGCGCGTCGTCTGATTTATTCGTCCTCGTCCTCGTCTTCGTCGCAGGACGATTCGTAGCCTTCGCCGGCGCCGTCGAACTCGTCGTCGTAGACATCGTAGTCGTCATCGAGTTCGGACTCGCCGCCGCCCAGACCCAGCGCCTGGGCGAGCGCGGCCATGTCCTCGGGCGGGTCCGCACGCCACTGCATCGTGCGGCCCGTGCGCGGATGAATCAGGCCGAGCCGCCATGCGTGCAGCGCCTGGCGCGCGAAGCCGCCGGGCAGCGGCTTCACTGAACGCTTGCCGCGCGCGTGTCCATAGACGGGGTCACCGAGCAGCGGATGACCGATATGCGCGCAATGCACGCGGATCTGATGCGTGCGTCCGGTCTCCAGGTCGCAGTGAATCGCAGAGACGGGCTGGCGCTCCCAGATTGTTTCGTCGACCGTACGAAAATGCGTGCGCGCAGGCTTGCCCGCGGCGCCGGTCACGACGGCCATCCGCGTGCGTTCGCGAGGATCGCGGCCGATCGGCGCGTCGATCGTGCCGTCGGACGGCATGTTGCCCCACACGAGCGCGAGATAGCGCCGCTTGACCGTGCGCGCCTGCAGCTGGCGCACGAGGTCGGTCTGCGCTTCGAGCGTGCGCGCGACGACCATGAGCCCCGAGGTCTCCTTGTCGAGCCGGTGGACGATTCCCGCGCGCGGCAGCCCGGCCGCCGCGTCGCCGTAGCGATGCAAGAGGCCGTTCAGAATCGTGCCGCTCCAATTGCCGGCGGCCGGATGCACGACGAGGCCCGCGGGCTTGTTGATGACAACGAGCGCGTCGTCTTCGTAGACGATATCGAGCGGCACCGGCTCCGGCGCGAACGCGAGCTGCTCGGGCAGCAGATCGGGCGTCAGCTCGATGGTGGCGCCAAGCGGAACCGGCTGCCGCACTTTCGCGGGTGCGCCGTCGACGAGCACGCGCTCCGCTTCGATCCAGCTCTGCAGACGGCTGCGCGAAAACTCCGGGAACACCTTCGCGAGCACCTTGTCGAGCCGTTCGCCGGCGAGTTCCGGAGGTACGAGCGCAACGCGCGGCTCGGTATCGCCGGCATGGCGCCCCGCGGTGCCGGATGCGTCGTCCGCACGAGCGGCGAGGGAATCCGGCGCGTCGCCCGCGAAATCGTCATCTAGGGGTTCCCCTGCCAGCGCGTCGGCGGGGTCGGCGCTTGGGCTATAATCTTTGTCGGAATCTTTGGGGCCGGATTTGCTACGTGAATTGGCGCCTGAAGCACTTGAGCGGGTCATTTTGACTGGGTCACTGAGACTTATAGCTAGGAAATGCGAGCCCTGAACACCATCATCAAATCGGCCCTCGGCGCGGCCGCCCATGCGGCAAAGCACGCAATCAACCCCGTTGGCACCTATCTGGCACTGGGCGCAACTGCTGCGCTCGTGGCAGCTTGCCACGGCCTGCCGCAAAAGACCGATGAAACGGCGACCTGGACGAACAACAAATTATACTCGGAGGCCCAAGACGCCTTGAGCGGCGGGGATTGGGGCAAGTGCGCGAAATACTTCGAAGCGCTTGAAGGCCGCGACCCATTCGGCCACTTCGCGCAGCAGGCGCAGATCAACGTCGCCTACTGCGACTGGAAAGACAGCGAAACGGCCGCTGCCGACACCGCTGTCGATCGCTTCATCCAACTGCACCCGGATCACCCCGATATCGCGTACGCACACTATCTGAAGGGAATGATCCACTTCAACGACGACCTCGGTCTCTTCGGCCGCTTCTCCGGCCAGGACATGAGCGAGCGCGATCCGAAGTCGCTGCGCGAGTCGTATGATGCGTTCAAAGTCGTCGTCGACAAATATCCGAACAGCAAGTACGCTCCGGATGCCGCCGCCCGCATGCGCTACGTCGTGAACGCGCTCGCTTCGCACGAAGTGCACGCTGCCGACTATTACTATCGCCGCGGCGCCTATGTGGCAGCCATCAATCGTGCCCAGCTCGCGATCAAGGAATACAAGAACGCACCGGCGATCGAAGATGCGCTGCATATCATGATGCTGTCGTACACGCAGTTGAACGAGCCGCAACTCGCCGACGATACGAAGCGCGTGCTCGCCGCCACCTTCCCCGACAGCCCGTACCTCACCGGGCGTGCGCGCTCCGGCGAAACGAAGTCGTGGTGGCAGATCTGGTGAGCCGCCTTCTCCGATAACGGCGAACCGCTAGTAAAAAAACCCGGCTGACGCCGGGTTTTTTTATTGCCTGCTTCGTCGCACATCAGCGCGCCTGGCCGGGCGGGTCCGGCCGACGCGGACCGATCACCCGCCTGCCGCCGCACGCTCCGCGAAGAATTCACGCACGACGTCGATCTCGCGCGTCCGCTTGAACGGCGGAAGACTCTGCCAGATGCGCCGGCCGTAGGGTTTGTCGACGAGACGCGTATCGCAGATCATCAGCACGCCGCGATCGGTCTCAGCGCGGATCAGGCGCCCCGCGCCCTGCTTGAGCGTAATCACCGCCTGCGGCAACTGATGGACCGCAAACGGACTCAGGCCCTTCTTCGCCAACGCATCGAGCCGGGCAGACAGCACCGGATCGTCCGGCGGCGCGAACGGCAGCTTGTCGATCACGACGAGCGACAGCGCGTCGCCGCGCACGTCCACGCCCTCCCAGAAGCTCTGGCTGCCCACCAGAATCGCGTTGCCGTACGCGCGAAAGCGGTCGAGCAATTCGGTCCGGCTCGCGTCGCCCTGCACGAGCAGAGGTGTCTTCCAACCGCGAGATTCGATGACGTCGCGCAGCTTGGCCGCGATCCGGTCGACGGCGCGCAGCGTCGTGCACAGCATGAAGACGCCGCCCCCGGACGCTTCGATCGCCGGCAGCGCCGCGTCGAACACGGCATCGGCAAACATCGGCGAGGAAGGTTGAGGCAAGTTGCGTGGCACGTACAGCAAGCCTTGCGTGCCGTAGTCGAACGGGCTCGGCAGCGTCATCGAACGCTGGGCGCTCAAGCCCATTTGCGCGGCGTAGTGCGTGAAGTCGCCGCGCACCGAGAGCGTCGCCGAGGTGAAGATCCACGCGCGCGGAACGCCCGCACGCTGCTTCGCGAAGATCGGCGCCACCGACAGCGGCGTCTCGTGCAACTGCACCGTGTGCGAGAACACTTCGATCCAGCGTACCTTTTCGTTCGGATCGCCGGCTGCGTCCTGCTTTGTTTCGGATTCGGAGCCCGGCACTTCGGCCTCGGGCAGCGCAGTCCAGCCCTTCAGCAAATCCTGCAATTCGCGCGCGCGTCGCTGGCAGGCGCCGATCGATTCCGCGCGCTCGGCCTGCCCCGCCAGCGCCACCGCGAGCGCATTCAGTTCGGTCTCCAATGCATCGAGCGCCGCGAAGAGCGGGTGATCGCCAGACAATTGGCTGAGCGACAGCCGCACCGAGTCTTCCTTGAATGCGAGCCGCACGTCGCGCGCCGCCCGCTCCAGCGCGGCGCCGAGCTTCACCCACTCGACGGCGTCGCGCGCATGGCTCAAACCTTCAGCGACCGAATCGCGGGCGAGTTCGAGGATCTGCGCGGTCGACAGGGTCTCGCCGAAAAATAGCGTCGCGGTCTCGGGCAACTGGTGTGCTTCGTCGAAGACGATCGTGTTCGCGGACGGCAGCAACTCCGCCATGCCCGTATCGCGCAGCATGATGTCCGCGAAAAAGAGGTGGTGGTTGACGACGACGATATCCGCCTGCTGCGCCTCGCGGCGCGCCTGCATCACGAAGCATTCCTTGTAGTGCGGGCATTCCTGGCCGAGGCAGTTGTCGCGCGTCGACGTGACCATCGACCAGACAGGCGCCGTCTCCGGCACGCTCGCGAGTTCCGCCTTGTCGCCAGTGCGCGTGAGCTTCGCGAAGCGGACGATTTCCTGCAGATAAGCCGTGTCTTGCCGCGACGGCAGGCGGCCGTTGTCGGCCGTGCGTTGCAGGTAGTAGTGACAAAGATAGTTCGCGCGCCCTTTGAGCATCGCGACCGTGACAGGCACGGCGAGCGCGTCGCGGACGGTGGGGATGTCGCGCTGGAAAAGCTGATCCTGCAAGTGCTTGGTGCCGGTCGAGACGACGACCTTGCCGCCCCACAGCATCGCCGGGACAAGGTACGCATAAGTCTTGCCGGTCCCGGTTCCCGCCTCGACGATCAGCGTGTTGTCCCCGGTATCTTCGGCGACCTCGCGTGCGATCTCGGCCGTATCGGCACCGCCGCGCTCGCCGCTTTTTTGCAAGCGGCGCGCCGGGCGCGCTTGCGCCTCGAACATCGCCGGCTCCTGCATCGCCCGCCCCGACGCCTCCATCGCGGCCGCAACCGCGCGCGCCATTTCGATCTGCGACGCACGCGGCCGGTAGCCGTCGATCCGCTGCGCGAGCAGACCGTCGGCGGCGAAGATCGCATCGAGTTCGGCGCCGCGTTTCGGATTCAGCGGAAGCGGCTCGCGCGCGGACGTCCGCGCGTCGGAAGCGCCGGCGCGCGGCTTGTTGGAAGAAGCATCGAGCGGTGAATTCAAGGCAAGCGGTTCCTGCAAAGACCGGTGCGCCCGGCGCGACACCGGCGCTTGCCAGGTCGCAGCTTATGCGTGCGTATCCGGTTCGAGCTGCAATTGCAGCAAGAGAATGTTGTCTTTGACCTTGAGCTTGCGCTTTTTGAGGCGCTGCAGTTCGAGGTCGCTGATATCCGACGAGGTCGCCAGTTGGTCGATCATGCGATCGAGCTCACTGTGCTCCGACTGCAACTGCAAAATCCGGTCACGAAGCACATCCGGTTTGATCGCTTGCTGCTCGCGCATGCTGGCCTCCTCGGTCGAAAAGGCGTCGCGCCGCTCGTCGCGGCCCCGGCACCTGAGGTTGCTGTACGGCAAAAAACGCGTTATTCGCTCTGTTGCTGTTGTTGCTTGAGCTGCTCTTGCTGCTGTCGTTCCTGCAACTGCTGCTGTTGCTGTTGTTGCTGCTTCTCGGCGGCCTGCTTCTGGCGCGCTGCGACATCCGCCTTGTGCTGCGCGGCGTCGGACTGTTTCTGCTGGTAGCGCTGCACGTTTTCCGCGCGCTGCTGAGCCTTTTGCGCGGCTTGCGCATGAGCCTCGTCGAGCTTGCGCTGATAGTCGGCCTGCTTTTGGTTGTACGCCGCCTCGTTAGCCGCGCGCTGCGGGCCTTCCGCGTTGCGCTGCGCCTGATCGAGTTCGTGCTGGCGTTGCTTGTCTTCGAACTGTTGCTGGTTGTGCGCCTCGTTGGCCGCGCGCTGCGGCGCGTCCGCCTCGTCCTGCACACGCTTGATCGCCGCCTGCTCGTCGCGTTGCTGCGCGCGCGCGGCGCGCTCTTCGTCGTTGAGCGCCAATTGCCCTTTGCGGATCTGCGAGCGGACGTCGCGCATTTTGTCGCGTGCGTTGCCGAGGCAATGATTCACGAAGAACTTGCTGTAGCAATCGTGAGCCGCCACGCCGTACTCGTAGTCGTTCTGTTCGCTGCGGCGATCGAGCGCTTTCTGGCGTGTGTCGAAGTCATTGGCTGGCGCCGCGCCAGATGCGCCTTGCGCGGCTGTGCCAAACGTGATGGCGCTTGCCGCCGAAGCCGGCATATCCTGTGAGAAGGCAGCAGACGGCAGCCCGAGCGGCACCGCGAAGGCAGCCGCAGTCACCCACGCAGCGGGCGAAGCAAGCAAAAAACGGGAGGTTGGCAACGTCGTAGAAGAGCATCGGGACATGCTCGAAATTCTAACACCCCGCGCTTGAGCGCTCGGGCATTTATGGCAAAATGCCCCGCTTCGACAACCCCGGCTCCCGCCTCCCGCGCCGTCCCCGGCTGCGGATATCCGGGTTGGAGCCCCGATTGAGCCTCGCAGGCCGACGCACTTCACATGACGGAAACCGTAGCACTCAAGATCGTACAGCGCATCGCCACTGAATTGACCGTCCAGCCGCGCCAGGTCGCGGCGGCGGTTCAACTTCTCGACGAAGGGGCGACCGTTCCGTTTATCGCCCGTTACCGCAAGGAAGTGACCGGCAATCTCGACGACACGCAACTGCGTCAGCTCGAAGAGCGGCTCCTGTATCTGCGCGAGCTGGAAGACCGGCGCGCCGCGATCCTTGCGAGCATCGACGAGCAAGGCAAGCTCACCGACGAGCTGCGTACGGCGCTCGAAGCCGCCGACAGCAAGCAGGTGCTCGAAGACCTGTACCTGCCCTATAAGCCCAAGCGCCGCACGCGCGCGCAGATCGCGCGCGAAGCCGGCCTGGAGCCGCTCGCGCAGGCGCTGCTCGCGAATCCGCTGCTCGATCCGCAGACGGAAGCCGCCGCGTACGTGGACGCCGAAAAGGGCGTCGCCGACATGAAGGCAGCGCTCGACGGCGCCCGCGACATCCTCTCCGAGCAATTCGGCGAAACCGCCGAGCTGCTGGGCAAGCTGCGCGATTACCTGCACAGCCAGGGCAGGGTGTCGTCGGCCGTCGTCGAGGGCAAGGAAGGCGAAGAAGGCGAGAAATTCCGCGACTACTACGACTACTCGGAAACCATCAAGACGGTGCCGTCGCACCGCGCGCTCGCCCTCTTCCGCGGCCGCAATGCAGGCGTGCTGATGGTGAAGCTCGGCTTGGGCGAGGAACTCGACGCCCAGGTGCCGCATCCGGGCGAGGCGATGATCGCGCGCCATTTCGGCATTGCAAACCAGAACCGTCCCGCCGACAAATGGCTTTCCGACGTGTGCCGCTGGTGTTGGCGCGTCAAGGTCCAGCCGCACCTCGAGAACGAATTGCTTACGCAGTTGCGCGACGAAGCCGAGCATGAGGCGATTCGGGTGTTCGCGCGCAACCTGAAGGATCTGCTGCTCGCAGCCCCTGCCGGCCCGAAGGCCGTGATCGGTCTCGACCCGGGCCTGCGCACGGGCGTGAAGGTCGCCGTCGTCGACCGCACGGGCAAGCTGCTCGCCACCGACACGATCTACCCCCACGAGCCGCGCCGCGACTGGGACGGATCGCTCGCGAAGCTCGCGCGCATTGCCGCGCAGACGCAGGCTGAGCTCATCAGCATCGGCAACGGCACGGCCTCGCGCGAAACCGACAAGCTCGCGAGCGAGCTGATCTCGCGCCATCCCGAGCTGAATTTGCAGAAGATCGTCGTGTCCGAAGCCGGCGCGTCGGTCTATTCGGCTTCCGAACTCGCTGCGAAGGAATTTCCGGAGCTGGACGTATCGCTGCGCGGCGCCGTGTCGATCGCGCGCCGCCTGCAAGACCCGCTCGCCGAGCTCGTGAAGATCGAGCCCAAGGCGATCGGCGTCGGCCAATATCAGCACGACGTGAACCAGCGCGAGCTCGCGCGTTCGCTCGACGCGGTCGTCGAGGATTGTGTGAACGCAGTCGGCGTCGATGCAAACACGGCGTCCGTCGCGCTGCTCGCGCGGGTGTCGGGCCTGAATGCGACGCTCGCGCGCAATATCGTCGAGTATCGCGACGCGAACGGTCCGTTCCCGTCGCGAGACCATCTGCGCAAGGTGCCGCGTCTCGGCGACAAGACTTTCGAGCAAGCCGCAGGCTTCCTGCGCATCAACGGCGGCGAGAACCCGCTCGACCGTTCGTCCGTTCACCCCGAAGCGTATCCAGTCGTCGAGCGGATGCTCGCGAAGATCAAGAGGCAGATCGGCGACGTGCTCGGCAACCGCGACGCGCTCTCGGGTTTGTCACCGACGGAATTCGTCGATGAGCGCTTCGGCCTGCCGACGGTGCGCGACATCCTGACCGAACTCGAGAAGCCGGGCCGCGACCCGCGCCCCGAGTTCAAGACCGCGACGTTCCGCGAAGGCGTCGAAAAGGTTTCCGATCTGGTCCTGGGCATGGTGCTCGAAGGTGTCGTGACGAACGTCGCGGCGTTCGGCGCATTCGTCGACGTCGGCGTGCATCAGGACGGCCTCGTCCACGTGTCGGCGATGTCGACAAAGTTCATCAAGGACCCGCACGAAGTCGTGAAGGCCGGCCAGGTCGTGAAGGTGAAGGTGCTCGAAGTCGACGTGAAGCGCCAGCGCATCGCGCTGACGATGCGCCTCGACGACGACGCGTCCGCGGGCTCGTCGTCGCGCGGCGGCGCACAGCAGGACCGCAGCGGCCGCCCAGGCGGCGGCGCACGGCCGCCGCGCTCGCGCGATCCGGAACCGGCTGGCGCAATGGCCGCGGCGTTTGCGAAGCTAAAACAGCGCTAGGCACATGGGCTGGCAGCGCAATGCCAGCCGCAGTGCCAATAAGAAAAAAAGCCCACGCTAAATTTCGGCGTGGGCTTTTTGTTGTGCACGCAACGGACGCATTCACGTTGCGCGCTCGTTCAGCACGATCAGATCTCGATCTTCGTTCCGAGCTCGACCACGCGATTTGCTGGAATCGCGAAGAAGTCAGTCGGCTTCGCAGCATTCTGATGCATCCACGCGAACACGCGCTCGCGCCACACCGACATGCCCGGCAACTGTGTCGGCACGACGGTTTCGCGCGCGAGGAAGAACGAGGTATCCATCAGCTCGAACGTCAAGTCGTACATGCGGCCGACTTCGAGCAGCGTCGCCTTCACGTCCGGCGTTTCGTTGAAGCCGTACGCCGCCTTCACGATATAAAGCCCGCCCCCGACATCGCGCACGGTGACGCGGTCTTCATCCTTCACATACGGAATGTCGCGCGTGACGAAAGTCAGGAAAATGGTCCGCTCATGCAGCACTTTGTTGTGCTTCAGGTTGTGCAGGAGACTGACTGGCACGAGCGTATCGCTGCCCGTCAGATAGATCGCGGTGCCCGACACGCGGTGCGGCGGATGCGCGAGCAGGCCTTGCAGGAACGGCGCGAGCGGAATGCCGTCGGCGGCCGTGCGCTCCTTCACGATCATGCGGCCCTTGTGCCAGGTCATCAAAAGGAAGAACAGCACCGCGCCAATGCCGAGCGGAAGCCAGCCGCCCTCCTCGACCTTCAGCAGATTCGCGCCGAAGAAACCGAGGTCGACGATCATGAAAGCGCCGATGATGAAGGCCACCAGCGCCTTGTTCCACTTCCAAACCTTCACCATCGAGACGCACAAGAGGATCGTCGTGATGACCATCGTGGCCGTCACTGCAATGCCGTACGCCGCGGCCAAATTGTCCGAGCTCTTGAAGCCGATCACGATGCACAAGATGATGAAGAGCAGCATCCAGTTCACGACCGGCACGTAAATCTGGCCGATCGCCAACTCCGACGTGTGCAGCACCTTCATCCGCGGCACGTAGCCGAGCTGGATCGCTTGTGACGTGAGCGAGTACGCACCCGAAATCACGGCTTGCGAGGCGATCACGGTCGCCACCGTCGACAGCACGACGAGCGGCAGCAGCGCCCAGTCGGGCGCGAGCAGGAAGAACGGATTTTCGATTGCCTTCGGGTCCGTCATCAGCAATGCGCCCTGGCCGAAGTAATTCAGCACGAGCGACGGCATCACGAGCACGTACCAGGCCATCCGGATCGGCTTGGCGCCGAAGTGACCCATGTCCGCATAGAGCGCTTCGGCGCCGGTCAGCACCAGCACGACCGAACCGAGCACCACGTACGCTTGCAGCACGTGCGCCGACATGAACGATGCCGCGTAGTAAGGATTGAGCGCGGCTATGACGCCCGGCGTGCGGACGATGTGATAAGCGCCCAGAATGCCGATCGTGATGAACCAGATAATCATGATCGGCCCAAACAGCTTGCCCACGAGCGCTGTGCCGTGCCGCTGAATCCAGAAAAGCGCAATCAGAATGACGATCGTAATGGGCAGCACGAGATGCGATAACTGCGGCGTCGCGATCTCCAAACCCTCGATGGCCGAAATGACGGAAATCGCCGGGGTAATGACGGCATCGCCGTAAAACATGCAGGAACCGAAGATTCCCAGCGCCATCAACACGGCGGCCGCCTTGCTTTTCGTATCGAACGAACGCAGCGAGAGCGCCATTAACGCGAGCACGCCGCCCTCGCCGTTATTGTCGGCGCGCATCACGAAAAGCACATATTTGATCCCGACCACGATCACGATCGCCCAGAACAGCAGCGAAATGACGCCGAGAATCGAATTATTGGTGAGCGCAATCCCGTGCGACGGGCTGAATGCTTCCTTTAGCGAGTAAAGCGGGCTGGTTCCGATGTCGCCGAAAACCACACCGATCGCCGCAATGGCAAGAGAATGCAAAGGCTGCTTATGCGTATGTGCCTGGTTGTTATCTTTCATAAACGCGGGGTAAATCCGATCTCGGAGGGGCGGAAGAAACGAGCGCAATTCTAACGGGGCACGCAAACGCGCCGCCTTGCGTGTTGTGCATACGCTACGAGCGGCAGCCCGCGAAGTTTAGCATCGCCATGCACCAGAGTCAGGCGCATTTTGCGCACTGCAGCATGATTGCGGTCAACGGGCGGGCTAAAGCGCATGCACCGCGTTGCATGGGGCCCGAGTAACCGCTGAAGCGCTAACTCGGGTCGACATAAAAAAAGCGGAGTCGGAAGACTCCGCTGGACCATGGTGCACCAACGATCGCACGGCAGGGTCGTGCTAAACGTCACTCGTTCGACGCCGAATTTCGCGCCAAGCCGCGCTTGATCCATGCCCCGAGATTGTGCGGACGCACGGTATCCCATTCCTCGAACGGCTGGTGAATCCACGGGTTCGTCGGAAGGTATTGCACGTGGTAGTCGGGCTTGACCTTCGAGCAGCCCTTATACCAGAGCACCGCGGAACGCACGGCGGCAATCGCCGGATAGCGGTCCTTCAAATGCTGCTGCACGCGCGACAGTGTAACGCCGGAATCGACCAGGTCGTCCACGAGCAGCACGTTGCCCGACAGCTCGCCGCGCGTCATCGTGATGTATTGCGCGATATCGAGCTCGCCCTGCTCGGTGCCGGCGGCCTCGCGATAGGAACTCGTTGCAAGGATCGCGAGCGGCAGGTCATAGATGCGCGACAGTTGGTCGCCGACGCGCAGGCCGCCGCGCGCGAGGCACAGGATCTTGTCGAACTTCCAGCCGGATTCGTGAACGGCCAGTGCGAGCAATTCGATCAGCCGGTGGTACTCGTCCCAGCCGACCCACAAATTCTTGTCGTCGTTGCGCGGGTCCGTCATCGCGATCATGGTCAAGCCTTGCGTCATCGTTAAACCTTGAACGGATGGCGAAGCAGAATCGTCTCATCGCGATCCGGGCCAGTCGAAACCATGTCGATCGGCACGTCTGCCACTTCCTGCACGCGCGTCAGGTAGGCTTGCGCGTTCGCGGGCAGCTTGTTCCATTGCGTGATGCCGATCGTGCTTTCCTTCCAGCCGCCGAACGTCTCGTACACCGGCTCGCAGCGTGCGACTTCCGACGCGCCGCGCGGGAGGATGTCGGCGTCCCTGCCGTCGATCTTGTAGCCGACGCACAGCTTGACTTCGTCGAGGCCGTCGAGCACGTCGAGCTTCGTGATGCACAAGCCCGAAACGCCGTTGATCTGGATCGAGCGGCGCAGCGCGGCGGCATCGAGCCAGCCCGTGCGGCGCGGACGGCCTGTGACGGAGCCGAATTCCTTGCCGACGTTCGCGAGCGTCACACCGATCTGGTCCTGGCGCGCCTCGTTCTCAGCGTCGTACAGCTCACTCGGGAACGGCCCGGAACCTACGCGCGTGCAGTATGCCTTCGTGATGCCGAGGATGTAGTTGAGCTTCTGCGGACCGACGCCCGCGCCTGCAGCCGCCGCACCGGCGACGCAGTTGCTCGAGGTGACGAACGGGTAAGTACCGTGATCGATGTCGAGCAGCGTGCCTTGCGCGCCTTCGAACAGGAAGTTGCGGCCCGCGGCGTTTTCGTCATACAAGCGGCGCGAAACGTCGGTGACCATTGGCGCCAAGCGATCCGCGTAACTCAGCATCGTATCCAGCGTCTGCTGAAAATCGACGGCCGCGGCGCCCAGGTATTGGGTCAGCACGAAGTTGTGGAAATCGAGGCTGTCGCGCAGACGTTCCGCGAACGCCTCCGGCTCGAACAGGTCTTGCACGCGCAGCGCGCGGCGGCCGACCTTGTCTTCGTACGCCGGACCGATGCCGCGCCCGGTCGTGCCGATCTTGCCGGCGCCGCGACGCGCCTCGCGCGCCTGGTCGATCGCGACGTGATAAGGCAGGATCAGGGTGGTCGCTTCGGAGATGAACAGCCGCTTCTGGACGTCGACACCGGCGGCTTCGAGCTCGCCGATTTCCTTGAAGAGCGCCTCGGGCGACAGCACCACGCCGTTGCCGATATAGCAGGCGACGCCTGCACGCATGATGCCCGAAGGAATGAGGCGCAAGATGGTTTTCTTGCCGCCGATGATGAGCGTGTGGCCAGCGTTGTGACCGCCCTGGAAACGCACGACGCCTTGGGCGTGGTCCGTCAGCCAGTCGACGATCTTGCCTTTGCCCTCATCACCCCACTGGGTCCCCACGACGACGACGTTGCGGCCGGGGGTCACATTCACTGCACTGGCAGACATGTTGATTCGTTAGCTGGTTAAAAACGTATTCTACCCATGTTCGCCGACGGTTCCGAGTTTTTCCGTTTCGGCTCAACGGCATGGGTCATTTTTGCGATGCTGCCGGAAACGCCCGGAAGGCCGTCTCGAGCAGCGCCGCGAAGGCCCCTGACGCCCCGCTCTAGCGAGCCTCGACGACCCACGCTCCGTTGCGCTCGACGAGCACGCGGTCGCAGGCGAATTCGTCCAGCGCGTGATCGTGGCCGGGCAGCGCCTGAATCACGACTTCGCCCGCGTCGCGCAACAAGGCGACACTCGCGCGCAGCGCATCGTCGTGCTTCCAGGGCGCGAGGATCGCGCTGCTGCGTGCCTCGATCGGCGAAATGCGCGCGACTTCGCGCAGATCCAGCGAAAAGCCCGTCGCGGGCCGCGCGCGCCCGTACGCCTGCCCGACGTGGTCATAACGGCCGCCGCGCGCGACCGCGTTCGGCACGCCATCGACATAGGCCGAGAACATCGCGCCGCTGTGATACGCGTAGCCGCGCAAATCGGCCAGATCGATCGTGACCTCGGCGCCGTCGACCTGTGCGGCCAAAAACTCGAGATCGCCGAGCGCGCTTGCAATCGCCGGCAGATTCGGCAAACGCTGCCGCGCCAGCGCGAGCATCGACGCGTCGCCGTAAAGCGCGGGCAGCGCGCGCAGCGCGTCGCGCGCCACGTCGCTCATGCCCTGTGTCAGCTCGTCCAGGCGCGCGACGTCCTTGCCCGCGAGCGCCTCATAAAGCGCTTCACCCGCCGCGGCCGCCGTCGGATCTTGCGCAAAAATCGCAGACAGCACGCCCGCGTGACACAGGTCGAGACGGATCTTCGTCAGACCGGTAAGCCGCAAAACGTCGAGCATGAGCTGCTGGATTTCGATGTCCGCTTCGAGGCCCGCATGACCATAAATTTCCGCGCCGACCTGAATCTGCTCGCGCGTTGCGTGCAGGCCCCGCGGACGCGTATGCAGCACGTTGCCCGCGTAGCACAGGCGCGTCACGCCTTGACGATTAAGCAGGTGCGCGTCGATGCGAGCCACTTGCGGCGTCGTGTCGGCGCGCAGCCCGAGCGTGCGCCCCGACAGTTGATCGACGAGCTTGAACGTGCGCAGGCTCAAATCGCTGCCGCCGCTCGTCAGCAGCGACTCGAGGTATTCAAGCAGCGGCGGCATCACCATCTCGTAGCCGTATGCTCGGAAGCGATCGAGCAGCGCGCGTCGCAATTCTTCGATCTTGCGCGCCTCCGACGGCAGCACGTCGGCGATATTTTCAGGAAGCAACCAGGTCGACATCGGTACAGTCCTACTGCGAAAGTGAGCGGCACGCCAGCGCATGCCGCGAGATGAAGATTCGACGAAACCGCCAGTCAGGCGGTAAAACACACCCGCCAAATCGGGGCGAAGTTCGGCGCAAGGCGCTCAGGTCGCCGCGAGCAGCAGCAACAGCCCGAGCGCCATGACGATGAGCCCGCCGATCCGGATGTGGTTGACCGGCCGCTCCGCTATTCTACGAAACGTCTCCCGCCAGGCGGTGGGAAACACGAAGGGAAACATCCCCTCGATGATGAGCATCAGTGCGATCGCGAGCAGTAACGAGCCGGCCATGTCCATACGAATGCCAGCGCCGCAACTCGTGTGCGGCGCCCCTGAATCAGTGTTTGCGTGAGGCTGCTGCGGGCGCGGGAGCGCTGCCGTCGGCGCTGCGCATGAAGCGGAAGAAGTCGCTGTCCGGATCGACGACGATCACGTCGTTCGGCTTGAAAATGCTCCGGTACGCCTGCAGGCTTTGGTAGAACTGATAGAACTGCGGATCGCGGCTGAATGCGTCCGCAGCGATAACCGCAGCCTTGCCGTCGCCCTCGCCCTTGATCGACTGAGCCTGCTTATAGGCGTCCGCCAGCACCGCCTGCTGCTTGCGCCCGGCATCGGCCTTGATCTGCTCCGCTTCGGCCGCACCCTGTGCGCGCTCGTGATCCGCTGCCTGTTCGCGGGCAGCAATCATCCGCTTGTAGACGGCATCCGTCATCGCGGCCGGAAAATCGACGCGCGTGAGTTCAATGTCGACGATATCGATGCCGAGCGGGCTCGCCTGCTTCTGCATCGCCTCGCGCGCCTCGCCGGCGATCGCCTGCTGCTTGCCGAGCGCATCGGCGAGCGCGTACTTGGCGAATGCATCGCCGAGCACGCCGCGCAATTGCGTGACGAGCTGCTCGGACACGCTCTGCGGATCGCCCTTCGTTTCGACGAACAGCTTCAGCGGGTCGGAGACGCGGAACTTAAGTACCGGGTTCACGAGAAGATCGATCTTGTCGGACGTCGCGTAACGGTCGGCATCCGGCGCATCGAGCGTCTGGATGCGCGTATCGACGAGCGTTGCAGTCTGCAACGGCGGCGGCAGCTTGAAGTGCAGCCCCGGACCTTCGACCAGCGGGTTCGCCCCGCCATGCGACGAAACGACGGCGGTTTGCTGCTGATCGACGACATAAATCATCGACGACCCTGCGAACAGGACGGCCACGACAACCACGACGAGCGCGATGATTCGATTCATGTGTTTGCGCTCCTTATTACGGCAGATCGTCTTCGCGGCCGCGGCTGCGGAACGCATCGCGCGAACGCAGGACGTCGCTTGCCGCGGCGGCCTGACTTGCCGCGCTCGGCGCAGAAACGGCGGCCGACGACGCGGCGGCACTGCTGGCGGCTTGGCTCGCGCCCGCCGCGGACGCGCTGGAGGCGCCGCTTGCCGCTTCGCTCGCACGCTGACGGCCTTCCTCGACGATCTTGTCGAGCGGCAGGATCACATTGGCGCCGGTCTTGCCCCCGACGTAGACCTTCGTCACGTTCGAATAGATTTGCTGCATCGTTTCCAGGTACATCCGCTGGCGGATCACCGCGGGCGCCTTCGAATACTGCGCATAGACTTGCTCGAAGCGTTCGGCATCGCCCTGCGCTTCGGCCACGACGCGGTCCGCGTAGGACTTCGCATCGTCGATCATGCGCGCGGCGTCGCCTTGCGCGCGCGGCACGAGCTCGCTCGCGTAAGCTTGCGCATCGTGTTTCGCGCGCTCGCGGTCCTGGCGCGCCTTGGCCGCGTCGTCGAACGCGCTTTGCACCTGCTCCGGCGGCGTCACGCTCTCGATCGTGACACCTGTGACGGCAAGGCCGGTCCGATATTGATCGAGCTTGCGCTGGATCGAATCCTGCAGCTGCTGACGCATTGCTTCGCGATCCTGATAAAGCATGTCTTCCGTGCTGCGCGTGCCGACGATTTCGCGCACCGACGCCTGCGCGGCCTGCGTCACGCTTTGATCAGGATCGGTGGTGCGGAACAGATAGTCGGTGGGTGTCTTGACCTGGTATTGGACTGCAAAGCGCACATCCAGGAAATCGCCGTCGCGCGTGAGCATCGACGAGTCCTTCACGTTGGCGCCGGCAACGGCGTTGTTGCGCCCGATTTCCACCGCGCGCACCTGTCCGACGTTGACGATTTCCTGCGTTTCGAACGGAAACGGCAGGCGCCAGTGCACGCCTTGCTCGACGGTTCCCCGGTATTTGCCGAATTGCAGCACGACGCCGGCCTGGCCGTCCTGCACGATGAAAATGCCGCTGCCGAGATAAATCGCGACCAGCACGCCGATCACGATACCCACGCCGACGCGCGCGGCGCGCCCGTTATCGGGACGGCGGTCGCCAGGGCCCAAACCCTTCCCTTTACCCTTGCCGCCGAACAAGCCGCTCAGGCGGCGATTGAAGTCGCGCCACATCTCGTCGAGATCGGGCGGCCCTTCGCCGTCGCCTTGCGGACGCTTTGGCTCATTCGGGCGCTGCTTGTCGCCATTACCTTCGCTACGCCCCCATCGAGGATCGTTGATCGAAAGAATGGCGCGCAAACGCAGCCAAGTACTCCGCTCTTTGTATTCGTTCACCTGTGTTCGTTCACTTGAGTAGTGAGGGCCCCCAGACCTGCCGCTACGCGCCAGGCCCCCCGAGGGGAGCAATAAAACTTGGGGCGGCCCGGCGTTTTCTTGAGAGGGTCGGTCAAAGCAAATTGGAACGCGTCAGCACCTCGTTTCCGGCGTCCATCGCGACCTTGAGTTCTTCGCGTTGTTCTGCCAACCGGTCTTCTTCCGGCAGTGCTCGCCCAGTGTCTGGAAGATTTTCTGAAGTCGCGATCTCGGCGATCGCGGCACGCAGCGCGTCCAATCCTTGGCCCGTGCGCGCGCTCAAAAAGACGCGCGAAATATTACCATACTCGTCCCTTTCGACCGCCTCGCCACGCGCCGCCAGCTCGGGCACGGCGTCGATCTTGTTGAAGACGAGAATCTGCCGGATCGAGTCGGCGCCGATCTCGTGCAACACGTCGTTCACCTGATCGATCTGGTCGAGCCGCACCGCACTCGATGCATCGACCACATGAAGCAACAAATCCGCATGAATCGTTTCCTCGAGCGTCGCGCGAAACGCCGCGACGAGCTGGTGCGGCAACTCGCGGATGAACCCGACCGTATCGGACACCACCACTTGCCCCGCTTCGTCGCCCAAGTAGACGCGGCGCGAGGTGGTATCGAGCGTGGCGAACAACTGATCGGCCGCATAGGCCTGCGCCTTCGTCAATGCATTGAACAGCGTCGATTTGCCGGCGTTGGTGTAGCCGACGAGCGACACCGACATCGTCCGATTGCGTTCGCGCTGGCGGCGCTGCGTGCCGTGCTGGCGGCGCAGCTTGTCGAGCCGCGTCTTCAGCATCTTGATGCGCTCGCCGATCAGCCGGCGGTCGGTTTCGAGCTGAGTTTCGCCGGGGCCGCGCAGACCGATACCGCCTTTCTGCCGCTCGAGGTGGGTCCATGCGCGGATCAGCCGCGTCGACAGATACTGCAACTGCGCGAGTTCGACCTGCAGCTTGCCTTCGTGGCTGCGGGCGCGCTGCGCGAAGATGTCGAGAATCAGGCTGGTGCGGTCGACGACGCGCCTGTTAAGCGCACGCTCCAGATTGCGCTGTTGCGCGGGAGCCAACGCGTGATTGAAGATGACGATTTCTATGTCGTTCGCTTCGCAGGCAAGGCGCAGTTCTTCGGCCTTGCCGCTGCCGACGAACATCGCGGCATCGGGGCTGGAACGTCGTCCGGTAAGCGTGACGGCAGGATGGGCTCCCGCGCTCTGCGCGAGCAGGCTGAGTTCTTCTAGACTGGCTTGGAAATCGATCTTTCCAAAGTCGATGCCGACGAGGGCTGCGTTGATCAAATTGGAGGATGTCAAAATGAAGCGACCGGCATGTATCGCCGACGGCGACGCAATGCCGGCCGCGACGATGGGTTTAGGACTGTTCGGTATCCGGGTGGAAATTGACCGGACGGGCAGGCACGACAGTCGAAATGGCGTGCTTGTACACCATCTGGGTCACGGTATTCCGGAGCAACACGACGTACTGGTCGAACGATTCGATGTTCCCCTGGAGCTTGATGCCGTTGACCAGATAGATGGACACCGGCACATGCTCTTTACGCAGCGCGTTCAAAAACGGGTCTTGTAACAATTGCCCTTTGTTGCTCATAGCAAACTCCGTCATTTTTTTGCAGGTTGATCGTGATTGAGCGGCGAAGAAAAAGAAATTCCCCGTCAATCGCTACACTATAGCCGATTTTCGTTATCGCACCAGCGGGCTAGCCATTCGGCCAAACCCTTGACGCACGCGGGTTTCAGCCTTTGTCCGCGTAAGGGTTCGTCGACGAACGAAACTCTATTCGTAATGGAGTCCCCGTCAGCGAGAAAGTTTCTCGGAAGCGGTTCTCGAGGTAGCGCTTATAGGTTTCAGTCACCGCGTCGAGCGCATTGCCGTGGATCACGATGATCGGCGGATTCTGCCCGCCCTGGTGCGCATAGCGCAGCTTCGGACGAACCGGTCCACGGCGCCGCGGCTGCTGGAACTCGACCGCCTCGATCAGCGCGCGCGTGAGCTTCGGCGTCGGCAGCTTCGCCATCGCGGCAGCATACGCGTCGTCGACCGAGCGCATGAGTGCGCCGATCCCCGTCTTCTCCACCGCCGATATGTAGTGGAATTTCGCAAATTCAAGGAATTTGAGCTTGCGCGTCAATTCGGATTTCGTGCGCTCGCGCACATGCGAATCGAGCCCGTCCCATTTGTTCACCCCGACCACGAGCGCACGGCCCTGCTCGACGACGAAGCCTGCGATGTGCGCATCCTGATCCGAAATGTCCTGTTGCGCGTCGAGCAATAAAATCACGACGTTCGCGTCCGAGATCGATTGCAGCGTCTTCACGACCGAGAATTTCTCGATCGCCTCGAACACCTTGCCGCGGCGGCGCAGGCCCGCTGTATCGATCAGCGTGTACTTCTTGCCCTGCCGCTCGAAATCGACGTAGATCGAATCGCGCGTCGTGCCAGGCATGTCGAACGCAATCACGCGGTCTTCGCCGATCAGCGTGTTCACGAGCGTCGACTTGCCGACGTTCGGCCGGCCGACAATCGCGATCTTCACGCCGCGATGCGCCTTTTCCTCCTCGCTCTCTTCCGGATGGCCCGCGTACGCGACGCCGAGCGCCTCGTCGATCATCTCCGTGACGCCGTCGCCATGCGCCGCGGAAATCGCGCGCGGATCGCCCAAGCCGAGTTCATAGAAATCGGCGGCGACCGACGTGTACTTCATCCCCTCGGCCTTATTGACGACGAGGAAAATCGGCCGGCCGGTCTTGCGCAAATAATCCGCAATCGACTTGTCCTGCGGCGCGAGCCCGTTGCGCCCGTCGACGATGAACACGACGATGTCCGACTCCTCGACCGCCTGACGGGTCTGGCGCGCCATCTCATGCAGGATGCCGTCCTTCGCGACCGGCTCGAAGCCGCCCGTGTCGACCACCAGATACGGCCGGTCGCCGACGCGCCCTTCGCCATAGTGGCGATCGCGCGTGAGGCCCGGCAGGTCCGCGACGAGCGCGTCGCGCGAGCGCGTCAAGCGGTTGAACAGAGTGGATTTCCCCACATTGGGGCGCCCGACGAGGGCAATTACGGGTTTCATCTGATGTTGTCTAAAGTGAAACGCAGAGGCGTCGTCCCCTTGCTGCCGCGGCGATGCCGCCCGGCAACCGACAGGCTGCGTTTGACAAAAATTATCACGAATTCATTGCGGCCCGGCTCCGGCCGGCCGCCGTGTCTTAAGCGGGCGATAGTTCGGCCGAAGGCACGGTGGGCTGGCGCCCTATGCCTTCGCACTGCCGATAAAAACGCGTGCAGGCCGGCACGGGCCGGCCTGCACGACGTACGTACAGAAAATACAGAAAACGGTTGCGAACCGTTACAGGCAGCCGCGTTTATTGCGGCCGAAAACCGTACAGATCGCCGTCGCGCGTCTGCACGACGAGGGTATCGCCCGCCATCACCGGCGCCGAAATGATCGGGCTGCCGTCCGTCTTCATCCGCGCGACGAACGAACCGTTGTCCCGCGACAGGAAGTGCACGTAACCCTGATAGTCACCCACCACCACCGACGGCCCCAGCAGGAACGGCACGCCAAGATCGCGGCTCTTGAGCTTGTCATTGCTCCAGAGCTTCTTGCCGCTTTGCACGTCGAACGCGCTCATCACCGACCAATCGTCGGGCGCCGCGACGATCGCGTCGTCCTGCGCCACTCCGCGCGCGCTCGAGAACGCTTTCTGCCACAGCGGGCGGCCCGAGTTCGCGTCGAAACAGCCGATTTGCCCCTGGAACGTCACCGCGCAGGTCTCGGCGCCGATCAGCGTCGGTGCGCCCGTCACGTCGTTGATCCGCTCGACTTCGGTCACGCCCTTCGGATACGACACCGGCGCTTCCCAGTACTCGTCGCCGGTGTGCAGGTTGATCGCCGCGAGGCCGCCGCCGGGGAAGCCGGCGAGCACCGCGGCGTCGCCGGCGAAAGTCATGCCGGCCGACACGCGCAGATTGAGCGGCACCGCGCGATTGCGGTACACCCACTTCAACTCGCCCGTATCCGCGTTGAATGCGCTGATTGCGCCGTCGATCGTCCGCACGATCACGAGACCGTTGCCGACGAGCGGCGGCGAAATGATTTCGCCTTGCGCCGTTGCCTTCCACAGCAGCTTGCCGTCCGCGCCCAGTACGTAGACCCCGCCCTTTTCCGCGCCAACAGCGGTCAGCGTGCCGTCGCTGCCGACGCCCGCGGTCAGGTCGACGCCCACCTTCGTGCGCCACACTTCCTGACCGGTCTTCGCATCGATCTTCTCGACCGAGCCGTTCGCACCTGCGGCGTAGACCGCGCCACCGGCCGCGACCGGCGCGAACAGATAGCGCCCGCCCTTGCCGACGCTAGCCTTCCAAGCCTGCTGAACGTTGAGCACGGGCTTGAAGTCAGTCAGCGGCGTCGGCACGCGGCGCTCGTCTTTCGTGGATGAGCAAGCCGCCACGGCGAGGACGGTCATCGCACAGACAACGGGCGCAGCGTAACGTTTCAGCAGATTCATCGGTGGGCAAGCTAGGTAAGGTTGGTCAATGGAAAGGGAGCCGAGCGCGGCGCACACGGCGCCGCTCAGCTACCCAGCGCGTCCAGCTTGAACTGGATCAGTTGGCGCGCTGACGTATCGTTCTTCGCCACCGTGTCGAGTGCGAGTTGATAGGCCGTGCGGGCGTCGTCGCGCTTACCCTGGGCGGCCAGCAAATCGCCGCGGCGGTCTGCGACGAGGCCCTTGAACGCGTCCGGCGGCGTATCGCCGAGGAGCGCGAGGCCCTGGTCGTATGCCTTCTCGTCGAGCAGCAGTCCGGCCAGGCGCAGCTTGGCGATTTCCTTGTACTCGTCGTCCTTGGCGTGGTCGACGGCCCATTGCAACTGCGCCTTCGCCGCGGCTTCGTCGCCCGCGTCGTAGAGCGCCTTCGCCGCGGCGAGCGCCGTCATCTGCCCGTAGGCCGTACTGCCGTAGCGGTCTTCCATGTCGGCTGCGACGCGGCTCACCTTTGCCTTGTCGCCCGATGCGACAGCCTGCTGGACCTGCTCGTAGAACACGGCGGCTTGCGCCGCTTCGCGCCGCTGCCAGAAATTCCAGCCGTTCCAGCCTGCCCCGGCAACGAGCGCGATGAGCACGATCCAAGTGGTGGCATTGCCCCACTGCGCCCACCAAGCCTTGACACTTTCTATCGATTCTTGTTCGTCGTGGTAACTCATCGCTAAGCGATTCCTTCTTCTACGTGCCTAATGTTTATCGAGCGACAGCCGCTATTCAGTCGCGGCCGTCATCGGCGGTTGCAACCATCGCATTGATCAGAAATTCGGTCAAGTCTTCGACTGGCACGTTCCGTTGTTCGTTCTTTCCGCCACTTTGCGCCATGTCACGCAACGGTTTCACGCCGACTGTACCGTTCGCGACCTCGTCTTCGCCGAGGACAACCGCGAATGCGGCACCGCTCGCATCGGCGCGCTTCATCTGCGATTTGAAGCTCGCCGATGCGCCGTCGGCGCTGCAATGCAGGATCACGTCGAGCCCGGTGTCGCGCAGGCGCTCGGCGATGATGAAGGCCTGCTCGCGCGCCGCGTCGCCCTGATGCGCGACGTAGACGTCGCAACCGTCGTCTTCCGGTACGAGGCCGTCTTCCTTCAGCAATTCGAGAATCCGCTCGACGCCCATCGCCCATCCGCATGCTGCCGTCGGCTTGCCGCCCAATTGCTCGATCAGCGGATCGTACCGGCCGCCGGCCGCCACCGTGCCTTGCGCGCCGAGCTTGTCGGTGACCCACTCGAACACGGTCAGGTTGTAGTAGTCGAGGCCACGCACGAGCCGCGGATTGATCGTGAACGGAATGTTGTTCGACTTCAGGATGCGCTGCAGCCCTTCGAAGTGCGCGCGCGATTCGTCGCCGAGAAAATCGATCAGCTTGGGCGCGTTTTCGGCGATCTGCTGGAGCGCCGGGTTCTTCGTGTCGAGCACGCGCAGCGGGTTCGTATACAGGCGGCGCTTCGCGTCTTCGTCGAGCGCCTCGACGTGCTTCTCGAGGTAGGCGATCAGATCGACACGGTGCGCGGCGCGCTCCTCGGCGAGACCGAGCGAGTTGATCTCGAGGCGGATGCCCGTCAGGCCGAGGTCGTCCCACAGGCGCTGGCACATCAGAATGATTTCCGCATCGGCATCCGGACCCGCGAAACCGAGCGCCTCGACGCCGACCTGATGGAACTGGCGATAACGGCCGCGCTGCGGACGCTCGTGGCGAAACATCGGCCCGACGTACCAAAGGCGCTTCGGGCCGTCATACAGAAGATTGTGCTCGATGGCGGCGCGCACGACGGCCGCGGTGTTCTCCGGACGCAGCGTCAAGTTTTCGCCGTTCAGCGAGTCGGTGAAGCTATACATCTCCTTCTCGACGATGTCGGTCACTTCGCCGATGCCGCGCGTAAACAGCTGCGTGTGTTCGACGATCGGCGTACGGATGTTCTGATATCCGTACGCGCGCAACATCGACTTCACCGTCGTTTCGAAGAATTCCCACAACCCGGCATCCTGCGGGAGGATGTCGTTCATGCCTTTTACGCCAGTCAGCTTTTCGAGCTTTCTCTTCTGTTCAGTCATCGGTATTCGGTTGACGAATTAATTGGCGGCACTCGCGCACCCGTAACGGCGCTCGACGTAGTCGCTCACGATTTGCTGGAATTCTTCTGCGATGCGCTCGCCGCGCAGCGTCTTGACCTTTTCGCCGTCGATGAACACCGGGGCTGCCGGATTCTCACCCGAACCCGGCAGGCTGATGCCGATGTTCGCCTGCTTCGACTCGCCCGGGCCGTTGACGATGCAGCCCATCACCGCGACGTGCATCTTTTCGACGCCGGGGTACTGGTCCCGCCAAACGGGCATCTGCGTGCGCAGGTAGGTCTGGATTTGCGATGCGAGTTCCTGGAACAGCGTGCTCGTCGTGCGGCCGCAGCCCGGGCACGCGATGACCATCGGCGTGAACGAGCGCAGGCCCATCGTCTGCAGTATTTCCTGGCCGACGATCACTTCGCCGGTACGCGACGCTCCCGGTTCCGGCGTCAGCGAAATGCGGATCGTGTCGCCGATGCCCTGCTGAAGCAGCACGCCGAGCGCCGCCGTCGACGCGACGATGCCCTTCGAGCCCATACCGGCCTCGGTGAGCCCGAGGTGCAGCGCAAACGAGCAACGGCGCGCCAGCTCGCGGTAGACGGCGATCAGGTCCTGCACGCCACTCACCTTGCACGACAGGATGATCTTGTTGCGGCTCAAACCCAACTCGACCGCGCGTTCGCCAGAACCGATCGCCGATTGGATCAGCGCTTCGTACATCACGCTCTGCGCTTCCCACGGCTCGGCGCGCGCGGCGTTCTCGTCCATCATGCGCGCGAGCAGGTCCTGGTCGAGGCTGCCCCAGTTCACGCCGATGCGCACTGGCTTGTCGTACTTGATTGCGGCTTCGATCATCTGCGCGAACTGCGTATCGCGCTTCGCGCCCTGGCCGACGTTACCGGGATTGATCCGGTACTTCGACAGCGCCTCGGCGCAAGCCGGATAGTCGCGCAGCAGCAAGTGGCCGTTGTAGTGAAAATCGCCGATGAGCGGCACCGACACGCCCATGCGGTCGAGCTGATCGCGGATCGCCGGCACGGCCGCCGCGGCTTCCGGCGTATTGACCGTGATGCGCACGAGCTCCGAACCCGCTTGCGCAAGCTCCTTGATCTGAACCGCGGTGCCGATCGCGTCAGCGGTATCGGTGTTCGTCATCGACTGCACGCGCACCGGCGCGGCGCCGCCGATCGTCACAAGCTGCCCGCCCCAGCGGACGTCGACCGCGTGCGACACACGACGCGGCGCATGGCCGCCGAAAATCGGTTCTGAGGAACAAATCTGACTGCTGCTTTCGGAATGTGCTTCGGAGTGCATCGAAGGACCCATTGACACCGAATGCGGCGCGCCCGAAAGCGCGCCGCATGAATTGAAAAAGCGCCCTGACCGCCGGCCGGGGCGCCTGCCGTCAAGGCAGCGAGAAGCGAGCCACGTTGCCCTTTGCTGCCGAATACTTCGCGGAATCGACCGGCTGACCGTCGAGCGTCATCGATTCGAGTCCCGCCTTGTTGCCGATCGTCACCTTGAACGGCGGCTCACCGGAAATCTCTTTTGCATCACCGGCGTGAACGAGACCGGAGAATACCTCTTTCCCGCTCTTGTCGCGCACGCTGAACCAACTGTCCTGCGTCACGCGGAGCGCCACGATCGATTCCCCGGCCGGCGCGTCGGCAACCGCTGACGCCGCGTCCGTGGCCGATGACACAGCAGCGGCAGCCGAAGCCGCCTTCACGGCCGGCGCAGCCGCTTGCGGCACGCTTGCGCCTGGCGTGACCGCAAGAGCGGCAGACGACGAAGTCGCTGCGGGCGGCGTTGCCGGCGCGGGGGCCGCCACGGCCGGTGCCGCGAGCACCGGCGCCGGCACTTGCTGAACAGCGCTTGCAGCCGCTGCCGCGCCGCTGGCCTCATTCGGAGCCGGCGCGGCCGTTGCGGCGGCGCCAGCCGATGCACCGTTTTCGACCGTCACAGCCGCGGAAGCCGCCGTCTGCCCTTCGACCGCCGTCGTCGGCGTGCTCCTCGCGGCGCCAGTCGCGCCGCCGGCTTTCAGGCGTGCGAGCCATGCCGACGAATCGCCGCCGCCCGTATGCCACATCGCGAGCGCAATTACGGCGACGATGATCGCCGCCACGCCCCAAAGCCACGAGCGATGCTTCGGACCGCCGCCCAGCGACACGGACACCTTTCCGCGCGGCAAGCCCGTGCCCGCCGACGCCGGCATAGAAAGATCAGGCTCCGGCACACCCTTTTCGCGGCGCAGCGCCTGGGTAAACGGTGCCGGATCGACACCCAGCATCTTGGCGTAGCTGCGCACGACGCCGACAGCGAAAGTCGTGCCGGGCAGTTGGCTGATGTCACCCGCCTCGAGCGCGCGCATTTTCGGCGACGGGACCTTGAGCCGGGCAGAGACATCGTCGATCGACAACCCTTTGGCCTCTCGAAGCTGCGCGAGACGCGCCCCTGTCGCCGCCAGCGAGTCAAGCCCCGCCTGCTCGCCTGCGGGCTGCGACGCAAGCGGCGTGACGCCTTGCCCGGAGGCCGGCTCAGAAGGCCCAGCGCTCGTATCGTTATCGTGTGGCTGCGGATGCTGCGGCTCACTCATCCCAAATCCTCGCGTCGATTCTCTTTTTGACCTGTGCGCTCCGGAACGTCCAAGTCCGGATTCGCAGACCGTTTATAACAAAATGTGCGGCTCGAGTGCCGTTTCCGATCGATTTGCTGCCTGCCTTACTGCTTACCTCAGCGCCCGCTGCCCCGTTTTCGGCGAGCGCTGCGTCAACTTCACGCCGCTTAATGCACCTGCCGTACTTCGATCACTTTGCCCGGTCGCGCCTCGGCCGTGCGCTCCATGCGCTCGGCAAGGCGAGTGCGGTCCTTCACCGCGCCGGCGAGCTGGCCGCACGCGGCGTCGATATCGTCGCCGCGCGTCTTGCGCACGGTCGTGACGACGCCCGCGTCGATCAGCACCTGCGCGAAACGCTTGATCTGTTCCGGCTTCGATCGAATCAGCCCCGATTCCGGAAACGGATTGAACGGAATCAGATTGAATTTGCACGGGACGTCGCGCGTCACCGCGAGCAGCTCGTGCGCATGTGCGTCGCTGTCGTTGACGCCGTCGAGCATGCAGTATTCGAAGGTAATGAAATCGCGCGGCGCGACTTTCAGATAGCGCCCACAGGCGGCCATCAGTTCGCGCAGCGGATATTTCTTGTTGAGGGGCACCAGCACGTCGCGCAGCGCGTCGTTCGGCGCGTGCAGCGAGACCGCCAGTGCGACGGGAAGATCGGCGCCGAGGCGGTCCATCATGGGCACGACGCCCGACGTGGACAGCGTGACGCGGCGGCGCGACAGACCGTACGCGTTGTCGTCGAGCATCAGCCGCATGGCCGGCACGACGGCGTCGTAGTTCAGGAGCGGCTCGCCCATGCCCATCATCACGACGTTCGTGATGACGCGCTCGCCCTTGCCTTCCTGCGCGGGGTCTAGGCCGTGCGCCTCGCGGCGTGCGGCGCGCAGTGCGAACTCCGCCATCCGCAATTGGCCGATGATTTCGCCTGTCGTCAAATTGCGGGAAAAGCCTTGCTTGCCCGTCGAACAGAACCGGCAGTTGACCGCGCACCCCGCCTGCGACGATACACAAAGCGTGCCGCGCGTTTCCTCAGGGATGTACACGGTTTCGACCGCATTGCCGTTGCCGACGTCGATGAGCCACTTGCGGGTGCCGTCGGCGGAAGTGTGGTCGCTGGCGATGCCCGGCATCGTGATCGCCGCGCGGCCCTTGAGCTTTTCGCGCAGCGACTTGGCGAGGTCGGTCATGCCGTCGAAATCGGCGGCGTTGTATTGATGAATCCAGCGCTGCAATTGCTTGGCGCGAAACGGCTTCTCGCCGAGGCTGTCACAATAAGCGACGAGGCCCGCGGCGTCGAGGTCGAGAAGGTTGACGGTTGAACTGCTCGTCATATCGATTCCTGCCATTTCAGTGCGAAAAACCGTGCGTGCCGCCGTGCCCATTCAACTGCTTATTGGACACTGGACCGCATGCACGGTGCCATTCGCGCCAGTTCCTGCGAGTTCTACTTTAGTGCTTCCGTTGGACGATCAGCGCGAGTAAACGTTGACTTCCGGGAAGAAGAACGCAATTTCGACAGCAGCCGTTTCCGCTGCGTCCGAGCCGTGCACGGCGTTGGCGTCGATGCTGTCGGCGAAATCGGCGCGGATCGTGCCCTTTTCAGCCTTTTTCGGATCGGTCGCGCCCATCAGTTCGCGGTTCAACAGGATGGCGTTCTCGCCTTCGAGCACTTGCACCACTACCGGGCCCGAGATCATGAATTCGACCAGATCCTTGAAGAACGGACGCGCAGCGTGAACCGCGTAGAACTTCTCTGCGTCGGCGCGCGACAGGTGCACCATGCGGGAAGCCGCGATCTTCAGACCAGCGTTCTCGAAACGGCTGTAGATCTGGCCGATCACGTTCTTGGCCACTGCGTCCGGCTTGATAATCGACAGGGTGCGTTCGATCGCCATAAAAACTCCAGAAAATTAAGAAGTTACAGATTCAAATGAATCCGCAATTGTAGCATGATCCCGTGTATTATTGTGATTGAACCCTTACGCAGCCGTAAGGTTTGAAGGATTTATTCGGTACCCCTCTTCGGCTGGCCGCAGCCGTTGAAACTCCGAGCCGCCGCGCATATCTTATGGAGTGGTACGGCTCTATCCAAGCGGCGGCGCCTCGTGCGGGCGCCGCGGCATAATCACAGAGCATCACTGCGTTTGACGCAAGGAGAAACCATGAACGAATATCCCTATAACTTTGGCCGCGGCGGCACCGTCACCACGGCCGAAACCCGCAACCGCGTACTACGCAACACCTATTGGCTGCTCGCGCTGTCGATGGTGCCGACCGTGCTCGGCGCGTGGGTGGGTGTCGCGACCGGCTTCTCGCTGTTTGCCGCCACGAGCCCCGCGATGAGCATGCTTGCGTTCTTCGCGATTGCGTTCGGCTTCATGTTCGCGATCGAGCGCACGAAGAACGGCGGCATGGGCATCGTCGTGCTGCTCGGCTTCACGTTCTTCATGGGCCTGATGCTCTCGCGTCTCCTGAGCTTCATCCTCGGCTTCACGAACGGGCCGTCGCTGATCATGCTCGCATTCGGTGGCACCGGTGTGATCTTCACGGCGATGGCCACCATCGCCACTGTCAGCAAGCGTGATTTCTCCGGTCTCGGCAGGTGGCTCTTCGTCGGCGTGATCGTGCTGCTGCTCGCGATGGTCGCCAACATGTTCCTGCAACTGCCGGCGCTGCTACTGACGGTTTCGGTACTCGCGATCGCGATCTTCTCGGTGTACATGCTGGTCGACGTGCAGCGCGTCGTGAACGGCGGCGAAACGAACTACATCACGGCCGCACTGGCGATCTACCTGGATCTGTACAACGTTTTCGTGAACCTGCTGGCGCTGCTCGGCATCTTCGGCGGCAACCGGAACTGATCTTGCACCCTGCTGCGACGCAAAAAAACCGGCCTTCGGGCCGGTTTTTTTATGCACGGAAGACACCGAAACGCCGATTTAATCGCGTTCGAATAACGCGATGGATTCCACGTGAGACGTATGCGGGAACATGTTGACCACGCCCGCGCCTTTCAGCCGATAGCCCGCCTCGTGGACGAGCAAACCCGCGTCGCGCGCCAGCGTGGCCGCATTGCAAGACACGTAGACGATCCGTGCCGGCAGCGGCCCGTCGCCGCTCCGGGCGATCTCGGCGAGCGCCTTCGAGACCGCCAGCGCGCCCTCGCGCGGCGGGTCGACGAGAAACTTGTCGAATGTGCCGAGCGCGCGCAGGTCGTCGGCGGTGACTTCGAACAGGTTGCGGCAAGCGAACGACGTGTGCCCATCGACACCGTTTTCCTTGGCATTCGCTAGCGCACGCGTCGTCAGCGCTTCGCTGCCCTCGATCCCGACGACTTCGCGCGCCAGACGCGCCAGCGGCAGCGTGAAATTGCCGATCCCGCAGAAAAGATCGAGCACGCGGTCGCCACGCTGCGGCGCCAGAAGCCGCAGCGCGCGCCCCACGAGCACACGGTTGATCTGATGATTGACCTGCGTGAAATCGGTCGGCCTGAACGGCATTCGGATATTGAACTCCGGCAGCGTGTAATCGAGCGGCACGTCGAGCGGATAAAACGGCACGACCGTATCGGGACCCTTTGGCTGCAGCCAGAACTGCACTTTGTGGGCATCTGCGAATTCGCGCAGCAGCGTCTCGTCGGCTGCGTTGATCGGCTCGAGCACGCGCAGCACCAGCGCGGTCACTTGCGAGCCCACCGCCAGTTCGATCTGCGGCATCCGATCGCGAATCGACAGCCCCTCGACGAGCCGTCGCAACGGCACGAGCATCGCCGACACGTGCGGCGGCAGCACTTCACAGCTCGTCATGTCGGCCACGTAGCTGCTTTTGCGCTCGTGAAAACCCACCAGCACGCCGCCTTTTTTTGCGACGTTACGCACGGTCAGCCGCGCGCGGTACCGGTATCCCCACGACGGGCCGTGAATCGGCCGGAAGACCGTCTCGGCGCGCAGCTTCGCCAGATGCTGGAGACTGTCTTCCAACACGCGCTGCTTGACGGCGACCTGCGCGCGCACGTCAAGGTGCTGCATCGAACACCCCCCGCAAGTGCCGAAGAAGCGGCATTGCGGCTTAGTGCGCAGTACGCTTTCACGCAGCACGTCGACGACCTGCGCCTGCTCGAAACTCGGCTTCTTCCGATAACTCGAATATGTGACACGCTCGCCCGGCAGCGCGCCTTCGACGAAGATCACCTTGCCGGGCTCGCCGGTTTCCGTGACGAGGCGCCCCACGCCGCGCGCTTCCATATCGAGCGATTCGATCTCGAGAATCGGGGCACTAACGGGAGCGGCGGACGGCGCCGGCGCGCTTTTCAGCTTGCGCACGCTACGATTGGGGGATTCGGACACCTGCGGATTCCTGACAGACATTGAAGAAAGGCGAGATTGTAGACGAACGGCAAACCGCAACGGAGATTTGACGATGCGACTGATCTGTTGGAATGTCCAGTGGGGACGCGACGCGAGCGGCGACGTCGATCTCCCTCGAACGCTCGCCGAAGCGAAGCGGATTGCCGATTTCGACGTGCTCTGCCTGCAGGAAGTCACGCGCGGCTTCGGCGCGCTGCCCGGGGGGCCGTCCGGCGATCAGTTCGCGGAGCTCGAAGCCGCCCTGCCGGGGTTCACGGTGCTCGACGCGATCGGCGCCGATCTGCCGGCGCTCGAAGCCGGTGCGCCGAGGCGGCAATTCGGAAACGCGATCGTGACGCGGCTGCCAGTCGAGCAGGTGATCCGCCACACGCTGCCCTGGCCCGCCGATCCCGACGCGCCGTCGATGCAGCGGGTGGCGCTGGAAGCGGTGCTGCGTGCGCCGGGCGGATCAGTGCGCGTCGTGACCACGCATCTGGAGTTCTATTCGCTGAAGCAGCGGCTTGCGCAAGTCGACGAGCTGCGGCGCCTCCATCTCGAGGCCGCCGCACATGCGGCACGCCCGGCGCGCGCTGAAAACGCGACTGGACCCTTTGCCGCGACCGCTCGTCCTGTCGGCGCGATTGTCTGCGGCGATTTCAACAGCGCGTTCGACAGCGAGGCGTATCAGCGCTTCATCGCTCCGCTCACCGAGAATCCGCACGGCGCGCCGGGTTTCATCGACGCCTGGACAACGCTGCACCCGGGCAAGACGCCGCCGATGACGGCTGGCGTCTACGACAAAGAACAGTGGTCGTCAGGGCCGATGGCATGCGATTTCGTGTTCGTCACCGAAGATTTGCGGTCGCGTCTGCAACGCTGCGAAATCGACAGCGCGACGCGCGCCTCGGACCATCAGCCCGTGCTGCTGGAGCTCGGCTGAAACGTTTTCAGCCGTACCCGCTTTTCAGTTCTCGAAGGCTTCGAGATATTCGGCCCAGTGCGGCGCCAGTTCCTGCGCGAGGGTGTTTTTGACGAACGCGATCTCATCGGCGTATTCGTCCTGCGAAAACGCGCCGCGCATCAACTGGAAGCGGCAGTACAGAAGGTAAGTGTTGACGACGTCCGTTTCGCAGTAGTTGCGGATTTCTTCGATGCGCCCTTCCTGAAACGCTGTCCACACCTGGCCGCCGTCCATCCCGAGCTTGCCGGGAAAGCCGCAGAGCTTCGCAAGAGCGTCGAGCGGCGCGTTCGCGCGCGCCTGATACATCGCGAGCACGTCCATCAGATCCGTGTGGCGGGAGTGGTAACGGCTGATGTAGTTGTTCCACTTGAATTCGCGATCGTCCTCGCCGAGATCCCAATAGCGCGACGCGGCAATGCCGTGGACCAGCGCGCGGTAATGCAGCACCGGCAAATCGAATCCGCCGCCGTTCCAGGAAACGAGCTGCGGCGTGTACTTCTCGATCACACGATAGAACGACTGGATCAGGGTGGCTTCGGAGTCTTCGGGCGTGCCGAGCGAGCGCACGCGCCAACCCGTGCGGTCGCGAAACACGCAGGAGATCGCGGCAATGCGTTGCAGGTGATGCGGCAGGAAATCGCTGCCGGTCTTTTCACGGCGCGCCGCAAAAGCGTGTTCGGCCACTTCGGCATCGGTCAGCGTGGCGGGAAGATCGTCAAGACGGCGAATGCCGGCGACATCGGGAATCGTTTCGATGTCGAACACTAGAACGGGTGTCATCGCTTAGAGAACAGCGTCCTTGCGCACGCCGTTGGACGCGAAAAAGCGCTTCAACCGCACGAGCGCCTCCTGCTGGATTTGCCGTACGCGTTCGCGCGTGAGGCCCATTTCGTCGGCGAGCTCCTCGAGTGTCGCGGGCTCGATGTGATTCAAGCCAAAGCGGCGTTCGATCACATGCCGGTGCTTGTCCGACAAACGCGACAGCCACGCGCGCGTAAGCGTCTCGAGCTCGCGGTGCTGGACTTCGGCATCGGGAGATTGGCTCTGGTCGTCGGACAGCAGATCGAGCAGGCTGCTCGCGGGATCGAGATCGAGCGGCGCGTCGAGCGACGCCGTGTGCTCGTTCAACGCGAGGATATCGGTGACCTCGTCGGTCGTCTTGCCGGTCAGGTAGGCGATATCGTCGATGCTCGCGTCGCGACGGTCTGCCGCCTCGCCGGAGTTCATCGAATTCTTTTCGAGGTGGCGCTTCGCGCGCAGCACCTGATTGAGCTCGCGGATCACGTGGACCGGCAGCCGCACCGTGCGCGCCTGGTTCATGATCGCCCGCTCGATGCTCTGGCGAATCCACCAGGTCGCATACGTCGAAAAACGGAAGCCGCGCGTCGGGTCGAATTTCTCGATCGCGTGCATGAGGCCCAGGTTGCCTTCTTCGATCAGGTCGAGCAGCGGCACGCCGCGGTTCAGATAGCCCTTCGCGATACTGACGACGAGCCGCAAGTTGCGCTCGATCATCACCTGCCGCGCCTCGAACTCGCCCGCTTTGGCGAGCCGCGAATAGCGCTGTTCTTCCTCGACGGTCAGAAGCGGCTTGACGCTGATTCGGTTCAGATAGTGCTGAATCGTGTCAGCAGTCAGCTCGGCCTGCAGCAAGGCACGGAAATCGTCGGGATCGGGTGAGGCATCGCTCGCCGCATCGGCCCCTTCGCCGGAATCGTCCGCGCCGTTGTGACGTTCTTCGAGCTCGGGCTCGTTCTCGACGGGCTCGTCGTCGGGCTCGCTCGTCGAAGCGCCGGAATTCTGCTCCAGTGCGCGCGCTGCACGGCTGAGCGTTTCGGTCTCATCTTGCGGCGGGCGGCGCTTCGATTTCGGCATGGTCGTTTCGCTTATTGCGGCGGCAAGTACTTCAGCGGGTCGACAGGTTTGCCCTGCCGGCGAACTTCGAAATGCAACATCACGCGGTCCGAATCGCTATTGCCCATTTCGGCGATCTTCTGCCCTTTGGTCACCGCGTCCCCCTCTTTTACCATCAAAGCGCGGTTATGTGCATACGCGGTGAGATAAGTTGCGTCATGCTTGATGATAATGAGATTGCCGTAGCCGCGCAGCCCATTTCCGGCGTAAACGACACGTCCGTCCGCTGCGGCCTGCACTGGCGTACCTGCCGCGCCGCCGATATTGATGCCCTTGTTGTTGGCGTCGTCGAACGTGCCGAGGATCGGCCCGTGCGCCGGCCACGCGAAAGCGACGTTGCCGAGCGCCGCGGCTGCATCGCTTGCGGCGGGTTGAGGCGGAATGGTCGTCACTGCGGGAGCGGAGCCGTACATCGCCGGCTGCGCCGGGCTGACGCCCGATGCAGCAGCCGGCGCGTTGTTCGCAAGCGGTGCGCTTTGCACGGCGCCGCCTGCGATCGGCGCAGTCGCGACACCCGGTGTGGCGGCCGCGACGTTCGCGCCCGGCGGCACGACGCGCAGCAATTGGTCGACTTCGATTTGGTTCGGATTCGAGAGATTGTTCCAGGTCGCGATGTCGCGATAATTCTGGCCGTTCTCGAGTGCGATCCGATAAAGCGTATCGCCCGGCTTCACCCGGTAGTAACCGGGAGGCGGCGGGCCGAGCGGCACCGGAGCCTGAGCGGCAGCCGCAGCGCCCTGGCCTGCGGAGCGGTCGACGACCGGCGCGTTATCGAGCCGCGTCGCGCAAGCCGCCAGCACCGAGAGCCCCCCCACGCAGACGGCACGCCGAGCTACGGTCAACCAGACATTCGAACTATTACTATGCATCGCGCGCAACATACTCATCGGTGTCAAATCACTCCGGATTTTAAAGGGACAAAGAAGACGCGATCAAGCCGCGACTCGCGCCACTGGCTGGGCCCGAGACGCTCGACGAGCGTGAGCACCTGAGCCTGTCCGCTTTGCGCGCCGACCGGCGCAACGAGGCGTCCGCCCACGGCAAGCTGCTCGAGCAGCGCTTGCGGAACGTCGAGACCGGCAGCCGCGATCACGATCGCGTCGAACGGCGCCGCCGGCGGCAGGCCAACGCGCCCATCGCCGTAATGCAAGCGGATGTTCGGCACGCGCAGCGGCCGCAAGTTGGTCTTCGCTCGCTCGTAAAGCGGCCTGATTCGTTCAATCGAATACACATCGCGCGCCACCTGACTCAGCACGGCTGCCTGATAGCCGCAGCCTGTGCCGATTTCGAGCACGCGTTCGAGCTTGCGGCCCGCCGCCGCGAGTTCGATCATCCGCGCGACGACCGACGGCTTCGAAATGGTCTGGTGATGACCGATCGGCAGCGCTGCATCCTCGTAGGCCTGAGTTGCGAGGCCGGGATCGACGAACATGTGGCGCGGCACGACCGACATCGCGTTCAAGACGCGCGGATCGGTCACGCCATTGGCTCGAAGGCGTTCGACCATCCGCTCGCGCACGCGTTCCGACGTCAGCGCAAGCGTGCCGTTCAACGCGACATTCGGCGCGTTGCTCTTGTCGGTCGCTTTGGTCGGGTGGCGTTCGACGCGCGGCTCGTGCGCACGCGCCGACGCGCGAGCCGGCTCGGGCCGCGCCGCCGCCGGGGCGCGCGACTCGCCCGCGCGGCCTTGCTGCTTGCGCGACTCGCGTTTGAGGTCGGCGAGTTCCAGGGGAAAACGCTTGGCGCGCTCGCTCGTCATGAAGCGTGACGTCCGGCGCGCGCCCATTCGCGCGTCGCGGCCAGCATTTGCGTATGAGTGAGATCGAGTTGCAGCGGCGTGATCGACACGTGGCCGTTCGCCACTGCGTGGAAATCGGTGCCCTCGCTCGCGTCGAGCACGGCACCCGACGGCCCGATCCAGTAAATCGGCTCGCCGCGCGGATTGGTTTGGCGGATCACGGGCTGCGAGGGATGACGCTTGCCGAGCCGCGTCACTTGCCAATCGCTCAACTGCTCATACGGCAGGTTCGGGATATTGACGTTCAGAAGCGGATGACCGGGGAGCGGATTCTCGAGGAAGTGCCTCACGATATCGACCGCCACGCACGCCGCGTCTTGCAGATGTACCCAGTCTTTGTCGACGAGCGAAAAGGCGATGGACGGCACGCCGAACATCACGCCTTCCGTCGCCGCGGCGACCGTTCCGGAGTAGAGCGTGTCTTCGCCGATATTTTGGCCGTTGTTGATGCCCGAAATGACGAGGTCGGGCTTGTCGTCGAGCATGCCGGTGAGCGCGATGTGCACGGAGTCGGTCGGCGTGCCGTTGACGTAATAGAACCCGTTCGCCGAACGCAGCACGGACAGTGGCCGCGATAGCGTAAGCGAGTTCGATGCACCGCTGCAATTCTGCTCGGGCGCCATCACTGTGATATCGGCTAGCGGCTTGAGCGCTTCGTAAAGCGCGGCGAGCCCGGGCGCCAGATAACCGTCGTCGTTACTCAGTAGGATTCGCATGCGGCGATTGTAACCGAGGAAAGAAGGCACGCGAACGACAGCCCGGCAGGCGCTTCGGGGCACGTGGCGCCGGCCGGTAAACGTACGGTCGTTCGTGGTGGTATACACTGGCTCGAGCCGAACTCCGCCACTCGGATTCGCTACGCTTTCAATACGCTAGTTATCAACAGCTTTGCGTGGGACCAGACTGAGCGCTAACTCTGGTCGACGGCTTTGCATGGGACCCGAGTAAGCGCTAAAGCGCTAACTCCGGATCGACAGCTTTGCATGGGACCAGAGTAAGCGCTAAAGCGCTAACTCCGGGTCGACAGCTTTGCATGGGACCAGAGTAAGCGCTAAAGCGCTAACTCCGGGTCGACAGCTTTGCATGGGACCAGAGTAAGCGCTAAAGCGCTAACTCTGGTCGACACAGGAGGCACGATGCGCGCTATCCGCTGCAACCAATACGGACCGCCGGAAACCCTGACGGTCGAAACGTTGCCTGACTTGCAACCGCAGGCCGGTCGGGTCGTGATTGACGTAAAAGCTGCCAGCGTCAACTTTCCCGACGTACTCATCATCGAGAACAAATACCAGCTCAAACCGGCTTTGCCATTTACACCCGGGGCAGAAGTGGCCGGAATCGTTCGCGCGGTCGGCGGCGGCGTCGAGCATGTGCGGCTGGGCATGCGTGTCGTGGCGTACACGGGGCTGGGCGGGTTCGCCGAGCAGGCACTGGCGCCGGCGAGCGCCTGCATGCCGCTGCCCGACGAGGCCGATCTCGCCGTCGCCGCCGCGTTCACGCTGGCGTACGGCACGTCGCATCACGCAGTCGTCGATCGCGCCGCGCTGCAAGCCGGCGAAACGATGCTCGTGCTCGGTGCGGCGGGCGGCGTCGGGCTCGCCGCCGTCGAAATCGGCAAGGCGCTCGGCGCGCGCGTGATCGCCGCCGCCTCGAGCGATGACAAGCTCGCGGTGTGCGTCGAACACGGCGCCGACGCGACGATCAACTACGCGCACGACGACTTGCGCGAGCGCATCAAGGCGCTGACCGACGGCAAAGGCCCGGACGTGATCTACGATCCGGTCGGCGGCGTCTATGCGGAGCCGGCGTTTCGCAGCATCGGCTGGCGCGGGCGTTATCTGGTGGTCGGGTTTGCGAACGGCGAGATTCCGAAGCTGCCGCTGAATCTGGCGCTGCTCAAGGGCGCGAGCTTGGTCGGCGTGTTCTGGGGCGACTTCGCAAAACGCGAGCCGCATCGCAATGCCGCGGCGTTCAAGCAGATGGCCGGGTGGATGCAGGAAGGCAAGCTGCGTCCGCATATCTCGGCGCGCTATGCGCTCGACGACACGCCGCGCGCGCTGCGCGACATGGCCGAGCGGCGCGTGACCGGCAAGATTGTCATCACGCCGTAACCGCTGCGCGTCAAATGACTTTCTGTTCCCGCAATGCGGCGATCCGGTCCGCGTCGTAACCGAGCGATTGCAGGACTTCATCCGTATGCTGGCCGAGTTCCGGACCGAGCCAGCGCGTCTCGCCGGGCGTTTCCGATAGCTTCGGCGTCACGTTCGGCAATGCGATCTCTCGCCCGTCCTGCCACTTGAATTGCTGGATCATCTGCCGCGCGAGGTACTGCGGATCGGTGAACATGTCGGCGACGCTGTAGATGCGTCCGACCGGCACATCTGCCGCATTGAGAACGTCGAGCGCTTCTTCGATCGTGCGGGTCGAAAGCCACGCAGCGATCGCACCGTCGATTTCCTGCGTGCGCGGCACGCGTCCGTCGTTGCGCGCGAGACCGGGATCGTTCGCGAGATCGGCGCGGTCAATGGCCGTCATCAGGCGCGTGAAAATCGGATCGCTGTTGCCGCCGATCACAATGCTGCCGTCCTTGCACGGATAAGTATTCGACGGCACGATGCCCGGCAGCGATGCGCCGGTGCGCTCGCGCACCATGCCGTACACGCCGTATTCGGGCACGACGCTCTCCATCATGTTGAAGACGGCCTCATACAACGCGACATCGACGACCTGCCCCTTGCCGCCGTTCACCTGCTTGTGATGCAGCGCCATCAGGGCGCCGATCACGCCGTGGAGCGCGGCGATCGAGTCGCCGATCGAAATGCCGATGCGCGGCGGCGGCAGATCCGGATAACCGGTGATATGACGCAGCCCGCCCATCGATTCGGCGATCGCGCCGAAGCCGGGGCGGTCGCAGTACGGCCCCGTCTGCCCGTAGCCCGACAAGCGGACCATCACGAGGCCGGGGTTCTCGGCCGACAGCACGTCGTAGCCGAGCCCGAGCTTTTCGAGGAGCCCCGGGCGGAAATTTTCGACGACGATATCCGCGTCCTTCGCGAGCCGCCGCACGATCTCCTTACCCTCTTGCGCTTTCAAGTTGACCGTCACCGACTTCTTGTTGCGCGCCTGCACGGCCCACCACAGCGACGTGCCGCCGACCTCCGGGTACAGCTTGCGCCATTTGCGCAGCGGATCGCCGCCGTTTGGGTCTTCGATCTTGACGACGTCAGCACCGAATTCGCCGAGAAAACGCGCGGCGAACGGTCCGGCGATCAGCGTGCCGAGTTCGAGGACTTTGATGCCCGCCAACGGGCCAGTGGGGGTTGCGGTCATGGGGTTTCCTGCAGATCCGGCTAGAGCGCGCGCCGATCGAGCATCGCGCGGGCGATCGTGCCGGCGTCGACGTATTCGAGCTCGCCGCCTACCGGCACGCCGCGCGCGAGCCGCGTCACCGCAAGGCCGCGCGCCTTGAGCGTCTGCCCGAGGTAATGCGCGGTGGCCTCGCCTTCGTTCGTAAAGTTGGTTGCGAGCACAACTTCCTTGACGACGCCGTCGGACGCGCGCTTCACGAGCCGGTCGAAATGAATTTCCTTGGGGCCGATGCCGTCGAGCGGGCTCAACCGCCCCATCAGCACGAAATAGAGCCCGCGATAGGTCAGCGTCTGTTCGAGCATGATCTGGTCGGCGGGCGTTTCGACGACGCACAACAGCGTCGGATCGCGTTCCTCGTCGCTGCAGACCTCGCAGATCTGCGCTTCGGTGAACGTGTTGCACCTCTCGCAGTGCTGCAGATGCCCGGTCGCGAAGAGCAGCGCCTGGCCGAGCTTTTCGGCGCCCTCGCGATCATGCTGCATCAGGTGGTACGCCATCCGTTGCGCGGACTTCGGTCCGACGCCGGGCAGCGCGCGCAGCGCTTCGACGAGCGCCGACAAGGCGGAAGGTTGTTTCATGCGAATCGGCGCTGTCGATCGATACGGCTGCCGCTCAGAACGGCAGCTTGAAGCCCGGCGGCAGCGGCAGGCCGGCCGTCATGCCGCCCATTTTTTCCTGGGCGGTCGCCTCGGCCTTGCGCACGGCGTCGTTGAACGCGGCGGCGACGAGGTCTTCGAGCATGTCCTTGTCGTCGGCAAGCAGGCTCGGGTCGATCTGCACGCGGCGCACGTCGTTCTTGCAGGTCATCGTGACCTTGACGAGGCCAGCGCCCGACTGCCCCTCGACTTCGATCTGGGCAAGCTGCTCCTGCATCTTCTTCATGTTTTCCTGCATTTGCTGGGCTTGCTTCATCAGCCCGGCGAGTTGGCCTTTCATCATGGACTTGCTCCTTCGTGTTCGTTTGGGTTTTCAATGCGGCGCGTTGGGGGGAACGCGCCGCGAATTCAAGGAAACCGTGCCGACGTATCGGCGTCAGTGCGCGGCGCCGCTCGCGCCCGCCCCTGCATCGGGCGCAATCGGCCGGATCGAGCCCGGCACGATGCTCGCGCCGAACTCGCGGATCAGCGATTGCACGAACGGGTCGGCGCCGATCTCGCGTTCGGCTTCGCGCTGACGCTCGGCTCGCGCGGCAGCGTCGAGCGCCGCTGCCGTGCGGCGCGCCGGCCCGACCTCGACTTGCACGTCGACCGGATTGCCGAGCTTCTCCGCGAGCGCGGCCTTGAGCTTCGCGACCTGCAAGCTTTCCGCGTATTGCGGCACAGGGACGCTCAGCTTCAGCGTGCTGCCTTCCAATGCCGTCAGCTCGCTATTGAACGCGAGCTGATATGAAATGCCTTTCAACGGTAGGCCGGCGGCAAGCGCAGGCCAGTCGCCGTCAAAACCGATCGCGTCGAGCGGAATGGGCGGCGGCATCGGACGCGTGTCGGCCGACGCTGCGGCTTGAGGCGCTTTGGGCTCGATCCGCCTATCGTCGCGGCCGCCGTCGAAGGCCGGAACGAAGCCGTCGTCGGGTTGAGCGAAATACGCGTCTTCGGCGGACGCCGGAACGTAGTCGTCGAGTGGGATGTCGTCCCAAGGGGGAGGCGGCGCGGCGTTTGAAGCTGACGGGCCAGCCGGTTCTTCTCGACGCACGGGGCGCGGCGCTGGCACGGGGACCTTGACTTGCGGCGCGGCCGCTGTGGGCGCAACAGCCGGCGCCGGTTTCTGGCCTGCCGCCGCGGTCGCTGCGCGGCCGCGATCCGTCGATACGCGCATGCCGGCATTGCGCAGCACATCGAGCGCGGCGCTTGCGCCGCCCGCGCGCGGGCGCGGTGCGGCTTCCGGCAGCGGCGCCGACGATGCTGGCGCCGAAGCGGCCGGCGACGGCGAGGCGGTCATCGGCTCGGCAGGCTGCGCCGCTTCGTTACGCGTCGCGCTCGCGGTTTCGGAAGCAGCCTCGGGCTTCGCCGCAGTACGTTTCGGTTCTATCCCTTCCGGCACGCCGGGAGCTTGCGGTGCCGTTGCCGCTTGCACCGGCGACGCATCATCACGGCAAGGCTCGACGCCCGCCGGTGAAGCAGCCGGTCGCTGCGCGGGCGCAGTCGCTTGAACGGCAACCGTCGGCGCAGTGGCCGCCCGCCGGCCCGCACCGCCGACAGCCGGCGTCGCCGCCCGCGGTGCCGGCGCAGCACCGCCGCCGCCCGGCGCGGCCGGCTCGAACGCCAGCATGCGCAAGAGCGTCATCGTGAAACCCGCGTACTCGTCGGGCGCGAGACCCAGCTCGCTCCGGCCAAGCGTGGCGATTTGATAGAAGAGCTGCACCTGTTCGGGCGTCAGCGCATCGGCGAAACGCCGCAGGTCGTTGGCCTCGGGCCACTCATCGAGCACCGACGACGGCGCGAACTGCGCCCACGCGATCCGATGCAGCAAGCCCGCGAGATCCTGCAGCGCATTGGAAAAGGACAAGCTGCGCAACGACATCTCATCCGCGACGGCCAGCACCTGCGGACCATCGCCGGCGACGAGCGCATCGAGCAGACGAATCAGGTAGCTCTGATCCAGCGCCCCGAGCATGCCCCGCACTGCATCCTCGGTAACCTGATTCGCCGAGTAGGCGATCGCCTGATCGGTCAGCGACAGTGCATCGCGCATGCTCCCTTCGGCCGCACGCGCCAACAGACGCAGCGCCTGCGGCTCGAACGTGATCTGCTCTTCACCGAGAATCCGCTCGAGGTGCGACACGATGTGCCCGGCCGGCATCTGCTTCAGATTGAACTGCAGGCAACGCGACAACACCGTGACCGGAATCTTTTGCGGATCGGTGGTCGCGAGAATGAATTTGACATGCGGCGGCGGCTCCTCCAGCGTCTTCAACATCGCATTGAACGCGTGGTTGGTCAGCATGTGCACTTCGTCGATCATGTACACCTTGAAGCGCGCATCGACCGGCGCGTACACCGCCCGCTCGAGCAGCGCCGCCATTTCGTCGACGCCGCGATTGCTTGCCGCATCCATCTCGACGTAGTCGACGAAGCGCCCTTCGTCGATCTCGCGGCACGCGCGGCACACGCCGCACGGCGTGGCGGTCACGCCGGTTTCGCAATTGAGCGCTTTGGCGAAGATACGCGAGAGTGTCGTCTTGCCGACGCCGCGGGTTCCGGTGAACAGATAGGCGTGGTGCAGACGTCCGCCGTCAAGCGCGTGCGTGAGCGCGCGCACGACGTGTTCTTGTCCGACGAGCGAAGCGAAATCCTTCGGTCGCCATTTGCGTGCGAGAACTTGATAGGTCATCGGGAAATTGTATCAGGACACAACGACACACAGACGCGACACGCCAATGTCGGCCAGCAACGATTTTAAAAGGCTGAGCGGGAATTGAAAGCGGAAGATGAGGAAAAGCGGAAGGTGACGAGCCCGACCCTCGGCACTGGTGGAAAACGGCTGTGGCTGCTTCGTTCCCGACCTGACCAGGTTGACCGCCCCTCCATGCGAGGAGGCCCGTCACGGCGCATTCTATCATCGGTCCCAGGTGAGCGCGACGCTAAATCGCGAGAATATCGCCAAGCGCGCCTATTGCATTCACTCGCGGCGCCTCCATTTTCGAGTCGAGACGATAGCCGGGCGAAGGCCTGGCGAGGTGTTGAAGCGCATACAACCCTACTGTGCGAATGAGTACTATCGCTACCGGCAACACATAGCAATTTAGGCTAATATGACGCTTGGATGACCCGCAAACTGCGGTTTCCGGCAGGTTAAAACGCTTCGAAGCATCCCTTCAACGCGTTCAGTCCGGTACGCATCGAGCGGTAGCGCGAACGGAACTTTTCCCAGTTTTTGTGTATCGTGGCGAGCAATTTTCAGGCGGGCCTCGAACCGAAAGAGGTATTCATATATGAGCGAACAAATCAAGCACATCAGCGACGCATCGTTCGAACAGGACGTCGTTAAATCCGATAAACCCGTCCTGCTCGATTTCTGGGCCGAGTGGTGCGGTCCCTGCAAGATGATTGCCCCGGTACTCGAGGAGGTCGCGAAGGATTACGCCGACCGCCTGCAAATCGCAAAGATCAATGTGGACGAGCATCAGTCGACGCCGGTCAAGTTCGGCGTGCGCGGCATTCCCACGCTGATCCTGTTCAAGAACGGCGCGGTCGCCGCACAGAAAGTCGGCGCCTTGTCGAAGTCGCAGTTGACGGCGTTCCTCGACGGCAACCTTTAATCGTTGTTCTCCGCGCGTGTTGTGAGTGGACAACACGCGCGGCGCACGTGTGCCGATCCGCCGCCCGGGCGGGTTTTCGCGTGTGCTATGCTAGAATCATAAGACTTCAAGAAGACGTGTAAGTCCCTGAGCGGTTCCGCTCGATTCCTCCTCCCAGATTTCATTTCGTCGCACCTTCTCTCCCCGGCGGGATCTCCGTATGCATTTATCCGAGCTTAAGTCTCAGCACGTGTCTCAATTGATCGAGATGGCCAATGGCCTCGAGATCGAAAACGCGAACCGCCTGCGCAAGCAGGAACTGATGTTCGCCATTCTCAAGAAGCGCGCCAAGACCGGCGAGACCATTTTCGGCGACGGCACCCTCGAAGTGCTGCCCGACGGCTTCGGCTTCCTGCGCTCGCCGGAAATGTCGTACCTCGCGAGCACCGACGACATCTACATCAGCCCGTCGCAGATCCGCCGCTTCAACCTGCACACCGGCGACACCATCGAAGGCGAAGTCCGCACGCCGAAGGACGGCGAGCGCTACTTCGCGCTGGTGAAGGTCGACAAAGTCAACGGGCAGCCGCCCGAGGCCTCGAAACACAAGATCATGTTCGAGAACCTCACGCCGCTGCATCCGAACAAGCCGCTGCTGCTCGAGCGCGAAATGCGCGGCGAAGAGAACGTCACCGGCCGCATCATCGACATGATCGCGCCGATCGGCAAAGGCCAGCGCGGCCTGCTCGTCGCCTCGCCGAAGTCGGGCAAGACCGTGATGCTTCAGCACATCGCGCACGCGATCAAGCAGAACCATCCCGACGTCGTCCTGTTCGTGCTGCTCATCGACGAGCGTCCGGAAGAAGTGACGGAAATGCAGCGCTCGGTGACGGGCGAAGTGATTGCGTCGACGTTCGACGAGCCGGCCACGCGTCACGTGCAGGTCGCCGAAATGGTGATCGAGAAGGCCAAGCGCCTCGTCGAAATGAAGCACGACGTCGTGATTCTGCTCGATTCGATCACGCGTCTCGCGCGCGCCTACAACACGGTCATTCCGGCGTCGGGCAAGGTGCTGACGGGCGGGGTCGACGCGAACGCGCTGCAGCGTCCGAAGCGCTTCTTCGGCGCGGCGCGCAATATCGAGGAAGGCGGCTCGCTCACGATCATCGGCACCGCGCTGATCGAAACCGGCAGCCGCATGGACGACGTGATCTACGAAGAGTTCAAGGGCACGGGCAACATGGAAGTGCACCTCGAGCGGCGCCTCGCGGAAAAGCGCGTGTACCCGTCGATCAACCTGAACAAGTCGGGCACGCGCCGCGAAGAATTGCTGATCAAGCCGGAAGTCCTGCAAAAGATCTGGGTGCTTCGCAAGTTCATCCACGACATGGACGAAGTCGAGGCAATGGAATTCCTGCTCGACAAGATCCGCCAGACGAAGGGCAATTCCGAGTTCTTCGATCTGATGCGCCGCGGCGGCTGATACCCGCAGCCCTTCGCTCCCAAAAACCGTCCGCCCAGGGGACGGTTTTTTTTCGCCAGCACGCTAGACATTCCAATCACGGCGGCTCACCTCTCAACCTGTACGTGAACGTTCACGTTTTGCGATACCGCCAACATTCGATCAGTACCTCGCAAGCTCCCCATGAACAAGGAATCCGCCGCCCTCTTGACCGCTCGCGAGGCCGCCGTTCATGAGCACGGTCACCGGCAACAGACCGTTCATTGCCGTCGAGCGCCTACGCGCTCGCCGCCGTCGCCGCTTTCCTGATGACGCGCCTGTCGCCCGATGTCGGCCAGCCGGCGCTGATGGTTCCGCTCTTGATGCGCGGGCTGCTGCTGTTCATCGTGCTGCCGGCCGCCAACGTGACCTTCAGCATCTTCGCGATCGCCGCGCTCACGCAGGGCTTCGCCGCTGCGGGCCATACGCTTGGCGAGGCGCATTCGCTGGCGGTAGTCGAGGCGAGCAAGAGGGTCTCGCAGCAAGCGAGCCTCACCTCGCTCGAAGGCTTTTACTTTCTGATCGGGGTTGCCGTCTGCGGCGGTATATTTGCGGCGTGGCAAAAGCAGATAGATTGAGTTACGTTTCCTTCACCGACTGACTCACGCGATGCGCCTGAAGCGCGCACCGCGCCCTCTCCGACGATGCTCTCCAAACTCACCCAGTGGTTCGATAACCGGCGCCGCGACCGCGCGCTGCGCGAGCACGCGATTGCCGACGACGTCTGGCAGGCGACGCTCGACGGCCTGCCGTTTCTCGCACACCTCGACGCGTCCGACCTCACCCGACTGCGCGACCTGACGAGCCTTTTCATCGCGCAGAAGGCGTTCTCCACCGCGCACGAGCTCGAGCTGACCGACGCGATGACCGTCGCGATCGCGGCGCAGGCATGCCTGCCGGTGCTGAACCTGAGCCTCGACTTGTACCGCGGCTGGGTCGGAGTGATCGTGTATCCGGGCGAGTTCGTCATCCGCAAGACCGTCGAGGACGAGGACGGCGTCGTGCACGAAGTCGAGCACGACGCGAGCGGCGAGGCGTGGGAAGGCGGCCCGGTGATCCTGTCCTGGGAGGACGCGCAGATGACCGACGGCCAGGACGCCTACAACGTCGTCATCCACGAGTTCGCGCACAAGATCGACATGCTGACCGGCGAGACCGACGGCCATCCGCCGCTCTTTCGACGCTGGCACGCGCCGCTCGACGCGGCCGGCTGGGCCGACGTGTTCGATCACGCCTACGACCGGTTCTGCGCCCGCGTCGATGCCGTGCCCGAGCGGCGCTGGGCGCGCTTTGAGCGCGAATCGCTGATCGATCCCTATGCGGCCGATCACCCGTCGGAATTTTTTGCCGTATGCACGGAGGCGCTGTTCGTGAAGCCGCGCGCTTTCGAAGCCGAATACCCTGAGCTGTACCGGCTGCTCGCACGCTATTACCGGCAGGACCCGGCCCGCACGGGTGTGCTGGCGGGCGGAGGCGGCGAAATCGCCGCGGCGGCCAAAAATTCGTCAACCAACTGATTTTCTGGCATAATCGCCGTTTTTCGACCTTAGGCAAGTGGCTCGCGCCTGGGAACGTCCACGGCAATCGCCGAACGACCGCAGCGGGCTGGCTACCGCCAGACTAAAGGAAAGACCATGAAAGAAGGCATTCACCCGAATTACCGCGAAGTCCTGTTCGTCGACATGTCGAACGACTTCAAGTTCGTGACGCGCTCGACGATCCAGACGCGTGAAACCACCGAGTACAACGGCAAGACCTACCCGCTCGCGAAGATCGAAGTGTCGTCGGAATCGCACCCGTTCTACACGGGTCAGCAAAAGATCATGGATACGGCCGGCCGTGTCGAGAAGTTCAACAAGAAGTTCGGTGTGCGCGCTACCGCCAAGGCAGCGAAGTAATACCCCAGGTTCGGGCGCCGGCCGTAAGCCGGCTCGAAACGAGAAAGGGCAGCTTCGGCTGCCCTTTTTTGTCGCGCGCTCATTGCCGATCGGGGCCTATCGTTGCCGGCTGCAAGGTGCGCTGTCGCAAGGCATGCACCGCGTCTACAATGCCGGATGCTCAAAAAAGCCCGCGCGGCGCTCAAGCGGGATGAACTGCTCACCGATATCCGCTCAATCTGCATGCGACCCGTTGTCCGCCTCACTGCCTCTGCCACCCGCGCGCTGCCGCGCTGGCTCCTGCTCACGCTGACCATCGTCTACGCGGCCTTCGGTCTCTTCGGCCGTGATCCGTGGAAGAACGAGGACGCGGCCGGCTTCGGCGTGATGTGGACGATGGCCAACGGCGGCACGCACGATTGGCTGCTGCCGAATCTCGTAGGCAAATACATCACCGACAACGGCCCGCTCGGCTACTGGCTCGGCGCTGCGTCGATCCGCGGGCTCAGTCCGTGGGTCGAGGCAAGCAACGCGTCGCGCCTCTTCACCGGCCTGCTCTTTTGCGCGGCCTGCGCGTTCGTCTGGTACACCGCCTATCTGCTCGGCCGCCGCGCCGAGGTGCAGCCGTTCAAGTACGCGTTCGGCGGCGAGCCGGAACCGCGCGACTATGGCCGCACGCTCGCCGACGGCGCGCTGCTGATCCTGCTCGCGTGCTTCGGCCTAGCCGAGCGCGGCCACGAAACGACGCCGCAGCTTGCGCAGTTCGTCTGCATCGGCATGCTCGTCTATGGGCTCGTGCGCGGCATCGACAAGCCCGTGCAAGGCGCGCTGTGGTGGGGGCTCGCGCTCGGGCTGATCGCATTGACGAGCAATCCGCTCGTCGTCGCCGCGCTGCTTGTCGGGACGCTCGCCATGGTCATCATCGTGCCCGAAGTGCGTTCGGTCTGGCGGCCGCTGATCGGCTTGCCGATCGCGGCCGCGCTCGCACTATCGTGGCCGGTCGCGGCGCTGCTCGCGTTTCCCGACGACGCCAAGTGGTTCCTCAACCAATGGGCGAACGGCAGCTTCAACCGCTTTTCCGCGCCGCCCGGCTATGTGCTCGTCTACGCGCTGAAGAACCTGCCGCTCTTCACGTGGCCCGCCTGGCCGCTCGCAATCTGGGCGTGGTTCAGTTGGGGCGGCCTGCGCCGCAAGCCGCACGTCGCGATTCCGCTGCTCGTGATCGCGCCGCTGCTCGTGCTGGTCGTGCTGCAAAGCCATCAGAGCAACCTCCTCTACATGCTGCTGTTGCCGCCGCTCGCGACGCTGGCCGCCTTCGCTCTGCCCACGTTGAAGCGCGGCGCCATCAACGCGATCGACTGGTTCGCGCTCCTGTCCTTCACGATCCTCGGCACGTTCGTCTGGCTCGTGTGGCTCGCGAGCCTCACGGGCGTGCCGCATCAGCTCGCGCGCAACCTCGCTCGTATCGTGCCGGGCTACGTCGGGCAATTCAGCGCGATCAGCTTCGTCTGCGCGGTGGTCGTGACGCTGAGCTGGTTTGCGCTCGTGCGCTGGCGCTTGGCGCGCCATCCGAAGGTGCTCTGGCGCAGCGTGGTGCTTTCGAGCGCCGGCACGACGCTGATGTGGGTGCTCCTGATGACGCTGTGGCTGCCGATAGTCAACTACAGCCGGACCTATCGCGACGTCGCGATGCAAATCGCCTTGCACCTGCCCGACGACTACACCTGCATCTCGCCGATCCGGCTAGGCGATGCGCAGATCGCCACGTTCGCCTACTTCGGCGACATGCAGTTCTCGTTCGCCGACGACTGCGACGTGATCCTGCGGCAGGACACGCAGGACTTCAGCGCGCCGAGCCCGATGCTGAGCTACGTGTGGAAGCTGGTCTGGGAAGGCCGGCGCGCGGCCGACCGCGACGAGCGCTTCCGTCTGTACGTGCGCGTGGACCGTCCGAAACCGGCGCCGGCCGTCAAGCGCCGCATCTATCGCCACCCGAAGGGGTGAGCCGGGCCATGTTCGCCGATGTGCGAAAAATCACGAGCCTCGCTTGGCCGGTGCTGATCGGCCAGCTTGCGATCATCGCGTTCGGCGTGATCGATACGGCGATGGTCGGCCGCTACTCCGCGACCGATCTCGCCGCACTGGGGCTCGGTTCCTCGATCTACATCTCGGTGTATATCGGCTTAACGGGCATCCTCGTCGCGCTGCAGCCGGTGGCGGCGCAGCTCTTCGGCGCGCGCCGCGAACAGGAGATCGGCGAAGAAGTCCGGCAGGCGCTATGGCTGGCGGCGGTGCTCGCGGTCATCGGCTTCTGGATTCTGTTTTCGCCCGAGCCGCTGCTGCGCATCGCGCGTGCGCCGGAAGCGCTGCACGATCGCACCGTCGCCTACCTGCGCATCCTGGCGTTCGGCTTGCCGGCCGCGCTCGCGTTTCGCGTCTACAACTCGCTCACGAACGCCGTCGGCAAGCCGCGGCTCGTCATGTTCCTGCAAGTCGCCGCGCTGATCGTCAAGTTTCCGCTCAATACGTGGTTCATCTTCGGCGGGCTCGGCGTGCCGGCGCTCGGCGGTCCGGGCTGCGCGCTCGCGAGCATCGCGATCAACTGGGCGCTCGCCGCGTCCGGCATGACGCTCCTCGCGAAGCTCGAGGTGTTCCAGCCGTTTGCGATCTTCTCGCGCTTTTGCTGGCCAAGCTGGCGGCGTCAGGCCGAGCTGCTCAAGCTCGGCTTGCCGATGGGCCTGTCGTACCTGATCGAAGTGACGTCCTACACGTTCATGGCGCTCTTCATCGCGCGCTTCGGCACGACGACGCTCGCCGGACACCAGATCGCCGGCAACATCGGCGCAGTGCTCTACATGACGCCGCTGTCGATCGGCATCGCCGCCTCGACGCTCGTCGCGCAGGCGCTCGGCGCGAACCGGCCGGAGGCCGCGCGCACGCTGTCGCGGCACGGCATCTTGATGGCCTGCGCGATCGCGTGCTGTTTCGGGTTTGCCGTCGCGCTGCTGCGTCCCTTGATCATCGAGGGCTATACGCCGAACGCGAACGTCGCGGCGGCAGCGATGCCGCTCGTCCTGATCGTGACCGTCTATCACCTGTTCGACGCGCTGCAGGTCAGCACCGCGTTCGTGTTGCGCGCGTACAAAGTCGTGATCGTGCCGACCGTGATCTATGCGGTCGCGCTGTGGGGCGTCGGGCTCGGGGGCGGCTATTGGCTCGGCTTCGACGTCGGCGGCTTCGCACCCGAGTGGGTCACGGGCGCGCGCGGCTTCTGGTCCGCCAACGCCGCGAGCCTCGCGGTCGCGGGCTGCGGGCTGTTCCTGTATTGGCGCCGTGTGAGTTCGCGCCACCTGCGTGCCGCTCAGATGGCGTCGACAGACGCCGTCTGAGAGCAGCAGCCGGCCAGGCGCGTTCTGGCAACCGCTACGCGCGCGTCATGCAGCCGCGGGCGCATCGCGCTGCTCGAACCCCTCGCGCGCTGCGAAGAGCGCATTCAGCGCCGCCGGGAAACCCGCGTAGACCGCCCGATTTGCTTACAACCGCTTACAGCGCTCAGGTAGAATCGCCAGCACTCTGAAAGCCTTGGGGAGTGCAGCCGATGCGAAGCGACAAAGTCAAACAACAATTCAGGTGGGCCGTCGCGACGGCTGTGGTCATCGGTCTCGCCGGCATGACGGCTTGGCGGGCGGATGCCGCGCGCACGGTCAGCGTGTCGCCGCAAGGCAAGGTCGCCCAGGTTCGGCAGGCCGTCGTCAAATTCGATGAAGCGATGGTCCCGTTCGGCGCGCCCGATCTGCCGAACCCCGCGCAGCTTCACTGCAACGACGCAGCGGCGACGAGCGGCCAAGGCCGCTGGATCGACGAAAAGACCTGGGCCTACGATTTCACGAACGACCTGCCTCCCGGCGTGCGCTGCACGATCGACTTGAATAGCGGCTTGAAGTCCAGCGCCGGCAACGCGGTGACGGGCGCGCGCCGGTTTGCGTTCGAAACGGGCGGACCGTTCCCCGCCGACGTCATGCCGCACGGCGGCGAGATCGAAGAGAACCAGGTTTTCGTCGTGAAGCTCAACGGCCCCGCGACCGAAGCGTCGGTGCGCGAGCATGTCTGGTGCGAATCGAACGGGCTCGGTAATCGCATTCCGGTGCAGTACGCCGATGCCGCGACGCGCAACGCGCTCCTCGATCACTTCCGCTTGAAGAAAGAAAGCGCGCGCGTGCTGACGCTCGCTTGCCAGCAAACGCTGCCGTCGAGCGCGAAGATGCAGCTCGTCTACGGCAAGGGAGTGGCAAGCCCGAGCGGCATCGCGAACGACGTCGAGCGGCGCTTCGACTACACGGTGCGCGAGCCGTTCGCCGCGAGCTTTTCGTGCGAGCGCGAGAACGCGAAGGCGCCCTGCACGCCGCTGCGGCCGATCCGCCTGCAGTTCAACGCGCCGATCAAGCGCGCCGATGCCGAGAAGCTCCGCGTGCAAGGCCCGAACGGCGCGATCGCGCCGAGCTTCGCGCCGGACGACAAAGACCCGGAAACGGCCGCCGTCGAATTCGCAGCGCCCTTGCCCGAGCACGCGGAACTGACGATCGACGTACCCAAGTCGCTCAAGGACGCGAGCGGCAGATCGCTCTCGAACGCCGACCTCTTCCCGCTGAAAACGCGGACCGCGCCGATGCCCCCGCTCGCGAAATTCTCGTCGTCGACGTTCGGCATCATCGAGCGCTATGCCGAAGCCGACATGCCGCCGCTCGTGCCCGTCACATTGCGCCACGTCGAAGCCGACCTGCACATCGAGGGTCTCAACGCGGGCAACGCGCAATTCACGAAACTGCAAGTCGGCGCGGACAGCGACATTCGCCGCTGGATGCAGCTCGTCGAGCGCTTCGACGAATACGGCATGAACAAGTCGTCGATCGACAAGCTCGTGCCGGGCCTGCTCGCACGCAACCCCAAGGCGGCGATCGTGCCGCCGCCGCGAAGCGCGTCTGACGACGAAGCACTAGCCGATGACGAAAGCCGCAAAGACCCGCTCATCGATGTCCGTTCGCTGTCGCTGCTCGCCGGGCAAAAGGGCGTCGAAACGCTGAACCTGCCGAAGGCCGACCCGAAGACGCTGCGGCCGTTCGAAGTCGTCGGCGTTCCGGTCGCGAAGCCGGGCTTCTATGTGATCGAACTGGCGTCGCCCGCGCTCGGCGCATCGCTGCTCGGCAAGCCAGCGCCGATGTACGTGCGCACAGCGGTGCTCATCACGAACCTCGGCGTGCATTTCAAGCAGGGCCGCGAGAACAGCGTCGTCTGGGTGACGACGCTCGACAAGGGGCAGCCCGTGCCGAACGCGAACGTGCACGTGTCCGATTGCAACGGCGACGAAATCGCGTCGGGCAAGACCGACGCGCGCGGCCTCCTGACGATCGACGGGCCGCTCGAAGCCAAGCGGCGCTGCGACGACGACCGTTTCAGCGGCTTCTTCGTGTCGGCACGCATCGACGATCCGAAGACCGGCCCGGACATGGCCTTCGTCCAGTCGGACTGGAATCGCGGCATCGAATCGTGGCGCTTTAACGTGCCGACCGATCTCGGCACGAACGAGACCGTGCGCGCGCATACCGTGTTCGACCGGACGCTGTTGCGCGCGGGCGAGACGGTGTCGATGAAGCATCTGATCCGCGTCGAGACGCTGCACGGCTTCGCGTTTCCGAAGCAGTACCCGACGCGCGTCACGATTCGCCATCTCGGCAGCGGCCAGACGTACCGTCTGCCGCTCACCTGGGCCGCCGATCACACCGCCGATTCGACGTTCACGATTCCGGCGTCGGCGAAGCTCGGCGAGTACAGCGTGTCGCTCGACGACGGCGACGCGGGCGCGAGCACGATCGACAGTCAAGGCGACCACGGCGACGACAACAGCGACTCAGGCGATTCCCCGCGCGGCAGCTACGGCAGCGGGAGCTTTCGCGTCGAGGAATTCCGCTTGCCGGTGTTCAAGGGCACGATCGCCGTGCGCAATGAGAAGACGAGCCCGCTCGTCGCCGCGAAGGAAGCCCCCGTCGCGGTGCAGATCGACTACGTGTCGGGCGGCCCGGCGTCGAATCTGCCGGTGCAGGTGTCGGCGCTCGTGAAGCCGGCGACGCCCTCCTTCACCGGCCGCTTCCCCGATTTCAGCTTCGCGCCGTACCGGCGTCACGCGGACGACAACAACGGTGGCGCCGAGAACGCCTCGTCCGACGAAGACAGCGACACGCAAGAAGCCGAGGAAGCCGCGAAGCTCGTCGCCGACAAGGAGCCCATGACGCTCGATCGCAACGGCTCGGGCAGCCTCGTGCTGAAAAACCTGCCGAGCGTCGATGCGCCGAAACGCCTCGCACTCGAAGCCACGTTCGCCGATCCGAACGGCGAAGTGCAGACGATCGGCGGCAATGCGACGCTGTGGCCCGCGGCCGTCGTCGCGGGCATCAAGTCGGGGCGCTGGGTGTCGGTCGGCCATACGGTGCCGGTCAAGGCGCTTGCCGTCGATCTGCAAGGCAAGCCGCGCGCGGGCGTCGCGCTCGAAGTGCGCGGCGTCGCGCGCATCATGACGACCTCGCGCAAGCGCATGGTCGGCGGCTTCTACGCGTACGACAACCACACCGAAACGCGCGACCTCGGCACGTTGTGCCGCGGCACGAGCGACGATCACGGCCTCCTGGCTTGCGACGCGAAGCTGCGCGACGCCGGCAACATCGACCTGGTCGCGGTCGCGAAGGACGGCGACGGCCACACATCGACGGCCAGCACCTCCGTCTGGGTCACGCGCGAGGATGAACTGTGGTTCGGCGGCGAGAACACCGACCGCATCGATGTGCTTCCGGAAAAGACCCGCTACGAGCCGGGCGAGACCGCGCGCTTCCAGGTGCGCATGCCGTTCCGCTTTGCGACGGCGCTCGTCGCGGTCGAGCGGGAAGGCATCATCGAGACCCGCGTCGTGCAGCTCGACGGCCAGGACCCGACCGTCGAACTCAAGGTCGACGAAGCGTGGGGGCCGAACGTGTACGTGTCGGTGCTCGCGCTGCGCGGGCGCATTCACGAAGTGCCGTGGTACTCGTTCTTCACCTGGGGCTGGAAGGCGCCGCTCGAATGGGTGCGCGCGTTCTGGTACGAGGGCCGCCAGTACAGGGCACCGACGCCGCTCGTCGATCTCTCGAAGCCCGCGTTCCGCTACGGGCTCGCCGAGATCGAGGTCGGCACGTCGGCGCACCGGCTCGCGGTGACGGTCACGCCCGATGCGAAGTCGTACCCCGTGCGCGGCAAGTCGCACGTCACCGTGCGCGTGCAATTGCCGGGCGGCAAGCCGGCGCCGGCCGGCACGCAGATCGCGGTCGCCGCGGTCGACGAAGCGCTCCTCGAGCTGATGCCGAACCCTAGCTGGGACGTGCTCGACGCCATGCTGCCGCGGCGCGCCTACGGCGTCGAGACTTCGACCGCGCAGATGGAAATCGTCGGACGCCGCCACTTCGGCCGCAAGGCGGTGCCCGCGGGCGGCGGCGGGAGCAGAAGCGCGACGCGCGAGCTGTTCGACACGCTGCTTGTGTGGAACCCGCGCGTGACGCTCGATGCGAACGGGCAAGCGAGCGTCGAGGTGCCGCTCAACGATTCGCTGACGAGCTTCAGGATCGTTGCCATCGCCGCGGTCGGCACGGGCCAGTTCGGCAGCGGCAGCGCGTCGATCCGCAGTACGCAGGATTTGCAGCTGATCTCGGGCCTGCCGCCGCTTGTGCGCGAGGGTGATCAGTTCCGCGCGCAGTTCACGGTGCGCAATACGACGGCGCGCGCGATGAAGGTTGTCGTCACACCGAGCGCGGCGCCGTTGACGCTCGCGCCGCAGACGATCGACCTCGCGCCCGATTCGGCGCGGGAAATCGCGTGGACGGCGACAGCGCCCGACGGCATTGCCGACGCTCCGCTGCCAGCGCTCACGTGGACCGTGAACGCCGCCGAGCAAGGCGGCGCGCATGCGGCCGATGCGCTCAAGCTCTCGCAGCGCGTCGGCGCGGCGGTGCCCGTCACGGTCCAGCAGGCAACGCTCGCCCAGGTGGACGGCACGCTGTCGATTCCAGTGGCTGCGCCCGCGAACGCGACATCGACGCAAGCCGGCGTCCTGCGCGGCGGCATTGCGGTCTCGCTGCAGCCGAAGCTGTCCGACGGCATGCCCGGCGTCACGCGCTGGTTCGAGCGCTACCCGTATACCTGCCTCGAACAGCAGACCTCGCGCGCGATCGGCCTGCGCGACGCGGGAGCATGGCAGACAGTGATCGCGCGCATGCCCGTCTATCTCGACCGCGACGGCCTCGCCAACTACTTCCCGCCGAGCGACGACGGCCCGAGCCGAGGCAGCCCCACGCTGTCGGCATACTTGCTCGCCGTCACCGACGAGGCGTCGAAGCTCGATCCTCGCTTCGCCCTCCCCGACGACTTGCGCAGCAAGCTCGAAGCGGGCCTCACGAGCTTTGTCGAAGGCCGTATCGAGCGCAATTTCTGGGCGCCGCGCAAGGATCTCGACCTGCGCAAGCTCGCAGCGATCGAGGCGCTGTCGCGCTATGGCGCGGGCAACGCGCGCATGCTCGGCTCGATCGAGATTGCGCCGAACCAGTGGCCCACCTCGGCAGTGCTCGACTACTACCAGATCCTGTCGCGGATGAAGGACGTTCCGCAACGCGCCGACAAGCTCGCGCAGGCCGAGCAGATTCTGCGCGCGCGGCTCACGTACCAGGGCACGCGCCTGACGTTCTCGACCGAAGCCGGCGACACGCTCTGGTGGCTCATGACCGATCCCGAAGTCAACGCCGCGCGCACGGCCCTCGCGTTCATCGACAACCCCGGCTGGAAGGACGAGATGCCGCGGCTCGTGGCCGGCATGCTCGCGCTGCAGAGCCGCGGCGCGTGGCAAACGACGACAGCCAACGTCTACGGATCGCTGGCCGTCGAGCGATTTTCGCGCGCATTCGAGAGCACGCCCGTCACGGGGCAAACGAAGCTTCAGCTCGACGGCGTCACGAAGACGATCGGCTGGCGCGCGGCCATTCCGGCCACGGCCACGCCCGCCGCGAGTTCTGCGCAGGCCGCATCGAATGTCACCGCCTCGCCCGCCGCTCGCACCCGCAGCGTGCGCAGCGAGCTGCTGCCGTGGCCCGCTGCCCAAACCACCGCGCCGCTCACGTTAACGCAGGAAGGCACGGGCAAGCCGTGGGCGACGATCGAAAGCCTCGCCGCCGTCGCCCTGAAAGCGCCCTTCGCGGCCGGGTACCGGATCACGAAGTCCATGACGCCGCTCGAACCCGCGGACAAAGGCGCCCCCCAAGGCACCTTCACGCGCGGCGACATCGTGCGCGTGCACCTCGATATCGACGCACAGACGGACATGACCTGGGTCGTCGTCAACGATCCGGTGCCGGCCGGCGCGACGATCCTCGGCTCGGGCCTCGGCCGCGACTCGGAAGCGGCGACGCAGGGCGAAAAGCAGCGCGGCGACACCTGGCCCGCGTTCGTCGAGCGCGGCTTCGACGGCTATCGCGCGTACTACGAGTACGTGCCGAAGGGCAAATTCTCAGTCGAGTACACGGTGCGCCTCAACAACGCCGGCACGTTCGGCCTGCCGCCGACGCGCGTCGAGGCGCTCTATGCGCCCTCGACGTTCGGCGTGCTGCCGAACGCGCAATGGGTCGTGCATCCGGCGCCTGCGGCGAAGTGAGCCTGCCATGCCGACTTTGACGTTCGCCCTCCAGTTGCCAGCGCATGACGACGCGCCGCCGCGCTGCGGCGCACGCCGGGCTGCGACGCGTGCCACGCTGCGGACTGCAGCCGTAGCCATGCTCGCGATGCTCCCGCTTTACGCCGTCGCGCTGCCGACGTTCGACACCGTCAAGAGCGACTGGCGCAGCTCCGACTGGGTGCTGCTCTCACGCGACGGCGAGCCGCTCGAGCGCACGCGCGTCGGCCGCAGCGAGCGGCGCGGCGACTGGGTCGCACTAGCGGAGGTATCGCCCGCGCTGCGGCAAGCGATCGTCGTCTCCGAGGACAAGCGCTTCTACGCGCATAACGGCGTGGACTGGCGCGGCGTCGCGGGCGCGGCCTGGGGCAATCTGTGGAACACGCGCACGCGCGGCGCGTCGACGGTCACGATGCAGCTCACCGGCCTGCTCGACGACGACCCGAAACGCTCAGGACAACGATCGATCGCGCAGAAGACCGCTCAGGCCGCGAGCGCGCTCTGGCTCGAGCGGACTTGGCGCAAGGACCAGATCCTCGAAGCGTACTTGAACCTCGTGCCGTTTCGCGGCGAGACTGTCGGCCTCGCCGCGCTCTCGCAAACGCTCTTCGGCAAGGCGCCGTCCGGGCTCGACGAGCGCGAATCGGCCGTCGCCGCGGCGCTGATCCGCGCGCCGAACGCGCCCTATCGCAAAGTGGCGGATCGCGCGTGCCGCATCCTGCGCGACATGAATTCGGCAAGCGGCTGCGCGAACCTCGACGGCTTCGTGCAGCTTGCGTTTGCGCGTCCGGCGCCAACTGCCGCGACCGCCGTCGCGACCCCGGCCGCCGATTCGGATGCGCTCGCGCCTCACTTCGCGCGCCGCGTCGCTAACGAAGTCCATCCGAGCGCGGGCATGCGCGTACGCTCGACGCTCGACGCCCGCCTACAGCGCTTCGCGCGCGACACCCTCACGCGCACGCTGATCGAATTGAACGCGCCCGCCCACCGGCGCAACGTGCAGGACGGCGCGGCCATCGTCATCGACAACGCCACGGGTGACATCCTCGCGTACGTCGGCTCGTCGGGGGCGCTGTCGAAGGCGCGCGACGTCGATGCGGTGCTCGCGCTGCGGCAGGCCGGCTCGACGCTCAAGCCGTTCCTCTACGCCGAGGCGATCGACGAGCGGCGCGTGACGACCGCTTCGCTGCTCGACGACGCGCCGCTCGACCTCGCCGCCGGCGGCGGCCTCTACATGCCGCAGAACTACGACAAAGGCTTCAAGGGCTGGGTTAGCGTGCGGACGGCGCTTGGATCGTCGCTGAACGTGCCTGCGGTGCGCACGCTGGTGATGCTCACGCCGCACCGCTTCGCGAAAACGCTCACCGCGCTCGGCCTGCCGCTCACGCAGGAAGGCGACTACTACGGCTACAGCCTCGCGCTCGGCAGCGCGGACGTGAACCTGCTCACGCTGACCAACGCGTACCGCGCGCTCGCAAACGGCGGCGCGCTGCGGCCGACGTTCGAGGTTCCGCGCGACGCGTCTTCCACCTCGAAATCGGCGGCCCAGGAGACCCGCGTCTTCAGCCGCGATGCGAGCTTCATCGTGACGACCGTCCTGTCGGACAACAACGCGCGCACGCGCACGTTCGGCTTCGACAGCCCGCTCGCGACGCGCTTTTTCTCGGCCGTGAAGACCGGCACCAGCAAGGACATGCGCGACAACTGGACCGTGGGCTTCACGTCGCGCTACACGATCGGCGTATGGGTCGGCAACGCGGACGGTACCCCGATGTGGGACGTTTCCGGCGTCTGCGGCGCCTCGCCGGTCTGGGCGGCGATCGCCGGATATCTCCACCGGAACACGCCGAGCGTCGCGCCGGCCGCCCCGGCGGGCGTCGTGAAGACGCACGTCGTGTTCGAGAACGCGCTCGAACCCGCGCGCGACGACTGGTTCATGTCCGGCACGCAAACGCCGTTCGTCGGCCTGGCCGCGAATGCGGCGGCTACCCCGAACGCAACGGGCAACGCACAAGCGGCCGCGCCGCAGATCGCCGGTCCGACCGACGGCACGATCTTCGCGCTCGACCCCGACATCCCGCCGGCACGTCAGCGCGTCTGGTTCGAACGCGCGCCGGGTTCGTCCTCACGCAGCACGTGGCGGCTCGACGGCCGGGCGCTCGGCAGCGCGTCGCGCGTTGCCTGGCTGCCGTGGCCCGGCGCGCATGTGCTGGAACTCGTCGACACCCGCGGCAACGTCGCCGACAGCGTGCGCTTCGAGGTGCGCGGCGCAAGCGCCAAGCGTGCCGCCTCGCTGGAGGGCACGCGTGAAACGCCGCGTCAATAGCTCTCGAATGAATCGTCAGATAGGGTCAGTTGCGCTTTACACCGCTCTCGCAGCGCGGGCAAACTCTGACCGCGTCATAAGAGGGCGCGCAAATTGTCCTATGCTTATCGGCAGCGCCTGCTGCCATGCGCCGTCCGTTCCTGGCTGTTTCCCCTTGCCCTCAATGGAGTCGTTGCCATGCTGAAGAAGCTGTTACTGCTGTGCGTTGCTTGCTTCCTGACGATGTCCGCGGCGTTTGCGTCGTCCGTCGACGTCAACACTGCCGACCAGACCACGCTCGAAAGCTTGAAGGGGCTCGGCCCCGTCAAGTCGAAGGCCATCCTTGACGAGCGCGCCAAGAACGGTCCGTTCAAGGACGCCGACGATCTCGCGAATCGCGTCAAGGGCCTCGGCACGAAATCGGTGACGAAGCTCGAGGCCGAAGGCTTGACGATCGGCGGATCGTCGGCGCCGCCGACGGGTGCCGGCAGCAAGAGCACGAAGAGCACGATGGGCACGATGAGCCCTGCCGCTTCGGCGCCGGCCGCCAAGGCCATGTCGAAGAGCACCGCGCCGTCGACGACGGCAGCGGCTTCCACCAGCACCGCCGCGAGCGCGCCGATGGCGGCGTCCGGCGGCAAGGCATCGAAGAAGTCGAAGAAAGGCAAGGCGGCGTCGGCCGCCGCTGCTTCGGGCGGCTGATCGCCCTTATTCGCCCCCTGTGCGCCGCGCCCGCGCGCGGCACCGTCCACCCACCGGCATCAAGCGTCACGCGTGAGGCCGTTCGCCCTAGAGAGTCCGTCATGAGCTTGCTCGACACCGTCTCCTCCCTGCTCGGCAGCAATTCGTCGCCCGAAGGCAGCCAGAATCTGATCCAGGCCGCACTGGAGTTCGTCAACAACCAGCCCGGCGGCTTGAGCGGCCTGGTCCAGCAGTTCCACGAAAAAGGCGCGGGCGACATCGTCAATTCGTGGATCAGCAACGGCGCGAATCAAGCGATCTCGCCTGAAACGCTGCAGAGCGTGCTCGGTTCCGACGCGCTCTCCGGCATCGCGCAGAAGGCCGGCGTGTCGCCCGATCAAGTGTCGGGACTGCTCGCGCAGGTGCTGCCGCACGTCGTCAATAGCGCGACGCCGGACGGCCAAGTGCCGGCGAGTGGCCAGCTCGATCTGTCGAGCGTGCTCGGCTCGCTCGGCGGCGCCGGCGGCCTGGCTTCGCTCGCGAGCGGGCTGTTCGGCAAGAAGGACGCCTGAGCGCAGTATCGTCGCGCCCGGTATTCAGGGCTCGCTTTGCAGCACACGGAGGAGCAACAGACGCATCTGTCTCGCGCATAAACAAACACCCCGCGCTAAGGCGGGGTGTTTGCTTTTCCAACACTGATGCACGATGCTCATTCGTGTCGGGCCGTCACGCGCCCGGCAGCGCATCGCGTCGTTCGCTTAGTGAACGACGCGCTCGAACACGAGCTTGCCGTTCTCCGCTTCGACCGGAATCACGTCCTTCGGACCGAACTTGCCGGCCAAAATCAGCTTCGCGACCGGATTCTCGATCTCCTGCTGGATCGCGCGCTTCAACGGCCGCGCGCCGAACAGCGGGTCGTAGCCGACCTTGGCGATCTGTTCGAGCGCCGCGTCGGACACGACGAGCTGCATGTCGAGCTTCGCGAGGCGATCGTGCAGCCGCTGCAGCTGGATCTTCGCAATCGATTCGATGTTCGAACGATCGAGCGAATGGAACACGACGACGTCGTCGATCCGGTTCAGGAACTCGGGCCGGAACTGCAGCTTCACCTCGGCCCAGACCGCTTCCTTCACCGCCTCCTGCGATTCGCCGACCATCGACTGGATCAGCTGCGAGCCGAGGTTCGACGTCATCACGATCACTGTGTTCTTGAAGTCGACCGTGCGCCCCTGGCCATCGGTCATGCGGCCGTCGTCGAGCACTTGCAGCAGCACGTTGAAGACGTCCGGGTGCGCCTTCTCGATCTCGTCGAGCAGGATCACGCTGTACGGCTTGCGACGCACCGCTTCGGTCAGATAGCCGCCTTCCTCGTAGCCGACGTAGCCCGGCGGCGCGCCGATCAAGCGCGCGACGCTGTGCTTCTCCATGAACTCGCTCATGTCGATACGGATCAGGTGATCCTCAGAATCGAACAGGAACGACGCCAGCGCCTTGCACAGCTCCGTCTTGCCGACGCCCGTCGGCCCGAGGAACAGGAACGAGCCGTACGGACGGTTCGGATCGGACAGACCCGCCCGCGAGCGGCGGATCGCATCGGCGACCGCACTGATCGCCTCATCCTGGCCGACCACGCGCTCATGCAGTTTCTCTTCGATCTGCAACAGCTTTTCGCGCTCGCCCTGCATCATCCGCGACACCGGGATGCCTGTCGAACGTGACACGACCTCCGCGATTTCCTCGGCGCCCACCTGCGTGCGCAAGAGACGCGGACGCGTGGGGTTGTTCTGCTCCCGCGCTTCGGCCTGCGTCACCTGTTTCAGGCGCGCTTCGAGCTCGGGCAGCTTGCCGTACTGCAATTCGGCGACCTTCTCGAGTTTGCCTTCGCGCTGCAAGCGCGTGATTTCCGCGCGCGTCCTTTCGATGTCTTCCTTCAGTTGCGCGCTGCCCTGCACCGTCGCTTTCTCCGCGGTCCAGATCTCTTCGAGATCCGAATACTCGCGGTTCAGGCGCTCGATCTCTTCCTCGATCAGCTGCAGGCGCTTCTGCGACGCTTCGTCCTTTTCCTTCTTGACGGCTTCGCGCTCGATCTTCAACTGAATGAGACGGCGGTCGAGCTTGTCCATCTCTTCCGGCTTCGAATCGATTTCCATCTTGATCTTCGAAGCGGCTTCGTCGATCAGGTCGATGGCCTTGTCCGGCAGGAAGCGATCCGTGATGTAGCGGTGCGACAGCTCGGCGGCCGCGACGATGGCCGGGTCCGTGATCTCGACGCCGTGGTGCAGCTCGTACTTCTCCTGCAAGCCGCGCAGGATCGCGATCGTCGCCTCGACCGACGGCTCGTCGACGAGCACCTTCTGGAACCGGCGCTCGAGCGCCGCGTCCTTCTCGATGTACTTGCGGTATTCGTCGAGCGTGGTCGCGCCGATGCAATGCAGTTCGCCGCGCGAGAGCGCCGGCTTCAGCATGTTGCCCGCGTCCATCGCGCCTTCGGCCTTGCCCGCGCCCACCATCGTATGGATTTCGTCGATGAAGACGATGGTCTGCCCTTCGTCCTTCGCGATGTCGTGCAGCACCGCTTTCAGGCGCTCCTCGAACTCGCCGCGATATTTCGCGCCGGCGAGCAGCCCCGCCATGTCGAGCGACAGCACGCGCTTGCTCTTGAGCGAATCCGGCACCTCGCCGTTGACGATGCGCTGGGCGAGCCCTTCGACAATCGCCGTCTTGCCGACGCCCGGCTCGCCGATCAGCACCGGGTTGTTCTTCGTGCGGCGCTGCAGGATCTGGATCGAGCGGCGGATTTCATCGTCGCGGCCGATCACCGGGTCGAGCTTGCCCGCGCGGGCAAGCTCGGTCAGGTCGATGGTGTATTTCTTGAGCGCTTCGCGCTGGCTCTCGGCGTCCTGGCTGTGCACCTGCGCGCCGCCGCGCACCGCAACGATCGCCGACTCCAGCGCCTTGCGCGTCAGGCCGTATTGGCGCGCGAGCTTGCCCGCCTCGCCTTTGTCGTCGGCGACGGCTAGCAGGAACATTTCGCTCGCGATATAGGTGTCGTTGAGCTGCTGCGCTTCCTTGTCGGCTTGGTTCAAGAGACCGTTCAGTTCGCGGCTCACTTGCACGTTGCCGTCGGTGCCCTGCACTTGCGGCAAGCGCGAGATCGCGTCCTTCAGCGCCGTTTGCAGCGCCTGTACGTGCACGCCGGCACGCGAGAGCAAGGAGCGCGCAGAACCGTCTTCCTGTGCGACGAGCGCGGCCAGCAGGTGGAGCGGCTCCATGTACTGATTGCCGTGGCCGACGGCCAAGCTTTGCGCATCAGCCAGCGCCTCTTGGAATTTGGTGGTGAGTTTGTCGATTCTCATCAAGAGACCTCCAATTTTCGAATAACACCAAAATGAGGCGTCTCTTGCGTGTTTCAAGCACTATTTCCCGATTTTTCGCGCGAACGGGCAGCTTCTGTTGAAATACGGCAAGTCCGGCGGCGGCGCTCGTTCAGTCGGGTGGCGCTGCACCGTTGACGGCAATCGGCAGCAGAGGCCGGAAGCCGAGCAGTGCCGCGAGCGGTGCGGCCGGCTGGGCCAGCTCGGCGATCGTGTGGCGATCGAGCTCCGCGAAAAACGCGTTGCGCGCCTCGTGGAAGACCTGCTTGAGACGGCAGTGCGGCTCGATGACGCAAGTGCGCGGCACGACGCCTTCATCCGCGAAACAGCCGACGAGCGCGAAATCGCTCTCGGTGGCGCGCACCACTTCGCCGACACTCAATTGCAGCGACGGCTCGAAAATGCGCAATCCGCCATTGCGGCCGCGGATCGTTTCGATCCAGCCTAATTCTCCGAGCCGCTGCACGACTTTCATCAGATGATTCTTCGAAATGCCATAGGCATCCGAAATATCCTGAATCGTCGCCAATCCGTCTTCGCGCACCGCGAGGTACAGCATTACGCGCAATGCGTAATCGGTATAGTCGGTAAGTCTCATGAGTGCAATGGTGGTCAGGCGCACAACGGCAACGCGCGCCATTAACATCCGGCAAAAACCGTGCTGGGCAAAGGGTTGCCGACGATCTGACTTCGCCATAACATGCATTTTAGATGCAGGTTAGCGCATTTCCAGAACGCCATTGTGCTTCATATTTCGCCTAGTCGAGCGATTGGCATAACAATTTAACGTTCTACCAAACAGAGATTTGCTTCACCCGTTTTTAACACCTTTTTATACCCGCAACGAATCATTTAAATTCGCGCAATACGTCAGATGAATTCAACCGCCATGCCGCCTTCGGACATTCCGCCAAATTCCCGCTATATGGAGCCCACCGAGGCGAATATCCGTGAACTGGTCTATGCGTTCTACGACCGCGTCCGCGCCGATGCGCTGCTCGGCCCCGTCTTCGACGCGGTGCTGGCCGGCCGCTGGGACGATCATCTGCCAAAGATGTGTACTTTCTGGGGCAGCCTCGTGCTCGGCGCGAAGCAGTACCGCGGCAATGTTCAGCAGGCGCATGCGCCGCTCGACGGCATCGAGCCGCGCCATTTCAGCCGGTGGCTTCATCTCTTTTTGGATACCGTCGAAGGCCGTTATGAGCCGGCTGCCGCCGTGCGCTTCATGGAGCCGGCGCTGCGGATTGCGCAAAGCCTGCAGTTGAGCCGGTTCGGCTGGGACTATGCGGTCCCGGCCGAGCAGCAGGCCTTGCTTGATCGGGTCGCGCCCAAACGGCGCGATCAAGATGAGGGCGGCGGTGATCCGCCCGCGCGGCGCGGCGAACCGTTTCCGGCGAAGATCATCGGCCGTACGGCGAGCGACGACGACACTCCGGCTCACTGACGCCTCCGGGCGCTCACATCATCACAGCTGAACGGCCGGCGCCCTACTCGTCGTATTCGGCGCGGTCCGCATTGCCGGCCGGCGCGCCTGCCGGCCCACCTGCGTGGCCCGAATCGATGCTCCAGCGCGCGAGCGCCGCGTCGTCGGTCACGCGCGCATCGACCCAGCGCTCGCCCGTTTCCGTCGTTTCCTTCTTCCAGAACGGCGCCTGGGTCTTCAGGTAGTCCATCACGAACTCGCAGGAGGCAAACGCGTCGCCGCGATGCGCCGCCGTCGTCGCGACGAGCACGATCTGATCAAGCGGATAGAGCTTGCCGACGCGGTGAACGATCAGCACGTCGGCCCCGGGCCAGCGGCGGCGCGCATCGGCGGCGATCGCTTCGAGCGCCTTTTCGGTCATGCCGGGATAGTGTTCGAGTTCCATCGCCTCGACACTCTCGCCGTCGTTCAAGTCGCGCACGGTGCCGACGAAGCACGCAACCGCGCCTACTTTCGGATTGTCCGCACGCAATGCCGCCACCTCGGCGGTCAAATCGAAATCGGCAGTTTGAACGCGGACTCTCATCGATACCTCCCATCGGAACGCGCCGTGTCGCGCGTGTCAGCCGCCCGTGACGGGCGGGAAGAAAGCGACTTCGCAGCCGTCGGTGATGCGCGCGGCGGCGTCCGTCATCGTGTGATTGCAGGCCATGCGCAACGCGCGGCCCTCGGCGAGCGCTTCGGCCCACACGCCGCCGCGCACGCGCAGCCACGCGCGCACGTCGCCGATTGTCGCGATGCTGTCGGGCAGCTCCACCGACTCGTCGGCGAGACCCACCGCCTCACGCACGCTTGCGAAATATCTCAGTTGAATCTTCATCTTGCTGGGGTTCCTCGACGTTGCAGCGCCATGCCTCGGTTCGCTCAGGCAAGCGCCGCGCCCACCGTCAACTCAGGAGTTCGGAAAAAGGAATGAAGCGCACGGTCTCGCCGGCGCTGATCGCGTGGTTGGGCGGATTGTCGATTAGACCGTCACCCCATACCGTCGACGTCAGTACCGCCGAGCTCTGGTTCGGGAACAGGTCGAGACCGCCCGCCGCGTTCACGCGTGCGCGCAGGAATTCGTTGCGGCGATCGCCCTTCGTCTGCGTGAAATCCGCGCGCAGCGACAGTGTGCGCGGCGCCACGTGCTGCACGCCTGCAATGCGCAGCAGGAACGGCCGGACGAACAGCAGGAACGTCACGAAGCTCGACACCGGATTGCCGGGCAAACCGATGAAGTACGCTTCGTTCGCCTGCCCCTCTTCGTCTGCGCGGCGGACCGCGCCGAACGCGAGCGGCTTGCCGGGCTTCATCGCGATCTGCCACATCGCAAGCCGGCCCTCCGCCTCGACGGCGGGCCTCACGTGATCCTCCTCGCCCACCGATACGCCGCCCGACGTCAGGATCAAATCGTGCTCGCGCGCCGCTTCGCGCAGCGTCGCGCGCGTCGCGTCGCGCTGATCGGGGACGATGCCGTAATCGGTGACTTCGCAATTGAGCCGCTCGAGCAAGCCGCGCAGCGTGAAGCGGCTCGAGTTGTAGATCGCGCCGGGCTTGAGCGGCTCGCCGGGCATCGTCAATTCGTCGCCGGTGAAGAACACCGCCACCTTCACGCGCCGCGTGACCGTCAATTCCGCGCAGCCGATCGATGCCGCCAGTCCGAGCGCCTGCGGCGTCAACCGCGTGCCGGCCGGCAGAATCACGGAATCGCGCCGGATGTCGGCGCCTTGCGCAGTAATCCATTCGCCCGCTTTCGGCGTGTGCAGAATCTCGACCTCGTCGCCCGCGGCCTGGGTTTGCTCCTGCATCACCACGGCATCCGCGCCCGGCGGCAGCGTGGCGCCGGTGAAAATGCGCGCCGCCGTGCCCGCCGCGAGCGGCTGCGGCGCGTGGCCCGCGGGAATCCGCTGCGAGACCGGCAGGCGCCGGTCGCCGTGGGACAGGTCAGCTGCGCGCACCGCGTAACCGTCCATCGCGCTCGTATGCATCGGCGGGACGTCGAGCGGCGAAACAACGTCGGCGGCGAGCACCCGGTTCAGCGCATCGAGCGTGGCGACGGTTTCCGTTTCGCCAAGGGGACGTGCCGCGGCAAGGAGCGTGGCGAGCGCCTCGGCGGTCGACAGCATCGGCGCGCGCGGCGCTGGGGAGGAAGGCGTGGACATCGATCTGACGGACGAGTCTTAAAAGGACATTGTAGCGGCCTCGTCGAGAGGCCGCGCAAGGCGCCGCTTAGAGGGAAGCTGCGCGTCTCGCCCGCTACGGCCGGTTGTTTCGATATTCGGATCAGCGTCGCTCAATCGCGCACATTCGCGGCGATGAAGTCCTTGACCTGCTGCACATCGGCCGGCAGCACTTCGAACCGCTGCGGCAGCGCTTCCAGCCCGGCAAACGCGGCGGGCCGCTCCGGCTCGCGCGCGAGCGCCTCGCGGATCGTTTCGCCGAATTTGAGCGGCTGCGCGGTCTCGAGAACGATCATCGGAATGCCTGCTTGCAGGTGCTCGCGCGCGACCTTCAGGCCGTCGGCGGTATGCGTGTCGATCATCGTGTCGTAGCGCCGATGGACGTCGCGAATCGCCTCGACGCGGTCCGCGTGCGTGCTGCTGCCCGACACGAAGCCGAACTCGCGCACACGCGCGAAATCGCCGCTCGCCGCGAGATCGAAGCCGCCCTGCTCCTCGACGTCGCGGAACAGTTGCAGCACACGCTTCGGGTCGCGGCCGAGCAGGTCGAACACGAAGCGCTCGAAGTTCGACGCCTTCGAGATGTCCATGCTCGGGCTGCTCGTGTGATAGGTCTCGGCCGAGCCGCGCACGCGGTAGATGCCGCTCGTGAAGAACTCGTCCAGCACGTCGTTCTCGTTCGTCGCGACGACGAGCTTTTCGATCGGCAGGCCCATCATCCGCGCGATGTGGCCCGCGCAGACATTGCCGAAATTGCCCGACGGCACGGTGAACGACACGCGCTCGTCGTTGCTCTTGGTGGCCGCGAAATAGCCCTTGAAGTAATAGACGACCTGCGCGACGACGCGCGCCCAGTTGATCGAATTGACCGTGCCGATCTTGTAGTTCGCCTTGAACGCGTGGTCGTTGGAGACCGCCTTCACGATGTCCTGGCAGTCGTCGAACACGCCGTCCACGGCAATGTTGAAGATGTTCGGGTCTTGCAGGCTGTACATCTGCGCGGTCTGGAACGCGCTCATCTTCCTGTGCGGCGACAGCATGAAGACGCGGATGCCCTTCTTGCCGCGCATCGCGTACTCCGCAGCGCTGCCGGTATCGCCCGACGTCGCACCGAGGATGTTCAGCGTCTGGCCGGTCGTGCCGAGCGTGTACTCGAACAGGTTGCCGAGCAACTGCATCGCCATGTCCTTGAACGCGAGCGTGGGACCGTTCGACAGCTCCAGCAAAGACAACTGCGCGCCCGACTCGACGCCGAGCGGCTTGAGCGGCGTGATCTGCGCGGCACTTTCGCTGTCGCGCACGTTGCAGTAGACATCGGCCTTGTACGTGCGGCGCGTGAGCGCGCGCAGATCGTCGGCCGGGATGTCGTCGCTGAATTTCGACAGCACCTCGAAGGCCAGATCCGCGTACGACAGCGTGCGCCAGCGCGCGAGTTCGTTGGCCGGGACGCGCGGATATTCGGCGGGCAGATACAGGCCGCCGTCCTTCGCGAGACCGCCGAGGAGAATGCCGGAGAATGTATGGCGCTCGCCGATGCCGGCGCCGCGCGTGGAGATGTAGTTCATGTCAGTACTCGCCGGGGCCGCCCCAAGAGTACCGCCCCCTCGGGGGGCAGCGACCACTGGGAGCGTGGGGGTTATTTGGGTGACCTAGTTCAGCGCTTCCATGCGCAGCTTCGTTACCTTCGAGACGACCGTGGAGAGTGCCTCGATCTCGCGGATCGCCGCGTTCACGTTCTTCTCGAGCGTTTCGTGCGTGATGATGACGATGTCGGTCTCGTCCCCGCCGTCCACTTCCTCCGATTCCTTCTGAAGCAGCGCATCGATCGAGATGCCCGAATCGGCGAGAATGCGCGTGATGCCGGCGAGCACGCCGGTCACATCGGCCACGCGCAGACGCAGGTAATAGCCGCTCGTCACCTCGTCGATCGACAGGATCGGCGTGTTCGAGAGGCTATCCGGCTGGAACGCGAGATGCGGCACGCGATGCTCGGGGTCGGCCGTGTGCAGGCGCGTCACGTCGACGAGATCGGCGACCACCGCGGACGCCGTCGGCTCCGCGCCCGCGCCCTTGCCGTAGTACAGCGTCGAACCGACCGCGTCGCCGTGCACCACCACCGCGTTCATCGCGCCCTCGACGTTCGCGAGCAGGCGCTTGGCCGGAATCAGCGTGGGATGCACGCGTAATTCGATGCCGCGCTCGGCGCGGCGCGCGATGCCGAGGAGCTTGATCCGGTAGCCGAGGTCTTCCGCGTATTTGATGTCGATCGCGGCGAGCTTGCTGATGCCCTCGATGTAGGCGCGCTCGAACTGCACCGGCACGCCGAACGCGATCGCGCTCATGATCGTGAGCTTGTGCGCGGCGTCGACACCTTCGATATCGAATGTCGGATCGGCTTCCGCGTAGCCTAGCTCCTGCGCGCCCTTCAAGGCGGTCGCGAAGTCGAGCCCGCGCTCGCGCATCTCCGAGAGGATGTAGTTCGTCGTGCCGTTGATGATGCCCGCGATGTACTGGATGCGGTTGGCCGTGAGCCCTTCGCGCAGCGCCTTGATGATCGGAATGCCGCCCGCGACGGCCGCTTCGAACGCGACCATCACGCCCTTCGCGTGCGCCGCCTCGAAGATCTCGGTGCCGTGCACGGCAAGGAGCGCCTTGTTGGCCGTCACCACGTGCTTGCCGTTGGCGATCGCGCGCAGCACGAGATCGCGCGCGATCGTCGTGCCGCCGATCATTTCGGCGACGATGCCGATCGACGGATCGTCGACGACGGCGTCGAAGTTGTCGGTGACGAGCGAAAACAGCGCGTCATCGTCGAGCGCGGCGCGCGCCTTGGCCGGATTGCGCACGGCAATGCGCGCGACCTCGATGCCGCGGCCCGCGCGGCGTTTGATTTCTTCCTGGTTGCGGCGCAGTACCGTAAAGGTGCCGCTGCCCACCGTGCCGAAGCCCAAAAGGCCAACTTTGATCGGTTCCATGCAGCGTGTGTGTTCTATGAAAGTGAAGCGTTAATGATAAGGGACCGGTAAGGCGCCCCGAGCCAGGGCGTCGGCGAACCCGAAATTTGCGTGAGGCACGTCAACCGGCATGCCGTTTCCGGTAGCCGTCGAGGAAACGGGCAATGCGGTTGATCGAATCGGCCAGATCGTCCGCATTCGGCAGAAACACGACGCGGAAATGATCCGGCTTCGGCCAGTTGAAGCCCGTGCCCTGCACGAGCAGCACGCGCTCTTCGAGCAGCAGATCGAGGATGAACTGCTGGTCGTCGTCGATCGGATACATCTTCGGATCGAGGCGCGGGAACATATAGAGCGCCGCCTCGGGCTTCACGCAGGTCACGCCCGGGATCGACGTCAGCATGTCGTAGGCGATCTGGCGCTGCTTGTAGAGCCGGCCGGTGGGCACGATCAGATCGTTGATGCTCTGATAGCCGCCAAGCGCGGTCTGGATCGCGTATTGGCCCGGCACGTTCGGGCACAGGCGCATCGACGCGAGGATGCCGAGGCCTTCGAAATAGTCTTTCGCCCGGCGGCGGTTGTCGCCGGTCAGCCCCGAGACGAACATCCAGCCCGCGCGATAGCCGCACGAGCGGTAGCTCTTCGAGAGGCTGTTGAACGTGACCGTCAGCACGTCTTCGGACAGTGCCGCCACCGAAGTGTGCTTTTTGCCGTCGTAGACGATCTTGTCGTAGACCTCGTCGGCGAAGATCACGAGGCCGTGCTGGCGCGCGATCTCGATCAGGTCGAGCAGGAGTTCGTCGGAGTACAGCGCGCCGGTCGGGTTGTTCGGGTTGATGATGACGAGCGCGCGCGTGTTCGGCGTGAGCTTCGCGCGGATGTCGTCGAGATCGGGCATCCAGGCGTTCGCCTCGTCGCACAAGTAGTGCACGGGCGTGCCGCCCGACAGGCTCACGGCGGCCGTCCACAGCGGATAGTCCGGAGCCGGCAGAAGGACTTCGTCGCCGTCGTTCAGGAGGCCCTGCGTGGCCATCACGATCAGTTCGGACGCGCCGTTGCCGATGTAGATGTCGTCCAGCTCGACGCCCTGCACGCCCTTTTGCTGCGTGTAATGCATGATCGCCTTGCGGGCCGCGAACACGCCCTTCGAATCCGAATAGCCGGACGACATCGGCAGATTGCGGATCATGTCCTGAATGATCTCGTCCGGCGCGTCGAAGCCGAACGGCGCCAGGTTGCCGATGTTCAGCTTGATGATACGGTGGCCGTCCTCCTCCAGGCGCTTGGCGTGTTCGAGCACGGGCCCGCGGATGTCGTAGCAGACGTTTAGCAGCTTGTTCGATTTCAGAATCGGTTTCACGGCGGGCACTATTCCTGGGAAAGCCTGAAGACGGGGAAGCCTAGCACTGGCCGGCGCTCGGGGGCGGCCGGTCCGAGCACGCTCACGAAGGACTTGTCTGATGGGGGCTGTGCGCGGCGGCTGTGCGCGGCGGCTGTGCGCGGCGGCTGTGCGCGGCTTATGGCGGCGCACAAAGCGGCAGCCGCAGTGGAGCGGCTAAAAAGTTATAATTTAGCGGATTTTGGCCGACTTCCGCAATGCACCAATCGCGTGCGGCAAGCGCTTTCGGCCGTTCCCGGGCGCGCCTTCGCCCTCTGTTGCCCCGTTCCGGCGCCTTTGCCCCTGGCATCTTGTTGCGTGGCCCGGCCGCACGGGGAAAAGAGGCCGGCTGTCCGCTTGGCGGGCCCGGCGGGCGCGAGACCCATCGGCACAACGGATAACCAATTTGAAATTACATCAGGATTCGAGCGGCGCCCTCAATACCGTGACCGGTTACGGCGCCGGCTACGTCGAAGTCAATCTGCGGCGCTACGAAGGCAGCATCATCGTGCTGCCCGATGCCCCCGTCATCCCCTGGCCCGTGTCGTCGTTCGATGCGCTCACACCCGAGCTTTTCGAGTATCTGATCGCGCCGGCTCCGGAAGTCGTCGTGTTCGGCAGCGGCTCGCGCCTGCGCTTTCCGCATCCGCGTCTCACGGCCGCACTGGCGGCCAAGCGTATCGGCGTCGAGAGCATGGATTTCATGGCGGCCTGCCGGACCTACAACATTCTGATGGCAGAAGGCCGCAAGGTGGCGGCCGCGCTGCTGATCGAGGCATAAGCCGCTGCTAAGGCAGCGCGTGTATCATCCGCGCCGCTAGCTGCCGCTTGGGGTTTGTCGCCGGCGGCACGGCGCTCGGCTGCGCGCCGCCGGATTTGCGCGAACCCAATTGGTTCGCCGCCGGCGCCGGCCAGGCTGCGCAAGCGCTCGCGCTTCACCATGCTCACCACGCCGCCTTCGTGCGGCACCGACTGACAGGCACATACAAAAATGAACGATACGCCTACCCGGCTACCGCTCAATCGCACCGCCCTGCTGCTCCTCGTTCTTGCGCTTGCCATCGTGTGGTTCGTGCCGCTCGGCTGGCGCCACCTGCTGCCGAGCGACGAAGGCCGCTACGCCGAAATGGCGCGCGAAATGCTCGTCACCGGCGACTGGATCACGCCTCGCTACAACGGCTACAAGTATTTCGAAAAGCCGCCGCTGCAAACCTGGGCCAATGCGCTCACGTTCGCGTGGTTCGGCATCGGCGAATGGCAGGCGCGTCTGTACACCGCGCTGACCGGCTTTGCGGGCGTGCTGCTCGTCGGCTACACGGGCGCGCGCCTGTTCAACGCGACCGCCGGTCTCGCCGCCGCGGTCATCCTCGCCTGCTCGCCGTACTGGAACCTGATGGGCCACTTCAATTCGCTCGACATGGCCCTGTCGTTCTGGATGACGCTCACGCTGTGCTCGCTCTTGATCGCGCAGCGGCCAGGGCTCCCGAAAGGCGAGGTCAGACTCTGGATGTGGGTCTGCTGGGCGTCGATGGCGCTCGCGGTGCTGTCCAAGGGGCTCATCGGCCTGATCCTGCCGGGCGCGGTGCTGGTCGTCTATACGCTGATCGAGCGCGACTTGGGGCTCTGGAAGCGTCTGTATCTGGCGAGCGGGCTCATCCTCTTCTTTGCGATCACGACCCCGTGGTTCGTGCTCGTCCAACTGCGCAATCCGGAGTTCTTCAACTTCTTCTTCATCGTCCAGCAGTTCGCGCGCTACCTGACGCCCGAGCAGAACCGGCCCGGCCCGTTCTACTACTTCGCGATCGTGATCCTGGTCGGTTTCCTGCCGTGGCTGTCGATCGGCTGGCGGAGCATCCGCCATGCGGTGTTGCTGCCGCGGCAGCCGAACGGCTTTGCGCCGGCCAAGATGCTGCTCATCTGGTCGGCCTTCATCTTCCTGTTCTTCAGCGCGTCGCATTCGAAGCTGATTTCGTACGTGCTGCCGATCGCGCCCTCGCTCGCGTTGCTGCTCGGCATGCACCTGCCGCTCATCGAGCGGGAGACGCTGCGCCGTCACTGGATCGGCTACGCGATCTTCCTCGTGGTCGCCGCCTTCGGGACGATCTTCCTCGGGACCCAGGGCGACGCGCGCACGCCGAATGCGCTCTATCGCGACTACCAGGTGTGGGTCTGGGCGGCGATCGGCGTCGCGTTCGTGCTGACGCTCGCGGCGATCGCGCTGATCCGGCGCAAGCACGCCGGCCCGATGCCCGCGGCCATCGCGTTCGGCGCGGCGTGGCTCATGCTCGGAACCATCGCCGGCACCGGCCACGACGTGTTCGGCCGCCAGAGCTCGGGCGTGCTGCTCGCGCCCGCCGTCAAGGCGGCGCTCGCGAAGCTGCCGCCCGATACGCCGTTCTACTCGGTCGGCGTGCTCGACCATACTGTGCCGTTCTACGTCGGCCATACGATGATCATGGTCGAGAACGCCGACGAGCTGCGCTTCGGCGTGACGGAGGAGCCGCAGAAATGGGTGCCGACCATCGCCGAATGGGAGGCGCGCTGGAAGGCCGGCAAATACGCGCTTGCGCTGATTCCGGTCGACCGCTACCACGCGCTTGCCGCCGCTCAACTGCCGATGCAGGTGATCGCCCAGGACGCACGCCGCGTGATCGTCGAAAAGCCCGTCGACGCGACGCAACCTTGACCCAATCCCGCCTGACACCCAAGTACCGATGAACCCGATCTCGCTCTTTTGCATCCTGACCGGCGTCGCCCTGAACGCCGGTGCGCAATTGCTCCTCAAAGCCGGCGTGAATGCCGTTGGACACTTCGAATTCACCCGTGCGAACATTCTGCCCATCGGATTCAAGCTCGCGACGCAATTGCCGATCATCGGCGGCCTCGCCTGCTATGTGGTGAGCGTGGGCGTGTGGATCGTCGGGCTGTCGCGGGTGGACGTGTCGATTGCGTATCCGCTGCTCTCGCTCGGCTATGTCGTCAACGCGTTCGCCGCCTGGTATCTGTTCGGCGAGGTGCTGTCGGTCCAGCGTCTCGTCGGCATCGGCATCATCCTGATCGGCGTAGTCGTGCTTGCGCGCAGCTGACCATGCCGGATGGTCCGCGCCTTGCGCATCGCGAGATAGAGTCACGCGTAGATTGATACCCGAACCCACGCGCTGATGCCGTCGTCAGTGCGTCAGTGCTTTAAGCAAATGCATAAACCGCGGCCGCGCCGCCACAAGTGGCGCGAACCGCTTGCCAACCCTTACACGAGCCACGCATCCATGAGTCAGGAATCACTCCCCTTTTTGCCGTTCGTGCGGCCCGAGATCGACGAGGAAACGATTCAGGGCGTCGCCGACGTGCTGCGCTCCGGCTGGATCACGACCGGCCCTCAGAACCAGAGCTTCGAAGCCGCGCTGTCCGAGTACTTCGGCGGCCGCCCGGTGCGCGCGTTCAACTCCGGCACGGCGACGCTCGAAATCGGTCTGCGCATCGCCGGCGTCGGCCCCGGAGACGAAGTGATCACGACGCCCGCGTCGTGGGTCGCGACGAGCAACGTCATCTATGAAGTCGGGGCGACGCCGGTGTTCGCGGACATCGATCCCGTCACCCGCAATATCGATCTCGAGCTCGTCGAAAAGGCGATCACGCCGCGCACCAAGGCCATCATCCCGGTCTATCTCGCAGGCCTGCCCGTCGACATGGACCGGCTCTACGAGATCGCCCGCGCCCACCAGCTGCGCGTGATCGAAGACGCCGCGCAGGCGTTCGGCTCGACCTGGAAGGGCGAGCGCATCGGCAAGCTCGGCGACATCGTCTCGTTCAGTTTCCATCCGAACAAGAATCTGACGTCGATCGAGGGCGGCGCGCTCGTCTTGAACAACGAGGAAGAAGCGGTCCTCGCGACGAAGTACCGTCTGCAAGGCATCACGCGCACCGGCTTCGACGGCATGGACTGCGACGTGCTCGGCGGCAAGTACAACCTGACCGACGTCGCCGCGCGCGTCGGCCTCGGCCAGCTCGCGCACATCGAGCGCTTCAACGCGCAGCGCCGCAAGCTGGTGCGCGCGTATTTCGAGCGCCTCGAAGGCGGCGCGGCGGTGAAGCTCGGCGCCGGGCTGCCGGTCGCCGACTTCGAGAACACCAACTGGCACATGTTCCAGATCACGCTGCCGCTCGAGCGCCTGACACTCGACCGCGCGGGCTTCATGGAGCAGTTGAAGCTGCGCGGCATCGGCTCGGGCGTGCACTATCCTGCGATCCACCTCTTCACGCTGTACCGCGAGCGCGGCTTCAAGCCGGGCATGTTCCCGCACGCCGAGCGCTTCGGGGCGACGACGGTCACGCTGCCGCTCTTCACGCAGATGACCGAAGGCGACGTGGCGCGCGTGTGCGCCGCGGTCAATGAAATTTGCGAACAATACGGAAAATAAGCGGAAATGAGTCAAACGGATCAGCGCTTCGCGCCACCGGAAGTCTCGGTCGTCATCCCCGTGTACAACGAGGAGGCGGGGCTCGCCGCGCTCTTCTCGCGCCTCTATCCGGCGCTCGACGCATTGGGGACAGCCTACGAAATCATCTTCATCAACGACGGCAGCCGCGACAAATCCGCGGCGATGCTCGCCGAGCAGTTCCGCGCGCGGCCGGATACGACGCGCGTGATTCTCCTGAACGGCAACTACGGCCAGCACATGGCGATCCTGGCGGGCTTCGAGCAGTCGCGCGGCGACATCGTCATCACGCTCGATGCCGACCTGCAAAACCCGCCCGAGGAGATCGGCAAGCTCGTCGCGAAGATGCACGAGGGCTACGACTACGTCGGCTCGATTCGCCGGCAGCGGCAGGACAGCCTGTGGCGCCGCAAGGCGTCGCGCGCGACGAACCGTCTGCGCGAGCGCATCACGCGCATCAAGATGACCGACCAGGGCTGCATGTTGCGCGCGTACAGCCGCCACATCATCGACACCATCAACCGCTGCGGCGAGATCAACACCTTCATCCCCGCCCTCGCGTACACGTTCGCACAGAACCCGATCGAAGTCGAAGTCGCGCACGAGGAGCGTTTCGCCGGCGAATCGAAGTACTCGCTCTATAGCCTGATCCGCCTGAATTTCGACCTCGTGACCGGCTTCTCGGTCGTGCCGCTGCAGTGGCTGTCGTTCATCGGCGTGATTCTGTCGATGGGCTCGGCGGGCCTCTTCGTGCTGCTCGTGATTCGCCGCTTCATCATCGGGGCGGAAGTCCAGGGCGTGTTCACGCTCTTCGCCATCACGTTCTTCCTGCTCGGCGTGATCATCTTCGCGCTCGGTCTGCTCGGCGAGTACATCGGCCGCATCTATCAGCAAGTGCGCGCCCGGCCCCGCTATCTCGTGCAGACGATCCTCGAACAGCGCGACGGCGAGCACGTCGCGAGCGCGCCCGTTCAGGAGCCGGTGCAAGCCGTGCAGCCCGCCAACATCGCCGATCAGGGCATCAACCGATGAAACCGCGCGCCGTCGTCTTCGCCTATCACAACGTCGGCGTGCGCTGCCTGCAGGTGCTGCTCGCGCGCGGCGTCGACGTCGCGCTCGTCGTCACGCACGAAGACAGCGCAACCGAGAACATCTGGTTCGGCAGCGTGGCGGCCGTGGCGGCCGAGCACGGCATCCCCACGATCACGCCCGCCGACCCGAAAAGCGCCGAGCTGCGCGTCGCGGTGAGCCGCGCCAAGCCCGATTTCATCTTCTCGTTCTACTACCGGCACATGCTGCCGGTCGACCTGCTCGCGATCGCCGCGCGCGGCGCGTACAACCTGCACGGGTCGCTGCTGCCGAAGTACCGCGGCCGCGTGCCGACCAACTGGGCCGTGCTGAACGGCGAGACCGAAACCGGCGCGACGCTGCACGAAATGGCCGCGAAGCCCGACGCCGGCGCGATCATCGCGCAGACTCCGGTGCCAATCCTGCCCGACGACACGGCCGCCCAAGTCTTCGACAAAGTGACGGTCGCCGCCGAGCAGACGCTCTGGCGTGTGCTGCCCGCGCTCATCAAAGGCGAAGCGCCGCATCTGCCGAACGATCTCGCGCACGGCAGCTACTTCGGCGGGCGCAAGCCGGAGGACGGCCGCATCGACTGGTCGCAGCCGGCGCAGCAGGTCTACAACCTCATACGCGCAGTCGCGCCGCCCTATCCCGGCGCCTTCACCGACATCGGCGCCGAACGTTTCATCGTCGCGCGGGCGCGCTTGGCCGGCCCTGGCGCGCCCAATTTGGCACAGGCGACGGTAAGCCTTGCAGATTTGCCGCCGGGAGTGCACGTAAGCGATAATGCGTTTCTTGGCGTCTGCGGCGACGGCCGGGCCGTCGCCATTTCCGAACTGCGGCACCAGCGCGACGGCGATCAACCCGTCGTCACCCCCTCACAGTTCGTTCAGCTCATTCACTCGTCCCGTCATTCATGAAAATCGAAGGTTCCGGTAAAAAAGTCCTGATTCTGGGTGTCAATGGCTTCATCGGCCACCACCTGTCCAAGCGCATTCTAGAGACCACCAACTGGGAAGTCTTCGGCATGGACATGCAGACCGACCGCCTTGGCGACCTCGCGAATCACGAACGGATGCACTTCTTCGAAGGCGACATCACGATCAACAAGGAGTGGGTCGAGTACCACGTGAAGAAGTGCGACGTGATCCTGCCGCTCGTCGCGATCGCCACGCCCGCCACCTACGTGCAGCAGCCGCTGCGCGTGTTCGAGCTCGACTTCGAGGCGAACCTGCCGATCGTGCGCTCGGCCGTGAAATACAAGAAGCACCTCGTGTTCCCGTCGACCTCCGAGGTCTACGGCATGTGCGCCGACGAGGAATTCGATCCGGAAGCGTCGCAGCTCACCTACGGCCCGATCAACAAGCCGCGCTGGATCTACGCGTGCTCGAAGCAATTGATGGACCGCGTGATCTGGGGCTACGGCATGCAAGAGGGCCTGAACTTCACGCTGTTCCGCCCGTTCAACTGGATCGGCCCGGGCCTCGACTCGATCTACACGCCGAAGGAAGGCAGCTCGCGCGTGGTCACGCAGTTCCTCGGCCACATCGTGCGCGGCGAGAACATCAGCCTCGTCGACGGCGGCTCGCAAAAGCGCGCGTTCACCGATATCGACGACGGCATCAGCGCGCTGATGAAGATCATCGATAATCCGAACGGCGTCGCGTCGGGCAAGATCTACAACATCGGCAACCCGAAGAACAACTTCTCGGTGCGCGAGCTTGCACACAAGATGCTCGCGCTCGCGGCGGAGTACCCCGAGTACGCCGAGTCGGCCAAAGCGGTGAATCTCGTCGAAACGTCGTCGGGCGCCTACTACGGCAACGGCTATCAGGACGTGCAGAACCGCGTGCCGAAGATCGAAAACACAATGCAGGAATTGAACTGGGCGCCCCAAGCCACGTTCGACGACGCCTTGCGCAAGATCTTCGAAGCGTATCGCGGCCACGTGGGCGACGCCCGCGCGCTCGTCGAACAACAGGGATAAGGACCGCTCCTTGGCCCGCATCGTCCTGAAGATCGACGTCGACACGCTGCGCGGCACGCGCGAAGGCGTGCCGAATCTCGCGCGCATGCTCGATCGCTTCAAGGCGCGCGCCACCTACCTCTTCAGCCTCGGGCCCGACCACACCGGTTGGGCGATGCGCCGTGTGCTGCGTCCGGGGTTTCTGAAGAAGGTGTCGCGCACGTCGGTGGTCGAGCACTACGGCGTGAAGCAATTGATGTACGGCGTGCTGCTGCCCGGGCCCGATATCGGCGTGCGGGCAGCGGCCGACATGCGCGCGATCCACGAAGCCGGATTCGAGTGCGGCATCCACACGTGGGACCACGTGTATTGGCAGGACAACGTGCGCTCGCGTTCGTCCGACTGGACCGCGCACGAAATGCAGAAGAGCTACGAGCGCTTCATCGACATCTTCGGCGCGCCGCCCGTCACGCACGGCGCGGCCGGCTGGCAGATGAACGGCCACGCGTTCAAGCAGATCGACGCCTGGGGCATGCGCTACGCGTCCGACGGGCGTGGGCATACGCCGTACTTTCCGGTCGTCGATGGCAAGACGCTGACCCACGTGCAAATGCCCACCACGCTTCCGACGCTCGACGAAGTGTTGGGGATCGACGGCGTCGACGAGGCCAGCGTCGCCGCGCGCATTCTGCGGCAGACCGAAAATAATCCGCACGACCAGGTCTTCACGCTGCACGCGGAACTCGAAGGCCAGAAGCTCGCGCCGGTGTTCGAGCAATTGCTGGCAGGCTGGCGCGCGCAAGGTCACACGTTTGCGACGATGGGCGACTATCATGCTGCGCTGGACCGCGACACCTTGCCGTCATACCCTGTCGTATGGGGCGAGATTGCGGGCCGCTCCGGCGAACTGGTCGTCCAGCCCGATTAATCCAGCCCGACCAAGCGCGTACCGCAGGCCTGGGTCGCCTCCTCCGCTTCAAGCCCTCGTGGGCCGCCTGCGCATCGAATGGCAGCCCTCGCCATAACAATAGGAGAACCACGTGTCCATCGCAGTCGACCAACCCGTCCCCGATTTCACCGCCGCTGCGACCGGCGGCGATTTCACGCTGTCAGGTTTGCGGGGCAAGAAGGTGGTGCTGTATTTCTATCCGAAGGACAACACGCCCGGCTGCACGACCGAAGGCCTGCAATTTCGCGACCTCTATCCGAAGTTCGAGAAGGCGGGGGCGGAGATCGTCGGCGTGTCGCGCGACAGCATCCGCTCGCACGACAACTTCAAGGCCAAGCTGGAACTGCCGTTCCCGCTGATTTCGGACCCCGACGAGACGCTCTGCACGCTCTTCGACGTCATCAAAATGAAGAAAATGTATGGCAAACAGGTGCGTGGAATCGAACGCTCCACGTTCCTCATCGACGCTGACGGCGTCCTGCGCCACGAGTGGCGCGGCGTCAAGGTGCCGGGCCACGTTGACGAGGCGCTGGAGGCTGTACAAGCGCTTTGAGGCGCGTTATATTGGGTTGCAATGAGTGCCTGTCCACCCCATTTTTTTCGCTGCCGCGCCGGCTTCACGGCCGTTGAAGCCTTAGTCGCCAGGCGCCGCGCGATACTCGAAGTCGAGCCGCTTGCTCCGGTTACGGGGCAGCGGCTTTTTTGTCGACCCGAGTCAGCGCTTCAGCTGTCGACCAGAGTCGCGCTTTAGCGCGTGATTCTGGTCCCATGCGGAGCACTGACTCTTGTCCCATGCAACGCGATTTGGACCGAGCCGGCCTAGCACGCCGGCAACTCTCTTCTGTCAAGGAGTCGATCGAAAACTAGGCGAACCGGCGTTTCGAAATTGAAAGCGCGCTGCTTGTCAGAACCGCGTGCGTCACACGACGGGAAACAGCGGGTCGATCAAGCAGCGCACGATATGCGACCCGATTTTTTCGAGGGAACTCATGCCTTTGCCTACCCCACCCAGCAAGCTCGGCAACCTGTTGTCACCCGATGAATACAAGGCCAAAGCACGGCCTGCCAAACACGCGAAGAAACAGGACACTGTTGGGGAGCAAGCAGAATCGGCCGACTACAGCTCGATGAGCGGTCCGGCAAGCGTCGCCGAACCGATGACGCGCGCAGCCAATACCGCCACGACCCTGCGTCCCGTCGAGACTGCCGCCCCCGCCGCAGAAACTGCGCCGGCCGCGCGCGGTCGAAAACCCAGGCAGACGGCGGCGCTGTTGCAGCCCGTGCCGGCCCCGCAGCCGGCGCACACGCCCGTCGCACGCCACGACAAACCCGCTGCGGACACGCCTGCCGCTGCCGCGCCGAAGGCCCGCAGCGCGGAGAGAGCCCGCGCCCGCAAAACCGGCGAGACCGAAGTCCGCAAGCTGTTCGTGCTCGACACGAACGTGCTGATGCACGACCCGACCTGCCTCTTCCATTTCGAGGAACACGACGTCTATCTGCCGATGATGACGCTCGAAGAGCTCGACGATCACAAGAAGGGGATGTCGGAAGTCGCGCGCAATGCGCGCCAGGTCAGCCGCACGCTCGACTCGCTCGTCGCGAACGCGGGCGACATCGCCGAAGGCCTGCCGCTGTCGCGGCTCGGCAGCCGCGAGGCGCTAGGGCGCCTCTACTTCCAGACCAAGCTGACCGATATCGAGCCGGTCGAAGGCCTGCCGCAGGGCAAGGCCGACAACCAGATTCTCGGTGTCGTGCGCGCGCTGCAGCGCGGCCGTGTCGACCGCCAGGTCGTGCTGGTGTCGAAAGACATCAACATGCGGATCAAGGCGCACGCGCTCGGCCTGCCCGCCGAAGACTACTTCAACGACCAGGTTCTCGAAGACAAGGACTTGCTCTTCTCCGGCGTGCGCGCGCTGCCGCAGGACTTCTGGACGAAGCACGCGAAGGGCATGGAGAGCTGGCAGGAAACGAAGACCGGCACCACGTACTACCGTGTGACCGGTCCGCTGTGCTCGTCGCTGCTGGTCAACGAGTTCGTCTATCTGGAGCCGCAGAACGGCGAGCCCGCGTTCCACGCGATCGTGCGCGAGCTGAACGGCAAGACGGCGTTGCTGCAAACGCTGCGCGACTACGGCCACCATAAGAACAACGTGTGGGGCATCACGGCGCGCAATCGCGAGCAGAACTTCGCGCTGAACCTGCTGATGAACCCCGAGATCGACTTCGTCACCCTGCTCGGCCAGGCGGGCACCGGCAAGACGCTCGTCGCCCTCGCGGCGGGCCTCGCGCAAGTGCTCGACGACAAGCGTTACAACGAGATCATCGTCACGCGGGCGACGGTGCCGGTCGGCGAGGACATCGGCTTCCTGCCGGGTACCGAGGAAGAGAAGATGCAGCCGTGGATGGGCGCCTTCGACGACAACCTCGAAGTGCTCCAGAAAACCGACGACGCAGCCGGCGAATGGGGCCGCGCGGCGACGCAGGAGCTGATCCGATCGCGCCTGAAGGTGAAGAGCATGAGCTTCATGCGCGGCCGGACCTTCGTCGACAAGTACTTGATCATCGACGAGGCACAGAACCTGACGCCGAAGCAGGTGAAGACGCTGATCACGCGCGCGGGTCCGGGCACGAAGATCATCTGCCTCGGCAATATCGCGCAGATCGACACGCCCTATCTCACCGAAGGCAGCTCGGGCCTCACGTATGTCGTCGACCGCTTCAAAGGCTGGGCGCATAGCGGTCACGTGACGCTCGCGCGCGGCGAGCGTTCGCGATTGGCCGATTACGCCTCCGATATCCTTTAAAGCGCGTTTCTCGTTGTTCGAAAGCCGCATCCGGGACGACCCGATGCGGCTTTTTTTTAGCGTTTCGATGCTCAATAGGTAGCCGGCACGCACAATTCGCTCTTGCTCGCCAAGCAACACTTAGCCGCGATAGTTCAGGTAAGTTCTGAAGAACCCTTGCCGGAGGCCTGTCTGGCGGGCTACCATCGGCCCATCGCCCGTTAGTCATACGATAGGCGAGCCTCGCTCGCGCTCTGTCGCCCCTATCCATGCGCCGACTTTGGTTCCCGCTGCTGATCGTCCTGTTGCTTGCCGCGTGTTCGAGCGCGCCGCAAAAGGTTTCGCGCAGCTCGGGCCCGGCAGGCAGCGCGGGCAGCGCCTATCGGACCGAGCCTCCACCGGGCTTCCCGAACTTCGTCGATCACAGCATCGGCCGCGAAGAGATTTCCATTCAGGCAATGGGCCTCGTCGGCGTGCCGTACCGCTGGGGCGGCAATACGCCCGACAGCGGCTTCGATTGCAGCGGCCTCGTTCACTATGTCGTCCTGCGAGCCGCTTCCGTCAATCTGCCGCGCACGACCGCCGACATGAGCGGTCGAGGCGAATCGATCGACCCCGACGAAATCGCGCCGGGCGACCTGATCTTCTTCAATACGACCGGCCGGGCGCATTCGCACGTCGGCATCTACGTCGGCAAGCTGCGCTTCGTCAGCGCGCCGGCGACGGGCGGCACCGTGCGGCTGGACTATTTGACGAACCCGTATTGGGCGAAGCGCTTCGACGGCATTCGGCGCGTGGCGCCGCCGCTCGAAAAACCGGCGCCGTTCGATGCGCCGACCTATCTCGCCGCGCCACGCGAAGCGCCCGCGCCAAGTTCGCCGGTGCCGGCGGCAGCTGGAACTGCGTATGCCACGGCCGCGCCCGCTCCGGCCGGAACAACCGGCGCAGCCGCTCCATCGCTCGCCACTGCCGCGCCGGCAAACACCGCCAACGCACCCGACGCCGTCGACGCCGCCGCCACCGACGCATTCGAGCCGCCGCCCCCAGCGGCTGTCGCCGAGCGTCAGGTCCAGCAAGCTGCCGCATCGGCCTCGCCCGCTGCCACGAATGGCGTGCGGATCATGCGGGCGTCCACGGCATCGCCCAGCGTGCCCGCCCCGACCTCCACCTCCGACGACCCGATCGCTCGCTTCGCCAACGGCGGCGACTGACGGCCGACCGGCGCGCCGATTCTCGCGCCAGCCCCCCAATCGACAGCGCGGCCCACATCGTTCTGCTATCGTTTCCTACGCGACAACACATTAATGGGCGAGGAGCGGCGATGGATCTGGGTCTCGAAGGCAAGGTGGTGTTGATCACGGGCGGCAGCAAGGGCATCGGACTGGCTTGTGCGCGAGCGTTCGCTGCAGAAGGCGCCAAAGTCGCGATCGTGTCGCGCGATCCGGCCAATCTCGCGCGAGCGCGCGAGGTACTTGCCTCGGACGGCCATCACGTCCATCTCGCCCGCGCCGACCTGCACGAGGCACACAGCGCGGAGGACGTGGTCGAAGAAGCCACGACGGCTGTCGGCCCGATCGATATCCTCGTCAACAGCGCCGGCGCGGCGAAGCGCTACGAGCCGGCAACGCTCGACGCCGCCGCGTTCAAGGCGGCGATGGAAGCCAAATATTTTCCGTACATCCACACGCAGCAAGCGGTGCTGCGTCGCATGGCCGACCGCCTGAAAGCAGGCGGTGCAGCCGAGCCGGGAGCGGTCGTCAACATCATCGGGATGGGCGGCAAGATCGCGAGCGACATCCATATCGCGGGCGGCGCGGCCAATGCCGCGCTGATGCTCGCAAGCGTCGGCCTCGCGCACTACTACGCGCGCCTCGGCATTCGTATCAACGCGATCAATCCCGGTTCGACGCTGACCGAGCGTGTCGAAGAAGCGCTTCGACTGGAAGCATCGAGGCAAGGCATCAGCACCGAAGAAGCCCTCGCGCGCGGCGAAGCGCAGGTGCCGCTCGGACGCTACGCCAAGCCGGAGGAGATCGCGGACGTCGCGCTCTTTCTCGCGAGCCGCCGGGCGAGCTACGTGACGGGAGCCATCGTGCCGATGGACGGCGGCGCTTCGGCCCTGATCTGACGGCCCTGGGAGCGCCGCAGCCAGCTGCGGCAAAACCCGACGACTACATGAAGCGATGGCCGAACCACCAGCCGACCGCCGCGAGCAGCGCTGAGGCCGGAATCGTCAGCAGCCAGGCCCAGACGATATTGCCCGCCACACCCCAGCGCACCGCAGAGAGTTTCTGCGTCGCGCCCACGCCGACGATCGCGCCGGTGATCGTGTGCGTGGTCGACACCGGGATGCCGAGCGCCGACGCAACAAACAGCGTAATCGCGCCGCCCGTCTCCGCGCAGAAGCCGCCGACGGGTTTCAGCTTCGTGATTTTCTGCCCCATGGTGCGGACGATGCGCCAGCCACCGAACAGCGTGCCGAGCCCCATCGACAGATAGCACGCGCCGATCACCCAGATCGGCGGCGCATCGGCGGTCGCCGACGCGTAGCCGGTAGCGATCAAGAGCATCCAGATAATCCCGATGGTCTTCTGCGCGTCGTTGCCGCCGTGCCCAAGGCTATAGAGACCGGCCGACACGAGCTGCATGCGCCTGAAGCGCCCGTCGACCTTGCTCGGCGGCGTGCGGAAGTACATCCACGACACGGCCAGCATGAAGAACGAGCCGAGCACGAAACCGAGCAGCGGCGAGACGAAGATGAACGCGACGGTCTTCAGAAGGCCGTCCCAGTTGAGCGAGCCCCAGCCCGACTTCGCGAGCGCCGCGCCGACCAGCCCGCCGATCAAGGCATGCGACGAACTCGAGGGAATGCCGTAGCGCCAGGTCACGACATTCCAGCCGATCGCGCCGACGAGCGCGCCGAAGACGACGTAGTGATCGACGATATCGGGATCGATCGTGCCTTTGCCGACCGTCTGCGCAACTTTGAGGCGGAAGATGAAATAGGCGATGACGTTGAACGCGGCGGCGAAGGCCACCGCTTGCTGCGGCTTCAGAACGCCGGTCGACACGACCGTGGCGATCGAGTTCGCCGCATCGTGGAAACCGTTCATGAAGTCGAACACCAGCGCGACCACGACCAGCGTCGCAAGCGCCCAAAGGGCGAGTTGGATCGATTGCATCGGTGGCGGTCCGCTCGCTTACGCGTTTTCCAGCACGATACCTTCGATGATGTTCGCGACATCCTCGCACTTGTCGGTGATCGTTTCGAGCAGCTCGTAGATCGCCTTCAGCTTGATGAGCGTCTTCACATCGTCTTCTTCGCGGAAAAGCTTCGAGATCGCCGAGCGCAGCACGCGGTCGGCGTCCGACTCCAGGCGGTCGATCTCCTCGCAAGCTGCCAGGATCCGCGCTGCCTGGTTCATGTCCGACAGGAGGCCCACCGCTGCCTGCACGTGCTTGACACTCGCCGTGCATAAGTGGGCAAGCTCGCGCGCCTCCGGCGTGACGGCCTGCACGTCGTATAGGGAAATAGCCGTGGCGACGTCCTCCATCAGGTCGAGGGTGTCGTCCATCGTCGTGATCAGCTTGTGGATTTCGTCGCGGTCGAGCGGCGTGATGAAGGTCTTGTGCAGCAGGTCGATCGCTTCGTGCGTGACCTTGTCGGCCGCTTTTTCGTTCGCCTGGACGTTCTGCTTGTGAATCTCGGCGTCGTCGAGATTGTCGATCAGGAGCTCGAGCTCCTGACTGGCGGTCACGATGTAGTTCGCGTGCGTATTGAAGATTTCAAAGAACTTGCCCTCGGTGGGCATGAATCGGCCGAACATTGGAATCCCAGAAAATGGTCACGGTGTGGCTGACATAAAACCGCAACATTGTAACGGTTCCGGATTCCCTGCCGAACCTGCAAAGTCGCACGAACGAGGAAAGCAACGTTTTCTCACGCAGCGCTTTACTTTGCGGCCGACCTTCGTGCTCTTCGGTTTCTTCGTGCTTATTCGCCGCCGTAGAAGTTCTGCGCGCCCGCGAAGTTGTCGAACTTCGTGTATTGCCCGATGAACGTCAGCCGCACCGGCCCGATCGGACCGTTACGCTGCTTGCCGATAATGATTTCGGCCGTGCCTTTGTCCTGGCTGTCGGGGTTGTAAACCTCGTCGCGATAGATGAAGAGGATCACGTCCGCGTCCTGTTCGATAGCGCCCGATTCCCGCAAGTCCGACATCACCGGACGCTTGTTCGGACGCTGCTCCAAACCGCGGTTCAACTGCGACAGCGCGATCACCGGCACATCCAACTCTTTCGCGAGGCCCTTGAGCGAACGCGAGATTTCGGAGATTTCCGTCGCGCGGTTCTCGCCCTGCGACGAGCCCGACATCAGCTGCAGGTAGTCGACGATGATGAGGCCGAGCTTGCCGCACTGGCGCGCGAGCCGCCGCGCGCGCGAGCGCAATTCCATCGGATTCAGGCCGCCGGTTTCGTCGATGAAGATTTGCGCCTCGCTCATCTTCTGCACCGCGTGCGTGAGCTTCGGCCAGTCTTCGTCGGTCAGACGCCCGGTCCGCATGCGATGCTGGTCGAGCCGGCCGACCGACCCGAGCATCCGCATCACGAGCTGCGTGCCCGGCATTTCCATCGAGAACACCGCGACCGGCAAGCCGTATTCGACGGCGACGTATTCGCCGATGTTCATCGAAAACGCCGTGTTATGCGTGACTACGTAGTCGTCGGTGAGATAGAGGCGTGTCGGGTGCGAGACCGAGATGCACTGCGTATTGGCGGTCCGGGTCGGCTCGATCGCCGTGATCACCGGCAGCTTGCGGCGCACACGTCCCGCCGAGAGCCGGTCGCGCTTGCCCTCGAACAAGAACAAGTTTTGCGGATCGGGATGGCTGATCGTGCAGAGGTACACCAACGCGCCGGCAGCGCGTACGCCGTCGCGTGTAAAGGACGTTTCTTTTTCGGTGATCGTGCACCAGCCGCCAAGCGAGCGGACGAGCTCGCAAACGTCGCGCGCGAGCTGCGGGCTCGCGGTCGAGTAACGCACGGTGCCCCACGATTCGACCCAACCGTCGGTATCGAGCAGCCCGCGCAGCAGATCGAGCCGCACCGGCTTGGCCGCATCGAGATAATCGCGCGGAATGAACTTGTCGTAGCTCGTGCGCCCCCACAAACCAAGCTGCTCGAGGGACTGCTTGAGCGGATTGACCGGTGCGCGCGCCGCGCCTTCCATGCTGCTGCGCTTGATGCGCCAGTCGTACTGGCCGGCGTATTCGAGCTCCAGCGTCCCCCCGACTCGCTCGCGCATCCGGTTCAAGGTCTCCTCGGCCTTGACGCTAAAGCGCACTGCCGTGCCGCCCAGCGTGCCGTCACCGAGCAAGGCGCCAAGTACCCATGCATCGACAGGCAATGCCTCGTTATGGCCGAAATCGCCGCTCGGCAGATCGATCCACAACCGGTTCTTGTAGCGCTCGCGCGTGACCAACGTGCGAATCTCGGCTGTGTTCAGGATGCGGGGCACAGGCCACTGGCGGTAATGGACTCGCCAAAGATGCTCGTCGCAGCACTCCGTCGAACGGCCATCGGAAAACCGCATGCGATAAACCTGCCGCTCGCCTTGCGGATAAAGCCCCGTCACGATCGAAGGCGCGCCGTCGACCGAGGCGAGCGCGTCGCCGACCTCGAGCTCGCCCATCCTTTTCCAGCCTGACAGCGTCTTGATGCACGCGTCGAGCGGTTGCGCCTTACCCATTGACGGTCTTCCCGCCACGATGATCAGCTCGCCGCCATGCATGCCGGAGGTCATCCGGTCGAGATCGACGAAACCCGTCGGCGTACCCGTCACGTCGCTCGGGTTCGCGGTGTGGTACAGCGTGTCGATCCGCTCGACCACCTGCGTGAGCAGCGGCCCGATCTCCAGAAAGCCCTGCGTGCCGCGCGCGCCGTCCTCGGCGATCGAAAACACCTTCGATTCCGCTTCGTCGAGCAGTTGGCGGACTTCCTTGCCTTGCGGATTGAACGCGTCGGCCGAAATTTCGTCGGCCACCGACACGAGCCGGCGCAGCACCGCCCGGTCGCGCACGATTTCCGCGTAGCGGCGGATATTGGCCGCGCTCGGCGTGTTCTGCGCGAGTGCATTCAAGTACGCAAGGCCGCCCACCTCCTCCGCCTTGCCCGAGGTGCCGAGCGCCTCGTAGACGGTGATCACGTCGGCGGGCCGCGTCGAGGCGATCAGCTTGCCGATGTGCTCGAAGATGATCCGGTGATCGTAGCGGTAGAAATCGCTCTGCGACAGGAAGTCGGCGATACGGTCCCATGCCGCGTTGTCGAGCAGGAGCCCGCCGAGTACCGACTGCTCGGCCTCGATCGAATGCGGCGGGACTTTCAGAGACTCGAGTTGGGGATCTTTCGGCGGTGCGTTCATGGGGAGGAATTATCGCGAAATGGGCGTCATAGTGCCAGCCCGGCTGGCGCCGATAGCCATAAAAAAGACAGGGGCCGGTTACCCGGCCCCTGTCCTCTTTACTGTGCACCGAACCGGCGATTCACCGGCTCGGCGCAATACGGCTTGTGCTACGCGCCGTGCCCCAAGCGAGGCTTAGGCGTGCTCGCCCAGCACCGACACGGTGACGTCGACGAGGACATCGGTGTGCAGCGAGACGTGCACCGGATGGTCGCCGACCATCTTCAGCGGGCCTTCCGGCATGCGCACTTGCGCCTTTTCCACGTCGAAGCCTTGAGCCTTCAGCGCTTCGGCGATGTCCGCGTTGGTCACCGAGCCGAACAGACGGCCGTCAACGCCCGCTTTCTGCGCGATCTGAACGGTCAGGCCAGCGAGCTTTTCGCCTTGCGCTTGAGCGGCGGCCAGCTTTTCAGCAGCTGTCTTTTCGAGTTCCGCGCGGCGGACTTCGAATTCGGCGATCGCTTCCTTGGTCGCGCGGCGTGCTTGCTTTTTCGGGATCAGGAAGTTACGTGCGTAGCCGTCTTTCACCTTGACGATGTCGCCGAGGTTGCCCAGGTTGACGACTTTTTCCAAAAGAATGATTTGCATTCGGATTCTCCTTATTGCGTCGTCTGATTAGGCCTTGTGCAGATCGGTGTACGGCAGCAGCGCGAGGAAACGTGCGCGCTTGATGGCCGTGTCGAGCTGCCGTTGATAGTGGGCCTTCGTACCCGTCAGACGAGCCGGCGTGATCTTGCCGTTTTCGCCGATGAAGTCCTTCAGCGTTTCCGTGTCCTTGTAGTCGATGTACTCGACGCCGGCAGCCGTGAAGCGGCAGAACTTCTTGCGCTTGAAGAGCGGATTTTGTTGCTGACGACGCTTGTCGAATTTCTTACCAGTCGGGCGGGGCATGTTCAGTCCTTTCCAATGTCCTGCAATTCAGTGATGTGAAACACCAAGGTTCGCGCGTTGCGGCTTTTCTTCGCCAGGAAGCCGGTGAAGAGCGTATCGACGCCCATCTCGCAGGCCTCCAGCTTGCCGCTCGCGGCTCCCGCGGCAACCGCCGGCATCGTCAGTTCGATTTGCCGGGCAATGCCCGCCTCCACGACTTCCGTGCGGTGCTGCAACGTGCAGCTTGCGATCGGAACGCCGGCGGGGGTGTACCGCACCGGTTCGCGTTCGACGACGCTGGCCGTGAGTTGCAGCCGGTTCACGAGAGCAGATTGAGCCTTGGTGGCTTAGTAACTATGAGTAAAACCCGAGTCCTTAAGCCTGCGCTTCGGACGGTTGCGACGACGCAGCCGCCTTCTTGGCTTCTTCGCGCTGCACTTCCTTCATCATCGGCGACGGGCCGGTTTCGGCCTTCTTCATCTTGACGATGAGGTGACGCAGCACGGCGTCGTTGAACTTGAATGCGTGCTCGAGTTCGTCGAGCGTGGCTTGGTCGCATTCGATGTTCATGCAGACGTAGTGAGCCTTCGCGAGTTTCTCGATCATGTAGGCCAGTTGGCGACGGCCCCAGTCTTCGATACGGTGGACTTGGCCGCCGTGCGTGGTGATCGTGGACTTGTAACGCTCGATCATCGCGGGCACTTGCTCGCTTTGATCGGGGTGCACGATGAAGACGATTTCGTAATGACGCATACACACTCCTTGTGGATTAAAGCCACCCGGGCGTCGGAACCGGTGTGGCAAGTGAGAAGCCGAAGATTCTAACCCGGCTTTGGCCCGGCATGCAAGCCAAATAGCACTTCCCCGGACGGAATCGGCCGTGTTTTCAAGGATTTAGGGGGACGGGGGACGGCCGCCGGCGTGGGCCTCAGCCCGCGCCGTGCAGCCGCGATTGCAGCGCGGCTTTGAACGCGACGAGTGCATCCGGCGACGCATCGGTGATCGCCCAGTACGTCATCCCGCCTTCCTGCCAGCGCGAGAGCGCGTAGCCTTCGCGCACGAGCGTGTCGGGCGGACGATCTGCGCTGTCCGACGATTCTGGGAACACATAGAGGTCGAGCGGATGCTTCCGGTACCGGTAGATCATCACAGCGACACGCCGGTGTGCGACATAGTCCAGCCGCCCGCCGACCAGCGGAAAGCCGCTGGCCGCCAAATCCTCGACCGGCGGCGAATAGTCGATCTTGCCGTTGAACCAGGGCTTGACCGTGTGCTGGTCGGTCGAGATCACGTCGATGTCGCGGTCCGACAGCAGCGCGCGGACATGGCTCGACACCAGCTCGTCGGCGATCGGGCCGACTCCCGCCGGACGATGGAGCGCGAGCGTCACCCCTACCGCCGCGGCCGCGATCGCGATGACGAGCGCGCCCGCCCAGCCGACCGACCACGCGGCCCCGCCCGCCGGCTGCGGCCCGAACGAAGGCCGGCGGCCGCCGAACCAGCCGCGCCAGCCGTCGAGCGGACTGCGGCCGCGCGCTTTGGCCCGCGCGGGCTCGGGCCGAAATTGGGCATCCGGCTGTCCAGCAGGCTCGACCTCCGGTTCCGGCTCCGCAAGCGGCGGCAACTCGGCCAGAATCCGCGCCCGCAACGATTCGGGCGCCCGATGGTAGCCGGCCGCGCGCAACGTGTCGCCGAGCGCCCGCACGTTTGCGCTTTCGCGCTGGCAATCGGGGCACTCGGCCAAATGCGCTTGAACGCGGCGGGCGTCGGGCGCCGAAAGTTCGCGGTCGGCATTCGCATCGATCAGCGGCCGCGCTTCTTTACAGTCCATCTAAATTCTCCTGTGTCGACCCGAGTTAGCGCTTTAGCGCTTACTCGGGTCCCATGCACCGCGGTCGACCCGAGTTAGCGCTTTAGCGCTTACTCGGGTCCCATGCACCGCTGTCGGCTGCGGGCGTGGCGGGCAAGCGCCGGGTTGGCCAGGCATCGGCACCGGTGTCGCGCGAAGCGTCCGCCGCATGCGCGGCTTGGGCATCCTGCACGGCCCCCGCCCCCGGCGCTTGCAGCGCGTGCAGCGCGGCAGCCAGCTTGCGGCGCCCCCGCGCGAGCCGCGACATCACCGTGCCGACCGGCAGATCGGCGATCGCCGCGATGTCGCGGTAGCTCATGTCCTCCAGTTCCCGCAGGATCAGCACCTCGCGAAACTCGACCGGCAGCTTTTCGAGCGCCGCGTGCACGAGGCGCACGTCTTCGTCGCGGATCAGCACCGTCTGCGGATCCTCGATCGAGCGCGACCAGCCTTCGAACGTCTCGTCGGCGGATTCGTCGCCCGGCTCGGCGTCCTCGAACGCCTGAACCTCGGGCGACGACGCGCGCCGCCGCCATTCCGTGTACCAGGTGCGCCGCACGATCGCGAAGAGCCACGGCCGCATGCTGTCGCCGCGGAAGTTATCGAAGAAGCGGAACGCGCGCAGATAAGCCTCCTGCACGACGTCGTCCGCATCGTTCGCATTGCCGCATAGCCAGCGCGCGAGGTTGTAGGCCGCGTCGAGATGCGGCAGCGCCATCTGCTGAAAGCGGCGGTTGCGCTCGTCGAGCGTCCGCTGGTCAGCCGCACATTGATTGGTGTCGCCCACCCTTAGTCCCCAAAAGGCTCACGCATGGAATACCGACGACGAGTCGAGTTTATTCCCACGGCCCCCGCATCAACTGAAATCGGCCGAAAAAAAGCGGGAATGAAACACGGCGTGCTTTGGCGGCTCGGGGCGCGAGACGATGAACGGGACGATCGTCGCCGGCTGAGGAGCGCCTCGCTTGCGCGCCTGCGGCGGCTCGCGCCTATTCGTTCTCGCTCCAGTACCCCGGGCGCGCGTACGCCTCTTTCAGGTAATCGATGAAGTAGCGCACTTTCGCGGGCACATAGCGCTGCTGCGGATAGACGGCGAGGATGTCGTAATCGGGCAGCGCATATTCGTCGAGCACGGTTTCGAGCTCCCCGCGCGCGAGCTGCTGATTGATTTCCCACGTCGAGCGCCAGCCGAGCCCGAGCCCCTCCGACGCCCAGCGGTGCAACAGCTCGCCGTCGTTGCAATCGAGCGTGCCGGCGACGCGCACCGTCACGAGCTTGCCGTTGCGGCGGAAATACCAGCCGCGGTTCTGCCCGCCTTGCAGGTTGAAGGCGAGGCAGTTGTGGTTCGGCAGATCTTCGAGTGACGTCGGCCTGCCGTGCTTCTTGAAGTAGCTGGGCGTGCCGCACACCACACGCCGGTTCGAGGCGAGCTTCACCGCGACGAAGTTCGGATCGACCGCGCCGCCGATCCGGATCGACAGGTCGTAGCCTTCGCGCACCAGATCGACGACGCGGTCGGTCAGATTGAACGACATCTGCAAGTCGGGCTTGTCCATCAGGAACGCGGGGGCCAGCGGCGCGACGTGCTTGCGGCCGTAGGCGGCCGGCGCCGACACGATCAGGTGCCCGCCCACCGAGCGCCGTCCCGCCGCGAGTTCGTTCTCGGCCTGCTCCCATTCGGAGAGCAGCCCCCGGCAGCGTTCGAGAAACGACGCGCCCTCTTCGCTGACGACGAGCCGCCGCGTCGAGCGGTACATCAGCTTGACGCCGAGCCGCTTTTCGAGCGCGTCGATGCGCCGCCCGAGGATCACCGGCGAGACGCCCTCCTCCAGCGCCGCGGCCGCGAGGCTGCCGGCATCGGCGACGCGCACGAAAGTTTCGATTTGCTTGAAGCGGTCCATCGTGTTGTCTCCCACCCATCAGGGTTTCCGCTTAGGCACGACTGCCAGCCTGGACATGGCAAAGCGCGCCGCGCCGACGCTGACTCGGCATCCGCACATTCCATACTTTTTGTTTCGAAATAAGCGACCCGGACTGATCTTATCAAACCTTGGACGCGGCCTTACAGTGCTTCTCAACACCCTTTAGCTGACATTCAGGAGACATTCCATGGCCAAGATGAGAGCCGTCGACGCAGCCGTGCTCGTGCTCGAAAAAGAAGGCATCGACACCGCTTTCGGCGTTCCGGGCGCCGCGATCAACCCGCTCTACTCGGCGATGAAGAAGGCCGGCGGCATCAGCCACGTGCTCGCGCGCCACGTCGAGGGCGCCTCGCACATGGCCGAGGGCTATACGCGCGCCGCGCCGGGCAACATCGGCGTGTGCATCGGCACGTCGGGCCCGGCCGGCACCGATATGATCACCGGTCTTTACTCCGCCCAGGCTGACTCGATTCCTATTCTCGCCATCACGGGCCAGGCACCGCGCGCGCGTCTGTACAAGGAAGACTTCCAGGCCGTCGACATCGAATCGATCGCCAAGCCCGTCACGAAGTGGGCCGTCACCGTGCGCGAGCCGGCGCTCGTGCCGCGTGCGTTTCAGCAGGCCTTCCACCTGATGCGCTCGGGCCGTCCCGGCCCCGTGCTGATCGACTTGCCGATCGACGTGCAGCTCGCCGAGATCGAGTTCGACATCGACACCTATGAACCGCTGCCGGTCTACAAGCCGAAGGCGACGAAGAAGCAGATCGAAGCTGCGCTCACGCTGCTCAACGACGCCGAAAAGCCGCTGATCGTCTCCGGCGGCGGCGTGCTCAACGCCGCGGCTGAAGACCTGCTCGTGCAATTCGCCGAAACGCTCGGCGTGCCGGTGATCCCGACGCTGATGTCGTGGGGCGCGATTGCCGACGACCACCCGCTCATGGCCGGCATGGTCGGCCTGCAGACGTCGCACCGCTACGGCAACGCGACGATGCTCGCGTCCGACTTCGTGCTCGGCATCGGCAACCGCTGGGCGAACCGCCACACGGGCAGCGTCGACGTCTATACGAAGGGCCGCAAGTTCGTGCACGTCGATATCGAGCCGACGCAAATCGGCCGCGTGTTCGGCCCGGATCTCGGCATCGTGTCGGACGCCAAGGCGGCGCTCGAACTGTTCGTCGAAGTCGCTACGCAATGGAAGGCAGCCGGCAAGCTGAAGGACCGCAGCGCCTGGGTCAAGGAATGCCAGGAGCGCAAGCGCACGATGCTGCGCAAGACGCACTTCGACAACGTGCCGATCAAGCCGCAGCGCGTCTACGAAGAAATGAACCGCGTGTTCGGCCGCGACACCTGCTACGTGAGCACGATCGGCCTGTCGCAGATCGCCGCCGCCCAGTTCCTGCACGTCTTCAAGGCGCGCAACTGGATCAACTGCGGCCAGGCGGGCCCGCTCGGCTGGACGATTCCGGCCGCGCTCGGCGTGCGTGCGGCAGACCCGCAGCGTCCGATCGTGGCGCTCTCGGGCGACTACGACTTCCAGTTCATGATCGAAGAGCTGGCGGTCGGCGCGCAATTCAAGCTGCCGTACGTGCACGTCGTCGTGAACAACTCGTACCTGGGCCTCATCCGCCAGGCACAGCGAGCGTTCGACATGGACTACTGCGTGCAGCTCGCATTCGAGAACATCAACGCGCCGGAAGTGAACGGCTACGGCGTCGATCACGTGACGGTTGCCGAAGGCCTCGGCTGCAAGGCGATCCGCGTGTTCAAGCCGGAAGACATCAAGCCCGCGCTCGAAAAGGCGCAGTCGATGCTCTCCGAGTTCAGCGTGCCGGTCGTCGTCGAAGTGATTCTCGAGCGCGTGACGAACATTTCGATGGGCACCGAGATCGACGCAATCAACGAGTTCGAAGAACTGGCCGAGAAAAAGCAGGACGCGCCGACCGCGATCTCCATGCTCGACTGATTCGACTAGCACTTTGAACGACCACTGACCGACCAGCGAGACACATTGCCATGCCGAAATTTGCAGCCAACCTGACGATGCTCTTCAACGAAGTGCCGTTCCTCGACCGCTTCAAGGCGGCCGCCGACGCGGGCTTCAATGCAGTCGAATTCCTGTTTCCGTATCCGTTCTCGACGGCGGAACTCGCCGAGCGGCTCGAAGCGAACAAGCTGCGCCTCGTGCTGCACAACCTGCCCGCCGGCAACTGGGAAGCGGGTGAACGCGGGATCGCTTGCCTGCCCGACCGGGTCGGCGAGTTTCAGGAAGGCGTCGGCCGCGCGATCCAGTACGCGAAAGCGCTGAAGGCGCCGCAGCTGAACTGCCTCGTCGGCATTCCGACGGCCGGCGTCGACAAAGACCGTGCGCGCGCGACGATCGTCGACAACCTGCGCTTTGCCGCGGGCGAGCTGAAGAAGGAAGGCATCAAGCTGCTCGTCGAGCCCTGCAACGCGTACGACATTCCCGGCTTCGCGCTGAACCGCTCGAGCGAAGGGCTCGACGTGATCCGCGCGGTCGGCTCGGACAATCTGTTCCTGCAGTACGACATCTATCACATGCAGCGGATGGAAGGCGAGCTGGCCGCGACCATCAAGAAGAACCTGCCGTCGATCGCGCACATCCAGCTGGCCGACAACCCGGGCCGCAACGAGCCGGGCACGGGCGAAATCAACTACGCGTTCCTGTTCGCGCTGCTCGATTCGCTCGGCTACGAAGGCTATATCGGCTGCGAGTACAAGCCGCGCACGACGACCGTCGAGGGCTTGGGCTGGCTGCAGCGCGTCGCGGGACAGAAAGCGGCGTAAGTCGGGGCGCTCGTCGCATGCTGCGCGGCGCATTCATTCCAAGATCAAACATACGGAAGACAACCAAATGGCAAAGATCGGTTTCATCGGCCTCGGCATCATGGGCGCGCACATGGCGCGCAATCTCATCAAGGGCGGCCATACGCTGTTCGTGAACGGCGCCTACCCGGTGCCGGACGACCTGCGCTCACAGACGACGGTCGCCGCGAACTCGACGGCGGTCGCGCAAGCGGTGGACATCGTCATCTCGATCGTGCCGGACACGCCCGACGTCGCGAACGTGCTGTTCGCCGACGACGGCGTCGCGAAGGGCCTCTCGGCCGGCAAGCTCGTGATCGACATGAGCTCGATTTCGCCGCTCGAGACGCAAGAGTTCGCGAAGAAGATCAACGCGCTCGGCTGCGACTACCTCGACGCGCCGGTGTCGGGCGGCGAAGTCGGTGCGCGCGACGCGACGCTCTCGATCATGGTCGGCGGCCCCGAAAAGGCGTTCGAGCGCGCGAGGCCGCTCTTCGATCTGATGGGCAAGAACATCACGCTCGTCGGCGACAACGGTGCCGGCCAGACGACCAAGGTCGCGAACCAGATCATCGTCGCGCTGAACATCGAGGCGGTGGCCGAGGCGCTCCTGTTCGCGTCGCGTTCCGGCGCCGATCCCGAGCGCGTGCGCCGTGCGCTGATGGGCGGCTTCGCGTCGTCGCGCATTCTCGAAGTGCATGGCGAACGGATGACGAAGCGCACGTTCAACCCGGGCTTCCGCATCGAGCTGCACCAGAAGGACCTGAACCTCGCGCTCGACGGCGCACGCAAGCTGGGCATCGCCCTGCCCCACACGGCGAGCGCGCAACAGCTCTTCAGCGTCTGCGCCGCGAACGGCGGCAAGGCCTGGGATCACTCGGCGTTGATCCGCGCGCTCGAAATCATGGCGAACTTCGAAATCGCCAGCGCTTAAGACGGCAAAAGTGAATGCCAAGGCCGCGTCAGCGCGGCCTCAGGCAGCAAGGGAGGTAGATACATCGGCGCCATGCCCCGTGCGTGGCCGCCGGAATGTGGGGCGCCTCGTCCGGCGCGCGTGATTCGAGCGGTATCGAGCCACGCGCGCCGGACAGGCAAAACGGCCGCTCTGGGCTGAGAGCGGCAGGTGGGGTCCGCAGCGGCACCCGGCGGCGCCGGGGAAGCCTTGGTCGGTCAGACGTCGTCGTCGGGTGTCCGGCTGTCGGATTGCTACGTTTCAATCGGATCAGTATTGGTCGAAGATCGGCTGCAGCTCGGCGGCCGCCGACTTGCCCGAGGCCAGCGCAAGCATCAGCAACACGCGCGCCTTGTACGGATTCAACGTCCCGGCGCTCACGAAGCCGAGCGCATCGTCAGGCGCCGCGCCGTTGCGCATGACGTGGCCCGAGCCCACGCGCGACGAACGCACCACGGCAATACCCTTCTTCACCGCTTCGGCCAGCGCGCTTTGCAGCGTCGCGTGGATCGAACCGTTGCCCGTGCCGGCGACGACGATGCCGCGCACGCCCGCCGCCACCAGCGCATCGACCATCACGCGCGACGCACCCGCATAGCTCGCGACGATATCGACGACGGGCCATTCCACCGCAACCGAGCCGACCGAAAACGGCGTGCCGGAAGTATGGGGCCGCACCACGCCGCGCTGAAACTCGACACGCCCATCCTGCACCCAGCCGAGCGCGCCGATTTCCGGCGACTGGAACGCATCGACCGCATAAGTGCTGGTCTTGACGATGTCGCGCGCGCTGTGAATCCGGTTGTTGAACGCGACGAGCACGCCCTGCCCGCGCGCGGCCGGGCTCGCCGCCACCGTCACGGCGCCGAGCAGGTTCAGCGGACCGTCGGCCGAAAGCGCCGACGACGGCCGCATCGCAGCCGTCAGCACGACGGGTTTTGCGCTCTTGACGGTCAGATGCAGCAGGTACGCGGTCTCTTCGAGCGTATCGGTGCCGTGCGTGATGACGACGCCGTCGACGTCGCCGCTCGCGAGCAAGGCGTCGACGCGCCCGGCGAGCGTCGCCCACAGCGCGAGCGGCATGTCCTTGCTGTCGATGCTCGCGACTTGCTCGGCCTCGATGTGCGCGACGTTCGCGAGGCCGGGCACCGCGGCGAGCAGCTTGTCGACGCCGACGACGCCGGCCTGATAGCCCGCCGTCTGCGCGGAATCGGCCGCCGAGCCGGCGATCGTGCCGCCGGTCGCGAGCACGGCGATGCGCGGCAGCGCGCGCGGGGAGGAGGAGATGGAAGTGGTCGAGGTAGCCATGGGCGCCATTTTAGACGCGTCGACTCCCTCCTGAGCGGGGATTTAAGCCGCTTCCCTCAACTGACCGGCGATTTCCGCCTCGCTCAGATGCGGCGCGAACATCTCGATCAGCTTGTAAGCGTACGCGCGCAGGAACGCCCCCCTGCGCAGCCCGACGCGCGTCGTGCTCGCCTCGAACAGATGCTGCGTATCGAGCGCGGCAAGCTCCGTATCGCGCTTCGGATCGAACGCCATCGCGGCCACCACGCCGATCCCCATGCCCAGCTCGACATAAGTCTTGATGACGTCCGCATCGATCGCGGTCAGCACGACGTCCGGCAGCGCACCCGCCTGCGCGAACGCCTGGTCGACGTGCGAGCGGCCCGTGAAGTCCTGGTCGTAGGTGACGATCGGATACTCGGCGATCTCTTCGAGCGTCAGGTTCTCGCGGCCGACGAGCGGATGGTGCTTCGGCACGACGACGATGTGGTGCCACGAGTAGCACGGGAACGTCACGATGTCGGGAAAGCGGTCGAGCGCTTCGGTCGAAATCCCGATATCGGCCTCGCCGTTGATGATCATCTGCGCGATCTGCTGCGGGCTGCCCTGGCGCAGCGCGAGATGCACCTTCGGGAACACCTCGGTGAACTGGCGGATCACCTTCGGCAGCGCGTAGCGCGCCTGCGTGTGCGTCGTCGCGACGACGAGGCGGCCGCTGTCCTGGTCCGCGAATTGGCGCGCGACGCGGCGCAGGTTCTCCGCATCGAGCAGCATCCGCTCGATCAGCTGATGCACCGCCTTGCCCGGCTCGGTCAGGCCGGTGAGCCGCTTGCCGCGGCGGATGAAGATATCGACGCCGAGTTCGTCCTCGAGATCCTTGATCTGCTTGGACACGCCCGATTGCGACGTGTAAAGGACATTGGCGACTTCGGTCAGATTCATGTTCTGACGCACGGCTTCGCGTACGAAGCGCAATTGCTGGAAGTTCATGGGTGCTTCTCCGGACAGGTGTTCGTTTTCGTGTTTATTGGAATATGGGCGTGCTGGGCCGTTGCCGCTCAGCGCGCGGGAAATACACGCAGCGAGCGCGGCACCGCGGTCACGCCGTCGCCGACGTCGAGCCGCAATTCGCGCCACGTGTCGCGGTCGAGTTCGGCTTCGAGCACGTTGCCGCCGCGTCCTTCGAGCTCGACGCGCACCGAGCCGCCCAACGTCACGACGCGCCGCACGTCGACGACGATGCCCTCTTGCGCCTTCTCGCCGGCATTTGCGCGCGGATAGAGCGTCAAGTCGTGCGGCCGCACGTACGCAAGCGCCGGCCCCGCGAACCCTGCCGCGACCGCGATCGGCTGCGCGGCGCCGTCCGCGACGAAGCCGCCGGCTTCGACGCTGCCGCTCAAGCGGTTCGCAGCACCCAGGAACTCGTAGACGAAGGATGTCAGCGGATGGTCGTAGACGTCCTGCGGATGGCCGCCTTGCTCGACGCGCCCATGATTCAGCACGACGATCCGGTCGGCCACTTCGAGCGCCTCTTCCTGATCGTGCGTCACGAAGATCGTCGAGATGTGCAGATCGTCGTGCAGCCGCCGCAGCCAGCTGCGCAACTCCTTGCGGACTTTCGCATCGAGCGCGCCGAACGGCTCGTCGAGCAGCAGCACCTTCGGCTCGACGGCGAGCGCGCGCGCGAGTGCGATCCGCTGCCGCTGCCCGCCCGACAGTTCCGACGGATAGCGCTGCGCGAGCCAGTCGAGCTGCACGAGCTTCAGCAGCTCGTGCACCTTCTCGCGAATCACGGCCTCGGACGGCCGTTCCTTGCGCGGCTTCACGCGCAGCCCGAAGGCGACGTTCTCGAACACCGTCATGTGCCTGAAGAGCGCGTAATGCTGGAACACGAAGCCCACTTGCCGCTCGCGTGCGCCGACGCCGCCCACGTCCTGCCCTTGCAGCACGACCTGCCCGGCATCCGCGTGTTCGAGGCCGGCGATCACGCGCAACAGCGTGGTCTTGCCGCAGCCGGACGGCCCGAGCAGCGCGACGAGCTCGCCCGGGGGAAAGTCGAGTGACACGTTATCGAGCGCGGTGAAATCGCCGAAACGTTTGTGCAGATTGCGAACGGTGATGCCCATGCGTGATACGCCTCTTTACTTGACCGACTGGGTTGCGCCCGGCCGCGCCGCGGCCATCCCGCGTTCCGCGGCGAGCTTCAGGCCGAGCGTCACGAGCGCGAGCAACGCGAGCAGCGACGCCACCGCGAACGCGGCCGAAAAGTTGTACTCGTTGTAGAGAATCTCGACGTGCAGCGGCATCGTGTCGGTCTGCCCTCGAATATGCCCGGACACCACCGACACCGCCCCGAACTCGCCCATCGCGCGCGCATTGCAGAGAATCACGCCGTAGAGCAGGCCCCATTTGACGTTCGGCAGCGTGACGCGCCGGAAGATCTGCCAGCCCGATGCGCCGAGCACGTGCGCGGCCTCTTCCTCGTCGTTGCCCTGCGCCTGCATCAGCGGAATCAGCTCGCGCGCGACGAACGGGAAGGTGACGAAGACCGTCGCGAGCACGATGCCGGGCACCGCGAAGATGATCTGCACGTCATGGTCGGCGAGCCACGGGCCGAACCAGCCTTGCGCGCCGAACATCAGCACGTAGATGAGCCCCGAGATCACGGGCGACACCGAGAACGGCAGATCGATCAGCGTCGTGAGCAAAGCCTTGCCCTTGAATTCGAACTTCGCGATCGCCCATGACGCGGCAAGACCGAAGACGAGATTCAGCGGCACGGCAATGGCCGCGACGAGCAGCGTGAGCTTGATCGCGGACCAGGCGTCGGGATCGGCAAGCGAGTCGAAGTAGTAGCCGACGCCTTTCCTGAACGCCTCATAAAACACGGCCGCGAGCGGCACGGCGAGAAAGAGCGTGAGGAATACGAGCGCGATGCCGGTCAGCGCCCAGCGCACGAAGCGCGGCTCGGCGACCGGGTCCGGCTCGCGTACCGCGCGTGCGCGCGGCGCTTGCTGGAGGACGGCGGCATCGTGGCTCATCGCACGACGCCTTCGATCGCCGGCGCAGGCACAGCCGCAGCAGAACCCGCTGCACCGCTCGCCCCGCGGCTCGTGCGCCGCTGCAAATACCATTGCAGCGTATTGATCAGCAGCAGCATCACGAACGAGACGACGAGCATCACGACGGCCAGCGCCGTCGCGCCCGCATAGTCGTACTGTTCGAGCTTCGTGATGATCAAGAGCGATGTGATCTCCGATTTCATCGGCACGTTGCCTGCGATGAAGATCACCGAGCCATACTCGCCGAGCGCGCGCGCAAACGCGAGCGCGAAACCGGTCAAGAGCGCGGGCGTCACCGCGGGCAGCACGATGCGGCGAAACGTGAGCCAGCGCGACGCGCCGAGGCACGCCGCGGCCTCTTCCTGTTCGCGCTCGAAGTCTTCGAGCACGGGCTGCACCGTGCGCACGACGAAGGGCAGGCCGATAAACGTCAGCGCGACCAGCACGCCCAGCGGCGTAAACGCGACCTTGATGCCGAGCGGCGCGAGGAATTGGCCGATCCAGCCATTGCCCGAATAGACGGCGGCAAGCGAGATGCCCGCGACCGACGTCGGCAGCGCGAACGGCAAGTCCACAACCGCATCGACGATGCGCTTGCCCGGGAACGGGTAGCGCACGAGCACCCACGCAACGAGAAAGCCGAACACGGCGTTGATGAGCGCGCCGCCGAGCGCCGCCGAAAACGTGAGACGGTACGACGCCAGCACGCGCGGCGACGCGACCGCACGCACGAACTGCCCCCACTCGAGCGTGGCCGTCTTCAGGAACGTCGCGGCAAGCGGGATCAGCACCACGAGGCTCAGATACGCCACCGTGATGCCGAGCGTCACGCCAAAGCCGGGCAAGGCGCTCGGCTTGCGGAAAGTGAACGTCGTCATGCGGATGCTCTTCTTGGGTGCGGCCCCGGAGGGAGCCGTTCGCGAGCGGCCGGCGCGTCGTCGTGACGCAATGGCCGCTCGTCGTCGTTGTTATGTCCGGCGGGGCCGGCGGTCTGACGGTGTTGCTGTCTCACTGCGGCTGATAGATCGAATCGAACACGCCGCCGTCGGCGAAGTGCGTCTTCTGCGCGTTCGTCCAGCCGCCGAACGTGTCGTCGACCGTGTACAGCTTCAGCTTCGGGAACTTGTCCGTCAGCGCCGCCGGCACCTTGCCGGAACGCGGCCGGTAGAAGTTCTTCGCGGCGATCTCCTGCCCTTCGTCGCTATAGAGGAAGTTCAAATAGGCCTCGGCGAGCTTGCGGGTGCCGTGCTTGTCGACGACTTTGTCGACCACCGCCACCGGCGGCTCGGCCAGGATGCTCACCGACGGCACGACGATCTCGAACTTGTCCGCGCCGAACTCCTTCTGCGAGAGAAACGCCTCGTTTTCCCACGCAATCAGCACGTCGCCGATACCGCGCTGCACGAAGCTCGTCGTCGCGCCACGCGCGCCGGAATCGAGCACGCCGGCGTTCTTGTAGAGCTTGGTCACGAACGCCTTCGCCGTCTCTGCGTTGCCGCCCGGCTGGTGCACCGCGTACGCCCAGGCCGCGAGGTAGTTCCAGCGCGCGCCGCCCGAGGTCTTCGGGTTCGGCGTGACGATCGACACGCCCGGCTTCACCAAGTCGTCCCAATCCTTGATGTGCTTCGGATTGCCCTTGCGCACGAGGAACACGATCGTCGACGTATAGGGCGACGCGTTATCGGGCAAGCGCTTCTGCCAGTTCTTGTCGATGAGCCCTTTGTTCGCGAGCGCGTCGATGTCATAGGCAAGCGCAAGCGTCACGACATCGGCCTGCAAGCCGTCGAGGACCGAGCGCGCCTGCGCGCCCGAGCCGCCGTGCGACTGCTTGAAGGTCGCCGATTCGCCGGTCTTCGCTTTCCACTCCTTGCCGAATGCCTGATTGATGTCCTGGTACAGCTCGCGCGTCGGGTCGTACGACACATTCAAGAGCGTCGTATCCGCATGCGCGGGCGTGCTCGCGGCAAACGCCAATACCCCGGCCACCGTCGACAGCGCGCCCAATGCCAGCGTCGCGACCCATCGACGAGCCTTGCCCGCCTGCCCCGTCATGCTTTCGGCCATTCGTTTGTTCTCCGTTTCCCAGACTGATGCTGATTGCGTCGGGCCAGTCTAGCGAAGGGCCTACATACTCAAAAATAATAAATCTTCATTTTTTAATGACAAAAAGTGGATAACGACAGGCGGAACCGGCGCTATGCGCCCCGTTAGGCTGCTCCGGCGTTACGAATGACCTCGATCAAGCATCGCGGCTGGCCCGGATGGCGACACTTAAAGTAACGCTTGAAATGTGACGAATACTGTATAAAAATACAGTCACCTGTCTATCCATACAGTGCGCCATGACCAAACTCACCGCAAGGCAGCAGCAGGTTTACGACTTGATCCGCCAGACGATCGAACGCAGCGGCTTTCCGCCCACGCGGGCCGAAATCGCCGCGGAACTCGGCTTCAGCTCGGCCAACTCGGCCGAAGAGCATCTGCGGGCGCTTGCGCGCAAAGGGGTGATCGAGCTCGCCGCCGGCGCGTCGCGCGGCATCCGCCTCTTGATGGGCGTGGACGACGCACCGCATCAATTCACGCTGCCGCATACGAGTCTGATGCAACTTTCCTTGCCGCTCGTCGGGCGCGTCGCGGCGGGCAGCCCGATCCTCGCGCAAGAACATATCTCGCAGCATTACGCGTGCGATCCGGCGCTTTTCTCGAACAAGCCCGACTACCTGCTGAAAGTACGCGGGCTGTCGATGCGCGACGCCGGCATCCTCGACGGCGATCTGCTCGCGGTGCAAAAGCGCAGCGAAGCGAAAGACGGCCAGATCATCGTCGCGCGGCTCGGGGACGACGTCACCGTCAAGCGCCTCAAGCGCCGCAAGGACGGCATCGAACTGATCGCCGAGAACCCCGATTACGAAAACATCTTTGTTCAGGCCGGCAGCGCCGATTTCGCGCTCGAAGGTATCGCCGTGGGGCTGATTCGCCCCACCGAATTCTGAACGCTGCCCGGACTCTGCCTGGAGAAACGCCATGGACCGCCTTGCCCGCCTTTTGCCCTTCCGTCAATTTGGCCGCCTGCGCCATTTGCGCGGCGCCGTGCCATGCGCGCCGCTCGAAACGAGCGCAGCGCTCACCCGCTCTGCGCGATTCGATGAGCAGCGATTTGATCAGCCGGATTTGCTAGCGGAGGCATTGGGGCCTGCGCTGCCGTCGGCGCTGCCCGCGTTCGCCCGCGTGTCGCTGAATAGCGGGTTGAACACGGAACCCGCACGGCGCGGCCCGGTGCGCGTCTATCACGGCGCTTCGCGCCTGATCATGGTCGGCACCATCGATGCGGTCTGCCGGATGATCGATCGCTGCATCGCGGCCGAACATGCGGGCGCGCAGCAAGGGCTTTTCGATTGACGGGCCCATTTGCCCAGGCGGTTGCCCACGCAGTTGCCCACTCGGTTGCGCAAGTTGCAATAGCTAACAATTGCGACGGGATCATTTTCTCGAGTTGACGGTCCACCGTTCATCGTCATTCTTTACGGAGACCTTTCCTTCATGTCCGATCCCGTGCGCTCAACGCAACGCAAGCCGGTTGCTCTTGCGATTACTGCCGTTATCGCGATCGCTGTAATCGCGGTATTGGGCTATGCCTACGCGTCGCCGTACGTCGCGCTCGATCATCTGAAACGCGCAGCGGACGCGCGCGACGCGCAAACGCTCAATCAGTACGTCGACTATCCGGCTTTGCGTCAAAGCCTCAAGGATCAAGTCACGCAAATGCTGACGCGGCGTATCGACGAGCAAAAGCTCAATAACCCGTTCGCCGCCATCGGGGCCATGATCGGGGTCGCGCTGATCGGGCCGCTCGTCGACGCATACGCAACACCCGACGGCGTCGCCGCAATCCTCAACGGCTTGCCACCGCGGGGTACGCCCGGCGAGCGTCCGCCAGCGCCGCCGGAACCTTCGGAGGACACGGCGTCAAATACGGCTCCGTCGCAACCGGCATCGGAACCGGCCCCTTCCTCGAGCCAGCCGGCATCGGCCCCGGCCCCACGGCAAACCACGGCGGCCTATCGCAGCGTCAATGAATTTGCTGTCACCTACCGGCGCGTTGCGGGCAGTGCGCAGTATTCGGCGCTTCTGCATCGCGACGGGTTGTTTTCATGGAAGCTAGTGGCGGTCGAACTGAACGATTGATCGCGCCCCGCGACGCTTGACCAAAGCGACGTGCGGCCGGTCCGAGCGAGCGGCCGCACGAGAGACACGACTTAGCGCACGGTCCCCGCTTCGCCGCTCAAGGCTGCTTCGGTTTCCGCTTCTTTTCGTTGTTCTTGCGCCGTCGAGCACGCAACGAGAATGCTGCACGATACGCGGTCGAGCAACTGCGTGTTGCCCGAGCCCATCCACCAGCGCGAGAGGCCGCTTCGGCAGCGGTGGCCTACCACGACTAGATCGGCCTGGAGTTCGTTCGCGAGATTCGCGATCTCGTCGATCGGGTGGCCGAACGCGAAATGGCCGTGCGCCTGCACGCCCCGCTCGGTCAGCCAGTTCACGCCTTCCTGAAGAATCTCGCGCGCGGCGTCCTCGAAGCGCCCGCACGCGACATCGGTCAAGAGCCCGGCGCTCTGTGCGATGCTCGTCCGCATGTCGACGACCGACAGCAGATGCGTCTCCGCCTTCAAATCGAGTGCAAGATCGGCGCCGCAGCGCAGCGCCTTGCGGCCTTCGCGCGTGCCGTCGTAGCACAACAGAATTTTTTTGTAACTAGCCATGGTTGCCTCCCTTTCACACTTCCGCGCTTGCGCGCACCTTCGTTCTAATCATGGTGCGCCGCAATTCCGCTTGCAAGGGATGGAAAACGCTTAGGGAGTAGGTCGATTCGTGCGCCAAATCGAACCGGAGCCGAATGAGAGCTCGGCTCGATGCCCGCTAGCGGCACGAGGCCCGTTGCAGCGCACAAGTTCAGGGCAAGGTCTGCGCAGAGCCGTATTTGCCGATGCACTAGAATGGCCCAAGCCTCTCAACACTCGCCTGCCGGAACCCACGCGCCCATGTCCGACGCTGCCATCGAGTTTCACGAAGTCGAAAAGCATTTCGGCGACAAAGCCGTCGTGAATGGCCTGTCGTTTCACGTGCGCGTCGGCGAATGTTTCGGCCTGCTCGGGCCGAACGGCGCCGGTAAGACGACCTCGATCAAGATGCTGCTCGGCATGAGCGAACCCGACGCCGGCATGATCCGGCTCTGCGGCGAGCCGATTCCGGCGCGGGCGCGTTTTGCGCGTCAACACGTCGGCGTCGTGCCGCAGTTCGACAACCTCGACCCCGACTTCACCGTCCGCGAAAACCTGCTGGTATTCGGACGCTACTTCGGGCTCTCGTCGACGCAAACTCGCGCGATGGTGCCTACGCTGCTCGAATTCGCGAGGCTCGAAAACAAGGCCGATGCGCGCGTCGGCGAACTGTCGGGCGGCATGAAGCGGCGCCTCACGCTGGCGCGCGCGCTCATCAACGACCCGGACGTGCTGATCATGGACGAGCCCACGACCGGTCTCGATCCGCAGGCGCGGCACCTGATCTGGGAACGCCTGCGCTCGCTGCTCGCGCGCGGCAAGACCATCCTGCTCACGACGCATTTCATGGAGGAAGCCGAGCGGCTCTGCCATCGCCTGTGCGTCATCGAAGAAGGACAAAAGATCGCCGAAGGCGCGCCGAAAGCACTCATCGAGGCCGAGATCGGCTGCGAAGTCATCGAGATCTACGGCGCCGACCCCGCGGCATTGCGCGACGAACTTGCGCCGTTTGCCGTACGCACGGAAATCAGCGGCGAGACGCTCTTTTGCTATGTGCGCGATCCGCAGCCGGTGCATGCGCGGCTCGACGGCCGGGCCGGCTTGCGCTATCTGCATCGTCCTGCCAATCTCGAAGACGTGTTCCTGCGGCTCACCGGCCGAGACATGCAGGACTGACAACCCATACCTAGAACACGCGCCAGGACCGACCGACATGGACGCTCGCCGCTACGACATGCCCAACACGCCCGACACGTCGCCTTCGACGGTCTCGCGCCTGCGCAGCGCACTGCCTGCGAACGCGACGCACTGGATTGCAGTGTGGCGCCGCAACTATCTGGTTTGGAAGAAGCTCGCGCTGGCGTCGATGATCGGCAATCTCGCCGACCCGATGATCTATCTGTTCGGTCTTGGCCTCGGGCTCGGGCTCATGGTGGGACGCGTCGAGGGCGTGTCGTACATCGCGTTTCTCGCGGCGGGCACGGTGGCGTCCAGCGTGATGATGTCGGCGAGCTTCGAATCGATGTATTCGGGATTCTCGCGGATGCACGTGCAGCGCACGTGGGAGGCGATCATGCACACGCCCCTCACGCTCGGCGATATCGTGCTGGGCGAGATTGTCTGGGGCGCGAGCAAGGCGGTGCTGTCGGGCGTCGCGATCATGCTCGTGGCGGGCCTGCTCGGCTACGCGAGCTTTCCGTCGATGCTGCTCGCACTGCCGGCCATCGTGCTCGCGGGCCTGGCCTTCGCAAGCCTCGCCATGATCGTGACGGCGCTTGCGCCGTCGTACGACTTCTTCATGTTCTACCAGACGCTCGTGCTCACGCCGATGCTGTTGCTTTCCGGCGTGTTCTTTCCGATCACGCAGTTGCCCGGACTTGCGCAGCGCGCAGCGCTTGCCTCGCCGCTGCTGCACGCGGTGGAGCTGATTCGTCCCGCGATGCTCGGCCGGCCGATGCAGGATGCTGCGCTGCACATCTACGTGCTGGCCGGCTACGCGCTGGTGTCGTTCTTCGTCTGCGCGGCGCTGTTCAGGCGCCGGATGATGCGCTGAATCCGAACGCGCAGCGGGCCGCAGCGCTCAGTCCTCGTCGTCGCTCCATGGAATCTCGACATCGCTGATGAACGCGACGGTCGCGAGCGGCCGCCCTTCCTGGCGGCCGATCTTGCCGTCCGCCCGATGCCATTCGACACGGAACACGGTGTTCGGCGTATCGGCGAGCAGCCAGACGGTGCGCAATTCGTCCGGATCGGCGTCCTCGACCGGTCCGTCGAGCGACACCAGCAGTTTCTGCGGCCACAGGCCGCCGGCCGGATCGTAAATGCGGTCGCCATCGGGAATCGACGTGAAGGCCTCGACACCGATCGTCGCCGACGACTCGACGATCATCTTGCCAAGCGCGCGCAAAAGCGCGGTCGCCCGGGCGGAATTCGCCTGCCGCATCGCAAGATCGCCGCGCGTCAGCGCTTGCTCGAGTTTGGGATTGGTTTTCTGTTGCGCCATTCGATTTCCTGGGTCCAAAGAATTGCTCTCCGGCAGCCTGCGCGGCCGGTGTTTTTGCCGGGCGAATCCTACCATCGAAGCACGCTTTCGCCGCCGGCGAGGCTCCGTGCCCGGCTCCGCCGCCGGAGGCACCGGCGCTGTCACACCTCGTCTTGCTAAAAAGTGTAGATCGCTTTTGCGCTCGAATCGTCCGATTTGAGCGGCACGCGCCTATCCCGCGCCGCGCTTTGAGCCGATCGGCCCAGCAAGCGCCGGGCAGTCGCATCCTCACGTTCCAGGCACGAGAGGCGCGAGAGGAGCACGCCCGCTAGAATGACGGACCACAGCGGCAACGCCCGACGCGCCACCTAGAGGAGAGTCTCGCCGATGTCAGGTTCCGCACCGCCGTCCACCGCGCCCGCGCGCGCAAACGAAGCGTCGCTGATCGTCATGCTCGTCGCGGCCGCGTTCTTCATGGAAAACCTCGACGGCACGATCATCGCCACCGCGCTCCCGCAGATGGCGCGCTCGTTCAATGTCCATCCGGTTGACTTGAGCATCGGCATCACGTCGTACCTGCTCACGCTCGCGGTCTTCATTCCGGTGAGTGGCTGGGCTGCGGACCGCTTCGGCGTGCGCTCCGTGTTTACAAGCGCAATCGCGGTGTTCACGGCGGCGTCGGTAGTCTGCGGAATGACCCAGGGGCTCGTCGAGTTTACTGCGGCGCGCATCGTGCAAGGCGTCGGCGGCGCGATGATGGTTCCGGTAGGCCGGCTCGCCGTGCTGCGCGCGACGCGCAAGGAAGACCTGATGCGCGCGATCGCGATCATCACGTGGCCAGGGCTCGTCGCACCTGTGATCGGGCCGCCGCTCGGCGGCTTCATCACGACCTATTCGTCGTGGCGCTGGATCTTCTATCTGAACCTGCCGCTCGGCCTGATCGGCATCGCGCTCGCGTGGCGCTTCATCGGCAATGCGCGCGAAGACGCGAAGCGTCCGTTCGACGCGCTTGGTTTCGTGCTATGCGGGTTCGCGTGCACGACGCTGCTGTACGCGACCGAACTGATCGGCCGGAGCGTCGCGCCCTGGCGCGAAGCGCTCGTCTTCCTCGCCGTGGGCAGCGCTGCGGGCGCGGTTGCGCTCGTGTATTTGCGACGCGCGCGCAATCCCGTCGTCGACTTGTCGGCGTTTCGAGTGAAGACCTTCGCCGTCTCGATGACAGGCGGATCGCTCTTTCGGATTTCGATCAGCGTCGTGCCGTTCCTGCTGCCGCTGATGTTCCAGGTCGGGTTCGGCATGAACGCGTTCCGCTCAGGCCTGCTGACGCTCGCGGTGTTCGCGGGCAACCTGTCGATGAAGCTCGTCACGACCCCCGTCATGAAGCGCTTCGGCTTTCGCGCAGTGCTGCTCGCGAACGGCGCGTTCGCCGCCGCGACGCTCGCGGCGATGAGCCTGCTCACGCCCGCGACGCCCTACGTCTGGATCGTCGCCCTGCTGTTCGTCAGCGGTTTGTCGCGCTCGCTGCAGTTCACCGCACTCAACACGCTCAGCTTCGCCGACGTGCCCAAGCTGCAAATGAGCGGCGCTTCGACACTCGCCAGCACGCTAAACCAGATGGCGATGGGCATGGGGGTCGCGTTCGGCGCGATCGCGCTGCGCACCGCGACCTGGCTGCACGGCCATTCGGCGCAACCGAGCACGCCGGACGACTTCGCGCTCGCGTTCCTGCTCGTCGCGGCGCTCGGGCTCGCAGGCATCTTCGACGTGTTCGGCCTCGATCGCGACGCGGGCGCGCACGTGAGCGGGCACGTCAGGCGGGAAACCGCACCGTTGCGGTAAAATTGCGGCCTGAGTTGCGCGCCGCGCCCGGCTTGTTCGCCGCCGCGCGTGCAAGCTTTCCGCCCTTCACCGCCGATTTTTCCCATGCCGTCATTGCCTCGTTCCAGTCCTCGCCGCGTATCCGTAGCGCCGATGATGGATTGGACTGACCGCCACTGCCGTTCGCTGCACCGGCTGATCTCGCGCCATACGTGGCTGTACACGGAAATGGTGACGACGGGCGCCCTGCTTTACGGCGACGTCGCCCGCCATCTCGCGTTTTCGGCTGAGGAAGCGCCGGTCGCGCTGCAACTCGGCGGCAGCGAGCCGGCCGACCTCGCGCGCTCGGCGAAGCTCGGCGAGCAATGGGGCTATGACGAGATCAATCTGAATTGCGGCTGCCCGTCCGAGCGCGTGCAGCGCGGCGCGTTCGGCGCGTGCCTGATGAACGAGCCGCAGCTCGTCGCCGATTGCGTGAAGGCGATGCGCGATGCGGTGTCGATTCCGGTGACGGTCAAGCACCGGGTCGGCGTCGATGTCGTCGAGGATTATGAATTCGTGCGCGATTTCGTGGGCACGATCGCGGAAGCGGGCTGCGAGGTCTTCATCGTGCACGCGCGCAACGCGATCCTGAAGGGCTTGTCGCCGAAGGAAAACCGCGAGATCCCGCCGCTCAAGTATGAGTACGCGTACCGCCTGAAGCGCGATTTCCCGGCGCTCGAGATCATCATCAACGGCGGAATCAAGACGCTCGACGAAGTCGAGTCGCATTTGCAGCACGTCGACGGCGTGATGCTCGGGCGCGAGGCGTACCACAATCCGTACGTGCTGGCGGAGGTCGACGCGCGCTTCTACGGCGCAACCGAGCCGCCGCGAACGCGCGAGCAAATCGAAGCGGACCTGATCCGCTACTGCGCGGACGAGCTTGCGGGCGGTACGTTCCTCGGCGCCATCACGCGCCATGCGCTCGGCCTCTATCGGGGCGTGGCGGGCTCGCGCGGCTGGCGCCGCGTGTTGTCGGATAACAAAAAGCTGGCCGCGCGCGACCTCGCGATCTTCGACGAAGCGCGCAATTGTTTGCGCGAGCCGATCGAATTTATCGATTAAGGGGGCTTGGCAAGCCTGGTCTATGTTCGTATAATCTCGCTTCTTGATTGATCGGCAAGCTAGTTCTGGCAAGCCAAGCAGCAAGTGTCAATGGTGGCTGTAGCTCAGTTGGTAGAGTCCAGGATTGTGATTCCTGTCGTCGTGGGTTCGAGTCCCATCAGCCACCCCAACAAAATCAAGCGTTTAGCCCGGTCTCTATGACTGGGCTTTTTGCTTTCTGGCGTCCGTGTAGGCGCTGTGCAAGCAAATCCGGTCAACGCGCCGACCGTTCGCATGGGGCCCGAAAAAAAGCCCGTCACCGGCGTGAGTCGGGACGGGCCTTATTACAGCGTGTTGCGTCAGCCGTCAGTCAAGTCCGATCAGAACTTGTGACGCAGGCCGAGGACGAACAGCTCTTGCGTGCTGCTGCCGCCGCCGTAGCCGTACGAGCCGATCGAAGCGACGGCGCTGACGGTTTGCGTGCCGAGCGCGTTAAGCGTATCGCCGCTCGCGTGCTGGTAAGCGCCAACCAGGTACACGTCGGTGCGCTTCGACAGGCTGTAGTCCGCGCCCAGCGAAACCTGATGGTAGGTCGCGCCCGTGTTGCCGCTCGACTTCGTGTAGCTGTAGCCGAGGCCCAGCAGCAGCGCAGTGTTCGCTTGGTAGATCAAGAAGCCTTGTCCGGTGTTGTACTTCTCGGTCGAGGTGAACGCAGAGAAACCGTCGTTCTTGTACTGCGAGTTGCTGTAGGCGGCGCCGACCGTGAAGGGGCCGGCGACGTACTGTGCGGCCACGCGCGCGATGTTGATCGACTTGGCCGTCTGGTAGCCGAGGTTGACCAGCGATCCGTCGAACGGGCCGTCCGACGTGCTGCTCCAGCCGCCGGCGCCAGCCGTTGCCGTGCGCGCGCCGTTGTTGTTGTCGGCCACGAAGTAGCCGGCAGCCACGGACAGCGGGCCGTTGTTATACGTTGCGGCAAGCGACCACGTCTGGCCCGAACCCGTCTGGCCTGCCTTGCCGCCCAGCGCGTACATGCCC
>NZ_JAFLRF010000007.1:0-2167 GCF_017315705.1 Trinickia mobilis | reverse complement strand
GGCGACACGTACTTGATCGCGTTGTTGGTGCGCGAGCTGTTGTCGTAGTTGTCGACGTCGCCGACGGTCGCGAACGAGCTGCCGAGGTAGGCGTCGCCCGTGATGCCCTGGATCATGTCGACGAGCGGGTCGTACTGGCGGCCCAGCGTGAGCGTGCCGAACTTGTCGCTGGCGATGCCGACGAATGCTTGACGGCCCCACTCGCGACCGCCTTGGTTCAGTTGGCCGGTGGACGGGTTAAAGCCGTTCTCCAACTGGAAGATCGCCTTCAGACCGCCGCCGAGGTCTTCCGCGCCCTTCAAGCCCCAACGGGTGCCCGACAGGTCGCCGCTGTTGCTGTTGCCCAGCGCCCACAGGTTCTGGCTCTGGCCCTGGGCGTTAGTCGCGGCGTTATGAATATAGGTCAGCGAGTTGTCGATCACCCCATACAGCGTGACGCTGTTTTGGGCATGCGCTGCGCCAGCGGCGCCGAGCAGTGCCAGCGAGAGGGTAGACAATGCGGTTTTTTTCATCATATCTCCACGCGAATGAATAATTTAAATAATTTATTTGTTGCGGAGAGGAGAATAGCGCAATGCCATTACTCGCTAGAAGTAGAAAAAAACCCTGCCTCGAAAAAGAAACATGCGCCCAAGTCACTGATATATAAGAAAATAAATTATTATTCCAGAAATCGAAATCTTGGATTGCGGTAATTGCGATATTTTCGCCTAAAGGATGCACGCCGCCCCCTTTTTGGCGTGTTGTTTAATCTATTTGTAAGAAACGTGCACCGAATATTAAATTCGTGTGATTAAGGCGCGGTCGGCGGCGGCGCGGCGCTCGGCTTCCAGCGGCGGTGGCGCGAGTGGCCCGGCGTTCGGCGCGAGCGACCAAATACGGCGACGAGAGCGGGGAGGCGGTTATCGGTTATTCGTCCGCGACGCTAAACACGACGTTGTGGCAGCGAGTGATGGAGGCGTGAAGGTAACAATATCTCCATCGCAATTCAGAGCCATCGTCAAGAATGGAGTTAAAACGGAAATGGTTTTAACAGTTGGCCATTCCGATAGGGATGTTGTTGTTGATTAAAGCGACTCGATAAACGATGCGACGATCCTGTGCAGTCACACATGAAGGTATGGACGGTGTACGGTCAGATTGACGATATCGAATGGATCTCACCCGGTGGGAACCAGGCAACTGAAGTATGGAATTGTCAGCCTTAGTTCGTAATCCGACAGGCTGCAGGATATTCGTTGCAACTGCATGCCAGGGAGCATTTAGTTGAACGGCATGCATTCAGTGATGCCCGCTTCTGCCTGTTTCAAGACCGCGACAATCTGCTCGACACTGAAGCGTTTGCGTTTCATCGCACGGCTCCTTTCCCATCGAAAAGTCTGCCGAAAACTCGCTTACATCATGGCACTGTTTACCGGGGGCCGCTCACTGCACGCGATTCCCGAGTTCAAGTAGGCATGGAACTCGATCCAAACAAAAAGGCCGCCGAATCAACCGGGCGGCCAAAACACGATCGCATGCGCGAGGATCGCGCATGTGCACTGTAGGACTAACTCCCCGACGAACCTAGCACGGCACGCAAGACTTTGCTGTTTCCTCTGCATTTTGGCGGATGAAGACGGGCAAGCCGCGTGCCTGCTCATCGCGCATTCGACCGTATCGCGCGATGCCGCCATCGGCACGCTTGCACGCAAACAGCAAACCGCCGCCGTCGCGCCGCAAACGCCGCAACGAGGGGCCCGCAGTTAGAATGGAGCGCGCGCGCAAGTCCGGGGGCGCAGCTGGGACGGTTCGACAGCACTGGCGCCCTGCCGCGGGACTCGCCACCGGCACGCACTCACCTATCAGGAGCTTCATTGATGAGCGGCGGTTTTTCCCGTCAATACGTAACCCGGCGTATTCCGGTCCTCGTACTGCTGTCGACGCTCGCGGGCTGCAGCGCGCTGTTCGGCCCGAAGCCCGTGCCCGAAACCGAGCAGCCGGCCGCGCCGCCCGAGCCGACCTCCGAGCCCGAGGCGCCCGCGTCGGCGCCTGAAGTCGCCTCGGCACCGGTCGTCGAGCCGAAGCACGAAGTCACCGAGGCGAAACGTCCGCCGCCGAAAAAACCCGTCTACCGGCCGCCGCAGCGCGCGCGCGAGCCTGCCGCGCCGCCCGCGCCGCCGCCGCC
>NZ_JAFLRF010000069.1:13581-21458 GCF_017315705.1 Trinickia mobilis | reverse complement strand
TTGCGACGGGATTCCAACCGCCACGGTACGAATAGATACCCTTATCCTGGTATAGCGCTTCCAGGTCCAGCTGTGTGTTTCGCAACACGAAATAATCCACAATCAAGATTCCGGTAATCGGACCCAGCAGTGCCGAGTAGCCGATCAGCCAAGTGAAGATATAACCCTGCGTAGACGCGAGCAGCTTCCACGGCAATATCGCTATCGCGATGCCCGCGGTAATGTAGCCGCCGCGCCTGTATGAGATCTGTTTCGGGGCCAGCGCCGAGAAGTCATACGCCGGACCGACCAGGTTGGCGGCCAGGTTGACGCTGACGGTGTCCACGATCAGTATCAGCAGTGCAATCAAGACCCCTATGCCTTCCATGCGGCCCGCCAGGTCCACGGGATCCCACAGCGCTTTGCCGTAGATCACTACGGTGGCCGACGTGACAATCACCGCGAGCAAGGCGAGCAGCCCCATCGGCTGCGGGCAAGCCGATCGTCTGGCCGAGCACCTGATCTCGCTGCGATTTCGCAAAGCGGGTGAAGTCGGGAATGTTCAGTGCCAAGGTCGCCCAGAAGCCCACCATTGCCGTCAGTGAAGGCCAGAACGTGGACCAGAACTGACCGGCCTTCGCGCCGCCGGGGACGAATTGCGAGGGCTGCTCCAATATCGACCCGAAGCCGCCGGCCGTTTGATATACCCAGCCGAGCAACACAAAGCAGAGGACGATCTTGATCGGTGCGGTAAACGTCTCCAATTTGCGAATCGACTCGACGCCGTGCACGACGTACCAAAACTGGATTGCCCAGAAGACGAGAAAGCTAAGCAGATGCGCCAGATCGATACCGAGGAACGGCAGTGGGGGGCCCGCCAGATCCGCACCGAACAGCGTGGTCGCGAGCGTGTACACCATTTGTCCGCCGAACCAGCTCTGGATGCCTTACCAGCCGCAGGCCACTATCGCCCGCAGCACCGCGTGCAGCCGCGCGCCGGATGTTCCGAACGAAGCGCGCGACAGCACAGCATACGGAACGCCGTACTTTGCGCCGGCGTGGCCGATCAGAAGCATCGGCAGCAGCACGATCGCATTGCCCAAAAACGCGGTTACCACCGCCTGGCCCCAAGACATACCCCCTTCGATAAGGCTGGCGGCCAGCGTATACACAGGGATGCACATCACCATGCCAACCCACAGAGACGCATAGTGATACCAACGCCAATTGCGTTGCGCGTGGCTGGCGGGCGCGAGATCCGCGTTCAAGAGGCCATTGGAGTCGGCGTTTTCGAATCTCATCCTGTTTACCCCTTCATGGGGTTTATCGGGCACTGCGATATGGCGCCAGCGAGCTTTGCTTGATCTGCTGCATAGCGAATCTCCGAGAATGATTCTGCGCCTGCCTGCGTGAGGATGTTTTGGTCATCCCCAGGCGGTGCAAAAAATTTTACCGGTACGTAGAAATCTTTGACCATCAGGAAAAGCGTGAGTCAATGATAGGCAAATGGAGAGCCGCGAGACATGAACGGCCCGTAGTTATCCCGCCTACCGTGTCTATGCCGCCCGCCAACTGTTAAGTTGAAAATGGCGACACCGATTGGCGCACTGCGACAGCGTTGTCGCTCCTCGATCGCCCCTTCTTCGCGGGCCTCGGGCCGATTCCTTTTCTCTTACCGCGGCAGTCGGCGACGAGTTCCATATCTTTGCGCGAGGCAGGCCCTGTACGGCAAACAGCTCGTGCGCGGTAGTGACGGTATTTTGTCTAGTGGACAAAGTCTTTACCGTTTGGCTTAGTACAGTATTGCATCCGTCGAACTGACGTCTGAGCGCGGGGGATGCGCCATCAAGGAGTGAGAACAGTGGATAGACTAGCGACAAGTGAGACGCGCCGGCCTGCATTGACGCATAGCGCTCATCCCGTCGATCTATGGTCCGAGCTTCGGATCGACCGGACCACGAAGGAGACGCTAGCCGATCAGATTGCGGCGGGCATTGCCCACATTATTTTGCAGTGTGGTATGCGCGTCGGCACCAAATTGCCATCAGTTAGACAATTCTCGAGAGCTCATGCCGTCAGTACCTTCACCGTTCTCGAAGCATACGGCCGGTTGATCACTCAGGGACTGTTGGCCTCACGGCCAGGATCGGGTTACTTCGTGGCTCGAACAGAAGCCGCTAGGCGCCCCAAGGACATCGAGCAAAGCTCGGTTTTGACCGCCATAGACAGCCTGACCCCGGAACTCTACTCGGGCACGTCCGACGCGTTGCCGGTTGGCGCTGGATGGCTGCCGCCCGGTTGGTCCGGGGAATCGATAGTTGCCGAAGCGATGCGGCAAGTCGTGCGGACACCCACTTCCCGCCTTTCCGGTTATGGTCACCCTCGAGGTTTGCCCGGCCTGCGAAATCATGTAGCGAACACATTGAACGACGAGCTGTTTTCTGTCGAGCCGGACCAAATCGTCCTGACACACAGCGCAACCCACGCTTTCGATTTGATCCTACGCACGCTGACGAAGCCAGGTGACGCGGTCCTTGTCGAAGACCCCTGCTATATGCATCTGCACAGCATGATTCGACACAACGGTTGCGAGCCGATCGGTATTCCGCGTGATGAAAATGGCCTGGATTTCAACGTATTGGCAGAGCAGGCGGCACGGCATCGGCCCAAGCTGATGTTTGTGACCACCGTGCTGCACAATCCGCTCGGCACATCGCTGACTCACCAGCAAGCACACCGCTTGCTCGCGCTCGCCGAGCAGTTCGATCTGTGGATCGTCGAGGACGACCTGTTCCGGGAAATCGCGCCGAAAGGCGAGCCATCGCTTGCCGCGATGGACGGCCTGCGCCATGTGATACGTGTCGGCGGCTTTTCGAAAACGCTGTCACCGGCGCTTCGCGTGGGTTCGATTTGTGCATCTCCAATACTCGTAACCGAACTCGTGCGCGTGAAAATGATCACCGGGCTGACGACGCTAGAGGTCAACGAACGCACCGCGTATCACGCGGTATCGTCGAACGGCTACCGGCGGGCAGTGCAGCGCCTGCGGAATCAGCTCGATTCAGCACGCGAGCACGCTCTGAGCACCCTCCCCAAGCTTGGCCTCTTGCCATTGGCACGGCCACGCGGAGGGATGTTCATCAGTGCCGGCTGGCCCGTTGCCCCAACTCACGATCTGAGTGCAAAGAGCATCGCCGATCAAGCGTTGCAGGCAGGTATTCTGCTTGCGCCTGCCGAATTCTTCACGCTCGCGCCTGTCAGCACGATCTGGTTCCGCTTCAACGTCGCCTACGTCGATTCCGCCGTCCTGACCCGTTTCCTCGCGAAAACCGGCGATCGTTTGTTTCCATCGCCCCCCCACGAGCAACTCGAACACCAATGAAAAAACTTTCCATGCCGGCCACCGGTCACCACACAACAGACAGGCCGTCAACGCGCCGCGCGAGCCGCCGCGTTAACCCGGAAGCAGAGATACTCCTGCACGTTGAACGCATTTTTTCTTAATACGGCTACGAAGGCACATCGCTCGCCACCATTGCCGAGAGTGTCGGACTATCGAAGCAAAACCTGCTTTACTATTTCCCGAACAAGCGTGCGCTCTACACCCGCGTGCTGGGTGGCGTGCTTGACGCCTGGCTGGAAAGCATGGCCGCTGGTTGCCGACGACACATGCAGCCAGACGGACACATTGCGCGTATATCGCTTCGAAGTTGCGCCTTTCGCGAGAATGGCCGTGGGGTTCTCTAGTGTACGGAATGGAAGTGATCAGTGGCGCCAAGTTCTATCGCAAGGAAATAAAGCATAAGATCGTACCTTCTTTGCGCATGGATATCGAGGTATGCGAGCGCTGGATCAGAGCAGGCAAGATCGCCCCAACGAACGCCACCCATTTGCTCTTTACGATCTGGGCAATGACTCAATCGTATGCCGACTTCAGCACTCAGATGGCGCTCCTGATGGACAGCAAAAAACTGACGCACAAAGATTTCGATGCGGCGGAAAAACTGATCGTCGATATGGTACTCGCCGTTGTGTCCCCTTATCGACGACAGTAGCTACCGACAAAGCGGGCCGGCATGCCGGCGAAATTCCGGAACGCGCACATCGCCGTCATTGATACGAGCAAAATCGGCATACCTGAGCCGTGTCGCCCGCATTGCCGTGGTGTCGTGACCTCACGATTACCGATCGCCTAGCCTCGCTTGGTGACAATTTACGATTTTACGCAGTGTCCGAATGGGACGAAATCAATCCTTGATCGGCTCTAAAGAATGCTCGAACGCCTCACCCGGCAAACGAAGCGACGTATCGGCAGCCCCCGATCGCAAGGGCTACTGGTGCGATCGCCGAAGTCCAGGCTCAGGTCGGGTTCGAGTTGGACTGCACCCTCGCAATCCTGAGTGCGCAGTCCGCGGACCGTTTCTAACCCCCGAACGCATATTCCAGAATCACGCGGTTCTCGAAGTACTTCTTCGATTTCGCCGGCGACGACTGAAACCCGGTGAAATCCGTGATGCTCAACCCCTTTAGCTTGCCGGTAAAGTTGTAGATCGCATAGAGCAAGTACTCGGACTGGTGGAGACTCACGGCGGTCGCGCTCGACTTCAGGTCCATGAAAGAGTAGCGAGCGCCGAGGAACAAATGACCAAACGGGGCACCGTTCACGTCGATCGCGTATGCGTTGCCCGCGCCCAGATCCTCTGTACTGTTGAAAAAGGGCTGCGCGTACAGCGGATCCGAACCGATATTGTGCGCATACGGCGTGACGAGCGCGCCGTTCAGCAACGAGTTCGAGTGCGGCACGATCCGGTCGTAGCCGAATCTGAGCGTCAGCGAGTTGCGCTTCACGCCGAACTGCGCACCAAACACCTCGCTGTTTACGTTGCCGAGCAGCTCGCGTCCGTCGCCTGTCTCGCGAACTCCCTGCACGCCCACGAATGGGCGGATCAGTCCGCCGTCGCGAATCACCTGACCCTGTGCGTACGTCATCCTCGCGTAGTCCTGGTAGGTCTGGTACCAGCCCTGCGCGCTCAGCTCGACCGGGGCGAGCTTCCACTTGTGCGCGCCTCCTACGCCCCAAAAGCCGTTCGTCTTGGCATTGCCGATCGTAGAGAACGAATCGAAGTCGACGTTATACGCCGTGGTCCGCGTAAACGTGTTGGAAGTGTACGACTTGTATCGGAACATCTTGAATGCCATCAAGAAGTTGTCCGCATCGCCATAGCGCGCGGACACGCCCTGAAACAGCGGTGGCACGATCCGCCAGTCGTATTCCCCGTCGAACGGCGCGTTGAGTTTCTGGTTGCCTGCGACGACCTTGAACCCGTGCCCCTCGTACTGCAAATAGGCCTCGGCCAGGTTAAGCAAGTTCGGACCGAGATAGCTGACGACATTCGCGGGATTGTCCGAGTGGTCGATGCCGCGCTGAATGAAGGCGCTCACGCCGACCGAAAAACCGTACAGCGCAGCAGTTTTGTAGCCGAGTGTGCCGCCGTAGCTGACCGTATCCTGATTGGAGCCAGGGACGAAGTACGCGTTATGCAACGAAAAGTACTCCGTCCGGACGTTCCCGTAAAAGTGTCCCTTCGTGAACATCTCGATCAGCGATGTCGCCTCGTTCGCACCAACCGTCGGCACAGGCTGCAGCGGCGGTACCGGTGCATTAGATCCCGGAACCGTCATCGCCAAATCCTCCCCGCGCGTATCGCCGCTCGCCTTCGTCTTCCCTCGAACCGCATTCGCCGGCGCGGCATTCGTTTGACCATTGGTGGTCGGTGCGGGTTGAGCCGGCGTCGCCGTCTGAGCGGACGCCTCGTCCTGTGCATGCGCCGTGGCCGATACCGCCATGACAGCTGCGGCAGTCACCGCAGGCAGAGTGCTTCGCACTACTATTCGTAGGCATCGGAAATTCTTCATACTCAGGTCTGGTACGCGGTGATGGGATTGAGAAAATTTGACCGTCAGGAAAAGCACGTGTCGATGCTAGGTAGACGAAATACCTCGGGACATGTACGGTCTGCAGATATCTCGCCTACCGTTTTCATTCGGCTCGCCAACTGTCAAGTTATAAAAGCCAGTACGGCTCGATGTTCAGTTACATCGGAATACTTAGTTTATTTCTAATTCGTCTCGAGTCACGTCGCCCCTCTTCCTTTACGCAGATGACGACAACTTACGTGCGTAAATTTCTTGCTCACTGCGGCGACGGTTCTGTCGCGGTGAGGCAAACCGGTCAAAAAACAGCGATATGCGTAGGATGCTTATGAAACCAACGAGTAAAATTGCTGGGCGACAGACAGCGGAGTTTCGCCCGAACCTTTCATCTGTCCTTTCCTGATCACGTGCATCAATTCGATGCCACGCAGAATCACGCGCGCGCAACCGTCTCGGGTGAGCCGGGTTCTGACCGATTGCCTTCTTGAAGAAGCGCCGCGCAGCAGCCTTGTCCCGCTTGGCTCTGAACAGAAAATCGATTGTGTTGCCCGCCTTATCCACTGCCCGGTAAAGAGGTCAAGGGACGAATTTAGTCGTCGCTGGATAGCGGTAGCGATGGCGTTTTCATCGGCACCGCTATCCAGCGAAATTCTTTCCGTCGTTCGCCTATGCTGCCTGCAGATCGTAATCGCATCCGTTTTCTCCGAACTGGTTGCGAACCGGATCGCACCAGACACCCATCGAGATCAAGCATGCTGTGATGTGACTCACGACTCCCCTGGCGGCTATTGCCGCCCCAGAGAAACGTTGATGCCAGACGAAGGAAGTCCAATGGGTTTCGCAGAACCGTGGCTGTTGCTTGCGCAACGCCAGTCAATAGTGGCTCATCGCCCGGGCGACCCGGTCATCCGCAAACAGGGGTAGGGCAAAGAGATGACCCAATCAGGACCGTGGCTTTGCACCAGTCACATTACCGGGCTCGCTCCCCTTGCCCCACTTTTTAGCCAAAGCAGCGCGTTACCTCAAATGGATTGTGCTCCCGTAGCATGTAATTGCAGGCGCGCACCAGCTTGTGTGGCAGCGCCTTAATCCCGACAATTCCGTTCCTTGCGCTCGTAAAAGCGTCTGGGTTCTGGGCAGGAGCGAATGGCAACGTTCGCCGCTTCGACAAGCGCCCACGCAAAATACCTGTTACCGTTCTTCGTGTTACCTTCGCCCTTCTTCCTGCTGTTGCTTTCGCACCGGCTGTCTACGCAGCGGCAGTCCGAACTGAAATTGCCAACCTTCGCAAAACGCGAGCTGGTTCCAGTTTCCAGCATGATCGTGGTTGCGAGAACCGGACCAATGCCGGGCACCGTGTTCAGCAATGCATAGTCCGGGTCGAGTTTGACCCGCTCCACGAGTCGCCTCTCGAGGATCCCGATCTGTTCATGCAACTTCTGCATCACGGCCAGATTGGCTTGCAGTGCGAGCGTCACATCCGGCGCAAATCCGAATCCGTTCACCTGCGCTTCATCCAGACGCTTGACCCGGTCACGGTGGCCGCTGCCGCCCGGCCCGTCGCTTTGATGTCTTCGCGCCGCGATGACCGATGCACGAGGATCGATGCGCGGCGCCAGGGATCTTCAGGCTATTTTACGAACGTTGCCACAACGTGCGTCCGAAGAACGTCAGCGTTCGATCCCACGCGAGTTGCGCCCAGACGGGATCGAATTGCGTCCTCGTGATGCGGTCCGGTCCGACGGCCGTCTCGTTGGCGAACGCATGGTGGGCCAGATACCGATGAAACTCCACGTCGACACCCCCCGTCTTCAGCTTCGATTCGAGCTCGTCAACCTTCTCCAAGGCGAAGAAAGCGTCCTGCGTCGCCCAGTGCGCCTGAATCGGCGCCTTGATCTTGGCAGGATCGAGGTACTCGAGCGGCGGGTGGCCGTACCAGGCCACACCCGCATCGAGATCGGGAT
>NZ_JAFLRF010000069.1:0-13426 GCF_017315705.1 Trinickia mobilis | reverse complement strand
TCAGATACTGGACCGCGCCGGCGATGTCCTGCGTGGCCGCATCGGCGAAATCGAGGCCGCTCATCAGGTGATGCGCTTCTTCCTCCTCGACCGTCGACTTGCCGCGATAGATATCGGGGACGAGCGCGAAATACCCTGCGCGCGCGAGACGATCCGCCACGCCGCGGATCTGTTCGTTCAATCCCCACCACTCCTGGATGACAACGATGGCGGGAGCGCCCGCAGTATTCTCGGGTTCCGCAAGGTAGCCGTTGACTTCCTTGCCGTCCGGGCGCCGAAAGGTAACCGTTTTTCCAAAACTTTGCTTCATACGTATCTCCAAGATCGAAAAAGAGGCTTCAGGAAATCGTCGCGTTTCGTCGCGTCGACAATGCCGGCGATTCCAAAGACCCACACGTCCGGGCTGACCGGTGGCCAGAGGACGGAAACAGACGATCGGCAGATTGCCTAGCCCTCGCCCACATAGAGCGACGGCGCCGTGTAGCTAACATTGCCAATCGCGCCGGCGTTGACGAGTTGCGGTGAGCGAGTCCGGGCGAAATTGCCGACCGCGCCGATTTATGCCGGCAGCTTGTGCGTAACCGCCTCCAACGCGATCGGCGATATCGCGGCACATAGGCCGCGCGAGAGGATCACCGCAGGACGAACGGGTTCGGTACTTCCTTTTCGAGATTGATGAAGACGCTCTTGGTCTGGAGATATTCCTTGATCATCTCCTGGCCGTTTTCCCGCCCGATTCCCGACTGCTTAAACCCGCCAAACGGGACCGCGTAGCTTACGACGCGGTAGGCGTTGACCCAGACCGTGCCTGCTTTGAGTTCCTTCGTGTAACGGAACGCGCGGACGAGATCCTTTGTCCAAACACCGGCAGCGAGGCCGTAGGGAGTATCGTTGGCAATCGCGATCGCTTCTTCATCATCCTTAAAACGAATCACCGAAAGCACCGGGCCGAAAATCTCCTCTCGCGCAACCCGCATGGTGTTAGAGACTTCGGTTAAAACGGTGGGTTCGACAAACCAGCCATTCTCGCAGCCGGGACCGCGATAGGGCTTTCCGCCATAGGCGACCCGGGCCCCTTCGCCTTGCGCGATATCGATATAGTCGAGCACCTTTTCGTATTGGGGTAAGGTGGCAATCGGCCCGATTTTAGTCTCGCGATCCATCGGATCGCCAAGCTTTGCTGCGGCGACAAAGTCGCGAAGTGCTGCGACGAACTCGTCATGGCGCGTTTCGTGGACGAGGAGCCGCGAGCCGGCCATGCACGTCTGCCCTGTTGCAGCGAAGATGCCCGAGACCGCCCCTTTGACAGCTTGTTCAAGGTCGGCGTCCTCGCAGACGATGTTGGGCGATTTGCCGCCAAGTTCGAGCGTGACATGCTTAAGGTTTTTGGCCGCGGCTTGATAGACCGCACGGCCGCTACCGTCTCCGCCCGTGAAAGCGACCTTGGCGACTTTGGGATGCTCGACAAGGGTCGGGCCGCATTCCGCGCCAAAACCGGTCACGACATTCACCACGCCTGCGGGAAACCCAGCCTCGAGAAACAGCTTCGCAAATTCGACCATCGATACTGAAGCGTGCTCAGACGGCTTAATGACAACTGTATTGCCGGCCGCAAGCGCCGGCGCAAGCTTCCAGGTCGTAAGCAAAAGGGGCGAATTCCACGGCGTGATTGCAACGACGACGCCAAGCGGCTCATAGACGGTATGGGCGAACATCCCCGCCTTGTCGGAGGGAATCACCGCTCCTTCGATTTTGTCCGCGAGGCCGCCGTAATAGTAATAATGCTCCGGCAGGTAGCGCATCTGGCCGAGCATCTCGGCCTTCAGCTTGCCATTGTCCTGCACCTCCAGATCGGCCAACCGCTCGGCATTGGCGAGAATCAGGTCACCGGCCTTCCGCAGGAGCGCGCCTCGCTGGCTAGCGGTGAGATTCTTCCAGGCGGGATTTTCGAGCGCGGCCGCGGCGGCTTCAACAGCGGCCGCTGCGTCCTCAGCCTGCCCTCGCGGCACCCGCGCCCAGGCCTTGCCCGTATAGGGATTGACGCTTTCGATCCATTCGCCGCCAACCGCAGCCCGTTCGTCGCCGCCGATAAGCATCTTAAAATCTTGCATGACTCGTCCTCACAGCATCATTTGATGTTCAAGGCGAGTATGCGGGCGACCTAGGGAAGCGTTTCGCCTCCAGGCGCCAAAACTTCGCCTGAACCTGAGCGGCGCAACATGGTTGGCGTGACGCCGAAACGCTCCTTGAACCGGTCGGTGAATCGCGACTGCGATCGGTACCCGACAGCGTCCGCCACTTGGCCGATTGTGAAGCTTGTTTCCTGGACCAGGGCCAGGCTCGACATCAGTCTTGTTTCCTCGAGCAGATCGCGAAAGCTCGTACCCTCGACACGGAGATGGCCGCGCATGACAGACTCACTAATGCCCAGCATCCGGCAAAGATCCTGACATCGCCACGCGCGGGCCGGATCAACATCAATCATCTGGCCGATACGCTGCCGCCAGGAGGGATTGCGGCTGACGAGAATATTCCCTGCAAGGCCCGTCTGTGCCAGCAGTAGAAGGAGTTCAACAAGCCGGTGACGCTGGACATGAAGGGAAGGAGGATATTTGCTGCTCCAATCGAGCCATTGGATGATCCACTCAAGCGCGGCCTCGCTGGCGGGCGCATGCCAATTCGAGCTGAGATTCCAGCTCTCAAGGCCCCGCCCATAGCTACGCTGAAATTCCTCGATCGTTTCGATATCAAAGCGGAGCCCGAGGCCTTGATAAAGGCCGCTGACTGGATCTGGGAATTTGGCGATCCAGAATTCCGTGCCCGCCGGAATGATGAGAAGCTCTCCGGCATTGGCAACGAACCGCCGACTGGCGAGTTCGATTTCTTTCGAGCCGGACACCACAAGAAGCACTGCCGGTTTGCTAAAAGTGACCCTGGAAATGTTCTGCGGCTTGTAACAGCTCTGTACACCAAGGCCGCACTGCATAAGATCGCGATCAAGCTCGCGATCGCGTCCGCGCAAATTGCTCAAGAGTTCCTGCAGCAGATGGCGCCTTTCCGAAGTCGTAGGATGCCGATTCTCGGAAACAAGGGTCAGTTTTCCACTCATGGCTTCTTCCACTTGAATATCGTTCGTGTGTTCCGGTCTCAGATCCACACAATATCACGCGATATCTTTTCGTGTTCCGCTCATCCATCGGACGCGGCCGGATCCAAATCAGAAACTGTCCCCAGCGAGCCGTTTGAGGCGAAGATCCGGCTTCCTGGGGCTAATCGCGACAGCAATAAGCGTGTTAGATAGGGGATCCCTATCCCCCGAACCGATGTTGGAAAAAGGCGGACATGTATGAAAATCCGAAGCGCCTCCATCTCTCTTTTCAACTACAAGCTTTCGACCGCTGCAGGCGGTTCGGGTGTGATCGAGGTCGACGTCACCGTGTGCGACATAGTCGCGCAGAGCGGGTTGGAGGGATTTGGCTTCTCATACGCCGTCGGAGGGCGGGGCGCGGCCGCGGCGCAAGCGGCGCGACTTCTAGCGGATGAGATTGTCACGGGCGCAGAACTTGAACATCCGGAAGCAACTTGGCGGCGCCTATGTGCTGCCTGCAATCGCACCGGGCGTTGGCCGAATTTCGTCGGCCTGGCCGCAGTTGATCTCGCGCTTTGGGATCTGCATGCCAAGCGCTTGGATCTACCGCTAGGTAGCGCGATGGGCGGCTCATCGCGTTCGGTCGCCGGCTATGCGAGCAGTGGATTCCGGCCCAATCAAGATGCAAAAGAAATTGTTGATCACATTACGCGGTATCGTGAAGCGGGCTTCTGCACGGTCAAATTGCGACTCTCGGGTCAGCCCCAAGATGTCGGGACGCTCGAATCGGTAGGGTCAAGCGTTCCGGATGGGACGTGTTTCATGATCGACCTGAACGAAAAGGGAAGCCTCACGTCAGCGCGCTCGTTGATGCGCACCGCCTCCGTTCTTGGTGCGCTCTTCGTCGAGGAGCCTCTGCCGGCACACAATGTCGAAGGGTATCGGATTCTTGCGCGTGCATTCCCCGGATTGACCTCGACCGGAGAACACCTCAAGGGCACCGATTTGGCGCTGCCGTTCCTTAAGGAAGGGCTTTGCTCCGTCATCCAGCCAGATCTAGCAATGATGGGCGGCATGACGGAATGCCTGCGGCTGACACGGGCAGCCGAATTGTTCGGCGTTGAAGCCATGCCTCATTTCTTGCCCGGCCTGTTCGTCCATCTGGCCGCGGTCTCACCAAGTGTGACTTTGTTCGAAGACTTCCCATTACTTGAACCAATTTTCAGTGGCGCCCCGCAGTTCGATGGTGGTGTCATGAGTCCTTCTTCGGTCGCGGGGCACGGGCTATCGCTTAAACGGGAATTCCGCTCGATGCTCGCGCGGGCGGCCTGACCAAGCCAGTTCATGAAAGGCCCGAGTAAAGGGCGACCCACGACAACTGGAGAAAACAACTATGCTCAGCCTCTTCAAGCAGCATGCGGCGCCAGTGCGCACCGTGCTCATCGCCGTGGGCGCGATCGCCTGCCTCGCAGGCTCCTCCGCCGCATCCGCTCACGCGGTGGTCGGCGATCGCGTATTCCCTGCCACGATGACCGTCGACGATCCTGGCGTCGGCGATGAATTCAACCTGCAGTACAGCCACATCAAGACGCCCGGCAGCAATGGCAACGACATGAACGTCAACTCGGTGTCGTACGAGTGGGACAAACTGATTACGAAGAACCTTGCGTTCAGCGTCGCGAGCAACTACACGAGTCTGAACTCGCCGGATGGCAGCGCGAAGGGCTGGGACAATTTCACGCTCGGCGTCAAATATCTCGTCTACGCGAACCCGCAACACGAATTCATGGCATCGGTCGGGCTGCTCGCCGCGCTCGGCGGCACCGGCGCCAAATCGATCGCGAACTCGTTTTCGACCTTCACCCCGACCGTCTATTTCGGCAAGGGCTTCGGCGACCTGCCCGCGTCGCTCGGCTACCTGCGGCCGTTCGCCATCACCGGCACGATCGGACCGAACCTGACGACCGCCTCGTCGGACCGGGGACCGAACTCGCTTGGCTGGGGCTTGACACTGCAATACAGCATTCCGTACCTGCAGCAGCAGGTGAAGGATCTCCGATTGCCGCAGCCGTTCGCCAATCTGATTCCGGTCGTCGAATTCCCGATGAGCACCTGCACGGCTGGCGCGTGCTCAGGACAGACAACGGGCACGATCAACCCCGGCGTGATCTGGCTCAATCGCTACGGGCAGTTCGGCGTCGAAGCGCAGATTCCCGTCAATAGCAGGACCGGCACGCACACAGGTGTCTTGGTGCAAGCCCATATCTACTTCGACGACATCTTCCCGAACTCTTTGGGCAAGCCCCTTTTCTAGCCTGAAAGGAGGCTCACGACATGAATACGTTCAGAGCACGGTTGCTCGTTGGCTCGCTCGCCATGGCAACCGCACAACTGGCATTCGCTCACGCCTATCCCATCTTCGAGACGCCAGGCGCCGGTGCGACTGTCTCCCCCTCGCAGCAGGAAGCCGCCATTAACTTCGACGATGGCCTTGAACCCGCCTTCAGTTCGATCAAGGTAACGGACGCGCAGGGCAAATCCGTCACCAAAAGCAAAGCAGTCGTCGACTCGACGAACGCCAAGCATATGTCTGTGCAACTGAACGCGCCGGCGCCCGGCGTCTACACCGTGGCTTGGGTCGCAATCGCAACCGACGGCCATCGCACGCAGGGACACTACACCTTTTCGGTAAAGTGACGATGGATCCGCTCGTCGTCGCGCAGATAGGCGCCGCTTCCATCCAGGACATCCTATTTGCGATGGCAGCGGGTCTGTGGGCGAACGGCGCGCTGCTGCAACGCAGCCACGTCGCCATGCCAGGGTGGATGCGCACGTGGCAGCGCATTGCCTTCGGTCTGCTTGCACTTGCTGCGATCGGGTATTTATGGTTGCAAGCGGCAGTGATGGGCGGGGTATCTATAGCCGAGGCCGGTCCGCTGATCGTCCCGGTGCTTACCGAGTCCCACTTTGGTATCGCCTGGTCGCTCGGGTTCGTGGGGGCCATTTTGGCGGTGCTCGGCAGCGTGCATGGAAGGCGTTTCGGCGTAGTCGTGGCACTTGGCGCGGTCGTCTATGCTGCCGGGAAGGCCGCCTCGAGTCACGCTGCCGATTCAGGCGACTTTACGCTGCGCGAGGCGGTTCACGTCGTGCACCTGTTTGCAACGGCGATGTGGGCGGGCAGCGTGATCATTGCGGCCGTCGTTTTGCGTCGATCCGCGTTACGGCAAAACTCGGCATGGCATCACTGCGTTGAGTTCTGTACCCGGCTCTCGCATTTCGCGACTGCCTCACTGGCGCTAGTGCTTCTCACGGGCGTCTATAACGCCGCTGAGGATACGGCGCAAGTGACAGCACCGCTGGTTTCGACTCCTTATGGACACGTCCTTGGAATCAAACTGGTCCTTGTGGCCGCCGCGGTCATTGCTGCAGGCTGGAACCGAATGGTGTACCTATCGGATGACGAAAATGTGCCGTACGCGGGGATCCGCGGCTTCACTTATCTATTGGTAGTCGAAGCGGTGTTGCTGCTCGTCGTGCTCGTCGTCGCGTCGATCCTAGGGCATATGTCTCCATCGACAGCCGGATAGCCCAAACAGCTGCTTGGATGCGACATGCTCGTCCGCACGGGCCTGCGGCAATGCCGCGCGATGTCTGAATACCTTCAGACTGGGGACGCCCGCGTTAGCGTGCGGAGAGACCAACCAAGTACACGCTAGCTGAACACGCCCATAGGTCGTCCCGTTGCGATCCGTAAGCATCGTGGCAACGCCGGGAACGTCTCTCGCACCAGCGAATTCAGTTTCTCTTTGTTTGCCATGGGCACTCCTTCTCTGTTTCCAGCACCGGGTCGAATCTGCTGCGCCGCCTGAAACAGGCCCTGAGAGACAGTTTCATAAAAACTGTTGAGCTCGCTGAAGGGTGTTCCAACAGATCTAGCAACAACCGCGTTTGAGGAATGCGTCGTGAATGTCAACACGACGTTCGAAACGAATACGTAGACGGCGGAAATGGTGCAGTCAAGCATGTGTACGTTCGGCGACCCAACGGACTTTTCCTAGGCCACTGCCATGCGAGGCGACCACGCCGCGCAATACTGGTGGGGATACTGCGATCGTGAAGGATGCGCCGGCATCTGTCGCGGTCGTAACCCGGGTCGGCGTAGACGCGGCGAGGACGGCTCAGAGGCCGCCCACGCACGCCGCCAATCGGCACGATGGCCTCAATCAGCGGCACGAGTTGTGTGACGTCGTGACGGTTGGCGCCAGTGAGGATTGCCGCGATCGGCGTTCCATGGCGTCGGTGGCGAGGTGGCGCTTGGAACCCGGTCGCGCTCGATCGGTGGAGTTAGGGCCAGTTTTTCGCCCGTCCCAACCGCGCGAATCGACGAAGAGTCGACGACCACACGTGAGAAGTCTATCTTGCCCGCTGCTCGCACGTTCGCCAGTAGCACCGCGTGCAATCGATCCCACACGCCGCCTTGCTGCCAATCGCGCAGTCTGCGCCAACAATTCACGCCTGACCCGCATCCCATTTCCGCTGGTAAGTCGCCCCAACGAATGCCCGTCTTCAGCACAAACAGGATGCCTGTCAAAGCCGCGCGATCCGGTACCGGCCTGCGACCGGGATACTTGAAACGGCGCGGCTTTGGCGGAGGCAGCCGTGGTTCGATTAGCGCCCACAGTTAGTCATCAATGATTGGCTTACCATCTCCATGATCCGTCTGCCACGACAGCCGAGGTTAACAGGTTGCTGAAAAAATTAACAGCCATTTGGGGTCTTTTTGAAACCGTCTCTAAGGCAGCTTACTCGCACCCAGCTTGCTTTAATCCTTGACGAGCGTTAACGCCCCACCGACGGAGCATTCTTTGTGCTTCGGGTCGTGCCTTCCGCGCCTTCCGCAAGTAACTCATCCACCGTCAGCTTCATCCGGCGCCCCGTCTCGTAAAGTCCTTTCGAGACAGTTGTAGCTAGGCTAGGCCCTATTTCATAGGTAGCTCCCCGATCCTGTCGCCGAATTTTCCAACGGGAATGATCCACCATACATCTGCGGAACGGTGGAGCCCTAGCCCCGCGATAAAGGGCTGGTTAATGGACATATCCTGATTGATGCCCCGGAACGCGTCCTTGTCTGAATCGGGAAGCACGACCATGACGTGTGGGCCGATACGGAACCATTCTTTGACCTGGCTGGGGTCTTTTGCCGGAGTTGCATCCTGTCCCTGCCTTACCTCGCCCAGGAGCATGTAGGACAGCCCAACGCGATCGATGTCCGGCTTCTTCCCAGCGAAGACCGCCGAGAGCCACTTCATCGTGGTCTCGTCTACGCACATCGGGTCGTGCTGAGGCCGTCCGGGAATGTCCGGCATGCACGTCCAACCATTGGTGCCCTGGCGAAGCACCCTGCCATGAGACATGCCATCCTTCAGGTTCGCGGACCAATCAATGACGGCTGCGTTGTCCGTGAGGCTGGCAGGGCCCGCGCTTAATGCATTACGGATTTTCCACTCGTCAGAATGCGCTGACGTGGTGAATGTGCCTGGCGGCAAGGGCGCTGTAGCAGTCGACAGATCTTCGGCAGAAGCTATCGATGAAATCGCCACAATGCTGGCAGCTAGAGCTAGATACAGAATGCTTTTGGTCATTGCGGTCTCCGTGGTCCTCTCTGGGGGGGTCCTTGCGACGTCAGCAGTGCTTAGTTTGCGAGTTTTCCTTGCGACGTCAGCGCTGCTCACTTTAGCGCTTCTCGCAGCCTGTCATTCGCCTGTTTCAGCGGCGCGTTCGCCTCCATCCGCCATGATTCCCGGGAATATCAGAGACTTCAGCTCTGGGGTCCCCCTGATTTCCATGCAGATTACGACGGTAAGCGATTTCAAGCCCGACAAGGCATTGCGAACGGGCCCGTTTTAAATAACCATGAGAATCAGACGGTTGCTGTTTGTTCTGGCGTCGGTAAGCGCGGCAGCGCGTCGCGTCAAACTCGCCCGCGCCCGCCGGAAAGTCTTGTCCAGTCCGGCCTTCCGTCCATTCGAGCGGTCGCCGCGTGATACCAGTGGGGGTATCGCTGCCAGGTATGCCGGTAGCGGGCATCACGTCTGTCCGGCCGGAATAGCACGCGAATTTACAGCTATAAATCCCTTTTCGCGCGATTATCGTACATCTATCCGTGAGAAGTCCCATAGCGCCGCGAAAACTGTCCTTATTCAGGCCCGCGCCGAGGCCGCAAGACGTCACCGGAGAGCAATCAGGAAGTGGCTGATTCTCATAGATATTATATTGGCATCGAATCTATGGACGACACGCTGAGGACTCAGCGATTCGCGGCGGCAGCGGCGAGTTGCATCAAAAAACGCAAATTTGGCAAAGAATCAATACGGATGCTTGCGCAGAACGGCACAGACTCTGCAGCAGGCTCTGTCAGACGATTTGATTCATCGGGAACGAGCGTGGCGACACATCAGCTAAAAAGCCATGGCTCGTCGATTTGACGAAGTTGCTCATATGCGAGTATCTGGTCTGTCCACTCAAGTGTGAGTGCTACATCGTCCATCCCACCGAGAAGCCGACGCTTGCGCTCGGTGTCTATCTCGAACGGAATCGGATCGAGTCCATCGGCAATTACTCGTTGGGCTTGAAGGTCGATAGTCAGACGGAATCCTGGCACGCTGGAAACCTGTTCAAAGAGCGACTGAACCAGATCCGCGCTGAGAACGATCGGCAACATTCCGTTCTTGAAACAGTTGCCATAGAAGATATCCGCAAAGCTCGGGGCGATTAACGCACGGATCCCATAGTTCGACAACGCCCAGACCGCATGTTCGCGACTGGAGCCGCAGCCAAAGTTATCTCGCGTCAGCAGGATTTGCGCGCCCGCGTAAATAGGATAATTCAACGGGAAATCAGGATTGATCTGGCGGGTGGCCACATCCTGCCCCGGTTTCCCGTGGTCACGATACCGCCATTCATCAAACAAGTTCACTCCGAATCCGGTGCGTAGCACCGATTTCATGAACTGCTTGGGCAGGATCGCGTCCGTGTCGACATTAGCGCGATCCAGTGGAACGACCAACGCATCGAGTTCAGTAAATGGCTGCATCAGTACGCTCCCGCAGATACGTCAACAAAATGTCCAGCGATCGCGGCGGCAGCGGCCATTGCTGGGCTAACGAGATGACTGCGTCCGCCAGCCCCCTGACGACCTTCGAAGTTACGATTCGATGTCGAGGCGCAACGCTCGCCTGGTCCAAGCCGGTCCTCGTTCATACCAAGGCACATTGAACATCCGGGCTCGCGCCATTGGAATCCGGCGTTCCGGAAGATCGTGTCGAGCCCTTCGGCTTCGGCCTCAGCCTTGACCAACCCGGAACCCGGGACGACCAGTGCGAGTTGAATACCCGGAGCGATCCGTCTCCCTTTCACGACCTCGGCTGCCGCACGCAAATCCTCAATGCGACCGTTTGTGCACGAGCCGATGAACACCTTGTCCAGCGTAATCTCCCGAATCAAGGTACCGGGCTCGAGCCCCATGTACGCGAGGGCACGGACCATATCGGTACGACGCACCGGGTCTGCTTCCAGAGAAGGGTTCGGAACCACTCCGTCAATCGAGGTTACCATTTCAGGAGATGTCCCCCAGGTCACCATGGGACGCAATCCGCTGACGTCAATCGTCACGACCTTGTCAAAACTTGCGCCCTCATCGCTGACAAGTGTCCGCCAGTAAGCAATCGCCTCTTCCCATTTGTCCCCGGAGGGGCTAAACGGACGGCCTTTCAGATACTCAATGGTGACATCGTCAACCGCTACAAGGCCTACCCGCGCACCTGCTTCAATGGCCATGTTGCAAAGTGTCATTCGCCCTTCCATCGACAGCTTCCGGACGGCTTCACCTGCGAATTCGATGGCATAGCCTGTGCCCCCCGCGGTGCCGATCTGACCGATCAGGGCTAGTACCAGGTCCTTGGCGGTAGCTCCCGGGGGCATATCTCCATCGACACGGACGAGCATCGACTTCATCTTCTTGACGGACAGACATTGGGTCGTCAGTACATGTTCGACTTCTGACGTGCCGACGCCAAAAGCAAGAGCGGCGAATGCTCCGTGGGTGCTCGTATGAGAATCTCCAGCTACGACAGTCATCCCTGGCAGCGTTGCCCCCTGTTCCGGACCGATGACGTGAATGATTCCCTGATTCCGGTTGGTCAGAGCGTAGGAGGTAATACCGAACTCCTCGCAGTTACTGTACAACTGCTCGACCTGGGTGCGTGACAACGGATCACTTATGGCCGCGGTGCTCGTTCGCTGTGATGCAATTGTCGGAACGTTGTGGTCCGCTGTCGCGAGTACGGTTGCCGCGCGCCACGGCTTTCGCCCGGCGACCCGCAAACCCTCGAATGCCTGTGGACTGGTGACTTCGTAGACCAGTTGACGGTCGACGTAGAGAAGGACATACCCATCGGCATTCTCTTTGACTACATGGTGCTGCCACAATTTTTCAAAAAGGGTACGTGGTGAGCTCGAGTGTTCCATCACCGGTCTCCGAATGATTTTGATCAAGTGCCTGGTCGCTTCCCGCTCGCCTTGTGCTTTTGAAGAGACACACTTGCCTCTTGTAAGTGGGGCTACGTAGCGCTAACGGCATATTGTCCTCGTACTCAGCTAACGGTGGAATGTCCGAATTCCCAAATAAGCCTTCTCGAAACGCGAAAGCGCCCCCCTCACCGACTTCCAAGCTACTCAACAGACGGCCTTGATGACATCGATGCCTTGCCAGTGAAGTGTTCGGCGAGCAACCGCGCTGGTTTAGGGAGGGCGCCAAGGTCGCGCGCGCCTATGAGTAGTTCGCGATCGGCCCAATGCTCTGCAAGGCAAATTTTCTCGAGACCCATGGAACGAATATGAGGTCGCACTGCAGCTTCGGGAAGCACGGCAACACCCAGTCCAGCTGCAACCATGAGGCACATCCCGTCGAAACTTCGGGCCTGAATTTGAAGCTTTAGTCGCTTCCCTGTGGCAACAGTAGCTTGCTCGAGTCGCTCGGCCAGTGAACTTTTTCGTGAGAGGCCAACGAAGTCGAAATCCAGCGCATCACCGAAGGATACGTTCTCGCGCCTCGTCAACGGATGGCCCGCCGGCACGACAAGCACCAGTTTGTCTCGGCGATAGCGCGTGGTGTGTAACCCTAGTGTTGGTGTTCCGTCGACAAATATGCCAAAGTCTGCGCGTCCATCGACCACTGCCATGATTACCTGGTCACTGGTTTCCTCCTCCAGCTCGATTCGGATCTCCGGACTGGCAGCGGTAAAGGCAGAAATTTCTGCGGGCAGAAACTGGGTTATGGCCGAAGTGCTTGCCCACAGCCGGACCACGCCGATTACGCCGTTGACATAGTCAGAGAGATCAGCGGCAAGCAGGTCAACGTCGTTGAGAATGCGTTGCGCGTGCCTCTCCAGAGCGTGGCCTGCCGGAGTTAGGGTAATTCCCCTCGAATGGCGCTCAAACAACTCCGTGCCGATGGCAGCTTCAAAATCGGCAATACGCCTGCTCGCAGCACCTACCGCGAGACGGGCAAGCTCGGCCCCCTTGCTGATACTTCCGCTCCTTACAATGAGCGTGAAGAGCGACAGCGAGACGAAATCAAGGCGATACCGATTCATTTTACAAAGCTCCAATATGGCTTGCGGATTCAAACGGCCGATTTTCGCATCAAGGCTCAAGCTCGCTTGAAGGCAAGCAGCTTGGCCACCGAGCGCTGGCACAATTCCCCGAGACCATATTCCTTTGCGAGGTAGGAGCGGTGGAACCAGTTGACGGCATCTCGGGCACGCGTGGCAGCGTGCCAGTTGCGCGGCGGTCGAGGTCAGCCCCGCGAGGAGGCCGCGGACTAATAAGAGCTCAGCGGAGAGGTTTTCATTGGGTTGGTAAGTTGCTCTCAAGAAGAGTTGGGGAGAACGTGGTCGTTATTCGCGGCCGTTCGCGAGAGCGATTCCCTTCCCCAAGGTGAAGCGCCGTTCAAAATTAATCGACGGATACCGCAATCGACTCTCCTGTCGGAGCCATACTATGCGGCGCTGTCTCGCGAGGATCTATCAAGAGCCAGCAAAACGCTGCCGAAAGGAGCGCGATCACTGCGGCAACAAGTACGGGTCCCAGGTAACCGTATGCCAAACTGCTCCGGGCGACTGACAAGCCGCCGCCATATGGCTGCATCTGCATCTGCAGCGCTGCGGCGCGGACATTGCCATTCGCGATATAGCGCGTTATAGCCATGCGGGAGTCCACGCTTGCGTTCGGGAACCGTGCCAAAACACTCGCGGATATGCGATAGAACAACACTGCACC
>NZ_JAFLRF010000068.1 GCF_017315705.1 Trinickia mobilis | reverse complement strand
ACGGCATCGGCGGTATCGTCGGCGCGCTTCTGACCGGCGTGTTCGCGGTGAAGGACATCGGCGGCGCGGACGGCAACGTAATGCTGCAGCTCAAAGGCGTCGCCATGACACTGATCTACAGCGGCGTGGCGAGCTTCATCATCTTGAAGGCGATCGACGTGGTGATGGGCCTGCGCGTAGCCGAGGAGGACGAACGCGAGGGCTTGGACCTGGTGCTGCACGGTGAAGCCGTCGAATAACCAATAGACCAAGCGAGGATCGCTGCAGATCCGCTTCAGAGAGCCCGTGTCTTCCGGCCAGATCAAGCTGGAAGACACTGAACGCAGAATATCGCGTATCCAAATCATTCGGACGGGATTCGCGCAGGGGGCATCACCTTTGCCTGATGGCCTGGCGGCGCCGTAATACGGTTCCGCTGGGTTCCTGCGGCGAGCAAGACTTGGGATACGGCCGCCCAGTCCTACTAAGCCGCTTTGAATCCATGAAAAAGCGCAATTGGCAGCATGGCTTTGTGTCGGTCGTTCTCTCGTGTCAGATCGCTTGTCTAACGATGTTCGCGTTTGCCGAGGATCTCGTTCGGCAAAACAAATGGGTGGGTGCGCTTTTCGGATTCAGCTTTCTGTTCGGCCTAGTTCTCTCGCTCGGCTTCTACGGAATGTGGCGCGAGCGAAGCGACGAATTGAGTCTTTTTCGCTTTCTTCAGGCAAACCCGGTGTTTCTGGCAGTCGCGATCGCGACCGCTGGCCAGACTGCGTCAATACTGCTGTTGAAGCCAGGTTGAGCGGAACCCGACAGATTTCGAGGAGACGCTCGCTCCGCTCGGGGGGCGTGCGTTCGGTCCGCCTGGAAGCAGCGACGCGGCGACCATGCGGCATGCACTGCCGACCGGCCATATCGACTTCCGCTATTTGTTACCTCTCAAGGAAATCACGAAGATGAAAAAAACTTTGCTGGCACTCGCACTTTCCGGAGCATTTGCCGTATCGGCCCATGCGCAAAGCAGCGTGACACTCTACGGCCTCATCGATACTGGGCTCGTCTATACGAACAACCAAACCGGTCATAGCAACTGGCAAATGGGTACCAGCTCGACCCAGAACACCGTCTTCGGTCTCAAGGGCTCGGAGGACTTGGGGGGAGGGCTGCATGCGACTTTCAAGCTCGAACAGGGATTCAACCTGAACAACGGCACGCAGGCTTTCCCAGGTGACGGATTCGGCTCACAGGCGTGGGTCGGGCTGCAGAGCGACCCGTATGGCACCGTGACCTTCGGCCGCCAGTTCGACGTGGTCAACGACCTGCTCGGACCGCTTTCCGCAGAAAGCAATACGTGGGGCGGCAACATCGCCGCGCATCCGTTCGAGAACGACAACCTGGCCGCAGACTCGGTCGTCGTCAACAACTCGGTCAAGTATGTGAGCCCGACCTTCGCCGGCATCACCGGCGAAGCCATGTATTCGTTCAGCAACAAGGCGGGCGGATTCGCGAACAACCGCGTCTACGGTTTCAGCGCATCGTATAGCCAAGGCCCTGTGAATCTGGCGGCCGGATATCTCCAGTTCAACAATCCCGGTGGCGGCGTGACCGGTACCAATCCGAACGGGGCTATCTCGCAAGGAGACGGCAGCGCGAACTTTATCGCGCAGCGCCAGCGTATCTGGGGCGCCGGCGGCAACTATACGCTCGGCGCGGCTACCGTCGGCCTCGTCTGGAGCCATACGCAGATCGACAATCTGGCGAGCGTGATCTCCCTGGGCTCCGGCAGCTACATGCCGCTTGGCGGGACCCTGCGCCTCGACAACTATGAAGTGAACGCGAAATATTCGCTCACTCCGGCGTTGTCCGTATCGGCAGCGTACACGTTCACGGACGGCGCGTACTCGGTTGGCGCGACAAACGCGACCCCGGCGTGGAATACGGTCATGCTCCAGACCGACTACTCGCTGAGCAAGCGCACCGACGTCTACCTCGAGGGCGTCTATCAGAACGTGCATGGCGCGCCTGCGGGCTCCGTGCTCGGCGATGCGATGATCAACACGCTTTCGCCGTCGTCGACGAGCACTCAAGTGGCCGTTACCGTCGGCCTGCGGCACGCGTTCTAAGTGCTCAGTCGCCCTTCCCGCTCCAGGGCACGAAGCGCCGCTGAAGCGCACGCAGTCCGAGCTCGAGCGCGATGGCGATGCCCGCTATCACGAGGATGCCGACGAGCACGACGTCGGTCGCGAGGTATTGCGACGCGGCCTGCACCATGAAGCCGAGGCCGCGCGTCGCGGCGACAAGCTCGGCCGCCACGAGCGTCGACCAGCCGACGCCGAGGCCTATCCGTATCCCGGACAGGATGTCGGGCAGCGCGTGGGGCAGCACGACGTGGCGGATCAGTTGCCGGCCGGTCGCGCCGAGCGCCTGGGCTGCGCGAACCTTCGCCGCGTCGACGTTGCGCACGCCGTTAGCCGTCGAGATTGCAATCGGCGCGAAGATCGCGAGATAGATGAGGAGCACCTTCGCGAACTCTCCTATGCCGAACCAGATCACGATCAACGGCAAGTAGGCGAGCGGCGGAATAGGCCTGTAAAACTCGATTAGCGGATCGAGCACACCGCGCGCGATCCGGCTGCGGCCGATCAGCACGCCGGCCGGGATTCCGGTCGCGGTCGCCGCCGCGAGCGCGACCAGGATCCGCTGCAGGCTCGTCCAAAGGTGCTGCCCGAGCGTCGCGTCCATGTAGCCGCGCGTGCTCACGACCCAGAACTGCTTCAGCACGTCGCCCGGAGACGGCAGGAAGAGAGGAGGGATCCAGCCGCGACCGGTGGACAGCCACCAGAAGAGCAGGAGCGTGGCGACGGTCGCCATGCTGATCGTCGACGACGAGACGGCCATTTTGCGCAAGCGGCGCGAACGTGCGGATGCTTCGCCTGCCCGCGGGGCTTCGGCTTCGGTATCGGCTTCGGTATCGGTGAACGCGCGCGGAGTGTCGATTGAGACGCGGCTCATGCAGCACGCTCGCTCAGGCGCTCGGCAAAGACGCGCGCGAGGATGTGCTCGCGCGTCGCGATGAACGACGGATCGGACTTGATCGAGCGCGCGCTTTCGCCCGCCGCATAGCGCCGCGCGAAATCCAGCGAGCGCCGCTCGAGGATCCGGCCCGGATGGGCAGCCAGCAGGATGAGGTCGGTCGCGAGGAACACGGCCTCCTCGATGTCGTGCGTGATGAGGAGCGCCGGTTTGTGGGTTGTCTGCTGGAGCTTGAGGAGCAATTCCTGCATCTGCTCGCGGGTAAACGCGTCGAGCGCCCCGAACGGCTCGTCGAGCAGCAGCAGGCTCGGCTCGGCGGCAAGCGCGCGCGCGAGGCCGACGCGTTGCTTCTGCCCGCCCGACAGCGACCAGACGGGCCGACGCTCGAGCCCTTCGAGCCCGACACGCGCGAGCCACTCGCCCGCACGCCGCTCGCGTTCCTGCCGCGGCACTCCCGCGAGTTGCATGCCGAAGCCGACATTGCTCAGCACGTCCTGCCACGGCAGCAGCACGTCGTGCTGGAACACGACGCCGCGCTCGGCGCCGGGGCCCTTGACCTTCCGGCCGTCGAGCGTAATCGATCCGCTCGCGGGCTCGGTGAAACCCGCGATGAGGTTGAGCAGCGTCGTCTTGCCGCTGCCCGAGGGTCCGAGGACCACGAGCAGCTTATCGTCGGACAGGCTGAGCGAAATGTCTTGCAGCACGGGCTGCGCGGCGCCGGGGTAGCGCGCAGTGACGCGATCGAGCGTAAGCGATGCCATCGGTGAAGATCTCCGGCGCGAGGTCATTGGCCCGCAGGCAGATAGCTCGCGCTTACATATGGCGCGTAGTCGGCGAGCACGTCGTCGATCTTGTCCTGGTCCTTCAGGAAGCGCGCGGTGCTCGCGAGCGCGCTCGCAGTCGGTGTGCCGAGCGCGCTGCGCTGCTGCGCGAGCGACGGAAAATCGTTGCCTTCGAGGAGGCCCGGGATATCGGATTTCTGCGCGCCCGTGATGCGCGCGATCGCGTCGATGTGGGCGGGATCGGCGAGCCAGGCCTTCGGGTTGCTCTCGTAGTCCGCGTATGCGCGCAGGGTCGTGGCCGCAAACGCCTTCACGATTTCCGGATGCTGCTCGGCGAAGTCTTTGCGCACCACCCAGACGTCGAACGTCGGCGAACCGAAGCGCCCAACTTCGCCTGACGTCACGAGCACCTTCCCGGTCTCCTTCGCGACGCCGAGCGCGGGATCCCATACGTACGCGGCATCGATGTCGCCGCGCCGCCAAGCGGCGCTGATCGCGGGGGGATTCAGGTTCAGGATCTGCACCTTCGACGGATCGATATGCCAGTGCTTGAGCGCAGCGAGCAGCGAATAGTGGCTTGTCGACACGAAAGGCGTGGCGACCTTTTTGCCGATCAGGTCGGCCGGCTTGGCGATGCCTGTGCCGTCGCGCGTGACAAGCGCCTCGCTATTGATCAGTCTCGCTGCGATCAGGAACGTCTCGGTCGGCACCTTTCGGCTCGCCGCGGCCGCGTCGGGGCTCGAGCCGAGGTAGCCGAACTGCACGCTGCCCGAGGCGAGCGCGGCGACTACGGACGCACCGTCGTCGAACTTGCGCCAGTCGATCCGGCTGTGCGTGGCCCTTTCGTAGGTGCCATCGGCCTGGGCGACGACGGCCGGAGAGACCGACGTCTGATAGGCGACGGTGAACTCAGCTGCATGGGCGCCGAGCGTGGCACAGGCGAAGGCGGCGGAAACGATGAGACGACGAATGGTCGGCAAGTAGCGCATGAAAAGACGTCCTTTTTTGAACGAATGGGTTAGCCGCGTTGCGGCGAGGCGCGTGCGCATGAGGTGACTGTGAAGGTCAGGACAGGATAGTGAAGGGAGGCGGCACGACCAACCAACAAATTGGCACAACGTTATTCGCGTCGCACGGGTTGCCGATGAAACGACGCCCGCACATCATTGCGGATCGACTGATTGGGCGGCTCCTGCGTCAGCTATTAAACTCAAGAGCAGACGTTCCCGTTCCTGTCGGCCGCCCACGTCGCGCGGCGGTTGCTGTTGGATGGAGTCGGCATCGAGAGCCGGGCTCGAGTGGATCAGGAGCGGTCGGCTTAGTCATGTTAGGATCGGCTAACTCCTGAGCATCGATACTGGGTCACGTCGCCGATACCGAGGGTAATCAGCATGCCCATCAACTATCTTCGCGGTTTCACGAAACCCGAGCGTACCGACGTCACGAATCGTCGCCTCGGGCGGTCGCTCGCATTCGTTGCCGGGGCGGCCAACGCCGGCGGATTCCTTGCCGTGGGACAGTACACGTCCCACATGTCCGGGATTGCGTCGTCGCTTGCCGATAACCTCGCACTTGGCGATATCAATGAGGTCGTGGCGGGATTGAGTTCCTTGCTGTCGTTCCTTGTCGGAGCAGCCACGTCGGCGATCCTGATCAACTGGGGGCGCCGCAGGCACCTGCATAGCCGATACGCGATACCGTTGATGCTTGAGGCGTCGCTGCTTCTCCTCTTCGGCTTTCTCGGCTCGAATCTGGAAACGCACCGCGTGCTGTTCGTGCCGGCTACCGTCTGTCTTCTCTGCTACGTGATGGGACTGCAGAACGCGATGATCACAAAGGTTTCAAAGGCGGAGATTCGGACGACGCACGTCACCGGTCTTGTGACCGATATTGGCATCGAGCTCGGTAAACTGTTTTATTGGAATATCGGGGAAACGCCCGGCAATTTGGTCCGCGGAGATCGACAGAAACTCGGGCTTCTCGGATCGCTGCTACTCTCGTTCCTGGTAGGCGGACTTGCCGGCGCAGTAGGCTTTCGACACTTGGGGTTCGTGTCGACCGTTCCTCTTGCCATCGTCCTTCTGACTCTCGCCATTGTCCCGATAGTCGACGATATGCTTGCTTATCGCAGTTAGGTGAAACGCCGCGCTGCACCGCTTGATAGGCGGCTGCTTTCGTGTTGCGGATTCAGCCACTCGCCGCAAATAGCGGATTGACGCGTTATCCTTGGGCGCTGTGCCTTGACAGTCCCTTTTGAGCATTCGCTTGTCGCACGCGAAGCCTCATTCCGGAAGCTTCACGAAGAAACCTCCGGAACCGTCATCAATTCATGTGGGACGTCGGCATATCCTGTCAGTGCAAGTGAGGCAGCACCCGCGTATCCTCGATGCGCACAGCGTCGAGTTCGCGTGGGTTGTACCCCAGCAGATGCAGGATCGTTGGAGCAATCTGCTTCGTCTGGACGGGGTCGTCGACAATATTGTTCCGGATACCCGCGCCCCAGATGACGAGCGGAACATGCCGGTCATCCTGGGCATCGCCGCCGTGCTCGGCAATCTTGGACAGAGAGCCGCCTGCGTACACGGATCCGTGCTGCGCGATACCAATGATATCCGGGTAACGGTCATCGAGCTTGGGAACGCCGATGAAGTCGGCAGCTTCTTCCCCGGCATAGATCTTCCTCGTACCGGCCTGGGTGAATGGCTTCGCAAAGGAAGATCCGTCTTCGTGCGAACCGACACCCGTGCCGGAATAGCTGAGGAGGAAGTTGCGCGCGAAGTCGATCGCGTTGTCAGACCGGTCGTTCAACCACATCAGGATGCCGTCGTCGTCGATCGAGTGCGCTATCAGCGGCAAGGTGCCGGGATGTTGACTTGCCCACGCGCTATTCAGTGCGTCGTTCAACGCACCGTCGTTGATGATCGTCAAATCTTCGCGGTTTCTTGGCGACTGCCCATGCTTCGCTGACAGGATGACGACCGTGTTCTGCGGGTCAAAAGCCTTGTCATTGAGCATGGCCGCCAGTTCTTCGTCGACGAAGGTCAGCGAGCTTTGCAACACCGGACCTGGTACGGTGCCGTCATTCGTGTAGCCGCCCAACCCATTGGCAACGATGCTGCTGGGGTCCAACGGATCCTTGTAGTAATTCGACGTGTTGAGTTTCTGGGCGGTCGACACGGCCTGGAAGTTCATGCCGTAAATGGTCGGTATGGCAAACGTGCCATTGCCCGCATGGTCGTGTCCATGGATCCAGTTGAGCACGGCCTGCGCCTTGAATGCATCGTATTTCTGGGTATTCGTGTTGTCCTTTGTCCAGTCAGGACCGGGCTGCGCGGGCGGCGTCGGGTCGGTCGTCGAGCTGTTGATTTCCGGCGCAAACAGGTCATCGATACTCGTCCCAGCCGGCTTTCCCGACGGTCCATTCAGGATCTCATAGGCGATATGCTTGTCGGACCAGGCCGTGCGAAGGTGATAGTTGTGAAGCACGCCGAAAACCGTGTTCACTTTGAGATAGTCGTGCGGATACACTGGATTGCAACTGGGCGATGGCGACACCGGCAGCGATGCGGTATTGATCAGACTTGCCACACCCGCGGGGTCTCCAAACAACTGATAAATCTTCGAGAAGTCGGTATACAAGCCGGGGATATCCTGGCCGCTATCCAGCCGGTTTGGATCCTTGGCGATCACCTCTGCATAAAACACTTCTGCACCGGGCTTGGTGGAAGCACAGGCAGCCATCGAGGTTCCCTGCGGAAGCAGCGACCTGCTATATTCATCGTCATAATAGATGCCCGTCGTTTTAGGATCGCCCCCGGTTACCTGACCCACCATGCCCGGGAAGGAATCCGACGGGAAGGGTGTACGTGCGTTCGTATACTCCACGCCTTGATGGACCAGCTTTGCAATGGTCGAATTCGGATACTTCGCAACAAACCAGTCGAGATCGGCCTGGTGCATACCGTCTACCGATATCAGCAGCACGTGCTTCGCGGGAATGGAATGCGGGTCATTGTCGGCAAATGCTGTTGTTGTGAGACTGCATGCCGACATGAGTACAGCCAATATCAGTTTTGGTTTGCACATACACTCCTCCATTCAGATGAAAGGAAAGAATGACTTTCCTGAAATTATTGGGTAGTGCAGGAGCAGCGTATGTTCCGGTCATTGCAATTCGGTGACACGAGACTGACATGGATATCGACTCGGATTGATAAGGGCGCAGGGATTCTCGACGCCTGAATGCTTGCTGTCCGTACAGGCTCTCTTCAAGACGGAATCGGGATTGAGGGATGCCCTGAAGGGTGAGCAAGTGAACCAGCACCGCCCACTCGCGAGCGGTCAACGGCACGAGCTCGTCGCCACGCAGAACGGTTCGTGCCGCCAGTTCAACGGTCTAGTCGCGATACCGGATCACCTCGACGCTGCAACTGCGGTGCAATGGCATCTACGCAGTCGCCGGGAGATTTACGTCGGCTTGTCCTGGGCCGCTACCCTTATAATCCGGCATGACTCCATCCATCTCCCCAGCAGCAACCTTACGGCCGCCAGCACCGGCTGCTCGATTCATCGGTTCGTTGGTCGCGCATACCTCAGCGGGCCATTCACCATCCACGCGCGTGGAATGCACGTTCCACGAGCTGCGGCCGACGATCGTATGAAAATACCCAAACGACTTGCACCGCTTCTCGAAGAAGGACTTATCGACGAGGTCATCGGCCAGTTGATGAGCGGCAAGGAGGCAACAGTCTACGTCGTGCGCAGCGGCGAATCGACCCGTTGCGCCAAGGTCTACAAGGACGCGAAGCAGCGCAGCTTTCGGCAAGCCGCGTCGTATCGGGACGGTCGCAAGGTCAAGAACAGCCGGCAGGCGCGGGCGATGGAAAAAGGTACGCGTTACGGCCGTCAGATGCAGGAAGCGTCATGGCAGAACGCTGAAGTGGACGCGCTGTTCCGGCTCGCCAACGCAGGTGTGCGCGTGCCGCAACCCTATATTTGTACCGACGGCGTGTTGCTGATGGAATTGGTGATCGACGAGATGGGTGACGTCGCCCGGCGGCTCAATGACGTCGATCTGACCGAAGCCCGCGCCCTCGAACTGCACGCGCTGCTGCTGAACCAGGTTGTGCGCATGCTCTGCGCGGGCGTAATTCACGGGGACCTGTCGGAATACAACATCCTGCTGGCAGCAGACGGGCCGGTGATCATTGATCTGCCACAGGCCGTCGACGCAGCCGGCAACAACGAAGCCGCGTCGATGCTCAAGCGAGACGTCGATAACCTCGCCGCGTACTTCGGACGGTTTGCACCGCAAATACTCACCGCGAATTATGGCACGGAGATCTGGGCGCTCTTCGAAGCAGGGCGGCTGCATGTCGATGCCGAACTGACCGGTCGCATCGAAGTCGACACGCGACCTGTGGACCTCGATGGCGTGCTGCAGGAACTCGAAGAGACACGTCTTGAGGAAGACGCGCGAGTGCGGCGACAGCAGGAACTGAGCGCAGGCCGGTAACCACGCTCGATGTCCTCCGAAGACCGCCCGAAAGTGAAGGTCTTCGAGGATGTCGCCGCTCGGCCAGGTCCGGTCATCGGCCCGCGTATCAGTGTAGACATTCGAGCCTCGCTAACACTCAAATAACGGCCGTCCCTCTCTCGTCGCTAAGCGCGCATTGCCACGTTGCCATGCGCCTTGACAGCCTTGACATATTTGTTCTGGAACTGTTTCGCGCTTCGCGCGAACAGCCCTGGCAGGCGCGAGAGATTTTGCCGATCACTTAAAAAACACGTATCGCGCGAAATACGGAAAGCGCGCCATCGCGTGCTCGGCGGCGCACCTTTTCATTTCTTGAAGGCTGGTACAACTTACGCCGCCTGCACAGCAGCATCGGCTATTGGTGGCGTATATCGCGCATGCCAGGGAGCGGTTTTCCTGAACCGGTGGGTGGCCCAAGCGCGTTCGAGGCCATTGATTGGATCGGCCCCGAGAGCGCGGACATCCGTCCGCTATTTCAGTAGGCTTCGCCGGACCAGCGTCAGGCCTCATCGTTGGTCTTCCAGGGACAAAAAATTCCTTCCTCTTTCATACACTCATCCCTGCAATGAGCAACTACAGTTTAGTTGTTGGGGACAAGCCTGCACGTTGGACCCGCCATCACCTGATTGCTGTCCCAAGGTGTGAACGCCATGAAGAACTTCCTCAGCGCGCTACTGCTCGCCTCTGCGCCGTTCGTCGCGTGGGCCGAAACGCCATTCCTCTATTCACGTAGCGCAATCGTTTACGACGTCGGGCGCGGCGAAGTCCTGCTGGAAAAGAACGCCGACGACGTCCAGCCAATCGCATCGCTCACCAAGCTGATGACGGCGATGGTCGTGCTGGACGGCGCCCAGTCGTTGGGAGACACGGTGACCGTCGAAGATGACGACATCGATCGGCTCAAGCACTCGGGGTCCCGCATCCCGGTCGGTGCGTCACTCGAGCGGGGAGAGATGCTGCGCCTTGCGCTCATGTCGTCCGAGAACCGCGCGGCGTCCGCGCTATCGCGTGCGTTCCCGGGGGGCCAGCCTGCGTTCATCCAGAAGATGAACGAAAAGGCGCTCGCGCTGCATATGGCCAATACGCACTTCGACGATCCAACCGGGCTCTCGCCGGACAATCTCTCGACGGCACGCGACGTCGTGAAGATGGCGGAAGCCGCGGCGCACTATCCGTTGATCAGCGAATACACGACGCTTCCCCGCTATGAAGAGGAGATCGGCACGAGGACGAGGTTCTATCACAACACCGACCCGATAGTCCGCGCAGCCGATTGGGACGTTCTGGTCGCAAAGACCGGCTATATCCGCGAGGCGGGACGCTGCATCGTGGTCGATGCGAACATGCCGAATGGCCAGGTGATGATTGCGCTGCTCGGCTCGCAAACATCGTGGGGGCGCTCCACCGATCTCGTCACGATACGCCGATGGCTGAACGGCGACAAAACGCCGGTCGTCGAGCCGCCCTATTACGCAAGCGCTCGGCTGCATCATCACCATTCGATGCTCGCGCGTTCGCATCGCGTCAAGGTGCGGTTCGCATCGTACCGGACAGGTTCGGCGTCCGGCGCGCACCGGCAGACCGTCAAGCACCATGCCGGCAAGCGGGAACACCACACGCCTGCTGCGGCCTGAGCTACTCCGGGGAGGTGTGCCTGAGGTGAGACAACCGCTGCCGCGAGAAAAGCAGACAAATCACGTTTCATACGCTCGTCGGACAGGAGGAAAATAACGATTGGATGACCGGCCTTGCCATGGCTAAGGCCAGCGTGCCGGCTTTGCGCCGCCGTCCTTGCCGGGCAAGATGAGCCAGTTAGCACCGCGTGGGTATATCTGTGCGCTTCTGCCAGAAACTCCGTGACAGGGTCTCTCTCGCCCACATGCTGAGGTCACCTATCGTACGTCTCGTCGCCTGGTCGGTGCGCCATCCGGGGCGAGTCATTGCGCTTGCGCTCGTGCTTGCTGTCCTGGGTGGCTACTACGTCGCCCACCACTTCAAGATCAATACGGACACCAGCCGCCTCGTCGAAACGGACACGGCGTGGTCCGCCCTCGATCACGCGATGGACGACGCCTTCCCGCAGTTCAGTCAAACGGTGCTGGTCGTGGTCGAGGCGCGTGCCCCTGAGTTCGTGGATGCCGCCGCCACGGCGCTCACCGCCGCGCTCAAGAACCAGCCCAAGGAGTTCGTCGTCGTCACGCAGCCTGCCGACGGACCGTTCTTCGAGCACAATGGCCTGCTGTTCCTGTCCCGCGACGAGGTCCGGTCCACCGCCCGTCAACTGATAAAGGCGCGCCCGCTCATCAACTCGCTAGCAAATGACCCGAGTCTTACCGGCCTCGCGGACGTCCTCACGACGAGCCTGTTGCTGCCGCTGCAGATCGGTCAAATAAAGCTCGGCGATATGAGCCATCTGTTGTCGCAAAGCGCCACCGTGATCGACCGCGTGCTGGCGGGCCAGCCGGCGGCGTTCTCGTGGCGGGCGCTGGTGGACAAAAGCGCCGCCGCCGAGCCGGCGCGGGCGTTCATCACCGTACAGTCGGTCGTCGATTACGGCGCGCTCGAAGCCGGCGCCCGCGCGTCCGCGGCGATCCGCGCGACCGCCGCTTCGCTGGGTCTTGCCGCCCGCTACGGCGCGAGCATCCGCCTCACCGGCGAACAGCCACTCGCCGACGAGGAGTTCGCCTCGGTGAGACACGGCGCAGTGCTCAACGGCGTAGGCACCTTCGTCGTCGTCCTGGGGGTCCTATGGCTCGCGTTTCGCTCGGGGCGCATGGTCGTCGCGGTGTTGGTCACCCTGTTTGTCGGGCTCGCAATCACTGCGGCGGTCGGCCTGATGATGGTTAGCGCGTTCAACATGATTTCGGTCGCTTTCATCGTGCTGTTCGTCGGGCTCGGCCTCGACTTTGGGGTCCAGTTCGGCGTCAACTATCGCGACGAGCGCTATCGTGACGACCGACTTGCGGCAGCGCTGGTTAGCACTGCGCACAACATCGGCGGGCGATTGCGGCTCGCGACGGTCGCCGTCGCCGGGAGTTTCTTTTCTTTCCTGCCAACCGCTTACCGTGGCATGGCGGAGCTTGGAACGATCGCCGGCGTCGGCATGTTCCTCGCGTATCTGGCCACCTTGACGCTGCTGCCTGCCCTGTTGAAGGTCTTCAACCCGCCGGGCGAACCGGCGTCGCCGGGTTTCAGGCAGCTGGCGCCCCTCGATGCTTTTCTAAACCGCAACCGCAAGCCCGTGCTGATCACAACGCTCGTGGTTGTGATCGGCGCGTCGCCGCTGCTCACGCATCTGCACTTCGATTTCAACCCGCTGCACCTGAAGGACCCGCACAGCGAATCGATGGCGACACTACTGTCGCTGAAGGATTCACCCGAAGCCGGGATCAACGACGTGCAGGTACTGGCGCCCTCGCTAACGGACGCACAGCGTATCGCCGCGCATCTGGCTAGCCTGCCGGAAGTCGGCCGCATTACGACGCTGAACACGCTCATCCCCGCCGACCAGCCGCAGAAGCTCCTGCTGATTGCCAACGCCGCGCAACAACTGCTGCCCGCGCTGACCCAGCCTACCGCACCGCCCGTGACCGACGCCGTGCGCGTTGCAGCTTTAAAGCGCGCGGCGAACCAACTGGCGCTCGCCGCCGCGGACCATCCGGGGCCGGGCGCCGCCGAGGCCAACCATCTCTCGGGCGCGCTCACGAAGCTGGCGGCCGCCGAGGCCGGGACGCGCGACCGTGCCGAAACCGCGCTAGCCGGGCCGCTAAGGATTTCCCTTCAGCAACTCACTGCGCTCCTACAACCCGCCGAAATCACGCGGGCCACGCTGCCGCCGGAAATCGCGCGCGACTGGGTCTCGGCCGACGGCCGTGCGCTCGTCGACGTCTCGCCGAAAGTCGCGAAAGGAACCGACCCGAATAACGAAGCGATGCTGCGCCGCTTCGCGCACGCGGTGAAGAGCGCCGAGCCGTTCGCGATCGGCGGCCCAATCTCGATCCTGCATGCAGCGGACATGATCATCATGGCGTTCCTGCAGGCGAGCGGCCTGGCGCTGTTGACGATCACGATCCTGCTGTGGCTGGTGCTAGGCCGTTTCCACGACGTGCTGCGCACGCTGATTCCGCTCCTCGTGTCAGCGGTCGTGACCCTCGAGCTGTGCGTCGTGTTTGGCATGCCGCTCAACTTCGCCAACATCATCGCGCTGCCGCTAATGCTCGGCATCGGCGTCGCTTTTCAGATCTACTACGTAGTGGCGTGGCGTGGTGGCCTGACCGGGCTGCTGCAATCGAGCCTTACGCACGCCGTGTTGTTCAGTGCGGCCACCACCGGCACCGCGTTCGGCAGCCTGTGGCTGTCGCACCATCCAGGTACCTCGAGCATGGGGCGGCTGCTCGCGCTGTCGCTCATCTGCCTGCTAATCGGCATCGTGGTGTTCCAGCCCGTGTTGTTGGGTAAGCCGCGCGCAAAGCGCGCATAAAAGAAATCACAGGGCCTAATCCGCCATCAGATTTTCAGACGCGACACCTTGGTACCCGAGAGGGAGACGTCGCCCATCAGACCGGCATTCGTCAGCACGAACGCTTCGACCGGCGCGGTTCCATCGTGTCTGGGCACATAGGGCAGACAAGGTTCGGCGCTAACGCACGCCAGATACCGGTGGAACCGTCCCTCCCGATGGTCAATTGCCACTGCTCGAGCGCAACGTCCAGACAGTCGCCGAATTCGTGTTGTCGTTGACCGTCGCGAACTGTGACTGGCCACCGCTGCTCAACCCGAATGCGAGGCCGAATGCGGAGCCTGGCGTCGGGTCGACCTGCATCTGCGCGACGAAGTGCCCGTTGGCCGTGAACTCGACGATTTCGCTCGATTGGTTCGGGTCAGGATTGACCGCATCGCCGTTCGATGTCACCAGATCTCCATTCGGCGCAAGCGCCAATGCCAGTGGCCCGTGTAGGTGATCAGTATCCTGATAAATCACCGCTCCTGGACCGTTATCGTGCTTGAGCGCCGCAGCGCCAAAGATTGCGAACACTTTGTTGCCGGCGGTTGATGCGACGTAAAGCACGTCGTGGGCAGCGTCATAGGCCAGTCCCGTGGGGCCGACAACGAGCGCGGCGGGATCGGGCCGGTGCATGTAGCCGGAGGCAATGATGCGCGAGCTCTTCAAGAGCGTTGCGCCGCTCGTGCCAATGCTGATATCGATCCGTGCCACGGTTCCGTTCAGGACGTTCGAGACGAACGCGGTGACTTGCGACCCCTGATCGATGATGACCGTCATGTCCCACGGACCGTCCAGGAGGGTTCGATCTTTCAGTTCGCTGAAAAGTCCGCCCTGCGGATTGATCACTAATAGCGAGCCGGTTGAGGTAATGGCGCCGTTTGTGGTCGGAAGATTGCCGACCAGCACAAAGCCGCTCTTGAGCACCGCGAGTGCGGTGGTGAGACCCAGATTTTGTCCCTGGAAGAAGGTTACTGGCTTGCTGTCGGTCACAAGCTTCACGATGGTCGTTCCCGTGCCTTGCTGGTTCGACGCGGCGTTGAAGTTGGACACCAGGACGTCCCCAGGCTGCAGCGCGCTGCCCGACGGCACGCCGCTGGGCACGAAAGCAATGCCGTACGGATTGAGATCAAGGTTGGTTGGAACCGTCGAAGCGACCGTCGATGTCGGCGGAATGATCGGCTCCCCGCTAGCCATCGAGGATCCCAACGACAGCACGGCGAGACCGATGCCGCACATGGCGGCGCGTAAATGCACGGGCGTGAAGCGGGACGGGCGACGGAGTTTCGGTGGACGTAGGAGCGCGGTGGGTGATTCAAGGGCAGACAACTGCAGCGAAGCTTTCATAGGGCACCTCCTTCCCTTGCGGACCACCCCAGCTGCTGGCGCGGCTGGGCAAAGCTCTGAGAGTCTGCAATTCTTCAACACGAAAAGCCGCTGGACGGTAAACGTGCGAGCGCCTCATTTATTCCGTGCCTGTCAGTGCGGCACCGCAGAACTGTTCAGCAGGGGGGTGTTCCAGAGCAGGCTGCGATTAGGTCTCCGCTGCGCGGCATCTCGAACGGATCGGTGTCCATTTGCTATGCTCAATTAGCTAATTGCATCAGCGATTGATGTGCCCAAGGACCGGTTTGGGTGTGCGCCGTGCAAAGGCGGCGCTTTCCGGCGGGTGCAAGTCCCGCCCGGCATCCGCTTCAGCCGGAAGCATCCGAGCAGCTATGAAGGTAACGAAAGTAACGAAATGCCTGAAGCCTTCGGGTAGCAACGGCGTCGATGTTCGCGACGGGATACGCAACTTGTCGGCACCCCGCACATCCGTCGGTGAATGATCGTTTCCAGGCAAGGCGACAGTCGCTTGACGGGGCCATCTACGGTCGTTCGACCGAAGTCGGGAAGGGACACGTTCCGACGACAAGCTGGGCTTGCAGCGGTGGCGATCCGGTGTTCGTGCGAAGGCGTTCGGAAAGCGTAATTGTCGGAACCATCAGGGGTTGCCGGTTAGCGAGCGCGCGGCCATCGACTTCACGCGCTCCTCGAATCGTTGGCTTCGCGCGATTTTCTCCGACTCAATCAATGCCCGTGCGTGCCGCCGCCAGAGCCGCTTCCCATGAAGTGACCACCCGCGCCGCTCCCCATACGACCGCCTCCGCCACCCGAGGCATGTGCGCCTTCGCCGACCCCGCCGTATCCGCCGGTCCCCATGTGCCCCGCTTGCGCGGGGACGCTTGGGCGCATCACTGCCATGTGCGGCGCTTGAGCGGGGGCACTCGGCGGCATGACTGCCATGTGCGGCGCTTGAACGGGGACGCCCGGCGGCATCACTGCCATGTGCGGCGCTTGAGCGGGGGCACTCGGCGGCATGACTGCCATGTGCGGCGCTTGAACGGGGGCATTCGGCGGCATGACTGCCATGTGCCGCGCTTGAGCGGGAGCGCTCGGAGGCATCACTGCCACGTGCTGCGCTTGAGCGGGAGCGGGAGGCAAGGCTACGTGATGCGACGGCTGAGCGGGCGGGACGCTGGACGGCACGGCTACGATGTGATTCGGATTGTGGCCGAAGCGATCGCGGTCGAAATCGTGGTCGAAAGGGTGGCCGAAGCGATCGTGGTCGAAGTGATGGTGATGGTGGTGGTGGTGGAATTCGTCAAAGAAAACGAATCCCCCACCGAAGAAGACCGGCGGCGCGAAGTACCAAGGCTCGTAATCGTACGCGTAGTCCGGCATGACCCAAGACTGGCCATAGCCGTTCACGAACACCCAGGTGCCGTCAGGCTGCCGGCAGGCCCGCCCGGTGTACGGCTGCATGACGCCGTCTATTTCTGCTTGACCTGACACGTCGCGGCACGTGGAAGTGTCGATCGGCTGCCCTCCATAAGTCTGAGCTGCCACGGGGGCGGTGCAGACCAGACCGGCGAGCAGCGCCGGTCCAAGTCGAAGTACGTTGCACATGATGTCACCTGCCAGTGTTTCTTTGACAGATAAACGTATGGAGCGTTGCTTTTATTCCGCAAGCAGCATATGGGCAGCGTTGTTGTCCACGGGCGGGCGCGGGACATGGTCGGGGGAGACTTGTAAACGTAGAAGTGTCGAAGTGAAAAACTTGACAGACCACCTCAGGGCATGACTCTACCGGTTACGGCCGACCGCATCGGGCGGCAGTCGGGCCAACAAGCGACGTTCGCCATCGCTCAGACTGTGTCACTCAGACGACCGCTTCGCTCCGAAGGCGGTCGCCCGAAGGCACTTGTCGCTCGTCGGTCGTTGCGCCGACCCAAATTCTTTTAGCCTGCAATGACCACAATATCTTGCGCCTGCGGGTTGGCGTATGAGCGTCGTCGATTTGGCTAACCGAGGAGCCGCGATGCCGTCCGGACGATTTCCTCGACGAACACCTTGATCATTGGGTGGTTGCGCTCGCCAAGGCGATAAGCGACGTAGACCTTTCGGCGAACCTCGGGCCTCAGCTTGATCCATGTCACGCCGGCCGGTAGCCTCACCAGCCTGAGTCCGGGGACCATCGACACCGAGCAGCCGGAGGCCACCATTGCTCCTACCATCTCGAATCCACGGCATTTGGCGTTGATCCTGGGCTCGTACCCGGCGCGGCGGCATAAATTGGTGAGGACGTCGCCAAAGCCACTCCACGTCGATTCGATGGCCCAGGTTTCATGCCGGAGGTCGGCTACGCTCACTGACAGCCGTTTGCTCAGCGCATGATCGGCCGCGACTGCGATGTAGAGCGCATCCTCTGCGACCGGTACCACCCCTACGCTCTCTTGACTATCGCCCACCACCATCGAGAGGTCGTCAATCAGAGCGATGTCGGTTCGCCAAGAACGCAAAGCCGTAAGCCCCTCTATCGGATCGAATTCTTCAAGAACGATCTCCAAGCGCGGATAGGCGTGCTGTAACGCCTTGAATGTCTCGGGTAGCACCGCCGACGCGATCGACGGAAACGCCGCGACGCGAAGCTCGCCGGCTATCTCGCGCCGTAGCTCTGCCAATTCCGAGCGAGCCTCGTCCAGCACAACCATGACTCGTTCGGCGTAGCCCACTAGCGCCTGTCCGGCGGGCGTAAGCCTCACCCCGCGGCCAATGCGCTCCGTGAGCTTGACACCGGCCTCCTCCTCCAGTTGTGCGATCTGCTGCGAAACTGCCGACGGTGTCAGGAACAGGGCCTCGGCGGCTGCCGCCATCGTGCCACACCTCGCCAGCTCCAGCAGCGCCCGAAGACGCCCGACTTCCATGATCTTTACCCTCGAAGAGACATGGATATTAAACAAAATTTCTAATGTATTAGATCAATAAAGATAAGTATACGTGAGCATATCCGTTGCCTACGATTGAGTTGCAGATCGGCGCCGGAGAACAACATCAAGACAGAGGCGCAGCGCCGCGGTCGGACGATGGTGTCCCCCACGAGCAACCTCTTGGAGATTGTCATGCTTGCCTTTCTTTTCACCCAGATTAGCCACTGGTTCGAGCGCATCGAACAACACCGTAACGACGAGTACTTGCTGGGCGCGCGGGACCTGGCCGAGCTTGAACGCCGGATGCGCTTGCTGGAAAGAGGCTGACGCTTGATCGCGGGAACTACTGGCCGCGGCCACCGTGATTTCCCTACGACTGGCGCGTGAGCCAGGGAGTTGCTGGATGCACTTCGTCTTTGCCAGTGGAGAAAGCTGGCATTAAAGGAGGCGGAACGTTCGCGAAATGGCAGGTCTCTCACGCCAGGCGTCGTCGCCTGGAGTGGCCATTCGGCTCGACCTAAGACAATCGCTCACCTCCGAAACGGCCGTTGGGAATGCGTGATATGCCTCAGGAGCGGGACTAGGGACGGCCGCGAATTCACGCATGACGGTTGGACAATCGAAAGCTGCCATTCATCGCGTGTAGCATTCAGACGCAAACCGCGCCGGTCAATTGACGCGAAATACCTGCAGGCCGGCTTCGACGGCTTGAGGTCCCTTTGTATGCACGACATATAGCCGGTGCAGCGAAGGGATGTAAGCAGAGGTCTTGCCGCCTAGGGTGTCGATATGCTGTTCGATCCGATAGTGGTCAGGGTCTGTTTGCTGCACGACGTCCAATCCGCCTGCGCCCGTGACATAGAGCCGATGATGATTTGCGTCGAAGTGCATGTCGTCGGATACGTCAACGATATTAAGCGACTGGACAATAGATCCGGTATCGGAGTCGAGCACATAAAGCTTCCCAGGTGCCCTCGAACCAATGAACAGGCGCTTGTGCTCGCTGTCGAATGCCATCGCAGAGTTACGGCTTGGGCCGGGAACGGTCCAGACGCCAACTAACTTGCGCGCTTTGAGATCGATCACGCCGACTTGGTTTTTGTCTCGAAGATTTACAAAGAGGCGGCCCGAGGCATGATCAATGACCATTCCCTTCAACTGAGCGCCGGGCACGTGGACTCTTCCGAGAACCGCACCATCCGAAAGCGAGAGCAGAGTGATATAGGCGTCGTCCTGATGGGACTGCACGCCTCCGTTTCCCACATAAAATATTCCGTTCTTCCTGTCAGCGACCCCGGAGTCGGGTTGGGGTTCAAGGGAGATCGTCTTCCCCACCTGGAAATTCGACGTATCGACGATCTTGACATTTGCATCGCCTGCATCCGCGATGAACATCGTTTTGCCGTCGTCCGTCAGGAGGATTTTGTGCGGCGACTTTGCCACGGCTCTCTTGCTTGACAAATGCTCGCCGTCCGGCAGGCTGAACACCTCGATTGACCCGTACCCCTCTGCCGAAACGTACAACCGACGATGGGGCAAATCGACAGCGAAATGATCAAAGTCTCCGCCCGTGACCGCCGGTAGCGGTATCGTTTTCAACCAGGTCAATGGCGTCGGGCTCGCCGTCGCCATCAATGGGAAAATGGTCAGCCAGGCGGAAAACAGACGGAGGAGAGTCGGGGGTACATTCATGACGTTTTGATCATCCGTGCGACGAGCGACCTTGTTTGACGACTCCGCATTGTGCGCCGCGCTGGTTAACGGCCCGCCGTCGCAATGATTACAGATCTGTCATGCGACAGGTGCATGAGCTCGAACGTCCCGAGGTCGGTCATTCGCGAGATGCTGATTCTGTGGCAGTCATTCCGGCGGCGGCTTTAGCCAATTAACGGCCATATGATTTCCGAGTCGACGCTGCATTTATGGGATGGTGGTGGAGAAGGCGCTGCGTTGCATTTCCGGAGCCGAGCAGGATGCGGGCGCTGATCGTAATATTGCGTCCGGCCTTGCCACTGAGCTTTCCTAATCGTCGTAACCACCGGAAGCGCCGTGCTAAGTGCTGACTCCCGTTCAGCGCAGCCGGCTAAAGCAAGCGCGCAATTCGGCGACGAAGAGGTCCGGCTGCTCGAAGGCGGCGAAATGCCCACCTTTCGCAACTTCATTCCAATAGAAGAGCTTTGAATAGGTACGCTCGCCCCAAATTCTGGGTGGCCGGGAGATCTCGCCGGGAAAAATGGATGCGCCGACGGGGATATCCAGTAGCTGCCGCGAAAAGTCCGTCGTGAAGCTTTCAAAGTAAAGGCGCGCGGAGGAGGCTCCTGTATTAGCAAACCAATAAAGCGCGATGTTATCGAGCATCTCGTCGCGCGTTAGCTCTCGTTCCGGCTCCTTGTTGGTGTCGGTCCATTCGGCAAATTTCTCATATATCCACGCAGCTTGACCGGCCGGCGAATCCGAAAGACTGTACCCAATCGTCTGCGGCCTTGTGGACTGAAGCTTCGAATATCCCATTCCGTTATTGGCGAACGCTGTGCCTCTAGCGAGAGCAACCTTTTCTTCGGCGGTCGGTTCTCCTTCGACCGGTGGCGGGAACAGAATGGGAAGGTTCAGGTGGATAGCCTTCAGTCCCTCTACATGCTGTTTAGCCATCCACGTAGTGACGCCTGCACCCCAGTCTCCGCCTTGTGCAACCCAGCTTGTATAGCCCAATCGCTTCATTAGCACGGCCCAAGCTTTCGCAATATGAGGCAAGCCCCACCCGCGCTCAGTCGGCTTGTCAGAAAATCCAAATCCTGGCAGCGATGGGACGACGACATGGAAAGCATCATCGGGTGTGCCGCCGTGTGCTGTGGGATCCGTTAGCGGTTCGATCACTTTGAGGAACTCTATAACGGAGCCTGGCCACCCATGGGTAAGGATAATCGGCAACGCGTTCTGATGTTTCGACCGCACATGGAGGAAATGTATGCCGAGACCGTCGATCTGGGTCCGGTATTGGGGAACGCTATTCAGCCGCCGTTCGATGCGGCGCATATCGTAGCCGGATCGCCAATACTCCACGAGCGCTTTCATCTTCGCCAGCGGCACGCCTTCGGACCAGTCGCCGACAGTCTCCTTCTCAGGAAAGCGCGTTGCTGCAAGTCGGACCTTAAGGTCTTGGACGGCGGCGGTTGGAATGGCGACCTGGAACGGCGTTACGGCTTCCGAGGTGGGCGGAAGCGCAATATCCGTCGCTTTCGCCTCTGCTTCTCGTACAGCGGCAGCGGCCACACCGGTTCCAAGGCTCAGCGTGCCAAGCCACGCGGCAGCACGAAGCACAGTGCGGCGCGTTGAGTCCATGCCAGGTGACGTCGAAGCGCCGGACGAAGACCAGCTGCTTGCCATTCGCGTGTTCGCCCGCGTAGTCGAAGCGGGCGCATTCACCCGTGCCGCCGACTCGCTCGACATGCCGCTCGCCACAGTGAGCAAACTAGTGCGTTCGCTGGAGCAGCATCTCGGCGTCAAGCTGCTCCAGCGGACGACGCGACGCGTCACCATCACGTCCGAGGGGGCCGCGTACTACGAGCGCAGCTCGCGCGTGCTGAAAGAGCTCGAGGACATCGACTCGAGTTTCGCCAGCGCACATCAGCGTCCGCGCGGACGGCTGCGCATCGACATCGGCTCGGCGAGCGCAAGCTGCGTGTTAATCCCCGCCCTGCCCGACTTCATTGCGCGATATCCCGACATACGTGTCGATCTCGGCGTGAGCGACCGGCGGGCCGATCTCATTGGCGAGAACGTGGATTGTGTCGTCCGCGGCGGCAATGCCGACGAGCTCTCGCTAATCGCGCGTCCGCTTGGCCGTGCATCCTGGGTGA